>CAZPOT010000012.1:17495-176457 GCA_964588295.1 uncultured Flavipsychrobacter sp. | reverse complement strand
GCGAGATACTGGAGCTGAAGAATACGATCAACACGATGGTGGACCAGCTGAACTCGTTTGGCAGCGAGGTGACTCGTGTGGCACGTGAAGTGGGCTCTGAAGGTAAGCTGGGCGGCCAGGCCGATGTGCCAGGCGTTGGTGGTACCTGGAAAGACCTTACGGATAGTGTGAACATTATGGCCGGTAACCTGACGGGCCAGGTACGTAACATTGCCGAGGTAACAACGGCGGTGGCCAATGGTGACCTTAGCCGCAAGATAGAGGTGGATGTGAAGGGTGAGATACTGGAGCTGAAGAATACGATCAACACGATGGTGGAGCAGCTGAGGGCCTTTGCGAGTGAAGTGACGCGTGTGGCGCGTGAGGTGGGTACGGATGGTAAGCTGGGTGGACAGGCGCACGTGCCGGGTGTGGCCGGTACGTGGAAAGACCTTACCGACAGTGTGAACCAGATGGCGGGTAACCTGACCGACCAGGTGCGTAACATTGCCGATGTGGCCATTGCGGTGGCTAATGGAGATATGAGCCGTAAGATAACCGTGGATGTGCGCGGCGAGATATTGCAGTTGAAAGAAACGCTGAATACGATGGTGGATCAGCTGAGGGCCTTTGCGAGTGAAGTGACGCGTGTGGCGCGTGAGGTGGGTACGGATGGTAAACTGGGCGGACAGGCGTTTGTGCCGGGTGTGGCTGGTACCTGGAAGGACCTTACCGATAGTGTAAACCAGATGACGGGTAACCTGACAAGCCAGGTGCGTAACATTGCCGAAGTGACAAAAGCGGTGGCGAGTGGTGACCTTTCCAAGAAAGTAACGATAGATGTAAAGGGTGAGATATTTGACCTGAAGAATACCATCAATACGATGGTGGATCAGCTGAACTCATTTGCCTTCGAGGTGACGCGTGTGGCGCGTGAAGTGGGCACGGAAGGTAAACTGGGCGGCCAGGCGGAAGTGAAGGGTGTGGCCGGTACGTGGAAGGACCTTACCGACAGTGTGAACATGATGGCCAGCAACCTGACCAGCCAGGTGCGTGGTATAGCCAAGGTGGTAACCTCTGTGGCTACCGGTAACCTGAAGCAGAAACTCTCCATCAGTTCTCGTGGTGAGGTAGCGCAGCTGACAGATACTATTAATGAAATGATAGACACCCTGGCGGTGTTTGCCGACCAGGTAACGACGGTGGCCCGTGAGGTGGGTGTAGATGGCCGACTGGGTGGCCAGGCCAATGTGCCGGGTGCATCGGGCATATGGAAGAACCTGACGGAGAATGTGAACCAGCTGGCAGAGAACCTGACAACGCAGGTGCGTGCGATATCGGAAGTGGCATCGGCGGTAACAAAGGGTGACCTTACGCGTATGATACGCGTGGAGGCACAGGGTGAGGTGGAAGAACTGAAGGATACGATCAACCAGATGATCGCCAACCTGAAAGAAACGACTTTGCTGAACCAGGAGCAGGACTGGCTGAAATCGAACCTGGCGAAGTTTACGCAAATGCTGCAGGGGCAGAAAGACCTGAATACGGTGACCCGGCGCATATTGTCGGAACTGGCGCAGGTGGTGAATGCGCAGCATGGTATGTTCTATATAATGGAGCAGGGAGAAACCTTTGACAGCAGCACATTGAAGCTGTTTGCTGCATATGCCTATAAGGATGAACTGAACATAAAGAAAGAATTTAAGCTGGGTGAAGGCCTGGTAGGACAGGTGGCCATAGAGAAAGAAAAGATATTGCTGACCAATGTGCCGCAGGGCTATGTGAAGATAGCATCGGGCCTGGGTGAGGCTACTCCGCTGAACCTGATCATCCTGCCGGTATTGTTTGAAAAAGAGATAAAGGCGGTTATAGAACTGGCATCGTTCGAGACATTTAACGAAACGCACCAGGACTTCCTTGGGCAGCTGACGGAGAGTATTGGTATAGTACTGAACACCATTGAGACCAATAGCCGTACGGAGCACCTGCTGGAACAATCGACATCGCTGGCAGATGAGCTGAAGCGTACGAACGAAGAACTGCAGGATAAAGCCCACCTGCTGGTGAAGCAGAAGGAAGAGGTGGAAGCCAAGAACAAAGAAGTGGAAGAGGCAAGGCGATCGCTGGAGGAAAAGGCGGAGCAGCTGACACTGACATCGAAATACAAATCGGAGTTTTTGGCCAATATGTCGCACGAGCTGCGTACGCCGCTTAATTCGTTGCTGATACTGGCGCAGCAGCTGTTTGAGAACCAGGAAGGCAACCTTACCGAAAAGCAGGTGCGCTTTGCGAAGACGATACATAGCTGTGGCGATGACCTGATACAGCTGATCAATGATATACTTGACCTGTCGAAGATAGAATCGGGCTACATCTCTGCCGACTTCATCAACGTAAGGCTGAACGAGATAACCATGTTCGTGGAGACCACTTTCAAGCATGTATCTGAAAGCAAGAACCTGAAGTTTATTATAGAGAAGGATCCGCAATTGCCGGAAGTGATAGAGACCGATATACAGCGACTGAACCAGATATTGAAGAACCTGTTGTCGAACGCATTTAAGTTTACCGAAAAGGGTGAAGTGAAGCTGCGTATCTACGAAGCTGACAGGAAGTGGCGCATGGGCACACCAAGCCTGGAGCAGGCGCGCAAGGTGGTGGCCTTCGAGATAACAGATACCGGTATAGGTATATTGAAGGATAAGCAAAACATCATCTTCGAAGCCTTCCAGCAGGCAGAAGGTTCTACCAGCCGTAAGTATGGTGGTACCGGCCTGGGGTTATCTATCAGTCGTGGTCTTGCCGACCTGCTGGGTGGTACAATAGAACTGGAGAGCGAAGTGGGCAGGGGCAGTACATTTACCCTGTATCTGCCAATAGATTATAACCCAACCTTGCTGAAGAAAGAAAAGCAGGGAGCTATAGCGCTGAAGGAGTATGAACTGGCGCAGAATGAAGAGAAGCTTGCCTACCAGACCATACCTGTAGCTAAGTTGCCTGAGCGCGATATGGAGGGTGTGAACGAGATCATTAACCAGACGGGTGATGACAGGAACAACATCACATCGGGCGACAAGGTAGTGATGGTGGTGGAAGATGATATCCGCTTTGCCAAGATAATGATAGATAAGGCACATGAGAGCGGGCTGAAGGCCATAGTGGCAACCAACTTCGGTGAAGTGTTTGACCTGGCTAACAAGTATACGCCGGCGGCGGTAACGCTTGATGTGAAATTGCCCGATGCCAGTGGCTGGAAAATACTCGACCTGTTTAAGAACGATATGAACTTCAGACACATACCGGTGCACCTGATATCGGGCGAGGAGAACAGGATACTGGCCATGAAACGCGGGGCAAGAAGTTTTCACCAGAAGCCGCTGAAGAATGAGGCGCTGTCTGTGCTTTTTGATGATATAGTAACCTTCAACAGTGCAGGTGCCAAGCGGCTACTTGTAGTGGAAGATAACGAGATAGATTGTTCTCAGGTAGTGAAGATGCTGGATAATGGTGAACTGATAGATATTTCGATAGCTACGAATGGCAAGCAGGCACTGGACATGATAAAGGAAAATGTGTATGACTGCGTAATAGTGGATTACATGTTGCCTGATATAGCGGGTATAGACTTTGTGATGGAGATCAATACGGTAAAGAAATCCCAGATAATGCCGGTGATCGTTTATTCGGCCAAAGATTTTTCTCCTAAAGAAAGAACGCAACTGAAACAGTTTGCTAACAGGGTATTGCTGAAGAATGTGAACTCGCTGGAACTGCTACTGGAGGAAGTGGTGATGCATATGCACATCAACAATAAAGACCTGTTGCCTGAGAAGCGCAGGATATTGGAAAACCTGCGCCTGAAGGAAGACGTGCTGGCGAGCAAGAAGGTGCTGATAGTGGATGATGATGTACGTAACCTGTTTGCGCTGACCACTGCGTTTGAGCGCTACGGTATTAATACCATAACGGCAGAGAGCGGCCAGGATGCAATAAACATACTGAACGAGACCAACGACATAGACATGGTGCTGATGGACATTATGATGCCGGAAATGGATGGCTATGAGACAACGCAGAAGATAAGGCGCGAGCATAAGAACAGTAAGCTGCCAATAATAGCCGTGACGGCCAAGGCGATGAAAGGCGACCGTGAGAAATGTATAGAGGCAGGTGCATCGGACTATATAACCAAACCGGTGAAGATAGATCAGTTGTTATCGCTGATGAGGGTGTGGTTGTATAAGTGAGTCGTAAGTGGTAAGTGGTAAGTGGTAAGTCATAAGTCGTAAGTGGTATGTTATAAGTGGTAAGTGTAAGTGTTAAGTGTAAGTGGTAAGTCGGAAGTGAGTGATTGTGAGGAGCAGGTTAATAGTTGTAAAATAGGCTGGAGTGGAAGATTATAAAATAGATGGTACGGAGCGAAAGGTGGCAGGGAATACTGTTAAGTCTGACATCAAGCTGCTGATAGTTGATGACAGGGAGGATAACCTGTTTTCTATAGAGACCATACTGGAGCAGGATGGTTATGTGATACGTACGGCTAATTCCGGGCGCGCCGCACTACGCATCCTGCTAAAAGAGGATGACTTTACGCTGATACTGATGGATGTGCAGATGCCTGACCTGAATGGGTTTGAGACGGCTACGCTGATCTATGAGCGGGAGAAGCTGAGGCATATCCCCATCATTTTTGTTACAGCCAATGATCATGGTGAGGACAGTGCTTTTAAGGGATACAAAATGGGGGGAGTGGACTATATATACAAGCCCATAAACCCTGAGCTGATGCGGGCTAAGGTTGCGGTGTTTGTAGACCTTTACCGGAAGAATCACCAGCTTAGAGCGCAGGACCAGAAGATGGCCGCTGCTAATAAAAGACTGGAGGAAGAGATAAGGGAACGCAGGGCATCGGAAGCGAAGGTGCGGACGCTGAACCTGCAGTTGATGGAAAATATCAATAGATTAAAGGCAACTAATGAAGAGCTGGAGCGTTTTGCCTATGTTGCCAGTCATGATCTGCAGGAGCCGTTGAGGAAGATCATATTATTCAGCGACCGGTTTGCACTGCGTAACGGACAATCCCTGGATGAAGAATCGAAAGACTATATTACGCGGATAACAAAGGCAGCAGAACGTATGCGCATGCTGATAAAGAATATACTGCTGTTCTCCCGGTCGGCAACGGATGAAGATGTATATGAGGATACTTCTTTGAATGATCTGCTGAGTAATATAATGTCGGACCTGGAGATATCTATTGAGCAGAAGCGTGCCGTGGTGCAGGTAGATTCTTTACCTACGTTGAGGATAGTGCCTGGGCAGTTCAGGCAGGTGTTTCAGAACCTGATCATGAATGCGCTTAAATTTTCGAAGGAGGATCAGGCACCACAAATACACATCTACTCAGAGCGCACGAGAGGTGCTCAACATGGCAATCTGAAACAGGCATTATTTGAAGTGGATTACCACACCATATATGTGAAAGACAACGGGATAGGCTTTGAGCAGAAGTATGCCGATGATATTTTTACGCTGTTCAAAAGGCTGAACAGCGCAGAGAAATTTGAAGGTACAGGTATAGGTCTGTCGATCTGTAAGAAGATAGTGGAGCAGCATAAAGGCGTGATATCGGCGGTGAGTAAACCCGGTGAGGGTACGACGTTTATCATGTCGTTGCCGGTGGGTGGATGATCAATGCATATTATCATCGTGAACATATTTTAGCGATATTTATTGCCCAGACAATACTTATGCTATGATTCGCTTCATCATCTCTCTTTGTATGATGCTTCTTCTTGCTAATGAAAATGAGGCTGTACGAAATAAACATCCGCGAACAGACGGTTATTACATCTACGATAATGGTATTGATACTATAGCAGAGATACCCAACGGCCGGGAAATGCAACTGTCTATGATACAGTCAATGCGGGAAGAGGGCTATATCAGTAAGGACTACCGACCCGGGCATGAGGATAGTATTGCTAAAAATGGGGATATAAGTACAGACGTGCGTATTCTTCGTTTCTTCAGCGATAGCGAAGTACAATATATAGGCACGATCCATAGGGCCGAGTTTGAAAAGGTATTAGCAGAAACTATGTTGCGCCATAAAGCACAAACGAATGGAGGCACAATTGACGCCCAGGTGAGGATAACTGATATGCACATGATGAACGATAGTGTTGTAAATTTTACAAAGGCCAGAAATATACCAGTGTTCGAAGAGTTCTTTACGTGTGTAGTTAGCGGTGATTCATTGCGAGTCCGTACCCGCCGAACCGTAGCAAATATGGCGTTATCGAAAGAAAAAGTGTACCATTTTGTGCCTTTACAATAGTATTCCGGAAAATACTAACCGTGGTCAATCTTTGTGATCAACTAATATTTGGCAATGTTTTTGTGGTTTGCTGGTAAAACAAAATCCCACAGATGAAAAAAGGAATATTTACTTCAATATGCCTGCTGACGTTCGGAGCCGCTTTTGGTCAATTTCGTGTAGGGCCGGAGGCCGGGATATTATTCTCCAACTATCCGGGTAAGCTGAATGGCGATAACGTAAACGCGAAATCTGTATTCGGCGGGCGCGTCGGAGCTACAGCAGACCTGACAATCAGCGGAGGATTCGGGATACAAGGCAGTTTGTTATATGTTGCTAATGGTTATCAGCTGAGCAATGTAATAGCTACGCAGAAAATGACCTTAAACACGTTGGAGGTGCCTGTTAGTATAATCTGGAGATCTGGTGAACAAGGAGACGACCGTTTTTTTGCGGGCGTTGGACCATATATAGGTTGGAATTTGAGTGGAAAGATAAAGGAAACAGGTAGTGGAATAAGCGAGACCCGGCAAGTAAATATAGGTGATACGCGTTACCAGGACGATACGCGCAAAACAGATTATGGCTTAGGAGGTTATGTTGGTTATGAACTGAGTATGGGCTTGTTCATCAGGGCGCACTTTCAGAAAGGACTGGCAAATTTGCAGCCTGGAGGCGATGCGGATAACGTTGCAAAAAGTATGAATTACGGAGTTAGCTTCGGCTATTTGTTTGGAGGGAAGAGAAGTGCAGAATGAGCTGCGGTGTAATATTTCAGCGGGTCAAAAAGAGTAATAAATCAGAAAGCAGACCTGAGCGTCTGCTTTCTGATTTATAGGATGTAATACCCATTAGGCATTAAAAATGCTGCACATTTTTGTTAACCCTCACCCCGACCCTCTACAAAGGAGAGGGAGATGTAACCCACCCGTATCATCCGGATTTTTGATGTTTATTTGGTATAACCTAAGGTTATTACTTGCCCATCCAGGCCATAGCATTTTTATATAGTAGTTGTTCCTTCAGCTCTTTTGTGTAATCCATGCTTTCTATCAGCTTGCCCGGGTGATGTTCGCCGAGGGGGAAGGGATAATCGCTGCCCATGCATATTTTGTCGCCGCCCATAATGTCTATGATGAAGTCGAGGGCTTTGGGGTCATGCACCAGGGCGTCTATCCAGAATTTACCGATGTAGTTGCGCGGGTTGTGCGGGTTGTCTATTGCACAAAGGTCGGGGCGCACATTAAAGCCATGCTCTATGCGGCCAATGGTGAGCGGGAAGCTGCCGCCGCCATGTGCAAAGGCAACCCGTAGTTTTGGGTGGCGCTCCAGCACGCCGGCAAATATCATAGAACAGATAGCCCGGCTTGTTTCGGCAGGCATACCTACCAGCCACGGCAGCCAGTATTTGGTCATTTCTTTTTCGCCCATCATTTCCCACGGATGCACGAAGATGGAGCAATTGAGGTCTTCAGCGGCTTTCCAGAATGGTTCGAAGTATGGGTCGCCGAGATTCATGGTATTGATGTTGGAACCGATCTCTATGCCCGGCATCTTTAACTCTTTTACGCAGCGCTCCATTTCTTTAATGGCCGTGTCTACATCCTGCATAGGTACTGTGCCCAGGCCCATGAAACGTGTAGGATGATCGGACACGCACTGGGCTATGTGATCGTTGAAGAAGCGCGATGTTTCCAATGCATGTTCGGGCTTGGCGAAGTAGTTGAACAGGACGGGTATGGTAGATAATACCTGCACCTTTACTTCGGTCATGTCCATCTCTTTTACGCGTACATTGGCATCCCAGCAGTTGTGCTCTATCTCGCGGAATACCTTATCGCCCTTTATCATTTGTGCACAGCAAGGCTTGTGGTGTTCCAGCCTAATGAATTCTCCATACCCGAATTTCTGAAACCAGTTGGGTATGTTCTCGGGCATTATATGGGTGTGTATGTCTATTTTCATTTTTTGATGTTTTAAACGGGCGTTACAAACGCCGCGCCGTTGCATCCGCGTTACAAACGCGGACGAGTTTGTAACGTCGCCGTATTTGTAAAAATACAACGCCCGCTGTAAAGGCGGGCGCTGCAAGAGGTATTTATTATTCCTGGTGGAATGGATATTTGTAATCGGTTGGCGGCACGTAGGTTTCCTTTATTGTGCGCGGGCTGAGCCAGCGGTACAGGTTGAGGATGGAACCTGCCTTATCGTTGGTGCCTGATGCACGGGCACCACCGAATGGCTGCTGGCCTACTACTGCGCCGGTCGGCTTATCGTTGATATAGAAGTTGCCGGCGGCGTTTACGAGGCGCTTGGTCATATACTCTATAGCATAACGGTTCTGAGAGAAGATAGAACCTGTAAGCGCATATGGAGAGGTAGTGTCTACCACGTCGAGCATCTGCTGCCAATGGTCGGCTTCGTAAGTGTAGATGGTCAGCACAGGGCCGAAGATCTCTTCGCACATGGTTACGTAAGAAGCATCGGTAGTTTCTATGATCGTAGGCTCTATGAACCATCCTTTAGATTTGTCGTAGTTACCACCGCAGATGATCTTGGCCGCGCCGTTGCTGTTCTTAACGTTGTCTATATACTTAGTAATGCTGTTGAACGCTTTTTCGTCGATAACGGCATTGATGAAGTTGGTGAAATCATCAACAGGACCCATCTTCATCGTCTTTACCTGTGCTATCAGTTTTTCTTTAATCTCGTCAGCCAGGTTAGATGGCAGGTAAGCGCGGGAAGCTGCAGAGCATTTCTGACCCTGGAATTCGAATGCGCCACGGGCAAGTGCAGTAGCAACGGCAGCTGCATCGGCCTCAGGATGAGCGAAGACGAAATCTTTACCGCCGGTTTCACCAACGATACGCGGGTAAGACTTGTAGCGGGCTATATTCTGGCCTATGCTCTTCCACATGCTCTGGAAAACGCCCGTAGAGCCCGTGAAGTGGATGCCTGCAAAGTCGGGGTGAGCATAGCAAACCTCGCCAACCATAGCACCCGGAGGGTAGATAAGATTGATGACACCCTTAGGCAGACCTGCTTCTATGAGTATCTCCATGAATACGCTTGCAGAGTATATCTGGGTGTTGGCCGGTTTCCAAACCACCACGTTGCCACACATGGCAGGCGCTGTAGGCAGGTTGCCGCCAATAGCTGTAAAGTTGAACGGTGTTACTGCCAGCAGAAAACCTTCAAGCGGGCGGTATTCCATGCGGTTATTGATGCCCGCAACAGAAAGCGGTTGCTCTTTATAGATACGGCTGAGGAAATGCACGTTGAAACGCAGGAAGTCGATGAGTTCGCATGCGCTGTCTATCTCGGCCTGGAAGGCGTTCTTGCTCTGGCCCAGCATGGTGGCCGCGTTCATGCGGAAACGGTACTTGGTAGCCAGCAGGTCGGCAGCTTTCAGGAATATATTGGCCCTGTGCTCCCAGCTTGTAGCAGCCCATGCGTCGCGGGCAGCCAGTGCTGAGTCGATAGCCTGGTGTACGTGTTCTTCAGTTGATTCGTAGTAGTGACCGATAACAATCCCTGTTTCGTGCGGAGGGCGGATGTCGTGCTTCTTGCCGTTGCGGATCTCTTCGCCGTCGATATACATCGGGATGTCGCGCTTCTGGCTTTTCATTTCAGCCAGCGCTTTTTGCAGTTCCTTACGTTCGTGGGTGCCGGGGCCGTAGCTCAGTACCGGTTCGTTCTTTGGTTCTGCAAAATCGAAATATGCGTTATTCATAATAAGTATTTTCAGTTGGAGGTGCAAAGTTAGTTGTTTCGACGGAAGGTAGGTAATAGGGAAATGTTATGGTTGGATATTGAGTTTTACGCAAAGGACCGCTAAGTGATTTCACGCAAAGCACGCTAAGGCGCAAAGTACGCAAAGAGCTATTTGGAGGAGGCAAAGGGATTGTGGTTGTCTGAACCCAAGATTGCGATATGCACATTCATTTCGGCGATCGGGAGATCGCCTACACCTGCGACGGAATTACAAATTCCGCCGAACTGAGATTTTCCGCCGGTCGGAGACCGGCTCCGCGTGGGGCGTAGTCGGGAGACTAACGCCCAGCGATTGCAAATTCCGCCGAACTGAATTTGAGCATAAGGCTGAATTGTGGTGTTTCCCACGCAAGTAAGCTAGGATATCTGAACCAGGATGGGCAGGATTTTAGGAAAGGAGGATTATCAATCTTTTATAAAATCGAAGCGGGCATTCTTGTAAGCACCGGAAGACAGCAGCGCATCCAGTTTCTTAAATGTTTCATACGGGCCTTTGTCGCAAAACATATTGGCTATCCAGGCAGGTATGGCGCCACCGGGGTCGGCTTCTGCTATGTACTCTACCTTCAGCGTATTATTGGCCATGGGTGTTACCGTCCATGTTGCTTTAGAGCGGGGAACGCGCACAATGCTCTTTTGCGCGGGCATGTAGCCGGACACGGAAGCGCTGGTTACAGTTAATACTTTAGTGCCGGCATCCTGCGTTATCTGCAGCGCTACAACGGCATCTCTGTTGGCCAATGGCCAAGGCATGCTCATTTCGGATTGATATACCTGGCTGGCAGGGCCGGTAGCTTTGATAAGATGCGATGATTTAGTGCTGTATACCCACTGCTCGTGTGCCTTGGTATCCAGTAACAGTGCCGTGAGTTGTGTAAGGGAGCAATGCAATATGCTTTCTGCCCTTACAGCCTTTATGTTGGAATTAGGAATTGATGCGGCGTATATTTTAATGCCGTCCTTGTCTTTCTTCAGTTGCCAGTCGGGCGCGGCAAAAGCGGGTAGCGCCAGGCAAAGGCAGATGAACATTACTACAGATCTCATATTGACCGATTATTTAAGCTGTTATTGTTTACGTGTGGTACTACTGCAGGCCTGGGCAACTGTATTATGCCCATTTTACTGAACAACAGTATAACGGGATAAACAGGATCGAGCTCGTGCCATTTTACACCAAAGTTAATAGCTGAGGGGTGTTTGTGATGATTGTTATGGTAAGATTCGCCCAGCATCAGGATATCGATAGAGAGCAAGTTTTCTGACGTGTTTTTGAGAATGAAATTCCGGTAGCCGAATTTATGTGCGAACCAATTGATGATAGCACCATGAAATGCGCCCATGCCAAGCACTACCGGTAACAATAAATATTGCCATGGCGATGTGACGAACAGTACAAAGAATGCAGTATAAGCAGCAGCCCACAGCAAACGGGACAGGGTAGAGTTAGCCCACTTGTCGAACGCTGTCCATTCGGGCAGGTTTTTGGTGTACTTATCGTCTACCGGGATGGTGCCCTTGAATATGCCTTTATATATGTTGCGGGTACGCAGCATCATGGAGAAGATGTTGTTAGAAAAGTTGGGCGAGTGCGGGTCCAGTTCTGTGTCGGTATGCGCATGGTGCAGACGGTGCATAATGGCATAGGCGCGCGGACTCATATAATGCGACCCCTGCGTTATATAGGTGAATACAAAGAAAAAACGTTCCCAGCCATGCGACATTTTAAAAGCGCCATGCGAGGCGTACCGGTGGTGGAAAAAAGTTTGGGCAAACAGGGATGTATACCATACGGCAGCAAAAAAAAGGAAAATGATCATTTACTTGAATCTGTATTGAAAATGGGCCAGTACGCAAAAAATGAGAACGAGAATGCTTTTAAGACGGAAACCCTGAGAGAATACCTGAAAAATTAAAAACGTAGTCTGGCTGTTACAATGGTAACATAGTAAATGTACAACGGTTAAAGTTAAGGATAAGCCAAGGTTGAGAAGGCCGTATAAACGATGCTATGCTTTAGCCTTATTTACCTTAATCACCTTTACAGACATGTTGGGTTTTACCTGCATGATGCCAGTGGTAAGGATGGTATCGCCGGGGTTAAGGCCCTTCAATACTTCTACCATATCGTTGGTACGCGTGCCGATGGTTACGGTTACCATTTTTACCTTGCCACCGCTGGCTATGGCTACCTGCTTGTCGCGGGTGGTTGGTATTATGGCCTGGCTGGGTATCAAAAGGGCCGATCTGTTGTTGCTGAAGGGTACTATAACATGGGCGAATGCCCCAGCTATCAGTTTTTCATCGTGGTTATCTACTACTGCACGTGCCTTAAGGGTTCTGGTAGTGGCATCTGCGGCAGGCTCGGCGGCGGAAATAGATGCCTTAAAGGTATCGAGCGAACCGGTAACGGTAAATGCTATTTCTTTACCTGGTTTCACCTCGTCCTTATACTGATCGGGTAGGGTAAAGTCGAGCTTGAGCATGCGGTGTTGCTGCAGGTTAGCAATCACTGTTGTCGGGGTTATCACGGCACCTACGCTCACATTACGGATACCTATGCGACCATTGAAGGGGGCTTTTATAATGGTTTTGCTCAGCTGTGCCTGTGCGTAGGCCAGATCGGCATCTATAGATGTTATCTGTGCTACGGTAGTCTCATAGTCCTGCTTGCTGATGCCGCCAATATCGAGCAGTTTGGCCTGGCGTTCTTTTATTTTTACTTGTAGCTCCCGTTGCGCCTGCGATTTCTGGATCTGCGCCCTAATGTCATCGTTATACAGCCTCACCAGTACATCACCCTTATTTACGTGGCTTCCCTCCTTGAACGACAGTGTTGTAACGCGGCCTGATGTTTCGGGTAATATCTGTATCTCTTCGTTGGGCAGCAGGGAACCGGTGGTGGCATATTGATTTTCAAATACCTGGGGTTCTACCACAAAGCCTTCCGCGTTCAGGGTGGTGTTTTTAGGTTTGGGTGGTTCTTCTTTCCGGCCTTCGTGGCAGGATGAACAAAAAGCAGTGATAGCTATTGGTAATATATAAATGTATTTCCTGTGGCTGAATTTCATGTTTGGTCTGGCGGTGACGTTACAAATACTGGTTAGTTATATAATAATCATACCATACTGTATGAGTATCAAAAAGGTATGAGACGTGGTAAATGTCGGATGGTTTAATGGCTGTAGAGGGGTTAAATTTGTATAAATTAATGGCTAATGCTTAGTAAGTTGTGTATTAGTTACATTAGTTGAAAACTAAATACAATATACCCAAAGCAAAGTTTTACTACATTTGCGGGACACAAAATTGAACCAATTAAATTACTTCCTTTTATGGCATACGATGTAATCGTAATAGGCAGCGGACCTGGTGGCTATGTAGCTGCTATCCGTGCATCACAATTAGGTTTTAAGACTGCGATAGTAGAAAAAGAAAGCCTGGGCGGCATATGCCTGAACTGGGGCTGTATACCTACCAAGGCATTGCTGAAGAGCGCCAGCGTAATGGAGAGCTTCAGTCATGCTGCTGATTACGGTATTGCCGCCAGCGATTTTAAGGTTGATTTTCCTGCTGTGGTAAAGCGCAGCCGTGGTGTTGCCGATAAGATGAGCAAGGGCATCCAGTTCCTGATGAAGAAGAATAAGATCGACGTCATTATGGGTATGGGTAAACTGAATGCTAAAAAGGAAATAGAAGTGACCGGTGCCGATGGTAAAATGACCGTTTACCAGGCTAAGCATACCATACTGGCTACAGGTGCACGCAGCCGCCAACTGCCTAACCTGCCTATAGATGGCAAAAAGGTAATTGGCTACCGCGAAGCTATGGTACTGCCGGAAATGCCGAAGAGCATGATAGTAGTAGGCAGCGGCGCTATAGGCGTAGAGTTTGCTTACTTCTACAATACTATGGGCACTAAGGTGACTATAGTTGAGTTCATGCCGCGTATAGTACCGGTAGAAGACGAAGACGTATCTAAAGAGCTGGAAAAGAGCTTTAAGAAGAAAGGCATTGAGATAATGACCAACTCTTCTGTAGAGAAGGTAGATATAAGCGGTAATGGTGTTAAGGCTACTGTAAAGACTGCCAATGGCGAAATAACCCTGGAAGCTGATATAGTACTGAGCGCTGCAGGTATTGTTGCCAACATAGAGCATATAGGCCTGGAAGCTGCCGGCGTAGCTACTGAAAAGGGTAAAGTAACTGTAGATAAATACTACAAAACGAATGTTGATGGCATCTATGCTATCGGTGATATCACTCCGGGCCAGGCGCTGGCGCACGTAGCATCTAAGGGGGCTGTAATATGTGTAGAGGCTATAGGCTATAAGGAGGGTAAATACAAGCACATGCCGGAGCCGCTGGATTACGGCAACGTACCGGGCTGTACTTATTGCGTGCCTGAAGTAGCCAGCGTAGGTATGACCGAAAAGCAAGCTAAGGAAGCAGGCTACGAGGTGAAGGTGGGTAAATTCCCATTCTCAGCATCGGGTAAGGCAAGCGCTTCCGGTGCTACTGAGGGCTTTGTAAAAGTTGTATTTGATGCCAAATATGGCGAATGGTTAGGTACGCACATGATAGGTGCTAACGTAACTGAGGCTATTGCTGAAACTGTGGTTGCCCGCAAGCTGGAAACTACATGGCACGAAGTGCTGGACAGCATACACCCGCACCCAACCATGAGCGAAAGCGTGAAGGATGCTGTGGAAGTAGCGCTGGGCGAAGCAATACATTTATAATAAATTCCAAGCTCCGGGATTCAAATTCCGAGGGGTTGATACTGAAAGCTGTTCCGGAAGGGGCAGCTTTCTTGTTTTATGAACTTTAAGCCAGATTTAAGAATTATATGGCTGCAGGCTGTATTATAGTGTGAACAATTATTGTTTAAATTTGGTCTGATATAAACAATCGAACTAAACTAAACGCGAAAAATAAATTCAACTATGGCCATTAATCTTCAGAAAGGGCAGAGGGAAACGATCAATGCACCAAAATTTGTGGTAGGGCTTGGCTGGGATGCCAATGCTGCAACAACAGGTGGTGCCTTCGACCTCGATGCTTCTATATTTATACTGGGCGAGAACAAAAAGATACTTGCCGATGAGTTTTTTGTATTTTACAATAACCTGAAATCGCCCGATGGTGCTGTAGAGCATACCGGTGATAACCTTACAGGCCAGGGAGCGGGCGATGACGAGCAGGTAAAGATTGATCTGTCCGTTATAGATCCACGCGCTACGGAAATAAGCATAGTGGTAACGATACACGAGGCCGACAGCCGCAGGCAGAATTTCGGCCAGGTGCGTAATTCATTTATCCGCATTTTTGATGCTGCTACCAATACCGATATGCTGAAGTATGAACTGGAGGAGGACTTTTCCATTGAAACAGCAGTAGAGTTTGGCCGTATCTATAAGCGCAATAATGAATGGAAGTTTGAAGCGACCGGCAGCGGCATGAAGGGTGGACTGAAGGATTATTTAACCAAATATAATTAATACGCACCATGGCTATAAATCTGGAGAAAGGACAACGCATCAACCTGGAGAAAGCTAACGGCACCAAGCTGCAAAGCGTGTGCGTAGGCATTAACTGGGGCGCAATAGAAAAGAAGGGATTCCTGGGCTTTGGCGGTGGTAAAGAAGCTGTAGACCTGGATGCCAGCTGTGCCTTGTACAACGACAATAAGGGACTGGAAGAAGTAGTGTACTTCGGTAACCTGCGCTCTAAGAATAGTTCGGTGCGCCATAGCGGCGATGACCTGACAGGCGATCTTGGCGGTGATGACGGACTGGACAATGAAGTGATAACGGTAGACCTGGGTGCGTTGCCGGCTAATGTTACTTACGTGGCATTTATACTGAACAGCTTCCGTGGTCATGACTTTGGCAAGATACCGTTCGCATCTATACGTATCTATGAGGGGACATCTAAACGTGTGAACGAAGTATTTGCCAAGTATGATATTGCGCATGGACCGGGCTTTGCAGGCCATGTATCTATGGTGATGGGTGTGTTCTATAAAAAGAACGGCGACTGGAAATTTAATGCCATAGGTGAGCCAACCAGCGACAGGGATCTGAAGGATACCGTGAACACCGTTATGAGGCAATTTCTGTAATGACTTAGTGCAAGTTTCACGCAGAGAGCCGCAAAGGTTAAGTTCACGCAAAGAGCGCAAAGGAGTGTCGCAAAGCACGCGAAGAGTTTTTAAGCAGGCAGAGGGCGCAAAGTTCGGCTTGGGATACAAGTAGAGTAACGATTTAAGTACATAAGTGCAATAAGGATAATAACCACTCAAAAAAATGGAAACACTACCAGCTAATAATAATCCTGAGGTTAGTACCGGGGTAACTACCACCAAGGCTATAGATAAGGAAGGCAATGTGAACCTGGAGGCGATAACGCCTGAGGAGAAGATGAAATATACCGAGGTGGCCAAATCACTGTCGCCAAAGGATGTGAACTCTGTTTTGAACTATGGGGCCGAAGCGCAGAATACCATGGAGCAATACAGTAACCAGTTCCTTACTTCGGTACGTACGTACAATTCCGGCGAGGTAGGTACGCTGATAACCGAGCTGCTGACCGAACTGAACTACGTGGATGTGGATGAGTTGGAGCAGGGCGCGTTCAAGCGCTTTATTTCTGCCATACCATTCCTGAAGAACCTGGTGGTGGACGCCAAAAAACTGTTTGCCAAGTATGACACTGTTATCTCTAATATTGATAAGATAACTAACAAGATAAAGGCAGGCAGGCTGAATTCGATAAAGGACAACAGTTCGCTGCAGACAATGTTTGATAGTAATATTAATTACATCAAGCAGATGGAAGAGCTGATTATTGCCGGCAAGCAGAAGTATGAAGAGCTGAGCGTGCAACTGGCTCAGATGGAGGGCTGCCCACAGGATTACCAGGATTATGAAATAGCCGATCTGCGGGATTTTCTTACTCGCCTGGATAAGCGCCTGGCCGACCTGAAGGTGGTAAGGTTTATCATGCTGCAATCGCTGGCGCAGATAAGGGTGGTGCAGAACAACAACACTTCTATTGCCGAGAAGGCGCAGTCCATTATATCTACCACTATACCTGTGTGGAAGAATCAGCTGACCATAGCCGTGGCGCTGAACAGGCAGAAGGCAAATGTGGAGATGCAGAAGAAGATATCTGACACTACCAACACCATACTGCAGAAGAATGCCGACCTACTGAAGCAGAACAGTATAGAAGTGGCCAGGGAGAATGAGAAAACAGTGGTATCAATAGATACGCTGCGGCATACTACCCAGTCGCTGATAGAAACGCTGAACGAGGTGAAACGCATACATGATGAAGGTACTGCCAGCAGGCGTGCGCTGGATACTGATCTGCAGAACCTGGAAACAGAACTGAAGAAGAATGTTACTAATATAAGGTAACTGTCGCCCCCCGCATGGCGATGTTATTGTGTATTTAATGAATTTTAAGCAGGCAAAGGGCTGGAAAGGACCGATGCCTGCTTATCTTTATGTGCGCATTGGTGAAATGTAAATGGACGAGAATAAGGTAAACATATTGAATGGATCTGTAAGGATGCTGAGCAAACTACAGGTACTATCTGTATTCTTTGCCGATGATCTTATTTACCGTATATACCTGCGTACGCAGGTAATACACCAGCTGTTTGAGGAGAATGAGGAACTGGACATCAATAAGCTGGAACTGTTTCATATGCAGTACTCCACGGCTCTTATTGAGTTGCTGAAGAAGATAAAAAAGAACAATGAGCAAAGTGTAAGCCTGCTGATGGATGAGGTGGAGTTGAATGCGGGGCTCATCAACAGAATACAGTCGCCGGCGTTTACGCAACACGATTACGATATTGACCAACAGCGGCAGGCATCGAAGGTGGCGAACTCGTTGCGAAAGTTGTATGAAGTATTGTCTGATAATTCTTCAGAGTATCCGCTGGCGAAGAATATTAATGCCTTTAGTGCCAGGTTTTCCAAGGATTTTTTCTACAATATCTCTCCAGAGTTGATGAATGAGCTGGACAATTTCGACAGCAAAGACGCATACACAAATGCCTATGCAATCATTCACCGGAAACTGATGGGCAGCCTGTGCAAGTATGATTTCAGGGTGGTGTTTTGTTATGGTATAAGGGCAGGGGAGCAGGTAGGCGAAATATATGAGCTGACCGACGCCGGTAAGCACTTTATATTCTTCCCGGCGAGGAACCTTTTCCTGCTGTACGATATGGCGAAACTGCAGGATGTGGAAAGGGTAACCGAGCTAGAGAAGCGGCAGACATTTGTACAGGAACTTGCCGATAAGAATGAAAGCCTGAAGAATACTATAGCCGTAGTACGCACCAGGATACCGGAAGATATAAAAGACCTATTGGCCGAACATTATAAAAAATTGACCGATATGGATTTCCTGCAAAACATAAGTAAAATAGATGTGCAGGCAAATATTTTAAAAAGTATGCTCAACACTAAGATGATATGAGCAGAAATGGATATTTTTACGCCCACTATTAAACACGTATGGACATATTACACACATTACTTGGTCCGGATATTAAGGCCGGCCTGCTGATCATTCTTAACCTGATCGTTATTGAGAGTTTACTATCGGTAGACAATGCCGCTGTATTGGCTACCATGGTTATAGACCTGCCCAAAGAGCAACGTAGCAAAGCATTGAAATATGGTATCATTGGTGCATACGTTTTTCGCGGTATATGCTTACTTATTGCGTCGTGGCTGGTGAAAGTATGGTTCTTAAAGCCACTGGGTGGTTTGTACCTGATGTACCTGACGTTCACTTACTTCAGGGGGAAAGCTAAAGAGGCCAATAAAGATGGCGAAGATGAAAAAGTAGAAAAGAGCGAAAGCTGGATATATAAAGTAACCGTAGGCTCGCTGGGTACTTTCTGGGCTACTGTAGCACTGGTAGAGGTGATGGACCTCGCGTTCTCTATAGATAACGTATTTGCTGCTGTGGCGTTCACCGACCATATTTTCTTGATATATACTGGTGTGTTCATAGGTATATTAGCTATGCGATTTGTAGCACAAGCTTTTGTGAAGTTGATGGAGAAATTTACCTTCCTGGAGACAGTGGCGTTTTTAGTGATAGGCGTATTGGGCGTTAAGCTGCTGATGTCGCTGTATACTCATTTTAACGAAGGTTCAGAATTTGCGAAATTCCTGGAGAGCGAGAAAATGGATATGTATGTGTCTATTTTTACCGTGGCCATTTTTGTGCTGCCGGTACTTAGCTCCCTGCTGTTCAATTTCCCTAAGCGCCACACTATTGATCCGCATGTGGCTGAGAAGGCTGAAAATGTGCTGGATGAAAGCTAGAAATTAATTTAATAGCGGTCACGCAAAGAGCGCAAAGATTTTTCGCAAAGAGCCGCAAAGAACTTAGTAGGCAGAGTCCGCAAAGGCTCGTGATCTCGCTGTAGCTTAATTTAACCCCGGCCCTAAAGGGAGGAGATATTTGCGCTTCGAAAACGAATACGTCCGCTTGTGAGATGGCTTCGTTCCTCGCCATGACCCGGTTCTGTTTTTTTAAGTGAATTTTCTATGCCATCTAAACAAGCTACTATTCCATCTTCTGCTTTAGCTTTTCTTGAAAGACTAAAGGCACATAACTACAGGGAATTGTTCAATGAGCATAAGGAGGAGTATTTGCGGGAGCTGGTAGCGGTAGAGGGTTTTGCGGATGCCTTGCTTGACAGGATGAATGAGCACGACCTGATAGAAACACCTACGGGTAAAAGCAGTCTGCACCGTATTTACAGGGATACTCGTTTCTCTAAAGACAAAACGCCATACAGAACCGAATTTAGCGGTGGATTTAAGCGGGCTACCAAACAGCGCCGCGGTGGATATTATTTCCGGATAGAGCCAGGCAATAGTTTTGTGGGTGGTGGCTTCTGGGGCCCTAATGCGCCCGACCTGAAGCGCATACGCGATGATATAAGCTATGATGCCGCTACGCTGAGGAAGATATTGAAGAGTAAACAGTTCATCAGCAATTTTGGCACACTACAGGGAGAACAATTGAAAACAGCTCCTAAGGGTTATGACCCATCCAATGAGGCTATAGACCTGCTACGCTATAAACAGTTTCTGCTGATAAAGCCATTTACAGATGATGAGGTGCTAAGTCCAGCTTTTGTAGACAAGGTGAACGATGCTTTTAAGGCTATGCGTCCGTTCTTAGACTACATGAGCGAGGTGTTGACGATGGATGTGAATGGGGAGGGTTTGTAAAAAGGAATGAATTATTTTGCGTCTATGATTGAGTTTACTTTCTTTTCCAATATAGAGAATTTTTATTTGTCAGATTTGACAGATTGTAAGACAGCTGATTACATAATAAGTAGCAATCTGAATAAAAAAGAGGCTTATTATACTGACGCATTCCATTACCATTTAGGAAGGGCTGAATCGCAAACGGGTCGAACAAATTGTTATGCATGCGACAAGTGGAGTCACGAAGCAACTTTTGATTCAGAAAACACGCCATTTCACTATTTAAGAAAAATGATGCTTATAAAAATGCAATATTTAGAAAGCTTCTTATCTATGATGTGGCTTGTCAAAGATTGTAGTGTTTATACAAAGTCATGCATCGGCGAAATTATTGGAAGGAATTACGTTGAAAAGTCAGAGACGAATACCTATGCAAGAAATTTTATGGGAAAAATGGAGAAAGTTTCATTTTCAAAAGATGAATTGAAGAAGTTAGATATTTTTATTAAATATTATGCATTGCTTGGGCAAGAAAAGGAACTCAATTATGATGATTTTAAAAAGGAATTTAAGTCAGGCGAAACTCTTACAATTGGACGAAATAAAGATTTTAACTATAATAACTATAGTCCTTTAGATAGAGCGTTTGTTTTTCTGTCTGGAGCAAGAAAATTGGAATATTTGCCTCATAGAATAGCAATGTATATACCTATTTTCGAGTGTTTGTTCACAATTGATTCTACGGAAGTAACGCATAAAGTGTCCGAGCGAATTGCTTTCTATCTGTCAGATGATAAAGTTGAACGAAAGGAAATATACACATTCATGAAGCAGGGATACGATTTTAGGTCCAGTTTCCTTCACGGTAATGAGTTTCCTAAAAAATTAATGAAAGATGAGCTTCTTGTAACATTGTCTAAAAATATTGATGAGTATGCGAGGCGGGCATTTACTCGAATCATTACTGAAGATTCCAAGGATTTTTTAAATACAAATGAGAAAGGAAGGAAAGAGTATTTAAATGATATTATTTTTAGGTAGAAGTCATCCATAACTAACCGTTCTCCTCCCTAATCTTCTTTATCTTTTCCAGTTCCATCACATCTACCTGATCTTTAGGGCGGTTGACTATCTTTTTGTTTTCTATTAGTCTGTTGATATGAAGAAATGGCACTTTTACGCCTTCTATATCTGCAACTGATGCTTCCTGCAGGCATTCATCGAAGGTGAGGTGTTCGAGACCTATCATTTCGGTTAAGATGTCTAATTCTAAACCCGGCCCGATATGGAAACTTGTCCAGCCCGGAATAAATTCCATTGTTTCAAATGCAGGTTGGTCACCGTAACCGAAAGCATTGAATGTGGCCCTTAAATTTTGACGGTTAGTTTTTGTGTCTTCGATCCAAATATCTACATCTTTTGTATGGCGAATAAACCCATGCATATTTGTTGCAAATCCGCCAATCATTATATACCTGGTGCCAAATTCATTCAAGCATCTCCAAAAATGGAGCAAATTCTCGTCAAGAATATCCATAGTTTACTTATGCGTTATTATTGCTCGTTTGAACATGGCATTCCGTTTGAGCATCAGGCAGAATAGATCGAATTTCTCCTTGTCACTTCTGTAAACATCCCGCTTAAGCCGATCTAATTCGGACTCAACGACTATTTGCAGTTGCTGTTTTTCCTTGTCTTTTTGCTGTTGCGACATTTATGCCTGCTTTGTGCAGATAAAGTTACGGCATTTCCCCTGTGTATTTTTCCACACCGCATGAACACTCTTTATTTTAACAGGCTGATGTGTGGGTTTTTAAGTAATTTGCTGTGTCAAAAATCAGGTTCTTTTTTGTCCCTCTGGTTGTTCTCCTAAAACGGAGTACGTCCGCTTGCGAGATTGCTTCGTTCCTCGCAATGACCGGCTTGGATGGAGTGAGGTGTTTGGAAAGATAAAGAGCGTAGATTTTGACTAATTGAGAGGATATACGAATGAGTGATTATATAGTTTCCGCCAGAAAGTACCGCCCGCAGACGTTTGATACTGTTGTGGGGCAGGAGCACATTACCACTACGCTTAAAAATGCCATCCGCAACAGTCACCTGGCGCATGCCTACCTGTTTTGTGGTCCGCGTGGGGTAGGTAAGACCACGTGTGCCCGTATTTTGGCCAAGACCATCAACTGCGAGCACCCAACGGCCGATATGGAGGCCTGCGGGGTGTGTAATACCTGTGCCAGCTTCAGCAACAATACCTCGTTCAACGTGTTTGAACTGGATGCCGCGAGCAATAACTCTGTGGATGATATACGCGAACTGGTGAACCAGGTGCGCTTCGCTCCGCAGCAGGGTAAATACAAGATATATATAATAGATGAGGTGCATATGCTCAGTGCATCGGCATTCAATGCCTTCCTGAAGACATTGGAGGAGCCGCCACCATATGCCATCTTCATCCTGGCCACTACCGAGAAGCATAAGATATTACCTACTATCCTGAGCCGTTGCCAGATATTCGATTTTAAGCGCATTACCACGGGCGATATTGTATCGCACCTGCAGGGTATAGCGGTGAAGGAAAGTATGGTAGCACAGGAGGCTGCGCTGCACATCATAGCCCAGAAGAGTGAGGGTTGTATGCGCGATGCGCTGTCTATGCTGGACCGTATTGCCAGCTTTACCAATGGTATGCTGACGTATAACGGCACCATGGAGCACCTGAACCTGCTGGATGCGGACTTCTACTTCGGGATAACGGATACCATGCTAAGCCAGGATGTGGCAGGTACACTGCTGATGCTGGATAAGGCATTGGAAAAGGGTTTTGAAGGCGATGTAGTGGTGAGTGGCCTGGCAGAACACTTCCGCAACCTGCTGTTGTGCAAAGATGTGCGCATGGCCAAACTGCTGGATGTGCCTAACGATCACAAGCCCGTATTCCTGGAGAAGTCGAACCAGGCGCCGCCATCGTTCCTACTATCGGGCCTGAACGTACTGAACCAGTGCGAGCTGGAATATAAGAATGCTACCAACCGCCGCCTGCATGTGGAAATGTGTCTGATAAGGCTGTGCTACGTATTGCAGGCAGTAAGCGGCAGCAACATAAATATAGGATCGGATACCGGTGATGTAAAAAAAAACTTTAGCCCTGTAGGCATGCCGCCTGCGCCGGCTACGGTAACCGTAGTATCGGCACCGCCGGCAAACGTTACTTATACAGCACCTGTGCAGGTAGCTGAGCAGCCGGCACCTGTTTACCAGGCTCCGCCACCACCGGCGCCGGTGCAGACTCCACAACTGGTAGCTCCCGCTGCGGCAGCGCCACCACCACCTCCGAGGCCAGCTGCGCCCTCAGGCAATCCGGTTACCCCGGCCAACAGGCCCGCTGCACAAGGTGGGGCACGCCGACTGAGCGCTAATTTGCTTGATGAAATAGACGAGACGCTGGATAAGGCGGTAACACGCACGCATCCGCTTACGCTGGATGAGATCAACCAGCTGTTTGAAGAGTACAAGCGCATGCTGATGGATACCGGTAAGGGTACTGTCTTTGCCCAGTTTACGCAGATGAAGGTGGAGTTATATCCTCCGGATGAGATAAAAATAGTGTCCCCAACGCCGATAGTAGATATGTACGCCCGCGAACAGCGCAGTCCGTTGCTGGATTTTTACCGGGAAAGGACCAACCTGGTAGTGCGCATTACCACGGAGTTGAGAGAGGATGTGAGCGCAATGGCGGAAATGAAGAAGAACGTAGTGCTGAGTAAAAGCGAGATGTTTGAGGCGATGGTGCAGAAGAATCCCTTCCTCGGTAAATTGAAAGAGGCACTGGGAATGCAGATAGAATATTAATTAAAGAGTTAATAGGTTAAAGAGGTAAAAAGTTGATAAGTGAAAGTATGGGAGGATGAGACTTTGCGTGCTCTGCCTGCTTAAAATAGTGACTTAGCATTCTTTGCGCCCTCCTTTGCGCTCTTTGCGTGAAATATCTGCGATAGTATTTTGGGGCTTGCGAAATTTACGCGGGTAAATAAGTGAGTTTAATTACTTTTGGAGTCTAAAAAACGAACACAATTATATTATGGCGGAAGCGATACGTATGCCGTTGCTGAGTGATACAATGAAGGAAGGTGTAATAGCCGACTGGTTGAAGAAAGTAGGGGATGAAGTAAAGGCTGATGATGTGATAGCAGAAGTGGAGACCGATAAGGCCACCATGGAGGTAACACCTTATGTAGACGGTACATTATTATATATAGCAGCAGATAAGGGCCAGGGTGTGCCGGTTAACGGCATTATGGCCATTATTGGTAAGCCGGGTGAAGATTTTCAGTCGATACTGGATAACGATAAGCAAGCCGCGCCTGCCGCTGCACCACAACAAGTCGCAGCACCTGCACAGCCTCAGCAACCTGCTCCGCAGCCACAACAGCCTGCTGCGCCGCAACAAGCTGCACCTGCCCAGCAAAATACCGCTCCGGCCGCACCCATAGCAGAGCAGAAGGCACCTGCCGCAGCACCAAATCCGGGTGATGCAACAGTAGTGCGTATGCCATTGCTGAGCGATACCATGAAGGAAGGTAAAATTGTAGCCTGGCATAAAAAAGTAGGCGATACCATAAAGAGCGATGATGTAATAGCAGAAGTGGAAACCGATAAGGCTACCATGGAAGTAATGCCATATGCTGATGGTACGCTGCTGTACATAGGCGTAAAGGAAGGCGATGCCGCCAAGATAAACGATATTATAGCCATAGTAGGCAAGCCGGGTACAGATGTTACTCCTTACCTGGATGGTGGTGCTCCGGCAGCAGCGCAACCTGCAGCAGAGGCGCAGCCACAGCAAGCAGCTACTGCACCAGCACAACAAAATGCTGCTCCTGCCGCTCCGCAAGCTGCGCCTGTAGCACATAACAGTAACGAACGTGTAATAGCATCGCCACTGGCCAAGAGGCTGGCAGCAGAGAAGGGTATAGATATTCATCAGTTGCATGGCAGCGGCGATAATGGCCGTATAGTGAAGCGCGATGTAGATACCTTTACACCATCGACCCAGCCTGCTCCGCAAGCTGCACAGGCAGCACCACAGCAAGCAGCTCCGGCACAGGCTGCACCACAGGCAGCAGCTGCTCCAGCTCCGCAGAAAGCGGCAGCACAGGTGCCTGCATTTACTCCTGCTTCAGGCACAGAAGGACATACCGATATTCCGCTGACGCAGATGCGCCGCATCATAGCGCAGAGGCTGGCAGAAAGCAAGTTCAGCGCACCGCACTTCTACCTGCGCATGACCATTACCATGGATAAGGCGATGGAAGCGCGTGCCGCCATGAACAATGTGTCGCCGGTGAAGATATCGTTCAACGATATGGTGATAAAGGCTGTGGCTATGGCATTGCGCAAGCATCCGGCTGTAAACAGCTCATGGATGGGCGATTTCATCCGCCAGAACCACCACATCAGCATAGGTACAGCCGTTGCGGTTGATGAGGGCCTGATAGTGCCGGTAGTGAAATTTGCCGACCAGAAGACATTGTCGCAGATATCGCAGGAAGCGAGTGTGCTGATAGATAAGGCACGTAATAAGAAGATACAGCCGCACGAGTTTACCGGTAATACCTTTACCATAAGCAACCTGGGCATGATGGATATTGATGAATTCACAGCCATCATTAACCCGCCCGATAGCTGTATACTGGCCGTAGGTAAGATACAGGCTACGCCGGTAGTAGAGAATGGGGAAGTAGTGGTAAGGAACCTGATGAAGCTGACCCTGAGCTGCGATCACCGTGTGGTAGATGGTGCTGTAGGCAGCAAGTTCCTGCAAACACTGAAAGCATATATGGAGAACCCGGTGACTATGCTGGTGTAAATTTGATTGGCAGTTTCACGCAAAGCACGCGAAGGAGAGCGCAAAGCACGCAAAGTTTCTCTTAAGCAGGCAGAGCGCGCAAAGGCTTATGATATTTTAAATGAAGAAGCTCCCGGTTGGGGGCTTCTTTGTTTTTGTGGCTTCTGGCAAGCGGGACGCTTACGTGGGTTAGGACCAAGCGAGACGCTTTGGACTAGTGTGAGTCACTAAAATTTGCATCTATAGCCTGATTAGGCACGCTATTTTTCGATATTGTTTTAAATTTATGTCATGATTTATAGTGAGTTTATCAAGTTTATGATTAGTCCAAATCTATTAGATGAACTATATAGTACTCTGAATATAAATACTCAATCAGAAGCATTGCTGATTTATATGCATGATGCTGTAAGCGTAAATGCTGAAGTTCATATTATGGAAATAGAAGAAACCGGGGATGAGATTGAATATGAAAAAGATGGAATAAAATATGTTCAGTTTTTTCCTGTTAAGCATGCCATTGATTTGATAAAGTATGATTTACAATTGCTTGATAATGGTTGCTCTGACTTAGAAATAGGTCAAAGACTTTTGGAGTACCGACTTAATGATGCGTAAATTATTTTGTCCTATTCGGGATGTTTTACGTGGCCTATGGACAATCAGGCATATTAGAATGCTGTAAGGACGTCCTACTGTCGTTTTGATGGTGGTAATATTTGTGACAGTGTTATTATTTACAACAGTGAAGGCTGAAAACAATAATATCCTTGTGTTGGAGTTGGTATATACATGTTACCTAAACGAAATCACTGACCGAATTCAGTATCGTTTTTTGTAAAAAATATTATTATGGAAACATCGATGGCATTAAAAACAAAGAAAAGTTACGTTATCCCTAGGTGCATTTTTGGGACTTTCGGATTACTGCTAATAACGGGGCAACTACTGCATATATCTATGCTATATAATTCGATTGTTGGGTTTAGTATCTTCTTTGTGTCCAGTTATCTGTTCATTAAAAACAATAGAGAATATATAAAGGAGATCACTATTACGTCTATAGTTTCAATTGTTGTTCTGCTGCTATTGGATGGTATTATAGAAGGTATAACTCCGCAGGCAATACCTTACATTACTTCTATTATAGTTGGGTGTGTTGCAGCCTATTTCTTTTCGCGGTGGCGTTTGCAGTTAATATGAATATTGCAATAGTAATTTGCTTAAACGCTTTACGCTAGTAATCGGTTGTTTTTTTGTTCTCTACCGGTACTACCCTTAAAAAGAAATAGATGAGTTCAGCTATGCTGCCAAAGAAGATAAAGAGTAAGATCCACATCACCATTTCCCATTTAGCTTTCGGCTTATGTGCTATAATATGTTTAACATAAAATATTAATAAGCTAATATAGCCGCCTATCGCTATTACCAGGCAGACTATCATTATCGGTGATAGCAATTCTTTCATCATGTCGTGAATAAATGCAACATGATCAGGGTCTCCCGCCCATCTGTTCACATTAGCTGGCATATAAACAATAAGTGTGAACAGATAGTTGAGGTAGAAGGCTACCATGCATATTAACGGCAGGGGTGTACAGATGCCGAGTATGATCTTAGACGTTCGGGTCATGTGTGGTCGTTTGTGGTGAAGTTAGTGAGACCTTTTTTACAATAGCGCAACCTAAAATAACTTATACCCTTTTTGCCTAATTTTGCAGTCTTGAAATACCAGGACAAACCAAAGCAAAAGTCGCTGCCGCTGCTGATAGGGCGCAAACCGATAATGGAGGCCTTACAGTCGGGGGCGGCTATAGAAAAGATATTTATGCTGCGCAGCGCTACGGGGCCGGAGATAGGCACCATTAAGCAGCTGGCGCGGGAATACAATGTGCCGGTGAGCCAGGTGCCGGTAGAAAAGCTGGACTATCTCACCAAATCGCAGCACCAGGGTGTGGTGGCGTGGGCATCGCTGCTCAATTATGTAGATCTGCAAGCGGGTATATCGCATGTGGTGGAGGCAGGGGATACCCCGCTGTTCGTAATGCTGGATGGTGTTACTGATGTGCGCAATGTGGGCGCCATAGCGCGTACGGCTTTGTGTTGCGGTGCCCAAGGTTTGATACTGCCTACGTCTCACGCAGCATCACTTACCGAAGAAGCGGTAAAGACCTCGGCGGGGGCATTGCATAAGATCATGCTGTGCAGGGTGCCATCGGTACCGCAGGCCATGGATATCCTCCGGCTGAACGGCATACAGGTGCTGGGTACGCAGATGAAGGGTAGTATCCCTGTGTACGAGGCTGATATTACCATTCCATCATGCATAGTAATGGGTGCGGAAGATACCGGCATCAGTAAAGATGTGTTGAAGCGGGCCGATGTGCTGATACGCATACCAATGGCCACTGCGTTCGATTCGCTGAATGTGTCGGTAGCGGCAGGGATGATATTGTATGAGGCGGCGAAACAGCGCCTTAGTTAATTTGACAATTCGACAATTTGTCAATTCGGCAATGTCAGGAGTACGTATATAAATAATTAATTTTGAATTTCTTGCGAAAGGTGAAATGCCATGTTGCTTAATAGGTAAGGGTTTGCTAATTTTGCACTTCGTAAAACAAAGGTTTTCTCATGATAGATATTAAAGTTCCTACAGTAGGCGAGTCAATAAGTGAAGTTACCCTGGTAAAATGGCTGAAAAAAGAGGGCGATTATGCCAACCGTGACGAAGTATTGTGTGAACTGGAATCTGAGAAAGCTACTTTTGAACTGACAGCTGAACAGGCTGGTAAGCTGCACATTGTTGCAGAAGAAGGCGCTACGCTGAAGATAGGCGACCTGGCCTGCACGATAGACGAAACTGCTGCCAAGCCCGAAGGCGCTGCAACACCGGCTCCTGCTGCTGCACCTGCTGCTCCTAAAGCTGAAAAGCCTGCCGCTGCTGCTCCCGCACCGGCTCCGCAGAGCGATGTAAAAGCTACACCGGTCGCCAACGCCATAATGAGCGACAAGCAGGTGAAGCCAACAGATGTAAAGGGTTCCGGCTCGCAAGGCAGGATCATGAAGCAGGATGTGCTGGACGCTATCAACAACGGTGGTAAGCGTGGCGGTACTGCTGCCTTCGGCCGCGAAGACAAGCGCGAGAAGATGAGCAACCTGCGTAAGACCATATCCCGCAGGCTGGTAGATGCCAAGAACAGTACGGCAATGCTTACCACGTTCAACGAGGTGGACATGACCCGCATCATGGAAGTGCGCAAGCAGTACAAAGATTCATTCAAAGAGTCTCATGGTGTGAACCTGGGCTTTATGTCATTCTTCACCCGTGCGTGTAGCATAGCGCTTATGGAATGGCCTGCAGTGAATGCTTACATAGATGGTGATGCGCTGATATACCACGACTACTGCGATATCTCTATAGCAGTATCTGCACCAAAGGGTCTTGTGGTTCCGGTTATCCGCAATGCAGAGAGCCTGAGCATGGCCGGTATAGAGCAGAAAGTAGTAGAACTGGCTAAGAAAGCCCGCGATAACAAATTAACTCCTGATGAAATGGCTGGCGGTACCTTCACTATCACCAATGGTGGTGTGTTTGGTTCGCTGATGTCTACACCGATCATCAATATCCCACAGTCTGCTATTTTGGGTATGCACAAGATACAGGACAGGCCAATGGCTATCAACGGTAAGGTAGAGATACGTCCGATGATGTACCTGGCACTGAGCTACGATCACCGTATTATTGATGGTCGCGAGTCCGTAGGCTTCCTGGTAAGGGTTAAGGAACTGCTGGAAGCACCGGAACTGATGCTGATAGGCAAAGACCCTGTAAAGGCACTGCTGGAACTGTAATGTGACTTTGGTTTCACGCAAAGAACCGCAAAGATTTTTCGCAAAGTGCCGCAAAGTTTTAAGTGGGTAGAGTACGCAAAGGCTCATGTTGGTAAGTATCTTCTAAGACAATTCTACATAACTGGTTAATAATGAAAGCAACAGATCCTGTTGCTTTTTTTATGTGTGTACAGTACGGTAAATGACTAAACCGTAGGCGTACAACGCGGTCTAATGGTGTTTACGGGGTTAACATCTAAAAGCTAATGTATGCAATAAATATGTGTTGGCATGGCTTTTATGATATGTAACCTTCTAATAGTCAATCTGCCAACATACGCATGAGTCTGTCATCACTTTCCCTGAAACGCCCTGTACTGGCCATAGTACTCAACATCATTATCATAGTTTTCGGGGGTATAGGTTTTAAATTCCTTGGGATAAGAGACTACCCGTCTATCGATCCGCCCATTATCAATGTGCGCACCAGCTATGCCGGGGCCAACCCCGATGTGATAGAGTCGCAGATCACCGAGCCCATAGAGAAGTCGATAAACGGTATTGCGGGCATCAAGAATGTATCCTCTACCAGTGCGCAAGGCAGCAGTAATATAAGTGTGGAGTTTGAGCTGGGGGTAGACCTGGAAGCCGCGGCCAACGATGTGCGCGATAAGGTATCGCAATCCATAAAGAGCCTGCCGCAGGATATAGATGCACCGCCAGTGGTGACCAAGGCTGATGCAAGCGCCCAGCCCATCATATCTATGACGGTGCAGAGCAATACGCGCAACCCCATGCAGCTGACCGACTATGCCGAGAATGTGCTGGTAGAACGGTTGCAAACCATACCGGGCGTGAGCAGCATAACCGTATGGGGTGAAAAATTATACTCTATGCGCCTTTGGCTTGATCCGCTGAAGATGGCCGGCTATAACATCACCTTTACCGATGTTCAGGCCGCGCTGAAAGCGCAAAACGTAGAGCTGCCGGCTGGCAAGGTGGCAGGTAGCAATACAGAACTATCGGTAAGAACATTAGGCAGGCTGTATACGGAGCAGGATTTTAATAACCTGATAGTAGGTAATGTAAAGGGTACGGACATACACCTGAGCGATATAGGTGAAGCCATACTAGGCCCTGCCAATGAAGAAACGCAGCTAAAAGAAAGCGGTATACCTATGGTGGCGCTGGCCATTATACCTCAGCCGGGCTCCAACTATGTAGCCATTGCCGATGAGTTTTACAAGCGGTATGACCAATTGAAAAAAGATATTCCTGGTGATATAAAAGTGAACATTGCGCAGGATAATACTTCATTTATCAAGAAGTCTATCGGCGAGGTGGAGGAGACACTGCTCATATCGCTGGGTTTGGTGGTTATCATTATTTACCTGTTCTTCCGTGATCTGCTGATCGCCTTCCGCCCGCTGATAGATATACCGGTGAGCCTGATAGGTGCATTCTTTATTATGTACATTATGGGCTTTACCATCAATATCCTAAGCCTGCTGGCCATAGTATTGGCAACCGGCCTTGTGGTAGATGATGGTATAGTGGTAACGGAAAGCATCTTTAAAAAACTGGAAGAAGGTCTGGATAAGCACAGGGCTGCCAAAGAGGGGAGCGATATCATTTATTTTGCGGTTATCTCTACCTCTATTACGCTTGCCGTCGTGTTCTTACCTATTATCTTCCTGCAAGGCTTCACGGGCAGGCTTTTCCGGGAGTTTGGTGTAGTGGTGGCGGGCGCCGTGCTGATATCGGCGTTTGTATCGCTTACGCTTACGCCTGTGCTCAATGTGCTGATGACCCGGGATGTGCACAAGCGGTCGAAATTTTACGATAAGACGGAGCCGTTTTTTGTTGGGATGGAGAACAGCTACCGCAAAGCGTTGCAATGGATTATGAAGCATCGTTGGGTGGCGCTTACTGGTATTGTTGTCTCGTTCATCTTGATAGTGCTGATAGGCAGGGGGATGCAAAGCGAACTGGCGCCATTGGAGGACAGGAGCAGGTTCAGGCTACAGGTAACGGCACCGGAAGGTACATCGTACGATGCCATGGATAAATATATGGATCGTATAGCTAACCTGGTGATGGATAGTGTACCCGAGCGGCAGGTGGTGCTGACCATAACCGCGCCGGGCTCGGCAGGTTCGGTAAATTCGGGAAATGCCAATATCAGGCTCAGTGATCCTGGTGACCGAACCCGTAGCCAGGCACAGATAGTACAAAACTTGAGTAAGAACCTGCAGAAGTTGAACTTTGGTAAAGCGCTGGCCATACAGGAGCAGACCATTGCGGTGCAGCGCGGAGGTAGTGCTTTTCCTATTGTGTTTGTGTTGCAGAATATTGACTTTGATAAACTGCAAAAGGCATTGCCTGTCTTCCTGGATTCGGCCTATGCCAATAAGACCTTCCAGGGCGTAGATGTGAACCTAAAGTTCAATAAGCCGGAATTGGCCATAAGCATAGATAGGGCTAAGGCCTCAGACCTCGGCATATCGGTGAGTGATGTGTCTCAAACCCTACAGTTTGCACTCAGTAATGGTAACCTCGGCTATTTTACCATAAGCGGCAAGCAATACCAGGTAATAGCGCAGGTAAACAGGGCTAGCCGTGATGCACCTGTAGACCTGAAGCAGTACTTTGTAAAGACCAAAACCGGTGAGCTGATATCTATAGATAACCTGGTGCAGATGAAAGAATCGACAAGCCCTTCGCAAATATTCCACTACAACCGGTACAAAAGTGCTACCATATCGGCCAACCTGGCAGAAGGTAAGACCATTGGTGATGGTATTGCTGCGATGCAGAATATTTATAATAGCCTGAAAGAGAAAAAGGTGATAGATGAAAGCTTCAGTTCATCGCTGGCTGGTTCGTCTCAAGATTACGTAGAGAGCTCTTCCAATACATCATTTGCCTTCTTACTTGCACTAGGATTGATTTACCTGATACTGGCAGCGCAGTTCGAGAGCTTTATCGATCCGCTTATTATTATGCTGACCGTACCACTGGCGTTGGCAGGAGCACTTATATCGCTGGCATTATTCGGGCAAACGCTGAATATCTTCTCCCAGATAGGGATGATCATGCTGATAGGCCTGGTAACCAAGAACGGTATATTGATAGTGGAATATGCCAACCAGATACGGGAAGAGGGGATGGATAAAATTGAGGCCGCCATAGAGGCATCGGCACTGCGCCTGCGCCCTATATTGATGACCAGCCTGGCTATGGCGTTTGGTGCGTTGCCTATAGCGCTATCGCTGGGGGCAGCATCCACCAGTCGCAAGCCGTTGGGTATTGTTATTGTTGGTGGTATTATGTTCTCACTTGTTCTATCGCTGTTTGTGGTGCCGGTTATCTATTCCTACTTGTCAAGAGAACGGAAGAAAGACGCGGAGCAAATAGCCTTGGAAAAGGAGGACAAAAAGAAAGATGATGGTGATGTCCATGTGGGTAACGTAATAGCACCCAGAACCTCAACTGATCATTGATAGTTTATTTGAACATGCACAAAGTAATCAGACATATATTACCGGTATTGGCCTGTACAGGCTATGTAGTATGTAATGCCCAGGTAACTGAACGCCTGACATTGCAGGACGCCATAACCCGGACATTGCACTATAATTTTGATATTAAGAACGCAGATCTTGCCCGCCAACAGGCGGAAAGAAACAATACCCTGGGCAATGCCGGCTTCTCGCCTAACGTATTTTTTAATACAACACTTTCCGCAGCGCAGAACAATGTACATAGCGACCTGGCGAGTGGGGGAGTGCAAAGCAATCCCAATGCTAAAAGCACATCTGTCAATCCTTACCTGGTTGTAAACTGGACGATATTTGACGGCGGCAGGATGTTCCTGGTGAAGAGGCAGCTAAACGAATACCAGGCTATAAGCGAGTCGCAGTTGCGGTTGCAGGTACAGACCATGGTGTCGCGTACCATACAGATATATGCAAAACTAGTGTTGCAAAAACAACAAGTAATAGCCATAGATACCGGATTGGCACTGGCAAGGGTAAGAATGGCAATATCCCAGTTGAAATATGAGACCGGTGCCGGTGCTAAGATAGATTACCTGCAGGCTCGGGTAGATTACAATGCAAGGCAGAGTGACTCGCTGAGTTTTATAGCCTCGTTGGTGCAGGCTGAAGATTCGTTAAGCGAATTGATGGGCGAGCCACTAGATAAGACCTATACAACCGATGACAGCCTTAGCCTGAATACCACACTGGAGCCGGCAGATAAGGAACAGCTACAAGAGGCAAACCTGTTCCTGGACATTATGCGCAGGAACGCAACTGTGTCTCATCTTAATGCTGATATAGCCAGATCGTATTTCCTGCCTAACATAAGCCTGAACGGAGGGTACAACTATACACGTAATACCAACTCTACCGGATTTTCTGTATTTACACAAAGTTATGGGCCTAACACCGGGCTTACATTGTCTTTGCCATTGTTTGAAGGCGGTAACCTGAGGCGTACGGCCAGAGTGGCCTCGCTGCAGGCTATGAGGGATGATCTGTTATATCAACGCCAAAACACTTTCCTTGGTAAGCAATATAGAACTGCATGGCTGAATTATCGTATTGCCCTGGCATCTTACCAACTGGAGCGCGACAATATTAAATACGCCAAGGAGAACCTTGAGGTACAACTGGCGAGATATAAAGTGGGTGTAGGCACTACACTTGAATCGCGACAAGCTGAGACTGATTATGTAGCTGCGCTGGAAAGGTTGTATACTGCTGCTTATAACCTTAAAGTTAATGAGACACTTGTGCTGGAACTAGAGAATAAGTTGGTAAAATAGAAGTGTAACTTACTGTAAAACAACAAAAAGGGGCTATTTGGCCCCTTTTTTCATTCATTTTGTTTATTGACTTAATTTTAACTGTGCGTGATATTTGTAAATATTTTTGTTTCGGATTTGTTAATAATTATAACAAATAAATAAAATATTATGTTCATATGTATGTTTTTCAATTAATTACGAGTTAATTTATTTATAATATTTAACTGTAAGTTTAATTATTAACTGTTAGTTGAAGGTGGTGGATTTGTAAAAAAACGCATGTGATTGCCAGAGTTGTTAAATTGCATGTAGTTAAACTTCTACAAAATATTTATAACTTAGTGGTAATTATTCACAGAAATATGATTAAAATATACCCAATTTTAAACGTAAAGCAAACCGTACCTAATTCACGAGTCCGAATGGCGACCGAGGCGATCAAAACTACATAAAGCGCCATTTTATTATCGCCCAATATCGGGCAGAAGAGAATTGTTCTAATTGGCAATAATCAGAAACAGCAGGGCAGCCTGCCTGAATTGTTGTCGGCGTCATATCAACAGGATCCAGATTATATTTTATTTAAGAATTGTGTTTTCAGTTATTTTTTAAATAGTCTTTTATGAAGAAGTTGTACCAATTGTTAGTTGTGGGCTTTCTTTCTATTGTGAGTACGGGTGTATTCGGGCAAGCGGTCACGTTACTTGATCCAAACGGGGATGGGGGATTTGAAACAGGTCCTGCGTTTGCTGATAATAACTGGACAGTGGTAAATGCCGCCAGTAATGCAATGTGGCAAATAGGTACAGCTGCAACTGGCTTTACAGGATCGAGGGGCGCATTTATTGGGCCTACCAGTAGCAGTTATACCTATTCTACAAGTACAGCCAGCACCTCCCACATGTATCGTACGGTAACAGTACCAGCCGGTGCGTCCAGCATCAAACTGGACTTTATACTGAAAAGCGTTGGTGAAGCGAACAATTGGGACCAGCTGCTGGTATACACAGCTCCTACGACATTTACACCCGTTAATACTGCACCTACAAGCAATACAACTTCATTAACCGGTGCTACGCTTGTATTTTCCCAAACATCTACTACAACCTATGCCGCATATACGGCTGTACCAACTATTACGCTGCCCAATTCGCTGGCAGGTACGTCTTTCCGGCTGATCTTTACCTGGAAGAACGATGGCGGCGGTGGTTCTGCTCCTCCTGCGGCCGTAGATAATATCAAAATTACATATTGCCCTGCCGCTACCGTTACAGCTACAGTATCTCCAACTACAATATGTACCGGTAATACGCTATCACTTACCGGGTCTACTACCGGCCTTACCTCTCCTACGTATTCCTGGACAGGGCCTACCGGTAGTGCATATACATCTACGGCTCTTAATCCGTCTGCGTTCACCGCCACATCTACATCATTCGGTGGCATATATACGCTTTCGGCAACTGTAGGCACCTGTGTCTATACCGCAACTACAACTTCTGTTACTGCTAATGCAACACCAACTGTAACTCCTACAACGGCATCAGTTTGTTCTGGTCGTACAACCGCACTTAGCGTAAGCCCCAGTTCAGGAGGTGCATGGTCATCTCTTTCTACGTCTATTGCAACGGTTACTACCGCAGGCGTAGTTGGTGGGGTAGCAGGTACCGGTGGTAATGTTACAATAAATTACACACGTAATGGTTGTGTAGGCGCTGCTACAGTTTCGGTAACACCTACTCCTTCTACAAGTATTACAGGAGGCAACGTTTATTGTACGAATACTTCCGGGCTTACAATGACTGCAACAGGTATCGGTACATCTTTCACATGGGCCCCATCGGCAAGCCTCAATTCTACAACGGGCGGCAGCGTAGTAGCTAATCCTACAGCTGCAAGCACTACCTATACTGTTGTTGCATCTTACGGTACATGTACTGCCAGCGCTACAAACGCAGTGTCCTACCATGCTGCTGCCAATATGTTGGATACAACACTCGGCGGTGGTTTTGTTTGCGTGCCAGGTACTACACCATATTTTGCAGTCGTATCTCTTACCCCATCTACCATATATGCCAATGGTGGTACATATGCCACCAGCGACGCCAGTGTGGCAACTGTGGATGTAAATTTCGGGATGGTGTATGGTGTAGCCCCTGGCAATGCTACAATTACATATTCTGATGCCGCTTGTGCATATAGTGTAAGCAGGCCGCTGCGCGTGTACAGCGGAGGTTTCTCCTTATCTATTTCTCCTTCGGCACCTACATATTGTACATCCGCAGGTCCGCTTACGCTTACTGCTACAGCTACAGGCGCATCGCCCGATGTATATCTGTGGACCAATTCCGATCTGTCGCCTGCCACCGGGCTTAGCAGTAATAATACACCGGTTACTACCGCCTCTCCCTCTGCAACAAATGCTTATCTGTTATCAGCTACGCAAAGCGCCACCGGATGTCATGCCCAGGCCAGTGTTACGGTTACTAACGGTACGCCTTCTATCACCGGCGGGTCTACTACCGTTTGTGCAGGGTCTACTACTACATGGACAGGCAACGGAGGATCTGGCACATGGAGTACCAGCGCTTCGGGTACAGCTTCAGTAAACGCATCTACAGGTGCGGTTACAGGTGTTGCAGCCGGAACCGCAACCATAACATTCACAATTACGTCTACAGGTTGTTACGCAACCCGCGATGTAACAGTAAATCCGTTACCAATCTTATCTGCAACACCGTCTGCTCCTTTAGTGTGCGGTACTTCCGGTGTGGCAGTTACGGCTTCCGGAGCGGCAACGTATACCTGGACCCCTTCTAGCGGTTTATCTGCAACAACCGGAGCTACCGTTACTGCAACTCCGTCCAGCACTACAACTTATACTATTACGGGTACAAGTGCGTTAGGTTGTGTATCTACGCTTGGCAAACTTGTGACACAGGCACCCGCAGTAGCGGTAACTGCATCTGTTACCGGTACGCCAGCCTGCCCCGGTAGTACTATCTCTTTATCCTCTTCTGTTTCGGCAGGCTACTCGGTGTCCAGCATTCCATTTGCATCGGTAAGCATTACATCGCCTACCACAATGGTTACGTCTACCAGCACCTATACCGTTACCAGTGGTAGTGCAGACGATGGCTATTACACGTATACGCTGCCATTTACATTTAAATATTTCGGTACAAATTATTCATCGGTAAATATAAATACCAACGGGTATATCTCATTTACAGCCAGCCCTACTACTACCGGTTATAATACAAGCACAGCATATCCGATTCCGAGCACAAGTATGGCAGGTGGTATGATAGGTCTGTTTACGCACGATATGACTTCCAGTTCAACAGCAGGTGCAGCTACGATCACATACGGTGTTAACGGTACAGCGCCTAACCGTAAGTTTGTGGTGTCTTATAATGGTTATGTTGATTATAGTACAGGCCCGGCTACGAGCACAGGCGAGATCATATTGTATGAAGGAACCAACGTAATAGAAACGCATATTCAGAGTCACGCCCTGAGCACATCAAGCCACTACACGTATACGGCAATTCAGAATGCAAGTGGTACGGAAGGCTATGCACCTGCCGGCAGGGTTGCTTACACAAGTTCCATCACAACACCGGAAGCCTGGAGATTTACTCCCGGAACGGCTACATATGCATGGACTCCATCGTCTGGCATTGTAACGAGCACGGCTGCCGCAACAAACGCCGTACTGCCATCGACCACGATATATACGTTGACTGCGACTTCTGTACCGGGATGTGTAGGTGCCGGAACTGTTTCCGCGACGGCATATACACCAGCTACCTTGTCGATAGTAGCAGCTACACCTTGCTACAACGTGCCAATGACGGCAAGTGGTAGTGCTACATCTTATACATGGGCACCAAATACTAATCTTTCAGCAACAACAGGGGCCACCGTTACGGCCACACCAGCAGTTGCTGTAACATACACAGTAAGCAGTGTTGATGTAAATGGTTGTACATCAACCGCTACAAAAACTATTAATCCATTGCCGGTAATTGGTGTCACATCTGCTACCTACTGCGCTACAGGTGCAGCTGTTGGCATTGCGGCATCTGGTGCAGCTACATACAGCTGGGCACCAACTGCAGGCCTTAGTGCTGCAACCGGTACATCTGTCAATGCATCGCCATCGGCGACCACAGTATATACTGTAACCGGTACTTCTTCCGCAGGGTGTGTAAATACCAATACTACTACTGTTACCTATAATGCTGCTACTGGTCCCATATCAGGATCGACAACCACTATATGCCTGCCGGGGTCGGTTAATTTAGTGGAAGCCGGTTCAGGTGGTACATGGAGCAGCTCTGATAATACCAAAGCTACCGTAGACGGTGGCGGCCTGGTTTACGGAGTGGCGCCTACAACGGGTACGCCGGTAACAATAACTTATAATAATCCTACTTGTGGTGGCAGTGCTACATATGATCTTTATGTGGCCAATGGTGGCATCACTGTGTCTTTATCTCCTACGTCTGGCTCTTACTGTAGCAGCGGCAGCCCGTTAGCTATTACTGCTACAAGTACGGCCACATCTTATTCGTGGTCGCCTTCTGCGGGCCTGGATGTAACAACAGGAGCTACGGTTAATGCTTCACCCGCTGCTACAACTACCTATACTGTAATTGGTTCAAATGGTTCTTGCTCTAACGCGGCAACAATTACTGTTACTAATACAACTCCGGTTATTTCTGGGAGTGTTACAACATTATGTACTCCGCAAACTGCAACGCTCACTGCTACCGGTGGCAGCGGTACATGGAGCAGCAGTGTCCCTTCCGTGGCAACAGTAAATGCCTCTGGCATTGTTACAGGATTGTCTGCAGGCACAGCTAACATCACTTACACTGTAACTTCAACAGGTTGTTATGCCTACCGCACAATTACGGTTTATGCAACGCCTGTATTATCCGTAACGCCTGCTACTGCGGCTTTGTGCGGCGGTAGCAGTAGTATTACTCTTACCGCATCAGGTGCAACTACGTATTCATGGTCTCCTGCAACAGCACTTTCGGCTACTAACGTAGCATCGGTATCGTCTTCTCCTTCATCGTCTCTTACCTACACAATTACCGGTACAGGATCAGGCGGGTGTACAGCTACTATAACAAAGTTTGTAGGCGTAGGCCCATTAGTAGCGCTTACCACTACAGTCACCGGAACACCGGTGTGCCCGGGTGGTGCTATATCGCTTACTTCAGGTGTGTCACCTTCATATGTTGTCTCTAGCATACCATTTGGTTCAGTAAACATTGCGTCACCTACAACAATGGTTACTTCTACCAGTACATACTCACTTACATCCGGCAGTGCAGACGATGGGTATTATACTTATACACTGCCATTTACCTTCAACTATTTTGGTGTTAACTATACTTCTGTAAATCTTAATACCAATGGGTACATATCATTCACAGCCAGTCCTACAACAACTGGCTATAATACGGCTACCGTGTATCCTATACCAAGTACAAGTATGGCTGGCGGTATGATCGGTCTGTTCACACACGACATGAACTCCAGTTCTACATCTGGTGCGGCTACTATAACTTATGGTGTTAATGGTACTGCACCTAACCGTAAGTTCATTATTTCTTACAATGGTTATCTTGATTATAGTGCAGGTCCTGCCAGCAGTACTGGTGAGATCATATTGTATGAAGGCACGAATGTGATAGAGACACATATTCAGAGTCATGCGCTGAGCACATCTACCCACTATACATATACGGCAATACAGAACCCTGCAGGTACAGAAGGTTATGCCCCGGCGGGCAGGGTAGCTTATTCTACGGCTATTACCACACCTGAGGCCTGGAGGTTCACACCGGCATCGTACTCATATGCGTGGTCTCCATCAGCCGGTGTTACCAGCAGCGCTTCAGCAGCAACAGTTGCAGCATTACCCGCTACTACAGTTTACACGCTTACTGCTACAGAAGTAAGTGGCTGTGTGGGTACATCAACAGTTAGTGCTACTGCTTATTCATCTCCTGCAGTTACTGTATCGGCAGCTACGCCTTGCTACAACGTGCCTATGAATGCAGGCGGTGCGCTGAGTTATACATGGGCGCCTAACACCAGTCTTAGTGCTACTACCGGTGCTACAGTTACTGCAACACCAGCATCTGTTACTACCTATACGGTTACCGGCACTAACGCTAATGGTTGTACCGCAACCGCTACGCAGGTTATCAACCCATTGCCAGTGATAAGTGCAAACTCTGGCTTGTATTGTAGTTCAGGTTCACCGCTGGCTGTTACTGCTACCGGTGCATCTACTTATTCATGGTCTCCGGCCACAGGTCTTAGTGCTACTACCGGTGCTACTGTCAGTGCATCACCATCGGCTACTACAATATATACTGTTACAGGTACCTCTGCCGTGGGATGTGTGAAAACAGCTACTACTACGGTTACTTATAATGTTGCTACAGGGCCTGTTACAGGTGCTTCAACCACACTTTGCCTTCCTGGTTCTATGCCACTTACGGAAGCAGGTACCGGAGGTACGTGGAGCAGTTCTGACAATACCTTGGCAACAGTTAGTGGCGGCGGTATAGTGTACGGTGTATCTCCTACATCGGGCACGCCAGTTACTATAACATATAATAACGCTGCTTGTGGTGGCAGTGCCAGCTATGCGCTTAATATTGTTAACGGTGGGTTTACGGTATCTACAACACCAACATCAGGATCATATTGCAACAGCGGTGCTCTGTTAAGCATTACTGCATCAGGTGCTACTTCATACAACTGGTCGCCAACGACAGGTCTTGATGTGACAACCGGAGCTACGGTTAATGCATCGCCATCTGCTACCACTACATACACAGTGGTAGGTACTACCGGTTCTTGCTCTAACTCTTCTACCATTACTGTAAATAATACTACGCCTGTTATTTCCGGTGGCTCTACTACGGTTTGTACCGGATCAGCTACAACCTGGACATCAACAGGAGGTGCTGGCAGCTGGAGTGTAAGTAGTGGTGGTATAGCTACCGTAAATGCAGTAACAGGTGTTATTACAGGTCTTGCCAGCGGTACGGCACATATTACTTATACTGTTACATCAAGCGGCTGTTACGCTGTGCGCGATATTACGGTGAACCTTACACCAACGTTATCCGCTACTCCTGCAGTTGCGGCAATATGTGGTGGGTCCGGTAGTGTTACACTCACAGCATCAGGCGCATCTACCTATTCGTGGTCGCCTTCTACAGGCTTGTCTATCAATACAGGTGCTACAGTTGTATCTACAGTTTCTTCTACAACTACTTATACAATAACAGGCACAAGTACAGCAGGCTGTGTGGCTACACTTACCAAGCAGGTAGGTATTGGTCCACTTGTGGCGCTTACCACTACAGTTACCGGAACACCGGTGTGTCCAGGTGGTGCGATATCACTTACTTCAGGTGTGTCACCTTCATATGTTGTTTCGAGCATACCATTTGGTTCAGTAAGCATTGCGTCACCTACAACAATGGTTACTTCTACTTCTACTTATACGCTTACTACTGGTAGTGCAGACGATGGGTATTATACCTATACGCTGCCATTTACCTTCAACTATTTTGGTGTTAACTATACTTCTGTAAATCTTAATACCAATGGGTACATATCATTCACAGCCAGTCCTACAACAACTGGTTATAACTCAGGTACAGTATATCCGATACCAAGCACAAGTATGGCTGGCGGTATGATAGCGGCGTTTGCACATGACATGAACTCCAGCTCTACATCTGGTGCAGCTACCATAACCTATGGTGTTAATGGCACTGCGCCTAACCGTAAGTTCATTATTTCTTACAATGGTTATCTTGATTACAGTGGAGGTCCTGCCAGCAGTACCGGTGAGATCATATTGTATGAAGGCACGAATGTGATAGAGACACATATTCAAAGCCATGCGCTGAGCACATCTACCCACTACACCTATACGGCAATACAGAACCCTGCAGGTACAGAAGGTTATGCCCCATCGGGCAGGGTAGCCTATTCTACGGCTATTACCACACCTGAGGCATGGAGATTCACACCAACATCATTCTCTTATGCGTGGTCTCCATCAGCCGGTGTTACCAGCAGTGCTTCGGCAGCAACAGTTGCAGCGTTACCCGCTACTACAGTTTACACGCTTACTGCTACAGAAGTAAGTGGCTGTGTTGGTACATCAACAGTTAGTGCTACTGCTTATTCATCTCCTGTAGTTACTGTATCGGCAGCTACGCCTTGCTACAATGTGCCTATGAATGCGGGCGGTGCGTTTAGCTATACATGGGCGCCTAACACCAGTCTTAGTGCTACTACCGGTGCTACAGTTACTGCAACACCAGCATCTGTTACTACCTATACGGTTACCGGCACTAACGCTAATGGTTGTACCGCAACCGCTACGCAGGTTATCAACCCATTGCCAGTGATAAGTGCAAACTCTGGCTTGTATTGTAGTTCAGGTTCACCGCTGGCTGTTACTGCTACCGGTGCATCTACTTATTCATGGTCTCCGGCCACAGGTCTTAGTGCTACTACCGGTGCTACTGTCAGTGCATCGCCATTGGCTACTACAATATATACCGTTACAGGTACCTCGGCCGTGGGATGTGTGAAAACGGCTACAACTACGGTTACTTACAACGCAGCTACAGGACCTGTTACAGGTGCCTCAACCACAATTTGCCTTCCGGGTTCTATGCCACTTACAGAAGCGGGCACTGGTGGTATCTGGAGTAGTTCTGATAGTACACTTGCGACCGTAGATGGCGGTGGTATAGTTTATGGTATAGCTGTAACAAGTACTCCGGTTACGATAACATATAATAACCCTTCTTGTGGAGGCAGTGCTACTTACAACGTTAATATAGCTAATGGTGGGTTCACGGTATCTACAACACCAACATCAGGGTCATATTGCAACAGCGGTGCTCCGTTAAGCATTACGGCATCAGGTGCTACTTCATACAACTGGTCTCCAACGGCAGGTCTTGATGTGGCAACCGGAGCTACGGTTAATGCATCACCATCTGCTACCACTACATACACAGTGGTAGGTACTACAGGTTCTTGCTCTAACTCTTCTACCATTACTGTAAATAATACTACGCCTGTTATTTCCGGTGGCTCTACTACGGTTTGTACCGGATCAGCTACAACCTGGACATCAACAGGAGGTGCTGGCAGCTGGAGTGTAAGTAGTGGTGGTATAGCTACCGTAAATGCAGTAACAGGTGTTATTACAGGTCTTGCCAGCGGTACGGCACATATTACTTATACTGTTACATCAAGCGGCTGTTACGCTGTGCGCGATATTACGGTGAACCTTACACCAACGTTATCCGCTACTCCTGCAGTTGCGGCAATATGTGGTGGTTCCGGCGGTGTTACACTCACAGCATCTGGCGCATCTACCTATTCGTGGGCGCCTTCTACAGGCTTGTCCGCCAATACAGGTGCTACAGTTGTATCTACAGCTTCTTCTACAACTACTTATACAATAACAGGTACAAGTGCAGCAGGTTGTGTGGCTACACTTACCAAGCAGGTAGGTGTGGGGCCGGCAGTTGTCTTAACATCTACAGTAACGGGGGCTCCGGTATGTCCCGGTGATTCAGTGCTACTTACTTCTACTACTTCACCTTCATATGTTGTTTCGAGCATACCATTTGCTTCAGTAAGTATTACCTCACCTACAACAATGGTTACTTCTACCAGTACATATTCACTGACATCCGGTAGTGCAGACGATGGGTATTATACCTATACACTGCCATTTACTTTCAACTATTTTGGTGTTAACTATACTTCAGTAAGCCTTAATACCAATGGTTATATTGCGTTTACAACCAGTCCTACAACTACTGGTTATAACTCAGGTACAGTATATCCTATACCAAGCACAAGTATGGCTGGCGGTATGATAGCAGCGTTTGCACATGATATGAACTCCAGCTCTACATCTGGTGCAGCTACCATAACCTATGGTGTTAATGGCACTGCGCCTAACCGTAAGTTCATTATTTCTTACAATGGTTATCTTGATTACAGTGGAGGTCCTGCCAGCAGTACCGGTGAGATCATATTGTATGAAGGCACGAATGTGATAGAAACACATATTCAGAGTCATGCGCTGAGCACATCTACCCATTACACGTATACTGCAATACAAAACCCCGCAGGTACAATAGGTTATGCTCCGGCAGGCAGGGTGGCTTATACATCTGCCATCACAACACCTGAGGCGTGGAGGTTCACACCAACATCATTCTCTTATGCATGGTCGCCGTCAGCAGGCATTGCCAACAGTGCTTCAGCAGCAACATTTGCATCGCTTCCTGCCACTACTATTTATACCCTGACTGCTACAGAAGCAAGTGGATGTGCAGGTACATCAACAGTTAGTGCTACTGCTTATACTTTGCCAACAGTTACCATACCTACGCCATCCATTGGTTGCGCGGGTACCGCAATGACGGCATCTGGTGCTACCACTTATGCATGGTCTCCTTCTGCAGGCCTCAGCGCTACTACCGGCGCTACGGTTACTCCTTCAGCTACAGTTACCACTACTACTTACTCAGTTATAGGTACTGACATTCATGGCTGTAAGAGTTCCGCTACTAAAGTCGTTAATCCAATACCTGTAGTAACCGTTACCCCAACGTCTAGTGCTATCTGCGGAGGTGGTACATCTACACTTTCTGCAGCCGGTGCTGTCACTTATTCATGGACACCATCTGCAACACTCAATTCATCTACAGACGCTGCAGTAACAGCTACTCCGGGCAGTACAACTGTATACAGTGTTGTAGGTACCAGTGCAGCAGGTTGTCTGTCGGCAGTGAAGACAGGAACAGTTACTGTTAACCCTGCTCCTGTTGCCGGTGCTGTGTCTGCTCCTTCCGGTTATTGTCTTGGCTCTGGTTCTCCGCTGACTATTACATGTGGTGCAGCTTCTGGATCGGGTACATTGCTCTCTTATAACTGGACAGGTCCTAATGGATTTAGTACTACTACTTCGTCGCCTTCTGTATCATTTACCCCAACTTCTACAGCTGCAAGTGGCCAATACAGTCTCACAGTCACTTATTCAGGCTCTGCCTGTACAAGTAACGCTTCTGTAAGCGCTGTTGTTACAGTGGCTGATTATCCTTTAGCGTTCAATGTAACTGGCGGTAATGGTTGCAGTGCAACAGGTATTACAGTTGCTACAAGTGGTTCTGAAAGCGGCGTTTCATATTCACTGAAGAGGATGCCATCAACCACCGTGGAAACAATTACCGGTACAGGCTCCGGTCTCACATTTACGCCTGTATCTACGGTTGGCGAGTACCAGGTGATAGCAACTCGTGCCGGTGGTTGTGCAACAGCGATGAATGGTTCTGATACAATACGTCAGACACCAACCATTACGCCTGGCCTTATGCCAAGTATCTGCCAGGGTATCACAGACCAGTCTATTGCGTACACGCCAACAACCGGCGCTCCGGCTACTTACAGTATCGACTGGAATGCTGCAGCTAATACAGCCGGCTTCACCGATATTACTGATGCGCCGCTGGGTAGCACGCTGGGCTATTCTATCCCTGCAACAGGTGCGGTTGGTCTCTTTACCGGTACTATTACAGTATCTAACGGTTACTGCGTAAGCGCCGGTTACACCACTACACTTACTGTATATGCAACACCAACAATGACGATGACCGATACTGTTATCCCTTGTTATGGTTACGCAGGCAGCATAGTATTCTCTGGTCCTGACAGCACAACGGTGAACTACCGTGTGAACGGGGGAGCATTGAATCACTTCACATTCTCAGGTACTACTTACTCCCTGGGCACAGGCGTTCTTACAACACCTGTTACTTACCAGATAGTAAGTGCAAGCAACCCGGTATGTGCTACTACATATAATGATACGGTAACGATCACACCGACACCAATGATGTGGGTGGGCGGTACGCCAGGCTTCGAAACAGACTGGAACACAGCATCGAACTGGTCTTGCGGATTTGTACCAACAGCAACCGATAGCGTAACTATTCCTGGTACATTGTATGCACCGGTAATGCCTGCTGCGGTTTCTGCAACAGTCTCTGACCTCGATGTAGCTTCTGGTACTGTGATCAACCTGAATGCTGGTTCTGCACTCCACGTAACGGGCAATATGCATAATGCAGGCACAGTGGCTGGTAACGGGCGTGTGATACTGAGTGGTTCTTCAGCTCAGAAGATCCACGGTATCGGTACCATCAGCAACCTGGAGTTAAATAACAGCAACGGTGCTACTATACAGGTAGCATCAAGGGCAATGATCAGCAGCACGCTGTACCTTACAGCGGGTACGCTGACCACCAACGACAGCCTGGAACTGTTATCAACAGATACGTTTGCTACTGCGCGTATCGCAGAGATACCGGCTACCGGTGCTGCTGTATCCGGCCGTGTGAAGACCGACCAGTATGTACAGGGTGGTTACCGCAGGTGGCGCTTCTGGGGCCATTGCTTCAGCGATACAATATCTCTGAGCCAGCTGACTCCATTCATCGACATCACCGGCGTGGGTGGTTCATCTCGTGGTTTCACTACTACCGGGTCGAATGCGCCGTCTGCTTACTGGCATAATCCGTATGGTTCTGCTGACGACAGCACTGGTTACGATCCGGGATGGAGGGCGTTCAATGATATCCGCCTGACCGCTGCCGACAGTAACTGGCTGCACCCGGGCCAGGGTATCCGCCTGTTCTTCCGTGGTTCTAAGGGCGAAGGCTTAGGTTATTTGGGTTACTTCGGTATGTATACACCATCGGCGTCTACCAGTAAGATGATAGGCCATGTGAACCAGGGCGCAGTAAGCGTGTACCTGAAGCGTGGTACTGCCAGCCAGACGCTGAACCAGTTGAGCAACCCTTACCCATCTCCTGTCGATCTTGGTACTGCTGCATACTATGCAAGGCAGTCGGGCCAGATCACCGGCTATGCCTTCTATGTGTGGAACCCCGCAATAGGTGCAGGTGGCCAGTACATGCCAATACCAATTGGTACAAGTGCACCTGAGCCATTCTACCTGCCAGCTAATACCAGCTACCAGGTAAGGGCAGCTTACGATGGCGCTCACCTCGACTTCCAGGAATCATATAAGTCAGCAGATCGTACTATTAACCTGTTCCGTGCGCCAGCCAATGCAGTAAGGTTCAACATCTACGATAGCAGCTACCATCTGTGGGATGTGCTGAGCCTGCAGTTCAACGACAAGGCCTCTGATGCGGAAGACAAGTTGCTGGATGCGATCAAGCCTGCCGGCCTGGACTTCAACTTCTATAGTATAGCAGCTGATGGCCGCAGGCTGGCAGTAGATGCCCGCCCATATGAAGGCGATAAGGTGATACCACTGGGTCTGAACAGCTCATTCCAGCAGGATTTCGTTATCCGTGCAGAAAGCATCTCAGTACCGGCCGGTGGTGCAGTAACCCTGCACGATAAGCTGCTGAACAAGTATGTGGATATGAAAGAAGGTACAGAGTACCGCTTCACTATCGGCAAAGACAAGGCTACACAGGGCAACGAGCGTTTCGAGCTGACACTGAAACCTGCAACAACAACCGCCAAGGGCCTTGAAGTGAGCATGGCACCGAACCCGGCGAGCGACGATGTGAAGATCACATTCACATCTGGCAGCAAAGACAATGTAAGTGTAAGGATAATGGATGTTAGCGGCGTAAGCATCTACAACCAGGACCTGGGCACTAAGCAGAACGGTGTAATAACTGTTCCGATGAGCAACTTTGCAGCCGGTGTGTACATGGTTGAGATCACACAGGGTGAACAGAAGGTAACCAAGAGGTTGGTGAAGGAATAGAAAATAAATTGAAGTGTTCTACAGAAAAGCGGGTTAATTCCCGCTTTTCTGTTGTTTAGGTGTCACACAGTAGGCAAATTTCCATTTATATAATTACTGGTATTGGCTATGCAACTCCCATTGCTTATTTTTGTACTTTTACCAACCGTGTCGTTGTGATATTGAATTAATTTGCATTAAATTATAATTAAATAAATAAAAAATGAAGAAACTATTTTACATTTCAAACCTATTTGCCCTGGGTATGGTACTTTCTTCCGGAACTGCTAAGGCGCAGGCTCCGGTTATAGGTACAGACCCGCATGATTCAGTTATTTGTGCAGGAACTGTAGCAGTATTTAGTACAGAGGCTACAGGTTCGCCTACATTCTCCTGGCAGGAATTTGATGGTTCAGCGTGGACCACTCTAGGCGACGGAGGTCTGTATGCAGGAACTACGACAGCCAACTTAAGTGTATTTGGTTCTTCTGCAGTAAATGGCCATATGTATCGTGCAATTGCCAATAATACCAGTGGTTCAGATACATCTGCAATGGCCATGATCACCGTTAATCCGCTGGCCGATGCCGGTGTGCTATCAGGTCATAGCCACATGTGTGCGGGGTCATCTGATGTAATCGTAAGCACTATGCCTTCAGGTTCATGGTCAAGCAGCAACACTGCTGTAGCTACTATAACAGGTACGGGCAATATACATGCGGTTGCTCCCGGTCTAACAACAATATCTCACATTGCTACTAACTCTTGTGGTGCCGATACAGCTACTTTCGATGTAACGGTAGACGGGCCGATTACTTATGCGCCGGTTACCGGGCCATCTACTGTATGTGTAGGTTCTACCATTAATTTGTCTAATGCTTATCCTGGCGGTACATGGTCGGTAAATAACGCAAACGCATCGGTTTCTGCTACTGGTATAGTTGGCGGTTTAGCTGCAGGTGCTGTTACTGTTAAGTACGTATATAGTAATGCATGTGGTTCAGACTCTGCAACTACCGTTGTAACTGTAGAAACGCCGCTTAGTGCAGGTACTGTTACCGGGGTAGACACTATATGCTCTGGTACCCTGACTGCCTTTACTTCAACAGGTACGGGTGGTATATGGCTCAGCAGTAATAATGATGTAGCTACTATAGATCTGGCGAATGGAATGGCTACAGGCCGTGGCCAGGGTACTGCAGTTATCTCTTACATGGTTGCTAACTCTTGCGGTGGTTCTGTTGCTACACATAGCCTGGTAGTAGAACGTACTGCTTCTATGATAGTAGGTTCTGACAGTGTGGGTATAGGGATGACAGAAGTATTGATGGATAGTGTTATGAACGGTACTTGGACATCTTCTGACCCAACTATTGCAAGTGTGAATGCTGCTACCGGCGTAGTTCACGGAAATACAGAAGGGTCTACAGTTGTTACTTACGAGGTTACTAACGTATGCGGTCTCTCTTCTGCAAATATTACTATTTATGTAGGTACCCCTGGTGCAGCTGGTATCATTACCGGTCCTGACACTGTTTGTGCAGGTGCGTCTATCACGCTTATCCCATCAGTGGCCGGCGGTGTGTGGACAAGCTCTAATGCTTCTGCTTCCGTAAATGCATCAGGCCTTGTTACCGGCCTTATCGGCGGTAAAAGGGATACGATTAAATATACTGTTACCGATGGTTTTGGTTCAAGCTCAGTAAGCAAAGTGATCTATATCAACCAGGCTCCTGTAGATACCGTTACCGGTCCTACAGATATAGCTTTAGGTACTGCTTACACGCTGCATAATACATACCCTGGTGGTGTATGGACAAGCTCTAATCCATCAGCTGTTAATTTTATCAGTGCCAATACATTTGTGGTTATAACACGTGGCGTTACCAACCTGTACTATACTGTATCAAATGCATGTGGTACACATACCGATACATTTGTGGTTAACCTACCGATCATCATCACCGGCGTAAATAATGTAACGTCTGGCTCTTCTTTCGTAAGCGTTGTTCCTAACCCTAACAACGGTGCATTCGTTATCAATATAGCAGGTGCTATCAACGAGGTGGCAAACGTTACTATTACTAACGTAACTGGCGCTGTGGTTAAGGAAATGAATATCAACACCAACAGCAATACCAACCTTGAGCTGGATCAGCCGGCCGGTGTGTATATTATTACTGCAAGAACAAACAGCAACACATATACAGCTCGTTTCGTGGTGACAAAATAATCTGTTGAATAAACATCTAGTGAAAATGCCCCCGGTAATCCCGGGGGCATTGTTATTTAAGTACGTTTTTCAGACGGTATCAATATGATGTGAAATACGGTATATGCGAGAGAAATATCAACTATACCTACATCGTCCATACCCATTGTATAGCCACATTTCTCGGCGATTCTATTTTTAACGGGCGCAGGAAATAGGGCGTGTTGAGGAGGTTGTTGGCGACTACTGATATTTTCTGGTGCGTGTTGATCTTGTAGCTGGCGCGTATGTCTATGATATGAAATCCATTATGGCTTTTCCAGTAGTCGGTGATAACTATTGGTGGTAATTGTGGTAGTAATCTGGTCAGTTGTTCTATATCGCTGAAGGCCTTGTCTATGTTCTGCATCTTGCTGTAGTATCGGTAGCTGGCACCCAGGGAGAATTGATATAGCCTTGCTTCCACGTCGGCTTTCAGCAAGTGTTTAAAGCGATATTTGAGCACATTGCCGTCGGGGTTCATGCTACTGCTGCGGAAGCTTACGGAGTCTATAGGCCCTCCCAAGGTTTTGATGCGGGCATAAACCTTATCGGGCGTAAGCGATACAGGATTTATATAAGTATAACCAGCCAATACCATCAGCCCGAATTTCTTATTGCTCTCAGGTGTGGCACAGGCCAGTGATACATCCAGCCCACTTACCCTGGAATCACCGGTATTGACAAACTTAAAGCCCACCAGCGAGAACTTCGGGTTCCACTGGCCGAACAGATATTCTATTGTATTGTGATAGTTCTGCTGGAAGCCGGCTATGTCCAGGTAGCCCATACAATCGCCGAATTTAAAACCTTGCTTCAGGCCTATCTCAAAGTTGCGGCTGGTTTCCGGTTGCAGGGCAGGGTTGGGGAATACGCCAAACATGCCCGCTTTGGTAGAGATATAGCGCTCCGTAATGGTAGGGTAGCGGAAGCCATCGCCTACAGATGTGCGTATCCAGGTGCCCTGCAGCACTTTAAGGCTGGCACCTGCACGGAAGATGGGTTGCGATACATCGGCCAGGTTGTTGGTCTTAAAATATTCATATCGCACGCCACCGCTCAGGTTCAGTACTTCCCACATCTTTTTATCAGCCTGCAGGTAGCCTGCCGCATTCACAGTCCGGTTGTTGGGTGTGCCGCTGCTGTCGTATAGTTGTGCGCGTGTTTGTGCTACACTGCTTACTACGCCTCCTGTAAAGGTCAGCCCTATACCGGTGTATTTGCGTTGCAATTGGTATTCGCTGTAATACAATGTGCCGCGGGTGCTTTGGTTGTTGGTTATCTGGTCGTCGGTATGGAATACGCGTGTTGCCAGGCTGTGGCTCACACCATTTCCCTTATCGTACTTAATGTAGGGGTCTATATTAAAGAACGTCTGCTTTTCCAGGAATACTGCACCAGGGTAACCCCTGTACAGCCCTGCACTATCATCCAGCCATGCCAGCACCATATTGGTCTTGTTGATCATAGCATTGGTATTTATGCCATAATACAGTCCTGGCACCTTCCTGTTCCTGTAGCGCAGGTTCGCATTGATGCGTCCCCTTATGTGCAGCATATCGTCTTTGCTGAAGGTAGGTATAGAATCTGTAAGCAAAAGCGCCTTTTTCAGGTCGTTGGGCAGGGTAGGGAACTTTGGTGCCGGACCTATATAGCCGGGGTCTATGTTGAAATTACCACCTATAACCAGGTCCAGGTTCTTATTGATGATACGGGAATGCAGGAAATTGACATTGGAGAATAACGGCAATGTAGTCGGCTGGTACCAGTTGGTAGCCGGGGATGGCGGTGCACTGTAGCCACCTGCCGAAACGTTGATAACTGTTTTGGGCTCTGTGCGTGGATAGGCAGTGCGGATGCTGATGACGCCATTGATAGCAGAAGAACCGTATAATACCGAAGATGAGCCTTTGATCACCTCTATCTGCTCAATATTCTCTACCGGCAGGTAGCTCCATTCCGGCCTGCCGGCATCACCGCTCAGCATAGGTATGCCATCTACCACAATAGCTACACGGCTGCCTACGCCGAAGGTAAAGCCGCTGCCACCACGTATCTGCGGATCGTTGTCTATAATGCTAAGGCCGGGCACCTGTTCCAGTGCCGTTTCTATACTGGTGGTGTTCTTATTGTTGATGAGCGCAGGTTTAAGCACCTCCATAGATACGGTCAGTTCTTCCAGCTTCTGGTTGAACTTGCCCGACGATACCACTACCGTCTTCAACTCTTCGGAGGAGGTAGCCAGCATAAGGTTCTTTTCTGTTATAGCATCTGCCTTTATCCGAACGATGAACGTATCGGGTTGTGCCCCCAGGTACTCGCAATAAAGCGTCTGGTAGCCAGTATCCAGCACCAGCGAGTATATGCCATCTACATCAGTAACTGTTCCCTTTGCCGGGTTGTTAATGCTGCGTATGGTGGCGCTGCTCAGTGCATCTTTCCGTTCGGCAGAGGTTACCTTACCTTTAAGCACGCCTGTGGGTTGGGCATATGCCCGGCCACAAAGCAGTAAGGACAGTGCGCACACTGTCCTTAAAGAATTTCTATGTATAATATACCTGATCAATAATTACTGAATAGCCAGTTTACCTGTTTTGGTAAATGTAGTGTTGTTTAACTTATAAATATACACACCTGCCGGTAAATAAGAAAGCGTAAACGACGCAAACTTGCCACCACCCAATGGCTGAGACAACACTGTTTTGCCTGTCATATCGCAAATGGTAAGCGTTGTGCTGGCATCCATTTCTTTAGCTGCGTTAATAAATACAGTTCCTTCAGCAGCGTAAACGTTGATGTCGGTTGCCTGCATACTTACATTATTTACGCCGACGCCATTGTAGATAGGTTGCAGATCATCTACCCACAATTTACTGCCATTTATGGTGGTCAGTTGGTCGGCGGATGACGTTATATTGATCATGATATATGCCGGAGTAGCAGAAGACGAATAGACAAACGGTACACTGAAACGTGTCCAGGTAGTTACGTTGGATGCCGGCGTGTTGAACAATGCTACAGCTATTTTATTTGGCGTGGGATCAGGGTGGAAGGTAGTTGGCGTTTCAGGGTCGTAGTAGTCGCCTGTATGCAAAATAGCCTTTATCTTACCCATTTCACCTGCTCCGCCGGATGTGTACTGATACCAGCCAACAAGGCTGTCTGGTTTGCCGGTAAAAGCCATGCGGCGTTGGTCAGTAGTGTCATTATACTTACGTGTGCCTATGTAGCCATCCGCTTTATCTGTAGTCGGTGCGCTAATGACACCTGTGGTCACATTGCCGTTCACGATGGTAAGGAAAATGGGTACCTGTGCGTTTTCCACCCGCACACTTGCAGTGCCGCTATGGAAGATAACACTGTCTTTAAAGCAGGTTTGCGGACCTAATGCAGCAACAGTTGATCCTGAATTGTTGGAATACCAGCTGGCAGGTTCTCCGGCTACACCTGGTGCCGTGGTATGCCAGTCTTCAAAACCACTATTGGCTATGGTGGTTTGTGCTATTGCAGCAGTGCCGATAAATAATGCTAATGCTAAAGTAAGGAGTGGTTTCATGAGCTGGAAATTATTAATGAGGAATAAAAGTAGTTATTATACAGGCAAAAGAACTATGCCGTGCACTATATGTGTATAACTTTCGATGTACGATATATATAACTTGTTTGCATCCACCGTATGTAGCTGATATTTTTGTAGGTTTGTAGTTTAACCTATTTGTTAACAATAGGCGGATAGCAGTAACTGTGCAGGTGTTACAACGATAGTTGGTGGCAGGTATATAAATAAGAAGGTTAGTTATTGCTGTTGCGCTCGATATAAGATATTTATAATGGGATGTAGCAGTTGCGGTACAGCTACCGGTGGTAAACCCGGAGGCTGTAAAAGTAATGGCGGATGCAGTACGGGTGGGTGCAACAGGCTTAACGTGCACAACTGGCTGGCCGACCTACCGCTGTATGATAGTGCTAAACCGTACCCTGTAATTGAGGTATCGTTCAGCAAGGGTAGCCGTAAAGAATTCTTCAGGAATAATACGCACCACATACTGGAAAAGAACGACTGGATAGCCGTAGAAGGCGTATCTGGTTATGATGTAGGGCAGGTGAGCCTTACAGGCGAACTGGTAAAACTCCAGCTAAAAAAATATGGCGTCAGCGAGAACAGCGTGGTGAAAAGAGTGCTTCACCTGGCTACCGAAGAGGAGATGGCCGCACGTAATACCAACAAGGAGCGCGAAGCAGAAGTGCTGATCCGCTCCCGCGCTATAGCCAAAACGCTGAAGCTGGAAATGAAGCTGTGCGAGGTAGAGATACAGGCCGATGGTAAAAAAGGTACTTTCTTCTATACCGCAGATCAGCGTGTAGACTTCCGCGAATTGATAAAGCTTTACGCCAACGACTTTAAGCTGAAGGTGGAGATGAAGCAGATAGGTGCAAGGCAGGAGAGTGGCAAGGTAGGTGGCATAGGCTCCTGCGGTCGCGAACTGTGTTGCAGCACATGGCTGACGGATTTCAAATCCGTTAATACTACTGCAGCCCGCTACCAGAACCTCTCCATCAATCAAACCAAGCTATCGGGCCAGTGCGGCAGGCTTAAATGCTGCCTGAACTATGAGTTGGATACGTATATGGACGCACTGTCGGTGTTCCCGCATCATGCAGAATCGCTGGAGACAGTGAAGGGGGTAGCCCACCTGCAGAAACGTGACATCTTTAAAAATCTGATGTGGTACAGCTTCTCCGACAACAATAAACAATATCCCCTGAGCATAGAACGTGTGAAGGAGATAATGAAGATGAACAAGGAGGGCCAGAAAGCAGAAGATCTGCAACCGGTAGAACTGGAGGTGAAGACCGATAAGGCAGGATTGCCAAAGGCAGACATGGGTTTTGTGAACGACGTAGGCCATGTAACGCTGAAAGCACTGGAGAAGAACAACAAGAAGAAAAAAAGCAATAAGCAGGGCGGTAACAAACCCCAGAATCCAAATTCCAAACCACAGGGACAAGGTCAGCAGGGTAGCAAGCCGCAAAATCCAAATGCCAAACCGCAGGGTGAAGGTGGCAACAAGCCGCAGGGCAATCAGCAAGGCGGAGGTAGACCACAGGGCAACAGACCGGAAAGAGGACCACGTCCGCAAGGGCAGGAGCAAGGCAATAGGCCCCAGAACCAGGGACAGGGAGGGGGCAACAGGCCGGAAAGAGCACCTCGCCCGCAGGGACAGGAAAGCGGTAACAGGCCCGACAGGGGACCTCGTGGGCCAAAGCCGCAGCAGCCAAAGCCTAATGCAGAGGACGGTGCACCGCAGAGCGGGGCCAAACCAGAGGGAGAACAACGGAAACAGCAGGGACAACGCCCGCAACAGGATAACAGGCCTAAGCAACAGAAGCAGGGGCCACCGAGGCAAAAACCGCCACAGGAACCACCCGCTCCATCTGCTTAGAAACGCCGACTGCTCGACGTTTGATATGTTTTGATAGGCTGGGTCGCCAAGGTTATTAAGATCAGCAGGTGTAATTGATAGAATTAAAAAGGGGCTGAGTCTTGAAATGGAATTACACCCGGATTACTAATATTGACGAAGCAACAATTAGTTTCGTTAGGAAATAAAATAAAAAAAGTGCCTGTGCATTGGTGTACAGGCACTTTTGCATTTAAGATATGTGTATTGGTGGAGTTAGCCCGTCCTCGGGCAGTCTCTCAGTGCGCTGGATTGGTGGGTAGGGAGGACTCGCCGATATCGGTTGGGCTGTGCAATGTGATGCGCTCATGTGGTAACCGGCGAGTCCTCGCCAAGGCACAGGGCTAAGCTTCGAGAGACTCCCCGGGGACAAAATTTTTTTTAGTTTTTCTAAAAACTATATCGTAATATTGCGATATAATATGGGAGCCACTAAAAAAGACCTCTTTACTGCAGACCAGAACATACTGGCAGAAATGGCCAAAGCCATTGCGCATCCCGCACGTATAGCCATATTGCAGGAGCTGCTGCGGGCCAATGCCTGCATCTGTGGCGACCTGGTGAATGAGCTGGGGTTGGCACAGGCCACCATATCGCAACACCTGAAGGAGTTGAAGAACGTAGGGCTGATACAGGGCAATATAGAAGGCACCAGCGTATGCTACTGCATTAACCCCGGGGTGTGGAACAATTACAAAGTAGTGTTTGGTGGCTTTTTCAGGGAGGTAAGCAACGATAAAGCCTGCTGCTAAATTTTTTTGAACATATCAATCGCAATATTGCAATTAATACAAAACAACAAAACAATGCAAAACGATACAGAGTTGAAGGAACTGGTAAGGCAGAAGTATGCCGAGATAGCCCTGCAGGATAAGGAGACCAATATGTCTTCGTGCTGCGGATCGGGCTGCTGCTCTACAGAGGTGTATAACATTATGAGCGACGACTACACCCAGCTGGAAGGGTATAACCCCGATGCCGACCTGGGGCTGGGTTGCGGCCTGCCTACAGAGTTTGCCGATATAAAGGAAGGGGATACGGTGATAGACTTGGGCAGCGGTGCCGGCAACGATTGCTTTGTGGCCCGCAGGTTTACCGGCGACAAGGGCAAGGTGATAGGCATAGACTTTACCGAACCCATGATAGCCAAGGCGCGTGCCAATGCAGAAAAGCTGGGGTATAACAATGTGGAGTTCAGGCAGGGGGATATAGAGAAGATGCCGGTAACCGCCAATACTGCCGATGTGATAGTAAGTAACTGCGTACTGAACCTGGTGCCCAACAAAGATGGCGTGTTCAAAGAGATATACAGGGTGCTGAAGACAGGTGGCCATTTCTCTATATCAGACGTAGTGCTGCAAGGAGCCCTGCCTGATAAGCTGCGCTTTGCAGCCGAGATGTATGCAGGATGCATATCCGGCGCTATACAGCGGAGCGAATACCTGGAGTTGATACATAGGAATGGCTTTAAGAATGTGACCGTGCAGAAGCAAAAGGAGATAGTGATACCCGATGATATATTAAAAAGCTATCTTACCGAGCAGGAAATTGCTGACTACCGCAGCATAAAAGGCGGCATCTACAGTGCGACCGTATATGCCGAAAAACTGGCCAACTGCTGCGAACCCGGATCTGGCTGCTGCTAGACTATTTTTTTGAGACAATATCTATGGAGAAACTAACCAACTACCTGGGCCGCCACAAGCGATTCATGATCATACTGGCAGGTATCATTGTTTTGAATGCGATATATGGCTTCGATGCCAGGTTCACCATCATTAACCTGATGTGGATAGCCATCAGCGTAATAAAAATAGACAAGGTATGACCAAGGTGCTTTTTGTATGTATAGAGAACAGCAACCGCAGCCAGATGGCGCAGGCATTTGCCACCATATATGGGGCAGGGCAGGTGCAGGCATATAGTGCAGGTTCGCGCCCATCTGGCAGGGTAAACTCCAAGGCCATTGCCGCCATGCAGGAGCTGGGTTACGACCTGTCGGTACACGCCAGTAAGAGCCTGGACGAGGTAAAGGAACATGCCCCTTTTGATGCCGTGGTGACCATGGGATGCGGTGATGCCTGCCCCTGGATGCCAGCCAAAGCCCATATAGACTGGCAGATACCTGATCCTCGTGATATGGCTCCGCAAGACTTTAACCAGGTGCGGGACCTGATAGGCAATAAGGTGAAGGAGCTGCTGGGGGTGTAGCACGTTATGTGTTATTACTAGTGTCATGGTGAGCTAAGTTTATACTTGCTCTGGGTGACACTCTGTGGGAGGTGTTGTTGGATAACTCGTGTCTACATAGCTGTCATGGTGAGCCTGTCGAATCCATGATTGCGCCATGTGTTGTTGGGTAACCCATGTCCGTGCCGCCCTTCGACAGGCTCAGGGTGACACTCTGAGGGTACGTGTGGTTACCCAAAACCGTATAAACAATTACTCATTCGTTCCTCCCCATATATAACTTACCTTTTCTGTCCTCGGGGAGCTCTCAGTGCGCCGGCTTGGTGGGTAGGGAGGACTCGCCGATATCGGATGGGCTGTGCAATGTGATGCGCTCATGAGGTTACCGGCGAGTCCTCGCCACGGCACAGGGCTAAGCTTCGAGAAACTCCCCGGGGACAGAAGTATTTATTGCACCTTTACTCCCTTTTTACAAGTACCTTTGCGCCGTTTATGCATTACGTTACAGCGGAGAAGATAAGTAAAAGCCATGGTATCAAGCAGCTATTTAAGGATATCACCTTTCATATTAATGAAGGAGATAAGATAGCCCTGGTAGCCCGTAATGGCACCGGTAAGAGTACGCTACTGAAGATACTGGCCGGTAAAGACAATGTGGAAGAGGGCAATGTATGGATACATAAGGATGTTACGGTAGCCCTGTTTGAGCAGGAGCCGCAGTTTGCCGAGGAACTGTCGGTGCTGGATAATATATTCCACTACAAGCACCCGGTATCAGAAGCGCTGCGTAAGTATGAAAAAGTGATGAATGCACCCAACCCGGACCCTACAGCCATGGCAGAAGCACTGGCAGAAGTAGACGAACTGGGTGCCTGGCACTTTGAAGCCAAGGTAAAGGAGATACTGGGTAAGCTCAATATCCACAACCTTGATCAGAAGGTGAAGTCGTTGTCGGGTGGGCAGCGTAAGCGTATAGCCCTTGCCCAAACGCTGATAGACATAGGCTTTGAGCATAAGCATGTGCTGCTGATAATGGATGAACCTACCAACCATCTGGATGTGGAGATGGTAGAATGGCTGGAGCATTACCTGAACCAGGAGAATGTGACCCTGCTGATGGTAACCCACGATCGTTACTTCCTGGAAGATGTATGCGACGAGATATGGGAGCTGGACGATAATAAGATATATAGTTATAAGGGCGATTATGCCAATTTCCTGGAGAAGAAGGCTGCCCGTATAGAGAATACCCTTGCCAATATAGACAAGGCCAAGAACCTGTATCGCAAAGAGCTGGAGTGGATGCGCAAGCAACCCAAGGCGCGTACCACCAAGAGCAAGAGCAGGCAGGATGCCTTTTACGATACCGAAGCCAAAGCCAAGCAAAAGGTGGTAGACCTGCAGGTGAAGCTGGAGGTAAAGATGAACCGCCTGGGTGGCAAGGTAGCCGAACTGAAGAAGGTGTATAAGAACTTTGGCGACAAGGTGATCCTCCGTGGTTTCGACTATACCTTTAAGAAGGGAGAGCGTATAGGTATAATTGGTAAGAACGGTGCAGGTAAGAGTACCTTCCTGAACCTGCTACAGGGGCTGGATGTGGCCGACAGTGGTAAGATAAACATAGGCGACACCGTTATATTCGGCAACTTCTCTCAGCAGGGGCTGGTGATAAAGGAGGATATGCGCGTGATAGAATATGTGAAGAACATAGCCGAGAACTTCCCGCTGGCCAATGGCGGGTCTATCAGTGCATCGCAGTTCCTCACCTTGTTCCTGTTTCCGCCGGAGCAGCAGTTTACCTACGTATCCAAGCTGAGCGGTGGGGAGAAGAAAAGGCTGCAACTGCTTACGGTACTGTTCCAGAACCCCAACTTCCTGATACTGGATGAACCTACCAACGACCTGGACCTGCCTACGCTGTCGGTATTGGAAAACTTCCTGAGCGAATACCAGGGCTGCCTGCTCATCGTATCTCACGACAGGTACTTTATGGACAGGCTGGTAGACCACATATTTGTGTTCGAAGGGGACGGTGTGATCAAAGACTTCCCTGGCAACTATACCGAATACCGCATAGACCAGAAGAACGGCGACAAGCTATCGACCCAGCTGAACGATGCCAGCAAACCGGTTATTGATACCCCGGTAGCGGCTGAAAAACCGAAGGAACAGGAGAAAAAGAAAGTATCGTTCAAAGACAAGCGCGAGTTTGAGCAGCTGGAAAAAGACATGGCGGCACTGGAGGCAGAAAAGACCACTATCACCAGCAACATGACCAATACCAACATGCCCTACGACGACCTGCAAAAGGCCGGCAACCGCCTTACCGAAATAGCAGCCCTGCTGGAAGAAAAGGAAATGCGCTGGCTGGAGCTGAGTGAGTTGATGGGGTAACTGCGTTTACTATCCTTATTAAGGTGTCTCGTTGATCCGGGACACCTTTCTTTTTTTAGAAGATGCCCTGGTTTCGCAGCGTTCTTAGCTTTCATGCCATAATCACAGACATTGCTTGCACTCCTTACCCCATTCATTCCCTATTTACGGGTACTCAATACCATAAATTGCCTTTTCGATGACATTACTCCATATCAAGAATTAGTATTTCAGAACTTGTAGCTGTTAACATATTCTTCACCAAATTTTTTTGATTTATGGATCCATACTTAGGCGCAATAATGATGTGGCCTTCTACAAGAATACCAGTTGGATGGGCAATTTGCGATGGCAGTTCACTCCCGATTTCAGGTAATGAAGCACTTTATTCCCTCATAGGTACAACTTACGGAGGTAATACCAGTTCTTTCAAACTTCCGGATATGCGGGGTCTTGTTCCTGTTGGTGCAGGGCAGCCTGTCGGCTCTACAAAAAATTATATTATCGCACAGCAGGCAGGCCAGCCTACGGTAACGCTTCAACAAGCAGAGATGCCTGTTCATACGCATGTGCCTACGGTTGGTACAGTTAACATGACCAGCTCAGGTTCAGGTGTGAAAGCATCTACAACCCCTGGTTCACTCTCTGTCCCTAATAGTACCAGCAATGCGTTGGCAGCCGGTTTTTGTGCACAGACCGATAGTGCAGGTAATGCTATCGATGTTTACAACTACGGCGCCACTTCTTCACCAATAGTTCTGGATAATACTATAAATGTCACCCCAACGGGGGCAATAGCTACGGTTAGCTCCAATGGTGGTAACCAGTCTCATGACAATATGCAGCCGACAATGGGCGTCGTATATCTTATTTGCACACAGGGTATTTATCCAACAAAACCTTAATCTTCAACATTAAAATTATTACAACATGGAAGGTATATTTATAGGACAGATTATGCTATGGTCTGGCAGTTGGGTGCCATACGGCTTTGTAGCATGCGACGGAACTTTATATGGTGTTAGCCAATTTGCTGCGCTGTATTCTATCATTGGTAATCGTTGGGGTGGCTCTGGAAATGCTTTTAAGGTGCCTGATCTCAGGGGTAAAACATTAGCTGGCTACGGCCCTAATGTATATGGCGTAACACCATTACCTTTGGCGCAAACTTATGAAGGTGAAACTGCAGTACAGTTGACGGTGGGACAAATGCCTGCTCACAACCACAGCGTGAACATACCTAATGCTAACGCGGCGGTGCAGGCTAAAGCAGTAGTCTCTAACCTGGATGCAACATCGGCTAACCCTACAGGTCTGGTACCTGCTGCAGGTTACAGCCCATCTCCCGATAGCCTCGATATCAATCTTTATACACCCCAGGCTGGCGCCCAGACAATAGGATTAAACAATTCTGTGCAGCTTAACGTTACAACCACTATTTCTTCGCTCAGCCTTGCCAATACAGGCGGTGGTGTGGCGCATACTAATATGCAGCCTTACCTGTCTATGTATTACATCATAGCCTGGGCTGGAAACTACCCCGATTTTCAGGATTAATAAAAAAATCAATCTTAAAATAAAAATATTAATATATGAACGGAGATCAAACTATTGGCCAGATAATGCAATGGTCATTACCCTGGGCGCCTCAGGGTTGGCATTTATGCGATGGTTCTACCCTTACTATTCAGCAGAACCAGGCATTATATACCATCCTCGGCACTACGTATGGCGGTGACGGCAAAACTACATTTGGGCTGCCAGATTTCAGGGGCCGTATTCCTGTGGGCATGGGACTAGATACTAATTCAGGAATTACCTATGCCTGGGGTGCAAAGGGTGGACTTGACAAGGTGACGCTTGACCTTACCAACCTTCCTGCACATACACACGGTACCACACTTACACCGCAAAATCTGAAATTTTCCGGTGCCCTGAACGTTGCTAAAACATCAGGTGCATACCCAATGCCGGTACCTGCACCTAACACACCTACATACCTTGCAGGCGCATTTAGCAATGGCAGCGATGGCTCAGGCAATCCGCTGGTTGTAAGCAATTTTATACCATCGCAAGACAACAATATGGTAACGCTTACAGGTGCTGTTAATGTAACAACTACTCCTTCAGTGCTGTCGCCAACAATCGGCACCGCCGGGGGAGGCACAGCGCATACTAACATGCAGCCTTACCTGGTTATTAATTACATTATCGCCGTACAAGGATATTACCCTCAAAGGCCTTGATAATAATTGACAAAAGCAGGACCGGCCACATAGCTGGTCCCTGCTTTATTTTTTTATGCTACAATCTGCTTTACCGGTGTTAGATAATATGCTCAGCTAAAGCACATGCCCGGCTTTAATCCATACATCTCCAGCTTGTAGCCGGGTAAAAAGGCATCCTCTGTATAGGTTATTTCTATGTTCAATGCCTTGCCATCTTTGCAATATACCACAAGGCCATTCTGCCTGTCCAGCGCCAGTATGGTACCCGGTTTTATATTGTTATCACTACCTTGCAGCGTCACATCCGATACCTCGCACACACCTATCATCCATTCATTCAGCCTGGTGGGTACCGATTTACCTACAGGGTTGCATGCTTTTACCATGGCCTTTATCTCGGCCGATGTCATTTCGCTCCAGTTCAGCAATAACTGTCCTGGCGTTACCTTTGGATAGTAGCATGCTTTTGTCTCATCCTGGGCATACTCTTCTATTGCATCGCCGCGCATTATACCCTGTACTACTTCTGCCAACAGTTTAGCGCCTGTCATTGCCAATTGGCGCGACAGCATACCATAGGTCATTTCTGGGTTAAGGGGAATCTCTTCTCTCTTGATTATATTACCTGAATCGAATGACTGGGCCATCCGGTGAAGTGTCATCCCTGCATTGCTTTTACGCTGCCTTATGGCTTCGAATATGGGGTCGGCTCCGCGCATTTCCGGTAGCAGCCCGGCATGCATGTTGATAAATCCGTATTTGGGTATCTTAAGGAGATGCTCCGGTAACATCCTGCCGAAGCAATAAACCACGGCCATGTCGGGTTGGGTATCAGTGAGCAACTGGAATAACTGTTCTTTAAAAGTAGTGTAGCTAAGCATGGTTAGCGGTATACCAGCCTGTGCAGATAATTGCTTAAAATGATTGGTATGTTCACGATTTTCACCGGAGTAGGCTATACCTGACAGCAAATTATTCTGCATGAGCATGTGGGCAACCGGCACAGACATAACATTGCTGGTAATAAGCAGTATTTTCATGAAAAGGATATTTTACCCGGCCTCTGCAGGGCATTAAAGATCAGATAAAAGACTGTAATTCAGTTTTGTGAAAGATAAGCATGTTGATTGATCTATGAAAGCCGGAAGGTGTAATAATTTTACATTTAGTATTTGAATCTCTGATTACGCGCAGATGTCTGCAAGACTTTACCAGGCAATAGAGTTACGCTATATTGCTAAACAATAGACCCAGGCCAATTGATACTGAACCCATAATCATATACCTTTGCCCGTTCTGAATACGCCTGCCAACAATATAGTACCTGTTCATCGCTTTAGCATCTTTAAGCTAAAGCCTGTACGGTATGTGCTGAGAAAAGCGCATGGGGTAGTGCTGCCCGGGCTGGACGGTGCAACACTGTATAATGTGGCCAAGTTCTTTTTCCTGGAAATGAGGAAAGTGAAGTTGACAGAAAGAGCGGCTGCGGTTACCTACAATTTCATCATGGCCATGCCGCCTACGTTTCTCTTCCTGCTGTCGCTGGTGCCATATCTGCCGTTGAAGGATGTGCAGAAGACGATATTGAGCACCATAAAGTTGATAGCTCCCAACCCGCATATATACAATAGCATAAGCGGTGTGGTAAAAGACTTTATGGGCAAGCAGCACCACGATGTGCTGTCGTTCGGTATCCTTTTGGTGCTCTTCTTCAGCAGCAATGGCATGATGGGATTGATGAAAAGCTTCGACCGTAGTGAGGTATTATATAAACGGCGCACAGGCCTGCAACGGCGGTGGGTAGCTATCAAGCTAACTATCATGCTGATACTGATGAGCATTATAACACTAAGTGTACTGGTGATGCAGAACAAAACGCTCAACAGGCTACTGCTGAAGGTGTACCCGCATATCATCGCCATCAAGATACTCAGCTTTACCATACTTATACTGGTGATATTCTTTACTTTCTGCCTTATTTACCGCTACGGTCCATCGCTGCACCATAAGCTGAAGTTCATCACCGCAGGGTCTATTTTTGCCACACTGGCCTCTATGCTGGCCACATCGGTATTCTTTTTCCTGGTAAATAATTTCCTCAACTACAACAAAGTTTACGGTTCTATCGGAACTTTGATTGCCTTTATGGTGCTGGTATGGCTCAATACGGTCATCATCATACTGGGCTACGAGTTGAACATAAGTATATTATTAGGCAAATTATCGCAACAAGGCGAGTATGATGAAGCAGATCTGTAATACGGTACTACTGGCAGGCACTATAGCAGTGCTGGCATCGTGCAACAGCGGCACAAAAACGCCGCAGAAAACAATACCCGATGTGGTGACCTTCACAGAGCATGTAGCCCCTATACTTTACAACAACTGCACGGTGTGCCACAGGCCTTATGGCGGTGCGCACTTTTCGCTTATCTCTTACGATGATGCCCGCCGTAGTTCTGCTGCCATAGCCTATTCCGCCAAAACACGCATTATGCCGCCATGGCCCGCCGACCCGCATTATACGCAGTTTATTGGCCAGCGAATTATGGACTCTGTAGACATAGCTATACTGGAGAAATGGGTAAAAGAGGGCGCGCCCGAAGGCCCTAAGGACAAGATGCCGTTGCTGCCTCAGTATCCTGCATCGCTGGCGGGCCGCCCAGATATGCGCATACCCGTAGTGCCGGTATACCTGAAGGCTAACAGCCCCGATAAGTTCCTGCTGATAAAAGTACCTTACGAGTTGCCTGCAGATACCTTTGCCAGCCTTATAGAGTTTGTGCCAGGCAGTGGTAATGTACACCACGTAAACGGCGATATGGTGAAGTACGACTTCAATAAAAAGAAGACCACGCTTGGCGGTGTGTATTGCGTGACCATGGAACCCACCGATACTACCAAACTGGTGGAAGCCTTCCGCAAGCTGGATCTGCCCAACGATGATGGCAGCTATCCGACCCTGCAAAAGTCGGTGGTCAACTATCTGCCGGGTGCCATAGGCCAGAAATACCCCGACGGCATTGGTGGTTACTTCCTGCCACGCAAGGGTGCCTTTATCTTCAATGATATGCACTATGGTTTTACAGGCAAGAATGATGTGACCGATACTTCCTATATTAATATATTCTTTAGTAAGATACCGCCCAACAGGCCAATGCAGGAATTTCAGCTAGGTACACTAGGGGCAGCCCCGGTAGAGCCGGATATGATCATCCTACCCAACACAGTAAAGCCCATTATGAGCAGGTTGAAGATAGCAGAAGATATATCTGTGGTTACCATTAACCCGCACATGCACCTGCTGGGCAAGAGCTTTAAAGCCTATGCGGTTGCGCCAACGGGAGATACTATCCGCCTTATATCCATTCCCCGCTGGGACTTTAACTGGCAGTATTTCTATACCTTTAAGAAAATGGTGAAGATACCCGCACACAGCACTATTTATGCAGAGGGCATATACGATAACACCAAAGACAACCTGAACAATCCATTCAGTCCGCCGCAGATTATCACCGACCAGAACGGCAGTATGAAGGCCACCGACGAAATGTTCCAGTTCATTGTGAGTTATCTGCCGTATAAGCCGGGCGATGAGAATATTAGTTTGGAATAGTTTTTTAAGAACCAGACTCCAAATTCCAGAAATCAAAAATTCCGGGAACCTAACTATGGCAAAACAAAAGAATTTTAAACTAAAGGCGGAAGAAATAATGAAATTACTTCCCCATTCTATGGGTTGTATAGCCACTGATAAAATTACAGTTGATGGTCTGCCTGTTGGTTATATGTATCGCGAAAAGCCTGTGGATGAAGTTGATACAGGTTGGTGCTTTCTTTCAGGCACCGAATCCCAGGAGTATATTGATAACTCCGAAAACTCCGGCGTTTACATGGTAAATACCATTGCCAACTATGACAAAGCGATAATCCCATATCTTGATCTGCCGGCCGGAATAGCGCTAGAAAGAATTGAGAGCACAGATAAGTTCAGGATAGTTGAGAAGTAACCATGTCCATCGAAAGCGCTTAAGTTATTTCCATTTTTTTCCGTAACTTTAAGTTACAACATAGGTAGTTCATATCGCTTTAGCTTCTACATCGCTTTAACAACTAAATATTATGGGGAAATTCTTTATGGGCCTGCTGGCCGGTGTAATTCTGTGTGCGTTTGCAGGCTTCCTGATGTATCCGAATGTGAAAAAGCAGGCTTATGACAGTGGTGTGCAAGAAGGCACTAAAAAAGGCATGGCCGATGGCAGAGCTGCCGGTATTAAAGAAGGCATAGCTCAGCTACAGGGCGAACAAGCCCAAAAGCACAGGCAAGACAGTATTAAAGCTGTGCAGCTAAACCTGGCCGCAAAACGCAAAGCCGCCGCTGCGCGTAAAAAAGCAGCGGAAAAGCCGAAACCGGTGCAGAACTGGCATGTGATCAATGGCCAGATAGATGAGCCAATACACTAGTAAACGAACAAAGACTATTGTGCGCTCCTGCCGCGGGAATAACTGCGGTAGGAGTGTGCTGTACGTTTTATATAGCTGAAAAAAGTGTAGTCATTCATACCGCGAAGATCCTCGTAGCTGGGGCGGAACTTTACCATGTAATACGCCAGGCTATCACCGGTAAGGCCGGTATATTTGGTGATCACCTCTTTGTTGAAAGTGCGGTCTACATATTTCTCTTTTTCCGTAGCTGTGTAGTTGTCCTGGAAACGCCAAACCTCCCTGTTCTTCTTGCTCAGCGCAGAGAAGGGGTGCTGTATGCTGCCTATGGCCGACAGGCGCGGCATGTCCAGCTCGTGCTTGTATAATTCATAAAAGCGCAGGCTGTCTTCGGTATAGTCGTATCTCTCGTTGGTTGCCAGCAATTCTCTGATGGGGGTAATGCCCTGCTGCATAATTATTTTAAAGTAGGGTGGCACTATTCCCTTGGGTATCCTTACCCTAACTGTCTGGTAGCCTTTGCGGGTAAACTCCAGCAGTTGGTCACTGGTTGCAGCTATCAGAAAAGAACCATTATCTCCCGTGTTTACAGTAAGGGTAGTGTGCACATTGCGTATGGTCACTCCGTCCAAAGCATGCTTGTCTTCCATGTCTACCACTTCGCCCCTTATCATTTGCGCAGCTACGGGCAGTGTAAGCAGCGATAGCAGTAGTAACAGATAGCAATACTTTGTGTTCATTACCTGCTAAATTACAATTCAGGCGCATTCATGCATGTTTTTATTTGTTAAAATACACGAACCTGTGATGTACCTTTGCGCCCATTATGTACAAGCTACTACGCGCTATCCTTTTTAAAACAGAACCAGAGACCATACATGCCTGGGTTATGAACAGGCTGCAGTTTGCCTATAACAACAGCATTGGCCGCAGGTGGATGAAAAAGGCGTATTGTATTGATGACCCTAAGCTGGAACGTACGCTGTGGGGGCTGAAGTTCCCCAACCCGGTGGGGTTAGCAGCGGGTTTTGACAAGAATGCACAGCATATAGATGCGCTGGCCTGCCTGGGCTTCGGGTTTATAGAAGTAGGTACGCTTACCCCACGTGGCCAGTCGGGTAATCCTAAGCCACGCATGTTTCGCCTGCCTGCCGACCAGGGACTCATCAACAGGATGGGTTTCAACAATAAAGGAGTACATAGTGCCGTGCCACGTATTAAACGGCATAAGGAGCATGTATTAATAGGGGGCAATATCGGCAAGAATAAGGATACTCCGCTTGAGCAGGCGGATGCTGATTACGAAATGTGCTTCGAAGCGCTGTATAAAGTGGTAGACTATTTTGTAGTGAACGTAAGTAGTCCCAATACCCCCGGCCTGCGCCAGCTACAGGAAAAAGAGCCCCTTACCAACCTGCTGATGAAGCTGCAGCGTAAGAACACGGAACTGGGCAAGGGTAGCGTAAAACCTTTGTTACTGAAGATAGCACCTGATCTTACCAACGAGCAACTGGATGATATAGTAGATATAGTGCGTGAAACGGGACTGCATGGTATAGTAGCTACCAACACAACCATAGACCGCAGTGGGCTGAATACCCCGGCAGCGGAAGTTGAAAAGATGGGGGCAGGCGGCCTTAGCGGCAAGCCGGTACGCGAGCGGGCTACGGAGGTAGTAAAGTATATACATACCCGTAGCAACGGGCAGATACCCATAATAGCTGTAGGAGGCATTTTTACAGCCGAAGACGCTATTGAAAAACTGGAGGCCGGTGCATCGCTGGTGCAGGTGTATACCGGCTTTATATACGAGGGGCCGCGTATAGCCCGCAATATTTGCGAGGGCATTCTGGCCAAAGGCAAATAGCTAAACGCCTTTTTTCTTGTTGGTGGCCATTACTACGAGGGCTGTAATAATGCCTGCCGGTATAGCCAGGAACACAAAGTTGATGGCGAAAGCCAGTTTGAAGCTGAACTCACCTTTTTCATCTGTTAGCCAATCTATAGCATAGGTAGCGGGGTACCACTGCATTTGTGTGAATATGAAAGAGATGACTGCGGGTATGCCCAGTGTTATACCCAGTATCTTTTTAAACCGGGCCATTACCTCCGGATCAATTGTCGTATTGTTCATAAAGTATGCAAATATAGCCTTCAGATAAAGAGGCCGGCCTCCTGGAAAGCAGCCATGCCTGCACTAAACGTATCAAAAATAAACTTGTCCGCTGTCGGTATAGCGTTGGTCTGCTACGGTAAGCAGACGTCTGTTATCCGTGGTTGGCGACACATGGTAATTAAATGCAGCGATAGCATAAAGCAGTTTCAACTGATCATTGTCCAAGTCGGGCTTGTCTATTTCCTGTTTCCAGTCGCTTACGTCGTATAGCTCGGCATATTGTTCCGTGGTGTGGTTACACAAGCGCGATTGCGTGGCCCGGTCGAACCATTCAGGCAATACATACAGGCCAATAGCATGTCCCATTTTACTACGCTCTGCAATTTCTTCCTGCGATGCTTTGCCATATACCAGGTTAAAGTACAGCGCGGGTATCAATAGTGCACATCCCCATAGCAGGGTTTTATCTTCTTTTAACAGCCAACCTAATAAAAGGCAGGTAAAACAGGCTACCCCAAAAATTACTCTTGTATAGCCGGCAATGATGCTTTCAGTGTGTGGCTCTATCTCGTACCCGGTTCTGCTTCTAACTCCGCCGCCGGTCACCAGCATAGATGTAATGGGCACAAGTGGTATGCCTATCACCAGGAATTTGGTTTCTATATACTGGCCTTCTACCTTCTTTACGGCGCCAAAGAACATTGTACCGATAGTCATGGTTGTAATGGAATTTAGCGACAATATGCCGCGGTCATCAGGGAAATTTATAACGCACAATCAATAGACGGCTGTGCGTTATACTTATGGTATTACGGTTAAAAGGGGCGTGGTTCTTTTATTGTACGCGCTCAAATATCATGATCATATCCTCCATATTGACTTGCAATTCTTTATCAGTAAGGCTAAGTACGTTGACAGTGTCTTGTTCGCCAGTCTTCACGTTCTTCGTTATTATTTTATTGTTGTTCAGACTGTAGATCTGGTCGCTGTCAGACTTGCCGTTGGAAGTTGATATCACCACGCCATTGCTTGTAAACTCATAGTTCATGTCCTGCTCCTGCATGGTTTTCTTTATAGATTCAGGAGTTTGGTTAGGCGGTTGTTTCTCGGTGAACTTCGCATCTGCCAGGTGCCACTTGCCTACTATGGAAGGCTTGCCTGCTTCTGCAGTTTTTGTTTCTGTTTTGGTTGAGTCCTTGGCATTAGCCGCTTCGCTTGAACCTGAGTTCTTGCAAGCAGCGAGTGTAGCCAGGGCAGCAAGTACCAGTATGGTTTTTTTCATATCGTTTGTTTGGAATTTCAGCAAATATAGATCGCTGTTTCAGGGTGTTTTTAAGGTTGTTTATCAGCGTGGTAGTTTGTTTTACAAGTGTGTAAAGCCGTTACTTCTTTGGTGTTATACATTTACAATTGATGTCTCTCTGTCCACCTACACCCAGCAGGTATATTTCTTTCTGGAACTGCGTGCCATCGTGATCCTGGGCAAAGCTGAATTCCTGCGCAATGCATTTGCCATCGCGTGTTGAGGCGACAACGGCATCAAGCGTGCGCATAGTTACAACGCCCGTACGCTCATTACGCTGTATGTTCCACTTGGTAGATATAATGCGCACTTCCTGTGGCTGCTCTTTCCATCCTTTAGCCTTAAACGCTTTCAGTATACCGGCTTCCAGTTCTTTGTCGTTCATCTGGGCTGCAGGCAGGCATAGCCGTTCATTGTTCGGGTCTATAGAGTTGGCATTGATGGTAAGAGTAAATGTGCCTGTAGCTACCGGCTTGCCCTCATGTACATCGGGATAGTCTATGTATGGGATGAGTTCCATTTTTACCGTGTGTGTGCCGTTGGTGAGTTTATCCTCTTGCTCTGTAATGAAGTTTTTAAAGATGTCCTGGCCCAGGTAGTTTTCGGCGTCAGATGCCTGTAGCGCACCCTTAAATGTTGTCCAGTTGTCTTTCCATTCGTTCTGCATAGATTCCTGTTGCATAAGGCCGGTAAAGGCAGGATTGTTGTCTATGGTAAACTTTACTTTGAAACGGGCATGAACAGTAATAATATACGGGCTAAGGTCGGGCGTTAACGCCTGTATGGAAGGCGTAAGCGGAACATTGTAGTATGCCCTGAAGTAGATAGGAGTGCCGAGTGCAAATTTGGTAGAGAAACCGGCTTCGTTTTCGGCATCCTTCTTCAGATCGTCTATGTTGGCGGCAAATACAATTTGCCCTGCACGCTTTTGTTTCTGGTAGTTGCCTGTGGCGGTAGTAGTTCCCGGAAAGCTGTTATTGCCATCCGTAGAGCTGTTGTCGTTATTGTTGGCCGTGCTTGTAGCTCGGTCAACGCTTCTGTCTATCAGCGTTTCTGTAGCTGCTTTTTTGATCAGTTTTTTCACTTGTGCATAGCTGTGGCTGTTTGCGGCCGTAAGGGCACACAAGGTCACAGCCGCTGTAATACCGCGGAGTGTCATTTTCTATTTATGTTTTAGTGTTAAGTAAAAAAGGAGGAGGGGAGGAAGAAGGGTAGTGGTGTTATATAACGCACAACTGTACGTTGTGCGTTATATATGTTATTGCTGTTTATTGCGGTAATGCTTATATCTTCTCAAATACCATTGTCATAGCATCATCCATACCCATCTGCAGTTCCTTATCAGTAAGGCTCTTAATGATCAGGCTCTGTGATTCTTTGGTTTTTGCGTCCTGTATGGTCAGCTTGTTGCCGCTGCGGGTATAAGTGCCACCTTCGTCGGTGCCGCTTTTAGATGTAGCTTTTACTTTACCGTCTGTAGTAAATTCATACACCATATTTTCTTTCTCCATAGATTCTTTTATCTGCTCTGGAGTTGTGTTTGGCGGTGTTTGTTTGAACTTGGCATCAACCAGGTGCCATTTACCAACTATAGCTACTTCTGACTTAGCAGCGGCTTTAGGTTTTGCAGCACCCTTTTGCTGCGCCATGGCACTGCCTGCACTCAATGTTACCAGCACCGATAGTGCCACGATGATCTTTTTCATTTTTATGTGTTTTGGAGTTTGAAGAACAAATATATTCTGCGCGACTCACATTTTAGAATAATTCTATACAGATGTGCCAATTTAGTTTACTACTGTGCAGCCCGGCTTTTAGCCTTTCAGCATCTTCATAGCGGCCTCTTTACGGCGCACTGCTATTTCCAGTTCGGTGCCGTCCTTCATTATTACGCTACCGCCGCGACCTCTGAGTAGTTTTTCGGCGTATTGTACATTGATGATATGACCATGATGTATGCGGCAGAAAATATGATTGGGCAGCATCTCTTCAAACTCCTTCATGCTTCGCGATGACAGGTATTTTTTACCGCTTGCAAGGTGCATCCACGTATAGCTGCCATCGGCAGTGCAATACATAATGTCGTTTATTTTCACCAATTGCTGGGCATTGCCGTCGGTTACAGATATATGCTGGTCTTCGGCGCGTTTCTTTTGCAGGTTTTCCAGCAGCAGCTTGTAGTTTTCTGCATGTTGCTTTTCATCTACACGCACTTGCGCCCGTGCTATTGCCTCGCTCAGCAATGCCATGTCTACGGGTTTCAGCAGGTAGTCGAGCGATGCGTAGCGGAAAGCGTTGACCGCATATTGGTCGTAAGCGGTAATAAAAATAACGTCGAATTCTATAGGTGCCAGTTTGCCCAACAGGTCAAACCCTGTGCCATCGGGCATTTCAATATCCAGGAACACAAGCTGGGGCTTCAGCGCCTGTATTATTTCCTGCCCCCTGGTAATATTATTGGCCGTACTCAGCACATTTACCTGCGGATGGTAGTTTTTAAGTATGGCCTGCAGGGCCGATACACTACGCGGCTCATCATCTACAATAACGGCATTGATCATATATTGAGCAGGAATTGATTTAAAACAACTCTGCAATTTAGCCTAAAACGGCAGTTATTTGGATGATTACAGCGTGTATTTGCGCACCTATTTACATAAACTAACAATAATTTTACAATTACCCGAAGCGCAGTGGCGGCATGCCATTGGGAGAGTGTACGCCTTTATCACCCTCCATTCAACCGACATTCTGCCGCCATAAGCGGGCATAGTTTTTTTAATTATCAGATAAAACGACTCTTATGAAAAAAATAATTGTGAATGTGATGTGCGCCGTAGCCCTTATTGCAGGCCTGGGCGCGTGCAAAAAAAATGACAACAACCAGCAGGGTAATGCCCAGGTTACCATGAAACTCACCGATGCCCCTGCAAATTATGACGCAGTATATGTAGACATCCAGCAGGTGGCAGTAACCGTAAGCGGTCATTCTGAAATAATGCTTGTTCCGGCGCGACCTGGCGTATATAACTTGTTAAGCTTCAGGAATGGTATGGATACTATGCTGCTGAGTGCTAACCTGCCTGCAGGTAGGGTAGAGCAGATAAGGCTGATACTGGGTAACAATAACTCTGTAGTGGTGGCCGGTACAAGTTATCCGCTCAATACTCCGTCGGCGCAGGAAAGTGGGTTGAAACTTAATTTTAATACCACGCTGGACGCCAATGTAGCCTATACGTTATGGTTGGATTTTGATGCCGGCAAATCTGTAATGCAAACAGGCAACGGTAGCTACAAGCTAAAGCCTGTAATACGTGCCTACAGTGCTACAACCAATGGCCAGATAGCTGGTTATGTTATGCCACTGGCCGCCTTTTCTACCGTATATGCAATACAGGGAACAGATACATCGGTAGCTATGCCGTCAGGAATCGATGGCCGTTTCGTGATTGGCGGACTGGCGTCAGGTTCTTATCAGCTAATGGTTGTGCCTTCGTTTGCACCGTACATTACCTATACGAGCAGTGTTAATATAAACTATGCTAATGTAACTAACGTTGGAACCATTTCTGTTAATCCGTAATCAAGGGCAACAAATGGGCAAAAACAGCTTGCAGAAAACCCAGCAAGCTGTTTTGTTTTTCTATATCGATGAGAAACACATTAAATCCCTTATTTTTGCGTCCCTTCGGTCCCGTAGTACAATGGATAGTATAAGAGTTTCCGAAGCTCCAGATCCAGGTTCGATTCCTGGCGAGACCACTGATAAGAAGGAAGCTGTTTAGTTAGCTTCCTTTTTTTTATTACATAAAGTTGCCCTGCAATAAGCGCTTACTCTTGTTAGAACCGAGGGCAAAAGTTGCAATTTACATAAAGCAATTAGTAGGATGCTCTATACATTATCCAATAGCTTATGCATTAGTTGTTAAAAGACTATTTAATATATGGTGTGGTAAAGCTAAATTTGTATTGTGATCGTAGATGTATCCATACACACATCTCAACTACACAAATTATGGTTATCGAGTTCAAAGAACAGAACGGTGAAGGAAGGCTACGCCTTATTGAAGGTGAAACAAGCCTGCACCAGAATTTTTATGCACAAAAGTCCGGCTTCAACACTCATACCATCGCATGGAACCGGGGTAGCACGCAGAAAATAAAAATTGACGAGATCACCTACGACTTTGCTACCAATACTATACTGCCTATAATGCTCAATCAGTCGTTCAGTTTTGAGTGTATGGATGATATAGTTCTGGTGCAGTTCAACCGGGAATTTTATTGTATTGTGAATCATGATGCCGAAGTAAGCTGCGTTGGCTTTTTGTTTTTTGGTCCCACGCCCGTTATGTTTATTTCGCTGGACGAGCAGGAAACAGAAAAAACGGGACGATTAATAGATCTTATTCGCGAAGAGATACAATTCAGCGATTCTACCCAGGCACCTATGCTGCGCATGCTGCTGGTGCAGTATATTATTTCGCTTACCCGTTTATCTAAAAAGCAATACCTGCAGCAAGACCCTGCCGAAGAACAATTTAATCTATTAAGAAAGTTCAACCTGTTGGTAGAAATGCATTTTCGTAAAGAAAAGCAGGTGAAATTTTACGCAGCACAACTACACAGGTCGCCCAAAACCATATCCAACATATTTGCCCGGTACAGTAAGAAATCGCCTATAACCATTATACACGATCGCGTGGTTGCAGAGGCGAAGCGGCTGATTTACTACACTGATAAATCGATAAAGGAGATAGCAACCGAGCTCGGTTTCGAAGATGTATCGCACTTTACCAAGTTTATAAAAGGAGCAACCTCTTTAACGCCTACGCAGCTCAAAAAGTCGAAAGAAGTGTTACAAGAGGTGTAAGCCATTGAGTTATTGTTGTTGCAGGTAAGTGTCTCTGCGTCAATGTGAATCCGGAGAATAAGAATGGGAAGAATGTACCAGTTAACGGGAAATTTCGCCATTGTGCATACTTTGAATTTGGACTCTCTTTGCAGAAAAAAAAAGAGATGCACCAACTAAAAGCAACACTACTGCTGGTTTTGATATTCTTCGGTTTGCGGGCCAATGCACAAAAAGACATCAGGCTTAAGAAGTTTAACCTGGAAAATAAAGTTGCTATAAAGGGCTACGACCCCGTAGCATACTTTACCGAAAACAAGGCAGTAAAAGGTAAAAAGGAATTTGCGGTAGATGCCGATGGCATCATCTATTATTGCTCGTCTGCGGAGAATAAAGCCAAACTTTTAAAGAACTACAAAGCATACGAACCCCAGTATGGTGGCTGGTGTGCATACGCTATTGGATTTGCCGGGGAGAAGGTAGAGATAGACCCGGAGACTTTTAAGATACTGGACGGCAAGCTTTACCTCTTCTACCATACCTGGACAAATAACACACTGCCTAAGTGGAACAAGGACGAAAGTAACCTGAAGTCTAAGGCAGACAAAAACTGGACAGCGATAATCGCAAAGCCGTAACTGTATAAAAAACTAAAAATGAAAGCACGCAATATTATTTCGTGGGTGCTGCGAATTGTAGCAGCAGTTATTTTATTACAGACACTCTATTTTAAGTTTTCTGCCCACCCGGAGTCTATAGCCATATTTACAAAACTGGGTATAGAGCCATGGGGCCGCATACTTACCGGCATTACAGAATTGATCACCGGTATATTGCTGCTTATTCCCGCCACAGCGTTTATTGGTGCTGTACTTGGTATGGGTGTAATGAGTGGTGCCATCGCATCGCACCTGTTTGTGTTAGGGATAGAGTCGGCTGGTGATGGTGGACAGCTGTTTCTATACGCCATAATAGTATTTGTCAGTTGCCTGGTGGTAAGCCTGCTTCATAAAAGCCAGGCGATAGCATTACTTCAGAAAATAAAAGGGAAGTAATGCTACAGCGGATATTATTGTTACTGGTCGGACTGTCAGCCTCAACCGCTTTTGCACAAGGCTGTAGTGATGCAGGTGTATGTACAATGGGGCCATTGCGACAAGAACCGGTGGATACCGGTATTGCAAGGCATAGGCTCTCATTATCTATGGCCAATGGCTGGGGCGATGATCGTGTGTTTGTATTGACGCCTGCCATACAATATAGCTTTGTACCATTAAAGGGAATAGAAGTCCAGGTGAAAATAAGCGCCAATCGTGCATCGGGCAGGCTGGGCGTGGCAGCCGGTTGGGGCGATGTGTTGTTGGCTATTACTAAAACAATGCAGCTTAGCAATAGCGCTAAATTGTCTGTGGTGGTTGGTGGCAAGATCCCGTTGAGCAACAGTAATCTGAAGAAAGATGGTTTGTCGTTACCTATGCAATACCAGAGTTCATTGGGCACTTACGATGGTATTGCAGGCGTTAGCCTTAATTATAAAAAATGGCTGTTCAGTATAGGCTATCAACAGCCGTTGAGCAAGGTGAATAGCAACATGTTCTCCGGCATGCTATGGCCAGACAATGTTCCAGCAGCTTATCCTGAATCGAACAATTTGCGTCGTAAGGCCGATGTTATTGCTAAAGCATCATATAGCTTAATAGAGCTAAAGAAGTGGCGCGTTATTCCGGGGCTGCTGGCTATTTATCACCTGTCGGAAGATGAGTACACAAATATGAATACGGGGCAAAGGGAAACTATCAAAGGTTCTGGCGGAGCCACGGTAAACCTTACGTTGAACATAACCTACACAACAGCCAGGTGGTCTTTTGGTTTGCTGTCCGGACGGCCCGTGATCGTGAGGGATCTGAGACCCGATGGCCTTACGCGCAGCATTGCATTACTACCTGAAATTTCATACAAATTTTAACCGGCTTATGATATTCACACAACTTTCTGAACAACTGGATTATCTCAGGCAATTACTTGCTGATCTGTCGCAGAGCAATTTTACACACCCGTCTAAATACCTTAGCAATGCAACTATAGGTGGGCATACACGACATATACTGGAATTACTGGGTTGTGCTGTTAATGGATATGATATTGGCGTGGTTGACTACTACAACCGGGTACGCGATCTTTCGATAGAGCAAGATAAAGACCAGGCGCTAAGTTTGCTGACCATATTGGAATACTCAGCACAAAGGCCCGATAAGCTGATAAAATTGTCGGGCGATGGGCTGATGGTTGACACATCGTACTATCGCGAAATTGTATACAATATAGAACACGCAATACACCACCTGGCATTAATAAAAGTAGCATTAGTGGAGATGGGCATCGACAACATAGACCAGAACTTCGGTATGGCATACTCTACTATTAAATATAAACAGGAGAGATCCACTATTCAAGCATAACTGTATGTGCACAATGGTATACATCCCAACAGGCAGCTCGGGAATTATTGCGTCGTTGCGCGATGAAAGCCCGTTGAGGCAAGCGTCAGTTCCTCCTGCAGTATTTGAAGGTGCCGATACAAGATACATTATGCCATTAGACCCGCTTGGTGGTGGTAGTTGGATAGGTATGAATGACCGCAATACAGCGATGATATTGCTGAACGGTGCATTTGAGAAACATATATCGTTGCCGCCCTATGTAATGAGCAGGGGATTGGTGGTTAAAAAATTACTGGATAGCAGTTTGCCGGTTGTAGACTGGCTGCTGATGCCTATGGCGGGCGTAGAACCTTATACCTTGATAGTGTTCACGGACGGGCTCTTGTTCCGGCTTACCTGGGACGGGGTAGAAAAGCACAGGCAGCCGCTGGATGTGAATACTTGCCACATTTTTTCTTCAGCTACCTTGTATGATGCAGAAGCAAGGTTGCAGAGAGCGCATTTGTTTCACAACTGGATGGCTATGCGCCCGCCTGTAGATAAATTGTCTTTGCTCGACTTTTTTAATAGTGTGGATGACAGTATGAACGGATTTATTATAAACCGGGAGAAGGTAAAGACATTGAGTTACAGTTGTATTAACCTGGATAATGCAGCGCCACAATTTCATTATTACGATCTCCGGAAATACAGGTATTACGCGGCCTCGTTTCCTGCCAGCCCCGTACATCTTATTCCATAAGTTATTGTTTTCACTATTTCGATCATGCGACGTTTCTTTATAAAATTACTTAGTTGGGAATATTGGCCGCAATGGATAGTATATATGCCACTTGGCTTTTACTATTTATATCTTTCCGCCCGCGCCAGGTCGCTTTTCTTTTTTTCGGCTGCTAACCCCGGAATAGAAACAGGCGGTATGTTTTTTGAAAGTAAATGGGATGTTTTTCAGCTGATCCCCGAGCATCTTTATCCAACTACCGTGCAAATAGGTGAAAAGGAAAGTATAGAACAGGTAGCAAGGCGGATAGAAGCCGCCGGTATAGCTTTCCCGTTAATTGCAAAGCCCGACAGAGGAGAACGGGGATGGGGCGTACAGAAGATAAACAGCGTAAGTGAACTGGCGGAGTACCGCGAGAAAAACAGGGTGACTTTTTTAATACAGGCGTATGTTGATTATCCCGTAGAGCTAAGTATATTCTACGTCAGGCACCCCCACACAGATAAAGGAGTGATCTCCTCTGTAACTTACAAGAAACTACTGAGTATTATTGGTGATGGTCATTCATCCGTACGGGATTTGATCTTAAGTGCCGATAGGGCTTACTTGCAGAAGAATGTGCTGTTTAAGCAGTTCGCCAGCCGGCTCGCAGATGTATTAGTTGATGGCGAGGAACTGATATTGGTGCCTTATGGCAATCACGTGAGAGGGGCTGAGTTCAAAGACTATAGGGCTATCATAGATGATGAGTTGTTGACCACGTTCGATAGTATCTGCCGGCAAATCCCGGGATTTTATTATGGCCGTTTCGATCTGCGCGTAAAAAGCCTCGATGATCTAAAGAAAGGTGAACATATTGCTATTATGGAATTGAATGGAGCGGGAGCTGAGCCTGCGCATATCTATGATCCCAGGTTTAGCTTTTTGAAGGCGCAGTCCGATATACTGTGGCATTATCGCCGGATGTTCGAAATAGCGATGCACAATAAGCAGCAGGGCAGTGCTTTTATGACAATGAATGAATACCGGCGATTGAAGGTAGAAGAGAAGGCATACAAAAAACGGGCGGCGTAATATGTGGTATCTTGCTTTTGGTGCCGGAGTTTATGGATATCTCTTCCCGGGGAATATCAACACAATGCTTATGTCGCTCTACCAGGACAGGAGGTATTTGCTGCTCAGCGGCATTATTGTCTTCGCATTGATATTTGAATATATTTATTGTTTTGTTGCGCTAAATTCATACGCCGCAATAGGCAACAATAGCACAGTAGCCATTTTACTTAATTACGGTGGCTGTATTTTAGGGTTGTTTTTCGGTTGCTGGATATTGCTTGAGCGGGCTGAAAGTAAGCAGCGTAAGATCAATACAATTGTTGCCAGGGGTATCGTCAGTATTGTTATTCATCCTCAGCAGGTAACTTTCTGGCTTTATATCTACGCATTGCTCCAGCCATTCGGTGGTATTAAGGCAGTGTCTGGTTTTGCGTTTTTTAACATCATTGGCTGTGCAGTAATATTCATCGCTTATATGCGTTTTGGAAACGCTATAATAAGATCGCTGCAGATAAACGAGGTAGCGCTGCAACGCTTTATTGGATTCATGTATATTTTTTCATCGATCGTTACAGTGATCAGGACGTTTTTTTGAACGCATTTTACTACTGAACCAGGGCCTGGCACCTGGCACACTTTCTCAATGGTTCGTTGACTTGGGCGCTTCTGTCCTGTTTCTGAGCAGGTAGCAAAATCGAAATGAATATATCGAATATCGGAACTGAAATCACAAATATCACAGACAGCAATATGAAAGAGGTCAGAAATTTATCTTGATGTTGTCATAATTGCGGATAGCCGATCAGGTAATTTGCCCTTAGTCCAAATTTGTTCCTTGTTTTTCCTGCTTCCCAAACAAAATGAGTGCTGTCAATTGATTGTGCAATTGCTTTGAGTTCCTCAGGTTCGTACATGCTCAGCACTGAAGCGACTCCGTCCCATATAGTATAGAGCGGTATAAGAGGGATTATATAGGTGAAGAAAAAGCGGGAGAATTTTAAAGGTTTAAAGAAGGGTGTAAGAATGAGGAACAAAATTGGATGAAGGATAAGTATCCCGGCAATTGCCAACAACGTTCGCTCCCCATCAAAAATGCAGATAGCTTTTCGTGCATTTACTGCTTCCTGCAAAATTAGTCGGACCTCTGCCGGTTTAAAATGATGAATTGCAGAAAACATTGTTCTTGTTCCTTCAAGTTCTTCAGGTATACTAAAAACATTTACAGGATATGAAATGTAGTTGATATAGTTTGAATTGTTTTGCCGGATAGATTCAAAGGCAGGTATGTTGGGGAATTTATCGGTCAGCGTAATTGTTATTCTGTCTGATGTGTTATAATTGATGTGCCTTACTACCTTTTCAATATACCCGCCGCTGCCCGAGCATAGATCCAGTACTCTATTTTCACCAACCCTTTTTAATGTATTCCGCAATAATGGTACACACGGATGATAAAGATCTGTAGCAAATAAGAAGTACTTTAAATAATCGGTACCCCCATCCCTCAGAACAGCTGGGAACCAGCTAAAATCTTCAAATTCAAAAAGGCGTATTCTCATTGTTTTAAATGAAAGTTATATAGTCTGAGCATTGGTGTAAATGTGAGTATTTTGCGTCCAGAGCAAAATTTAAATTTTGATACCGTAAAAACAAATTAATCCACTGTTTTAATCAGGTTGCCAGGCAACTGGTCGGGCCGCCCCGTGGCTTTAAATGCTGACTCGCTTATTGTATTGAATGCAGAGTGGATTATATCTTCAATAGCTGATGCAGTAACCCCATCAAATAAAAGAATGCCTATAGGGGCACCATTGTTGGCGGTAGAAGTAAACACTATAGTAAAATGGCAGGCAGCAAGCGGTCGTTCCAGCGACTAGTATCGTTCAAACCAGTCAAACTTGCTGTGAATAATATTCTCTTTTTCCTTTTTTACGTATTCCAGGTAGGCGCTGGCAGCTGATGAGAATTTTTTATGCTTTTGCCACACCAGGTGCCAATGTGTAGTTATGGGGAATTTCTTTACAGGTATTATCTGTAGTTCGCCTGTGCTCAATTCGTTCTTAATACCTATCAGCGGCATTATAGAGCAGCCAAGGCCTGCTATTATTGCCTGCTTTACTGCCTCGTTCGATGTCAGTTCCATCTTCTTCAGCACCGGTATTTTATGTTCATGTATATAGCGTTCCATTATCAGCCTGGTGGCAGAACCTTGTTCCCGGTATATAAGCGGTAGTTTTTCAAAAACAGAATTGTTGTAGCTGCTTTTTGTGAATGCAGTATCGCGATTGGCTACCAGGAAGAGTTTGTTTTGCATCAGGCGCACATAATCTACAGAAAGTGAATCCGGCAATACTGATACCAGGGAGAAGTCCACTTCATTGTTCTCAAGGCTTTCTATCACTTTACCTTTATTCGTCACGTCCATCAACAGTTCTACGCCAGGGTGCATTTTAAGAAAATCGCCCAGGAAGTACGGCATTACATATTTGCCTGTTGACACCACCGATATTTTCAGTCGGCCGGTAAGTTGTCCTTTATGGGCAAGTGTTTTAAAATTCAGTGTATTAACACCCTCCAGTATTTGCTCCGCTGTGGCAGCTATATCCCTCCCGAAATCGGTAATGTATAGTTGACGCCCTACTACTTCCGTCAGCGGCAGGTCAAACTGGTCCTGGAAGTTCTTTAACTGGATAGATACTGCCGGCTGCGTAAGGTGTAACTCTTCTGCTGCTTTAGTAATGCTTTCGGCCTGTACAACTTTCAGGAATATTTTCAGCTGGTTGAGTGTATAGTTCATGGATTTTTTTATGTTTTCTGCAATTTAAATTAATAAATTTTATGTAAAACAAGCGATCTTTTTATTTCCGTTGTTTCGGGCAGAACTGCGCTAGTATTGATTTTCAATGGTATTGATAAATTTTATTTATGCTGTTTATCAAAAGGTTAAATAAAATTTAATAGAAATGATGCGTCACATTTGTGCTGTCAATAGACATGCACAGCGCAATATGTTCGATAATCTGAAAATTGGAATACTGGGAGGGGGACAACTAGGGTCTATGTTACTAAGGTATGCAATAGACTATGGTCTTAATGTATCGGTGTTGGATAAAGATCCTTCGGCGCCATGCTCCCGCTACAGTTCCTCTTTTGTTGCCGGTGATCCAATGGATTATAACGATGTGCTGAAATTCGGTGAGCAGCTGGATATTATAACCATAGAAAAGGAGGCTGTTAATACAAATGCACTCCGCACACTGCGCGATAAGGGAGTAAAGGTATATCCATCGCCTGAAACACTGGAACTGATACAGGACAAATACGTGCAAAAGCAGTTTCTTAAAGAACACAATATACCGGTAGCAATGGGTTGGCTGGTTATGGATAAGGCTGAGCTGGTGAACTATACCGACAAACTGCCGGGTATATTGAAGAAATGTACCGATGGCTACGATGGCAAGGGTGTTTTGATGCTGAAGACCGCCGAGGATTTTTCAAAGGCTTTCGAAGATCCCTGTGTATTGGAAGAGTTGGTAGATATCAAGCAGGAGATTTCTGTCATTGTATCCAGGAGTGAAGGTGGGGTAATAGAATGCTACGATCCCGTACTGATGATGTTTGATAAGGAGCGGATGCTGCTGGATTTCCAGGTTTGCCCAGCCGGGCTGGACGATGAGACGGCCATAAGGGTTTGCACCATCGCCATCCGCGTGGCAGAAGCTATTGGTCTCACGGGTATTATGGCGGTTGAAATGTTCATAGCCACTAATGGAAAGATATATGTGAACGAGCTGGCTCCAAGGCCGCACAACAGTGGCCATCACACCATAGAAGCAGCTAGGACTTCGCAGTTCGAACAACAGCTGAGGGTAATACTGGGTTTACCGCTGGGTAGCGCCAGGACTACTACACCATCTGTAATGGTAAATATACTGGAGCCTGCCGCACATAAAAGGCATGCAGTAATGGAGGCGTTGAAGACCATCCTGGGAACCAGTGATATGCATTTACACTGGTACGGTAAAAAGGGTGGTGTCGAGGGCCGCAAAATGGGGCATGTAACCATTACCGATGTTAAATGGGAAGATGCAGTTTCAAAATCAATAATGATCAAACATATTTTAAAGGAAGGTTATGTCTAAGAAAGTTGGAATTATAATGGGTAGTGCCTCTGATGCGGAGGTGATGCGCCCCGCTGCCACGGCGCTGGAAAAGCTGGGGATAGTACACGAGTTCATGGTGGTATCTGCTCATCGCAGCCCCGATTGGATGTTTGAATACGCCAGGTCGTTGCAGGAAAGGGGAGTGGCTATAATAATAGCAGGTGCCGGCGGTGCGGCTCATTTGCCGGGTATGATGGCTGCCCTCTCTACAGTGCCGGTGATAGGCGTGCCGGTAAAGTCCAGTAATTCCATTGATGGTTGGGACTCGCTACTCTCTATAGTGCAGATGCCCAACGATGTGCCGGTAGCAACTGTAGCCGTCAACGGCGCGCACAATGCAGGTATACTGGCAGCGCAGATGTTATCTATAGCAGATGACAATATAAAAACAAAACTGGCGGAGCTGAAACTGGCTAACACAAAAAAGGTAGTAGAACAAAATAAGAACCTCTTAAAATAAAGTATATGGAAACCACAGTAAAACCACAGAATGCAACATTGGTAAACGGTCTCAGCCACGTAAATACACCAATAACGGTAGCTTACGGCGATGGTATAGGACCAGAAATTATGACTGCGACGCTGAAGATCCTCAAAGCAGCAGGTGCCCGCATCGAAATTGACGAAATTGAAATAGGCGAGAAGGTATACCTGGGTGGTAATTCTGCCGGTATCAGTAACAAAGCGTGGGATTCTTTGAGGAGCAATAAAGTATTTCTCAAAGCGCCTATAACTACGCCCCAGGGTGGTGGCTATAAGAGCCTGAATGTAACTACCCGTAAAGTGTTGGGTCTGTACGCTAATGTTCGTCCTTGTGTGTCTTACCATCCGTATGTACATACAAAACACCCTATAATGGATGTGGTGATAGTACGTGAGAACGAAGAAGACCTGTATGCAGGTATTGAGCACCAGCAGACCGATGAGGTGATACAATGCCTGAAGCTGATATCTAAGCCCGGTACGGAAAAGATAATCCGCTATGCTTTTGAGTACGCCAGGGCTTATGGCCGTAAGAAGGTGACCTGCTTCACCAAAGACAATATTATGAAAATGACCGATGGTCTGTTTCATAAAACCTTCGACCGCATAGGAGAGGAATATCCTGAACTGGAAAAAGAACATTGGATAGTAGATATAGGTGCGGCGAAACTGGCAGAAACACCAGAAGTGTTCGACGTGATCGTAATGCCAAATCTCTACGGAGACATATTAAGTGACGTGGCTGCACAGATCACCGGTTCTGTAGGTTTGGCAGGTAGTGCCAACATAGGCGATGGCTTTGCGATGTTCGAGGCAATTCATGGCTCAGCGCCGCGTATAGCAGGTATGGATAAAGCCAATCCCTCTGGTCTCATCCTGGCAGCCGTGCAGATGCTGGTACACATCAAACAGGCTGATGTTGCTGAGAAGATACACAATGCTTGGTTAAGAACAATTGAGGATGGTGTACACACTTCTGATATCTACAACGAAACTGTATCTAAAGAAAAAGTAGGTACGCAGGCATTTGCTGATGCAGTGATAGCAAGACTGGGTCTTCTGCCGCTAAGGTTTAGCAAGGCAGACTACGCCAATGGCAATAAGCACTTCGACATTAAAATATCAGAAACAGTGCCGTCGGTTAAGGAACTGATAGGTGTTGATGTGTTCCTGCAGTTTAAAGAGCGTAATGCCGATAACCTGGCCGCAAAGTTGAAAGATATAGAATCGAGTGGCCTTAAGTTGAAGATGATCACCAATAGGGGTACTAAAGTATGGCCCAACGGCTTCCCTGAAACGTTCTGTACCGACCACTGGCGGTGCCGCTTTACCCGCGAATCTCAGCAGGGCGTTAGCTACCAGGCTGCAATAGACTTATTACAGAAGATACACCACCGCGGTCTGGAAATAATTAAGACAGAGAATCTTTATCTGATGGATGGTGTGCCGGCATTCACAGCAGCACAGGGACAATAATTACTCACTAGTAAAACAAAAATAAACATGGATTCGATATTATTGAATGGCCGCTACACAGTTGAGGAAGCAGAACAGCTACTCTCTGAATTGTATAACGTGAAGACCAACTTTCACATAGCGAAGATCGATACGGTCAACCTGGCTGAGGAAGATATAGAGCATTCCGAAAGGCGTATCAGGGAGCTGGACGCAGAAATAAGGAGGATAAAACAGACTTTGAGAGCGGGCAATTATTCACATGTGGCTATCCACGCCAAACTATCGCTGGAGTTTTGTCCCGATTACCATAGCGTTTTACAAAACTGAATATGAGTGTTGACTTTTTCAAAGGTCGTAAGCTGGTAATTGCCACTATGCATGCTAAAGAGCAGGTGATGGCATCCGTACTGGAAAGAGAACTAGGGGTTGCGGTCGTCATTGGTTCGGATATCAATACCGACCAACTGGGCACATTCAGCGGAGAAATAGAGCGCACGATGGATCCGCTGGAGGCAGCCCGGGAAAAGTGCAGGTTGGCGGGCGGGCAATATAATTGCTCGCTCGTTATTGCCAGCGAAGGCTCCTTCGGTCCTCATCCTGCCATGCACTTTGTGCCGGCCGATGATGAAATAGTACTACTGTTAGACCTGGAGCATAATCTAGAATTTAAAGCCAGGGAGTTAAGCACAGAGACCAACTTTAACGGAGCCTTACTTACCTCGTGGCGGGAGGTGACAGATTTTGCCCGCGCGGCCCGCTTCCCCTCACATGCGCTCATTGTCAGAAAAGACAAAGAGGATATACAATTCATGACAAAAGGCATAACCTCGCACGACGTGCTTGAAGAGAAAGTAATCCATTTGTTGGGTACGTACGGACAGGTGTATATAGAAACCGATATGCGTGCTATGCACAACCCGCTGCGCATGCAGGTCATTGAGCGGGCAACTGCAAAGCTGGCGAAACTCGTCAATACAGCATGCCCTGCATGTAATACCCCCGGTTTTTCTGTGGTCGATGTGCGTGTAGGGTTGCCCTGCGAAGCTTGTGGCGCACCAACCGGAAGCACGCATGCACATGTGTATGGCTGCCAGCGTTGCGAGCACCGCGATGTGCGCCTTTTCCCGCACGGTAAACAAACCGAATCACCAATGTTCTGCAATTGGTGTAATCCTTAAAATATATGTTCAATAATATTGGTACAGATGTAGCATTGGCGGCAGAGCTGCTGAAGCAAGGCAAGCTGGTGGCTATCCCTACCGAAACAGTTTACGGCCTCGCGGCAAATGCGCTCGATGAAACAGCTGTAGCTAAAATATACGAAGTAAAACAACGGCCTACTGTCAATCCGCTGATCATACACCTGGCGGCAACCGGACAGGTAGACGAATTTGTTAGCTATGTTCCGGACGTAGCACGGCAGTTGATGGCTCGTTTCTGTCCTGGTCCGTTAACGCTGGTACTGCCCCGCAAGAAGATAGTGCCGGATATAGTTACTGCGGGCAAGGATACTGTAGCGGTAAGGATCCCCGCGCACCCGGTAACGCACCAATTATTGTCGCGTACAGGCCTGCCATTAGCGGCCCCTAGCGCTAACCCCTCGGGATACATCAGCCCCACTACTGCGCTGCATGTATTGGCTACACTGGGTGAAAAGATCCGTTATATTCTCGATGGAGGCCCCTGTGGCGCAGGCATAGAATCTACTATTGTGGGATTTGATGGGGACACTCCTGTTATTTACAGGCAGGGCGTAATTACAGCAGATGATATCAGGGAGGTAACCGGCTCCATCGCTCACTATTCAGGTCATTCGATCCTGGCACCGGGTATGTCCAAGGCCCATTACAGCCCGGTTACGCCGGTAATGTTTACAGCTGATGTTGATAAGGCAATAGCAGATCGACCTGGAAAAAGTATAGGAGTGCTTACCTATGGCGAATATACGCCTGGCATTCCTGTTACAGACCAGGTATTGCTTTGCGCCGACAGCGAATGGTCTTCAGCAGCGCGTAACTTATATGCTGCAATGCACGCTCTCGATAGCCGTAAGTACGACCTGATCATTGCCCGGCAATTCCCGCAGTCGGGCATTGGTGCTGCGCTCAACGACAGGCTTAAAAGAGCAGCGTCTAAATGATTGCCGGCTGCCACCTACTCCGTATACACCAGCCATTTTCTGAACTTAAAATATTGTAATGACAAACAATCTGTTGCTCAACAACATTACTAACCCAACCCTGCTGTTCTTTGTTTTAGGCGTTCTGGCAACGGTAGTAAAAAGCGATCTCGAAATACCTCAGTCTACTTCTAAGTTTATATCCATTTACCTGCTTTTTGCTATCGGGTTCAAAGGTGGGCAGGAGTTGCGGCACAGCGGTTTTAATACGGAAATTATCCTGACCCTGTTGGTGTGCATGGCATTTGCCGCCATAGTGCCTGTGTATACCTTCTTTTTACTGAAGAGAAAGTTTAGTGCAGAAAATGCCGGGGCAATAGCTGCCACTTATGGGTCGGTCAGTGCAGTAACATTCGTAGCATCCGGTATATTCTTAGATAGCATAGGTGCAGCCTACGGCGGGCATATGGTGGCCGCTATGGCGCTGATGGAAGCACCTGCTATAATGATAGGGGTGATACTCATGCGCCGGTACAGCACCTCGTCGGTAAAAGTAAGCATGAAGAGTATATTGCACGAGTCGCTGACGAATGGTTCTGTATTCATCATAACCGGTAGCCTGGTCATAGGGCTTATTGCTGATGCCAAAGGCGCGGAAGGCATCAAGCCATTCACTACCGATATCTTCAAAGGCTTCTTGTCTATTTTCCTGCTGGAGATGGGCATGCTTGCAGCACGGCGCTTTGCCGCTTTCCGTAAATACGGTTTGTCTATGACAGCCTTTGCCGTGATCATCCCTCTGCTGAATGCCTGCATGAGTATTGTTATCACGCACTTCCTTGGCCTTGCACCGGGAGACAGGTTACTGATAGCCATATTAACAGCCAGCGCTTCTTACATAGCCGTGCCGGCAGCTATGAAACAGGCCGCCCCCGATGCTGATCCCGGCCTATATGTACCAATGGCGCTCGGGATAACCTTCCCGTTCAACATTACGCTCGGCTTGCCGCTCTACTGGATGCTGATCAATATTTTCTAAAACAGATACTGATGAAAAATACTAACCTGGCTATTTTACCTGGCGCGATAATATTTGCCTACGTTATCTACAAAGCCTTCACAGATAACGATCAGGCTATGGCAGAGTTCTTTGCGGCACTGGCCGTTTTCCTTGGATTAGCTGGGCTTAGATACTTACAACGTGCCTAAGCAAAATATCAGCCCTGGCATGCCTGAATAGGCTTATATTATTTGTACTCTTCCAATAGTATTTTATCCTTGCAAAAGAAATACTCGCGCACATCATTGCTGGCTACCAGTACAAGACGGTCTTTTGTATACGTTTCCATCCATTCGCGGTATTGCTGTGTGCCGGCCTCATCCAGGTTGGTGCAGGGTTCGTCTACCATCAGTACTTGTGTATCGCTAAAGATGGCTTGTGCCAGTTTTACCCGTTGTTTCATGCCCGATGAATAGTCGCCAAGCGGTTTGTCGGCAGCAGCCTGCAGGCCGGTAAGCGCTATTATATCGTCAATACGTAAGCCCTGCAGCGGTTTTTTGAAGGAGAAGTGGAAATCTAAAAATTCGCGCATCGTCAGTTCTTCCACTATTTCCTGTCCCGGTGCGGTAAAACTGATATGTTTAAATGCCTGTTGCGGATTAATGGTAGCCCCGCTGTTGTCCGTATAGGAGATACTGCCTTTAGATGCATTTTGCATACCGGCTATTACCCGCAGCAGGGTGCTTTTACCACTGCCATTTGCGCCAAGCAAAGCATACGCATTACCCGAACTGAATTCGTAAGAAACTTGTTTGAATATCCAGTGTTGCTGAAAACGCTTACTTACCTGTTGCAGGGATATGTTCATGCCCGATGAAAAATTTTATCACTGAGCGCCATCCATATCTATGCCCCAGGCGCGGAAGTTCTGCATCTGGCGATACTCCGGTGCTATCTTCAGGTAGAAGGTGGGCAGTTTATCTTTTATCCAGGCAAATTGCTTCTGGTTCTTCTTTTCCATCAGCGCCACTTCCTGTATCTTACTGTAGTCGTCGGTAAGGTTAGCGCGGTGCGGCGTGGTGCGGTTGCGCAGGTATACTATACGGCACGACTGCTCCCTCATGTCGTTGTAGTAGATGTGGGGTTTAGAGTATTCTCCTTTTTGCAGGCTATCCAGCAGCAGCACCATTCCAGGGTCCAGTTTGGTTACATCCAGTTCGCTGTTACCGGTCTGTGGATCGGCTATCATACCGCCTGTACGCTTGGCTGCCTCGTCGGTAGAGAATTTGCCCACTGCTTCAGGAAATGTCATTCTTCCGGAAACCAGCAGGTTGTAAACGCTATCCAGTTTGTTCAGCGAAGTTTTAAAATCAGCCGTGGTGATGTTTGGTTTGATAAGTATGTGCCTCAGGTTAGCCTCATCACCTTTTCTGTTCACCATTTGGATGATGTGGTAACCAAACTTGGTTTTAAAGATCGGGGATATCTCTCCATTCTGCAGTTTAAAAGTCGCAGCCACAAACTCTGGGGCCCACGGGCCTGTACGGGTTACACCATCATATTCACCACCATTGTCACGGCTGCCCGGGTCATCCGTATAGCGGCCTGCGGCATCAGCAAATGTTATTTCTCCGGCAATTATCTTTTTACGTATTTCTTCCAGTCGGGAATGCGCATATTCATCCATTTCCAGGCTCACTGGTGGGTCTATTACTATCTGGCCTACTTCTATAGTAGCCGGGAAGTAGGGTAGGCTGTCTTTGGGTATCCTGTTATAAAAATTAGTTACTTCGGCCGGGGTTATTTTTACATTCTCAAATATCTGGCCCTGCATTTTCTGCACTATCAGGTCGTTCTTCACATCATCGCGGTATTCCTCTTTCATCTGGTATACCGTTTTACCTGCCAGCTGCTCCATTCTTTCTTTAGAGCCATACATGTTAATGAAGTAGCGCAGGCGGTTATCCAGCTGGCCATCTACATCTTCATCGCTTACACTTACGCTGTCACGCTCGGCCTGCTCCAGCAAAATATTCTGCACCACAAGCTGTTGCAGTATTATGCCTTTAGCGGTATCCGAAAGGTTGGGGTCCTGCTGCTTTGCTTCGGCAAACCGCCTTTCAAGGTCAGACTGTAGTATGATCTTATTACGACCTACCACACCTATTATTTTATCCGCCATTTCCTGGGCATAAGCACCAGCCGACGAAAGTAACAGAGCCGCCAGTACACCGGCCTTGCCTGCTTTAACTATATTATTGACCTTGAAAAGATTCATGTTGAAATAAAAAATGTAAATGCGCTACTCGCAAAAATATGTTTTTTAAAGCCTTATTCGTCTTGCTGGCTTTTTTTTAACGTTTTTTCTTTTTAAACCACCGGTCTTCTGGTTTCGTATTTACCGGCTCATACCGGGCAGTGGTGAATGTCGGATGTAAAGGATGTTGTTCAGCCCATTTCAGGAATTGCTCTATATCCCCGGTATGGAACTTCATCCATGCCTGGTGTTGTACATTGTTTTCTGCAGCGCCAAACGCCCATTCATTATAGGTGTCAAACCAGCCTTCTTTGAGCATCAGATCGTAGTATGGCCACAAAGGGATGTCGTGCAACTTTTCAGTAGACAGCTGCAGCATAAACCTGGTTTTGATCATCGTCAGCGATTCCGTGGTAACGCCGTCACTAATAACCGGTGTCAATTGCAGGAACGCTTCAGCGGTGCTTTTTTCAAACGCTGTACCGCTGCTGTAAGTGTCCGGCAGATGGTCTAAATAATTTTTCCAGCACTGCAATATGTTCATTTTAAGCTCAGCATCTCCGGTAGTATCGTGTGGCATGCACAGGTACGTCTCGCCCCATATCATAGGCCATATATTACCGCTTGTGGCTGCCGCCATCGCCGCACGTTTATAATTGCCGGCATAAGCAGGTGCCTTTTCCATGCCTGCTACCCATTCGGCCAACCCACTGGTCTTGCTCCCGTTATACAGCACCGATCCGTGCTGTTCATACAATATCCCTGAGTTGGGATATTGCTTTAAACCCCAGTTGGCCCATTTGTTTGCGTTCCGCTGCTGATGCGCGTCCAGGTATATTTGCGAGAGTATGCAATAGGTGGTGTCCGTCATCTCTGGCATTGGGCCCACCTTCCCGAAAGGTTCAGTGGCTTGCTCTACTTCTCCGTTTTTAGCATAAGCCTGGCTCAGTTCTGCCAATAAGTTATAATTGGTCTTGCATATAGCTGTCAGTTGTTTATAGATGGTTATGGCCTCTTCATAATTGCCGCGCGCCATTTGCTCGCGGGCGTTGGCATGCATGCGCGTCAGTTCGGGCGATGTGGCATCCTGGCCCAGGCAGGCAACAGAATGATAAATTATAATTAAAGCGGCAGCAACTTTGCGGTACAACATAAACTATTCGATAAATTTACGGCGTGCCGGCCAATAAGGCATAAATTTTATAGCTAACATAAACTACACCACATATATACAGCATGAGTATCCGTAACATAGGTATAATGACATCGGGCGGAGATAGCCCTGGGATGAATGCAGCCATACGCGCAATAGTACGTACTGGTATGTATATGGGGCTGGAGGTTTACGGCATCCGTCGCGGCTACCAGGGGATGATAGAAGGTGACATTTTTAAAATGAAGACCACCGATGTAGCTAATATAATACAGCGCGGCGGAACCATTTTAAAAACTGCGCGCAGCAAAGAGTTTATGACCGATGCGGGCATGCAAAAGGCGTACGACGAATTGCAGAAGCATGGCATACAGGGGCTTGTATTAATAGGCGGAGATGGCACATTTACCGGGGCCACGCGTTTTTTTGAAAAATTTACAGTGCCGGCGGTAGGTATGCCGGGTACTATAGATAAAGACCTTACAGGTACAGATTATACCATTGGTTTCGATACCGCAGTAAATACAGCCGTAGAAGCTATAGATAAGATACGCGATACTGCCGAGGCGCACGACAGGCTGTTTGTAGTGGAAGTAATGGGGCGCGATGCCGGTTATATAGCCCTGAACAGCGGTATTGCCTGTGGCGCAGAAGATATACTGATACCCGAGACGGCCACAGATATAGAAGATGTGCTGTGTCGTATAGACCATGATGAGCGCAGGAAGAAAACAGTACACATACTGGTAGTAGCTGAAGGCGATGATTTTGGCGGAGCCGTAAGGGTAATAGAAGTGATAAAAGAGCGCTTCCCGCGTATCGATGCACGCCATTGTGTGCTGGGGCATATACAGCGGGGGGGATCACCTACTTATGCCGATAGGGTATTAGCCAGCAGGCTGGGTCATGCCGCCGTCAATGCGCTAATAAATGGTACTACGCAGGTAATGGCTGGTATCGTAAACGACCAGGTAGTATTTACCCCGTTCGAAAAGGTGATCAAAGGGTCTACTCCTATAAGTGCTGATATGCTGGAAATGATAAGGGTACTGGCTAGCTAACGAGAATGATTTTATTTCCGGAGGGTAACTGGCACAGTTTTTAAAACCGTCATACTGCAACTAAAGAGCAGTAGAGATGAAGCAGATAAAAAACTACCTTATCATCATTTTGGCTATTGGCGGAATGACAGCATGTAACCATAACAGGCAGGCAAGGCTGGAAAAAGATAATATGAACAACGATTCTGCAATTATGGCCCGGGCCAATTTTATTGCCGACAGTATAGCGAAGGCTAATTATAAGCCAGATACTACTTTCAAGCTGGATACTGCTCGTATCCTCAGTAATCCCAACTATGCATTTGTACACAATTGCTACAAAAACAATTGTAAGCAAATGGAGATCATACACTTTGGTATGGTTAACGGGTTCGATAAAAAGATAAAGCTGGCATCGCGTAAAATGATGAGCGATTATGAGAAGTTGCATGCCCAATTAAGAGATTATGCTATTCGCAATCATGTGCCGCTTTCCAACGATACTACAGTGGATCTCAGCTATGCTAACACTATGGATGGCTACACATGGGATAGTACCTGGGTAGACCTGGTGCTGCATGATCAGTCTGAAACACTCAGTACTTTTCAACAGGCCGAAAAATCGGTGAACGATGAACAGTTGTTGTCTATAATAAAGGAACACCAGCCATATATTTCCCGCCATATAGAAGTGGCTTCCAGCCTTAGGAAAGGATATTAGTAAAGATAAATTAAGACATAGGATATTGACAATTTTCCTGTAATTACTATCTTTATTCCATGGGGAAATTGAAATTGGTTGTGCTTACGGGCGCGGGCATAAGTGCAGAGAGCGGGCTACGTACATTTAGAGACAGTGATGGGTTGTGGGAAGGGCATAATGTGGAAGATGTAGCTACCCCAAGGGCCTGGATGCGGAACCCGCAATTGGTGCTCGACTTTTATAATCAACGCAGGCGAGATGTCATCAACGCCAAACCCAACGTGGCCCATAAGATCCTCGCCGAACTGGAACAGGAATATGATGTCCAGATAATTACCCAGAATATTGATGATCTGCATGAGCGTGCCGGTAGTACTAAAGTACTGCACCTGCACGGCGAAATATTAAAAATGCGCAGCGAACGGGCTGAACATCGCATATATCCCGTTGTAAAAGACATATCGTTGGGCGATAAAGCTATAGATGGTGGCCAGTATCGCCCGCATGTAGTGTGGTTCGAGGAGCCTGTTCCAATGATAGAACAGGCTATTCCCATAATGTATGAGGCCGATATTTTCGTGCTCATCGGCACCTCGCTAGCCGTTTATCCGGCCGCCAGACTGGTAGATTATGTACGCGATAACGTGATGAAGTATGTGATAGATAAGCGTATACCTGAGGTGACGCGTTATAAACACGTTGTACCGATAGAAATGCCTGCCACGCAAGGTATTGTAGAGCTTAAAAAGCTGCTGAAGAAATAATTTGCGGACAACTTTCCCCTCTGCATGCACTTCTAATTGTCCATAGAACAACTTCCTTTACTTTTTATATCTGTTTTAACTATATTACCTCCCCAATTATAGTTATGAGATACAGAAATTTATTGCTGTTGGTGGTTGCAGCGGCAACGGCCCTTTCATTCAAAGGAGATAGGGCTGAGCGGGTGAACATGCATAAGATCATGCTCATCAAGGACGAAGGCTTCAACAACTCTAAGGTGATGAGTACGCTCTTCGAGCTTACCGATGTAAATGGCCCCCGCCTCACCGGCTCTACCGGCATGCGCAATGCTGAGCAGTGGGCAAAGGAGAAGTTGAAGAGCTGGGGACTTTCTAATGTTAATATAGAGCCATGGGGTGGTTTCGGCAAAGGGTGGGAGATCAGCAGATCTTACCTGGCAATGACTGTGCCGTATTATCAGCCGCTGATTGCATGCCCCAAAGCGTGGACGCCCGGCACTAACGGCCCGCTTAAGGCAAAGGCAGTGTTGGTACGGATAGACAATGAGCAGGATATGGCTAAGTACGCCGGCCAGTTAAGGGGCAAGATAGTTGTGCTTTCATCAATGAACAACGAGGTAAAGCTCAACTTTACGCCCGACGCTAAACGATACAGCAAAGATGAACTTGATAAAATGCTGGACGACTGGCATAACGATGATGGTGTAACCAACCTGAGCCAGAAGCCTAAGACCCCACAGCCGGGTAGGCCTGGCTATGCACTCAGGAAGCAGGTGGATTCATTTTTGTATGCAGAAGGTGCCGCAGCGGTGCTGAGCGGCGGCCGTGGTACTATGGGTACATTATTTACCTCCAACGGTGCTTCCCGTGCGTGGGATGCCAAGCCGGTATTGCCGGAAATGGAACTGGGCAGCGAGCACCTGGGCCGCCTGGTAAGGTTGCTGGAGGTAGGCAAGGACGTAGAACTGGAGATGGATAGCAAAACCAGTTTCCTGATGAATGACAGCACCGAAAGTAATGTTGTTGCCGAGATACCGGGTACTGACCCTGAGCTGAAAGATGAACTGGTGATACTGGGTGCCCACATGGATAGCTGGCATGCATCTACAGGCACTACCGATAATGGTACCGGCGTGGCGGTAATGATGGAGGCCGTGAGGATATTGAAAGCTACAAACGTTAAGCCCCGCCGCACTATCCGCATCATGCTGTGGAGTGGGGAAGAGCAGGGCCTTTTAGGTTCTCGCGCATACGTTAAAAAGCACTTCGGCGATAGAATGACCATGGAATTGAAAGCTGCTCAAAAACGTGTATCGGCATACTACAACCTGGATAACGGTGCCGGTAAGATACGCGGCATACACCTGCAGAATAATGATGAGGTGCGCGATATCTTCGAAGCCTGGATGGAGCCGTTTAAAGATCTTGGCGTTACTACAGCTACAATACATACTACAGGTTCTACCGATCACATTTCATTCGACGAAGTAGGTATCCCTGGCTTTCAGTTCATCCAGGATCCGCTGGAGTATGGCACACGCACCCACCATACTAATATGGATTCTTACGACAGGGTTAGCAGTAACGATCTGATGCAGGCGTCAATTGTAGTAGCTTCTTTTGTCTATAACACAGCCATGCGCGATGAAATGCTGCCACGTAAGCCCCTGCCTAAAGCACAGAAGCCGGTAGATGGTCGTAAGTAATAAATCTGTTTAATAGTATTCTAAGGTTGTTGACATATAAAATCAACAACCTTTTTTTATGATATTTCCGGTATGTTTGATATCGATCGCTTCAAACGTACAACTCACAGGCTGTGAACTCACGACTTATGACTTACGACTAAAATACCTATGTTTGTACTCTCAATTACTTCAATTCTTCACTTTCTATGACAATAATCCAACTGGAATATGCCATTGCACTAGCTACCTACAAGAGCTTTGTGCTGGCAGCCGAAAAGTCTTTTGTTACTCAGCCCACGCTCAGCTTGCAGATACAGAAGCTGGAAGAAGAGCTGGGAGTGAAAATATTCGATCGTAGCAAGCATCCTATAGAGATCACTGCTATGGGTAAGGTCATCATCGAGCAGATCCGTAAAACACTGGAAGAGTTCGAGCGTATACACGAGCTTATCCAGCAACAGCAAAACATCATCTCCGGTACTTTCAGGTTGGCGGTAATACCAACTATAGCACCAAGTATATTGCCTGCTTTGCTCGAACATTATTCGGTTAACTTCCCTGATATCCGTCTCGACGTGACGGAGATGGAAACAAACCGCATCATCACCGCCTTGCGCAATAACGAGATAGATGCCGGCTTGCTGAGCACACCACTGGAGCAAAAAGACATTAAGGAATATCCCCTCTTCTACGAACCGTTTGTTACCTACCTGCGCAGCGATGACAAACTGCTGAAGAAGCGCCTGCTGGAACCGGACGATATAGAACTGGATCGCGTATGGATGTTGAATGAGGGCCACTGTATGCGTAACCAGGTGATTGACCTGTGCAGCGATCAGGTGCAGCGCCTGCAGGCCAAAAAGGCGTTCCGCTACGAAAGCAGCAATGTGGAAACACTGCGCCGCATGGTAGATAAAAATGGCGGTATGACCATTTTGCCGGAACTGGCTACCAACGAGTTTGATGAAGACCGTATTGAGAACGTACGCTACTTTGTAGAGCCGGAGCCGGTACGCGAAATAGCACTGGTTACCAACGACCACTTTGTACATTTCTCCATACTGCAATCTATGATGGATGAGATACTGAAACTGGTGCCCGAAAAAATGCGTGTGCAAAAGAAGAACCGCAAAGTGTTAAGGATACAGAGCGCCAGGTTATAAGAACCTCGCTAATACTTATAAGCAGCAGTGCGTTTAGCGCTGCTGCTTTTTTTATTGGCCTCGATTATCGCTTAACCCCAGTAATATCAATGTTGGCTACATAAAATTATACAGGTGTTACTGGCATTCTATTTTTGCACCAGTTACTTAAACATCGCATTTTATGAGTGAAATATTGGTTGTAGATGATAACGAAATGACGAGCATAAGCACCACCCGTGCTTTAACCAAGGCCGGCTATAATGTCACCACAATAAACGATTCCCGCGAAGCAGTAAAACTGCTCGAGCGTTTCCGGTTCGATCTGATCATTACCGATGTGGTAATGCCATTTATCAGCGGTGTAGATGTTATCCGTGCAGCAAAAAGTATTGTTCCACAAAGGAAAGTACTGGCGTTCTCTTCAATGACGGATGAGCGTACGCGAATGGCCTGCTACGAAGCCGGTGCCGAAGAATTCATGTCTAAGCCGGTATCGCCGGTAGAGCTTACCTTAAGGGTAAGGCATCTGATAGGCGCATAATATAATAGCAGGCAACCTTGGGTCGCTGCCTGCAGTGGTTCGGATCCTCTAAAGATATCATGAGATGCTCCGTAGGAGCATGAGCTTTGTAGCAATCAGATTGAAAAAATGGGTCGTGCCACGTAAGGCAATATCATTAGTTAAGGCAGTAAAGGTCTGAAAGACCGAAAGATAATAGCCCGGGACGGCAGTCCCGGGTATAAATAGAAGTAAGATAAGCCCTGTAAGAGCGAAAGACACCCCACAAAAACCTTAATTTAATAACATCGCCTTGTAAGGGCTGTCCTACAAAAAAAACACAGGAAATGTACCTGCGACTCGCCTGCCCTGTTATTTGTAGTTAAACCATACCTCTGTTGCTCCAAAGCCATACAGTGCGCTGTATTCATTTTTAAAGCGCCTTACCTCTTTTGTTTTCTTCAGCACCGCATGCACATCCTCGCGCAGTTTACCCTTGCCAAGCCCGTGGATGATGATCATGCGCTCCTGCCTGTGGACAATGGCCAAGTGCAGGTATTTATCCAGCGCGGCCATTTGTTTGTGCATTATTTCATCGTTGCTTAATGCCTTAGGATTACGCACAAGGTTTTCAATGTGCAGGTCCAGTACGTCTTTGGCAGGCTCCAGCGATATTTTTTTGCCCGCTACTGTATATTCAGGCTGGGGCAGGGGAGCCGTAAATGCTTCCTGTGGCGGCGTTACCTTTTTCACCATAAAGTCCTCTATCAGCTGGTAGCTGAATGATGGGTCGCCGTTCAGCATTACGTTATTTACCTGCTCAAACAGCTTAGATGGTTTAATGCGCACAATACCTTCAGCCATTTCCATTTTATCATTGCCAAGGTCTCGCACTTTCCAGTTGAAGCGGGGCTGGTCGTTCATGTCACTATAGCTTACATTGTTCAGGTATACATTCCCGAACGAGTGCAGCGTGCCCTCATGCTTGAACGTACTTTTCTGGTTCAGCTGCACATCGTAGCTGAATTTGATGTCCACCGGCAGCTCATTCAGCAGGTACACCTTCAGGTAGTCAGCCACCTCTTCCATATGCTCGGTCTTAAATACCGGCACAAAAGACAGGTAGATACCTTTAGCCAGCCTTGGCTTACGTTCTATAATGCGCTCCGCTGCCGGTATAGGTGCAGGCGCGCTGCTCTTTTTTACAGGTTTCTTCTCCGTAAACCATTTCAGGTACGGGTGGTCCAGCTCATCATTATACACCGGGAACGTAGTGCCATTCACCTCCACCTCGGTCATTTGTTTATTAATTATCTCTACCACGCGGCCTTCTTCCCCCGTACGCTTCAATAATACTTTATCTCCTATACTGAATTTCATTGTTGCTGATCATTAAACAAGCTCCTACTAAGACTACTTACAAAATGTCACACTGATCAAAGTTTACCCTGCGCTTGTCGAAGGGTCAAAGTGCGACACGGACATGAGCATATACATTACTCACTAACCTGTCCCCTCAAAAACTCCACCATCTTCTTCATAGCCTTTCCCCGATGGCTGATGCTATTCTTCACTTCCAGCGGCAACTGCCCAAAGGTCATATCATACCCGTCCGGCATAAATATCGGGTCATATCCAAAACCGTCGGTCCCCATCTTTTCTTCTGTTATCCGCCCGTTGCAGATCCCTTCAAAATAATATACTTCCTCATCCCATATCAGGCAGATCACGGCCTTATAAAAGGCGCTCCTGTTTTCATTGCCTTTCAATTCGGTCAATACTTTTTGCAGGTTTTTTTCATCGTCACGTTTGCCGCTGTAGTGGGCGCTTATCACCCCCGGTGCACCATTAAGCGCATTTACGCAAATGCCGCTGTCATCGGCAAAAGTATTCTTGCCGCTAAATTGGCTGATGGTCGAAGCTTTAGCCAGCGCATTCTCTTCAAATGTAAAATACGGTTCAGGTATGTCAGCCGTAAACCCTATCTCCTGCAGCGACAGCACCGTGATGTCGGGTATCAGCGGCATTATCTCCCTTATCTTTCCCTTGTTGTTGCTGGCTATCACTAGTTCCATGCGGCAAAGATACTTTCTTTAAGGTGGCAAAGAGGTCGTTTACTATTTTACGATAACAGTATTGCCCTATTCAATGGCAGTTTGTTATGTCCATTGCACAGTTCATAGTACCTTTATATCCTAAAAACAACACACATCATGGCTAAGAAAAACCAGATAGGACTGGACGAAAAACAAGGCAAACAGCTGGCCGATAAGCTGAACAACCTGCTCAGCAACTACCAGTTATTTTATATTAACGCACGTGGCTTCCATTGGAACATCACCGGCGAAAAATTCTTCGAACTGCACGTTAAGTTCGAGGAACTGTATACAGACGCATTATTGAAGATAGACGAGATCGCTGAGCGCATCCTTACGCTCGGCCACACACCGCTCCATTCTTTCAGCGATTACGTCAAAACGTCGCAGATCAAGGAAGTAACCAATGTATCAAAAGGAAAGGCAGCAGTGGAAAGCGTGCTGGACTCATTCAGTATCCTGTTGACCATAGAAAGAGAAATACTGGCACTCTCTGCCGACGCCGACGACGAAGGCACCAACTCCCTGATGAGCGACTACATCAAACAGCAGGAGAAAATGGTATGGATGTACGGCGCATTTATGAAATAATATTGTAATAGCTTAATGGCTCATTTTGGGTTAGCGAATAAAGAAAACAAGCATTAAAAAATGGGATGAACAGGTAGTGTTCATCCCATTTTTTAATTAAGGCTGCATAAGCCATTGAGCAATTAATGCCATTGAGCCATTATCAATTAAGAACCAATCCTGTGCTTTAGGTCGCTCACCTGCGATCCCCACAAACGTTCCTGGTCTTTTATCTCGCTTTTGTCCGCAAAGTCGGTAATGCGCAGTATAGTTTCGTTGGTCACCGGGCTCTGCTCTATGCTGAATTCAAAGAACTCATCTTTAGGGTAGTATTCCCAGCGGTAGCGTATAAATTCATTCTCTACATTTTCCAGTACATCAGCATATTCCGTAGAGCCGTTCCAGGTAAAGAAAAACCTGTGATCGCGTTGGTCCACATGATCTGCAAACCACTCCTGCAGCCCTACCGGGGTAGACAAGAACTCGTATAAGATCGTTGGCGAACAACGAATAGGGAATTCTACGGAGTACATTACTTTCTTCTTACTCATTTCAGACTATTCACTTATTACTTTGAGTGCAATAATAAAAAAAGGAACTTACAAACAAAATTTATTTCAGCATTTCTACAGATATTTTTAAATAAAATCATTATGCCGTCAAATTGTTAGTTAACAGTATCACAAATTTTTTTTGGGTTGGATTAGCAAGAACATTAGATTTGCTACATCAAACACCACTATTTACTGAATTTTCTACCCGTGTTCTATTTTCTAACCACACAATTCTCTGCCAATGTCAATGCGTCAGCTTAAGATCACGAAGTCGATCACCAATCGTGAAAGCCAGTCCCTGGAAAAATATTTACAGGAGATCGGCAAAGTAGATCTGATCACACCGGAAGAAGAAGTTCAGCTTGCCATCCGCATTAAACAGGGCGACCAGCGGGCGCTCGAGAAACTTACAAAAGCCAACCTGCGCTTTGTGGTATCGGTAGCTAAGCAGTATCAGAACCAGGGCCTCTCCCTCAGCGATCTGATCAACGAAGGTAATCTCGGTCTTATTAAAGCTGCACAGCGTTTCGACGAAACAAGAGGCTTCAAATTCATCTCTTACGCAGTATGGTGGATCCGCCAGAGTATCCTCCAGGCCCTGGCCGAACAGTCTCGTATCGTTCGCCTGCCACTCAATAAAGTGGGTCTTTCTAATAAGATCAGCAAAGCATACTCTCAGCTGGAACAGGAATATGAGCGTGAACCTTCTACCGAAGAACTGGCCGAACTGCTGGACATAGGTACAGAAGAAGTAGAAACTACCCTTGGTGTTGCCGCCCGCCACGTATCTGTTGATGCACCGTTCGTAGATAGCGAAGACAATTCCCTGCTCGATGTACTGGAAAATCCTAACTCGGACGCCACCGACGCAGAATTGTACCACAACGAGTCGCTTCGTTGTGAGATAGAGCGTTCCCTCAGCACACTTACAGATCGCCAGCGCGACGTGATAAAGCTGTACTTCGGTATAGGCGTAGCTAATCCTATGAGCCTTGAGGACATAGGCGAGCGTTTCTCACTTACCCGCGAGCGCGTTAGGCAGATCAAAGACAAAGCAATTACCAAGCTGCGCACAGCCAGCCGCTGCCAACTCTTAAAAACTTACCTCGGCAATTAATATTTACCTCAAAGTATTCTACATAAAAATGGGCGCTGTAATCATTACAGCGCCCATTTTATGTATCATTATTGAAAAGCTACATTTTTCCGCTTTGCGTACTCTGCCTTCTTACTATTCTTTGCGGTCCTTTGCGATTGACCTTTGCGGTTCTTTGCGTGAACTGAAGCACCCAATTGAGCCATTCAGCAATTAAGCCATTGAGCCATTAGTTATCGGCGTCCGCCGCCACCTCGTGCGCCACCGCCTCCGCTGCGTGCGCCACCACCGCCACCAAAGCTACGGCCGCCGCCACCTCCACCACCAAAGGATCTGCCGCCACCGCCGCCTCCAAAGCTGCGGTTACCACCACCGCCAAACGAGCGGGTAGCGCCACCACTAAAGTTGCGACCGCCACCACCATAGCTGCGTGCAGTGTTATTGTTACCGCCGCCGCCAAACATCCTGCCGCCACCGCCGTTGCCGTAAGAGCGGGCAGTGCTGTTGTTATATTGGCGTCCACCGCCGTTGTTGTAGCCCCGTGCGCCATCATTACGGCCTGCGCCAAAGAAGCGGGCAAAACCACTGCGCTGCCTTACCTCGCCACGGCTGCCCATATTCTGTTGGGCACCACCACGGTAAGCCTGGTTGTTATTATTGTTGTTAAATGCCATTGGGCGTCCGCCGCCATTATAGCCGTTCATCTGCCTCAGTCCGCTGCCACTACGTATGTTGCCCCCGGTAAAAGAGCTCACCTGGCGTGGTGCAAACGTGCTGTACCGGTTACCACCTACGGCATACCTGTCGGTGCCACGGCTGTAGAAGCTGTTCCAGTAGCCGCCGCCATAATAGCCGCCCCAGCCACTGTAGTATCCGCCCCATCCGCAGCCGTAGTAGCCACCCCAGCAGCTACCCCAGTAAGGGTAACCATACCAGTTGCCCCATCCCCATCCCGAAGACCAGTAAGGGCCAAAGCCAAACCCTACGCTCACGCCCCAGTAATTCCTGCGCCAGGGGCTCCAGGCATAATACGGCGATACCCAGAACGGATCGTACCAGAATGGGTTGTAGAACGTATTATAATAGCCCATGGTATAAAAAGGGTAGTAAAACCTGTTTATACGGGTGCTGTACGTCATGTCGTAATCATCATCTATATAATCATCCTGGTTGTCGTAGCTTTGGTAAGCATCGCCATAGCGCTGACCGTCGTTGTACCGGCCATCATTACGGTTGTCGTTGTAATAACTGTCGCGAGACCGGTTGCGGCTATCATTACTGGTATCGTAATGCCCCCGCTGATCGGTGCCGTTGGCGTAAATATCATCCACCTGGGCCATGGCTGGCAGCCCTGCACCAAGTGTCAATAAGCCGGCAATAAGAAACCGTTTCATCGTTATAAATTTTTAAATAGAAAGCTATATGAAATTACTACTTTTACGTGTTTTTATCAAATATAGAGACCGCTAAAAGCGTGCCACGTTTATTATGTCAAAAATTTTAACAACCCGACAAGAAGATTATGCCCAATGGTATAACGACCTGATACTGAAAGGCGGCCTGGCCGACTATTCCGCCGTAAAAGGCTGTATGGTCATAAAGCCACACGGCTACGCGCTGTGGGAGCACATGCGCGATGAGCTGGACCGCCAGTTCAAAGCTACAGGACATACCAATGCATATTTCCCGCTGTTTATACCCAAGAGCTTTTTAAGTAAGGAAGCTGCCCACGTAGAAGGCTTCGCCAAAGAGTGCGCCGTAGTAACCCATTACCGCCTGAAGAACGATCCCAATGGCGGTGGCGTGATAGTAGACCCGGAAGCTAAACTGGAAGAAGAACTGATCGTAAGGCCTACTTCAGAAACCATTATCTGGAATACATATAAAGATTGGATTCAATCTTACCGCGATCTGCCACTGCTCATCAACCAGTGGGCCAACGTTGTTCGCTGGGAAATGCGTACCCGCCTGTTCCTGCGTACTACAGAGTTTCTGTGGCAGGAAGGTCATACCGCACATGCTACCCGTGAAGAAGCGATAGAGGAGACTAAAAAGATGCTCGATGTATATGCCAATTTCGCCGAAGAGTGGATGGCCGTGCCCGTTATCCGCGGTGTAAAAACAGCCAATGAGCGTTTTGCCGGTGCCGAAGATACCTATTGTATCGAGGCCATGATGCAGGACGGTAAGGCATTGCAGGCAGGTACCAGTCACTTCCTGGGACAGAACTTTGCCAGGGCGTTCGATGTTACCTTCCGCGACAAGGAGAATAATCTCGACCACGTATGGGCTACATCATGGGGTGTATCTACCCGCCTCATAGGTGCATTGGTAATGGCGCATAGCGATGACGATGGCCTGGTGCTGCCACCAAAGCTAGCTCCGCTGCAGGTGGTTATCGTGCCTATCTATAATAAAAATGCAGAAACTACAGCTAAGATCGATCAGTTGGCTGCCGACCTTATGGCCACTATGCGCCAGCACGGTGTGCGCGTTAAGTTCGATAACGACGATAATCAGCGTCCGGGTTGGAAGTTTGCCGAATACGAACTGAAGGGCGTACCGGTGCGCATTACCCTCGGTGCCCGCGATATAGAGAACAACCTAGTAGAAGTGGCCCGCCGCGATACCAAGGAGAAGACCTCTATGCAGGTTGATGGTTTAGCTGCACATGCTATACAGTTACTGGCTGATATTCAATCTAATATGTTCAACAAGGCGCTGAAGTTCCGCGAGGAAAATATGCACACTGTTGATACATGGGACGAGTTTGTAAAGACCCTCGATGAAAAGTCCGGCTTCATCTCTGCCCATTGGGACGGTACACCGGAAACCGAGGAAAAGATCAAAGAACTCACCAAGGCTACCATCCGCTGCATACCGCTCAACAACGCGCAGGAAGCAGGCAAGTGTATCCTCACCGGCAACCCATCCACCCAAAGGGTAATATTCGCCAGGGCGTACTAGTTTTAATGTCGTGGTGAGCCTGTCGAACCATCTTTAATATCTATCCAAAATCCAAAAAGAGAAGCCAACCGGCTTCTCTTTTCGTTATTAACTTTCTCGCCGGTTACTAGATCTTCGGTAAATAGGAATATTTGGTTTGAAACAATTAAGACATCCAACAATAGAGTTAGTTATCATTCTCCTTTAGTATAATGTCATTAAGTTAAGGGAAAAGGTCTGAAAGACCGAAAGATAATAGCCCGGGACTATAGTCCCGGGTATAAAACAGAAGTAAGAATAAGCTCTGTAAGAGCGAAAGACACTCACAGAAAGCTTAACTGGATGGCACTTCCCTTGCCACTATAATTGTTAGATTAAGAGTTTAAATAGATGTAAATACAATATTGTAAAACAATTTGTAAGAGTATTTATATAAAGGTAAATTATATTCAGAACCCACTTCTTATTAAGTTACTTTAAATATGTTATTGTAAAGATTAATAAATCAGTTTATTAATTTAATATTTTAGTGCTTGCACATGCTGTATCAATTCCTGTTCATACTTAGTCGTCCGCTTGCCTGCTGGCTTCAGCAATAACCAGTTGTCGCGCTCTTTACGCAATACAGCCACCTCATCATTTGCGCTGGTTACAATACACATATCCGGCTCCTCATCCGCGGTGTAAAACGCAAAGTGGTACTGTACACCACGTATTGTTGTGTCTGGCGTTGGTTCTTCTTTCGGTTCTTCCTCCGGTTTAGATAGGTTGCTTTTGGCTTTGGTTCGCCGCTCCAGGCTCACCTTCGTAGGGTCATAGTCTGGTATCATAGAGTGTATGGTACGCTCCAGGTCGCCCGATAGCACATCCTCCTCCGTCGCATATTTATCTTTAAATTTCTGTAATACTGTCCGGTTGCCTTTCTGTTTCAGGGCAAATCTGCCTTTCAGCCGCGCACCCTTCAGTATAAAAGCAAACGACTTTTGTTGTATCCCTTCAAGCAGCTTTTCTTCAGCCACTGCCTTGGCGTCTTTGCTGGTTACAGTATAGGTCCCTTGGTCATATATGTTTTTTCTGGGCGCCTTATTCAGCGGCAGGTCATCAATCCTGTTCACTTCCCTCGCGTACCGCACATCAAGGGTAGGAGGGTAATAACTACACCATCGCAAAAACTTGCCCTTGGCTTCCATACATATATGAAATTCTTTGTCATTCGGTTGGTAGATCACAAAGCGGGGTAATTCCTTTTGCGCCATCGTAAGTTCTTTATACGCACACTCAAGTAAATTCATGCCGAAAGAGCTACTACTGGTATAATTTTTGTTTAGTTTTCTTTTAAACATTTTTCGGATTGTACAGGATATGCTCGGTTTGGTGGCCACAATGTATTAGCTGCCTCATTGCTCATTCCCCCCGGAGATGAGCATGCTTATGAACAAACTACAGTGCTTTATTATAGATGATGACCCTGACGACCAGGAAATTTTCATGATGTGCGTACAACGGGTAGACCCGGGTATAGAATGCGCTGTAGCCGATAATGGCGTTCGGGCGCTGGAAGTGCTGTCAGCTTCGGCCTACACGCCCAACTATATATTCCTCGACGTGAATATGCCCAAAATGAATGGGCTGGAATGCTTGCAGCAGTTAAGGGCTATACCACGGCTGGCCGATACTAAGATTTTCATATACTCTACCACGTCCGAAAATAAAGTAGTGCAGATGAGCAAAGACTATGGTGCGAACGAGTTTATCGTAAAGCCCGCAAAGATCGCCGAGCTCATGGAGATATTGACGCGTGTACTGGCACCCGGTACTGCAGATACTACAACATCTGTTTAAAAAACATGACCGCAATGGGAACAGCAAAGCCGCCAATGGGCAGTAGCAAGCTCTATCAGAAGATGATAGAGGAGATACAGGATTATGCCATTATTGTGCTCGATGAGCAGGGTTTTATCCGTAACTGGAATAAGGGTGCCCAGAAAATAAAACAGTACCGCGACCACGAGATCATTGGCCGCCACTTCAGCATATTTTATTTGCCGGAAGATCTGGCTGCAAAACTGCCTTATAAATTGCTGGAGCAAGCCCGGCAAACCGGGCGTGCCTGCCACGAGGGCTGGAGGCGCCGCAAGGATGGATCTCTCTTTTGGGGTAGTATCACCATCACGGCCATACACGATGACGATGATATGGTCATCGGTTTTTGCAAGGTTACCCGCGATCTTACCGACAGAAAGGATGCGGAAGACAGGCTGCGGATGAGCGAAGAACGCTACCACCAGATGATAGCCGAAGTGCAGGATTATGCCATTATATTACTGAACGAGCAGGGAATAATAGAGAACTGGAACGCAGGGGCTGAAAAGATAAAAGGTTACAAGGCCGAAGAGATAGTAGGCAGGCACATTGATATTTTTTACACAGATGAGGACCGCGATAGCGGCCTGCCCGGTATATTGCTCAACAAGGCCCGGCAAGAGGGTAAGGCTCTGCACGAGGGCTGGCGCGTACGCAAAGATGGCACCCGCTTCTGGGGAACTATCGTTATTACCGCACTGCATAATAAAGACAATAAGGTCATCGGGTTCACCAAGGTAACCCGCGACCTCACACCACAAAAAATAGCAGAGGACAAACTGGCCGCCTACACTGCAGAGCTGGAGATGCAGAACCAGGAATTGGAACAATTTGCCTATGTAGCTTCCCACGATCTGCAGGAACCCCTCAGGAAGATCCAGACCTTCTCCGAGCTCATACAGGCAAATTATGATGACCGGGAATTTACAACCACATACTTCGATAAGCTGGAAAGGTCGGCCCGGCGGATGGCAGAGTTAATTAAGTCATTGCTCACGTACAGCAGGCTGGCAAAAGATGGCTCCGATCAGCAGGCGATCGATCTCAATGTAGTACTGCAGGAAGTAATGCTGGACTACGAACTGAAACTGGAAGAGAAAAAAGGGATCATCACCAGCAATGTGCTGCCGGTAGTCTCTGGTAATTACATACAGCTCAGCCAGCTGTTTGCTAACCTCATCAGCAACGCACTTAAATTCTCCCGGATCAATCCCATGATCTCCATCAACGCATCACTGGTCGAAAAATGCGAACTGCCCCACGAATGCAACAGCCGGGCAGAAAAGTTTCATCGTATCGACTTTGAAGACAACGGCATAGGCTTCGAAGAGCAATACAGTAAGATCATATTTTCCCTCTTTCAGCGCCTGCATGGCCGCCAGGAATACACCGGCACCGGCATAGGCCTTGCTATCTGCAAGCGCATTGCCGAAGCCCATAAAGGCTGCATCACCGCCACCGGCCGCCCGGGCATCGGCGCCACATTTACCGTATACCTCCCCGCACAATAAACCCACTGTCCAGCCCCGGCAGGACATCCAGCCTATAAGCGGACGTAGTCGTTTTCGGACACAATCAAAGCGCCGCTGGCCTGTCTTCAGACTGCCAGTCCACAAGCGGACGTATTCGTTTTCGGGCAGAACAAAACCAGCACCAGATAGTGGGTCATTGCGAGGAACGAAGCAATCTCACAAGCGGACGTATTCGTTTTGGATGCACTCACAAAAGCGCTTGTGGCCTGTCTTCGGACTGCCAGCCCACAAGCGGACGTATTCGTTTTCGGAGACAACCCAAACGCCGCTGGCCTTTCTCATTCCTGTCGCGAGAGTTCAGCGAAGCGCTCTCGTGACGACCAAAGTGAACGAGTCTCCGACTCGCCCACAAGCGGACGTATTCGTTTTCGGACACAATCACACTCACCGTCCTGTAAGGACGGGTTATAATAGCGCAGGTGTTTCAACCCTGCGGCTTCAGCGGACGTATTTGTTTTCGGACACGATCAAAGGCGCCGCTGGCCTGTCTTCAGACTGCCAGCCCACAAGGACGTATTCGTTTTCGGATGCACTAACCAAAGCGCCGCTGTCCTGTCTTCGGGCAGACCAGCCCACAAGCAGACGTATTCGTTTTCGGATAACAACAATTAAATACGTTGCCATAGCCCAGGCTCTTCAATCCCTGCTGGCAACCGCGTGTCAGAAAGGTTGGAGTAGGTGGTGAAGAAACATCGACGGAGTGCGTATATTTACTGTAGCATTCAAATAGCTTCAACGTTTGGACCTTATAGAACCCCGTATATACGTATACTCCAAAAGTGTAGGCTGGTTTTACGCCATAGCGCTGCTCATTATTGCAGCCATCGGCGTATTGGCTGGTTTGTCGTCAGATATGTCAGTGCCCAAAAGGATGATCGGCTGGGTCATGGCTCCCTTGTGTATCTGGGGAACCTACGCGGCCATTAAGAATACTGTGAAGACCAACCAAAACAAGCCCGCCCTTATTATGGATGAGAAAGGAATATACGTAGAGGATGAGAACATAACCATCCCTTGGGATACCATAACCGGCGTAGAGGTCAGCTTCCAGGACGACAATAAAATGTACATCCACCGAAAAGGCAAAACCGATATATCGCTGTTCCTCATCAAATACCGGGGCAGCAGCCTTATCTATAACGACCTGAAAAGATTCTGCGCCACCTACAGCCCCAACCCCGCCGAAATAACCTTTTCCCGCCCCACACCCGAAACATGGCCATCGGAAGGATAGATGAATAAAAGTACAGTTCCCGTCCTCGCCGGGTCTCTCAGGGTCAGGCTTTGTGCGTTAGCGAGGACCCGGCGATAACAACATGAGCATTTCGTCCGAGATATTCGTAATGTAGTAGGCAAGGACACTAGCCATCAAATTGTGCATATCTTTATTGGAGCTGCCTATCTCCATTTCGTATCTTTACACCACCAATAAACCAATACTATCGCTCATGAAAAAACACCTAAACACACCAAATTTTCGGCAGTTTTACCGGCAGAAAAATTGCAGTTTTTGCAGTAATCGGCAGAAAGAAGAAAAATCATTATATTTCATTCCTCTACAAACCAATCTACTAAGCCCCTGCACCTCAAGTAAAATTGCACATTTTGTGCAAAAAATAAAATCTGCAAAAACCGGCAGAAATGCAGAACTCCTACCGCCACCGTTCTAATCACCGATATGTTTTATATTTTTAGGGTATGATCAATAGGTTACTGGCAATTGTTATGGTGCTGCTGTGCCTTGGCGCAGGCCGCAGTTGGGCGCAGGTACATAAACTAAAAGCTAAGCTCTGCGGCACTGCCGTACTGCGCGATGCCGACGATAAATACAACATGACCATCTACAATGCCTCCATGCCCGAGCCTGAAGGAGAAGAAGAGCAGGAGTTGCTGGAAGAGGCTAAAGAGGCGGTGCGCGAACGCTTCCCGCATAAGCGCATAAAAACGGCTTTCCGAACTACGGCCACCAGCGATACATTGGTCATCGGCAAGCACTTCCTGGCCGATTCCGTTTCCGGTATCCCGCCCGATAACTATATGGCTATCGATGATAGCAACCATGCAGTGTCGGTGGTCAACCAGTCTATGAACGTCATCGATGCCTCAACCGGTGCCGTAAAATATCGCCGCACGCTCAAAAGTATCTCATTGGGGGTAGGGCTCAATAATATCAACGACGATTACCGTTACGACCCTAAGATCATTTACGACCCCGAAGCTAAGAAGTTTATTTGCGTCATGCTTAATGGCACTACATCGCACAATTATATTGTAGTCGGCTTCTCCCGCACCTCCGACCCTTCGGGGGCCTGGAACTTCTATAAGTTTTATGGCAACTACAAAGGCGATACCACCTGGTTCGACTATCCATCCATATCGCTTACCAAACACGACTTCTTCCTTACCGGTAACAAGATCGTCTACGACAGTAGCTGGCAAAAGGGCTTTAAAGAGACGATTATATACCAGTTCGATAAATACGGTGGCTTCCGCGGCGATACCCTGCTCGACTATCAGATACGCGAAGGCCTTGCCTACAATGGCCGCAACATACGTTGCCTGCACCCTGTAAAGCCTGCCGATACCTTGCTGGATAATGTACAATACTTCCTTTCCGATCGCAACTTCGATGTCCAGAACGATACCGTATTCCTGGTGAAGCTGGCCGATACCCTCGGTGGTAATGCGCCGCTCAGCATAACGCCGGTGATCAGCGATATTAAATATGGGGTACCCCCAAATGGCCGCCAAAAGGATACGTCCATTGTCCTGGCCACCAATGATGGCAGGGTACTGGGCGCTTATTTTAAGGCAAATGAGATACAGTTTGTATCGGCATCGGTAGATCCCACCTCAGGTTCATCTGGTATATACCACGGGGTTATGACCGATATTGACGGAACTCCATCGCTCCACGGCACTATTATAAGCGTCGATACCCTCGATTTCGGTTACCCCAATATATCGTTTGCAGGCCGCAGGGCAGGCAAGAACCATAGCATCATCACCTTCAACTATACGGGTCCTAAAACCTTTGCCGGCATGACCGGTCTGTACTACAATGGCACGGACCATAGCCGGCTGGCCATCCTTAAGACCGGCGACAGCACTATCCGCATGATGAGTGGCAAAGAGCAGCGCTGGGGAGATTATTCAGGGTCGCAGGTAAAGTGGAGCAATATAGGTGAGGTGTGGGTAGAAGGCATCTATGGTCGTAGAACCAGGCAGTACGGCAGCTACATGGTGCAACTGTATTCTCCTTATTACGGCATACCCGAGAATACTGTAGATACTACCACCGGCCCGCCAAGTATATATCCTAACCCTGCATGGTCGTTCGTAAACTTCGAGTTTTACCTTAAGGCAGATCAGGCAGTTAAAATAGCCATCTACGATATGAGCGGCAAACTGGTCGACCGCTTCGACGATCAGTATTGTCACCAGGGCCGGAATGTACTACAGTTCAACACCGCACCGCTGCCTGCAGCCCACTACGCCGTGCGTATAGTAGGTGCCGATGGCAGTAAGATCGCTGTATTCCGGTTTGTAAAGTTGTAGCGGGTGCAGGTGTTGCTATTGCACCTTGACCACCTGCACATCATCTACCCAAAGCGTTCCGGGAGATAATACGTTCAGCTCAAAGCGGAGGCGTTGCATATCTGTGGGCATGGTGTACTGCAGGGTATGCATGGACCAGTCTCCCGTATTGGCGGCTGGGGTATCGGTAGGGCCATTGTTGTTGCCCTTGGCGGTCACGCCGCTTAGCTGCACTTTGTATCTGGCACCATTGTTCCTGGTCCAGTAAGTTACCTGGTAATTGCCGGGGCTCAGTTCAAACTCTTTGTCTATGCCGGGAGAGAACCTGCCACCCTTGTCGGAGCATTGGGTTACGGCTATTTTGAGAGACTGGTTCCCAGTGTGTGCTACTGTGTTATCTGTAGCTATGGTAAAGTTGCCGGAGCCGGTTGTCTTTTGGGTATATACCAGCCAGTTGGCGGGTAGTCCGTTCTTTGAGGTTTCGAAGCTGCCATTATCCCCGGCTGTCTTATCGGTATATTGTTCGTTGAAGGTGTGTTGGGTGCAGGCCATTGCTGCTATGGCCAATCCGCATGCTGCTATGCCTATGCTGGCCCAGAACATTATCGATACGTTTTTCATCTGTCGTTGTTTTTAAATGACAGTGTAAAAGTATCGCCGGCTTAAGAGTTTGTTTTTGATGTAGGTCAAAAAGCGGAAATACCGTGTCATGGCTTGCTGCTCAGGAAATCACCATCAATAATAAGCAGCTTAACTGCATGCTCTGTTACGGATCGGTGGGAACTGAGGTCGTCTGATACTATATAGGTCATACCCTTGCTTAGCGTGATGGTCTCGCCGGTAGCCAATTCGCTGGTGAATGCACCCTCCAGGCAGTGCACAATATGTCCCTTCTGGCACCAATGATCGGCCATATAATTTTCAGAGTACTCAACTATCCGCAACCGTATATTGTCGAATTGAAGGGTTTGCCACCAGGCAGTGCCTGTCTCGCCCTTGTATTCAGTCTTGGGTACAGTGGTCCAGTCGATTGATGTAAACGGTATGTTGGTCATACCACCGAAGGTATAGAAAAGGGATGGCCTATCAGCAATGGCGATGATAGTGGTAGTGGTAATGATACTTCCTGTCTGTTATCCATATCAGGGATAGCACCGGCCCGTCAAAGTCTGAGGCGTTATCTCCAAAAGCCGGCTTGGTATTGCTGAAGAGGTCATCGTTGAATAGGAAGTTATAGGAGGCGGTAACGGTAAAGTTTCTCCGGTTGTTAAGGCTTACCACCGGCCTTACATACCAGAAGTTATCGGTAAGTAGGTTGTGGTAATGGCCGCAGTGGCAGTCGCCCGATGTGTCTTTGTAGCCCAAGGCCAGAGCCTCAGCACCAGCCATCGCATGTACCGTCAGCTGGAAATTGTCGGTATATACCAGTCGTGCACCAAGGTTCACGCCAATATTATATTCGCGATATTTGTAGGCTGCATTAGGTATTGTATAATCATAGCTGTCGGGGCTTTCCCCTTTATAGACGCCTGCATTCACACCTGCCAGCAGCCAACCGTTCAGCAGGTTGCCCGAGACCAGCAGTTCAAATCCGCCCAACGGAGCTTTGCCGGCGATCATAGCAGCTAATCCGCCGGAGAAGTAGCCCCCTTCGGCACCATTAGCGTGGTAGCGGTCGCCAAAGGCATAAGTTTTAGCTATGCTGAATAGCAGGGCAATAACAAGGAAATGTTTACGCATATGTGTGTGGTTATATGCGTTTAATATCAATTCTTATGCCAGTTTCAGGTTGCCGGTATTGCCCACGCGGTAAGCTCGTCTGCGGTTACTTTGATGTATAGGTTATTTAAAGTTAACTATTGATTTTTTAGCATTTCCTTGTTTGCCAATTGCGATACTTTTGGTGTCTAAAATTACCACACACAATGGCCGACAAACTGGTATCCATCGATCCCTCCAACGGTAAAAAAATAGCCACTTACACTGTTCATAACGATAAAAAGGTAGCTGCTTCGCTCGATGTTGCTGCTACAGCTTTCGAAGCATGGAAACGCCTGAGCTACGAGAAGCGTGGCAAAGTGATGAAGAACATAGCCAAACAGCTGCGTAAAGAAAAGGAGCAACTGGCGGTGTTGTGCACCCAAGAGATGGGCAAGCCCTTACAGCAGGGCAGGGAAGAGGTGGAGAAATGCGCAGGTACCCTTGAGTACTATGCAGACAATGCCGCTAAATTCCTGGCCGATGAGCTGGTAGCCACTGATGCCGCAAAGAGCTATGTTACTTACAGGCCACTGGGCGCAATACTGGCTATTATGCCGTGGAACTTCCCTTACTGGCAGGTGTTCAGGGCGTTTGGGCCAGCGGCAATGGCTGGTAACGTAATGGTGCTGAAGCATGCATCTAACGTGAGCGGTTGTGCAGTGGCTATAGAGGAGCTGGTACTTAAAGCGGGTGCACCTGCAGGGTTGCTGCAAACGCTGCTGGTACCATCGGACAGGATAGAAAAGATAATAGAACACCGGGCAATAGCGGCTGTAACACTTACAGGCAGTACAGCAGCCGGCCGTAAAGTAGCGGAAGCAGCTGGCCGCAACCTGAAGAAACAGGTGCTGGAGCTGGGCGGCAGCGATGCCTATGTGGTGATGGACGATGTAGATATAGAAGCGGCAGCTAAGATATGCGTGGACGGCAGGCTGAAGAACAGCGGGCAGAGCTGTGTAGCTGCCAAGCGCTTTATAGTAACGAAAAAGATAAAGAAGCGGTTTGAGGAGGCAATGGCTGCTAAAATGGAAGCTTCAGCATGGGGCGACCCAATGGATGCTAAGAATATAGTGGGCCCGATGGCCCGCCACGACCTGCGCGACCAACTGCACGAACAGGTAACTAAGAGTATAGAAATGGGCGCTACCTTATTGTGTGGCGGATATATACCTAAAGATAAGGGGGCTTATTACCCCACAACGGTGCTGACCAATGTTGTAAAGGGGATGCCTGCCTACGATGAAGAACTGTTTGGCCCTGTGGCTGCTATAATAGAAGCTGCTAATGAAAAGGATGCCTTGCGTATAGCCAACGACAGTGAATATGGATTGGGCGGCGCTATTATTGCCAAAAACGTAGCCCGCGCCGAAAAGCTGGCCGTTGAAGAGATGGATGCCGGTAATGTATTCATCAACGATTTTGTACATTCGGATGCTCGCCTGCCTTTTGGTGGGGTGAAAAACAGCGGCTACGGTCGCGAGATTGGTCCGCATGGCATACGGGAGTTTGTGAACATTAAAACTATTTACATCAAGTAGCCGTTTATAGTATTGCAGCGGCATACAATTTATGCCCGCTGATTGCTACATGAACAGGAAATTGCTATTTTGGGCAGGTTTAGGTATTGTTATCTCCGGTATACTGATCGGTCTGTCGGTTGTGGGATGCCAGGCCATTGAAAAAAAGAATAAGCATATGTATACATATCTTGCATTAGGCGATTCATATACTATAGGTGAGCAGGTATCATCGGAAGATAATTTCCCGCACCAGGCGGCGGCACTGCTGCGTAAAAAGCAGGTAGATGTAGCCGAGCCGATGATCATAGCCACTACCGGCTGGACCACGGACGAGCTGGCCAACTCTATAATGGAGCATAATGTGAAGGAGACCTTCTCGTTCGTGTCGCTGCTGATAGGGGTAAACAACCAGTACCGAGGCCGCAGTGTAGAGAACTACCGCCAGGAGTTTGAGCAGTTGCTGAACAAAGCAGTGGCGTTTGCCAAAGATCAGCCGGAGCATGTATTTGTATTGTCTACGCCCGACTGGGGCGTAACGCCGTTTGCAGAGGGTAAAGACAGGGTGCAGATAGCCAAAGAAATAGATGCTTATAATGCTGCCGAAAAAGAGATCACCCTGGCGCATCGCTGCCATTATATAGAGATAACAGAAAGCACCCGGAAGAATGGTAGTGATGCCGCCTATCTTGCTGGTGATGGCTTACATCCATCGGGTAAGGAATATGCTATATGGGCCGAAAGGCTGGCCGGGGCTGTAGAGCAGCAGCTAAAAAAATAATGCTATGACGCTGGACAAACTACGCGAGATATGTATGAGCTTCCCCGGTGCTACAGAAGGCATCAAGTGGGAAGATCACATCTGCTTTATGGTGGGCGAGAAGATGTTTTGCGTAACAGGGGCAGAGGGTGGAGCCTCCCTTAAGGTGACCCCGGAAGAGTTTGATGAACTGATAGAGCGGGAGGGTATAGGCCCGCAGGCGTACATGGCGCGCAACAAGTGGGTGCGCATAGAAGCTACCGCCAAACTGAAGCAAAAGGATTGGGAGCATTACCTGCGCCAGTCTTACGACCTGGTGGTGGCCAAACTGCCTAAAAAGGTAAGAGCTTCACTACAATAATATTATGTGATCGGGTTTACAGAAAATGTGGGTATCGGGCTTTTGAAATATACCCTTATTACATTACATTTGGACCAAAGATTACTTATGAAACGTGTTTTTTCACTCTTTTTCTGTGCCCTTTCAGCTTTTTCTTTCAATGCCGATGCGCAATACCGCAAGATAGTGTCTATTGCAGGCACCGGAGGTATGGGCGGTTATGGTGGCGATGGCTACATAGCTACAGCCGGCACCCTGAACGGTCCGCAGAATATAGCTTTGGATAAGGTAGGCAACGTTTACATAGTAGACTACTACAATTTCAGGGTAAGGAAAATCAAAAAGTCTGACAATAGCATAGTAACCTTTGCCGGTAATGGTTTAACAGGTTATACCGGAGACGGTACTGCCGCTACCAATGCCAAAATGAATCCTAAAGGTGTTGCCTGCGATTTTCGTGGTAATGTGTATATATCAGATAACGTGCACAATGTTATCCGTAAAGTCAATAACCTGAACATCGTTAGTACTTACGCCGGTACAGGATCGGCTGGGTACTTTGGCGATGGCGGTTCTGCACTGAGCGCACAATTCAATACGCCGTTTGGTATGGCCTGCGACAAAAAGGGTAACCTTTACATTGCCGACGCTGGTAACCATGTAGTGCGTATGATAGATACTTTTGGTGTTATCAGCACAATAGCTGGTGATGGAACTCCTGGCTACACGGGTGATGGCTCTGCGGCAACAACTGCCCAGCTCGATTCTCCTTTTGCAGTAGCTGTAGCTCCTTCCGGATCTATAGTTATTGCAGACCATAACAACAACGTGGTGCGCATGGTCGATCCATCTGGTGTTATCTCTACCATAGCCGGCGATGGCGTATTTGCTTACAGCGGCGATGGCGGCTTAGGTATCAATGCATCATTCAAATATCCTACGGGAGTGGCAGTAGATACTGCGGGTAATGTATACATCGCTGACTCATACAACAACGTTATCCGCGAACTGGATATACTGGGTACTATCAATACTGTTGTAGGTAATGGTGACCCCGGCTTTGGCGGCGACCTTGGCGGCCCGCTGGGTGCTAACCTCTTCCATCCATATGGTATAGCAGTAGATACGTTTGGCAGCTTCTTTATTGCAGATGCCAACAACCAGCGCGTAAGGAAGGTGTACACTACTACTGTAGGCGTGGGTAACGATCCACTGGCTGCACAACCGGATGTCTTCCCTAATCCTTTTGATAACAGGATAACAGTTTCCGGTCTGCATAAGAATGAAAAGGTGTGCCTGTATGATGTAACTGGCAGGGCTGTTACCGCAACCTGGACGGTTGTTGCCGATGGCGCACAGTCTTTTGACATAGAAGGATTGGCAAAGGGTGTTTATATGCTGCACATCAGCGATGCGGAAGGCAACACCCGCGCAACTTTGAAGATGGTAAAGTAATTAAGTTACATTCCAGATATTGTTAAGGGCTGGCCTGGTGGCCGGCCCTTACTTATTGAGTAATACCGTTACATCGTTGAACGCCGATGCGTTAAGCCTCACACCCCTGCCTCTCCAATGGAAAGGGGTGTGGTTGTCCAACGGCGTTTGATGATGAATATCCACGCTTAATAGACTAAGATACTACGGGGCATTCTTTATAGTATACCTTGGCCATGCTATCGGCATTGGTTACCAGTTTCAGGTTGCGGATGCCTATCTCGCGCAATGCTTTGCACTCGTCGGCCAGGGAGAATTTGGGATACGCACAAAAAACGGACAGCCGCTCTTTGACCATGTATTTTTCCCATAGCTGTTCCAGGTGCATGGTAGCTTTCAGGTTGCCGCCGGCCCAAAGAATGGATGTCATCTCCCGGAAGGTCCTTACCAGCCGGTTTCGTTTCTTCGGGATGTCCAGCATCGTAGCTATCTGCCGGGCGAACAATTCTTCATCGGGCATATCATTGACCATAAATGTGGGCAATATACGGTTGGCATCAAATACCAGCAATCTTTCATCTTCCAGCAGGTTGGCTATGTGCAGGCCATGTTCTGCAAGTTTGGCCTTGAGTTGCTTTATGTGTTCGCCGGTAGCAATAATGATGGTACATTCGTCGGCATTAATGCCGGTTCCTACGAAGCCAGCCAATATGTCGAGGAACTTGTCTTCGTCTTCGTATATATGATAAACATGCTTTTGCGTTGCCAGTTTATTCCAGAAGGTGTCGATCCTGGTTATACTCCATCCCTTCGATCCGCCATTTTTGTCAGTTTTCATCATTGGTTCTCCAGTTGGTGGGGTATTTAAATATAAAGTAATGCGGCTAAAAAAATGGGCTAGCTCACCAAGCGAAAACTCTTTAAATCAAATTGCTATTTATAAGCAGATAATCGTAGGTAAGTTACTAACCTATGTAATCGTAAAATTTATATGTCGGCTAGGTTAAATAAGGTGTTTTTGCGAAGACATTGCAATATAATAGCAGATATTTGGCGCTGCATCTGTAACTAAGTAACAACTATGAACCAGGGGATACGAGCATTTTTGATATTTGGCTGGCAGGAGGCGTTGTCTTGTATCTTTCCTGTTATAGTATTTGCGGCGCTGGGACTCTCCCATTACGTGCATGTGCTGCCGAGGTATGATTTTATGCTTATAGTCTGCCTGCTGGCCCAGTTCGTTTTATACTTCAGCGGGGTAGAGAGCAAGGACGAGGTGAAGGTGATCTTCATCTTCCATATACTAGGGCTGATGATGGAGCTCTTTAAAGTGCATGTTGGGTCATGGAGTTATCCTGAAGATGCGTATACCAAAATTGTGGGTGTGCCATTGTATAGCGGCTTTATGTACGCAAGCGTAGCCAGCTATATGTGCCAGGCGTGGCGCCGCTTTGATCTGCAAATGGTTAACTGGCCACACCATGTGCTGGTGCGCATAGCAGGCGCGTTGATCTACCTTAACTTCTTTACCAACCATTACATCCGCGATGTACGGTATATAGTGGGGCTTTTTGTGTGCATACTGTTCCGTAAGGCGTGGATGGTGTTCCATATAGAGAAGCGGCCGTACAGAATGCCGGTAACTATATCTTTTTTGCTGATAGGCTTTTTTATATGGCTGGCAGAGAATATCGCCACACTGCTTGGCGCATGGAAATATGCCTACCAGCACAGCAGCTGGCAAATGGTGAACTACCAGAAGATAAGTTCGTGGGCCTTCCTGGTAGTGGTGAGCTATATTATAGTAGCTGAACTGAAGACGCTGAAGAAGGAGGAGTTGGATTAGTTGATCGCATCAATATTGTCAAAATGAATTTGATTGGCGACTCTTCTCTCAATAATGGCTTCTGTAGCCAAATTTGACAACTTTTAAAAAGTTGTCAAATTTTGTATTTAATAAAATTGATGGCTGTTTATTAATAACATCGTTTAGGAATATAAAATCGTACTGCTTATTAAGCTTTCATCCCGATCATTCTCTAAGGAGAGGGAGGGGTCATCCGGGCAACCCAATGCTGATTTATTACGTTGAATTGGTACAACAAAAAGAGCGCGGTTGATGCCGCGCTCTTCTGTTATTGGTATCTAAGGCTGTTACTCTTTTACTAATCGCTTAGTTACTTTTTGTTCGCCTTGTGTCAGCTCAACCATATATACGCCGGCTGCAAAGTTGCTCATCGGAACAGTTATCACGCCGTTCTGTTTAGTGCCCAGATCCTGGTTGTAGATGCTTACGCCGCTTACATCCATTATCCTTACACTTACATTGTCTTTGCTGCCAGATGTAAACGTGATCTTAACATCATCGCTGGCAGGATTTGGCGCCATGCTCACTTCAAGACCCTTAACAGCTACAGCTGTTGTTGGCTTCAGCACCAGTTCGAAACGATCATCGCCCTGTGTAGCCTTGTCTTTGCCGATAGTGAACCTGTACTCGGTACCTTCCTTCATGTCTACGTACTTGTTCAGCAACTTGTCGTGCAGGGTTACTGCACCACCTGTTGGTACTGAGATACTTTCTGCGCGGATCACGAAATCCTGCTGGTAAGCACTCTTAACACCCAATGGTATTGCCTTGTCACCTTCGTAAGGACGGGCATCTATAGCCAGCTTACGGCCATCGGCTGCTATACTGTAGAAGTTCATATCCGGACCGTAAGGCTTGGTGGCATCCAACTGTTTGTCCTCATTGTCAGAAGCCTTGTCGTTGAACTGCAGGCTCAGAACATCCCACAAGTGGTAGCTCGTATCATAGATGTTGAATCTTACTGCCTGTGCAGGCGCACGGAACAGATTCAGAGACGCAGTAGCTACCTTGTCAGCTTCTGTGAAGTCCACATGAGCACCATCGTGGTCGGCCCTTACCTGGAAGCTGGTATTCGCCTGGATGTAATATGGCTCAGCAGCCGAAGTACCGATTGGTATTGCCATATACTGACCACCTGCACCAATGGATGGGTTCCATACGTAGAACGCTGAACCTGTGATCTGGCCTGCTGCCTTAGCATTGTACAGCACGGTGCCGATATCTACAGGAGATGGATAAGGGTTACTGATCTGGTTATATGTCTGGATGTCTGTACCACGCTTCAGCGGGATGCTTACAGCGCCCTGGTTCACATGACCGATCATTTTATTGATGGTAGATGACGGTGTATACATACCATATGCACCCAAATAGCCTAACCCTTCGCCCTTAGAGCCGCGGAAGAATAAGCGAATACCCTGACCAGGATGCAGCTTGTTGCTATCGGCAGCCAAAGCATTGATCCTTGTGAATGGTATCCAGCCACTGCTGTAGCTTGAGGTATCGTTACCAATAGACGGATCGTACCTGAAGGCAGACGGATTATTGCTGGCAGTTGTAGTGAACCCATTAGTAGAACCACCCGGACCAGTAATGTCAATGTAAGGCGTCAACTGGCTCAGCGAGATAGTTTCGCTGAATGAATGACCCCAGAAGCGGAACCTGCGGTAGCCACCCTGTACATACTGGTCGGTCTTAACACGACCTGATACAGATGCTCCTGCAGCCGGTATCTCTGCAATACGGGCAGTAGCTGCTGTATCTGTAGACAACAGTTCCAGGCTGTCGTTGGTGGTCAGCGTACCTACTGTAAGATACAGGGTGCTGCTGATCATAGCACGCGCTGCCGGCTGGATAGTTGCGCCATTTGCGTTATTCAGTTCGAGATTGCTGATGGTACCTATGCCAGATATTTTCTGAGCGGCTGATCCAATCATTATCACACGGCCATTACCAGACACAGTTCCTGAGTTATTGATATCGCCTGTTACGTTAAGTGCGGCATCAGTATTCAGGTTGATGACCGTACCCGAAGCGACAACGAGGTCGCCAACAGTCGCCGAAACAGAGCCAGGCATCACCGGCGGATAAAGAGAGCTCAGGATAGTAACGCTATCAGATGATGTTGGTACAAAACCGCAAGACCAGTTAGCTGCCGTGTTCCAGTCTGTTTCGTGACCTGCTGCGCCACCTATCCACTGCATTGGGATTGGCATGATGCTGACAACTGTATCTATATGTGTTGCACAAACAGGGTTGCTGGCATTGATCACCGTATAGTTGTGCGGCATAGTGATGATACCTGTAGATATAACAAGAGTGCTGTCGCCGGCTACTGTACCGTAGATAACAGATCCGCTATCTACCATGTAAGATACTGTCTCGCCAGGTATACCATTTACCTGGATAGCAGTAGTATGATTAGCGCAAGGGTTTTCCGCAGATACTACAGTTGCAGCGGGAACTGCATAGAAGGTAGAAGTAATGGTAGTGCCCGTACCACTGCACACCGCACCGGAAGGCGTAATAACACCTGTATAAGTACCCGGCGTTCCCGTTGGTGGTATTGCTATGGATATGTAGCCGCCGGTAAGCGGTGCATTAATTACATTGGTATAGCCGGCTGCTATAGCTGCAGTACTCCAGGTAATGGAATAAGTAGCCGGCGATCCTGAGCTAACCAGGTATGGAACAGATATAGATCCTGCCGACTGGCAAACCTCTGGCACGGAGCCAATTGATATTGCCGGGTTGCTTGGCGTAAGGGTGGCGTTCTGACCAGTGAGTGTAGTGATACACCCAGCTATAGACTTAACGCTGGTTAAATTATAAGCAGAATCGGCCGCAGGAGTAACGTTGAAGGTTGATACGCCTGTATTGTCGAGTTGCAGTTTCCTTGTTGCGCCACCATTTACATTATAGAATACAGTATCGTAAGCGTCGCCGGTGAATGTGATGGTTGCTGAACTGCCGGGACATACAACCGATGTGCCGGAAATTGATGCTACCGGAGCAGGGTTAACATTGACCGTAGCAGAAGCAGTGCTTATGCAACCACCATTAGCAGAGGTAATAACATATGTAGTGGTATCTGAAGGCGAAGCATATACAGTAGCCAGTGAAGTGCCTGAGTATGGTGTGGTGCCTGCAGAGTTAGTGAACAGCCCGGCAGATGGCGACCATGTATAGGTAGACGGAACTGTATAGGTTATGTTCAGCCTCCAGTTGTTGAGGACACCAGATCCGGAAGTGTAGTTCCAGTAGCCGATCAGGTTCCACGTACCATTTGGCACACTATACAGATTGCTCCAGCTTGTAGCCGTAGGTATATATCCTGTAAGACCGGCAGCGGTATTATTGAAATCTGCTTTAAACGTGCCGGTGAACGGTGCTGTAGTAAGTGTTGTAGTGCCAGTAGAGCTGATGACAGTATTAACATAGCCAGCAGAACTTGAGCTACCTCTTGCATTGGCCAGATTCAGGATAGTGCCGTTTGGCGCCTGCAGGTTGAACACCATATCCTGTGTCCAGGTAGTGGTGCTGCCGTTGATCATTACAGACACCCCGGTGATGGTTGCCCCCGAAGGTATACCGCTGACCGTAATTGGTGCAATAGCCTGCACTCCTGATGCAAAGCCATACGATGTACTGTTGGTCAAGGTAATAGTGCCTCCTGAAACTCCGCCTGTTGCGGTAAGCGAGCGGGTAGTGCCTTCGCATATGGTCAACGATGCAGGAGATATAGTTATTGCCGACGGCATATTGTACACGTGTACCGTATCTGTAGTGAAGTTGCTGCAGGTACCATCTGAGTAGGTGTAAGTAATTGTTGTAAGGCCCTGTGCAACCGGAGTTACAACGCCAGATGTATTAACCGTGGCTACAGTTGCCGAACCGGAACTCCATATACCGCCCGGTGTAAGATCGGACAGCGTTAAGCTGCTGCCTGTGCAGAGTGCACCGCCACCGGTAACCGGGGCAACTACAGGTAAGGCATTAACATGAACCGGGAACCTAGTGAAACCAGAACATGCGCCACTGGTAGAACTGTATGTAATGATCGCCTCGCCGCTTGCCAGCGCTGTCAACTTGCCGGTAGCCGCATTGATGGCCACGTTACTGTTGCTGGCAGACCATGTGCCGCCCAAAGTAGCGCTGTGAAGTGTAGCCGTATCATTTACGCAGAACGTATCTGTGCCGCTTACCGGTGCTACTACAAGTGCAGTATCAACATTTACGGTTACCGAAGATGAGTTGGTACAAACACCATTTGATGCAGTAACGACATAGGTTGATGTTGCAGAAGGCAACGCGTATACGGTATTAGCCGTAGTACCTGTGTAGGCTGTTGTGGCAGCTGAATCGGTGTATAAGCCTGCTGTTGGCGACCATGTGTAGGTAGCAGGTATAGTATAGCTGATGTTTATTTTCCAGCCGGTGATGTTACCTGAACCGGAGGTATAATTCCAATAGCCGAGCAGACTCCATGTACCATTGGGAACTGAATAGAGGCTCGTCCAGCTGGTGGCCGAAGGTATAGAGCCGGAAGGACCAATATTGCCTGTAGTGGCCATATCGGCAGCAAATGTGCCGGTAAATGGTGCCGAAGACAGACCTAATGCAGCTGTTCCGGAAGAACTGATCGTGGTATTAACATAGCCTGCTGTGCTGGATCCGCCTCTTGCGTTGGCAAGGTTGAGGATAACACCGTTAGGCGCTTTCAGGTTGAAGACCATATCCTGTGTCCAGGTGGTGGTAGAGCCGTTTAATATTACGGTCACTCCTGTAATGGTTGCGCCTGATGGTATGCCGCTCACCGTTATAGGCGAGGTAGCCTGAGCGCCGCTTGAGAAAGAGTAGGTTGAGCTGTTCAGGAATGCCAGTGCATAGCTGGTAAGGCTGCCGCCGGCGGTAAGATACATGGCGGGACTACTCGGACACATGGATGCTGTAGTTGGTGTAACGGTAATTGCAGTTGGTGAATTGCTGACTACTACCGAAACAGTATCATACCTTGATCCGCAACCATTGGTAGTGGTGTATGTGATCACCGATCTGCCTGTTGCCACGCCGGTAACTACGCCAGTAGAGTTGATGGTAGCTACAGACGTAGTACCGCTCGACCAAGTGCCACCTGTAGCGGTTTCGCTTAAAGTGGTTGTGCCGGGGAAGCATATAGCAGGTGTGCCGCTAATGGTGCCTGCAGGCGGCAAGTAGTTGATAGTGATCAGTGCACCATTTGAATAGCTGGTGGTACTGCTTGCGCTACAAGTAATGCCCAACCTGTAATAAGTAGACAGGGTAATGGTTGGCGATGTGTAGGTGATGTTGGTCGCTCCGCTGATATCTGCCCATGACGTACTATCTGCCGAGGATTGCCACTGGTAAGAGAGGCCTGAGGCCGATGTGGCACCTGAAGTGGACAATAGCGCTGAACCGCTGGTACAGAACGAGCCAGTAGACGGCGTTACGGTTCCTGCAGAAGGTGTGCCTGAGCATGCCACAGGACTAGTAACGATAAGTTGTGCCGGCGCAGAGTAAGTAGTTCCTGCGCAATTGGTCATAGCAACGCGGTATCCGTAGCCGTTAATGGCGGAAGTAACACCTGTAAGTGTAAGTGTGTTGGAACTTGCCGTAGTGGAGGTACTGTAGCCGGAGTATATACTGCCGCCATCAAGTGATGCGCTGGTTATATTGGTCCAGGTACCTCCTGATACGCCAGCGGTATTACGCTGCCACTGGTAGGCTGTGTTATTGGTTACTGAGCTTACACCAAAAGAGGTGTTACCTCCTGTAAGTACGGTTGAGTTTACCGGGCTTACGCCGGCAAATGGAGCCGGAATGGCTGTAGTAGTGCCAGTAACGCCCAGTGTACTATTGGTGAAGTAGAAGTTGCCGGAGCTTCCGTTTGGTGTGAAGATGAACTTCACCACGGTACCTGCTGGTATGTTCTGCAACGCGCTGATGCCGGAAAGGCTGCTGCTATTGGCGGTGCCTGTAGTGCCGGATGTTGCAGTTACAGACCAGGTGCCTATAAGCGTATACGTAGTAGCGCTGCCTATGGCATACCATACGTTACATGTTGTTGGTCCTGAACCTGATCGGCGGGTATACCCCTGTATAGTAGACAGGGACATGGTATTGCAAGACGAGGTGATGGTGAAGTAGCAACTATTGGCGTCCGATGCCGATGTGCCACCACCGGATGTCCATCCTCCGGCACCACCGTAGCAACCGCTCGCAGCGCCGGCACCGAAGCTGGAACCGCGGACCATACCACCGGAAGGTGAGGTGACAGCAGCGCTGATCGTTTCTGGTACCCAAGGACTTGGCGCAGTCTGGCCATTAGAAACCGGATTCCAGTTTATGGTCATAGCGACTGCTGAAGCGGTAACGGTTATCGCTTTAGTAACAGTTGTGCTACCACATGAGTTTGTCGCTGTATAAGAAATTAATACGCCGCCAGCAGCCATGCCGCGAACACCGCCGCCAGAGTTAACTGTAGCGACTGATGTAGTGCCGCTGACCCATGTACCACCTGCTGTAGCATCTGTGAGTGTAATGATGCTACCTACAGCTACTGAAGACGAGCCACTGATAGCCGCAACGGTAGGAGAGGAGATAACAGCAACAGATGTAGTTGTAGTGGTGGTACCGCAGCTGTTGGTTGCAGCTAAAGTGTACACACCTGCATTGGCAGTGCCGGCAGTAAAGCTGGCAGGGCTGAGATCTGTTGAAGAATAACCGGCAGGGCCGCTCCATGAATAAGAATCAGCCCCTGTAGCAGCTCCGGTAAGTGTGAGTGTATTGCCGGAACAAACAGAGGTAGCTGAAGGAGTTGCAGATACTGCCGTAGGAGTAGTATTTACAGTAAGTGCGGTAGTTGTAACAGAAGTGCTGCCGCACGCGTTGGTAGCAGTAAGTGTGTAGATACCTGCTGAGGCTGTATTTACTGTAAACGCGGCGGGGTTAAGAACCGTTGATGAGTATCCATCAGGGCCAGACCATGAATAGGAAACTCCATTAGTGGCAATACCTGTAAGTGTAAGTGTATTACCTGCACACAGTGCCGGAGAAGAAAGCGTGGCTGAAACGCCTGTTGGTGCAGCAGTACAGCCCGCATCAATGGTTACGGTAGCCGACTGCCCGGTAATAGCTGTTGCACAACCTGCGGCAGATGTAGCATTATTGATGCTGTATGTAGTAGTGGAAGATGGTGATACTGTAACTATAGAAGTACCTGAAACACCGATGGTAGTTGATGCAGAGCCACCGCCTGTCCATGAATAGGTAATTACATCACCGTTCGCGCCTGTAAATGTAAGCGAAGCAGTTGCGCCTGTAATAATAGTAGTGGTGCCAGTAATGGTTGGTGCAGGAAGCGGATTAACTGTAACTGCAGTGGTGGTTGCAGTAGCAGATCCACATGAGTTGGTAGCTGTTAATGTATATACACCGGCAGCTGCAGTATTTACTGTAAAGCTTGCCGGATTAAGATCTGTAGCAGAGAAACTGTTTGGTCCGCTCCATGAATAAGCGGTTGCGCCAGTTGCGGTGCCGGTAAGCGTAAGTATATTACCGGCGCATATAGTTGCTGTAGAAGTATTAGCAGTAACCGCAGCCGGAACATCGTTAACTGTTACAGCAGTGGTGGTAGCCGTAGTGCTGCCGCAGCTGTTGGTAGCGGTAAGCGTATAAATACCTGCACTGGCAGTAGTTGCTGTGAAGCCTGCGGGGGCCAGGTCGGTGGAAGCGAAGCTGTTCGGTCCGCTCCATGAATATGAGTCTGCGCCTGTGGCAGTACCTGAAAGCGTGAGTGTATTACCGTTACAGATGGTAGCAGCAGAGGCCGTTGCAGTAACGGTTGTTGGTCCGTTGGTTACGTTTACTGCTGTTGTGGTAGCTGTTGTGCTTCCGCAGCTGTTGGTAGCCGTAAGGCTATAAATCCCTGAAGATAGTGTGCCAACAGTAAATGCAGCCGGGTTAAGGTCTGTTGATGAGAAGCTGTTAGGGCCGCTCCACGAATAGGAACCAGCACCTGTAGCAGTGCCGGACAGGGTAAGTGTACTGGCCGGGCAAAGCGTTGTAGCAGAAGGCGTAGCGGTAACTGCAGCAGGTGCAGTATTTACGGCTACTGAAGCAGTGGTAACAGTAGTGCTACCGCAAGCGTTGGTTGCAGTAAGTGTATAAATACCTGCTGATGCTGTATTTACAGTAACTGCGGCCGGGTTGAGCGCAGTAGAAGCAAAGCTGTTAGGCCCGCTCCATGAGTAAGTGGCAGCACCAGTGGCTGTGCCTGTGAGCGTAAGGGTATTGCCTGCGCACAGGGTAGTTGCTGAAGGGGTAGCCGTAACTGCTGTTGGTGCGGTGGTGCACGATGCTGCTGCACTGATGGTACCGCCGAAGGCAAGGCCGTAAGCACCGGAAGCAGGAGAGTAGAAGCCCCATCCGCCGGTGGTAGTACCTCCCGAAGCATAGAACCTGATATAAACGGTAGTGCCTGCAGGTATGTTTTGCAGTGCGCTGATGCTGCTTACATTGATCTGAGAGAGGGTAGCGGGAACACTGGTAACTACCTGTGGTGACCCGATAAGCGTGAAGTTAGTGCCATCTGTACTGTAAGCGAACTGGCTGGAAGCATTAGGTGATGTGGAAGCAAAGCTACTGGTACCATTAACGCGTGCATCAATAGTGGCAACAGATAAGGTATAGCCGGTATTGGCGGTCATCGTTGCCTGGAAGTAATCAGTATTTGAAGTGGCGATGCCATCATTTTTGAAGCCAACGGTCCTGAAGGAGTTGGAACCTGCACTGGCGGCAGCACCTGCGCCGCGGGTAAGGTTGCTGGCACTTGATGCAGTGGAAAGATTGGCATTGTAAACGGTGGCGGCCAGGGTAGCTACGTTACTTGCACCTGTACAATCCCATGCGGCGATGGTAGTTACAGGAGTGGTAACGGTTACAGATAATGTAGCTGTAGCGCTGCCACATATATTGGTAACTGTATAAGTAATAACAGAAGATCCGGAGCTGACACCGGTTACTGTACCTCCGGATGTAACGGTGGCAACTGAAGTAGTACCGCTGGTCCATGTACCAGCCGGGGTGGCATTGGTAAGCGTAATTGTGCTGCCTGCCGCTACCGATGTGCTGCCGGATATGGCAGCTACAGTAGGCATTGTTACTACAGCTATAGCTGTAGTGGTAGTTGTTGTAGTACCGCAGCTGTTGGTTGCAGCTAAAGTATAAACACCTGCATTGGCAGTGCCTGTAGTAAATGCTGACGGAGTCAGATCGGTTGATGAGAAACTGTTAGGGCCGCTCCATGAATACGAATCAGCCCCTGTAGCAGCTCCTGTAAGTGTGAGTGTATTGCCGGAGCAAACAGAGGTAGCTGAAGGAGTTGCAGATACTGCCGTAGGAGTAGTATTTACAGTAAGTGCGGTAGTAGTTACAGAAGTGCTGCCGCAGGCGTTGGTGGCAGTAAGTGTGTAGATGCCCGCTGAGGCTGTATTTACTGTAAATGCAGCAGGCGTGGCATCTGTTGATGTATATCCGCCTGGGCCATTCCATGAATATGTGGTGGCACCTATGCTGGTAGCAGTTCCTGTAAGCGATACGTTAGCTCCGCTACATACTGTTGTTGCAGATATTGTGGCTGTAACCGAAGTTGGTGCCGTGGTACATGGTTCATCCGAGAACGATCCATCGAATGCCAGGCCGTAGTTGCCGGTATACTGGGAATAGAAGCCCCAGCCTCCTGTTGAGGTCTGGCCACTTGCGTAGTAGCGGATATATAATGTGCTTGATGAAGGAATATTCTGAAGTGCAGATATTGATGAAACATTGACAGTTGGCAGGTTGGCAGGACTGCCGGTTGTAACTACCGGGCTGCCTATGAGGGTGTAGGTAGTGCCATCAAAGCTATAGGCAAACTGCGAGCTTACGCCGGGTGCTGCAGCAAAAGATGTAGTGCCTGTGCAGGTAGCATCAATTGTGGACAATGAAAGCTTTTTGCCGGTAACAGGCTTCATCTTTACCTGGAAGTAGTCTGTATTAGCTGTAGAAATACCATTGTTCTGGAAGCCCTGGGTGCGGAAAGAGTTGGCACCCGTACTTGCTGCTGCGCCGCTGCCGCGTGTCAGTGTATTGTAGCCTGCAGATGCATCGAGGCTGCTGTTGACAGCAGTAGCAGCAAATGTTGCATCGCCGCCGGTGCCGGTAAAGTCCCATGCCAGTACGTTGGAAGGGCCATTATCAATACCTGCTTCAATAACGTCCTGTATAGGGGTTGGTACGTTGGAGAGGAAGTCGTAACCTGTGACTGCTTCAATGGCATCTACGCTGGTACGGTAATAGCCCCATGGCTGGCTGCTTACTGTTTGGGCATTAGGCATGTCAACTGCTATCACCCTGGTAGATGTCGTTACTCGGTTGACATCGTTGGTGCCTACCGGTAATACAACTATTACTTTAAAATACCTTGATGGTACATTTATAGCGCCGCTGGCTATAGTGCTTGATGAGCCTGCACTACCTGTGCCGCCGGAACCATATCCGCCGGAAATGATATATAATTCATTGCCTGCATAAATAAGAGCGCGGCAATAGCTTTCCAGGCTTTCCCAGGTTACCTGGTTTAGGTTAGGCGCTTGTGGCGCAATATTGGTCATTTTGAAGGTTGCGGCATTGTCGGCATCGCTCAGGTCCCTGTCGTCTGATGGGCACATATGACCACGATCGAAACCGCTACCGGTATAGTCTCCGGTTGATGCCTGGTAGTAGCCTGATGGCAATGTTCCGTCCTGCGTAAAGCAATCGCACCTTAATGCTGATCCTTTCCAGGCGGTACTGAGGTGCCAGCTTACCCAGTTAGCTTCTCCTTTAGAGTTGTTGTAAGAGAGTGCATACTGGGGTTTTACCAGCAGGTAGTTATTAGGGTTGCCTGTTGATGTTGTAGCACTGCTCGGGTTACCCATAGCCATGTTGTCGTCCATGGTCGGGATGGTGTCGGCAGGGCTGCCGGTAACTGTAATAGTTACTGTAACACCGGTAACTGATGCTAAAGTACAGCCCGCAGAAGATGTAACACTGGTTACCGAATAGGTAGTAGTAGCAGAAGGGGCTACCGTAAAACTACCTGTACCACCAGCAGATAGCGTGGTATTGGCAGTTGTGGTTCCGTTCCAATAATATACTATATCGTTTGCACCGCCGGTAAGCGTAAGCGTAGTGCTATTGCCATAGGCAATGGTAGCAGTGCCGGTAAATGAGGGTGCTGACGGTGGATTGCTGACAACTACAGGAGTTGTAGTGACAGTTACCGTACCGCAACTATTGGTAGCCGCAAGCGTGTACACACCGGCAGCTACAGTGCCCGCTGTAAAAGAAGCGGGATTCAGTAAGGTGGAGGTAAAGCCTCCGGGACCGCTCCACAGATATGATGTGCCTCCGGTAGCTGTACCTGTTAACGTGAGTGTGTTACCCAGGCATACTGTTGCCGACGATGGTGTGGCCGTAACAGCGGCTGGTCCGTTGCCTACTGTTATTGCTGTTGTTGTAGCCGTTGTTGTGCCGCAACTGCTGGTGGCTGACAATGTATAGATACCTGCCGAAGCTGTACCTACTGTAAAAGCTGCCGGAGACAGCAGCGTAGAAGAAAAACCATCGGGCCCCGACCATGAATATGAGCTGGCGCCAGTAGCAGCGCCAGTGAGGGTAAGCGTATTACCGATGCATAATGCTGTGGACGATGGGGTTGCTGTTACCGATGTAGGCGTAGTATTTACGGTAATTGGCGTAGAAGTGGCCGTACCTGTTCCGCAGGCGTTGGTTGCAGAAAGCGAATAAATACCTGCAGAGGTAGTGCTTACTGTGATCCCCGGCGGGTTTTGATTGTTATTGGTGTAAAAACCTGGTCCATTCCACGTATAGCTGGGAATAGGGCCGGAAGGAAAGTCTGTTGTGCTGGTGAGTGTGAGCACAGCACCTGCACACAAACTGGTAGCAGAAGACGTGATAATAACATTACGTGGCGCGTAAGTACTGCTAAATGTACGGGTAACGGTAGTGGAGCCACAAGCATTTGTAGCCGTGAATGTATAGGTGCCTGCAGCAACTGTGCCAAATGTAAAAGGAGTAGGGGATTGCAGCGTAGACCCGGCAAGCGCAACAGGACCTGACCACGAGTAAGAAGTGGCATTGGTAGCATTACCGGTTAGCGATAATGTAGCACCCTCGCAAACGGAACCGGCTATAGTTGTGGTGGCAGAATAGCTGATGGAAACACCGGTAGGAGCAGTAGTACAGCCCCCTGTTGAAGTAGCGGTAACACTTAGATTGTCGATAGATATCTTGGCCCTGCTACCAGTGGTGCCGCCTGTGCCGTTGCACACATAGAACCTGAGCCTGGCAGTGGCTGAGCCATTAAAGGCAGAGGGTAATGTCGCGGTTACGACGGCAGGAGATGAAACGTTATTAGTAGCTGTATATGGTAAATTGGTGCCTGTAAGCTGCGTCCATGTAGTGCCATCTGTAGACCAATATATGTATAAAGTAGATTTCCTGTCACCGGTACCGTTAGCTGCAGTATCTGCATTAAAGGTAATGGTACCTGCATTAACACCGGTAAAATTCATATAGAAGTCTACTGCTGTGGAGGCGGAGTTATCAGTGGTGCCCGTGGCCAGTAGTACCAGCTTCTGGATGCCGCGTTGCACTCCACCTGAACTTGAGGTTTGGAAAACCGTGGTGCCACTTGTTGCATTTTGGGTAATAACAACCGGATTTGGTATGCCGGAACCTGTAGCTACTGCCAGCCCGTGCCAGAAACTTTCGCCTACCTGTGTGCCGGAAAAGTTATTTGACCATAGGGAAATAGAATTAAAGCTTTGGGGATATGGCGTAGACGTATATGAGGCCATCGGGACAGCGCTTTGTCCGAAAGCCATACCTGCAACCATGTTCAATGCCGCTATCAAAAGCATCACAAAAATCTTCTTCACGTTCAATTGTTTATGTTTTTTCATAAAGTCTTGTTGTTTTCCAGAGCCAGGAATACCATGGGGTTATTATTCAGCATGCAAAGGTCGTAATTGTGGTGGCTGCGGAGGGTGGCGAAGCATTAAGAGAAAATTACTAATTGATGAATAGGACATCAACTGACTATTTCCTTAATATTGGCGTTTATTCTTTTTGTTTAAAATGCTGATAACTAACTATTTAATGTAATTTTAATACATTTTAATGTGTACAATGTTTTTATTATACTAATTTATAGTATGCTATTTACATTTCATTTGTTAAGTTAATTATAGCAATTTGACCGGATAATATAAGCTCGTGGTGTATGGGTTATTAACTGAAAGTGTATTATATAAAAACGACAAGCGCCACACGGGCGCCTGTCGTCAGGTTAAGAACCAGATCGGTTACTTAGTGCTTTTCGAACTTTGCTGTTTTAATTACGTTGCCGTTAGCGTTGTATACTTTTACCATATACACACCTGTTGCCAGGCTGCTTACATTAACACTGGCAGCATCTTTCTGCTCTATCAGCAGTTTGCCATCCATGCTCAGTATTGCAACATTCACCTTTTCACCGGCTACAACATTCAGTGTAGTAGTAGCAGGATTAGGGAACAGTGTTACATTAGTAACATTATTCTTAACAGTAGCAACAGCTGTAGCAGCATGCTTAGCACCAGTGCCGCCATCAGGGCAAGAACCGTCGCCGGTTACGTTGATGCTTACAGTAGCTGTATTGCCGCAAGGTGCAGTGTAGATGATGTCAGTTACATCGTCTGCAGTAGAGAAAGTAATAATACCTGTAGTCGGATCGATAGTAGCTACACCAGGGTTAGAGCTGCTCCATGTACCGCCGGCAACTGTGGCAACAGCCTTCAGTCCATCGCATGCAGTACCATATGTATTGCCATCTACCGGGTTAGTTATAGCAACAGCAGGGCAGTTAACAGCACCTGTTATGTCTATTGTATTAACCTGGAACGCACCAGTGCTGCTTACAGAAGCATAAGGGTAAACTGCAACTTCCAGTGCATCGGTACCAGTCATAGTTATTGGTGTGCCGAATGTTACGTTCTGGTCTACAGTGCTTTCGCCGCAAGACTCAATGTCAGTGCTGAAGTCTCCACCGTCTATCCAGGTACCACCGTTCAGCCTGTAAGCGATGCTGTAAGAAGCAGGGCCGCTGTTAGATGACCTTACTGTAGTGTAGATACCGGTAACATCGATGCTGGCAACTGATGAAGGTACTGACATGGTGTAAGAAACATGTGGATTAGATGCGCCGAATGCAGTAATAGAAGTAGGAACAGTAAGACCGCTTACACCACCGCGTGAGCAAGGAGTGTTAGTGCCGAAAGCGCCAACAGGTGCAACTGCAGACAGATCGGCAGCGCTTATTGGTGTAGCTATAGGGGTAACTGTAGTGCTGTTACCGCCTTTGCCCAGGTATACAGAAAGTGTATTTGGCTGTATTACTTTGATAGTGTCTGTAACTACACAACCGAAACCAGGAGTGCGGTAGATAACTGCAGTGATACCGGCGATGTTACCTGTGATCTGGCCTGTAAGGCTATCAACTGTAGCAACAGCAGGGTACTGAGTGAACCATTTGCCACCGGCAGTAGCGTCGGTCAGTGTAATAGAATTACCAGCGCCAACCAGCAGGTAAGCAGGCAATGGATCGATAGCCACAGGCAGTGGAGTGATGTCCAGGGTAGAAGTAGATGAAGTAGCAGTAAGTGTAGTGCTGCCGCTGGTGCATGTAGTAACTACCTGGTAAATGATGTTGGTAGGAACAACAGTGTAAACAGGAGAAGTGTAGTAAACGTTGTTAGCGCCTGCTATGTCAGTAAAGCCTGCACCGTTAACGTTCTGCTGCCACTGGTAGCTGATGCCTGGGGCAGAAGCTCCTGAGAATGTAAGATTAGCATAGCCGCTTACACAAGCTACAGTAGTAGCAGGAGTGATAGCGCCTGGTGCCGGTGTACCTGAGCAAGGAGTTGATGTAGATACAGAACCTATCACTTCCAGCTGCTGAACCTGGATAGTACCGGTGCTGGCAGATGGATGATAAGGGAAGAAAGCGATCTCTATGCTTGAAGTGATGCCAACCAGAGCAGCAGATGGTGTCCAGCTCCAGGTATTGCTGCGTGCGCCGCAGCTGCCGCCTGTAGTCATAAAATGGCTGAAACCTTCGCTGATCCATGCGCCGCCGCCAATGCGGTAAGCCAGCCTGCCGCTGTCAGGACCTGTGCCAGATGACCTTGAGCTAACCCAAAAGCGAGTTACGTTAAGTGCATTGCCGGCAGTTGGAGTGATCACATAAGAAACATAAGGACCTGATGCGCTGTTGTAAGTGGTAACAGTTACAGGAACAGTAAGACCAGAAATACCACCTGTAGTACAAGGGCTGTTAGAACCGAAGCCTGTAGCAGTAAGTGTGCCAACAGTTTCGCCAGGGATGCCGGTTACTGTAGTGCTTGATCCACCTGTGCCAAGATAGATGGCCAGGTCGCCAGGATAGATAACAGACTCAGTAGCTGTAGTAGATGCGCTGCAGCCTGTACCTGTATTGGTAACTGTGTAAGTGATAGTAGCATTGCCCACATTGTTGCCGGTGAGTGCACCAGAAAGAGCATCGATAGTAGCAATTGAAGAGCTGCTGATGTTCCACACGCCAGTGATGCCAGCACCTGTAGTTGCAGTAGGGTTGGTAAGGGTAACTGTTGTGCCAGCTTCTACATAACCAACACCTACGATAGCACCTGCATTAGGTGTAGCGTTAACGCTTACTGATGCAGTTGCAGAAGTTGTAGTAGAACCACCTGTAAGGATGCAGGTAGTATTTACACGGTAGTAAGTAAGCGCAGACGGTGCTGCACTGTACGTAGTGGTTGTAGCACCGGTTATATCGCTCCATGTGCTGGCATCAGGAGATGACTGCCACTGGAAAGCAATGTTAGAACCTGATGTGCCACCTGTAAGCGACAGGGCTGTAGCAGCGCCTGAACATACTGCAGCAGAAGACGGAGAAACGCTGCCGGCTACCAGGGTAGGGCAGGTAGGGCTGGCAGCAGTAACGGAACCTGCCAGGGTGATCTGGTTGATCTGCAGTACACCGCCTGAAGAGAGCGGAGCGTAAGGGAACAGTTCTGCAGTGAAAGAGGTAACACCGGTAGGCAGTGAACCACCTGTGCCTGTATTCCATGAAAACACAGTAGCACCTGCACCGCAGCTTGCATTGTCAGGAGCCTTATCTACCAGGTCGTTGGTAGTGCTGGCGCTGCTGGTAGTGTAGTAGGCCATACGTACTTTAGAGATACCTGAACCAGACCTGCGGAGTTTGCACGTAAAGCCGGTAATGTTCAGCACATAGCCAGGGTTGGCAGTAACGGTAAAGTAAACGTGGCCATTGCTGGTGCTGAAAGTAGTAACACCATTGTTAGTGATGCCGGAGAGACCGCCTGTGCTGCATGGGCTGTTAGAACCAAGACCTGTCTGCAACAGAGCTGTGCCCGTTGCGTTAGTGGCATAAGATACGGTAGTGCTTGTACCACCAGTACCCGTGTACGTAGCGACCTGCGCATTGGCCCTGCCGCTTAACAACTGTAACGACAGCATGATGGCACCGCCAACTACTGCCATTGTTTTTGACAAACGCGATTGCTTTGCATCGCTGTTTACCACGCCGGTTACTCTTCTGAGTAACGAAGGAAGGCCGCTGAGGCGCTCCAGGTTGATCTGTTTCATGAAAAAATAAGTTTTTACGTGAGACACAAAAGTCAGAACGATGTATTTTGATTGGGTTAATACAATGAAAACCATTTCTCACCTTTCTGTTACTGCCTGAAAGTCTGTTACCAGATTCATTAGTGGCACAGGAGCTTAAAAACGATGGTGAAAATGCTGTATCTTATTAAAAGACATATAGTTATGTGACAAGCCGTTGATTATTGCTATTGGTTAAAGTGCTACAAAATAAATAACACTTTTTCCGGTGTTTATATAAAGATATTATTAAGTTAATATTTGAAACGGTGCTAATGAGATGGCGGATAATATATTTACCCCCGTTATCGGCTGTTATGTTTTTATATAACGGCGCTCAATACAGTGTTTTAGGTATTATGGCCATGAATTTCGAAGTAAAGAAGAGTATACACCTGTTACTGTTCATATTACAGAGCCTTGGTGGCAAGGCTAACCCCATAAGGGTTTTCCTGATGTTTTATTTTGCTGATCTGCGCTACCTTAAGACTTATGGTAAGTTGGGGTTCGGCAGTTTTTATCTGGCTATGCGGCATGGCCCGGTGCCCTACAATATCTTCTGGCTGTTCCTGGAACTGAACAGCCGCCTGGAAGGTAGTGCCGGCCCCAGGCTTAAGAACTATTTTGAAATGGCAGATGACGGGGAGCTTAAGGCAGTATTAAGATATGAGTCAGACTATTTGACAATGACCGAAGTGAACAATCTTTTTTCCGTGTTACAACAATACAAAGGGTTGAGCATTGAAGAATTACAGGAAAAAGCTAAAGGCGACGCCTGGCAAAGTGCAGATGACGGTAACCTGATGAGCGTTGTAAAGATGGCAGAAGAGGTAGAAGCAGATGAAAAAGTGATGGAACTGGTAGTAGCCAAATACAAGCACCCCATAGTACCTGCCGATGATGAGTAGGCTGGCTTTTTTTGCTAATATTACGTAGCCAAACATAGCCCGGTATGACCAACCGCAGTCCTAAAATAGATGCGTATATAGATAATGCTGCAGATTTTGCAAAGCCTGTATTAAACCACCTGCGGGAACTGGTGCACCAGGCCTGCCCCGATGTGGAAGAAGGATGGAAGTGGAGCTTTCCGCACTTTATGTACAAGGGGGCTATACTGTGCAGTATGGCGGCATTCAAACAGCACTGCTCGTTCGGCTTCTGGAAGTCATCGCTGATGCCCGACCCCGACCAAATATTTGCCGAGGAAGAACGTAATGGCATGGGGCACCTGGGCAAAATATACAGCCTTAAAGACCTGCCCAAAGATGCAGTACTGAAAAAGTACATAAAGGCCGCCATGCAACTGAATGAAGAAGGTGCAAAGGTGCAGAAGAAGCCCGCAGCAGATAAGAAAGAACTGGTAACGCCCGATGACCTGCTGCAAGCCCTTAAAGCCAACAATGCCGCAAAGCTCACCTACGATGCCTTCAGCTACACCAACAAGAAAGACTACGTAGAGTGGATAACCGAAGCCAAAACAGAAACCACCAGGCTGAAACGCTTGACCCAGGCCATAGAATGGATGGCCGAAGGCAAGACTCGTAACTGGAAGTACCAGAATGGCTGAGGTGGGTTAAAGAGTTAAAAGGGTAAAGTGGTAAAGGACATAACGCGTATGTGTAGCATTTACATGGCTGTCATGGCGAGCCTGCCGAATCCATGATTGCGCCATGTGTTGTGGAATAACCCATGTCCGTGCCGCCCTTCGATACTTCGACAAGCTCAGTATAAACTTAGCTCACCATGACAGCTTATCTGGGTTAAACCTCACACCCGCATATCATCGGCCACCCAGTTCTTTATAGAGCGTTTTATAGCATCGGGCGTTAGTTGTTCGCTCAGGGTGCGTTGTACAAGGGCGGGTAGTTCTTCGTCTGATGCGAATCTTAAGGCAGCCAGTTGACCGAAGGAAAGCTTGTGCTCCACCGGTTCCAATCTTTGCCCGGTAAGCTGGTAGTAGCGCAGGCGCATTTCCAGCCGCACAATACGGTTCTGGTTGGTTAGCGCATAATGCTGGCGCAGCATAAACGACAGCCAGCCCATAACGCCGAAGATGGCTGCAATGGCTATCCATAGCTCAGCTGTTTCCGGTTGTGTTTTGGCATGCCATCCCGCCCATATCATAGCCGCTATAATCAGTGGATAAAATATAAAGTGGTGCGGTGTGTAAAATCTTATATGGTTACTATAGTCTTGCTTTTTCATATTAAAATGCGAGATGCTTGCATGTCTCGTAGTCTCTTATTTTTTAGGCTTGCGTTTTAATGGCTTGCCGTATTTGGCCATCATCTTGTCAGAGTGTTTCACCTTCACGTTCACCTTCTGTCGCTTGGCCGATTTCTCGTGGAAGGCAGCACCAACGTTCTCCCGTTTAGGGGCTTTTACAATTATCTCTTTAGTGTTCCTCTTGGGCTTCTCATCATAGTGCAGGTCGGTAGATATTTCCAGGTGGGCAGGCAGGGGATGAACAGGGATAGTGTAGTTCATCAGTGCCTCTATGTTCTTTTTATATTCCTGTTCCTTTTCCGTGGTAAAGGTAATGGCAATGCCCTTCCTGTCGGCACGGCCGGTACGGCCTATGCGGTGTATGTAGTTCTCAGGTTCATCGGGTGTATCAAAGTTAATAACGTGCGATACGCCTGCTATATCCAGGCCACGGGCTATAATATCAGTAGATATAATAAAACGATACGTGCCGTCCTCAAATTTATTCACCGTATTGAACCTGTAGTTCTGATCTTTATTGCTGTGCATTACGCCGCACTCGCCCATAAATTTATGTTCTATCAGTTCGAACACATCATCGGCCATGCGGCGGGTAGCGGTAAATACCAGCACCTTGTTCATGCTTTCATCTTCGCGCAGCAATAGCTCCAGCAGGTTCATCTTTGTATAGAAGTTGGGCACTTCATAGTCTACCTGGTTGATATTCTCCAGCGGTGTACCGGTTGGTGCAGCTTCTATACGTATAGGGTCGTTAAAGTAAGTATTGGTCAGTGCTTCTACCTCTTCGGTAATGGTGGCAGAGAACATCAGGTTCTGCCTGCGCTCGGGTAGCGCGCCCAGTATATTGTTCAGCTGTGTGCGGAAGCCCAGGCCCATCATCTCATCCACCTCATCTATCACCAGCCGCTTTATGCTCTTCAGCTTCAGTGCGCCCTGGTACACTATATCTATCAGGCGGCCGGGTGTGGCCACTACTATGTCGCAGCCGTTCTCTATAGCGGCTATCTGTGGTTTCATGTTCACCCCGCCAAACGCACCTACAGCCACTACGTTCATGTAAGGTGTCAGCTCGTGTATGGCATCTACTACCTGGGCTACCAGTTCGCGGGTGGGCACCAGTATCAGTATCTGCGGGTGGCGGTCTTTGCTGAAGCTCCACATACGCAGGCAGGGCAGCAGGTAGGCAAATGTTTTACCTGTGCCCGTTTGGGCTATGCCGCATACATCCTTGCCCGACATGATGACCGAAAAAGCTTTTGCCTGTATGGTAGTAGGCGTAGTATAGCCTTTCTCGTCAAGGGCTTTCAGCAGGGAATTGTTCAGGTTCAGATCCGCAAATGTCATATCTCTTCTATTCGTTGTTATTATTGTTATTCGGGTGTTGTCTCTATCAGTCGCTTAGCCCGTACCATATATTGCTGGGCCAGGTCATCGCGCTGCAGCTGGTGATAGATGTTGGCCATCAGGCTCAGCATTTCCACGTTGTTGGGGTCTGCGTTCAGGTAGTTGTTAAAGTACATCAGCGCAGTATCCACTTTGTTCTGGTTCAGCGCTTCAAAGCCCTTATAGTCGTCGTAAGACGGGCGTTTGGCCACTGCCGACAGCGGGCAGTCCTTTACCGATGCCGTAAACAAGGTGGTTTTAGCCAGCCAGCTTTTGCTCTTCACTTCCTCCGTAGGTATCAGCGCTATGTGGAATATTGAGTAGTCCCACTTTTTCTGGTCCCGCTCTGGGAAGCGTACATAGGTAACTCTTACATTCTTCACATCCTTAAAATACTGCAGCAGCAGGTGTGCACAGTTACTGGCTATCTCCACGGTATCGCCCGGCTTTATTTTAGGTAGTTCGTTCTTCTTAAAATAGTCTACATCCTGCTTTACGCTGTTGTAGTAGTAGTCCATTTCGTAGTTGGTATAAGCGCCCTGCACACCGCCTGCAAAAGCATTGAAGTAGCAAATAGTATTGGGGAATGTTGTGGCAATGAACCCAACAGGCTCCAGCAACAGCAGGGCAGGGGCCAGCATAGTATACTTTACATTCTTCTCTGCCATAAACCTGGATAGTGCATACCAGCCCGCAGTAGCCGTTACCGCCAGCGATGGGAAGGCAAACATTACATGCCTCCAGCCATGGTATACATTGGCTTTAGAGTAGATGATATACAGTATGGGGAAGAAGCCGGTGAACATCACGAACCAGATGGTAGCACCCTTAGGATGCTTACGGAAACTGAATATAAATGCCAGCGCCAGTGCTATGCCGGTAAGCAGTGCATAACTATTGGTAATAATAAAACTCTTGATGAGGAAGCCGGATGGCAGTTCGTTCGATGGCACCTTTTCGCCTTCGTACAGCTGGGCGATGCTTACCTTAAAATTGCTCATCTCGCTAAGGGCGGTAAGCGGGTTGGATATAGGATTTTTATGGGCATATGGCCAGAAGATGCTGCCAGCCAGGTAGCCCAGCACAGCCAGTATGGCTATAGGCTTTACAAAGGCTTTCAGGTCTACCTTCTCGTTGCCAAACCATTGTTTGCCGATGTAGATAAGCCCTACGTATACAAACAGGTAGGGGAGTAATAATATACCGCCCACACGTATATCTATGGTTATGCCTATAGCCAGTATGGTCCATACGTAGTGTTTTATGGCAGGCTTAGGCATGTTATCGAAGAACACAATTATGGCATATATGGCCGCTATATAGGCCGTTGCAAACGGTACATCTTTAGGGTTGTTCATGGCATGGCCCAGGAAGAAGGGCGCTGCAAACATCAGCCAGCTACACAATACGGCCGCCTGCTTGCCGAACATACGTGCGGTTATTTTAGCTGCGAAGAAAATGGCCAGGAAGCCTGCCCAGGCATTGAGTACGTGGCGGGTGGTGTATTCCTCGTAAGGAGAGAATTTATTCACTATGGCACAGATCAGGTCGAAGAAGCCACCGTAAAACTGCATCACGCCATCACGGTTATACTCCTTGGGCATGTACAGTATGGTCTGGTCGCTGCCAAAGGAGGTGAAATATTTTAGTATAGCCTTGCCATATTCATTCATGTCTACTTCATCGCCCGACAGGCCGTAGGAGAAGCTCATAACGGTCATCAGTATAAAGATGAGCAGGAAGCTACCCATCAATATATTATTCCATAATTTCATTTTGTCCTGTTCGCCGGGCAGAACAAATGCATCGGCTGTAAAACCAGAGTTTGCAGTATTTGCGGTCTTTGACATAACTGCGTGAAGATACTAACTAACCGCAAATGCAAAAAAGAAAAGCGTTGTTTGTCAGCTTATTGAGCTTTTGCTGCATTATCCTTACTTTTGGCCCCATGAAGCACTTGCCCAACCTGCTCACATTGGGAAACCTGTTTAGTGGTTGCCTGGCTATGGCCTACATACTAACGGCCCAGCCATATGTTTATCGCAGTGTTACCGACCATTCCCTGCAGTGGATAATGGGCACGGAGCAGATGTATATGGGCAGTATATTCATAGGCCTGGCTGCACTGTTCGATATGCTGGACGGATTTGCTGCACGTGCCCTTAATGTATTTTCCCCTATTGGTAAAGACCTGGATTCACTGGCCGATGTGGTGTCTTTTGGTGCCGCACCATCTATGATCATGTTCAAATGCCTGTGGGATGCCCGTATGCAGCAGTTCAACGCTATGGATGCCAGTATGCTGTCTATGGCTCCGGCTTTTCTTATAGCTTGTTTCGCGGCGCTCAGGCTGGCTAAGTTCAATATCACTGCCAGTGCGCAGAAGAATTATTTTATCGGTATGCCTGTGCCAGCCGTAGGTATCCTTATCGGTTCGTTCCCTATAGTATTGTGGAACAACACTGCTAATGTACCTGCTATATTGCACAATACCTGGTTCTTGTATGGTGTTATTGCCCTGGTTTGCTTCCTTATGGTATCTAAGATAAAATTCTTTAAAATGATACCGCCTAAGATGAAGCTGGCCTATGCCTGGCCGCAGCTGGTGGTTATAGCCACTGCACTGGGTGCTATACCATTTGTTGGTTTTGCTGCCTTGCCAATAGCTTTTGTTATGTACATCCTGTTATCGCTGGTGTATAAATATCCTGAAGAGCAGGCAACTGCTGCTTAAAGAAAATGTTCAAATAATTAATATCATGAAATATACAGCACACATCAATGTAATGCCGCTTAAAGAATTGCTCGATCCACAGGGTAAAGCTGTAAGCAATAGCCTCCACAACCTGGGTCTTACCAATGTTCAGAATGTAAGGGTAGGTAAGCACATCACCCTGCAGATAGAAGCCGGAAGCAAGGCCGATGCCGAAATATCAGCTCACGAAGCCTGCAAGAAACTCCTGGCCAACCAGGTAATGGAAGGTTTTGAATTTACTATTACAGAAGGATAGATTTTAAAGGATGCGTAGCTGTCATGGTGAGCTTGCCGAATCCATGATTACGGTTACGGGCTTCGTCATTGACAGCTAAGTTTATACTGAGCTTGTCGAAGTATTGAACCATGGCACGGACACGATTGCGCTATCAACGACTTTAAGGTTTTGACTTTTAACTTTTGACTTAATACACAATGCTCTACCTCATTCCATCTCCTATAGGCAATCTCGGTGATATTACTTACCGGGCGGTAGAGATATTGAAGCAGGTGGACTGTATTTTGTGCGAGGATACCCGCACAAGTAGTGTGCTGGTAAAGCACTACGGCATACAAAAGCCGCTGACACCTTACCACCAGCATAACGAGCATAAGGTGGCTCCGCACCTGGTAGAGCAGATGAAGACCGGCAAGACCTTTGCACTCATCACCGATGCAGGTACACCCGGCATCAGTGATCCCGGCTTTCTGCTGGCAAGAGAATGTATCAGGAACGGTGTTAAAGTGGAGTGCCTGCCTGGCGCTACAGCATTTGTACCAGCCCTTGTACAGTCGGGCATACCGGCCAGCAGGTTTACTTTCGAAGGTTTTCTGCCGCCGAAGAAGGGCCGCCAGACCATGCTGAAGATGCTGGCGGAAGAAGAGCGCACTATAATACTATACGAGTCGCCTCACCGGCTGGCCAAATCTCTGCGCGAATTTGTTGAATATTTCGGTGCTACCCGCAACGCTGCTGTATGCCGCGAACTGACCAAGATGTTTGAAGAGACCAACAAAGGAACCCTGGAAGAACTGGCAGCCCATTACGAAGCGCATCCCCCTAAGGGAGAGATCGTGGTGGTGATTGCGGGCAAAGAGTAGCTGATGTTTAGTGCTCGCTGTCTACTTCTTCTCCATGTACTTCTACGTAGCTGGTAGTTTTTTCTTCTTGTTCGTCAAGCTTCATTTTCTTGCGTGTTTTTGCCCGGCGGGCATGTGTGATCCCTACCACAGGGCCTATAAGTATATAGCACATACCGGCAAGCGCCAGTGAAGCACGGCTTTCGGTGGATGCGATGATGACTGATAAAAAGCCCACAAGGCTGATGCCCAGGTTGCGGAACATGTAGGTTTTGGTTTCAAATATTTCTCCTTTTGTTAGCTGAATGTGCTCTCTTCTCCGGTATGCATGTGCGTACATGAGTGTAAGCAGCAGATAGATGATGCCAAAACCTCCACTGTAGATATAATAAAGCTGAGCAACCTGGTGGGCATTTTCTAACTTAAATACCTGCGACATAAATATCGTATTCCATAGAAACTTCATGGGGTATACAAAGAACAGTACCATAAATAGCAAGCAGGCATTGATCACCAGAGTTACCTCATCGTGCATACCATAGCGGCGGAAGAACTGGTTTTGCGCTACCCATATCTGGAAGAATATGATGAAGCTTATAGCAAACGGTATGAAACCTCTCAGGCTTTCAACCAACTCTTCGAAAGACTTAGGCACCTCCAGCGACACAATAAGCAGCGTAATAGCAAACCCGAAAACCGCATCGCTGAATGCTTCTATACGTGTCACCTCATGGCCACGCCATTTTATCGGGTCCTTCTTTTGTTTATTGCTGGTGTGTATGCGCCTCAGATTCATGGTTGATAATTTTTACCAATATAGCAGATTTTTCAAACACTCCCAACCACTACATATCAAAAAGACAGCCGGTAACGGCTGTCCCTCTGAAACATTATTAATAATATAGCGCTACATCTTCACAAATTTTTGTACCGCAGTACCACCAGCTCCCCTGAGTGTAATGTAGTAAACACCTGCAGGAAGTTGACTTACATCGGCAATTGTATTTGTGCCGGAGATATCATGCCGTGTTAGTACCTGGCCCAGGCTGTTGCTGATAGTATATGAATTAAACAGGTTTTCCCCGGTTACTATTACCAGCTCGCTTGTTGCAGGGTTAGGGTAAATGGCATAGGCCGGGCCACCCGTGCGGACACTTTCAACTGATGTGCCGCACGAAGACGACATAGGGATAATATATATAACAGACCTGGCTATAGCTGTACCGCATGTATTAGCGGTAGTATAGTAAACGGTATCTACACCAGGTATGTTACCCGTTACAGTGCCAAATGATATGCTGGCATTGGTGTTGCTTACAGACCATGTGCCTCCTGAAATTGTGTTGCTCAGGGTTATATTTCCGCCCACGCATACAGTATCCGAGCCGGTTATGGTTCCCGCTGCTGGTGCGGTAACAACGCTGATGTCTATTGTCATAGGTGGAGCTCCGGGCACAGTGTAGGAAATGGTTGTTGTGCCTTCTGATATGCCTGTAACAATACCTCCGGTCACGCTCACGTGGCTGTTGCTTGCCGTCCATGTTCCGCCTGCGCTACTGTCGGTGAGTGTAATATTGCTGCCTATACACACAGTTGTTGGCCCCGATATAATGCCTACAGGGTTGATCGTGTTCAGCGTTGTGTTAGTTAAGACAGCGGAGTTATAATCGAAATATATGCCTGCCATGTTCTTTATCTGGGTTCCGGGGGCAAGGTCTGGCAACGGGTTAATATTAAATGCGATATAGCCGATACTTCCTTCAGGATTATCCACGCTGTCGGGCAGGAAGATATCATTGAACTTGAATTTTATCACGTTGCCTTCCTGGAATACTAATACAGGCGAGCATGAGCTTACCACGGTCAGGCTGGCAATATCCAGGTAATTGCTGATGGTGTCGCATACCAGTATATTATGGGCAGGTGCTGTTCCTGTATTCTGGAAGTGTATCATGTAGCTCAAAGAGGTGCCATTAGGGATATAGCCCTGCGGACCTGATCCTTTTGGAGAGACTTCTTTCTCATTAGGGTCCCAGGACGATGTCACCGGCTCACACCATGAGTAGGTATTGTTGGCCATGTAGGGGTCTGGTATCGACGTGGCTGAAGTATAAACGTTATTGCAGACATTGCTGCCCATGGTAGCAGTAGTGGCTGTTATTACCTTCACATTAGCTGTAAAATCCAACAGGCTGCCCGAAGTAGTGTTGACCCAGGTGAGTATACTGCCGGAAACAGTGGTTGGTGCAGGGCCACTCCACATACCTGCATAGGTAAGTAACGGATCAAGCACAAGCGTAATAGTGTCTGATAAACTGGTGCATAGATACCCTATGTAGTTGCTCGACCACACGCTTACTATCCCGGTATCCCCGGGTACAAAGCCCCATCCCCATCCTGATACATTCATGTCTACTGCTGTTGGCGGTGTACAGCTAAACCCAAAATCCTGTACATAGCTGCTGCCTGAAACAGCAACAAAGCTATAGGCTCCGGATGCAGGACACGATACGCTCAGCGTGGCAGAACCGGCGCCATACCACCCGAAATAACCATCCGGGTCGGCGATGAATGTATAAGAGTCTCCATCAATAACTATAACTGAATACCTGGCACTGTCATCACACCATCCGTAGGTGGTATCGCCTGTGGTATTATTTACCAGTGCATATGGCCAGTAGGCCAATAATACCTCTCCGGGATCCAGTGTACAACTGGCATCGGCATCTATATACAGCGTGCCTGAAAGGGGAGAACAGCTATTAGCAAGGGTTATTATCCCGGTTCCGATCAGGTCAGAATAGACATTTGCAGTATCATAAGCTACAATATCGTAAGTACCCGGCAGGGAGTAGGTGTGGTTGAATGTGGTACCGGAATAAGACGAGCCAAATGTAAAGTTTCCGTGCCCATCGGTAACCACGGGATTTATTACCGTTGTATCAGTTCCGTCCCCATAATTAATATAGGTATGCACCCAACTGCAGGTATCTGCATAGCCCGACATTGTACCTCCCACATGCCAGCTGCCGGTAAATGGCAAACTGCATTGCAGTCCGGATGGCCCCCAGGAGTTGCCTGCAATACTGCTTGACGAGCAGTCGTCAATATGAAGATTGTCGGCAGATACTGTAGTTGCATGAGCTCCGGACGATGATACTGCAAGTATAGTGGGGAAGTAGTAGCCTGAATTATAGGGTATTGAAATTGAGTCGTGGAATGCATAGCCGCCGCCAGCCGCATATATAGGCACCTTTCTGTGGATAATAAAAGTGTCGTTGTCATCTGGCCGGTATATGAGGTGTATAGAATCGTTAGATGCCGGTGCACCAATAACACTTACCGTTCCGCTAACGATGAATCTTACAGCTGCGGGGAAAACACAGGGTTGTGATGTTATACTATCCGTTACTGTAAAGGAAATGCCGGAAACATTGGATGTACAGATGTCTCCTACCTGCACAGCAGGAGCGTCGAACTGCTCATTATAACCACCTATTGTAGTTATATTTATAGTGGGTGTGTAGATGCCGGGTATAGTGTAATTAAAAGGGCCGATATTGCTGAAATTACTACCAAATCCATAGCCCGATGTATACCAGTAAGGTATACGGTATGTACGGGTGGAACTAGACGCAAATTGTTTGTAGTTTACTGTAACCGTTACAGAATCTGTTGCAGCCGGGGAGTAAGAGGTTGTAGCGCGGAACCCTACCATTACGGGTGCGGGCAGGGTACATGCAGCTGCCACGCTATCGGAGATGGTCAAGGTATTGATGACACTGGTTAAGCCTGATATCTGCTCTACATAGTCATAGTCACGGGTACAAAATATATTGGCATGCCTGTCAACAAATATTTGTCCGCCGATAGGGTAAACGCTATTTGTGCAGCCATCGGCGTACGCACCCGAATAGTCAGAATAGCTGCCGGCAACTTTATTGATAAGCCCCGTGCTTACATTGATGCAACGCACAACATTGTTATTATCAACAAAGTATACATTGCCCACACTGTCACAACCAATACCTTGCACTGTATTGAGCAGCGCAGCTGTAGCGGGACCGCCATTGCCGGCATAGCCACTGTTACCTGTTCCTGCAACGGTGGTAATTATGCCGGATGTGTTTATTTTTCTTATCCGGTAGTTATAGCCATCGGCAATATACAAATTACCAAAGGGGTCATATGCCACCCCGTATGGGGTATATAGAATGGCTGCTGTAGCCAGGCCTCCGTCTCCCCCAAATCCGCTTGTGTTATTGCCGGCGATTGTAACAATAATACCTGTTGCGGCTGTCACCTTTCTTATTCTGTTGCCCGCTGCAAATACTATATTCCCTGTAGCATCAAGGCATATGCCGTGGATATTATCGAGCGACGCGGCTGTGGCAGGTCCTCCGTCTCCGGGAGAAGCGATACCTCCTCCTGCTATGGTTGTAATAATACCGCTGGTATAATCTATCCGCCTGATCCGGGTTCCATTCTGATCTGCGAAGTAGCAATTGCCGTTAGCGTCAGCTGCTATACCGGTAAATTGCAGCATATCTGTATTTATCTGTGCCAGTGGGGCAGGATAGCCATCTCCCGAACAACCACTCGTGCCATTGCCGGCTATAGTAGTGATTATCCCGGTTGAATGGTTCACTTTCCTGATGCGATAATTATCGGCATCACATATGAAAACGTCCCCTGCGCTATCAGTACATACGCCCGTGGGAAAATTTAATGAGGCATCGGTGGCAGGTCCGCCGTCACCACTGTAGATCATCCCGGCATTTCCTGCAATAACAGTCCGTGTAGCGCATTGAGCATCAACACGATATGCGCTAAATATTGTCGCAAATAATGACAATATAAATAATGTAGATTTTTTCATAATGTAGCCCGTATAGCATGTAAGACGTGGCAGAGACCACATTTGTTAGTTTTTTTACAAAAAAACATTGGCCGGAGATACCCGGCTAAATAGGATGAACAACGACTCCCTCAGAAGTGCTCACTATTCGGGTATGCTCCGGCCAATGTGTGTTGGTGATGTTGACGGCTAACAGCCTTCGCCCTTCTTGCCTTGCGGCCCATAATCCACACAACCAGACTGGAAACTTGCAGGCATTATCAATTGCTGCAGGCTGGCATCCGGATGCATCCTCAGGCGCTCTTTGAACGACGAAATATTGATGTGCATATTGTCTTTTTTCAGCCCCGACATGTACTTATTTGCACTTGCCTCTGGTATTTCCTTACCGTCTACAAACAGCTTATTCAGTTTTTTCTCTACTGTGAAACCATTCACCTCGCTTACCAGGTAGTCTGCACTCAGCCTGTTTATCAGTATGGTCTCTTCCGTAACGGGTGCAACAGGTGCTGCCGGTGCTGCCGCAGGCGCGGGTTTAGCGGGCGCAGCCGCTGGTGCAGGTTTTGCAGGTGTAGCTACAGGCAGGGCGTGTACAGCCTTTGCCGGTGCAGCGGTAGTTACTTCAGTTACAGTGCTTGTTTCGGTAACTGTTTTGCTGGTCGTGTTAGTAGCGGTTACTTTACCGTTTACTTTATGGCTTTCGCCAAATTTGGGGGCTAGCCAGGCTACCGAGCAGGCAATGCCGGCTATCATAAGGATGGCAGTGGCCACCCTGCTGTAGTTAAATGGATGCTTTTTCATTTCCATGATTCTTTTAATTCTGTGAAACAAATAATTGGGTGATCCGGATGCAGCAACTGTAAGTGCAGGAGTGCGTGCTGTAGTAGCTGCCAGCGCTGCCAGTGCTGTTGCATAATGCAGCGGCTCGCTGGTATGGTCCAGTACCAGGTCGTCGCAGCAGTGCTCCCTTTCCCGGCGTATATTGGCCGATATCAGCCAGGTAAAGGGGTTAAAGAATAATATGGTCTCAACAAGGGTTTGCAGTATGTTCACCAGGTAATCTTGGCGTTTTATATGGGCTAGTTCGTGCAGTAGTATAGTTTCCAGTTGCTCTGTAGTTAGCTGGGCCATTGTAGCTACAGGCAGCAGAATAACAGGTTTTATACAACCTATAACCATAGGCACCTTTGCCTTGGCAGAAACAAAAGCTTTTACGGGTGTATTGATGCCGATCTTGTCGGCCAGCATATAAAATAGATTATCATGCTCGTTACTTAGCGGGGCAATGCCCGTTCTTTTCAGCGCAAGTAGTTGTGCCAGGCCTGCAGTGTATTTGCCCAGCATGAGTGCCAGCCCTGCAATATAGCCTGCAGCCAGCCATGGTAATACAGCTGTAACTAATGGCTGGGTTGTATGTTGCAGATAGTAGGTGTTACCAGTTCCGCTGCCGTGTGGTAAATGCCCGGTATACAAGAAGGTATTAGCAAAGCTTGTTTGGGTGAGCAGGTGGTACTGATCCCACCAGGTAACGGCAAACCACACTGCAAGTGCAGTTAGCGAGAACATTGATACCTGGTACCTGGCACCTGCAACGGTGTTGGGTATCATCTTTAAAGCTATCCACAGCAAAGCGTAGATAAGAATGCCTTGCCCAATGGAATAGAGCAATGTCCACGAAAGCGATTCAATAAGTATGGTGAGCATAGGCTTACTGTTTTGGGTAAAGTACTATTTGCGTTTCTCCTTTGTCTTTTGATCCAGGTATTCCTTTATCATGGCCAGCTCATCGTTGGTGGCAGTATGGTTGCCCAAGGCCTGCATCACCATTTGCATGGCCGATCCGTTGAATACTGTTTCTATCAGCCGTTGTACCATCTGGCCCTGTGCCAGTTCTTTATCTACCGCAGCCTTGTATATATGTATCTTGCTCGATGCATCGCGGTTTACCAGCTGTTTGTCCAGCATTATCTGCATTATTTTCAGCGTGGTAGTGTAGCCAACATTCTTTGTGGCTGCCAGTTGCTCATGCACTTCCTTTACAGTAGATGGCCCCTTCTGCCAGAGGATATTCAATATCTCCAGTTCCGATTCTGTTGGCTTTATTATAGCGTCTTTTTTCATTACGATGTTCTTCGTACATCAAATGTACGATGTTCTTCGTAAATGCCAAATTTTATTTTTAATGAGGTAGGGAAATTGTATGGAATTATTCTATACTCTGTCCAAACGTTAACAGGTTATTGTCGGGATCCAGTAGGGAAAATTCAATTTGTCGCCATGGTTTATGTTCGGGCGGCAGCGCTTTAACGCCTCTAAGTGTTATGTATTTATACCAATCCTCAATATTGTTGGTGCGTATGTATACCTGGCCATAGTTCTCCTTAGGGTACAGCGTTGTGTGTTCGAAGAAATGGATCTGAATGTTGTCTTTCTGCACCATAAGGTAGCCATCATAATCTCCGCCAAATTGCTCAAACCCAAGCAGGGTAATGTAGAAGTCTTTGGTTGCTGCTTTATTGCGCATGGGCAACTTCGGGTTGATGTGTGTAAGCATGCTGTTATGGTGAGTTATGAAGACAAATATAGGATATGTCTTAAAACGAAATGAAGCTGCGCACGGTGTAAACCAGGCGCAGCTTTATTTCATAACATATAGTTGCAATTATACCTCTCCCCGGCGAATAACACCCAAAAGGAAAGATATGATAGCAAGCACCAGCAGTGCATAAATAATGTTTCCCGCATTCCATACGAATGCACCAAGGGCCCATCCTATAAGGAGGATAACACCGATGATATACAGTAGACTTCTCATGGTTTTTAGTTTTAGTTGCTAAGGCATATAATAATATCGTGCCGCAGTATTATACCCGATATGCACACTGGTGGAAAAGAGCTACACAGTTAGCAAAGACAATCCCACAATAGTAATGAAGTGAACTGCAGGAAGGTATCTTTGGTGTTCAAAAAAACACAGTATGATGAAGAAGTACGTGGCCATGGCCATAGTGGCAACCGCCGTTGGCAGCAGTGCCTTTGCCCAGCAAAAAGAAACAATAGATCTGTCGCCAATAGAGATGTCGGCTACCATGCAGGTACCTAAGGGCGTAAAGGCTGTAGAAGAAACGTATAGCTACTATATAAAAGGTGCTGATAAGTTCGAGATAAGTGTAGAAACTACCACAATGACGGTGGCCGAATGGAAGGACAAAACAAAGAAAGACCCAATGAGCGACTTTGTAAAATTCCTGGAAACATCGGACAACGGCTATATGTACGAATGCAAGCTGATGGGCAATACGCTTGTTCACTTTGAGTACATAGTAACCATAGGCGACAAAACCTACCGGCTGTACGACAGGCGCGTCCCTTCTGTGAAACCGGCAAACGTAAAGGCAATGTACGAGGCAGCTAAAACGATAAAGGCTAAATAGCCGGTTTGGCCCAGCAATTTGAGCGGAATACCATTAGGGGTGTCCGCTTTTTTTTATTTTATGACGCCTGCTGCGTGACAGGTACAATGTTGTACTTTTTTATCTTTTGCATGGCAGACCACGGAGGCAAGGCAATGTTGCTGAAAAAAAGTTGAAAAAGAATTTGCAAAACTGAAATTGCTCTTTATATTTGCACTCCCAAAACGGGAACAAAGTTCTTACAAACACATGCGGAAGTAGCTCAGTTGGTAGAGCACAACCTTGCCAAGGTTGGGGTCGCGGGTTCGAGTCTCGTCTTCCGCTCAGGTAATTCCAGGCCTTATGTCTGGAATTTTTTTTGCTCGTTTTTTCAGAAAAAATGAGATTTCCACCAGCCCTGGTGGCGGAACTGGTAGACGCGCAGGACTTAAAATCCTGTTTGCCGAAAGGCGAGTACGGGTTCGATTCCCGTCTGGGGCACCACACAGGAAAGATTGGAATTACCTCCAGTCTTTCCTTTTTTATTTTCCTTAAAACTCGCTACAGGCTTAGCTATCAGAGCAAGCACGGGATTTTCTTTCGTGGTTCGATAACCATTTTTTTCAAAAATCAGTTTTTCAGAGAATATCGAACCAATTATATGCTGTTTTCCCGCCAAATCCGCTTCCACAAAGTGTTTGTCGATATTGCGCAGTAAATCGAAGCCTTTATCTATGTAATGCTGGTAGTCTTCATCTGTTGAGAGTATGCCTATTCTTTTGCGCTCCAAAACCTCTATTTCAGGCTGTAGTTGATTTTTGATACCACGATACTCTGCTGCTGATAATTCCGCATCCAGCATCAGAATTTGAGCATTTTGAACACGCTGCTTTAATCTGTCAATTTCAGCCTGTAGTTCTTTTACCTGGGTTGTCTTATCCGCGCCATTCTTTTTATACAGTTCGGACATTATTTTGTGATACAAGTCGAGTACGTGCTTATTGGAAGCTATCGTTTTAAACTCATTTAGCAGGACTTCGTGCGCCTCATTCGCCCTGAACCGCTCGTTGCATTCATAAGACTTCTGACAGTGGTAATAATAGTATTTCCCTCCGTTACCCTTCGAGCCACTCCCTGTCATTACCCTACCACATGTCTTACATATTAGAAAGCCCCTGAGCGGCAAATTCTCATCTTTCGTGCTTCTCACCTTGGTTTGACGTTTTCTACCGTTCAAGACATCCTGCACATCATCAAATAGTGTTTCCCTGATTAAAGGCTGGTGTATGCCTTTCACATAGTACGCTTCTTCGTCTTTATAGGCTGCAATGGCTACGCGGCCACAGTAGGTGATATTGTGAACCATATTCCAAAACTGGTTTCGCTGGAGATTAAGCCCCTTTTCTTTAGCCATTTTCCTAACAGCCTCTATACTATGCACCCCTTTAGCCAACTCTTCAAAGGCCCATGCAACAACTGGAGCAAATTTCGGGTCAGGAATGAGCAAGGGTTTGTTCATCTCATCTTTGCCATTCAGATACCCCTTGGGAGCAGGGCCTAACCACCGCCCTTCCTTTCTTGCGCGTCGCATTCCGACGAGTGTATTTAATGCTCTCCTGTCGTTTTCTACCTCGGGCGCGGCAAGGTAGAAAGCCAGCATCATTTTATTTTCTGGTATGTTAAGGTCGAGGGGTTGCTCAATGGCCTGTGGTTCCACATGCAGCTTTTTCAGCTGGCTGATCATACTGTAAGCATCCCCGGCATTGCGGGAAAACCTGTCCCATTTAGTGAATAGAAGCAGATCAACAATGCCCCTGTTCTTTTTTGTAAAGGCAAGAAATTTTTGAAATTCGGGACGGTCGAAGGTTTTTGCAGAGAAGTCCTCTGTATATGTGGCTACCACATAGATATTGTGCATTTCGCAGTAATTGCGTAATCTTTCCTCCTGATGGCGGAGGCTGTAACCATCAGCCTGTTCGTCGGTACTTACGCGAAAATACAGGATCGCCTTTCGTTGCATTATGGTGTTCATCTATCGATAGTTTTATTATGTCAGCTTTTCGTTTTGCCTGCCGCTCATGATAATTATAGTCAACGACAGCCAGCGAGTATAGAAAATCCCGTATCAATAACACGTCCTGGTCTGAATACCCCATTTCTTCCGCATGGAGCATTTCCCTGCATTGTGCCAATGATAGCCGGTCTGTATAGTTGTCTTTTATCTGCCTCTCCCTTGCATATTCGCTCATTTTCGCAGCTTTTAGATATAAAGCTACTTTCGTGCCAAAGTTCGACTTATCATATTATGTTATAATATGATTGCCAATGCATTAGCTTGCAGAGTTGTGTCGATTTGTGGAGAATTATGCTTTGTCAGATAAATTCGTCAAGCATTCCCGGCAAGCCTAATTTGTCAAAAATCAGTCTAACCTGGGTTACATTGTAAAAGCGCCCTTGCCTTCTACCAACTTCTTCCTTAAATGGCTCCAGCCATCTTTTCAGGGTTTTATCGCAAACGCCGTAGATACCGGCCATTTCTTTTAAAGTGTAGGGTTTTACCTCGCGCACATTCGTTAACAGCCTCATAAGCACAAAATCATAGTGTACAAAATAGAACCTAAAGTTACTGATTATCAGACTTTAACAAAAAAATTAACCCCAGATTATGGCACTCCTGCGACAAAACCCAGGTGACGGCCTTAACGCGTTAGGTGAAATCCCTTAAAATAAATAGCGGGTGCGTTGGTGACGCACCCGCCATTTATTTCAGTTCTGCTATTGTTTTATGATCCTGAATGTCTTTTTCGACCTGTCCTCGCCAGACAATTCTATAATATAGACGCCTGGCGCATAATCATCCATACTCAACTTGTTAAGACCGAACTGTAGCTTACCTTGTTTCAGGATTGAACCTGCAATACTGATCAACCGGTAGTTTGCCAAGGAAGTTACCCCTTCGATGTTTATTTGATTTGTAGCAGGATTTGGGTAAACGCTTATATCAGACAATGTAACGGCATTCACGCCCACGCCGGTCGCTATTACGTTCTGACATATAGTGTCGGCACCGCAATAACCATAAACCCTTATACATACGCCGTAAGTGTCAGTTACCGCATAGCTATGTAGTGGAGCCAAACCGGTGTCAGTAAAACCATCACCAAAATCCCATACAATACTGTCAATAGTAGGCGTTGTACCTGTATAGGTAAATGTACCTCCGCTGTAAGTAAATGATGCTACAGGGGCCGGACAGGTTATGGCCACCTCATTGCACAGCGTATCGGCAGCACAGTAAGAATAAGCCATAGCACATACATGATAGGTACCCTCAGTTGCATAAATGTGGTTTGTGGTGTAACCGGTGTCTGTTCCACCATCACCAAACGTCCACACAATGCTGTCAATACCAGGGGCTGTGCCAGTGTAACTAAAGTCCTGCACTAACGTTCCCGTATGGGCGAAAGCAGCTACGGGCGCTATACATGGCACTACTATGGTTGTACAAGCCGAATCCCACCCGCAGTGGTTATATGCAAGCACACAGGCGGTATAAGTTCCTCCAATGGTATAGATGTGTACGGATGAAGTTCCTGTGCCGTGTCCACCATCACCATATCGCCATACAACACTGTCAAGACCAGTTGTTGTTCCGGTATAGGTAAATGTTGTAGCAGGCACTCCCGTATTGGTAAATGATGCCGTTGGTGCAGTAAGGCAGGTAATGATAATTGAACTGCAAGACGTATTCGATCCGCATGGGGAATAGGCCGTCACGCAGACATTGAAGGTGCCTGTCGTTGCATAGGTATGTGTTGCCGTGTTGCCTAGCGCATGGCCGCCGTCGCCGAAATTCCAAACTACACTGTCCAGGCCAACAGCCGTGCCAGTATATGTAAAGTTGCGCGTAGCCGTTGCTCCCGATGAGGTAAATGCTGCTACAGGTGCTGCGATACATGGAACGTTGAATGTGCTGCACGACGAATCGACTCCACAATGGTTGTAAGCAAGAACACAAGCGGTTTTTAAACCTACTGAGGAGTATGCATGTGTGCTGGTCAATCCAGTTCCGTGGCCACCGTCGCCATAATGCCAAACAACGCTATCCAGGCCGGTTGTTGTACCAGTGTACGTAAATCCAACTGGTGTATAACCGGAATGCGCATAGGCTGCAGCCAGTGTGCTTGTACAGGTAATAGTTACTGTATTGCATACTGTATTATTTCCGCAAGGTGTGTACACAGTAGCACAAACATTGAATGTGCCGGTCGAAGCGTAAATGTGCGATACTGTAAGGCCGGTTGCGTGACCGCCATCACCAAATGTCCACGCAACGCTATCCGGCGAGGCAGGTGTACCAGTGTAAGAAAAATTTCTTGTCGCAGATAAACCTGATGAAGTAAAACTGCACACTGGTGTAGTCACACATGGAATTGTAATGGTAGCAAAACGCACGTCATTACCACAAGCTGAATATATGCGTACTGTAACGTGGTATACACCGGCGGCAGTATAGTTATGGGTAGAGCTAAACGTTATTGCGGTACCTCCGTCGCCAAAATACCACCGTACACTATCTATACCAGCCGTTGTGCCGGTGTAGTTAAACGTTACTGTTGGTGATCCTGAATACGTAAAAGTAGCCATCGGCATCGAAGTACAATTACAATCAACACCATACTTCATTACATAAAAATCCGTATTACCACCTACAGATGTATAAGGTGTCATAGGTCCTCCCCATATACTGCTGGCAACATATCCGCCGATATACAGATTACCTACTTTATCGGAAGTTATGCAACGTGATGCATCAGGATTACCGGGGCCATGTATCTGTTCCAGCGCTTGGATATTTCCACCAGTATCTAATATAGTGAAAAAAGGATTTTGTGACTCTCCCGAGTAACCAACTATTGTTTCGCTACCACTTGTTACTGTACCTACCATATATGCAGTTGCCGCAATCTTATAATTGGGCATGACTGTCACGCCAGAAAAAATACAGATGCTTAAACTTGAAGAATAGCCCTTTAACCAAACTGGATTGCCCATAGTGTCGGTTTTGAGTACAAATCCAGTTTGTCCTGAACCAAAAGGTGCATTTGTTATAGTATCCCCCCGATATGCCATTGAACCCGTCCCTGCTCCGACCCAATATACATGACCCAAACCATCTGCTTTAACATTTGAGAACGATGCTATTGCTCCAGCATATACCGGCGCAATAGCCGTATCCAGCCATAAAGCATTTCCATTTACATCAAAAGATGCGGCATATGAGGTATATTGTGACCAAGCCATTGTGTTATTATTTTGACCAGTTACATATAAATTACCGCTTAAGGTATCTATCGAAACTTTTTCGGCCTGTAAAGTAGAATCGAGTTGCAGCCGGGTTGCGCTTAACAAATTACCCATTGCGTCATAGACGACATCATACATACCTGAAGAGGTAAGTACACTTGAAGTAATTTGGGAGCCATTTTTATATAATTTGATGAAATGCAGGTTTTGTTGCTTGTCCAATGTAATTGCTCCAGCGCCAGGAGTGCTTGCAATTCTATTTGCTACGGTATTAGGCCCTATCCAACGTATCCAGTTAAAATGCCCCAATGTGTCTAATTGAATGGTTGCCGCACATTGATTACTTGCGGCAATGGATGTATCGTATCCAATGCTAAAGGTTCCTGCCTGATGAAGAAAGACACCACCTATATAGACGTGGCCAGACCTGTCAACTGTTAACCCAATGGGATAAGCGTCATAAGCTGAACATGTTAGCAATTTTGCCCATCGCATTACACCATTACAATTGTAGCTGGTAACTAAAACGTTATTACTCACAACAAACGGTGTAGAACCATGTGTAAATGTATCGGCTACCATGGTAGAATGACTACCAATAACATTTAATGAGTACACATTTTTGTTTTGGTCGGTACAGATAAAATAGGAACCCTCATTAGTGTAAGGAGCACTTATAGCATCAGTTGTGCCACCTCCTTTAGCCCATTG
>CAZPOT010000012.1:0-17395 GCA_964588295.1 uncultured Flavipsychrobacter sp. | reverse complement strand
CATTAGTGTAAGGAGCACTTATAGCATCAGTTGTGCCACCTCCTTTAGCCCATTGGTATTGCTGCCCTAAAACTTCTAGGCAGGATAGAATTGATAGCATTGTAATAAAAAACAACCTCATGGTAATGTCGATTTTTGTTAAAGATAGATAAATATTATAATACCTCGCAACCTATTAGTTGCGAGGTATTAACTTTTAATTATTCACGATCAGCCGTTGGGTCTGTAATGCTTTGCCGTCACCTTCCATGCGAATGATATATACTCCTGGTGTCCAGTCATTAGTATTCAACGGCCAGTTTCCGTGGCTATCGATTACCTGCAATGATTGCGTTCTTCTGCCCAATTGGTCGAATACGGCAATGCTGCGTTCGCTAAATGGCTGATCGCCATAGTCATAAGAGATGGTTACCATTTGTGTTGCAGGGTTCGGATAAACCAGCATCGCTGTGCTTACAGTAAGCTGATTAGCCTTTGACGTATCCGCTATCGGCTTCTCCGCGATCCAACTGCAATCGGGCAGATGAACTACTTTTTTGTATAGACACTTCGTACCATCGTGATGCGTGAGTTCCACGTACACGGTAACGGTTGTAGCATCTGTATCAATAACTGCCAACGAAAGTGTCAACAATGTAGAGGTAGATGTTATTGTACCTGAGAAAGGCATTAGCGGACCTCCGTCTGTTCCTACTGTATAAGTATCGCCTGAATACGGATCAACAAGGTTGATATATATCGTATAAGTAACCGGATCGCCGGAATTACATTCTATCCGCTTTACATCAACATTTATTTTGTCACAATTATCGCAAGCAATCTTAGTTATATCTAACGGGTTTGATTTCTGATCACAAAGACCGTTGCCCAACACCCATTGATATTCACCTGTACCAGGCACAACATACGGATCCATTACGCCTGTACCGGAGCTTTCAACATCTCCGTCTTTACGCCATTCCCACGAATCAAACGGTACATGTGGCGGCCCGTACAGTGTGATCGGGAACCTGTCCTTACAAATGTCGTAACAACCTGAAGGCAAGTATTGGAAATAATAACTCGGTGCGGCTGGAACAACGGTTTGTGCGTATGAGCTACATCCGGCCATATTAGTAAACCTTACGCTTACAGCGCCACCAGTATATACATCTGCCACAGGCCCAAAATCACTATTGCTCCAGTTGAATGTACCAGCTTCAGATGCCGTAGCGGTGAGCTGTAAATGATAGAGGTCACAGTCCACCGGAACAGGGCCAGTGATACCCGGTGCATCTGGCGCAGGTAATACATGCAATATGGCCACAGCGGTATCAGTACAAGGTCCTACTGCATCTGCTGTATCATACATGGATAGTACTAGCGTGACGGTATAAGTTCCAGCTGCATATTCATAGAACGAGATATGATCGATATTCATTGGCCCATCACCATTGACAAACCACTGATAACTGACGCTGTGTCCTGCATAACCGTTCAGGTTGATCTGTTCATTAGTACAATAATTCAGTCGGCCCCTTATCTGTGCAGTTGGCACGCGCAGTACTTTTACATTCTCTACGTTGAGCGGTACAAAACGGCATTGATGCGCATCGTACACTTTAACCGTATAAGCCCCGGTGTTATAGACATCGTTATATGGTACAAAAGTAGAGTCACCATTAGACCAGGCATACGATGTAGGAAATCCTTCTAATGGACTTTCAGAATAACTAATACTGAATGGTGTACTGCCAGGACAAACAACGCTTCCAGGATCCATTGTTCCTAACAAATTATTGTCATATATGTTCACCAGACCAACAGATGTGTCAAAAATGCACCCTATTGTATCCGTTACAGTCATATGTGTGGTGAACTGCAATAAAAAGGAAGATCCGTCATTTTGATAAGAACAATTTGGGCTTACAAGTCGGTTGGTGCCATCATTACCAAACTGCCATAAGAAGCTAGCAACACCTGCTGTAGTAGCGGGAGTAAAGGTTACTGGTATTCCCTCACAAATATTATTCGGAGAAAAAGTATAACCAAAGTGCGGCAATCTTGCAGGCAGATGAACAGGTTTAGTAATGCTGCATGAGAATGGATTACCCGATTCCGTGCCGCTGACCGTTTCAGTCATAGTAATGGTCGATCCTGCTGTATAAATACCCAGGAACGAAATGCCAGTACCTGTAGGTGTTAATCCATCATTCCATGTATGATCGGTAATATGCCACCACGACAGGTGTGAACTATTGTCGCTGTAGAATACAGAATCGCTATTATCAGGGCCACACCTGATCAGCGTCCGGTAGCTGGCGATCACGCCAACAGTATCCCTTACATATACAGTATCTCTGCACCCTGATCCTACACCTTCCGGCAGGTAGTTGACCACATAGGCAAAACGATAAACACCAGGAACGTCGTAATGAGCGACAGCCGAAGATGCGCTGATCCTGCTCCAAAGCGGGAAGTTTGTCCATCCGTCCCCGGGGTTAGGAGGCGTATAGGCATACCACGTAGGATAACCTGCCGTAGACCCGGTGAGCGTTATCGTATTACAGCCATGTGATATGCTGGCGGTGGTCTCGCCCATATCGCATGATCCTCCCAAGTATCCTGTTGAGTCATGATGGGTCAGCGTATCATGCGATCCTCCCGGCATAACAGTACAGTTCGCCTCGAACGAAATAGTATTTGAAGTATCTGTACAGCCGTTGGAAGCAGTAACCACCATATGGAAATGAGAAATACCTGCTCCCGCAGGAGCCATATAATCAGGTGTATCGGTTAGTGGAATAGCAGCACCATTCCTGAACCATTGGAACGTAAGCCCACCGATATTATCCGTCACGGTTCCGAACATGGCCGACGAATCATTAGGCGGACACCAAACATCATCGTCATTGCTCAGTATATAGGCCAGCGGGCCAGGCAGCACCGTAATGTGGTAGAACCCTACGCCAGCAGTCGGGCAATATGGATCAGCAGGTAGTATCGGCGTAACGCTTACATTGTACACAATATTATCACTGGTAATGTTATTTGGATACAAGTGATATATTGACCCGCCTAGTGCATGTGCTGTGGTGCCATCTCCAAAATTCCATATACAGGAATCAGCAATGCCATGAGATGTCAATATGATGCCTGTTCCGGGGCAGATCACCGGAGTGTCAGTAGTTACGTATACCGGTGGCGGTGGCTGCACCGTCACCCTTAATGTGTCTGATACAGCAGTATCGCATTTCTGGGCTTTTACAATTACGTATGCCGGAGTAGGTGCCACTACATTATTCCATAATACCCTTGCATCGGGCGAATGGTAATTGGCAACAACACTTCCCACACTGTCAGGGTAAATCGACCAGTCATATGCATCTCCCCGGTTGTAATGGCTGTTATACCACCTGTGCGCGTTAGAGCACGGTGCGGTATCTCCCGTTATTGCCGGATCAATAACTTCCTGTATGACGTTGAAGGTGAATACGGGTGCGTCACAATGCGGTTCGGCATCAGGCTCATGCCTCACCCTTAATTGTTTGGTTCCCGGACTAGTCCACACGACATCGACTGTTTCGCTGCCGGAAGCAGGCAGAACATTGCCGCCTATCGCCTCCCATTCGTATGTTGTCCCAGGCACATCGTTATAAGCACGATAGGTATATACACGATTGAGGCAAACAGTATCGTCGCCCACCACGCTGTCAATGGCCGCCGGTGTACCCTCGACGTAAACGTTCAGCGGATTGACACAGAAATCACCGACAGCATTGATCAGCCATACTCCGGGAACATTAAGGTATGCCGAAGTGCCACTGTAAGGAACGGTGCCGGTTGTGGTAACACCTAATGGATTAATTACTGTCCAGATACCGGTATGGCCACCGCTAAGTGAATAGCCGTAATCGGCTGCTGCATCGACACAAATGTGCGTAACGCCGCTTATTGTCGCCACATCTTTTACCACAACAGTTTTAGTCACATTACCGCCACACAGCTTTAAGCGGTTCTGGTACCACGCATGAATAGTGTAGGTGCCAGGCCCCGGGAACTGTACCGTCATTTGGTGATCATTATTATAGCCAATGATTATGCCCGGGTGTCCCAATACGCCCCATTCATAGTCGGTTCCGGCCCACAGCGGTAAAGAATAAGTATATTGTTGTCCGGCGCAGACAAATGCAGGGCCATTTATTGGTGCATCGCTTAATATTATCGGTACAGTAACTATACTTGGCAGGTTACAATCACCGCATGTATTGGTCACTTGTACGTAGCCATGTCCGTCTGCCGGTGCATCATCCCACTGAACAATTATAGTCCCGGTGCCGTCGCCGTCAATGATCTCACCACCAGTTACCACCCATTCAGGATCGCATGGATCATCTATAGAATAAGTTGCTATCTCCTTTTCACAGACGATTGCCGGGCAATGTATTTGCGGGCCAGGATTTTCATCTACATAAACTTTTATCTTAAAGGAGTCTGCACAATGACAGGCATTCCATACTACTAACGTCACATAGTATACGCCCGGTGCGCCATATACATGAGTTGGTGGATACTGGTCACCAAATGAGGTGCCATCACCGAAGTCCCAATACCAGCCAGCGATAGGAGATAATGTATCTGCTACCGAAGCATCGAAGAATGCTATCCCATCACCGAGACAAACGCCTGTCGTGCTGGAAGTGAATTCAGCATGAGGCTTGGATATAACTCTTACACATAACGTGGCCTCACCGATGCAGTGACTGAATGTATCAGTCACAGTAATATTACCAACAATACCTACCGTTGACCACAGTACATCTATACTGTCAGCATTGTCACCATAAGTGTTGACAATAGTCCCTCCCATGCATGTCCAGGTAAAATGGCTGTTGGCCACACCGTGTGCGAAATACCGTACGGTTTTGTTCTCGCATACCAACAGGCACCCGTCTCCTTCGTCAATTACCGGACCTGGCTCACCGGACGACGGCGCACCCATTGCCACGCCTTTGCTGGAAACACCCCCGCCGTCGCTCATCGTCTGACAGGCGACCAGGAAATTGGTCGTAATTATCGGCGCCATGTCTACCATAACGTTCACCGTAACCGTGAACAGGCCGCATGGACTGGTCGCAGTGTAAGTAATAGTTGTCGTGCCATATCCTACACCGGTAACAACGCCGGTTGCAGGGTCAACAGTAGCTACGTCAGTGTTACTGCTGCTCCATGTGCCACCTGGCACTATGTTGGCAAGCGTGGTCGTTGAACCGGAGCAAACGGCTGCTACACCTGTAATTGGCGGAGTAGGTGGCACAACAGTTATTGTATCTATTGCATAGCCACGACCGCACATATTAACCACTACGTAACCTATAAAGGTTGTCCCTGTACCAACACCTGTTACGCCTCCAAAAGAATCTACAGTCACTATGCTTTCGTCAGCTGACACCCAATAGCCACCCGGAAGAGCATCTGAGAGGGTAATAACTCCACCTAAACACATTATATTCTCGCCGCTGATAGCAGGAACATACGGAGCTGTAATTACATGAGTAGTATGCGTAGCATAGTTGCTGCAATGCCAGTTTGTAACCGTATAGGTAAGTGTCACATAGCCCGTGTCCACCCCGCTCAAATTACCAAAGCTGTCAATAATAGCAATAGATGTGTCCGATGATGTCCAGAAGCCACCACCTGCACTGCTTCCTACCGATGTAGAAGTATTCAGACAGATGGAATCCGGCACATTGAGGATACCGGTATCAGGAATAGCCATAACGGTAAAGAAATTATGTACTTCTGCTGAACACCCGTAGGCATTGGTAACCGTATAGGTGATCATAGTAGTCCCTGCGGCGTGTCCGATAATATATCCTGATGTGCTGACGACTGCAATTGAAGGGTCACCAATTGTCCAGGTGCCACCTGGAAGCGACGTGGCGACGAACGCTGAATCGTGCAAACACACTGTGTCGGCCATAATCCCCGCCAATACCGGTGATGGTGCAATATATACCTCCATATCTATTGCAGTCTGGCATCCAAAAGTATCTGTATAGAAATATACCACACCGCCATAACCCGTATCCACCGTGGTCAGGTGGCCGCTGCTGTCTACAAGGTTTATTTCATCGTCATTTGTCCCCCAATACCCTCCGGTAATGCTGTCGGTATATACGGCCGTGCCGCCTAAACATACCATGCTGTCTCCCATAATAGGTGGTACTACCGGAAGCGGGTGTACGGTGATCAGGAAAGTGTCCGAATTGGTACACCCATGAATATCTGTATAGGTGTAGGTTACAATTCCCGTACCCGCAGAAACGCCTTGCGCAAATCCGTATATCGGTGACATAAGCCCAACATTGCCCGAAGCTGTCCAGGTACCGCCGGTTACGGAATCGGAGATTTCAGCCCATTGGTTAACGCAAAGGCTGCGCTCTCCCTGTATCGGCGGGATAACAGGTAACGGATAGACTATGACTGTTTTTATCCGTGTAAAGGCACACCCATGCCCGTCCGTTTCGGTTACCGTGTAGGTAGTCGTCGTCGTTGGATGTGCATTTGTTACCGCACAGGTTGAGCAGCTTAGCGAACCTGAAGGAGACCATGAGAATGACAACCCTGAAGACGGAGAGGCGGTAAGCGTGGTAGAGCCGCCAATACAATAGGCTGTATCACCAGTAATGGTAAACGGAGTCAGTACATAAGAACTGACATAAGTGGAGTCTTTGCGTGAACACCCATGGGCATCAGTGACTGTCAGTACGTACCAGCCGTTCATGGCTGTAGTGACCGATGTAAGTAGAGGATTATGCGCCGCCGATGTATAGCTACCCGGCCCCGTCCAGCCGTAAGTATAACCAGGTGTGCCGCCTGTAATAGTATCATAAAGGAGTATGTTCTCGCCGTTACATGAGGGGCCTGTATTGCCGATCAGGATAATATCAGGTCGCGAATAAACTGTAACGGTCGTTGTGGCTTTGGATTGGCACCCGTGCGCATCTGTGCCCGTCACCGTGTAGATCGTCGTCGTTGCAGGTGTGGCAATGACGGGCGTTCCGGTTGCCGGAGATAACGAGCCGGACGGTAACCAGGAATAGGAAACAGCGCCACTTGCCGTGAGCGTGGATGATCCACCGGGACATAAAGTAGAAGGCGTTGCGGTGGCTGTAACCGTTGGCAGCGAGTATACCGTGATCAGTGTATTGGTGGAACCCGTACATCCATATATATCTACTCCTGATACTGCATAAATGGTGGTTACCGTTGGTGAAGCCACTACGGTGCTGCCGGAGGTAGCGGATAGGGTACCAGCCGGTGACCATGTATATGAAGTGTAGGTAGATGAACCGGGATTGGCGGTCAGTGATACTGTCTGCCCGTAACAAACGTAGTTGGTTGGCGAGGTAGCAATGCTTAATGTGGCGATATCCACAGTAGCGGTCACTGTTGCAGTATCGGCGCAACCATAACCATTGGTTCCGGTAACTGTGTAAGTAGTTGTGACGAGCGGGTGTGCATTAGGTGATGCACATGTAGTACAGGAAAGTCCCGTCGATGGGTACCAATGGTAACCTGTTCCCCCGCTTGCCGTTAAAGTCCTGCTCCCACCGTAACAGACGACTACCGGTGCGCCCGCCGATAGACCATGTGGATATACTGTTACAGCATGTGTTTCTGTATCCGAGCAATTCCAGGCTGTCGATGCCGTCAACGTCACCATTACCGGACCGCTGCCGCCCACAACATATGTGGGCGACGCTGTTGTTGCGGTCGGTGAGAATGACCAATGCCATGAATTGACCGGTGAGAATATACTTGACGAAACATCATGAAATGTTACTGGAGTATAAGGGCAGACAGGATTTGGTGAAAAATTGAAAGCTGCATGGACTGAATCGACCTTTACTGTGTCTATCCCGTGACTAATGATATGACAGCCATGTTTGTATATGACCATTTGCGGAACATAAGCGCCGGGATGCAGATATACATGGCTTACTGTGTCCGAAGACAACGCGACCTGCGTAGTGAGGTCGCCAAATTCCCATTTGATGCTGTCCACATACCCCAAAGTTGGCATAAAATGCTCTACTAGTGGCGAACAACCCATACCAGGGTAGGTGAACCCGCCGGTATCATTCATGAAGTGCAGAACATGATGAATAGTCCCCGAACACATAAATGAAGTGGTTACGGTCAGCGTGACAGTTATATCGCCGGTGGTAGTTGAATTATATGTATGGGTAGGGTTTCGGAAAGGTGAATTGCTTCCATCACCAAAATCCCACGCATATGTGTAAAACCATGCTCCCGTATCTCCTCCTGGCCAAAGCGTGCTGAGGTCCCTGAAATTGACCGTATAAGGGCTACAGATAAGGAAAGTGTCACTCATAGAGAATTGCGCTTGCGGGTCGGTGGCCAATATAGCACTGCTAAAAGTATCCCGGCAACCGATACTGTCGATGGCGATGGCGGTCACGGTATAAGTTCCCGCGATGGGATAAGTGTAGAAGACGAGATTTCCGGTTGTTGTATCCCGTACGCCATTGCCGAAATTCCATATCGTCGTCGTATTGCTGAAATTGGCGGGGTCCTGGAGGTCTGTTGCCGAATGAGAACAAAATTGCCTTGTTCCAAAATCAGCATGTGGATGCATTTCAGTTATATACGCGGGCTTAACCAGCGTATCCCTGCATCCGAAACTGTTGATGACCACAGCCCTTACCGTAAACGTGTCGAAAGGCACGTAGTCGCTGTTCGTGGTATATACATGCGAAGCAAAAGTGGTATCGGAAAATGCCGTTCCGCCATCCCCGAATGTCCAGATAACGCTATCGACGGGTGCAAATACAGAATGAACGCTTGTATCTGTAAAGGTTACATGTAATGGCCAGCATCCCCGTTGCGGCGTAGCTTTAAAGGCTGCGTCAAGCTTTGAAAAATAAATGTGACGTGTAAATGTATCAACGCATCCGTGAATATCGGTAACAACCAGTGACATCGTGTCTATCCCCACGTGGGTTATCGAATCACTGAAGCTGCTTGAATCGGGATAGACTATTCCAGGACAACCGGCAATAGCTGAATCAGCATGTACAAGCTGCCTATTGAGGAACCAGCTGTATTTGAATATGTGGTCAGAAAAATCAACACCTGATGCAAAATAAATCAAGTCAGGACTGCACAGAGTGGTGTCCGAAACTGCAAAATGGGCACTAGCACTTAACGGTATCAACGTAAATGAAGCAGTGTCACTGCACCCCCATGTAGAATTGTATGTTGCCAACCGGATAACGACTGTGGTATCTGTAACGAAATTGACATTGGTAAGTGACGTGCTGGTGCCGGGCAGCAGCCATACTGATGAGGTAGCCCCGAGGGAAACGTTATGCAGCAGGAATGAGTCTGAATGACGGCAATTGTAATCTACTCCTATTATCGACTGGGGTGGATGTACTCTTATGGTATCGGTAAAAGTGGCCGGGCAACCCAGGTTGTATGCCGTTAATTTGACCGGTAGATTACCCGCACGTACAAAGGAGTGCGACACTATTGTTTCTACGCCTATCGAATCTTTCGTGCCGTCGCCATAATCCCAGACGAGATGATCGATAGTAACGGAGCTTAACCCCATATCAGCAGCGAGAACTACCATATTGCCAAGAGGGTTGCCGTAGCAGAAGGACGGCGAAGTCAGCGGATGCCACGTTATGACAGGATGATTACCTACAGTAACTGTTACCGTGTCTTTAAATGTACAGCCGTTAACGGTTGTGATGGTGCAGGTAACAGAATAGCTACCTACAGCGGTGAAAGTATGTACTGGAGTGGATGAGGTGGAGGTCGCCGACCCATCCCCGAAATTCCATAGATAGGTGGCCGTCGCATATGGATAAGGCACGGCAGGGAACCTATACGGAACTGATGTCAACGTACTTACCCTGAATGTATCTGTCAGTGATACACACCCACCATATTTGGTGGGCACGATATCGAAAAGCATGTTGTACGTAGTATCTATCCTGCGTACGGTATCCCGGCATCCATGCCGGTCGGTTATATACATAGCTGTCCTGTTCAGAATATAGGTCGTATAAGGCGTACATCCTTCATGATGAAATACGGAATCTAAAGCGCCGGGGTAAAATATATGGCTGACCGTATCTCCGGAAGCTGTGCCGTGATCTCCAAACTGCCATCTTATCGTGTCTCCGTAGTGCGTAATACCATTATACCTGAGTGTGTCTTGTTCCGGGCATGGGTGTGCAGGGGTAATAGTAAAAGTATCAGAAAATGGTGTTATTGTCACTGTATGGGCAACATTACAGGTAAAGGTTGTGCTGCCGTAGTATTGGTAAACGATCGCCAGGTTGACGTTATATACACCTGGGGCGTTGTAAGTATGAGTTACTACAGTGTCAGCATGAGACACGGCACTACCATCTCCGAATGTCCATGTGACACTATTTCTAGCTCCCCTGCTGGTATCGATGAATGTCTCAGGGGTCTTCAAACAAATGTTCGTGTCGAATTTAAAGCCGGTGCTGTTGACTACGATAGGATCATTTACCGCGTCGCTGTCCACGCATCCATGAACATCTGTAACAATTGACTTCGGATAGTAAATGCCTGGATGAGCATAAGTATGGTTCAAACTACTTGCCGTCCCTGTTGTTCCGTCGCCGAACCTCCATAGATATGTTAACGGGCCTTCCCCGCCTGTACTCTGATCTAACATGGTTGTTGCCGGTGCATTGCAGAATTGGCTTGGGTAGCCATCATATGCATAGACGTTCGGTTTTGTATAGACATGTACATAATGGGTCATTGTCCCATCATTTATACAGCCATTGGAGTTGGTATCGATCAAGGTGATACTGTAATATCCAGGTGTAGGATAGGCATGTGAAGACGATGAGCTAGTTGGACCACCATCTCCGAAATCCCAACCGTGTCTGAGCGGTCCAGACGCACCCGGCGTTGACAAGTCAGTGAAAGTAACGGTAACCCCAGGACAGATGTCGGTATCATTGACCGCAAAATTTATTGTCGGCTTCGGGTTTACCGTGATCACTACAGCATCCGACGCAGAATGCCCGGCACTGTCAACTGTAAGGCTGACAGTGTATATTCCCGCGGCTGTAAAAATGTGAGAGGCACTATCCTCATGTGATGGTGCTGAACCTATGATTGTCCAGGTATATGTTACTCCAGGTGAAGTAGTACTGTGAAAGCCTACCGACAACGGCGCACAACCCGACGTTTGACTTGGCGTTATACTTACGGTGAGCGCCATCGACGTAAAGGATAACAACATGACCGCTATAAGCGCAGCAATTTTTGAATAGATCTTCTGCATATTGATAGTAATTAAGTGTGTGTGTACAATATTTACAAAACAGAATTTTCGATAATTTGAGCTAACATACTGAAAATATTCAGATGTTTTACCGGGAAAAACACCCTATTTACCCGTGAAAAAGACCCTCTTTATGGTAAAATGTGGTGAAATTGTCCCGTTAACCTCTTATTCAGTTGAAAATCAGATATAAAAACTGCCATTTGAGAGATATTCCCATAGGTATCTGAAATGGTTTTGAATTATTTTGAAATAGTTTTTAAACAGCCTGAAATGTTTTTTAAATGGTAGTGAAATGGTAGCGAAATAGTATTTAACCGGCGGTGAAACAAATCGGATAGTCCTGAATACGGTTGACTTTGCTTCTTGTATCAACCTGATTCAATTCCGACCGCACACAATTTTTCAACCGATCTTTTGATCCTGTATCGGCTATATGATTTGAATAAGAAGAGATCTAAAGCTGGAAGGAAAGTATAGGTAGTATTGTCAAGCGCATACCCGATCACTTTTATTCCCGGCAAAGACTCTTTTATCTGAAGAGCTGTACTTTGAGCGTCTAAAGATGTGATGTTAAGGCAACACGCATGTATTGCATTTTCGGTTGTATCGGTAAGTGCCTGCAACTCACTAACGGATTTCAATGTGACCTCGAAGCCCATGCTTTTTAATGAATAAACTAATGCCTGTCCTATTACAGGATAGTTGTCGATAACGGCTATTTTTATCTTTCCCATAGTGATCATTATCGAACGTTACGGATTTTGTTGTCTAGCAGCCAATGCTCAAACTTGTCAGCATCTACCGGTACATGATGGATCACACGGCCATTCTTCAGGGAGATGATAAATGTGTCAAGAGAAAGGATATACGCCGAGAGCGTAGGAGCCTCAAAGTTGAAATCGGGATAAGTATTTTGCGCAGTCATAGTACCAGTTTTGTGAGTATAACCAGGAGGTATGCGCAAAAAAAGAGGCGCAGGTCTCCACCTATCGCCTTAGAGGTACTGGTATACCATGGGTACGACAAGCGAGTGCCCACACCTATGGTGTGAACATCTCGGCTTTCGTCTTGTACCCAAAGTAAATTACCAGTTTCCTAAGACAAGACCTAAAGCTTGATGCTTCAAGAATATTTCTAAAACAAAGGTATATTATTCTTTCATAATTCAAACTCTATAAACTATTGTCTGAAAAATGAAAACTAAAGAATGAACCATCCTAAAACGGAACAACTCGGAACAAACCGGACATTTTAGGCATGTGCCAACAATATACAGGCACTACAGTAACTACCGGGACAATATCGAAAATTGAAGTAATTCTACAACGTTTATATACATAGAGACACACGGTTTTACATGAAATGGTAAACATGCCTGTGTCCGGTGTTAGATATTTGTACTGAAGAAGCAAGACTATGAAGCGCGTGACAAATGACCCTGGAATAACAATTTCATCTGAACAGCAGGTTCGCTCTGCGTGGCATTTTGCCCATGCAGCCCTTTGGCAGGAAGATCAATTTTCCAACAAGGAGATCCAACGGGTGAAAATCCATCTCGCTAACTATTTTAATCAGCAAGGTGATCCAAACAGTGTCTTCATCACATTCTGTGAACGGGTGATCATTGCAGTTTTACAGAGCGCAGCTGACCCTGGCTACTTGCCTCATCCTTCGATATGGCTACAGCCAGGTTACCGTGCAGGTTTTGCTACAACGGCAACCAGTCATGCGTTTGTCACCCGGTGCAGGCTCGATGATCCCCGATATATGCAAGAGATCGGTATCCTGGCGCAACACTATCTACAGTATGCTATTACGCCATCGGTTACAATACTCAGCCAATGCCGTAAGCAATTACTCGCGGTAAAAGCCTACCACCTCGCACGTTTGTTCTACTACGCAGTTATTTATTCTCAATTATAAAATCCCAATCCTATGGTTCAGTCAATCATTAAAAACGGAAAGCTAAAGGTATTGCCCTATTCACTTGTTGAGCTGGCAACTGTGTACAATGTGTGTGACCGCACTATGAAAAAATGGCTGAAGCCATTTGAAGCGCAGATAGGGCCACGCCTGGGCAGGTATTACAACATCTGCCAGGTGCGCACGATACTCGAAAAGCTGGGTTTACCAGCAGAAATAGAACTGGATTGCTGACATCCTATAACGTCGTTTTGCATGGTTTCGCACTATTCTACACAATTCTGCATAACGCTACACAAAGCTGGAAAGCAGTTTCAAAATCCATTTCATCTTTGTGTTATAAATCCAACTAAAACTATGATAAAGACAGAAACGGCGCAGAGTACGGATGGCTTTAGCAACGTACTGCTTACAGGAACGATCCTCCTTGCCAATGCAGATGTGAACGGATTGCTGGACTATGGCCTGAAAGCCTTTTTAGGCGGCGCGATATGGCTGAGTTTCAAGCTGACAGCGGAATATCTTGAACGCAGAAGGAAAAACCGCAAGCTATGAGTGCCACCAACAAGATCATTGCGGGAACGGTGCTGGGAGTAGGAGCGGTGGCAGCTATAGCCTATTTCAAAAACATTAACCGTGCGCAGGCGCAGCTACAGGTAATTGCCAACGCCAGCATTTACCAGCTGAGTTTGGAGGGGCTGACCGTAAAGGTGGACGCACTGCTTAAAAACCCTACAGGAGCCAGCTTTAAGATCAAGTACCCGTTCATCCAGCTAACCCACAAAAATGTACTCGTCGGGAGTTCGCAGGTGGTCAATAAAGACATCAAAATACCTGCATACGGGCAAGTGCTGATCAAGGATATGATGGTGAAGATACCGGTGCTCAGCTTCTTTTCTGTGGTGTACGATATGGTGCAGTCGCTGTTAAGCAATAAGTCGATCGTATTCACCATAGCAGTCATCACTACGGTTAACCTGGGATGGACGGAAGTAGCTTTTGAGCACAAACAGGACCTGACAGTTAAGAAATAAACCTACGCGCAACGAACAAAAAAAGTGTGTTATGGAAGCGAGAAGACAGCGAAATATCAAGAGCGGCGCACAGTATGACCACCTGTTCCCTAAAGCGAATGTAGACACGCATACCGTTCAGAAGAATGCCAACGTCAGCGATACAGTGGCCTTTATACCTAAAGTCGTCCACGAAACGCTCAGCCATACAAAGGGTATAGCGAAGATACTGAAAGGTAACAGCGACTACGATACTTGTCGCACAATATGGCAGTTCGTTTACGACCACATAGCTTACCGTAAAGACAAAGATGGTTATGAGCAGATACGCGCTCCGGCAAGAGCCTGGCATGACCGGAGGTATGGGGTGGACTGTGATTGCTACACCACGTTTATCAGCAGCATTCTGACCAACCTCGGCATCCGGCACAAGCTGCGCATCACGAAGTACAGCAGGGACTATTTCCAGCACATCTACCCGGTAGCGATGCTGAACAATAAACAGGTCATACTGGATTGCGTAACGGACAAATTCGATTATGAAGTACCCTACAGTGAAAAAAAAGACTATCCTATGGATTTACAGTATTTGAACGGCTTAGATGACGTTGACGGCCTGGATGACCTAGAAGGCACAGGAGACCTTGCCGAACTCGGCAGGTTATTTAAAAAGAGATCAGGACAAAAGAAAAAGAAGAAGGGCGGCTTCTTCAAGAAGATCGGGCAGGGCCTCAAAAAGGTCAACCTGAAAAAAGTCCTCAATGTGGTCAACAAGATCAACCCTGCCACAGTAGCCCTGCGCAATGGCGTACTGGCCTCGATGAAACTCAATGTCGGCAATGTGGCCAAGCGCATCCGCTGGGCATACCTTACCGAAGACCAGGCCAGGGCAAGGAAGATGAACATCGACAGGTGGCACAAGCTGGTACAGGTTAGAGAAAAGCTGGAAAAGATATTTTATGGTGCCGGTGGCAAACCTGCCAACCTCAAAAAAGCCATCCTGCATGGCAAGGGCAATAAAGACCATGCGGTGAATGGATTTGACGGCTTCGGAATGATCAATAGCGGCTACCACCATAATCACCCTTTGCACCCGCTCAACCGTATTCACAAACAAATGCCCTTGCGCCAGCTATTGGGCGATACAGTTTTCTTTGATGAAAACCCGGTAGGTACTTTGGGCGAGTTGGGTGAGCCTGTCTCAATGGCGATGATCGCAGCGGCATCCGGTGTTATTGCAGCCATAGCATCAACCATCAAGAAGATCGGTGATATATTCGGAGGTAAAGGCAAGGGTTCGCAAGACTTTGATGAAGCAACCAATGAACAGGCAGAAAGCGAGATCCCATCGGGAGAGAACAGCACAGATACACCATCCGCAGATACCGACAGTTCAGGCGGGGATACCACACCCAAAGCGATCAAAGCACCATCCGGTGACAGCGAAGACGGTGGCAGTCCGGAAGGTGGCGGCGCATCTGAACAGGACAGCGGCGACCCTGACGGCACCAATGGCACCAAATCAAAAGCCCTGACAAAGACAACGCCCGATGACAGCGACAAAAGCGGTGATGATGCCAAAGAAGGTTTTTGGGACAAGAATAAGAAATGGGTGGTGCCTGTAGGGATAGGTGTTGCAGGTATCGGTTTATTAGCCCTGGCTGCTCACTCTATGAAGCCTGCTGCCACCGCATCACGAGCGGTGCATGGCCTCCCCCGTAAAAAGGCGCAACCGAAGAAGAAAGCCGCCACCACAAAAAAGAAAAGGACTACACCTAAAAAGTCAGGTAGTCATAAAAAGCGGGTGACACCTAAAGCCCTGTTATAAACAAATTATTTCCCTAATAACAACACTATGGCAAAGAAAAAGAATGGCAACACGTATGCCAAGAAAAATAAAAAGCATGATATGCTGGCCAGCCTTACCCAGAAAGGCAATACAAAGAGCAATGTGAAAAACACCGTTATTGAGACCGGCAAGGACATCCTTGTAGGCGTGGTAGGCGGCGGGCTGATCGGCGCAGCAATAGGCAGGCCATCATTGCTGATCGGTGCAGGCGTAACCGGCGCAGGTCACTATATGGGCAACAGGGTGGCCACCCTGCTGGGTATCGGGATGATGGCCGCTAATGGTTTTCAGAAATCCAAAACTGTCGAAGGACTTGAAGGCATGGACATGCAATCCATCAAAGACCGAATGCTGGCTTACAAGGATAATTTCGCCGAAAAGCTCTACCTCGATAGGATCATACCTAAAAAGAATGGCGGCTCTAAAGACGAGACATCCGGCTTCGGAGAGCTACAATTCTTCAACTATCCCAATGATATGAACGGCTATAACGACCTGGCTGCACTGGACAGCATAGAAAGGCAGATAGAGCAAAGCGGCGTATCGCATATGCAGATGACCGGCATTGGCCTGGAGGACGCGGAAGGAGTTGGCGACCTCGGCGGTGAAGAAGACGAAGACAATGACCAGTTCACTGATGAGAGCAGGATTATATAGACAGCCTTTGAGCATTAGAAAATAAGAAAGCATTTTAACCCTTAAACTGAAAAAACATGTTTGGATTTGAAGGAGCAGAAGAATACAACAACCAGGGCGCCCTGCTCGGCCTTGACGGATTGGATGGCGATGAGCTGAATGCCGCCCTCCGCAGTATGAACCCTATCAAAAGGGCAAAGATGATCAATAAGCTGGCGCATCCCGGCGCGACCAGCCGTGGTTCCCGTGCCGAAATGGAAAAGCACTTCGGTGAACTCCCATCAGGCATCAGGCAATCACTGGCTAAGGGCGACCTCCGGCTGGCTGACAGCGTGATCTATTCCATTAAGCAGGTGACATCGAAGACCATAAAAATGTTCGAGACACAGGACACGAAGGCTATCGGACTTTGCAATATTTCCGGTGCGAAGCTACCTAAGAACCAGGCATTTTTGGTGAGTGCCATTACGTTGCTGGCCGGTGTGTCGGCAGACCTGACCAAGGATAAGATCATGGCTACTAAATTTGACGGCTTTGAAGGTTTTCCTGCACTGGCAACAGGTGAAGTCAACCTGAAGTCCAACAAGAAGCAGATACTGCCGGAAACAAGCTGCTACCTGTTCA
>CAZPOT010000011.1:0-192064 GCA_964588295.1 uncultured Flavipsychrobacter sp. | reverse complement strand
GTCATACCCTTTGTACGCATGTTAAGGATAGTAGAGATGTAGTTAAGACCACCCAGCAGAGACGATACAACGAACAATGCCATGCTGATCAACCACAGGTCCATACCCAGGCCGGAACCCAGTGAAGCTTCTTTCAGTGCGCTCAGCGGAGGATAAGTTGTCCAACCACCTGATGCTGGTCCTGTTTCAACGAACAGGGAAACAAACATGAATACACTGGAAGCAAAGAAGAACCAGTAAGAAAGCATGTTCATGAAAGGAGATGCCATATCCCTTGCACCTATCTGTAAAGGTATAAGCAGGTTGGCGAACGTACCGGACAGACGTGCTGTAAGTACAAAGTACAGCAATTTAGTTCCTTGCATTGTTACCATTGCGTTATAAAATTCAGGGGAAAGCTTACCACCCTTAGCCCACTCGCCCAGGAATTTCTCCATGATAGGGAAAGTTGAATCGGGGAAGCCCAGTTGCAGACGGAAGAATACAGACATCAACGCGCCGATGATAGCCCAGATGATACCTGTAACTATGAACTGCTTAGAGATCATTTTATGATCCTGGCTGAAAATGTACTTCCAGATAAAATGTTGTTCGTGATGTTCGTGGCCATGATCATGCTCAGCATGTGCTGTGTGCGCTACATTTGCCCCTTCAATTATTACTTCTCCGTGATTCATTTTTGCACTTATTTATTTTGAAGACTATACTGGTATAGCCAGATTATTTCATTGTTACTGCTTTCTTCGTTGTGTCAGCCTTCTCTTCAGCCTTAGGTGCTGTAGGCGCGGCTGCCGGATTTACTTCAGCATAGTAAGTAGACTGTGCTGCCATCCATTTGTCGTATTCTGCCTGTGTTTCAACAATGATAGTACCACGCATTGAGTAGTGACCTTTACCACACATCTGATCGCAGGAGATCTCATAAACAAAGTTAGGATTACCGGTGATCTTTTTCATCTCTTCTGTAGTGACGGTTGGCTTAAACCACATTGTAGTGGTGATACCAGGTACAGCGTCCATCTTAAGACGGAAGTGAGGCAGACCAACGTCATGTATCACATCGCGGGAACCGATCAACAGTTTTACCGGCTTATTCACTACCAGGTGCAATTCACCTTTCTGAGAAATTACATCGTCATTGTTATGAGGATCGCTCCAGTCGAGACCCAATACGTTGTTCGCATCGTTGATCTTACGGAAATCCCTTTTACCAATTTCGTTGTCTTTACCAGGGTAACGCACCAGCCAGTTGAACTGCTTGCCAACTATTTCTACAACAGCAGCATCAGCAGGAGCTGCTGACGTGAAAGAAGCCCAGTTCTTCAAACCTACAGCCACCAACACAGCCATTACTATAGCCGGTATCGTTGTCCAGATAAGTTCCAACTTATTGCTATGCGCAAAGTATTGAGACTTGCGGGTTTCGGTTGTCTGGTACCGGAAGGCAAACCAAAACAGCAACGCCTGTGTAATAAGGAATACAATACCGGTTACTATCAGCGTGATGTTGAACATGGAGTCGAACTTAACTCCATTTTCAGACGCAGACACCGGCAGCATCATATCCTTGAAATAAACCTGACATTCCCAGATGCCATACATAAAGGCAAAGAAAAAGCCCACCAGCAACCACGCAATCACACGGTTGGTTTTGTACTTTACTGTTTCTGTACCCTTCATGGCGGCAGCATACTCGCTCGCCTTACCTATCTGGTAGATGATGACAAAAACCAGACTTACTAAAAGTATTGATATAAATCCCGACATGGTCGTTCTGCTTATTTTCTATTTAAAATGTTAGTTCTCGATCTATGGACTTATTAGGCGATGTGCACTGCCGTTTCCTTCAGCATAATACTGTTGTGCTGTATCAGCGATGCTTTTGCCAGGCTGCGTGATACTACGAATATCAGTATACCTACAAAGCCCATAAATGTTCCTATTTCGTACCAGTTGATGTGCCAATGTGCACCAAGAGGGCCAGGCATGATCATCTGGAAGTAATCCAGCCAGTGACCGAATATGATAACCATTGCCATGAAGGTAACAGTGAAGTAGTTACGCTTGCTTGGGCGGGCCATCAATATCAGTATAGGCATACAGAAGTTGATGATGAAGTTAGCATAGAATATTACGCTGTAAGGGCCGTGCTGACGCAACTTGAAATAAACTGTTTCATCAGGGATGTTGGCGTACCAGATCAGCATATACTGTGCAAACCACAGGTAAGTCCAGAAGATAGAGAATGCGAACATGAATTTAGCCAGGTCATGCATATGCTCTTTAGTAACCAGTTCCAGGTTGCCCTGGTTCTTCAGGTAAACTACCCACAGCATGATCAGAGACATACCGCTAACGAAGGCACTTGCGAAAGTGTACCAGCTGAACAATGTAGAGAACCAGTGCGCCTGGATGCTCATTACCCACAACCAAGGGATAGTGCTCATCTGAGACAGACCGTAAACGATCAGGAACAGGCCAGAGAGGCGGAACACCTTCCAGTATATCTTGGTATCATTCTTGGGAGCGCTTTCCTGTGCCAGGGAGTATGAACGGAACTTCATACCGAAGAACGACCACAGCGCAACAGTTGCCACACTGAAACCAACGAACATACCGGTATTAAGGAACGGCTTTTTGCCCAGCAATATCTTATCATCGCCAGGAGTTACCCATGGGTAGATGGAGTTAAGGCCATGAGAATTCCTGAAACCGAAGATGATTGCCAGGGTAACCACAAGAGTAATAAGGCCAAATACCCAAACATTGGCACCTATAGCCTCAGGCACCCTGCGGTACGCTGTAAGCCATGCACCCTGTGCCAGGGAAACAGCAGCCTGGATAAAAATACTTACACCTGTGATGAAAGTGAAGAACACGCTATCGTGCAGCAGAACAGCCCAGAAGCGGGTCTTTTCCATATCGCCACCCGAAAGCAGGGTTACAGCACCGGCTATCAGCGTCAGCACACCTATACCGATCAGCGCGAGGCTGGTATTTCTTAATCGGGCAGGTATCTCAAAACGATCGTTCATTGTATGCAACTTTTATAAAGTACTTTAGTAATTATTATTTTGTTTTGTTTTCTGCTGCAGGCTCTGCCTTTGCAACAGTTTTACTTGTGTCGGCCTTTGGCGCTTCGGTACCCATTGTAAAGGCATCACCGCCATTTTCAGCCTGGTTTTTCTTGATGTAAGCTATCACCATCCAACGCTGATGTGGATCAAGCTGGCCGGCGTAAGAACCCATCATGTTCTTACCATATTTAATAGCTGCATACATCTGTCCTACAGGCATATGCAGGTATTTAGCGTCTTTAAAGTTAGCAGGCATCGCAGCAAACTTTCCGCTTGAGTACAGCGGGCCATTACCGTCCAGTGCTGTACCATGACAGATACCGCAATAGATGTTGAACAACCTGCCACCTTCTTTCAGTTCAGCAGCAGAGAATTTATCAGCTGTGTTGAAAGATTTGTAAGCGTTGGAATCGCCTTCTATAAGATGATCTGGCATAGCATGATCGCGCGCTATCGTACCAGACACCGGCAGGTGGCTGATCAGACTGTCTTTACCCAGCTTAGGGTTAGAAGTATATGCATCGTAAGCACGTGAATAAGTCATATCGGGCGCATAGATGTGACCAGGCGTACGGCGAAGGTTGCCGGAATCGCATGAAGCCAACCCCAGGGTGATACCCAGGCCCGCTACTACTATGCTTTTGAACTTGTTCATATTTGAAAGTAAAATTCTATTCGTAAAATAATTTAAATGCTTCGGGCAGAAAGAACCGCTGACTACCTTGCAATAGAAGTGTTCAGCTTTTCGTACTCTTCTTCCTTATCCCAGCGGCCATACCACCAGCTCTCTTCGGCCATCTGTACAGATGTTTCTTTTGCACCTGTAGACTTCAGGAAAGCGATCGCTTCTTCTTCAGAAGTGTGATCATTAAGCTCCAGAGCTATCACAAACAGGTCATCACTCTGGCGCGGGTGAAAGACGTGCTTCTTAACGCCCGGCATTATCTGGTTCAGGTAGCAGAAAGTAAGTACCATACCTACCGCTGCAAACAGTACCGTAAGCTCGAAGGTGATCGGTATCCACGCCGGCAACGCAAAGTGCGGTTTACCACCGTAGTTGATCGGCCAATCTGAAGTATATATCCAGGATATGAAACCTACCGCTGTAGAAGTACCGCAAAGACCATAGATAAAACCGGCGATGTGCAGATCTGTCTCCTTCAGGCCCATGGCCACGTCAAGACCGTGTACCGGGAACGGTGTGTAGATATCGTGTAATTTATAACCGCTGTGACGCACTTTACCGACCGCAGGAAATAGAACTTCCTCATCATCGTAAGCCGCTACCGCAAATTTCTTTATAGCCATTTTAATAAACTTAAAACTAAAAACTAATTTTTAAAAGTGTTACCTGTTCAAAACCCTTATTAGTGATGAGCAACTTCTGCATGGTGCTCTTCATCGTGATGATGAGTAGCTGCTGCGATGAACTCTTCTTCAGACTGCTCTTCGAATTTAGCCTGGGCCCTCTTATAGTTGTCGCCAGATGTTTTGAGAACGAACTTGATCTCAGATACTGCGATAACAGGGAAGTATTTAGAGAACAGGAAGTAGCAGGTAAAGAACAAACCAAACGTACCGAGGTAGAAACCAACTTCAGGCCATGTTGGGCTGTAGTATGCCCAGCTGCCAGGAATCCAGTCGCGGTAAGTAGAAGTAACGATGATAACGAAACGTTCGAACCACATACCTATGTTCACCACTATCGACATGATGAAAGTGAACGGGATGTTACGACGAAGCTTCTTAACCCAGAACAGCTGTGGAGAAACCACGTTACACGTCATCATTGCCCAGTAGCTCCACCAGTATGGGCCAAGGATACGCCATTTGAACGCTTCCATTTCGCCCCATGACTGAGAGTACCATGCTATGAACAACTCAGTAAGATATGCGATACCTACTATAGAACCTGTAAGTACGATTACCTTGTTCATTGCTTCCAGGTGACCGATTGTGATATAATCTTCCAACTTCAGGATCTTACGGGTAATCACCAGCAGGGTGTTCACCATTGCGAAGCCTGAGAATACAGCACCCGCAACGAAGTAAGGAGGGAAGATGGTTGTGTGCCAACCTGGGATAACTGAAGTAGCGAAGTCGAAAGATACGATGGTATGCACCGAAAGTACCAGTGGAGTAGAAAGGCCTGCAAGTACCAGGGCCAGTGCTTCCTGGCGCTGCCAGTTCTTAGCTGTACCTGTCCAGCCGAATGATGCAAAACCGTACATCATCTTGCGGAACTTGGTAGTTGCACGGTCGCGGATAAGCGCGAAATCCGGAACAAGACCAGAATACCAGAATAATAATGATACTGTGAAGTAAGTAGAGATCGCGAACACGTCCCAAAGGAGCGGTGAGTCGAAGTTTGGCCACAATACACCACGTGTGTTAGGCAAAGGCAGTACGAACATCGCATCCCATACACGGCCCATGTGCCATATCGGGAACTGGCCCGCACACATTACCGCGAAGATGGTCATCGCTTCTGCAGCCCTGTTCACACCTGTACGCCAGCCCTGGCGGAACAGGAGGAGGATCGCAGAGATCAGCGTACCCGCGTGACCGATACCTACCCACCATACGAAGTTGGTGATATCCCAACCCCAGCCGATGGTACGGTTAACGCCCCAGGTACCAAGACCCCAATATACTGCCCAACCTACGGAGAAAACACCGAAGCCCAGCAGCGCCAGGGCGAAGAAGAAACCAACATACCACATGCGGCCCGGTTTCTCTTCAATTGGCTTAATGATATCTTCCGATACCTGATGGTAGTCTTTATTTCCATCAACAAGCGGCTCTCTTACAAAACTTTCGTACTTAATATGCATAGCACGTAATTGGTATTTTAGCAACGATGGTAATAGTGCCTATTACCTTCTTTCTTTATTTTAAAAAACTCTGTTTACTCTTTTATTACCGCAGCAACTCTTAGATGTGGTCTTCGTAGAAGCCATCCTTGATGTTCTTTGGATCATTTTCCTTGCCTGAGTGCAGTTCTTCTGTGTTACGCACCTTAGCCAGGTAGTTAATGTTTGGCAGGGTGTGTATGTGCTCCAGAACATGGAATACACGCTCCTGCTGCTCTTCAGCACGGATCTTGTAGATGTTGCTGGTCTTGTCGTTAACATTACCGAACATGATCGCATCTGTAGGACAAGCGGTCTGGCAGGCAGTACGTGCTTCACCATCCTTCAGCGGGCGACCCAGCTTCTTGGCTGCCAGCTTGGCATCCTGCAGGCGCTGTACGCAGAAGGTACATTTTTCCATTACACCACGGCTACGTACTGTAACGTCAGGGTTCAGTACCATGCGGGTAAGGTCGTCATTCAATTCATCACGACGGTAGTCTTCAAACTGGTTGTCGCCGAAGGCATCAGCACCGTTCCAGTCCATCCAGTTGAAGTGACGTACTTTATAAGGACAGTTGTTAGCGCAATATTTAGTACCAATGCAACGGTTATAAGCCATCTGGTTCAAACCTTCAGAGCTGTGGTTGGTTGCAGATACCGGACAAACGTTTTCGCAAGGTGCGTTGTCACAATGCTGGCACAGCATAGGCTGGAACACGGTCTGGATAGAATCCGGATCGTTTGGCATACCGCTGAAGTAACGGTCGATACGCATCCAGTGCATTTCGTGATTCTTCATCACGTGCTCCTTACCTACTACAGGGATGTTGTTTTCTGCCTGGCAACCTACTACACATGCACCGCAACCGATACAGCTGTTAAGGTCTATAGACATACCCCATTTCAGGCCATTGTATTCGTAATTATCGTAGAGCGTACCTTCAGAGCGGTAGCCTTCGTCAAGCTTTGCGGTCTGCAGGCCTTCTTCTTTTTCTTCTTTACCTTCTTCAGCCAATGGTTTAGAGAATTCGCCCATCTCCTTATAACGCTCTTCCATCAGCGCGTTAGGATTCTCGTTAAACTCTTTCAGCGTGAATTCGTGTATGATAGGGCGTGTCTCATAGCTCATGTGCGTCTGAGTGATCGCTACTTCATACTTATCATTGGTCATAGATACTGTAGCAGCATCAAAACCTTCAAAATTGGTACCGTTGTAAGACATGAACGGATAGGCGTTACGTCCGCCTTCGCCCGTTGTTGCATTGCTGGCAGCAGCGCGGCCAACATTCGCATCGCGGCCATAACCTACAGCTATTGCCACTACATCGTTATGCATACCCGGAACTACTATCAGCGGCAGGTTAACAGAGTAACCATGAGCGCCCTTAACAGTAATTACATGTTTCTTAGGATCAACTTCATTAATGCTGTTCAGTTCAGCACCGTTCTTCTTAGCCCATTCAGGAGATACGCATGCGTAGTTGTCCCATGTAGCTTTGGTGATCGGATCCGGCATTTCCAGCAGCCATGGGTTGTTGCTCCATGCACCACCGTGGCCCATACCTACCTTCTGGTATACCATCACTTCCATGCCGCTGCCGCCCTTCCTAGCATTGATCTTGCCGATCGCATCAGCAACATTACCGCCGAAAGAAGCACCGCCATTTGGCATATCGCCGGCTGGCTCTATAACGCCATCCTGCAATGCTTTTTCAAAGTTAGCCTGGCCACCCAGCTTAGCTGTCCAGTACTGCTTCCAGTAATCTTCGTAGCGGGTAGTACCACCAGCCCACGTCAGCAGCGAATCCTGGAACGCGCGTGTTTTGAACAGCGGAGCGATGCCAGGCTGCATCAGGCTGTAGTAGCCGGTCTTAGGCTCTGCATCACCCCAGCTTTCCAGGTAGTGATGATCAGGAACCAGGTATTTACATTTCTGTGCAGTTTCGTCCATGCGCTCTGCAAAAGAAACTGTCATTGGCACCTTGCTCAGGGCATCAGCAAATTTCTTATTGTCAAAGTAGTCGTAAACAGGGTTTACGCCGTGGAAGAATACTGAGCCAACGCTGCCTGATGCCATTGCATCAACCATTGCTACCACTTCGCTGTCTATACCCTGCTTGTAGTTACTTGCAGTAGCCCAGTTAATAGTAGTGCCGTTAGCGCCTATTGCATTGTTGATAGCATTAACTACTATCTGTATGTTCACATCATTGCTTCCGCAAACCACCATACCGTTACCCTTCTTCAGGTCGGCGGCAGCCTTAACTACCATTTCGGTAAGTTTTGCGCTTGGCAGGGTTACTTTACCACCGCCTGTTACTTCAGCGTAAAGAGCGGCTGCTACCAGGCCCATTTCTGATGGACGGCAGGTAGCCCTGTTGTCGGCAGCAGCACCGGTGATAGTGTGGTTAGACTCTACCTGGTAGTGCTTAGACATTTTTATGTTCTTAGCGTTCAGCTTACGGCCTTTTGAATAACCTTTAGCGAACTCTATAGGAGACAGCCATGTACCCAGGAAATCTGCACCCAGGCTTACAATGGTCTGTGCTTTGTCAAAATGGTATGTAGGCAGTACACTCTTGCCGTAGCTGGCCATATTGGCCTGCAGCATGCCCGAGTAAGAAATAGCATCGTATACAACGTGCTTGATGTTCGGGAACTTGCCTGTGAATGATTTGATCACTTCCAGTGTAGTAGGGCTCATGATGGAAGCAGTAACCAGGTAACCCGGCTTGCTGCCAATGCCTTCTACTATCATGCGGTCTATTGCCTCAAAGGTAGCTTCCTTGTTCTCTACCTTCTTGCCGTTAACAGCAGGAGAACCAGGGAAACGCAGGCGGGCAGTATCGTACAGGTTAAGTACAGATGCCTGAACCCTTGCAGATGTACCACCCCTTGTGATAGAAGACATCTCATTACCTTCTACTTTAATAGGGCGGCCGTCGCGTGTTTTTACTACCAGTGCAGCGTACTCATGTCCATCGAAATAAGTAGATGCGTAGTAATTAGGCACACCCGGCGTAATATCCTCTGGCTTGATAGCGTAAGGGATAGCCTTGCGCACAGGCATTTCGCAGCTGGATACTACTGTAGCGGCCAGTGTGCTGAAACCCAGGAACTTCAAAAAGTCGCGGCGGGGAGTAGTTGCACCGAGAACGGTTTCGCTCAGATCGAATGGCAATTCTTCTCTGAATTCATTTGATGCTAATTCCTGGTGAACCACCGGATTGTTAGCCTCTTCCAGACTCGACCAATATTGTTTTTGAGACATATATTTATTCAAAATTCAAAAGTCAAAAAAAATTGAAAGCTTTACTCAACTCTTCAGTTGTGCAACGTATTAGTAGTGACATTTCTGGCACTCTGTACCACCCATTTCCGCTTCGGTAACGCCTGTGCGCTTACCTGCTTTTATCTCATCACGATATTTCTGGAAAATGCTGTAGTAATCATTGTCTATCTGCACCTGTGTCTGGCGGTGGCAGTTGATACACCAGCCCATAGAAAGCGGAGCGAACTGGTAAACTTCGTCCATCTCTGTTATCTGGCCGTGGCAGCGCTGGCACTGTACCTGGCCTACCTTTACGTGCTGAGAGTGGTTGAAGTATACGTGGTCTGGCAGGTTGTGAATCTTCGTCCACTGTATTGGCGTAGCATCTATAGAACCATCAGCCTTCAGCTTGTACTTCTTAGCTGTTGCATCCCAACCAGCATATGCATACAGTTTCTTGATCTCTTCTGTACCATTCACCTTCTTGCCTTCTGCTGTTACCAGCTGCTCGGTGCCAGTGTATTCGCTTATCTGCTTGTGGCAGTTCATACATACGTTAGAAGAAGGGATCATAGCCTGCTTGCTCTTCTCAGCACCGCTGTGGCAGTACAGGCAGTTGATCTGGTTTACACCGGCGTGCACCTTGTGAGAGTAGAATATTGGCTGCATAGGGCGGTAGTTCTGCTGGCGGCCTTCGTTGATAGCTCCGTTTACCAGCCAGTAACCGGCCATAATGAATGCCAGTACAGCAACTATAGCAATAACCACCTTATTCCTGTACAGTGGCACTTCTTTTTCGTTAACTATGCCTTCTTTTTCGTTGGCAGCACGGCCCAGGCTCTGGTTAGCCCTCCAAAGGATAACCACCAGCACCAGCAGAGACAGGGTGATGATCGTGTACAGGTAACCACTTCCTTCAGAAGCGCCCTGTGTCTGGCCACCGCCGTCATCTTTCTTGGCAACTACAGGCTGTACAGAGTTAACGTACGCGAAGATCGCATCGATCTCTTCGTTCTTCAACTGCGGGAACGCCGTCATTGGCGTCTTGTTGAACTTATTGAAGATGTCCACAGCAGTTTTGTCACCGGCAGCTATAAGCGCCGCAGAGTTATGCACCCAGTTATAACCCCATTCCTTGCTTGGAAAGGTAGCATTGATGCCTTTCAGCGCAGGGCCGGTGGCATCTTTCAACGGGTTGTGGCACGAAGCACAGTTAGACTGGAACAAAGCCTTACCATCAGGCGCGGCTGAAGCTGTATTACTGAACAGGATAAGAGCGCAAAAAACTGCTAGTGCAGTGCGTGAGCCTATACGAAACAGTTGCAATATTGATTCTGGCACGTGTATAAATTTGAAAATTAACTTTCCTTTATCTTGAAGCGAGGGCAAAACTACAACAACATGACGAATTCTAAAACACATTTCTTAAAAAATTTTTATCAGTACTGGCGCGGGTTTCAGCCGATTTTTAAGCATTTTTATTTTTACAATGTCATTTTATTGTCACGGCCTTTGGCAAAATAATGACACTCACATAACATGCTTATCCTGAATTATTCCCGATATCGCAAACCATCTTGTTTATTTTATTTTTCACAAAATTAAACAAGACATCACTCCCGAAATTATTTTTTGTATCAATAAAGTTGATCTGAAGCACCTATAATGTTGAAGACCAATCTATACACAGACGTTTTACAGCAGTTTTTGCCGTAGTTATTGCAAACTGTATTCTGAGATTTTATAAATCCGCTAAGCTTCCCTTAGCGGGAACGTCATGGTAAATGTACTACCCTTACCCGGTGCACTCTCCACCTTTATTTTGCCATCATGTGCCTCTACAATGGCTTTTACATAGCTCAGGCCCAGACCAAAGCCTTTTACATTGTGCAGGTTGCCGGTATGGGCGCGGAAGAATTTTTCAAAGATGCGGCTCTGCGTCTCGCGGTCCATACCAATACCATTATCTTTTATTTTTATGACCAGCGAATCGCCGGAGTTCATCGTCTCTACCTCTATGTAAGGTGCATTGGTAGAGTATTTCATGGCATTATCCAGCAGGTTGAAGATAATGTTGGAGAAATGCACCTCGTCGGCAGTTATTTTATAGTTGGTTGCATGCTGTTTCAGGTTCAGCGCACCATTCTTCTCCTGCAACTGCAGGGCCAGGTTGTCGCTTACCTTATTGATCACCTGGCGCACATCAAGCTCCACAAGATTCAGCTTCAGCTCTTCTTTTTCCAGCCTGGCCGCCTGCAGTATCTTCTCTACCTGCTTGTTCATGCGCTTGTTCTCTTCTTTTATCATGCCGCTGTACAGGCGTATTTTATCTACATCATGTATCACCTTTTCATTTGTCAGCGCATCTATGGCCAGTGATATAGTGGCCAGTGGCGTCTTCAGCTCGTGCGTCATGTTGTTGATGAAGTCACTCTTTATCTCCGATATCTTTTTCTGGTTAAAGAGCGTGCGCACAGTGAGGGCAAAGGCCAGGATGATGATACAGGTAAATACGATTGATGCCACGATCATCCACCACATCTCCCCTATTACCTGGTTGCGGTTCACTTTTATGCTCAGGAACAGTGTTTCCTGGCTGCGTATGGCATCTTTGGGCGATAATTCCTGCCGGTAAATGTTGTGGTCCGTCACCTGGAAGCCGTCCGACTGGAAGATGATATTGTTGAAAATATTGGTAATGCCGTACTCGTATTTGTAGTGTATATTGTTCTGAGCCAGCGCTTTATCTATAATGTCACGTATCTCCTCGTTGGTAAAATTACCTAGCACTGAGAAGTCGAGGCGCAACTTGTATTCCTTGCTCTCCTCGTTCATATAGCCCTCATTGGTCTTATATAAAAACCTGTCGTGCAGCGATTCACGTATCTTGATGAGCGAATTATGCACGCCACGCTCAAACTCGTCCTGCTTCAGCGCAAACGCGTTCTGTATCCACGACATCTGGATGAACAATATGCCTATCACCGACAGGGATATAAGCACTACTATGATGGGAAATATTTTCTTCATCTATTCGCAAATATAATAAAGCATAAAAGTCGGCTAAAAAGCCATAAGTAGTTTAACTGGGGTTTAACCTTTAAAATGTGCATGATCCGATATGCTTTAAAAACTGCACCAGCAGGCTCAAATACATCCAATAGCTACTTTGCGCTTTTACCTATTTTTGCCATATATGACGGAGTTCCTGGCAAACATTATCATCAGCCGCAAGCAGTATAAAGACTTCAGCATAGGCGCAGCCCACAAATTCCGGCCGCTTTATGCTCAACCCGGGTTCTGGATCATGGTGTTGCTACCGTTACTCGGCTTGTATGTATTGCTAAACCCCATCCGAGACCCAGAGGGTAAGACAATACCTTACGCATTCTTTTGCTTCGGATTTCCCGCAGCCATGCTTCTGCAAAGGGTGCTGGCTCCATATAAAGCAGGCAGGGCTTATGACAATATTGCCCATATAAGCAAGCCCGTAGAGCATATTTTTAATGAACAACAGGTAAAACTGAAGGGCCACAATTTTGAAAAGATATATCCATGGAGCGAGGCAACAAAACTGCAAGAGACCAAAGACTACTTATTGCTGTATATGAACAAGACCAATATTATATTGCTGCCAATGACTGAACTTACCGATGAGGAGGTAGCATTCATTAAGAAGCAGTTCGCCCGGCGAAATGGGTAGCTGGTATTTATTCATATAAACAACATCATTCAAAAACAATGTTATGTTCTTCGACCCCGAAAATACAGTAGTAAAGCTTTGCGCACAGGGTATGGAACTGGAAGGACAGGGCAACGGCGATGAAGCCCAACTCCGTTTTGAACAGGCCTGGGCAGAAAGTACAAATGATACTGAACGTTGTATAGCCGCACACTATGTGGCCAGGCATCAAAAAAGTATTGCAGACAAGCTGCTTTGGGATAAAATAGCACTGGATGCTGCATTAACTACTCCCGATACAGATACAAAAGTCATGCTTCCCTCTTTATATCTGAATGTGGGCAAATGCTATGAAGATATGCACCAGGACGACGATGCCCGGGAGAATTACGAAAAGGCGCGATCGTTTACGCATTTACTAACCGATGACGGCTATGGGAAAATGATACGGGCAGGCATAGAAAACGGGCTGCAACGGGTTAAATGATATCTGAAAACCGGTAAATAGTCTGGCAGATACACTAGCCAGGCATTCTGTAAATATCTAAATTCTGTAAATTCCGATTCAGACCGTTGTACCTTGCCAGCCAAAACAACACTGCAATGAAACGCCTGCTGCTTGCACTTACCTTTTGTTCAACCGCCGCTTTCGCTCAAAACAAACTGCAAACGCCCTTCGAGGCCAGTAACGGTAAAGAGTCAGCTACATACCAACAAGCCATAGATTTTTATAAAGAACTGGCACAAACCAGTTACAAATTAAAAATGGAGAAGATCGGCCGTACCGATGGCGATCACCCGCTACATGTAGTTTATTATAGCGGCGATAGCAACTTTGATCGCGATAATTGGAAACGTGATAATGATAAAGTTGTTATCCTCATCAACAATGGTATACACGCTGGCGAACCCGATGGTGTAGATGCCAGTATGATGCTGCTACGCGATGCGGTGACCGGCAAAATAAAGATACCTGATAATGTAGTGCTGGCTGTTATCCCCGTTTACAACGTAGGCGGCTTCCTGAATCGCGGCAGCTATAGCCGCGCCAACCAGAACGGCCCACTGGAATATGGCTTCCGCGGAAACGGACAAAACCTGGACCTTAACCGCGATTTCATAAAAGCCGATGCCACAGAGACACGTACGCTGGAAAAATTATTTACCAGCATCGAACCCGATATATTTATCGATAACCATGTGAGCGATGGTGCCGACTATCAGCACGTAATGACGTTATTGGCCACACAACACGACAAGCTGGGTGGAGAAACAGGCGACTTTGTGTACAAAACATTTACGCCTGCCATTTACGCAGCTATGAAAAAAGCTGGCTACGATCTGGTGCCTTATGTAAACGACTTCGATAATACGCCCGTTAATGGCTGGCGCGAATTCTTTGAGCCTCCCCGCTTTGCCAGTGGCTATGCTGCCCTGTACCATACCATTGCGTATGTGCCCGAGACGCATATGCTCAAACCCTTTAAGGACAGGGTGTGGGCCACCTACGAGCTGATGAAGTGTTTTATAAACGAGGCATCGAAAAACGCCACTACTATAAAGCAAGTGCGCGCACACGACATAGACAATTCTCTAAAACAAGCACAGTTTCCTGTAGACTGGAAAATAGATACTACCCATTGCGACACTATTACCTTTAGAGGATACGAAGCCGCCCTCAAGCCTAGTGAAGTCTCTGGCCTGCCGCGCCTGTATTACGATCGTGCCAAGCCTTTTGCCAAACAGGTTCCCTTTTACGATCATTATTTACCGTCTAAATTTATTATTGCACCAACGGCATACATAATACCTTCCGGTTGGGATGACGTGATAACCAGGTTAAAAAACAACGGTGTACAAATGTCTCCCTTGCGCCACGATACTATCGTTACCGTTACCGCATATCATATAGATAATTATGAAACAGTGCCCAAACCCTACGAAAAGCATTACCTGCATAAAAACATACAGGCCACGGCCTCATCGGTCAAAGTACAGCTTCATGTAGGTGACTATATTATCCCAACCGGCCAACATGCTAAGCGCTACCTCATAGAAACCCTGGAACCCATAGCGCCCGATGGCTTTTTTGCGTGGAACTTCTTCGATGCGATCCTGCAGCAAAAGGAATACTTCAGCGACTATGTGTTTGAAGACATGGCTGCAGAACTGCTGAAAAAAGGCCAGGAACTGAAAAAACAACTGGAAGAAAAGAAAAAAGCCGACCCGGAATTTGCCAAAAGCGCCCAGGCCCAGCTCGACTTCGTCTACCGCCACTCTCCCTACATGGAACCCGGCTACATGCGCTACCCCATCTTCAGAATAGAAAATTAATTATGCCGATCCGCCCTGTAAGGGCGGGATAAAATAGCCCGGGGGTGTCAACCCCGGGGCTTAAGCGGCCAACAAATTACATGCTAAAAAACGCACTTTTAGGTTTTCACTTTTGCCTCTTGACTTACACCACATCAAACCACACCTTCTCTTCATTATCCCAATCGCCATTGTAGTTAATGGTCAGCTCTTCGCCGGCGGCAATGGGCTTTACCGTCTGTATGTACATGGTATTCGTATCGTAATCCATAAAATACTCGCAGTTCGACGCATAAGAATGATTATACATAGGTATCCACCCCAATGCCATGCAGCACATTTCTGCGCCGTCGGGTTGCCACTCAAAAATATAATCGTGCAGTAAGGTCTCGTCCAGTTTTTTGCGGTCCTCTCCGCTCATTGGTATCACGGGAGATAGTTCTACTACCAACCCTTCCGGCAGCGCCGCCCGGGTATATACGCCCCTGCCCTTTCCCCGGGTCTCTGCCAGGTATAAATGCTCGTTGATCATAGGCTTTACGCCAAAAACCATATTACTAATTAAAATAGTGGTTTTTTTAGTTGCTTTTTATATTTTTACAACCCTAAAGGTAAATATATGAAGTTGTTCAAAAGTCTGAAAAATTGTCTCACAGTCGGTTTACTACTGGCAATGCCTCTTTTCAGCCTTGCACAATATAAATTTCCCCGGTCGCGTTTCTCCGCCTACCTGCGCGATCCCAGCCGCTATGAAATAGGTGTAAATGGTGTAATGGTCAACGGTACTTTCGATGGTGTTACCCGTATTACTGGTTATAATGGCCAATTCATTGCAGATAGCACCCTGAAACGCAATATCAAAGCCAATCCGGGCATTGGTGTTACACTGGGTGTTAATGTGCCGATAGCGGCTTCAGGCCACATTAGCGTATGGGCGCTGAATATTAATGCTATTGCCAACTTCTATTCCTGGAGCGCGCTTAACCAGAGCAAAAGCCTGGAAGGCACCTGGACCACCCCCACTCACAACGAGCTTACCGCATCCAGCATACAGGTAGCACTACCTGTGGGTATAGACTGGAAGGTAGGCGCCGATGCCATACACAGCCAGCGCCTTATTTGGGGTGCATCACTGGGTGCAGGCGCTATGCCGCACATCAACATTACCACACTGGAACCAAGCTCGGTGAACGACCTGGTACCGTCTCAGCAAAATATTGGCGTTAACCCATACGTCAAGGCAGAAGGTGCCATATATATGCGTACCTGCTTTAAAGTACGCGTGCTGTATACCATGGGCAATGTAGAGCTGTTCAATACGCACGATCGTATTCCGTCTTACAACGATGGGCCGTTCAAAATGTATAACCGCAATACGCTGATGCTGTCGCTTATATGGATGCCGTTCTCCAGCCGTTGGGGAGAATACGGATGGCACAACACCTACGATTCTTACAACTGGAACGAAAAACTGAACTAATTCAAGCAAAAGCGGCCATATGGTCGCTTTTTTTATTTCGACGTGTTCTTCACAGTTGGACAAAACAATAGATTGACTACACAATGCTACCGGTCACATTAACACGGCGGCACACTAAACATAAGGGCTGCCCGTTGGACAGCCCCTATACCTTATTAACTTTTTAACTAATTAACCTTAGTTCAGATCACCCACCATATCTACAGGCTTCACCCATTCGTCAAACTGTTCTGGCGTTACATAGCCCAGGTCTACCGCAGTTTGCTTCAGGGTCTTGCCCTGTTTGTGCGCTGTCTGTGCTATTTCTGCTGCCTTGTAGTAGCCTATTTTAGTATTCAGGGAAGTAACCAGCATCAGCGAATTGTTCACGTGCTTGGTGATGTTCTCTTCTATTGGCGCCAGGCCTACAGCACACTTGTCGTTGAACGATACGCAACCTTCACCTATCAGGCGCGCACTGTGCAGGAAGTTGAAGATCATTACCGGCTTGAACACGTTCAGCTCGAAATGGCCATTAGAACCACCGATGCCAATTGTTACATCGTTGCCCATTACCTGTGCAGCTATCATGGTCAGCGCCTCGCACTGTGTTGGGTTCACCTTGCCCGGCATGATAGAAGAACCCGGCTCATTGTCAGGTATGAACAGCTCACCAATACCGGAGCGTGGGCCGGAGCTCAGCATACGTATGTCGTTAGCTATCTTCATCAGGCTTACAGCAACAGTCTTCAGTGCACCATGTGCTTCCACAATGGCATCGTGTGCAGCCAGGCTTTCAAACTTATTCTCTGCAGTTACAAACGGCAGGCCGGTAAGTGCAGCAATGTTTTCAGCTACCTTCACAGCATAACCCTTTGGTGTATTAATGCCGGTACCTACTGCAGTTCCGCCCAATGCCAGTTCGCTAAGGTGAGCCAGGCTATTGTTAATAGCGCGCAGCCCGTGATCCAGCTGAGATACATAGCCGCTCAGTTCCTGGCCTACGGTCAGTGGCGTAGCGTCCATAAAGTGGGTACGGCCTATTTTTACAATATGCATATACTCCTTGCTCTTGGCGGCAAGGGTATCGCGTAGCTTCTTAATGCCGGGGATAGTAGTATCAACCAGCATCTTATAAGCAGCAATGTGCATGGCAGTAGGGAACGTATCATTCGACGACTGTGATTTGTTCACGTCATCATTTGGGTGAATGAACTTTTCCTTATCAGTCAGCTGGCCACCCTTTATTACGTGCGCACGGTAAGCAACTACTTCGTTTACATTCATATTGCTCTGCGTGCCGCTGCCTGTCTGCCAAACCACCAGCGGAAACTCAGCATCCAGTTTGCCTTCCAGTATCTCATCACACACCTGGCCTATCAGGTCGCTCTTTTCCTGTGGTAATACGCCCAGCTGGCAATTGGTAATTGCAGCAGCCTTTTTCAGGTAAGCAAACGCCTTTATGATCTCTTTAGGCATTTTGTTGGTGTCCTGTGCTATTTTAAAGTTTTCTATAGAGCGCTGTGTTTGCGCACCATAATAAGCGCTGGCAGGCACTTGTACCTCGCCCATTGTGTCCTTTTCTGTACGGAAAGCCATTGTTGATGAGATTTGTTTTATTTAGGAGCGCAAAGTTAATCGTTTTATTTCCGCTTAGTGTTATTGCCCCGCTGATTATAGACATAATAAAAAGCACCGGGAAACCGGCGCTCGTATTGCTAAAATTATACTATCTGTACGATCTCACCTGTAAACTTGATGAGTAAACTGCTATAAGACACCGTAATAATTGTTATGGTTGGGTGCAAATACAAATAATTTTTTTATACAGATTTAAAATAGTCAAATTTTTTTCATGCCGCTCAAATGCAGCAACAGCATATCATACAATAAAAATTATTATTCATTATTTTTTAGAAAAACGCTAACATTTCTGTCTGTGGCCTCGTCAATAGCAACAGACCTAAATTTTAAATGCATGAAAAAGCTATGTACACTCCTGCTTTGCTCTGTAGCAGCTCTTACCTCAAGAGGTCAGGCCATCACCGCAACGCTAACAACCCCGCCATGTAACGCCGACGGCGTACTGACGACCAACTTTACCGCTATGGGCTCACCGGTAACAGTCACTTATTATATGCCCACAGGCTCTGTTGTCCACAGCGGCATAACGGGCACCAGCGATGTACTGACGGGTTATGCCGGCGGCCCGCTGTATATTACTGCTTCCAGCCCTACAGTTACTTCTGTGTATACTTCATTTGCCGGAGCCCCGCCGTTCAATTTCAACGACAGCGTGGTTATGGGCGTATGTCCTGCGCTCAGTAGCGGTACCGTAACTGTGTATGGTGGTGGCACCGCCCCTTTTACATACACCTGGACGAATGTAGCTACCGGCGCTATCACTACAGGCAGCCCTGCCATCCTTGCCGACGGCAACTATCACCTGATGATCGCCGATGCAGCAGGATGCACTTACGGATCTATATATACTTATGACACTGTTATTTCAGCACATAGTATTCCCGGTTTTTCTTTTTCTATCGGCACAACTGTAGCAAGCTGCACTAATGGCACAGCTACTGCAAGCGCCATAACAGGTGACACGGCCCCGTACAACTACCTGTGGTCTAACGGGTCAACAGCAACTGGTATTACCGGGCTTTCGATGGGATTCTATAGCCTTACTGTTACAGATGCCGCAGGCTGCTCCGACATTCAATATGCAGAGGTAACACAATCTGTAACTATAGGAGCTACTGTAACCCCTACACCTGCTACCTGTACTGCCGCTGATGGCGCCGTTATCGCCTTCGGATCGGGTGGCATGCCGCCGTACTCATATTTGTGGAGCAATGGCGCTACTACAGCATCGCAAACCGGCCTTAGTGCTGGTGTGTACAACGTTATAGTAACCGATGCCAATGGCTGCATAGGCAATGGCTACGGCTATGTTAGCGAATCTACCCCTATTACTGCTACATACGTTACTACGGCCAGCAGCTGCACCGCTCCTACCGGCTCCGCAACCTTATCTATAGCCGGCGGTACTACACCTTATACAGTTAACTGGTATACCACACCTCCCCAAACAGGCGTAACTGCTACATCGCTGGCACCTGGCAATTACAATTTCAAGGTCACCGATGCTATAGGCTGCGTGCGCACAGGCACAGTAGTAATAGACCCTATGGATATCATCAACCTCAGCTTTGGCACCACCTCCGCTACATGCACTATGGCCAATGGCGCTGCTACTGTAAGCGCCACAGGTGGCGTAGGCTCACTTTCTTACCTGTGGTCTACCGGCGCCACGGCTTCCTCAATAAGCAGCGTTACAAGTGGCTACTATAATGTAACAGTAACAGATGCCAACAGTTGCCATGCCACAGCTAGTGTGTATGTACCTGTCTATTCGCCAATGGGTATCGGTCTTTCTTCAACAGCCCCTTCCTGCCTTTATACTACAGATGGTAGCGCTACTGCTTTCCCCTATGGCGGTACTGCCCCGTACATTTATAACTGGAGCACAGGTGGCACTGGCAGCAGTGTTGCTTCTCTCGGCGCAGGCAACTACTACGTTCATGTTACCGATGCATCTGGCTGTACCGGCTACAGGTATCTTAGCCTGGCCGCAGGGCCCGGAGACAACTGCTACTGCACCATCGGCGGCGTAGTTTATAATGATATCAACGGCAACTGCGTTCAGGATCCTGGAGAAAATGGCATTGCAGGTATACAGATGCATTGCAGCGGCCACGGTTATACCTATACCGATGCAAGCGGCTATTATTCTTTCCGCGTACCTACCGGATCATATACTATATCTGAGAACGTTGAGACATTCCACCCACTCTCTGCATGCCAGTCAAACAACATTCCCGTTTCCGTTGTAGCTGCTTCCGGCTGCGTTAACACGGTAGATTTTGCTAACAGCACCAGTACTATCCACGACATGCACATCAGCACCTGGAATTACACTTTGCCTGTACCGGGTCACACTTATCAGCAGGTTACTGTCATCTCTAACCAGGGCACTGTGAATGAAACCGGCATCCTTGCCGGCTACCAGACCGATGGCCAGTTATTTGCTCCATCGTTCGTTCCGGGTGGCATCTTCTCGGGCACTACCAACTGGTATGGTTCCACAGCCTTCCCTGCTATGGCACCTACCACTTCGCAAACCTATTACGAAACTTATAGCGTACCTACTACCATTCCACTGGGCACCAGCATTGTTACTAAAGACTCTGTAGTAGCCGCAGCACCAATGAGCAGCTGGACCAGCGACTATACGCCATGGAACAATGTAAACTATTTTACTACAACGGTCGTTAGCTCTTTCGATCCCAACTTTAAGGAAGTAAGTCCTAAAGGCGTTGGCGCTCCCGGCTACATCACTGTTGCAGACTCTGTACTGGAGTATATGGTTCACTTCCAGAACACAGGTTCATGGTACGCAGATAAGGTAGTTATTATAGACACACTTGACGCCAACCTCGACTGGTCTACCCTGCGCCCGGTGTTCGAATCACATAAATGTGTTGTAACCATGAGCGATAATGGTGTGGTTAAGTTTACGTTCGACAACATTCACCTGCCATATGCTCCCGTTTATCCCGTAACCAGCAATGGCATGTTTACATACACTATCAAAACGCGTCATGGCCTGCCACTGGGCACCCAGATCCGCAACAAAGCCTCTATCTATTTCGATTATAACGAGCCTGTTACTACCAATACCACGCTCAATACCCTGTACGCAGGCGTAGGTGTTAGCAACGTGAACAATCAGTCATCTTCATTCACCCTTTACCCTAACCCTGCCGATAAGACCTGCTTTGCAGTTATCAATAGCGAGGTGTTCGGCAATGCAGATATGACTATTACAGACATTACTGGCAAAACAATGTCTCACGCTACAGTTGGCCTGGTAATAGGACAGCAGACAGTACCTGTAGACGTAGCATCACTCGCTCCGGGTATGTACTTCGTTACCATCCACAACCTGGATAAAGTATCTACCCAGAAACTGGTGATCATGAAATAAACAGGCATTTTTCCAATGCACAAAAGGGGAGGCGTTAAGTCTCCCCTTTTTTATGCCCCTGCACGCTTGTCCCCAATGGCTAAAAAAAGAGTAGTTTTGATACCCGAAACAAGCATAAATAAATATATATGGACGCTTTTCTGTCTGAGCTTTTCAAAGGCCAGGATAACAGCAACAACAATTTCTTTCTGATGGCAGGCCCCTGCGTCATAGAAAGCGAAGACATCATCCTCAGCACTGCCGAAAGAGTGGCAGAAATATGTAGCAGGCATAAGATACCGCTCATCTTCAAGTCATCCTACCGCAAAGCCAACCGTAGCCGCCTGGATAGTTTTTCAGGCATAGGTGATGAGGCTGCGCTGAAGATACTGGCCAAAGTGAAGGAGAAATTCGGCGTGCCATTGGTTACCGATATACACGATGCCAGTGAGGCTGCCATGGCCGCTGAGTATGTAGATGTATTGCAGATACCGGCCTTCCTGTGCCGCCAGACCGACATACTGATAGCCGCAGCCAAAACCGGCAAAATAGTGAACGTAAAGAAAGGCCAGTTCCTGGCACCGGAGTCTATGATATTTGCGGTAGACAAGATCAAACAGAGTGGCAACAACAACATCATGCTCACCGACCGTGGCACCATGTTTGGCTACCAGGATCTGATCGTTGACTATCGTGGCATACCTACCATGCAGGCCATGGGCGTGCCGGTGGTTATGGACTGTACACACTCCCTGCAACAGCCTAACCAGACCAGTGGTGTTACCGGTGGCAACCCGCAAATGATAGAGACCATATGCCGCGCAGCAATAGCTGTTGGTGCCGATGGCCTGTTCATAGAAACACACCCCGACCCCGCTCATGCCAAAAGCGATGGTGCTAACATGCTCAACCTCTCCCTGCTCGACCCGCTGATGCAAAAGCTGGTGCGCCTGAGAGAGGTAGTGAACACTTTATAACAATGAATATAAACGAAAACCAAACCTCAATACTCTGCGCAACAGCGCAGACATTGATCTCCCTCTCCTTGGAGAGGGCCGGGGCGAGGCTCTTTGCGTGAACTTCTTTTTATCATATCCTAACATGTATATGAACAATATAAAATTCTTAGTACCGGCCTTAATGGCCACCATGCTGTGTAGTTCAGTTTTTGCACAGAAAAAACAATTCACCATGGCCGAGGCGACTAACGGTCTTTCCTCTACGCTTGCACCCAAGGGCCTGAAAGGCGCCACATGGCAGCCGGGCACAGACATGCTGTGGCAGGTGGAAAAGAAAGATAATGTAGAGCGCTGGTCTGCCACTAACTACGGTGCAGAAAAGAACAACGTAGTAAGCATAGAACAAGGCACCTACCCCGAAGGAGAGAAAGTTGCTAACATTCCCGGCCTTAAATGGATAGATAAGAACAGCGCATACTTTGTAAACGGCAAAAGCGTATTGCTGGGCGAGCTGGAGGACAATAAATTCACCTGGAGCAAATGGACTACCCTGCCCGATAACGCCGAGAATGTATTTGTAGACAAAAGCAAACGCATAGCTTATACCATCGAGAACAACCTGTACCTGGTAGACAAAGACAAACACACCATAAAGGTGACCAACGAGACTGACAAGGCCATCGTTTGCGGCACATCTGTGCACCGCGATGAGTTTGGTATAGACCACGGTATCTTCTTCTCGCCCAAGGGCAACCTGCTGGCCTACTACCGCATGGACCAGACCATGGTGAAGGACTACCCTATTGTAAAATGGGACGTAACCCCTGCCCATGCCGACCTGATCAAGTATCCCATGGCAGGCCAGGCATCGCACGAGGTAACGCTGAATGTGTACAACCCGGCCACAGGTAAGACCGTTACCATGAAGACGGGAGAAAAACACAAAGACCATTACCTTACTTGTGTTACCTGGAGCCCCGATGAGCGCTACATATACATTGCCATCCTCAGCCGCGAGCAAAACCGCATGTTGCTTAACCAATACGACGCACAAACCGGCGAGAAAGTAAGAACCCTCTTCGAAGAGAAGAACGATAAATACGTACATCCTACACATCCCCTCACCTTCGTGCCTGGCTACAATGATCAGTTCATCTGGCAGAGCGAGCGTGATGGCTATAACCACCTGTACCTCTACAATACAGATGGCAAACTGCTGCACCAGCTCACCAAAGGCCCATGGGTAGTAAACGATTTGCTTGGCTTTAACAAGGCAGCAGGTACCGTTATAGTTACTACGTCTAAAGAAGGGCCTATGGAGAAGCACATCTATTCTGTAAGCCTGGATAACGGCCATATGGAGCGCATAGACAAGGGCGCAGGCATGCATACGGCCACCCTCACAGATGATGGCAAATACGTGCTGGATGTATACAGTTCATCAACAGTAGCTAAGAACACTTACATCCGCTCTACCGACGGCGTTACCAATACCGAAGTAATGAAATCTCCCGATCCGCTGGCTGATTACGATCGTGCACAGGTACGCAACGTAACCATTAAAGCAGCCGATGGGGTTACTCCGCTATATGGCAAGCTGATACTGCCGCCCCATTTCGATAGCACAAAGAAGTACCCCACAATTGTATATCTGTACAACGGCCCAAACGTACAGCTGCTGCACAACTCCTACCCCGAAAGTGGTAACCTGTGGTACGAGTATATGGCACAGCGTGGCTACATCATCTTTACCATGGATGGCCGCGGCAGCTGGAATCGCGGACTGGCGTTCGAGCAGGCTACCTTCCGCCACCTGGGCGATGTAGAAATAGACGACCAGGTAAAAGGCGTGGAATACTTAAAGAAGCTGAAGTATGTGGATGCCGACCGTATGGGGGTGCATGGCTGGAGCTTCGGCGGCTTTATGACTACTTCACTGATGCTGAAGAAACCAGGACTGTTTAAATGCGCCGTAGCAGGTGGCCCTGTTATGGACTGGCGCATGTACGAGATAATGTACACCGAACGCTACATGGACACACCCGAAGACAACCCTGCAGGCTATAACAATGCCAACCTGCTGGATAAGGTAAAGAACCTGAAAGGCAAACTGATGCTGATACACGGCACTGCCGACAATGTAGTGGTATGGCAGCACAGTATAGACTTCATTAAAAAATGCGTGGATGAAGGCGTACAGGTAGACTACTTTGTATACCCCGGCCACGAGCACAACGTACGCGGCAAAGACCGCGTGCACCTGATGCAGAAAATAACCAACTACTTCGACGATTACCTGAAGTAACAAACATAAGATGATAGAAAAAGATATGGCACACTGTTGAAGTGTGCCATATCTGTATTAAGTCGTCCCTATTCCTTTACTACCTTCTCCACATGCAGCCTTCTAGCCTTTTCATCACTGATCACCACCATATACATACCCGCAGAAAGGCCATGCATATCCATATCTTCAGCTTTGCTTGTAAATAGTAATTTACCTTCCATGCTCATCACAGCGGCATTACTGTTCAGCGGCATACCCGCTATATGCAGAGTGTTGCCCACAGGGTTAGGATATATCTTTATGTCGGTCGTTACATTAGCATTGTCTACACTAAGGTTAAATATTTCGTAAGGGTCAGATATCTTGGAGCATCCGTTGGTATCAGTAACCAAAACCCTATAGCTGGCATTTTGCCAGGGTGCATACACATGGGTAGTTGCCCCTGGTATGGTCACAGTGTTCATGTACCACTGGTAAGATACATATCCACCGGCCACGTGTAGCCTTGTGCCATCAAAATTAATAACCGGGTGTGGCGATGGCCATACAGTAACGTGCACCAATGCTGTGGTAGTGGCACACACGCCCGGCACATTTACATAGCAGCTGTAGTCGCCGGTAGACGTAGCTATATAGTTAGCGGCTACTGCTCCAGGTATATTTATGCCGTTACGCTTCCACTGGTATACGCCGCCCACCACGGGCGCCACCGATAGCACCACGTTAATACCATCGCAAAAAGCAAGCGGCCCGCCCGCAGAGATAACAGGCATTGGCACAGAGCGTACGTAGATGATAGCCGATGTGGTTACACAGCCCTGCGGGCTGCTGATCACCGCATGATAATACCCTGTGGTATCAACAAGCAGCGATGAAGCCGTAGCGCCGGCTATAGGGCTGCTGCTGCTCAGGGTTACTGTCGGCCCATAATACCATTGGTACGTATGGCCTGCACCCGTTGCGGCATTCAACGTAACACTCGCCCCTGCACAAAACGCAACAGGTCCGCTGGTAAGTATTACAGACGATGGCGCTGCATCCACGGTATCAATATAAGGCGTGGAGCTGGTATCATAGCAACTACCATTATATACTACCAGCTTGTAGGTGCCGGAGTTATGACTGGCGTAGGTAGAATTGGTAGCCTCGGTGATAGGTATACCGCTGATCAGCCACTGGTACGTAAGCCCCGCACCGGTAATGCCCGATAATAGTACACTATCGTAAGAGCAGAAGCGATGGTCGGGCGATGATGGTGTAATAGCGGCATTGGGCCTCGGCAGTATCGTTACCACTATTGCGCCTGCTGCAGCTGTGGATGCAGTACAGCCAGTTGCCGGGTTAACAATATCTACCACGTAAGTACCCGATACAGATGCAGCGTACGATGCATTGGTAGCGCCGGCTATCGGCGTGCTGCCGGTATACCACTGGTAGGTATACCCTGCCCCAGGCACAGCATTAAGCGTAACGGTATTGGGAAAACACCTTGTTGTAGCGCCAACAGCTGTAATGGTAGTTACCGGCAGCGGGTTAACAGTAACACCCACGCCACCTGCTGATGTGGTACTGCAGCCATAGCTGTTGGTAACGGTAACGCTATAGGTGGCGCCGGTATGTGCTACGTAAGTAATATTGGTGGCGCCCGGTATCAGCCCCGTGCCGGTGCTCCACTGGTAGGTATAGCCTGTGCCGCTGTTGGCAGTAAAGGTTACACTGTCATTGGCGCAAAATGTAGTAGGCCCCGATACTGTTATAATAGCCGCAGGTGCCGGGTTAATAGACACTGTCGCTGTGCTCGTAGATGCCTGGCAGCCGCTCGCCGTTGTTACCACTACGTAATAGTCGCCGGCAGCATTTGTATTGTAGAAAGAATTGGTAGCTCCGGCAATAGCTGTTGGCCCGTTATACCATTGATAGGTATAGCCCGTACCTGTGCCCACGCTCAGTGTCACACTGTTACCGGGGCAAAGCGCCAGCGGGCCCGATGCTGATAACACCGCAGTTGGCAGTGGATTTACGGTAACCGTTGCAGCAGGCGATGTCGCAGTGCATCCTGCGGTAGATGTTACCTGCACAGAATACGTAGTAGTGGCCGCAGGCGATGCCACATAATAACTATTGGTAGCCCCCGCAAGCAATGTAGCGCCGTTATACCACTGGTAGCTATTACCGCTTACAGCCGGTGCATTAAGCGTAATGCTGCCACCCGCACAAACTGCAGCGGGCGATGGCGTTATTGTGGCAGGGGGCAACGGGTTTACCGTAACTGTTGTAGTAGCCGTACCCACACAGCCCGTCACATCAGTTCCGGTAACGGTATAGGTGGTTGTAGCAGTTGGCAGGGCCGTAACATTATCGCCGGTAGATGCAGACAGGCTTCCCGATGGCGACCACGTATAGGTAGTCGCACCAGAGGCCGTTAACACAGCACCCGGCCCACCTGCGCATATACTTGTAGCTGTAGGCGAAACGGCCATAGTGGTAAGTGGGCACACTACCTTGCAATAATAGTCATTACTCTGCCCCCACCAGGCTGAACAGGGGGCCGACACGCTACCCCCGGAGTAATGCGGCTCTCCAAGATATACGCGCATATTCAGGTTAGTGCCTGTTACCACACCCGTCACAGGTACAGTGAAAGTATAAGTTGTGGAACCAGTGCCTGAAGAAAGAAAAGTGGTCGAACCTGCCAATTCACTTAGGTCGAATGTGCCATTGTTATTCCAGTCCACATATACCGCCATATATGCCCCGTATCCCGTCGACCTTGTGATGGGTATATTAACGGTTGCGCCCGCAGTAGCTACTATCCCTTGTGAAGAAAAATAATTAAAATAAGATCCGGAGCAACCACTGCCTGTATAGCTGATAGTGGAGACAACCCCGGTACCATTGGCAGATACAGAGGTAAAGTATTGCGATGTACATCCTGCGCTATAGCTGGGCGCTACGCCAGTACTACATTGCCCGTACATGGCATAATTAAAAACAGACAGCAGTCCGGCAATAGCCAGTACAACAAAGTAATTTTTTCTCATGACGCCTTTTGTTATTACATCTGTAATTACAGAAAGGCAAAAATATACTTATGATATAAGCTTAATAATAAACAGGTGTTACCTGTTTATTGCAGAATTGTTACCAGATTTACTCTCGGTTAAACACATTAATTATTTGTTACCAAATGGTATCGGCGTGCTCACTCCGTCAGCCGGATGTTGGCTGGTATTCTTCACATCCTTGGTCACTACCAGTTCACCCTTTTCAAAGTGGCCGTCAGTGCCATATATACGCTGTATCATCTGCCCCAGCAATGCGGCCTTCTTAGCTTTCTCTTCAGGCGATGCTGTGTAAAAAGATTTGTCACCAATCACCACGTCCGCTATTGTGTTATCCTGTTGCTTGTAAATATTTGCAGATTGCCATGTCGGAAAGATATTAGCCAGGCTATCCTTCAGAATAGGCCATTTAGCATCACTCGCCACATCACCTTCCTTGCAAGATGTAAAATTGCAAAAGACAACAGCCGCAATAACTACCGGCAAAACAAAACGTTTCATAAGCTATGGTTTTAAATAAAGATAGAGATAAATTGTCTGTTTAAACAAGAGCACTATCATTCTATTGACATTGCGAAATTATCTACGGCGAATGGCCTTTGCGTGCTTTGACTGCGAACTATCTTTGCGATTCTTTGCGAAACAACTTTGCGGTCTTTGCTTGAAACTCAAACCCCATTGCCGCATTCCTCACATTATCATTGAGCCATTGAGCTATTAAGCCATTCAGCCATTAAAAGGGGCATTGCCCCATGTCAGCCATTAAACAACACGTCCCGCATGCTATACACCCCTTTCTTCCCGGCCAGGAACTCAGCCGCCAATACGGCGCCCAGGGCAAACCCATCCCGGCTATGTGCCGTATGACTGATCTCTATATCATCAATGGCCGATGAATACTTTACATGGTGTGTGCCCGGCACATTATCTACCCTGTGTGCAACTATGGGCAGTATATCAGGGTTGTTCATAAAATTGAGCGCCCATGTTTTTTTACGCTCCACATTGTCCAGTATCTGCGTAGCCAGGGTTATGGCTGTTCCGCTGGGTGCATCCTTCTTGTGTATATGGTGCGTTTCCTCAACACTTATCTCGTATTCAGGCTGGCTGTTCATCAGCCGCGCCAGCTGCTTATTTACTTCAAAAAATATATTCACCCCTATGCTGAAGTTGGACGCATGCAGGAAAGCCCCGCCCAGCTCATCTACCCGCTTCACCACTTCCGGCAGTTCCTCGTTCCACCCTGTCGATCCGCACACCACCGGCACACCCGTCGCCAGGCAGTCCAGCACATTCTCTTTCGCCCCTTCCGGGTTGGTAAATTCAATAGCCACATCTATCCCCTGCATATGCGCGCCATCCAGTTCGTGTCGGTTGCCGCTGCGTATCTTCAGGCCAATAGTATGGCCCCTTTGCAACGCTATCGTCTCTATGGCATGGCCCATTTTCCCATATCCTATCAGTGCTATATTCATAGACTGTGAAGATATGCAATTGCAGGAGCATTTTAAAAGCTATACATTCCACCGGCCGGCAACTCTTCGTCAATAGCATCACCGCGATCACATTTTTATTGCACCAGCGTTTTAACCTATGATTACAAAGAAACACAATGCCGTTAATCAGCTACAAATAACCTGGAAAACAGTTATCAAAATAATATACACATCTATAAAATATTTTTTGTTTACATGAGTCAGATTGCTAATTTTAAGGTACTTTATAACTTTAATCTATACGCACAATGAGATTCCTGGTTCTATCAGCCGTTGCTCTTTGCATATCCTCCGTGGGGGCCAATGCACAAAGTATATGGCCCAGCACATTAAACGCTTCCGGCGGGTCTGCTACGCTGGCAGGCAACACTTACGAATGGTCTATTGGCGAAATGACATTAGTAAGTACAGAAAGTACGTCGTCGCTGGTAATTACGCAAGGTTTGCTGCAAACTAGGCTGGGCACAACAGATGTAAAAGACTACAGCATCATGCAGTTCCTGTCTGTGTTCCCCAACCCCACCAGCAGCACCGTTAACTATACGTTCAATTCCCCGCAAAAAGCTACACTCGGCATCCGCCTCGTCGATATGACAGGTAAAGTATTGCTGGTACGCAACACCGATGTAAAAACGGGTATGAACACCGGGCAGGTAGATATGTCGCCATACGCGGCAGCAACCTACATGCTGCAGGTCGACCTTACAGACGGCGATAACAAACTCGGCTCAACCAGCTACAAGATACAGAAGGTACAGTAAACAACTTATGAAGGTTGAAGATAATACTACAAGTTCATGAGCAGGAAGCTTAGCCTTCGGAAAACGGCAGCTCGCGCGGGCCTTGCGCGGTAGCGCGATTTTTCCGATCGCCTTTTCTTTTGTTACTTTTCTTTTGGCGAAGCAAAAGAAAAGTAAAGAGCAGATAGGCAACTCAAACTAACACAACCAATAACCTCAAAATAACGTAACATGAAGAAGACACTCTTCCTATTCGCTTTTGGCCTGCTGGCTACCGGCATCACGGCCCGTGCACAGGCACCACAAAAATTCAATTACCAGGGCGTTGTGCGCAATGCTGCCGGTGCACCCTTGGCTACCTCCACGCTCACTATGCGCATTACCCTGCACGATGGCGCCGCATCAGGTCCCGTAGTGTACCAGGAAACGCATACTGTGCTTACCAATGCCTACGGCTTATACAATGTGGCAGTAGGTGGTGGCACCATGACGTCGTCCAGCCCCGCCTTCTCGTCGATCAACTGGGCAGCCGGTGATAAATACATACAAATAGAAATAGACCCCGCTGCGGGCTCATCCTTTACCACAGTGGGTACCAGCCAGCTGCTCAGCGTACCATTTGCACTGAACGGACCAGGGGGCCCTCCCGGACCAACTGGTCCTACCGGCGCAACTGGTGCCACCGGTCCAATGGGTCCTGCCGGTCCCGCTGGTCCAACTGGCCCTGCAGGCCCTACAGGAGCTACGGGTGCAACCGGTGCTACGGGTCCTGCAGGTGCTACCGGTCCCGCTGGCCCTACTGGTCCTGCCGGCCCTACTGGTGCTACAGGAGCCACGGGCGCTACAGGCCCTGCCGGCCCCGCTGGTCCGCAAGGCCCTCAGGGCGATCCCGGCCCTACAGGTCCGCAAGGCCCTCCGGGACTTGACGGCACAGGTGCAGGTACCGTTACCAATATAGCTACAGGCGCAGGTCTTACCGGTGGTCCTATCACCAGCACCGGCACCATATCGCTGGCCACTACAGGCACCGCAGGCACTTATGGCGATGCTACACACTACCCTATTGTTACTACCGATGCGTATGGCCGTGTTACCGGCGTAACAACCGCCACCATCCCGTCGGGCGCAGATAACTGGGGTACAGATGTAGTACATACCAACGCTACCCTTACCGGCAATGGCACTACCGGATCGCCACTGGGTGTAGCACAGGGTGGCGCCACTACCGGCCAGGTGCTTACCTGGAACGGCACCTCATGGGTACCACAAACACCTGCATCATCAGTAACGCTGGGCGGCGATGTAACCGGCACAAGCTCAGCCAATACAGTAGTTAAACTACAGGGCCGCAACGTAGCCAGCACAGCACCGGCAGCCAACAATGTACTCACCTGGAACAATACTTCCTCCCAATGGGAACCGCAGGCACCATCAGCTTCAGGCTCACTTACGGTTGATGCGCCGTTAACAGGTGCCGGAACTGCAGGCTCTCATCTTGCACTGTCTTCCGGCACTACATCAGGCCAGGTAATGCAGTGGAATGGTACCACATGGGGACCGTCCACTATCACTATACCTACAGTTGCCGGCACAGCCAATTATATGACCAAATTTACCAGCGCCACCTCTATTGGAAGTAGCCTGGGGTTATATGAAACTGCAGGTACACGCCTCGGCTATGGCACCACCGCGCCAAATGCCAAGGTCGACATCGTAGCAAGTACAACAAACAACAAGGGCCTATGGGCTTCTACAACTTCTGCATCTGCATCAGACTCTGGTGTTATCAGGGGCGTTTATAATGGTACCAACACAACTACCAACAGCACCGGTATATATGGTATGTCTATGACAGATGTTGCCTCCGCTACTCCTTTGGGCAATGGCATAGTAGGTTTGGGTGGCAATACGGGTGTTTATGGTAGTGCACAGAGAACCTTTTGGGCACCAAGTGGTACTACTGCCTGCGCTGGGGTTTGGGGTGATGCCTATTCCGATGGAAATATATCCTATGGCGTTTACGGCTCATCAAGCGCTTACGGTACAGATGGTGCGGATATAAATAACGGCGTTTGCGGTATCTCAACAAGTGGAGATCTCACTACGGAGAACCACGGCATTTATGGCATCGCCAATGGAACAAATCTGGCAGGCGATGTAGTCAACTTGGGCGTATGGGCCCGTTCGCTCGACGGCAATACCAATTACGGTATTTACGCAGCTGCTGAAAGCGGCACAACCACCAACTATGGCATCTATGCTGCTACAGACGGAAGTGCGGCAACTAATTACGCAGGATGGTTCGAAGGCGACGTAACAGTAAATGGTGATTTTAATGTTACCGGCATAAAATCATTCAAGATAGACCACCCGGTCGATCCGGCAAATAAGTACCTGACTCATTCTTGTGTTGAAAGCAACGAAATGATGAACATCTACAACGGCAATGTTACCACTGATGCAAGCGGAACAACTACGGTTGAACTTCCTTCATATTTCGAAGCTTTGAATAAAGACTACCGTTACCAGCTTACTGTTATAGGCACCTTTGCCCAGGCTATCGTATCAAAAGAAGTATCTGGCAATACTTTCGAGATCAAAACCAACCAGCCTAACGTAAAAGTCAGCTGGCAGGTTACTGGTGTAAGAAATGATGCCTCGGCACAAACCCATCGCATGGTTGTAGAAACAGAAAAAGCACCAAACGATAAGGGCAAATATCTTGATAGTAAAGCCTATGGAAAATCAAAGGATATGCAGATCGGTTACTATAAGCCGCATACAGGAAAAGAAAAAGATTTTAAAGGCGCTAACCGTCAGTCTTCAACTCATTCAAAGAGTAGAAAGTCTGTAGGTGGCACTATTAACTAGTCAAATTGTCTTTCCCATCAATAAAACAGGCAGCCGCTCGGCTGCCTGTTTTATTTGTCCAAACCCGTAAATTATCCGACCTTTACAGCGCGGCTAAAGCGTTAGCCGCCGCTCTTTGACATATAGCCCTTTCACCAAAATCGCAGCGGTACTACAGCAAGCTTAACTGCGATCTCATAACCCGGCAATGACCCGACCCAAACAGCATAACTGATTGAATGTCAACAACACCATGACCCGATTTGTGCAGATTATTTTTCAACAATAAAAACAGCAGCCGTTGCGTGTCTTCTGCCATAGCTTTACGCAAAAGCTGTCTGACAAACAACCACGGAATGTATTCGTTCTCGTTATTGGATTAATGGCGCAACGCCCGTCCTTGTCAATGACCCGCATCAAACAATGCAATTCATTGAATATCAACAACACCACAACCCGGTTTGTGCAAAATATTTTTATTATCAAATTATCCTGAAAACTAGAGCGCTCAACGCATCCTCCCTTTACGTCCCGGCTTAGGCGATGAGAGTCAAGATGCCACAAGACCCGGCTCGAGCAACACAACTAATTGAATATCAACACTAACATGACCCGATTCGTGCGAAAAAATCTTCAATCCGGCCTAAAAAAAGCCCGGCTTGTATAACAAACCGGGCATTAGCTATTTTAAATTTCATTCGGAAGTCGGGACGTCACAGCAGTGCTGCAACAGAGATCGCTTGCCTATTATATGACTTAGTAAGTGATCACCTGTTCTTCCATCTGCGGCATTTCGCGGAACTCATACTGCTGGTTGCGCAGCTGTGGTTCAAAGCCCGCCTCGCGGATGGCTTCCTGTATACCCTTGGCAGTAAAGCGGTGCGGCGCGCCTGCGGCACTTACTACGTTTTCTTCAATCATAATAGAACCAAAGTCGTTGGCGCCGGCATGCAGGCACATTTGTGCTACGGCCTTACCTACGGTCAGCCAGCTTGCCTGTATGTTCTTCACATTAGGCAGCATAATGCGGCTCATAGCTATCATGCGTACATATTCTTCCGGCGTGGTCATGTTCTTAGTGCCGCGTATGCGCTGCAGCAAGGTGTCCACATCCTGGAATGTCCATGGAATGAACGCGATAAAGCCTTTAGCATCTGCTGGCTTCTTCGCCTGCACTTCGCGCAGCTTCACCAGGTGCTCAAAACGCTCTTCTATCGTTTCCACGTGGCCAAACATCATAGTAGCGCTGGTGGTCAGGTTCAGCTTATGTGCTTCATGCATAATGTCCAGCCACTCCTGTGCACCGCACTTACCGTTAGATACCAGCCGGCGTACACGGTCGTTCAGTATCTCCGCACCGGGGCCGGGTAAGCTGTCCATACCCGCATCCTTTAGTGCTTTCAATACTTCTGCATGCGTGCTCTTTTCCAGTTCAGTTATGTGTGCGACCTCTGGCGGGCCCAAAGCATGCAGCTTCAGGTTCGGGAACATATGCTTCAGCTGTTTGAACAGATCTGTGTAGTAAGACAGGCCAAGCCCCGGGTGATGGCCACCCTGCAGCAGCAATTGTTCACCGCCATATTTAAAGGTCTCTTCTATCTTTTTCTTATAGGTCTCTATATCTGTAACATAGCTCTCCGGGTGCCCTGGTACACGATAGAAATTACAGAATTTGCAATTGGCCACACACACATTGGTGGTGTTCATATTGCGGTCTATTATCCACGTCACCTTGCCGTGCGGCACCTGTATCTTACGCAGCTCGTTGGCTACATACATCAACTCGGTAAGCGGAGCATGTTCAAACAGGAAAACCCCTTCCTCTATACTCAGAAACTCAAAGCGCATGGCCTTGGCGTATAGTTCCGATAACTGCATCTATTAAAAATTAGGCTGTAAAATTACGGATTAACAGCAGCCAAAAGCCAAAAGCGACATAGTATAAAGTAATAACTACAAAGTATAAAGCTATAAATCAGGCCTGAAAGTGTACAATACCTCACGCTTGCATTCCAAACGCGTTACGTACGAGCACCGGCTTTTTGCTTTTAACTTATGAACTTATTACTTCCCTAAAGTCACCCCATTACTCATCTTGCTTTCATTCCACGTACGGTCCATGGCGGTAACTACGTATACGCACTGTTTGTAGTTTTTGGCAGCTGCATCGGTATAGTGGGTCGATTGCTGCACAGCTACAATATGGTCTGGCTGGTTAATGTTGACTGCTTCCCCGTTCACAAACCTGTACACTACATATTTCAATGGCTCTTTGGCAGGGTTGGCTACCTCCCAGGTCAGCGCATTGCCGGTTGCTTTCAAAACAGGCGCCGCCGGTGCCACGCTGTCTATCCACTTCATAGTAGGCGGAAAGGCAGGATACTTGTTGTATATGCGGCACAGGCTGTCTTTAATAGGCAGGCCCGCCTTATTGAAGCACGATGCGCTATAATAGCTACACCCCGCATCAGTGCACTGGGATCGTATATCGCGGATCTGCCATAGCAACTCGTTCGCATTCTTCCATGGGCCGGTAGGCTTTTCGCTCATGCGGTATACGCCCAGGCCTATGTACATATGCCTGCCATAACTGTGGGCATTCCACCAACTCAGCAACGTGCCGAAGGGCACTGCCTTGCTGCTGTGCTCCCAGTACAGCTGCGGCATCAGGTAGTCTACCCAGCCCTTTTTCTGCCATAGTATCACATCAGAATACAGGTCGTCGTAGCAGGTTTGGCCGCCGTGGGTATCAGAGCCTTCGGGGTCTTTATCCTTATTGCGCCATACGCCAAACGGGCTGATACCAAACTTTACATTATGCTTGGTTTGCTTTATCTGCTTGTTCAGTTCCTGTACAAACTGGTTCACGTTCTCCCTGCGCCAGTCGCCCTTATTGCGGCCCTGGCCATATTTCTGGTAGCTTTTGTTATCCCCAAATTCCACCCCTGCTATGCGGTAAGGATAGAAATAATCGTCCAGGTGCACGCCATCTATATCATAGCGCTTTACCACGTCCATTATTACGCTGATCACGTAATCGCGGGCGGGCCACATACCTGGGTCTATGTAAGACTTGCCACCATAGCTGATGATCCACTCGGGGTGGGTGCGTGTAATGTGGTTGGCAGGATTAGGGTTCTGTTTGCTGTCTACCAACGCCCTGAAGGGGTTGAACCACGCATGAAATTCCATATTGCGCTTATGCGCCTCCTCTATCATAAACTCCAGCGGGTCGTAATAAGGGTCGGGGCCAATACCCTGTTTGCCGGTAAGGTAGTGGCTCCACGGCTCCAGTTCACTTTTATAAAAGGCATCGCTTGCAGGCCTTATCTGCACTATTACCGCATTGCACCCGAGTGCTTTAAGCTCGTCTATACGGGTAATGAATTGTTGTTTCTGCGTTTCCACGGGCAGCCCCTTAGCCGACGGCCAGTCTATATTGCCCACAGTGGCTATCCACGCGGCACGTAGTTCTCTCTTCATAGGAGCCTGGCCCCAAACAGCCTGCGACAAAAGCAGGCAAAAGATGCTTATATACTTGAACATAGTAGCGATGCTATGCAAAATAACTGCAATTACCCGTAATAGAAAATGTAAAAAATCAGCCCGGGGCCGCACCATTGTCGTAGCTTTGCCATATGTTTTACTTCCTCCTGCTTATAGCCGCACTGGCCGCAGTAATAGCTGTTGTTATACTGCTGCAAAAAAAGCCCGACTAAATGCTTGCTATCTGCCAATTACCTATATTTACAAGGATATGGACCTGGCCAACTTTAAAGAAAAAGCGGCACGCAAGAAGAAGCCGCTGAGAGAGTTTTTGCAAAAACTTGATGAGATAGTACCCCACGATATGCATGAACTGGTGGCCAGGGTAGATGCAGAGGTATGGAAGGATACCGACTGTACCGCATGCGCCAATTGCTGCAAAACCATGACCCCAACATTCACCAATACCGACATCAAACGTATATCTGCCCACCTGGGCATGACCACGGCAACTTTTAAAGAGCAGTGGTTGAAGAAGGAAGAAACCGGTGAGTGGGTAAATACAACGCAACCCTGCCAGTTCCTGGTGGATGACAAATGTTCCATCTATGAAGTGCGTCCTGCCGACTGTGCGGAGTTTCCGCACCATAACAAGCAACCGTTTGACGCTTATAACGAGACGTTCATCAACAATGTTATCCACTGCCCGGCCACCTTTACGCTTGTAGACAGGCTAAAGAAAATTGTAGAGCGCGACTACGAGTGGTAGTCGGCAACGCACATTGGCACACAATTATTATGCTGATAAACAAGTAAATGGCGGCAGGAATAAGAAAATATTGGCAGGTATTAAAAGAAGCAGGTACCGAATTTGTTAACGACAACGGCACTAAGCTGAGCGCATCGCTGGCGTACTATACCATTTTCTCTATAGGTCCACTACTGATGGTGGTGATCACCGTAATGGGATTCTTTTACAAAAAGGCCGATGTAACTGATAAAATATTTGAACAGCTGAGGAAGTTGGTAGGCCAAACCGGCGCCGAGCAGTTGAAGGTAATGCTGGACAATATAAGCACGCAAGGCAACACTACCTTGTTCAGCATAATAGGTATAGTGGTGCTGATATTTGGCGCCACAGGTATATTTACCGAGATACAAAGTTCCATCAACTACATATGGTCTATAAGGGCCAAGCCTAAGCGCGGCTGGCTGAAGTACATAACAGACAGGCTTTTATCGTTCTCGCTTATCATAGGCAGCGGCTTTTTGATGCTGGTTACCCTGCTCATCAACCTGGTAGCCGATGTATTGTCGGACAGGTTGCAACATGTGCTGGGCGATGCAGATACCATATTGCTGAGGGGAGTAAACATAGGCTTGCTTTTTGTAGTCGTCACTTTCTTGTTCGCAGTCATTTACAAGGTACTGCCCGATGCCCGTATAAAATGGCACGACGCGCTGATAGGTGCGGCCTTTACCGGAGTACTCTTCCTGATAGGTAAGTTCCTTATAGGTTACTACCTGGGGCAATCCAAGAGCATTAATACCTACGGTGCTGCTGCATCGCTGATACTGCTTTTGTCGTGGGTATATTACTCTTCTATCATCCTTTATTTTGGGGCAGAGTTTACCAAGGTATATGCTATGCGGCTGGGTAAGGGCATAACTATTTATGATACCGCTGTATATATAGTAAAGAAAGAAGCCCGTGAATTGCCTTATGTGAAACACCCCGATATAGAACAGGAGGTGATAACAAAAACAGATGATTAGTAATGTGCTTCGTTGCCATATTTGACAACTTTGAGAAAGTTGTTCAAATCTTATAGTTCAACTTTTTTAGGATAGTGTTTCCGTTCTCCGCTTTCGGCCACTTGCTTTATCAGTTGATTTCTTCCCTGCAATAAGCGCATCATGTAGCGGTTCAAAATGAGTATATCGAACACTTTTCCAATAATACCGTAAGGCACTTCATAGTGGAACTTATCAGTCATTAAAGTACCACCTGCCTGCACTTCAAAAAGATGCTCGTGAAAGAAGCTTTTGAAGGCACCTTTCACCATACGGTCGGCAAAGTAGTGTGGACGATCTACCCGCTCGATATAGGTGGTGAGTTGCTGGCGTATACCAAAATGCACGGCCTCCCAGGTCACTGTTTCGCCCTGTGCAATAATGCCTGAAGTGCGGCCAGCGACAGCCCGCTCTTTTGTGTGGCTGGTAGACAACATATGGACGTCAATATCCAGAGAAAGATCAAAACATACCGCCATGACTGCATTAATATGAGTATGCAGCGTAATGACCGGCATGTTTATGGTTTGGCTACGTTGAAGACACCATCTGTAACAATAATAGTATCGGCAGTAAAGTTGAAGGTGCCGATAACTCCGTATTGGTCATCGGAAGTAACTACTATAGAACCGCCCGTTGCGTAATGGCGCTCATTACCTATATAGTAGGTAGCCGATACTATTGGCGGATCTATGCGATAAGTATTGACACCTGTATAGTTAGTTATGGTAAAAGATATGGTGCGGTTGGTGTCGTTGCGGGTATTGGTAGCAGTAACATAGAGATCCATGCGCCCGGTATCGGCACCATAGTTTACCCTGTAGCCGAAAACAGAATCAGCCTGCCACGACTCGCCATCTATTTTGGCAGACATGCCCACCAGTGTATCCAGGTTGTTATTCTGCTGCACACTACGCGTGGGTGTAAGGCCCTTCTTTTTCTTGCAGGAGCCCGCTACACATGCTATAGCCAATACCAACAGTATTATGTACCTTTTCATTGTATCTGCCTTATAACGCAGTTTATAACCGGTTTATTATAAGAAAGAGCGCAAAGTATGCGCTCTTTTTACCTTAATCTCTTCTTAGGTGGGGTACTAATAAACCCACGGCCTGCCACATACAAATGTACCGTTGGTAATAGATGTAGTGCCTATGGTGCTAAAGTTGAAATAACCATTGATGACGTTGCCCGACGCATCTTTAATAGCTACAATACCGCCTGTGGCATCGTAACGCACACCATTGTGCCTGTAGCTGGCGCTAGCCTGGCCCTGCACTATAGAGAATGTGCCTGGTATCTCTTTATACTTGGTTACACTTAATATGATAGTATCTTTTGTGCTTACCTGGTAGCCCCTTATGTACAATGTAGTGCCGGTATCATTGATCTGGGATTTAACCAGCGCAGGCTCTACAAAATCGGCATTGAAGAAAGCAGTGCCAATAGTGGCGGTCATAGATGGCTCTATAGTCAACGTACGTTCTTTGTCGCAACTCTGCAACAAGCAACCGCAACATAGTAATATAATGACAGAAAATAATACTTTCTTCATACCTGATATTTGTGCTAAGATAACTTGTTTAAGTTAAAAGTCAAAAGTCAAAACCTAAAAGTGTGTATTCCGGAGGTTGGTCGGAGCACATTTGCCAGGTCAACTCTAAGGTTTTCACTTTTGAGTTTTGCCTTGTTTAGTAGTTCATCAGCTTCTGTACAGCTGCATCCAGCCTTGCAGATGCCAGGAAGTTCTGTTCGAGTTCGATGGAGAATGGCACCGGAGTATCCAGGCTGGCGCAGCGTACTATAGGCGCATCCAGGCTCTGGAAGCAATTCTCAGCTATCCAGCCGGCCAGTTCACCGCCAATACCACCTATCATGGTGTCTTCGTGCAGCAGCAGTACTTTGCCCGTGCGCTCAACAGCTTCTTGTATGGCAGTATAGTCCAGCGGCAGCAAGGTGCGCAGGTCCAGTATGTCTATTGAAACATCGGGATGCTTATCTGCATAGGCCTGCGCCCAATGCACGCCCATACCGTAAGTGATAATGCTGATATCGCTACCTTCTTTTACTACGCGCGCCTTGCCTATCTCTACACCATAATACTCTTCCGGAACCAGGCCAGATACGCTGCGGTACAGTGCCTTATGCTCGAAGAAGATAACCGGGTTAGGATCGGCCAGGGATGCTATCAGCAAGCCCTTGGCATCGGCCGGGGTTGATGGATAAACTACTTTAAGGCCTGGAGTATGCGTGAACCATGCCTCATTGCTCTGGGAGTGGAACGGACCAGCACCTACGCCCGCGCCCGTAGGCATACGGATCACCACATCGGCGTTCTGGCCCCAGCGGTAGTGTATCTTGGCCAGGTTGTTCACTATCTGGTTAAAGCCCACCGTCACGAAGTCGGCAAACTGCATTTCCATCATAGACTTATGCTTTTTGATGGAAAGACCGAGTGCAGAACCCACTATAGCACTCTCGCACAGCGGGGTATTGCGCACGCGCGCCTTACCGAACTTTTCTACAAAGCCTTCGGTAACCTTGAACGCACCGCCGTACTCAGCTATGTCCTGCCCCATCAGTACCAGTTCGGGGAACTGCTCCATACTCTGGCGCAGGCCTTCGCTTATGGCCTGTATAAATTTCTTTTCTGTGCCCTGCGTAGTTGGCGCAGGTGGTGTTGAAGTAACCGGTGCGTATACATCGCCCAGTTCCTCGGCAGTATTGGCCACAACTTTAGGCGCTTCAAAACCTACAGCTATGCCATGCTCTATATCTTTCTGTATCGTTTCCCTTATTGCTTCTATTTTGGCATCATCCAGTATGCCTTCGCCCTTAAGGAAGTTCTCATAATTCATTACAGGGTCTTTCTTGCCCCATAATTCAAACAGTTCTTTTGGTACATACTTTACGCCGCTGGCCTCTTCGTGGCCGCGCATACGGAAGGTCATACACTCTACCAGTATCGGCTTTTGCTCTTCAATACAGTATTTGCGGGCTTCTGTTATCTGCCTGTATACTTCCAGTATATTGTTGCCATCTATGGTGATGCCCTTCATGCCATAACCTACAGCCTTATCTGCTATTTGCTTGCACAGGAATTGCTCGTTCGACGGTGTGCTGAGGCCATAACCGTTATTCTCTACAATAAAGATAACCGGCAGCTCCCACACGGCAGCTACGTTCAGCGCCTCGTGAAAGTCGCCCTCGCTGGTGGCACCATCTCCGCTAAATGCCAGCGACACCTTCTTTTCTTTCTTTAGTTTATGCGCCAGCGCCACACCATCGGCAATAGCCAATTGCGGGCCCAGGTGCGATATCATGCCGCATATATGATACTCGTTGGCACCAAAGTGAAACGAGCGCTCACGTGCTTTTGAGTAACCTTCTTTAGCGCCCTGCCACTGCATGAACAGCTTATCGAAAGGCATTTTGCGCGCTGTGAAGACACCGAGGTTACGGTGCATAGGCATTATATATTCATCGGCATCCAGCGCCAGGGTAGCGCCTATGGAAATGGCCTCCTGGCCAATGCCGCTGAACCACTTGCTTATTTTGCCCTGTCTGAGCAGAATGAGCATCTTTTCTTCTATCATGCGTGGACGCAGCAGTTCGGTATAGATATGTACCAGTTCGCTGTCTGAAAAACCGCGCTTATCGAATTGCATATTAAAAATTTGGCGCAAAAATAGGTTTTATTGTCGGAACCTTGATTTATAGGGTAAATGGATGAGCGGGATTGTTACTTTTTTGTGTGGATGGAGGAATGACACTTATGCATCTCGTTGATGTCGATATACAAAAAGCACGTATCCGGATGCGAGATTACTTCGTTCCCCGCCAATGACAGAATATACTTTGGTACGAAAACAAATACATCCGCCGAAGCCGCCGGATTGAAATCCGACGCTACTGTAATACGCCCTTTCAGGGCTCCTACAGTTGGCTGGCGCATTTTAAAACGAATACGATGTGAGAGTGCTTCGATCTCTGCTTACCGGCAGGCAGACAGTCAATGACAGAACCCGTGGGTGGGACCCCGACCCTAAAGGGAGGTGTTGTTAGCGCTCCATTTGCTTGTGAGATTGCTTCGTTCCTCGCAATGACACGTGTGGATAGGTGTGATGATGGCTATAGCGCCAGCGCCTTATTCTCTACCCTTATTCGCACCGTCAGCATTAAAGCGTTGAGGATGGTGAATATAATGGCAGTATAGTAGAGGCCGAAGATCATGGGAATAACTGCTATCTCGCAGATGACGATAATGTAATTAGGATGCTTCACATATTTGTAAATGCCCGTGGTTACAGGCTTTGAGCCGGGTATGCGGTAGATCTTTGTATTCCAGTAGTGGCCGAGTGTGCCGATGACTATGGCCTTGCTGATGACCAGCACAATGTATATAACCAGGAGCCACCAATAGAATACATGCCCGTTGAGCATGTACTCTGCTATAAGCGACAAGATGAACGCCGTATGCAGGATAACAATGAGCGGATAATGCTCTTTGCCGTATTCTACAGCGCCATTGGCCAGCAGCCATTTTTCGTTGCGACGGGCTACCACCAACTCGGCAATACGTTGTGCGACCAGGAATATCATTACCAGGAGAAATACCATTGGTGTTATGCGTTTTTCATGTTGAGTAATACCATCTCGCTGCTGAAGCCGGGTCCCATAGAGAGCATTAGTCCGTAACCATCTTCAAACCCTTCTGCCATAAATCTTTCCAGCACATATAGCACTGTGGCGCTTGACATATTGCCATAGTCGCGCATTACGTCTTTTGTATTGGCCAATTGCTCCTCGTTAATATTGAGCGCATAGGCATAAGCTTGTAGCACCTTAGTGCCCCCGGGATGGAAAACAAAGCTCTTTATATCAGCCAGTGTCAACCCTTTACCGGAAAGAAAGGCGGTAACATCCTCCAATATATGATCGTTAATGAAGGTTGGAATGTCTTTGGAGAATACCACCTTAAAACCGTCATTGCCGAAATCCCAACCCATTATGTCTTCCGTATCATAATAGAGCTTACTGCTATGCGCCACGCACTGGCACTGCCGCTGGTGATGCGTGCTATGATTATCGCCCTTTACCACACATGCGGCAATACCATCGGAAAACAGGCTGGAGCCGATGAAATTGCTTTTGCTGTAATCGTTTTTGATGAGCGTAAGTGAGCATAACTCTACTGCCACTACCAGTACTACTGCGTTGGGATTGGCAGAGGCCAGCATACATGCCTTGGCTATTCCCGCAGTACCGCCGGCACAACCAAGCCCCCATAGTGGCATACGGTTGATATGCGGAGAGAGGCGGAGTGCATTGATGATCTGGGCATCTATACTGGGCGTAGCCAACCCGGTAGTAGAAATGAAAACGAGGTCGGTAACTGCCATTTTATCCGTTCCCGAAACCGCTAACGCTGCCTGAATTGCCTGTATGGCATAGTGCAGCGCCCATTTCCCGTACTCGGTATTACGTTGTTCGAAGGTGGTATCCTGCTTGTAGTAATCGAGCGGCAGTACAAAATTCCGTTCATTGATCTCCGTATTTTCGAATGCAGGCATCAGCCGGTCGATCTGCGGCATATCGGACAGGAACATTTGTCTTACCTGCTCTTTTACCTGTTGCTGGCTGGCTTTATGGGGTAGGTCTATTTTAGATACCGCGGCTATGAATGGCATAATGACTAAAGTTACAGATACCATGCCAGCACCAGCAGTTTAGCAAAAAAATAAAGCGACCCGGAAAGGCCGCTTTAAATCAATATCTTTTAGACGCTTATTACAGCTGATCGTAGATAGGCGCATCCACGTTGCGGTAAATACCATAGTACTGGTATGTTTTGCGGTGGTAACCTTTCTTGATCAGGTAATCAGTATCACCTTCTTCAGGCTGAGTGATCCATGCACCTTTTTTGTTGAGCAACCAACGGTAAACACAAACTGTGTTAGCACCACGGCGTGTAAGTGCATAGAACTGGAGGTGTTTCTGTGTGTATCCCCACTTCAGCATCTGGTCATCAGTAAATTCATCTTCTGCAATAGTAATGTGCGCGCGAGTTACAGGGTTAGACCATCCGTAAACAGCTACGCGACCCGGACCAGGTGTGCGGTAAGCAAAAAATAACAATTGTTTGCCAGTCCAGCCCCAGTTGATCAACTGGCCATCCTGGTATTCACCATCAGCAACAGTTACGAATTGCTGGTCCTGGGGAACATACCAACGAAAAACGCGCACGAGATCTTCCTGTGCATACATTTTTGTACTTAATAAGATGGTCACTAAAACGGTAGTAACTAGAAGGACGGTTCTTTTCATTTGCTGTGATTTTCTAAAAACTGCTCCAAAATACATAAAAAATTTCTTGACGAGCAAATAATAGGCTAAATTTTTTTTATCTCCATTAAAGCCCTGTGCGCCTCATTTGTTGAAATGCACCAATTGGCGTAGTTTTGGCGCCCCCTCATGCCATCATGTCATGTAATTAAACAATTGCATAGATTTTGATGCGATTGGGGCAAACAACAAGTGCGTGCGCTTTTTGTTCTATAAATATAAACAATCTTCAACAGAAATTAATAACACTACTAATGATAGGCTTTCTTTCTAAGTTATTTGGTGGCAGCAAGTCTGATAAGGACGTAAAAGCCATACAGCCGGTGGTTACAGAGATCAATGCGCATTTCGAAGCCCTGAGCGCCCTGTCTAATGATCAACTGCGTAACAAAACCCAGGAATTCCGTGCACGCATAAAGGAATATCTTGTGAACATAGATGCGCAGATAGCCGAAAAGAAAGCCGAGGCTGAACAACTGGAGGACTTCCAGGAGCGCGAGAACATTTATAATGATGTAGACAAGCTGGTAAAAGCCCGCGATACACAGATAGAAGAGATACTGAAGGAAATAATGCCTGAAGCGTTTGCAGTTGTTAAAGAAACATCGCGCCGCTTTGCCAATAATACGGAGATGGTATCTACCGCTACAGACCTGGACAGGGAACTGGCAGTAGATCATGAGCATATCACTATTGACGGCAACAACTCTATATACAAGAATACCTGGCAGGCAGCAGGCAACACGGTTACCTGGAACATGGTGCACTACGATGTGCAGCTGATAGGCGGTACTGTACTGCACGAAGGTAAGATAGCCGAAATGGCTACCGGTGAAGGTAAAACACTGGTATCGACCCTGCCGGCCTACCTGAATGCACTTGCCGGCGAAGGCGTGCATATAGTAACGGTGAATGATTACCTGGCCCGTCGTGACCAGGAGTGGAACGCGCCAATATTTGAATGGCTGGGCCTTACAACAGATTGTATAGATAAGCACGAGCCAAACTCGGCCGAGCGCCGCAAGGCTTATATGGCCGACATCACCTACGGCACCAACAACGAATTTGGTTTTGACTACCTGCGCGATAACATGGTGCACCATCCTGAAGAAATGGTACAGCGCAAGCACCACTACGCGATGGTGGATGAGGTGGATAGCGTATTGATAGATGATGCGCGTACACCACTCATCATATCGGGTCCTATACCAAAGGGTGATGAGCAGCAGTTTCATATACTGAAGCCGCGCATAGAGCGCCTGATGGAAGCGCAGCGTAAAGTGATCAATGCGAGCCTTGCAGAAGCCAAAAAGCTGATAGCAGAAGGCAAAACCGACAAAGAAACAGGTGGCCTGGCACTCTTCCGTGCCTACCGCGGCCTGCCTAAGAACAGCGCCCTGATCAAGTACCTGAGTGAAGAAGGTAACAAGCAGATACTGCAGAAGACAGAGAACTACTACATAGGCGAGCAACAGCGCAACATGCCTAAGGTAGATGCTGAACTGTACTTCTCGATAGATGAAAAGAATAACAGCGTAGACCTTACTGATAAAGGCATTGCCCTGATAACAGGCGCAGGCGAAGATCCTAACTTCTTTATACTGCCCGACATTGGCACAGAGCTGGCTGAAATAGAAAAACTTGGCCTGCCGGCTGATGAAAAAATGCAGCGCAAAGATGCCCTGCTGCAGGATTACGCTGTAAAAGCCGACCGCATACACTCTCTGCAGCAATTGCTGAAAGCCTACACCTTGTTTGACAAGGACGTAGAGTATGTGGTAATGGAAGGCAAAGTAAAGATAGTAGATGAGCAGACAGGCCGTATAATGGAAGGCCGCCGCTACAGCGATGGCCTGCACCAGGCGATAGAAGCGAAAGAAGACGTAACAGTAGAAGCTGCTACGCAAACATTTGCTACTATCACCCTGCAGAACTTCTTCCGTATGTACCATAAGCTGGCCGGCATGACCGGTACGGCGGAAACAGAAGCGGGTGAATTCTGGCAGATATACAAGCTGGACGTAGTTACTATACCTACCAACAAGGGTATTGCCCGTAAAGACCAGCAAGACCTGGTATACAAGACCAAGCGCGAAAAGTACAAGGCGGCTATTGATGAGATAGAGGCGCTGAGCAAGGCGGGCCGCCCGGTGCTGGTAGGTACTACATCGGTAGAAGTATCGGAACTGCTGAGCCGTATGCTGCAGCAGAAGAAAATACCACACAATGTACTGAACGCCAAGCAGCACAGTAAAGAAGCACAAGTGGTTGCCGATGCGGGTTTTGCCGGTGCTATAACCATAGCTACCAACATGGCAGGTCGTGGTACGGACATCAAGCTGGGCCCTGGTGTTAAAGAAGCAGGAGGCCTTGCGATAGTAGGTACCGAGCGCCACGAAAGCCGCCGTGTAGACCGCCAGTTGCGTGGTCGTGCAGGCCGCCAGGGCGACCCGGGTACATCACAGTTCTTTGTGTCTCTGGAGGATGACCTGATGCGTTTGTTCGGCTCTGAGCGTATTGCTTCGCTGATGGACAAAATGGGCCATAAAGATGGCGAAGTACTACAGCATGGCATGATCTCTAAATCTATAGAGCGTGCGCAGCGCAAGGTGGAAGAGAACAACTTCGGCATCCGTAAAAACCTGCTGGAGTATGATGATGTAATGAACGCACAGCGCGATGTTATCTACAAACGCCGTAACCACGCACTGTTTGGCGATCGCCTGTCGATAGACCTGGACAATGCATTGTTTGCAGTGTGCGAAACATTTGCTGAGCAATATGCACTGAACCGCGATAAGGAAGCCTTTAACATAGAAGTAATGACGCACCTGGCTATAGAGCCGGAGATCAGCGAAGCCGACATGAGCAAGGGCGATGCAGGCACTATAGCCAACCACCTGTATCACCAGGCCAAAGACTTCTACACACGCAAGATGAATGCGCTGCGCGAAAACATGATGCCAGGCCTGCAGCAGCTGTATGCAGAGAATGGTGACAGGATAGCAGATATCTCTGTGCCGTTTACCGATGGCATAAGGGGTATGCAGATATATGTGCCGCTGAAAGAAGCGATAGACCAGGCGGGCTTACCAATACCACAGACGCTGGAGAAGAACATTACCCTGGCGATGATAGACGACGCGTGGAAGAACCACCTGCGCGCTATGGACGACCTGCGCCAGAGCGTGCGCATGGCATCGTACGAGCAGAAGGACCCATTGCTGATCTATAAGTTTGAAGGCTTTAACCTCTTCAAGCAAATGATGGCAGAGACCAACCGCAACATCATATCGTTCCTGATGCGCGCTGGTATACCAATGCAGGAAGCACCAATAGAGGCAGCACAAATGCCAGCGCCACAAACCGACATGAGCCAGATGCGCGTGAATAAGGTGGATGAGGAAATGGGCCAGGATGAATACTACCACGAACCAACTGAACAGCAGGAGGTAAAGCGTGCACCGGTAGTGGCAGCGCCTAAGATAGGCCGCAACGACCTGTGCCCATGCGGAAGTGGCAAGAAATTTAAAGCCTGCCACGGTAAGGGAATGTAATTTTTAACTGTTTTATATGCGACAGGCCCGGAATTCCGGGCCTGTTTCAGGTTAACAATGTATATACATTGCATTTACTATCTTTGTTAAAATACATTGTCTATGGACAACGCTATCTTAAAGTATGAGCAGCTACCGCCTCTTGAAAAAAAAGAAGTTGCAGATTTCATTGATTTCTTATTTACAAAACTCAGGAAACCAAAATCAGACTCTTCCAATACAAAGAAAAGAGAGTTTCCGGAGTCGGTATGGAGTGAAGAGGACTTGAAAATATTTGAAGAGAACAGAAAACTATTCAATCAATGGGAGCCTCCAACGTGGTAGTTGATACTAATACTATTATTGAGTATTTCAGGAGTAAAGACAAGCTGAAAACAACTTTAAGAAAACTACCTGACGAAACTGATCTTTTTCTTTCATCCGTTTCTGTATACGAACTACATATGGGAGCACCCAATGAAGATAAACAGAGAGATGTTCAAAAGTTGACTGAAAATTTCAGCATTCTTCCTTTTACTGAAGATGTAGCTAAACAAGCGGCCATAATCTATCATCAATTGAAAAGAAAAAATCAGCTTATTGAATTTAGAGATATTTTTATCGCAGCAACTTGTATTGTAAACAATATCCCTCTTGTTACAGCCAACAGAAAGCATTTCGACAGAATAGAAGGCCTGCAACTGGCGTAACTTCTTTGAAACTCCCTACTCTGCCCTACATTCCTTACTTTTGCCACACTAAAACCCGGCTTTGGGTTTGATTTTCGACATATGAAGTTACCATACGTATTACGCCTTGCTGATGATGCACTGATATTAAGCCAGCGCCTTGGTGAATGGACCGGCCACGGACCAATACTGGAGCAGGATATTGCCCTGACCAATACTGCGCTGGACCATATAGGCCGCGCCCGCAGCCTGTACCAGTATGCTGCCCAGTTGTTCAATAACCTGCAACAGGAAGAGCAAAACAAAGCGTTTACCTCTATGGCATTGCAGCAGATAGTGAATGCAGGTACCCCGCTGGACGAGGATAACCTGGCCTACCTGCGCGATGGCTGGGACTTCCGCAACCCGCTGCTGACAGAGCGCCCGAATATTGACTGGGCATACACTGTAGCACGTGCATTGTTCCTGGATTGTTTTAACTACTTCTACTTCTCGGCCCTGGCACAGTGCGGTGATGAAACGCTTGCAGCTGTGGCAGAAAAATCGCTGAAGGAGGTGACCTACCACCTGAAATGGAGCAGCGAATGGGTGATACGCCTGGGCGACGGAACAGAGGAAAGTCATGCCAAAATACAGGAAGCTATTAACGAAACCTGGCCATATACCGGCGAGCTCTTCCAGGCATCGGACTACGAAACTGCTATGCAGGCTGAAATAGGCGCACCGGATCTTACCATTATCCGCACACAGTGGACAGAGCGTATAGCTGCTGTACTGGCTGAAGCAACGGTAGATATGCCTAAAGAAGCATGGATGCACCGTGGTGGCAAAGAAGGCGTACACAGTGAGGAGCTGGGCTATATACTGGCAGAAATGCAGTATATGCAACGCACCTATCCCGGCCAGCAATGGTAATAAACGGACAAGAATTGCGTTATCAATAAGTTGGGTGAATAATGTTCACGCAAAGAACGCAAAGGAATATCGCAAAGAACGCAAAGATATAGAGCAGGCAAAGGGCGCAAAGCAAGGATCCTGGAGTATTATTTATGTTGATGCGTTATATAGCAAATTATACAACACACAATGAGCGTATCTCTGATCTTACCCTGTTATAATCCACCGCAGGAATGGGAGAGGAATGTATATGCCCGATACCAGGATTTTTGTAGCCGCACAGGCGAGCATGCTGAGCTGATCGTTGTTATAGATGGCGCAAGCCAGGGTGTTACACAAGAGCCTCTTAACTACCTGGCCAGTCATATCCCTACGCTTAAAATTGTACAGTATGCCGAAAACCATGGCAAAGGATATGCTATAAGACAAGGGGTGGCCGTGGCTACAGGCGTCATTATTATTTACACAGACATTGACTTCCCCTACACTATAGAAAGCATGTACGCTATATATAGCAGCATGCAGAACGACCAGGCAGACCTGGCCATAGGCGTGAAGGATGATGACTATTACACGCATGTGCCCTTCCTGAGGCGTGTCATATCGCGGCAGTTGCGCTTTATGACTCGGTTATTTCTATCGCTGCCGGTTACCGATACACAGTGTGGCCTTAAAGGTTTCCGCCGGAATGTTACAGATCTGTTCCTGAAGACCACAATAGACCGCTACTTGTTCGACCTGGAGTTTATCCGCAACTGCTACAAAAGCAGGACGTATAAGATAGTAGCCATACCGGTGACCCTTAATGAGCAGGTGCAGTTCCGCAAGATGAATTATGGTATCTTGCTGCCCGAAATGCTAAATTTTGTGAGGCTACTCTTTAAGCGGAACTATGAATAAATACAAAGCACAATTATGGCTGCTGACGGCAGTGGTATTTGCTATATGCATTACCACTTATACCCTGTCGTACATAGTTACGCAGCCATGGCATATAATTACCGAGCTGGGTGCCGATGGCGGCAAGAACAACTACACCTACCTATACCAATCATTATACGGCAACGGGCTGTGGTTCCGGGGCATGAACTATCCTTATGGCGAGCACATTGTATATACCGACGGTCAACCTATATTATCTGTACCGCTGAGCTATCTGAAGGGCCACATTACCATAGGCACAGCGCTTACCGTTATGTGGTGGCTGATATCGCTAAGCTATGTGCTGGGCATCGTGTACCTGTATAAAACACTGACGCACTTTAAAGTGAAGCCACTGCTGGCCATGTGCTTTGCGGCGCTCATTATTATGTTTACGCCACAGCAGCTAAAACTATCGGGGCACTACGCACTGTCTTATACATGCGTAATACCGATGCTGTTTTACTGGACGGTGCAATACTACGCCCGTGGCGGGCTAAGATACCCTGCCTATATACTATTGATGGGCATCATCACCTCGTTCCTGCACCCCTATTTTGCAGCGGTAATACTGGTGTGGACGGGGTTTTATACGGCAGGCTACTTACTGCTGAGGCGGGAGCAACTGCTTTTGAAAATAAAGCACCTTGCACCATTATTGATAGCAGTAGCAGGTATATTCCTGGTGTTTGGTGTGTTCATGCGCATTACAGACCCGATACATGATCGCCCCGCAACGCCATTCGGTATACTGGAGAACTGTACACACCCCCGCGATATTGTATCCTCCATCTACTCCCCCTTCTGGTGGCAGATAGAGCATAATGGCATTTATAAACGTGTTTCCTTCGGCGGTGAAGGCTATACCTATATCGGGCTGGCTACTATGCTCATCATAGGCCTTTCAATTCTTTTTGGCATTATTAATCGGGCGAAAAAGACACCCGGCAATAATATTGTTCATGCTAAGGGTTTCCAGCCTATATGGCTGTTTGTTGCTGTGGCATCGCTGCTGTTTGGCATGGGTGCACCATTTACCTGGCATATGCAGTGGCTGCTGGAGTATGCCTCGATGCTCAAGCAGTTCCGCACGCTGGGCAGGTTTAGCTGGATATTCTATTACGTGATCACGACCTACGGCGCAGTGGTGGTTTACCACTGGTATGGCCTTTGCCTGGCAGCTGATAAAAGAGTGATAGCAGCAATAGCGGTAACATTGCCTGTAGCACTGTGGTGCTACGAGATAAAAGACTATGTAAATCGCACCCGCGCATCGGTAGCCCGCAGCATAGACTACTATAATACGTTTGTTTCCAATGGCACGCAAAGCTGGGCGCAGTTTCTTGCTGAGCACAAGTATACCAGGGACAATTTCCAGGCTATAATAGTCCTGCGTTTTTTCGAAGTAGGCTCTGAAAAGCTGTGGCTGGGGCATAATGAGGAAGTAAGCGCCTGGGCCGTGGCACTGGGTGTGCAATCAAGTTTCCAGCTACGCTTACCTATGATGGACTGCATGATGTCGCGCACATCGTGGGCACAGGCGTTTAACCAGGTAAAAATTGCCGGCGGGCCATATACCGATAAGCCGGTACTCAACGACATAAAGAGCAATAAACCCTTCCTGCTGCTGACCGTAGATGTAGAACCCGTAGAACCTGACCAGAAATACCTGCTGGAAGCATCGGACTCTATAGGACATTACCGCAACTGCACTGTTTACGCCTGCTACCCCGACCGCATAAAAACCAACGACAAAAAGTATAAAGAACAGGCAATAGCTGTAGCCAACGTGATAAGTGGCGGGGACACCTGCATAAAGAACACCGGCGGCTGGTTTGCAGCGCACTTTGATACGGGTAAAGCAGCTACCCTGTTTGGTAATGGTGCGGCCCGGTATGATACTGCGGCAAGCAAAGAAATAACTATAGCAGCGGTAAGACCTGCTTACGACAACCAACTCTACGAATTCTCCTGCTGGTTCCTGACGCCGGGAGATAACTATAAAAGCCCTTACTGTGTAGTAGAAATGCTGGACAGCACAAAACAAGTTATCGCCAGCCAGGGGGCAGCTACCAAAGAAGCTACAGACACGCGCGGATTATGGATGCGCAACCATGCCTACTTTGCCGTACCCGGCAACACAAAGTATATGCGTGTTAAGCTGTTAAAAGATGCTGATCATTCTTACCAGGCTATGGATGAATTGCTGCTGATGCCGGCAGATGCCGTAATTTTGTCGAAGGCCAATGATGGCTCACTGCTGGTAAATAATCACTTATTAAGCAAATAACAATGGCCGGGGTAACACAGGAACAAATATGGGCATGGCTGGCGGATGTAAAAGACCCGGAGGTGCCTGCATTATCGATACTGGACCTGGGTATTGTACGTAACGTAGCTGTAGCAGACGACAAAGTAAATGTTACCATTACGCCCACCTACAGCGGCTGTCCGGCCATGGATGTAATCTCAATAAGCATACGCATGGCGCTTGCGGGGCATGGCGTAAAAACAGTATCTGTAGATATGCAGTTAAGCCCAGCCTGGACAACAGACTGGATGACCGACGAAGGCAAAAGAAAGCTGAAAGAATACGGTATAGCCCCACCCAACCGCAAGGCGTTCTCGTCGCTGGGATTATTTGAGGAGGAAGGTATTGTATGTCCGCGCTGCGAATCGGAAAATACAGAACTGGTGAGCAGGTATGGCCCTACATCCTGCAAAGCCTTATATAAATGCAATAGCTGTAAAGAGCCTTTTGAGCATTTTAAGTGCCATTAGGTCTAAGTCAGGATTGGCCAGAATTCAAGAAAAAGGATATACTACCTATTCAGAAAATAATCTTTGAATTCCTGCATTTCCTGCCGCTCCACTTCAAGGTATTTATTAAATAAGTTATCGCCAACCTGTGTTTTGAGCGCAGATATGCCCACATCTATCAACCGTAACCCTTCGTTGGTAAGCAGTATGTTATCGAATGCGAGCCCGGAAAGATTTGAAGGGCGCTTGATATCGCGGTGTACAAAACCGGCATTGTGCAACTGCTGTAGTTCGTGCTCAAATACTTCCCACCAAAGCTCCCGGCGTTCTACCTCATATGCGCGATAATCGATAGGGTATATGCGCTCCATTACCAACATTTCTGCTTGTAGTTCGTCATTATAATCGAGCCTGATGAATTTTGAAACCAATCCATTTACCTTGTTGGCGTATTTCATTTTTTCTGCTTCCGAGCCGATTTCGGAACGGGTGTACTTATTAAATAGCTTAGCAACTTTAGTCTCGGAAAGAACCATTACCTGTTGTGTACTACTTTTTGACAGAATATCTCTAAGGCCCATCGAAAACTAAAGTTAGTACTTACGGGCGTTACAAACGCCACGCCGTGGCATCCGCGATACAATCGCGGACGAGTTCCATGGCCACAAAAAAACCGCCCACGAGGGGCGGTTTCGATATTTTAAAACAGCGGGAGAATTATTCGCCTACTACTTCAAATTCAATTTCAACTACGTTGTCTTTACCGAAGTCGATGCTGGCCTTATGGGTACCCGCTTCTTTAACTTCGTCGAGAACAGAGATACGACGACGGTCGATCTCGTAGCCTTTCTGTTCGCGGATAGCGCGAGCCAGCTGGATAGCTGTAACAGAGCCAAATATTTTACCGCTAACACCGATTTTAGCACCTACCTTAACAGGAGAAGCCTTCAGTACTTCAGTAACATTGGCTATCTGAGCCATCAGTTTATCTTCCTTCTTCTGCAACTGCTTGCGACGCTCTTCCATAACTTTCTTGTTAGAGCCGCTTGCTTCGATCGCATATTTCTGAGGGATGAGGTAATTGCGGGCATAACCCGGCTTTACATCAACCATTTCGTGGGCAGAACCCAGATTATCTACGTCTTTTATAAGAATGATCTGCATTGTTGTTTATTTTAAAAGGTCAGTAACATAAGGCAGGATAGCCATCTGGCGTGCCTTCTTTATCGCCTGCGCAACTTTGCGCTGAAACTTTAATGAGTTACCGGTAATGCGGCGAGGCAGCATACGGCCCTGCTCATTAAGGAACTTTTTCAGAAACTCCGCATCCTTATAATCGATGTAACGGATACCCATCTTCTTGAAACGACAGTATTTTTTCTGGCGTTTTTCTACACGGGTTGAAGTCAGGAATTTTATTTCGTTTTGTTTTGCCATTTTCTTTCAGGATTAATTTTGAGAAACAGTTTCTTCAGCCTTGTTGCGTTTCCTGTTGTTATATGCTACAGCATATTTGTCCAGGCGAGTAACCATGTGACGCATAACTGATTCGTCACGGTTCATCTGGATCTCAAGCTTAGCGTTAACTTCAGCAGGAGCTTTGAACTCAACTACATAATACAGTCCGGTAGTTTTCTTAGCTATCGGATAAGCCAGGGAACGGAGGCCCCAAGGGTGCTGCTGACCTATTTCGCCGCCATTCGCAACGATGAGGTCAGTGAATTTCTTCTGAGCAGTTTTGAAATCATCTTCGGATAACACCGGCGTAAAGATGACCATCAGCTCGTAATCCTGAAGGTTGTTTTGTGTTGCCATAATGTTTTTTAAATTAAATAATATCCCATCTTCCGGCAGCAATTTTGGATATTCTGAAACCCAGAATAGCCGGAAAATTTGGGAGTGCAAAGGTATGCAAATATTTTAATTACAACCAAAAAATATTCCTCTTATTTAAGCGTTGTTAAAAGAACGGTGGAAAAATATGCCGCAAAACTTAACATACCGATTACGCTATGTGACAAAATTGTAAACTAAATTTGAATTATTCTTTAAGGATATACCCGCAATTATCAGAAGAATATACCTGTATCGAACAATGGCATTATTTTATTATTACGTAAATGTGAATTAAAACAACCAACGGCTATGAAGACAATGAAGAACAGCGCGGGTACACAGGTTGCAAAGCCAGCAATTGTGCGGCTATGGGAAAGAGTTACAGACTTTTTTAAGCCTGAAGAAGTTGAGATCACCTTTAAAGAAGATGCGGGGGGCAACGTGGTAAGCTATACCTACACGGTAGTAGACCATCACGGGCAAAAGCAGGTAGCATAAACGTCCTATTATACCAACAGCATCCCGAAATATATCCCCTCAATAAAAATATTGGTCCTTAAAAAGGCTAAATGAAAGAGCCTGCGACAGTATCGCAGGCTCTTTCATTTTTCACTACATAGCATTACATATACTTTACCTCGTCGGGCAGGTTGTAAAATGTAGGGTGGCGGTATATCTTATCGTTGGCCGGCTCGTACATAGATTCGCTCTGAGACGGATCGGAAGCATGAATATTTTTGCTTTCCACTACCCATATGCTCACCCCTTCCTGGCGGCGGGTGTACACATCGCGGGCATTCTCTATAGCCATCTCGGCATCGGCAGCATGCAGGCTACCGGCGTGTTTATGATCTAAACCGGCTTTACTGCGTATAAATACCTCCCACAGAGGCCATTCGTTTTTATTTGTCATTTTTCTTAGTCGTAAGTCGTAAGTAATAAGTCGTAAGTCTCGCTTACCACATTGGTGTTGCCAGCTATAAAAAAATTAAGCTGCTTTAGCTTCCTGTTCTTTGCGTGCCTTGCGCTTTTCGGCATAAGCGGTAGCGGCATCGCGCACCCACTGGCCTTTTTCCCAAGCGGAGCGGCGGGCTTCCAGGCGCTGCTTATTGCATGGGCCGTTACCCTTTACTACGTTATAGAATTCTTCCCAGTTGATCTTGCCAAAGTCGTAATGACCGCGTTCTTCGTTCCATTTAATGTCCTTATCCGGCATTTCAAGACCTAATACTTTAGTCTGCTCTACCGTTACGTCTACAAACTTCTGGCGCAACTCATCGTTGGTGAAACGCTTGATGCGCCACCTTACACTCTTCTCCGTATTCGGGCTTTCAGCATCCGGCGGCCCAAACATCATTAATGATGGCCACCACCACCGGTTGAATGCATCCTGGGCCATTTTCCGCTGCACCTCGCTACCTTTTGACAATGAGAGCATTATCTCGAAGCCCTGACGCTGGTGGAAGCTTTCCTCCTTACATACACGCACCATAGCACGTGCATATGGCCCGTAAGAAGTGCGGCAAAGCGGCACCTGGTTCATGATGGCAGCGCCATCAACCAGCCAGCCTATTGCACCCATATCAGCCCACGTAAGTGTAGGATAGTTGAATATAGAAGAGTATTTGGCTTTACCGCTGTGCAGTTGCTCATACATCTGGTCGCGGGTAATGCCCAATGTTTCGGCAGCGCTGTAGAGGTATAAGCCGTGGCCTGCCTCGTCCTGCACTTTAGCCATCAGCACGGCTTTGCGGCGCAAGCTTGGGGCGCGGGTTATCCAGTTACCTTCTGGCAACATACCAATTATCTCGCTATGCGCGTGCTGCGATATCTGGCGGATGAGCGTTTTGCGGTAGTCATCCGGCATCCAGTCGCGCGGTTCGATAGTTATGTCGCTATCGATCTTATCATCGAAATGCTGTTGAAAAGAATATACGGTCATAAACAGCTGTTTATATGTACAAATGTACATCAAAATCGGCCAATGCAGTTATAGCGCAATTGTTAAGGTCTATACTAGGATAAGAGTGGCGAAACAGAGCGGGAGCGGATGCGGACAAGGCTGCTCTCGGGATACGTTCTGGTAGTAAAAAAGCCGCTTTCGCGGCTTTTCATTTATCTTTCATCAAAGTCTATTACTACTTTTTCGGTACGTGGGTGGCTCTGGCAAGTAAGCACGAAGCCTTTTTCTACTTCGTCATGCTCCAGCGCATAGTTTACTTCCATTTCCACCTCGCCTTCTGTTACGCGGGCGCGGCAGGTGCAGCATACCCCACCCTTGCAGGCATAAGGAAGATCCAGGCCATTGCGGAGGGCTGCATCCAATATAGTTTCATCGTTAAAAGGCACCTGCATAATGGTGGTCATACCGTCCAGCACTACAGAAACGGTACTCATTGGCCCCTTATCGTCTTTATGTTCACCTGCCCATTTTTCGTGCGATTTCTTTGGTTGATCCGGAGAAGTGAACAATTCCAGGTGCACATTATCCACAGGCATGCCCAGGTCGGCCAGTTCCTGCTTCAGCGAGAGGATCATATCCTCAGGTCCACACAAAAATGCCTCATCTATGGTACCAAGGTCTACTAGCGAACTACAAAATTCGCGGCATTTATCGGCATTGATGCGGCCGCTGAACAATGGTATATCCATATACTCGCGGCTGAGCACGTAATAAACGCGCAGGCGCTGCATGTATTTATTCTTGAGTGCTTCTATTGCCTCGCGGAAGATGATAGAGTTTTTAGAGCGGTTGCCATAGATAAGCGTGAATTTGCTATCCGGTTCTTCCGCCAGCACCGTCTTCATAATACTCATGATAGGCGTGATACCACTACCCGCTGCAAAGGCCAGGTAAGAACGACCTTTTTTATCGGACGGGCGCGAAACGAATTTACCCATCGGCGGCATTACATCTATCATATCTCCCTTCGTCAGCTTTTCGTTGGCATGAGTAGAGAACTTACCCTGTTCCACCTTTTTGATAGCTACACGGAGCTCTTTATCGCCACGGGCAGAGCAGATGGAATAAGAGCGCCTGAGCTCTGCGCCATCGAGATGAGTACGCAATGTAAGATACTGGCCCGGTGTGAATTGAAAGAGACCTGTCAATTCTACGGGAACTTCCAGCTGAACAGATACGCAATCGGAAGTCTCCGGACGCACATCAGCTACTTTAAGCGAATAAAATTTAAGTGCAGACATAAGCGCGGCAAAGGTATATAAATAAGTGAATGGTTAAAAGTGACGCGGATCATCCACCACTATTGAAACTCAACGGTATAGCCCTGGCCCTTCAGCCATTCGGCAAGATCTTTGGTGAGCGTGGCCTTTTCGGCTTCGCCCAAGTGTTGCCTGATAGGCAGGGCAAGATATTCAAATGAGTAGTTGTAAATGATCAGGTGTTTGCCATCGCCAACCTGTTGGTACCTGATCTCGCATACGCGCTTACCGTTTATATGGTATATGGTACCTTCCCGGCCCAGCCCTTTCATGTGAAAGCCGTCATTACCCATCAACTCTTTCAGACCATCGCGGTTGCGGCGTTCTTCATTCTTTTCGTTAGAGAGCGAATCGGACAGGTAATGCTTATAAGTACCTTCTGCTACTTCCTCTATCACAATGCCTTTGTACAACACAATATTATTGTCCTTGTTCTCCTGCAGCTTACGGTCGCAGGTGCTTACTTCACCATCCATACCAAGCCTTGTGGCCAGGTGTTTCAGTTCCAGCCAGTAATCGTTGTTGAAAAAGAAAGAAGGCTGATCGGCCATCTTTATAAGGCTGGCGACTGCCTGGCGGTACTGGTTATGCGATATGTGGCCTACGGCATCTGCAAAGTTTACCGAGCCGCGAAAATGCGCGGGTATGAATTCCATGCATTGTTCCAGCAACTTCTGCTCCACATCAATATAGTTGTGAGCAACGGCAGGAGCCTTATCGTTTTTCCTGAACAGATCGAATAACCGCATAACAAGAGCAAACGAATTTACTGCATTATGTAACGCTGAAAAAGAATTATTGTAAAATAAAGACCCAAAAATCAACACTATACTTTTAATAGCAGATATACAAAATAGAGAACCGAACCCGCTGAAACCCGCATGGATAAAGCACTTATTGATTATTTAAATTTTTTTATTGGCAAACAGAATGGCTGTTAATTATGACGTGTCTGTTTTTAGCGCGACCTTTGCATCATCAATTCAAAACATTTAAAAACAAATAAAAAAAGGAGAACAAAATCATGGCAAACGTATCAGTGGGATCAAAGTTTCCCCAGTTCGACAAGAAATCGGTTGTAAGCATCGAAGAAGGCAAAGAGTTCAGGAACATCAACAACTCTGACATTGAAGGCAAGTGGGCAGTAATGTTCTGGTGGCCTAAAGACTTCACGTTTGTATGCCCTACAGAAATAGCCGAGTTCAACAAGAACTATAGCAACTTTACTGATCGTGATACCGTATTGCTTGGCGCATCTACAGACAGCGAGTATGTACACCACGCGTGGAGGATGAACCACAAAGATCTGAAGGATCTGCGTTTCCCTATGATAGCTGACACTTCTAAGAGCCTGGCTGAAGAACTGGGCATCCTTACTGAAGGTGAGAAGGTAGCATACAGGGCAACATACATCATAGATCCGGAAGGCATCATCCGCTGGGTGTGCGTCAACGACCTGAGCGTAGGCCGTAATGTAGATGAAGTACTGCGCGTACTGGATGCCCTGCAGACAGACGAGCTGTGCCCATGCAACTGGAAGAAAGGTGAAGAAACACTTTCTTAATGGCTCAATAGCTGAATTGCTAATGGCTGAATGCTAAGCCGGCAGCAATTACCAAACAATAATTATAAAAGGTGCACGGCATGGCTGTGCACCTTTTATAATTTATGAGGGGCTGTATGTTTTTCCGGCCCCGCTAAAACAAAAGAACAATGAGCAATTTATCTAAGAACGAAACTATAATGAACCTGTTCAATGACCTGGGCATTGATGCAGCACATACATCTACAGGACTGGAGCGCATGGCGGCTGTAGACAGCAAGTTTATCCGCGACCTGAAGCTGAATACTAGTGGTATGCTGAACGCCAAGAACCTGACCAGGAAGGAGGCTTACATGCTGGCACTATCCATTGCCGCTAACGAAAAGCACGAGGTGCTGATGGCCGCATTTGAAGGGCTGGCCAGGAAAGAAGGTGCAACAGACGAAGAAATATCTGAGACACATGCCTGCGTATCGATAATGAACGTGAATAATGTTTTTTATCGTTTCCGCCATTTTATGCCCGGTGTGGAATATTACCAGAAGACACCAGCCGGCCTGCGTATGAGCGTAATGATGAACCCGACAATGGGCAAGGGCTTGTTTGAGCTGATGAGCCTGGTGCTGAGCGCCGTGAATGGCTGTGAACAATGTGTAACATCACACGAGCATTCTGTAAAAGAAGCAGGCGCTGATGAGCAACGCATTTATGATGCTATACGCCTGGGCGCTGCCATTAAAGGGCTGTGCGTGACTTTGTAAGTCAAAAGGCAAAAAGTTAACACCTAAAGGGGCATGCTGCGAGGTGTGCTCTTTTGCTTTTTACATCTGCACATCATCATACACTTCAGCTAAAGGTAAAGTAATCTCTATTGATGGTATGTGCAGTGTATCGGCAAGGCTACTATACTCAGTAAGGTTCCATTCGCCATTATCTGCTTTATGCCATGCCTCTACTTTTACAGATTCAGAGTCTACCAGGATGTAATCTGTGAGTGTTGGGATGGCCTTGTATAATTCAAACTTTTCGCCGCGGTCGTATTTCTTTGTTGACGGAGATAAGACTTCGATGATGACGGTTGGGTTTATGGCGTTCATCTTATCATTATTACGCGTGTCTACACCATTGCAGAATACAGAAATATCCGGATAGGTGAACAAAGTGTTTTCAGGAATGTATACACGCATATCGCTACCTAAAGGCTTGCATGGCTTACCTTTGAGCCGTGTCTTGAGCGCAAAGACCAAATTTATGCAAATATCATTGTGACTTAGCTTAGCACCAGACATCGCAAATATCTCACCTTTGTAGTACTCATGTTTTTCTGTAGCAGCATTTTCCATCTCGAGGTATTCTTCGATGGTAAAATGGCGTTTGCCGTATGCTACTGCGGGTTCGCGGACTTCGTGCATAGAGTAAAGTTACCGATTTAAAAACAAGAGGCGCACCTTACAGATGCGCCTCTTACAATATTATGATGTGTAGTATTATTTTGTCATTGTAACCACAGCAGTATCATTACCACCTGTAGGTATGTTCAATGCGATGTAGCGGATAACCAGTTTATTACTTTCGAAGTGGCCCTGGCCGCTAACTGTAACACCATTGCCTATCACCTGCTTAGCAATAGTAACGGAGTCGGTGTTGCAATTCAGTTTTATGTGCGTATTGGTATTCAACCCATAACCGCCGAAGTTCACAACGCTGAGGGCAGTATCACCGTTGGCAGTAGCAGATGCGGTATAGTTATAATTAGTTCTGCCGTGGTTAGCACAGGCGTAGCTACCAGTAAGGTAGAATGAGCAATTGTAATGCACAACACCCAGCGTGAAATCGTATGTTCTGTAACCTGTAGACGGGCTGTAAACTACCAGCCTTACAGGATAGTAACCCAACGGCGCACCGGGAGTAGTGTACAATATAAAATTGGCCGTCCCTGTTGGTATAACTGTAATGGAATCCTGTACCATTTTTACGGTAGAGGGCAGGCCCTGGATGGTTAAGGTAACAGCTTCTGCAGAGTTACCTGCCAGGAACCTTACCTGGATAGGAAAATGCAGAGAATCGTCCTGATTGAGGTATACGTTTGTAGTTGTATCTACCAGGTAATCAATGGGAGGGTTTGTAGTTGTTTTACGGCAAGAACCCGCAAAGGCAACCAGGGCAATGAAAGAAAGCAGGATGTAATTTCTCATCAGTAATCTTTTAAAGTTGAAAGATACACATCAATTTTATTTTGTTGATAATATCTTAAATAAATTTATGTACTAATTTATCTGCACACAACTACTCTTCTTCCTTAACTGTTTCCTGCAACAACCACTTTTTCTCGTTAAGGTGAGTTACAGTAACGTCGATATTATAGCGGGAACGCAGGTATGCAGCCATTTTGTTAGCAGCAAATACCGACCTGTGCTGGCCACCGGTGCAACCGAATGAAATATCGAGGTTCTCGAAACCACGCGCCAGGTAGTCTTCCACATTTATAGACACCAACGCATAAACGTGATTCAGGAAATCGGGCATGCGGGTTTCCCGCTCCAGGAACTGACATACTGCCTCATCGTTGCCTGTCTGGTATTTATATGCGGCATAACGGCCGGGGTTAAGGATGCCCCTGCAATCGAACACATAACCACCACCATGAGTACCAGCCGACTTAGGAATACCATTTTTATAAGAGAAGCTGGATACCTGCACCTTTAATTTGGCAGGCTCGCTGCTTACTTTTAGCGTAAAGCGTTCCTGCATTTCGGCAGATGAAAGTTTTTCCAGCAAGCCCCTCATCTCCGGATAAGCCGGCGTTTGCGGATGATCGGCGAGGAAGCTTTCCAGGTTTTTGAGCGCCGGGCCTATGCTATTAAGGAAATGTGCCTTGTGCTGCAGTAACCCACGGAAGCCATAGGCCCCAAGCACCTGCAACAGGCGCAGCAATACAAACTGTACATATCCGCGACGGAAATGGATCTCGTCCATACGCGGCACGTGCAGATCTGACAAGGTGCTGATGTAGCCATTCAGCAGATCCTCGCGCCACTGCGCCGGCAGCTGTGCCCGCGCCTGCCACAGCAGCGATGCAATATCGTACTGCGGCGGCCCCTGCATAAAGCCCTGGTAATCTATAAAGTATACCTTACCATCGGCCACCATTATATTGCGGCTCTGGAAATCGCGGTACATCAATGTTTGCGGCTGCACACGGCCCAGTTCTTTACTCAGCTGCTCCATCTCGCTGATGAGCAGCGAACGATCGTAAGGGATATTCTGCAGGTCGGCAAAGTAGTATTTGAAATACAGCAGATCTGACATGATCGCTTTCTCATCAAACTGCTTGGAGGCGAAGCATTGCTTATAGTCGGCATCCCTGCCGGCTATCCACTGAGCCTTTGCCAGCTGAGACAGAGACGCGTGATACAGCTTACGGTTCTTTTCGGTAAAGCCCTCCGTCATCACCAGGTCGAAAAGAGAGGTACCTCCAAGGTCCTGCTGCAGGTAAGCGCGGCGATCTTTATTGATCTTGTACACTTCAGGCACATTCACCTGGTGTTTACGAAACAGTTCGGTTATGTAAAAGAAGGTGTTATTCTCGGCTACGTTGGTATTGTAGGTGCCTATAGCTACAGAGCCACCGCCGGATATGCGGTAGTAGCGCCTGTCTGACCCGGAAACTGCCAGTGCTTCTGTGGTTTCGGGCTTTTTATCAAAATGCTCTTCAAAGAGCTTTTCCAGTATTGCGGTTATTTGTACCAGTGTTTTACCAGGTGTCATTTTTCTTTTTCAGGGTATTCAAACAAAAAAACTTCTTTTTCAACCAATGGAAACATATTCCATTCGGCAGAGTCGAAATGTGCACAGGCAATGCCGCAAGTGGGCATATTGTCTATGCTGAACGCGGGAGATAAATGATTGACAAATTCAGTTATCCCGGGGTTATGCGCTACTATGAAAACGGTCTTCACCTTATCGCCCACTTCATACAACAGCTCTTCAAAAACAGAGGGTATGCAGTGATACAGCTTTTCTTCCCATTTTACATCGGCCAGTTCGTAACCCAATACCTCACATATCCGCTTGGCCGTCTGCCGGGTTCTTTTGGCCGTGCTGCAAATAACAAGGTCGGGCACTATGCCGGCCTGCTTCAATTTGTTGGCCATTTCCGTCGCTTCACGCTTTCCCCGTTCATTAAGCGGCCTTTCAAAATCGCTTTGCAGTGGGTTTGCCCAGCTGGATTTAGCGTGCCTTATCATCACTAATGTCCGTTGCATACCAATTAACGTTCCTTATAATATTTTAATTGCAGCTGCTTTCCATCAAAAACAGCATAACTATCATATCTTATCCAGTCTCCCAGGTTCACATACAAACTATCATCAGCCAGCGGGTACTCTATGGCAATATGCCTGTGCCCGAAGATGTAATAGTCGAAGTGCGTTTTCTTATTGGTGTCGCGGGCAAACTGTACCAGCCATTCTGCCTCGCCGAGGAATGTTTTCTCGGGCACATCGGCATGTTTTGGGCCCAGCCTGCTGAGCCATCCTGCCACCCCAACGCCCGTATCGGGGTGCAAACGACGGTAGAGCCACTGCGAAAACCGGTTACTCATTACCTTTTTAAGCAACTTATAACCATGATCGCCGGGCCCCAGGCCATCTCCATGCCCTATGAAGAACTTCTTACCATTGAACTCTCGTTCTATCGGCTGGTAATGTACCGGAATGTGCATTTCGTCGTGGAAGTAACCAGACATCCACAGGTCGTGATTGCCGGTAAATACCTCTATCTGCAATCCATTGTCGCTCAGGTTGGCCAGTTTGCCCAAAAACCGGGTAAACCCCTTAGGCACCACATGCTTATACTCGAACCAGGTATCAAAAATATCGCCTACCAGGTACAGGATATGCGCATCTGCAGCTATCTCATCCAGCCACGCACACAGGCGCTTTTCGCGCTCTATGCTTGATGCTCGGTCGGGAATCCCCAAATGAAAATCGGAAGCAAAATAAACCTTTTTACCCTCTGGCAATTCCATGAGGGGGCAAAGGTACTTAAAAAGGCATGAAAACGATAGTGATACTAAGCAGTTTGTACCACAAAAAAGCCCTGCTGTAAAGCAGGGCAATATGGTTATCAAAGGGCATTCATTATTTATCTCTCTCCCTTAAATGATGATCTTTGAACTTATGCATTACACCAAATGTAAGTGTAAGATAACCAGGATGCAGGTTAACACCACCGGTAACATTTGGCTGGCTCAGATCGCCGGCCGGCATAAAGCTGAAACCTTCGTTGATAGTAGCCTGCCAGCGCTTAGTAAGCGGGAAATGCTGCTTAAGGCCAACACCAATACGGAACACTACATTGTTTACCTTGAACCAGCTGGCATAGGTAGAGTCGTAATAAGGTATAGGGCTTGGATTAGATACGCTATGGTAATCGCGGGTGGTCTGATCGGCAGATACACGGAAACCAACTGAAGCATATACATATGCATGGAGGTATTCGCGGAAGCGGCCCACACCCAGATCGAGCGTTGGTGCAATATGCACATAAGAACTCTTATGCACTACATTGTTGCCCATGATACCGCCTGCATTATCAGTGTGCTTCTGATCCATTTCGAAAGAATACTGCTCGAAGCCGGCATTTGCACCAAGATACCAATGGTGTGCTACACGGCGCATGTAATAAAAATCGCCGGTGAAAGTGTAGCGTACATTATAGTCGATGTTGCCTGCATAGATACTCCCCGTATTGCCAAACATAGGGCGACCGGCTCCTAATTCGAGCCCGATCCTGTTTTGAGCAAAGGAAGAACCAGCACAAACCAATAATAGTAGTGTGAGTATTTTACCTTTCATGGGTGAAAAATAAGCAAATTTTCATTTGCAAGGGAGCAAATGCGTGAAATTATTTAGAATAAGCGCTTATAGTCCATGCTTTATAAAGCGCCAGCCAATGCCTAAACGCAGCGATATGTACATGGGCTTATAAAACTGCAGCGAATTATTGTACAGCCTTACATCAGTAGGATCTGTTGTTTTGCTTATGGGAGTGGCCAGGAAACCTACATCTTCGGAAACGGTAATGCGGAACTTACCACGGGCGGCTATATAATGAGTAAGCCCCATACCAATACGCACCACCATTTTCTTTACATTGTCGGCACTGCCATAGGTAGAATCGAAACCACCCGGCGTGTAAGACCACCTGCGCAGCGAATCTTCAGCGCCCATATTAAAGCCAACACCTGCATTCAAATAAGCGTGGGTGTGGCCGTTCTTACGCAGGTGAAAGTCAATCATGGGTGATACAAACAGATAGGTACTTTTATTGCGCAATGAACTGCCAATAGGCTCGCCCACTTCCTTATTATAGTAAATATTATAGCCCTGCATGGCTACCTGGGCGCCAATAGCCGTGCGCCATGAAACACCTTTAAAAAAATTGATGCCTTGCGATATACCCATATCATAGTTGCCGCTGGTAGCCAGGCCTGCACCACCCCACAATTGCAGATATGTTTGGGAAAAGCCGTGAACGGCAGATGATACCAGGAGAATAGTAAATAGTAGTTTTTTCATGTCGAAAAAGTAATAAAAATGTCGCAATTAGATATAACTAAATAAAAAATTGTTGTGTTCGAGGCAAAAAAAGACCGGCATAAGCCGGTCTTCATTATTAAAATATTGTGTGTATTACATTTCTTTCTTTGGCTCTCTTGCCTGTGCATGTTTAGGCCGGTGGAACTTCCTCATAACGCCCATCTGCAGGGTAACATATCCGGGATGTATGTTTTCGTTAGTAGCTGTGCGCAGGTGCGTAAGATCGTTTGCAGGGAAGTTAAACCCTTCTTTGAAGGTAACGTGCCACATTTTGCTGAGCGGGAAGTGCTGCTTAAGACCAAAACCCGGGCGGAAGATGAATTGTGCCACGTTGCTTACAGAATTGTAGGTAGTGTATGGCACCGGATCTGACGCTGAATAATATTCGCTGGTTGTCTGGTTGGCATTGGTCTGGAAGCCCATGTTCAGATCTATATACAGGTGAATGTACTGGCGCCTGCCCAGGCCGAAATCTACCATTGGCGCAACAGAAAAGTAAGTACTGTTGTGGGTGATCTGTGTTTTAATATCGCCTGTCTGGCTGTAGAAGAAAGAATATGCTCCCAGGCCAAACTCTGCACCCAGGTATACATGGCGATCTATCTTACGTAAATAGTATGCACCTACCGAAGGCTTAATATCAACCGACTGTGTAGAGCCTACTGACTGATTATCTGAACGACCGGAAAAAGTAGGGAACGATGTTCCGAACTCTATACCGATACGGTTTTGTGCGAACGAAAAAGTAGATACACCCAGCAAGAGTGCGCCTAGTATAAATTTCTTCATGTTGTAAAAATAGAAATTAATTTGGCTTTTGCAAATAAGTCAAAAAGCAAAAGTGAAAACCACAAAGTATTACAACCACACGTTTAGCTATCGGCGGCCATTTTACGAAGCAAAACGCTGGCGCGGTAGCGATCTTCATGATAATTATCATATAGTTCGTCTAATTGCGCCAGGCAGTTTTTAGCTCCCCACCCGGCACACCAGGCCAGCAAACCCTTAGGGTAGTTTACACCCTTGGTCATGGCTGTTTCCAGGTCTTGCGCTGTAGCCACGTTCAGGTGCTGAGCATCTACTGCTTCATTGATGAGCATGGCCAGCACACGGTGGAATATCTTTTTGCCCAGTTCCAAGTCCTTATTCGGTTCCGGCAGGGCGGCGCCCGTGGTGTAGTTGTAAAAACCACGGCCTGACTTACGGCCCAGCCAACCGGCTTCCAGCAGACGCTTCTGCGAGAAAGACGGTTTGTAACGAGGATCGAAGAAAAACGAATGAAAAACAGTTTCGGTAACCACATAGTTCACATCGTGGCCTATATAGTCCATAAGGGTGAAAGGCCCCATTTTGAAGCCGCCTATTTCGGTCATCGCCCAGTCTATAGTGGCCATGTCGGCAATACCTTCTTCATAAATACGGATAGCCTCGCCGTAGAACGGACGGGCAACGCGGTTAACTATAAAGCCAGGAGTGTCTTTTGCCAATACCGGCAGTTTGCCCCACTCTTTCATCAGCGCCACCGCATTTTCTACCAACACCGCATCGGTTTGTATAGCAGGAATCACCTCTACCAGTGCCATCAGCGGAGCCGGGTTAAAGAAGTGCAGCCCCATAACCCTTGACGGGATATTACACGCAGCAGCTATAGAGGTAATTGATAGTGAAGAAGTATTGCTGGCCAGGATGCAGGTATTGGTAACCACTTTTTCCACGTCGGTAAACACAGCACGCTTTACCTCCAGCTTCTCTACAATGGCTTCTATGATCAGTTCGCAGGTAGCAAAGGCATGAATATCGTCTACAAATATGAAACGGTGCATCACATCAGCTGCAGAAGGGATCTTGCCCTTTTCTTCGAGTTTCTGCAATGTGCCTGACAGGCTGGCCTTCGCCTTATCGAGGGCGGCCTTATTGTTATCATATATTACCACATTGTGGCCGGCCATTGCGGCGACCTGGCCTATACCCGAGCCCATGGCTCCGGAACCTATTACGCCTATTATTTGTTTGTGCATTGTGTGTGTTGTTATTAAACGCAACTATTCTCCTATTATCCCATCTTCTTTTCCGCCAGTATGCTCCAGCTTGGGTCTTCGAGGGTAATGGTATTGGAGAGCTTGCCGAGGCCGGTGATCTCCATTTCTACTACATCGCCTACCTGCAGCCACTGTTCTTTATAATCGGGGTTATTCAGTTTGCCGGTGCCGTTCAGCTCCAGGAAGCAGCCAGTGCCTACTGTGCCGCTGCCTATCACATCGCCAGGCAGTATGTCTGCACCATAGGCGCAACGCTCTATGATCTCGGCAAAAGTCCAGTCCATATCTGCTACGCTACCGCGGCTTACTTCTATGCCGTTTACCGTACAGGTCATGTCCAGCTTATACGAAGCACCGGTATGGTTAGGCTTTGCAGATGTTTTGTATTGCTCCAGTTCATCGGGTGTAACCATCCATGGACCTATTACGGTGCTGAAATCTTTACCTTTTGCAGGGCCCAGGTTCAACAGCATTTCTTCCATTTGCAGGGTGCGGGCGCTCATGTCGTTCATGATCATGTAGCCGGCTATGTATTTATCGGCGTCAGCAGCGCGTACGTTGCGGCCTTTACGACCCAGTACTACAGCGGCTTCCAGCTCAAAATCAAGCCTCTTCAGGTGATCTGGCATAACGGGGATGTTGCCAGGACCTTGTACTGCATTATGGTTGGTAAAGTAGAAAATAGGATACTGATCGAACTCGGCGATCATATCTACCTTACGGTTACGGCGGGCGGCAGCTACATGCTGACGGAAGGCGTAACCATCGCGGCAAGATGTTGGTTTGTTTACCGGTGCCAGCAACTGTGCCGATGCATAGGCGATGCCTATTTCAGCATACTTGCCTGCTTTTATCTCCTCTTCGGCGCGGCGCAGCAGATCGCTGTTAGCGTCCCAATTATCCAGCGCATCGGCCATAAGGCCCGGCAGCTTTGCATTAACGCTGTTGGTGTCAAACAGCATATTGTTGACGTAAAGTGCCAGCTGCGGTTGGCCATTCTTCAGATATGTTACAAGTTTCATGTTTTGTGTTTGTGGGTGTAAAATTAATCGGAAACACTAAACAATTAAGGTTTGCAGGGAATAACATTAGCTTTACAGTATAAAATGCCGGGTTATGGATGAACTGAATGAAACCGCGCTTGCCTTGCAACAGGAATGGGGCTTGGTGATAAATGAAGATCTAACTGAGGCGAAGCTTCTGGATAAACTGGCAGAGCGGGTGATGCAACTGGTAAACGAAGGGCCGGATGCTTTTTACCGCCTGATGTATAGGCTGGATATACCGGAACGAAAGCTACATGGCACGGCGGGTCACCTGGATGCAGCCCACCGCATAGCCCGCCTGATATACGACAGGCAGCTACAAAAAATACGCAGCCGGGAATATTATAAACGTACCGGAGAGATACCAGACGCCGACCTGAAGTGGTAATACTATAAAATTACAGGAACCAAATTCCAAAGGCCCTCTGGTATTCCTGCCTATTGCAGCATCATAAAACGAATACGTCCGCACGCGAGATTGCTTCGTCGCTTCGTTTCACTACGCTCCTCGCAATGACGCATCTTTGGCAAGTAATCTATTTGGTAAACTTATAGCCGATACCTCTTATTGAATGAAAGTGCACCGGGTTGCGGCTATCTTTCTCGAAGTATTTGCGAAAGTTGAGAATGAAGTTATCTATGGTACGCGTGGTAGGATAAACGTTGTAACCCCATACTATCTGCAATATCTGTTCGCGGCTTACTACTTCACCTTCATGCTCAACCAGCAGCTTTAGCAGCGCAGCTTCTTTCTTGCTCAGCTCCTGCGTAGTACCTGTTTTATCTACGCACTCGTGGGCAGAGAAATCTATCTTACAGCCATCAAATTCGTAGGTATCGCCTACACTTTGCGGCTCTTTTATCTTCTTGTTCTTAACTATCAGCTTATCTACACGCAGTAACAGTTCTTCGAGGTTGAAGGGTTTGGTCATGTAGTCATCACCGCCCTTTTTCAGACCTTCTACTCTGTCGGCGCTGGTATTGCGTGCGCTGAGGAACATAATAGGCACATCGTTATGCTGCATGCGAATGGTTTCGCAAACGGTAATGCCATCCATTTCCGGCAGCATGATATCCAGTACTATAAGGTCGAAATATTCGTTCTTAACTGTTTTGATGACTCCGGGACCTGTTTCAGCCGTGGTTACTTCGTAACCCTCCAGCTCCAGGTTCAGCTTCAGCGTTTCTCTCAGGCTTTCTTCATCTTCGGCAACAAGTATAGAGGCTTTGGCTGGTTTGTTCATACGGTATAATTTTCAAGGTAAAGGTAAAGTATGAATATATAAATAAATGCAAATTTTGAGGCAATAAGGTTTCACGCAAAGAGCCGCAAAGATTTTCCGCGAAGGGCCGCTAAGGAAGAAAAAGAGATAAAGGGCGCAAAGCTCATCCCTTATGCTATCTATCTAAGAAACAGCCTTCCACTCGCTTTTCAGAATCCCTGCTATTACCAGGTCTTCGGGTATGCCGTTGCGCATCATACTCTGGCGTAGTATACCTTCTATACGGCAACCCAGGCGCTCAGCTACCTTAGCGCTGCGCTTGTTGGGCGCTACAAAGCGCACCTCTATCTTATTAAGGCCCAGCTTATTGAACAGGAATGTAACAAAGTGGTTCAGGCTGTTGGTTATTACGCCCTTGCCTTCGTGGCCCTTGGCTATCCAATAGCCTATCTCCGCCTTCTTCAGGTTATGGTCCCAATTGAGCATACCTATCCCACCCACAATATCACCATTGATAAAAATACCAAGGTCCAGCCCTTCCTGCATGGAGGTTTTATGTATGGATTGCTTGATGAACTGCAGCGAATGCTCCGGCTTAGTGGTATGCGCCACCCAGTTGAGCCACGGATGCAGATGCTGGCGATTGTTGTTCACAGCCGCAAACAACGCTTCTGCATCCTCCGGATCGTAGGTACGCAGCGTTATTTCATTATTTACCGGGATAGTAACCATAGAGTGAAAGCCAAAATACTAATTATTCAGCTTTTTCCATATTTCGGGTATGCGCTTTATCCACGCTAGTTCTTTCATCTTGGCTTTCGCCTCTTCTACCGGGCTGCCAAAGTATACCCTCCCGCCTTCCAGACTGGATGGCACGCCCGACTGGGCTAGCACTATAGCGCCCTTGCCAATGGTAAGGTCTTTATTAACACCTACCTGGCCCCAAAGGATCACTTCATCTGCTATATATGCCACACCGGCAACACCCACCTGCGATGCAAACAGACAATTGCGCCCCACTACGGTATCGTGGCCTACCTGTATATGATTATCCAGCTTGGTGCCCTTGCCTATTATAGTATCGCCGCTCACGCCACGATCTATAGTGCAGCAGGCACCTATCTCTACATCATCTTCTATAATAGCGCGACCGCAGCTCACCATTTTCTCGTACTGTGTTTCCTTCTGCTTGTAGCGCTTAAAGTAGAACGCATCAGCGCCAATAACAGTGCCTGAATGTATCACTACATTATCGCCAATTACAGAATGATCGTAGATGGTTACGTTGGGGTGTATCAGGCAGTTCTTACCTATACGCACATGGTTGCCTACAAACACACCCGGCTGCAGGTGTGTGCCTTCGCCTATAATAGCGCTGTCACTTACCATTTTGGTGGCTGGCTCAAACGGGCGGAAGCGGTTAACTATTTTGATATATGCATTGAACGGATCGTTGCTCACCAACAGTGTTTTACCGGCAGGGCAAGGCACATCTTTATTGATGATGATGATAGTAGCAGCAGAATTCAGGCATTTATCGTAGTACTTCTCGAAGTCGACAAACGAAATATCGCCGGGCTCTACCTTGTGTATTTCGTTGATACCTGTTGCCAATTGTTCTGTATCGCCACGTAATTCTGCGCCTGTAAATTCGGCCAGCCACTGCACCGGAACCGGTTGTTCAAATTGCATTAAAATGTGATTTTAACACAAAAATACAACTTTGCTACAGCTCCTTTTCACTTATCTTTCAGGTAATTTGTAAAGCAAAGCATACACACCTTGCAGTACATCAACATAAACGGCCATATACTACCGGCAGACCGGGCTTTCGCACCTGTAGATAACGGTGCTTTCCGGTATGGGTATGGGCTATTTGAAACCATGCTGATAAAGGATGGACAAATAATGTTGCAGGAGTTGCATATGGAACGCCTGATGAGCGGACTGCGACAACTGCAATTACAACTACCCCCGCACACTGATGCAAATAAGCTGGCTGAAAACATCCTGGAAACAGTACGCAAAAATCAATTGCAAAAGCTATGCAGGGTACGCCTGCAGGTATACGCAGGCGGTGGTGGACTATATGGCCAGGATGTAGCTAAGGCAGGATATATAATAGAGTGCTTTGCGCTTAATGAAGAAGCAATAACCTACAACACAAATGGCTTGCACCTGGGTATTGCAGAAGGCATTGATAAAAGCAACGACAGCCTTGCTAATTTGAAAAGCTGCAATGCACTGGTATACGCCATTGCGGCCAGGCAAGCCAAAGACCACAAGTGGAATGATGCACTGGTATGCAACACCGCCGGCAATATTATAGAAAGTACCATAGCCAATGTATTCTGGGTAAAGGATGGCCACATCTACACACCACCATTATCAGAAGGCTGCATAGCCGGGGTGATGCGCAGGCATATAATGGAACAGGCTTCTGTAACTGAACAACCACTTACAGAAGCCCTGCTGATGGAAGCTGACGAGGTTTTCCTGACTAATGCAATAAAGCACATAAAATGGACAGCATCCGTAGCTGACAAGCACTATACCAATACAACCAGCCGACGGCTGGCCCACCAACTATTTAATTCTGTACTATGATAAGATCATTACTAACACCAGCATTAATTGCCACGGCTTGCATCCATGCGTATGGGCAGGTGCGGGTAGGGCCAGAGATAGGTACCGGCAGCAGCAATATGTTCTTTACACCTCCACCAGTATTTACCAATTCGTATGCCGACCCACAATCCTCTCAGCGGGCGGGTGTGCTGGTAGATATACCCGCCATAGACCACTTTACCTTCCAGGCGGGATTGTATGTAAGCAGTAAGGGCAGCAAGCTTACTTACCACTATTACATCAGCGATAGCCTGTACGACTCAGAAGAAGAGTGGCGCAGGCTGTCGTACCTGGACATGCCCCTGAGCCTTGTGTTCAAAACATCGCAGCCCGGCAAAAACAGGATATTTGTGGGTGTAGGCGGTTACCTATCATTGCTTGTGGGTCGGCGTAGCGATTATACCACCAGTTTCACCCATTATTCTTTACACTCGTCGGTTGCAGGCCAGATACCCGCAACCGAGGTAATGGAAGCCTTCGATATGGGTGGCAGCTATTACATAGGCTACGAACTGAAATCCGGTATTTATTTCAAAGGCTACTTCTCGCACTCCTTAAGGAATTCCGGGTTACGGGGTGATGTGGCCAAAAACCTGCAATGGGGTGTAGGAGCCGGATGGCTGTTTGGCAGAAAAACAAAACCCAACTATCTGAGAGAAAAAACATAATACTGAAACCGTTACAAACAATGACTCGCAACATAATTATACTACCAATGAGAACACTCTTTCTTTCTGCCTTGCTGCTGCTCAGTACAGCATCATTTGCCCAGCTGGGCATTGCGCCGGAAATAAGCATTGGCGCCAGCAATATGCGTTTTATACCAGATAATATCTTCCGCACGTCGGCAGAGAATAGCCAGCTATCGTGGCGGGTAGGCGCTATACTTGATGCGCCATTCACGTCACATACTTACTTCCAGACGGGGCTGTATTATTCCCGCAAGGGCCACAACCGCAACTATAGCTACTACGACAGCGACAGCTCTTACGACCACGAAGACCGCACCTTTACGCTGAACTATATAGACCTGCCGCTAAATGTTGTATTCAAAACATCGGAACAGGGTAAGGGCAGGCTATGCATAGGTGCAGGTGCCATGCTGTCTTACCTTATATCGGGAGACGTGAAAGGCACATCGGCCGTAAAGATAAAGGACACGCTGTACAGCAATAACATATCTGCCAACCCGGGAGATCTGCTGCGCAAGTTCGACATAGGTGCAAGCTTCTTTGCTGCTTACGAATTCCCTACAGGACTATATCTGAAGGCCTACTATGTATCAGGCGTAAAAGATATTGGCACCCTCACAGAAATATCCAAGAACAGGGTGTGGGGATTGAGTATAGGCTACATGTTTGGCAAAGACAGGAACGTAAATAAGGATAAAGAGGGATTGATAGATAAAGGGGAATAGATCATTTCATAGCCTCTATCCTCGCCTTCAACGCTTCATTCATCAGCCTGAAACCATTCAGTGTATTGACTTCCAGCATTTTCTTCATAAAGGGGATCAGTATGCCGCGGAAGTGCTCGTATTGCTGAAAGGTAGTAGTACCATCCCCGTTATCTGTAAGCACAAAGGCATGTTCCCCATCAAACAGGTAAGGAATGAACAACTTGCCTATCCAGCGTAATTCTTTGTTCTTTTCATATTGCAGCACCACGGGCTTAAAGGTCATAGGGTTGCCGCCGGGCATGTGTAATAGCACTTCTATGTTCTTCCCTTTCTCCGGCTGTCCTTTAAATGATTTTACAAACGGATTCCAGCCGGGGTAACTGGCAAAATCTGTAAACACCTGCCACACCTTATCTGGCGCAGCGTTGATGATGATCTCTGAATAAACAAGTTTACCGTTCTTAATTACTTGTCCGCGTACTGTGCTTTGTGTTTTCATTTTATTATCGCTTTTGTTACACAAAGGTGGCACAGAGCCGTTGCAAGTAACGATAACAAAAGATAAGAAAACTACAGGGCGTTACTTCTTTGTCACCCTATTACGGATACGGCTGAGACTGACAGGAGTAACGCCCAGGTAGTTGGCTATCAGGTGCTGGGGTATACGTTCTATTATCTTCTGCTTGTTGCCTTTCAGCAATTGCGTGTAGCGTTCTTCGGGGCTCAGCATCAGCAATCCTGCCATACGCTCTTCTACGCCTATCAGTGCCCACTCTGCCAGTTTGCGTCCAAAGCGTTCCCATGCTTTACTATTATCAAACAGCTCAGCCAGCCGTTTGTACGGAAATACTATAAGTTGCGTATCCGTCAAGGCATCTATGCTTATCTCAGATGGCCTGCCTGTTATACAGCTCAGGTAAGCGCCTACCAGTGCATTTTCAAAATAGAAGTAGGTGGTCTTTTCCTCGCCGTCCTTTATGTAATAATGGCGCATGCCACCTTCTATGATCATACCAACTTCCTTACCCATCTTACCCTCCCGTGCAAACAGCTGGTGCTTCTTCAAAGTACGCTCTTCCAGGTACGGCTCCAGTAATGCCCAGTCCGCGTCGCTCATGGGCGATAGCTTTTCCACCTGGCTTCTTAAAAATAATGCTCCTTTCAACTTAGTCTGTTTTTTTAGAATATATTTTTCGGCACGACGTACATGTACTTACCCAACACCATTCTATCATTACTGATTACCAATATAATCATAATAAGCTATCTTTACCCTCAATATTAAACCTATTTGTAAGATGCCTTTTTCATTTTGTTGCAAATAGGAAATTGCAGCAAAGTCAGCGTTACACATAACCACGTGATACGTTATTGTGAGAATAATATGAAAATAAAAGAATTTCTGCTAAAAGGCAATAACAATCTTGATCTGCTCAGGGTAGTATGTGCAACAATGGTGATCATTGGTCATTCCTATCGTTTAAATTTTCAGCAAGGCCAGGAAGACGTTATACGTATGCTTACCGGCTTTACCTATTCCGGGGCACTAGCTGTAAAGCTTTTCTTTTTTATCAGCGGCATGTTAGTTACGGATAGTATTTTAAAACGTGGTTCAATACCTGTTTTTATTGTTTCCCGCTTATTTCGGATAATGCCTGCGTTATTAGTACTGCTGCTGCTTTCAGCATTTGTAATAGGGCCTATAGTGAGCGAGTTCCCGTTACCGGTCTATTTCAGAAGTCTGGAACCATATAAATATATAGCGTCCAATATTGTATTTTTAACATCATATTTCCTTCCTGGTGTATTCCTGCATAATGATGCGGTAGGAACTGTAAATGGTTCTCTATGGTCTTTAAGACTGGAAATAAGATGTTACATTTTTTTACTGCTTTCCTTTGCCCTTGTCAAAACACGAAAATATGCATTCAATATACTCATCCTTTTTGTATTTATCGATGCGGTCTTCAACCTGCAGATAATAGGACATGGGGACAGCCCTGAGCACAGGCTTCTACCCGTCACCTTTGCATTCGGTGCACTGATGGCCGTAAATAAGGAACGTATCCCGATATCGATCCCGATAGCTTTGAGCCTGATAATATTTACTGCCCTGCTCTGGAAAACTCAATTCAACGAATTGATGTTCACATTTTCCTGTTGTTATTTGTCTTTACTTTTCTGCAAAAACAAGTATGTCATGAAGTTCAAATTACGATATGACATTTCCTATGGCATTTATCTTTGGGGGTGGCTTGTGCAACAAATGTTATTTCTGTTTGCAGGCCGACAGAACGTTTATTTGTTCATGGTCGAAGCTATAATTATTTCATGCATACTTGGGTATCTGTCTTATATCCTTATAGAAAAACCGGCTATGAATATTGGAAAAAACATCAGCAAGCGGTTTGATTCAAAATCTGTGTCAACTAATATAGGTAGGATACCTTTATAAAAATTAAGAAAGCCTCCTGGAAAGGAGGCTTTCTGACATTTAAAAACACTATTTCTTTTAATTACTTTTCAAGGTTGATCGTTGATTCAACAGGGGCGTCGCCTTCATCTAAAGAATTGCTGATGCGGGTTCTCCAACGCTTTACCCTATCCTTAAATCGGAAGCTAAGGAGACACATACATGGCACCACTATCAGCGTAAGTACTGTTGCGAAGAACAGACCATAGATCATGGTCCATGCCAGCGACGACCAGAATTCAGCACTATCGCCACCCAGGAAGATGTGCGGGTTGAATTCAGACAACAGCGTACCAAAGTCGATGTTCAGACCTATAGCCAGTGGTATAAGGCCAAGGATAGCTGCCGTAGCCGTAAGCAATACAGGCGTCATACGCGTGCGGCCTGCTTCCAGTATGGCATCGTATGGCGTCATGCCATCTGCCAGCATCAGGTCCATGAACTCTATGAGCAGGATACCGTTGCGCACTACTATACCCGCAAGAGCTATGATACCGATACCACTCATTACCATACTGAACGTATTGGCAAATATGGCATAGCCGAGGAACACACCGGTGATGCTGAACAATACTTCGCTCAGGATGATCAGCGTACGGCTCAGGGAGTTGAACTGCAGCATTACGATAAGGAAGATGAGCATAATAGATATACCCATTGCTCCACCCAGGAAGCCCATCGTTTCTGCCTGGTCTTCCTGCTGGCCAGCCATCTTGATGGTCATCGACGCAGGAGCGTGGAATTCATCCAGCTCGCGCTGTACAGCTGCTACTACATCGTTCTCGTTAAAGCCACGCACTACGTTAGACGACAGCGAAATGATACGCTTCTGGTTCTTACGCTTAATGCCGCCGTAGGTATTGCCATAGTGTATATCGGCAAAGGAGCTGATAGGCACGGTACGTATCATACCACCCATACCCATATCGCGGAATACTACCGGCATATTCTTTACCGCATCTATATTGGCCCTCTGCGATGGCATCAGGCGCAGATTGATAGGGTAATCGTCATTCACATCGCGGAAGCGGCTTATTTCTTTACCGAATATTGCTGTACGCAGATTCATAGCTACTGCATAGGTAGATATACTCTGGTCGTTCATACGCTCGCGGTCTATATCGAATACGATCTCCGGTTTGTGCGGGTCAAAGTCGCTGCGCAGCTCTTCTACGCCAGGCACATTCTTCGCCTTCAGGTAGCGCTTCAGCCTTTCAGCAGTTGCCACCAGCGTATCCAGGTTCTCGCCGGTGATTTCTACCACTACCGGTTTAGGCAATGGCGGACCACCGCCTTCTTTATCTACGGTTATCTCGGCACCCGGGTAAGCACGTACCACGTTACGGATGCGCTCCAGGTAGTCTGCAGATGACACACCATGACGTTCTGCAAAATCCACGAAGGCTACAGTTATCTTACCCTTGTTAGGGAAGTCGCCTATCTCGCCACCATTAGGGTCCACCGCATCTACTGTTACGTTAGATATAACGGACTTCACAATGTCGGTACGCTTATGCGTCTTCGGATCTATCAACACCTCGTTTACCTTCAGCTCCAGCTTCTTCATTACCTCGTTAGTATACGCCTGGTCCGTACCTACCGGCAGGTTCAGGTATACATAGGCAAAGTTTGGTTGTGCCGACGGGAAGAATACGAACGGTGGATTGCGCAAAGTATACAGGAATATAGACAATGGCAACAATATAAGCGTAGTTATCAACACCCATCCCGGCCTTCTGAGGGCTGCCTTCAACACGCGGGTATACCAATCGCGGAACGCAGGCCATGCTTTTGTCTGGAACGCATTGATCCATTTGGCGAAGACCATCTTCTCCAGCAGGATGAATATGTACAAGAACATCACGAAGTTGCCCATAGCTACTGCCTTAGACACATAGAACAGCACGGCTATAGCTACAAATATCACAGCCATCACCTTATCCTTCTTGGTAAACTTAAAGCGCTTATGGTCTTTATGATTTTCCGGTTTCATGAAGGATACCGCAAACACAGGGTTGATGATGTATGCCACCAGCAGTGATGCCACAAGGGTAATGATCAACGTAATAGGCAGGAAGAACATAAAGCTACCGATAACACTGTTCCAGAATGCCAGCGGTATGAACGGCATCAGCGTTGTGGCTGTACCGGACAATACCGGGAGGAACACCTCGCTGGTGGCCAGCTTGGCCGCCTCTTTAATATCCATCTTACCATTGTCATAAATACGGTGCGTATTTTCTATCACCACTATCGCATCATCCACCACTATACCAAGGGCCAGCAGGAACGAGAACAGCACGATCATATTGAGCGTAAAGCCTATAGTTGGTAGTACCATGAAGGCTATTGCACAAGACAATGGTACAGACATAGCAACGAACAAGGCATTGGTAACACCCATAAAGAACATCAGGATGATAGTTACCAGCAAGAAGCCTATGATGATGGTATTGATCAGGTCGTGCACGGTGTTACGCGTGCTCTGACTCTGGTCGTTGGTAGTTACTATCTTCAGGTCCTTTGGCAGTTCGTCATTTTTCTGCATGGTTTTTACCAGCTCCTGTATCTTGTCGCTGGCCTCGATCAGGTTTGCACCTTTTGCTTTTACCACGTTCAGGGTAATAACGTTATTACCATCCAAGCGGGCATAGCTCTTCTGTTCTGCAAAGCTATCTACCACCTGTGCTATATCCTTAAGATATACACTACCGCCACTGCCGTTCTTAATGATGAGATCGTTAATCTGGTCGGCCGACTTGAACTCATTACGCACGGTCAGTACGCGCTTCTGATTGCTCATCGGCACTTCCCCCGCGGTCGTGGATAGGTTCTCCCCTGCTACGGCGTGGTCTATATCATCAAAAGTGATGCCGGCAGCCTGCATCTTATAGAGGTCTACGTTGATCTGTATCTCGCGATCAAGCGCGCCTACGCGGTTCACCTGCTTTATTTGCTTCAGCGCTTCTATATTGTCCTTTACCTTATCGGCATACTTGCGCAGGCGCTTCAGGTCGTAGTTGCCTGATATATTTACAGACAGTATCGGCAATTCAGACAGGTCTATGTCTTTTACTTCAGGCTGGTAAGGCAGGTTCTTGGGCAGGTCTTGCTTGGCCTTGTCCACACCATCCTTTACATCCTGCTTGGCCTTGTCGATCTTTACGTTGGGGTTGAACTCAACAATAATTACCGAATAGTCCTGGAACGAGGTACTTGTTACTTTCTTTACGCCGGTAAGGTTCTTTACCTGCTTTTCTATTGGCTTGGATACCAGGTTCTCCATATTCTCCGGAGATGTACCCGGGTATACGGTCTGAACGATGATCTGCGGTATCTTGATCTCGGGAAACTGCTCTTTGGGCAGATTCAGGTACGACATCAAACCGATGAGGGTTATAATAACCGTGAGCACATAAGTGGCCGTACGGTTATTAATAAACCACTTCGACGGATTGAACCCTGATGAATGGTCTTTCATAAAATTATGTTAGTGTGTTACTTATTGTGTTTCGTGGTTATTGTATGGCAATGCTCTGTCCGTTCTCTATTTCCTCGTAGCCGGTAGTTATCACTTTGTCGCCTTCGTTAAGGCCGCTCAGCACTTCCACATTACCATTAGACGAACGGCCCGTGGTTACAGATACTGCTTTAGCCTTGTTGCCATCAGCTATATATACCATTGAGCCTTCCGGTGTTTTCTGTATCACTGAAATAGGTACTACCATAGCGCTGTTATTGGTATAGTTGGCTATCTTCATGATGCAAGACATATTGGGGTGCAGTTTAGGGCTGTTCGGCAGTTGTACCTGCACCTTGAAGGCGCGGGATAACGATTCAACCGACTCACCTACAAAGCTCAGTGTAGCCCTTACGGAATCGTTGGTGCTTGGCAAAGCTATCATCACAGGGTCGCCAACTTTTACTTTGCCCAGGTAGTTCTCGCCCAGCATAGCCGCAGCTCTCAACTTACTGTTATTCACTATCTGTATGCCACTCATACCTGGCATTACAGTAGACCCTACCTTAAGGTCTACAGTTTGTACTGTACCGCTTATAGGAGCAACAATTTTCCCCATGTTACGCATAGATTGCATTGCACCCACATTTTTCTGAGCACTTTCGTATTGCGTTTTTGCTTGCAGTAGCTGAACTTCTGTACCGATGTTCTGATTCCACAATGCCTGCTGTTTTTCGTATAGTGTTTTAGCAAGCTCCATTTGCGCTTTTGCTGCAGCAATCTGCTGCTCCTGCGCTGCGGCATCAAGAACTGCCAGTACCTGACCAGCACTTACATGTTGTCCTGCGTGTACCAAAATAGATTTTACAACACCGCTTGCCTGAGAAGATGCCAGAACATTCTCATCACCTTCCACTACGGACTGCACTTCAATATTGCCTTTGAATGTAGATGGCTTCATGGTAGTAACAGAAACAGGTACTACCTTACCAGAATCTTTTTTGCCTGCTTCCAGGGCCTTTATTTTAGCATCCAGTTCCGACCTTTCCTTTTTCAACGAGACCAGGTCTTTTCCTTTCTTTTCGCCGCACGATACAAGTATCAGTGCAGGTATCAGTAAATAATATAAGCGTTTCATATAGTTATTGTGTGTTTGTTTTTTGGTTATTGTTTTGGTGATTATAAAAGGCCAAGTGCTTTTTTAAGATCTGCTTCTGCGTTAATGATATCGAGCATAGTAGTAAAGTAGCTATTCTGCGCTCTGAGTTCATCTGTTTGTGCTGTTGTTACTTCCAGATTGCTCCCCACCCCTGCTTTATATTTTTTGTGGGCAAGGTCTAATACATCTTCTGCTAATGTTATATTCCGTTTCTGGCTCTGCAGTTGCAGCAATGCATTTCTAAGACTGGTCCTGGCCTGCGTCGTTTGGAAATCAATGGTCAGCTTCATATTGTCCAGGTTATTCTTTGCCTTTTCAATGTTCAGCCGGCTTTCCTGCACCTGCTTCATCCGTTTAAAACCATTAAAGATCGGCATGTTCAATTGCAACCCAACAAGAGAATAAGGTTCGTAATGCCTGAAACCCCACAGTTTACCAAAATCATTTTCTCCATAGTTGGTTCCGTAAGCACCTATAGCAACCAATGATGGTAATGCTGCCATTTTATACCGTTTCAGGTTATACTCGTTCAGCTTTACACTGGTGAGGCTTAGGTTGTATTCAGGCACATTACTGTAAGCACCTTCTTCAGCAAGTAATCTGGCAGATGTTTCTACATGTTTGTCGAGATCTCGGTCAGTTAGTGTTATTGGGGTATTAATGTCCATTCCCATCTGGTATTTCATCACCTGCTCAGTCAGCGTCAGCAGGTTGGCAATACGCATACTGTCTGTGGCAAGATTATTCAGCTGTACGCCACTTCTCTCTATATCTATTTTTTCAACAAAACCAGCAGCTTGCATTGCCTCCATATCATGTTGTATATCTCTTGTATACTCCAGTGAATGCCTCAATATTTCCAGCTGGTTGTAGGTAACAATAATAGAATAATAAGATTTCAGGATGTTGTATTTTATACTTACCTCCGCTACCTTTCCCGTTTGCTTAGATAGTTCTATCAGTGCATTACGAGCCTGTAATGCCACGGCTACACTACCATCAAACAATACCTGCGAAGCACTCAGGCTGGCTGTATTTGCATAGTGTAGCGAGAAGGCAATGGGAATGATAGTCCCCTTAGGAACAACAACCTTCGGATCGAAATTGAATGTCGATGCATCTATGAATGATGACTGCGGTTTTATGAAATAATCAAACTCCGCCTTACCATTCACCTGCGGCAATGCAATGGCCAATGTCTGGTCGTTCTGTGCTTTTTGTATCAGCACGTCCAGCTGTGCATTCTTTACGGTGTAGTTATGCTGCATGGCATAGTCCAGGCAGTCTTGCAGGCTCATGCGCTTAGCTTCCTGCGCGCGTAGTCCTGTTCCGGTAAAAAGTATCGCCGCCAGGGCGATGTATATTCGTCTCATATAGTTAGTGTGTAGCTTGTTTTATATATTGTGTTTTGTACTGTTTGTATAGTTCCACGCCCTTGGCGGTCATTATACCATACATAAAATGTTCTCCTATTGCCATGGCTACATAAGTAAGCCCGTTATGCTGCTGTACCATTTCATTCATCTGCAGTATCATAACAGAACATTCTATCCTGTAGCGGGCCAGCAGGCCTGCGTCAATATCCTGCCGGTAGTAGCCTTCCTTTATCCCTTTTTCCAGATTGTCCTTCATCAGCGCCACGTCCCGCTCCATCAGCATATCCCTGAAACTTCTATATGCTTCCGGGTAGTAGCGTTGCAGCTCGAACATTGCCATCGGGTTTATCCTTTTGAACATATCATCAAAAAACGCCAGCAATTTTACCATTGCTTCCACCGGATTCTTCGATGTGTCCAGCACCGCTGCGCAGGCATTAGTGGTGTTGTTCTTATACCACCCTATCGATTCATTCACTACCTCTTCCTTATTGGCGAAGTGCACATATAGCGTCTTCTTAGATATGCCCGACCTGCGAGCTATATCATCCATGGTAATTGTTTTAAATCCGTATTGGCTAAACAATTCTGCGGAGGCCACTAATATTTTGTCAAGTACTTCCATAGTCAAATTCCACCCGCAAAACTATGGAAACATTTTTTACAGAAAAAGTTTCCATAGTTTATTTTGAGCATATTGTCGGTAAACGACGGTTTAACGTCGATTTATGTTGCGTTTTATCGGTAAGCAACTGATATTTGCCACTGCTAATCAATTTTATGATGGGGAGATCAATATCTGTATTATTAATATCTGCAACCATATTCAGCGCCTGTGCAGGCCATAAAGGCTCTGGCGATAAGAAAAATGTGATGCCCGGCATCTGGCAAGCCACGCCAATAGTTGTAGATGGCGATAACAAGGATTGGCCATCGCCCTACCCCAATTACGACAGCAAGGCCAAAATTGCCTACGCTACTTCGAACGATCTGCGGTATTTATATATAACCATGCAAACCGGCGATGAGCTCACCGCTCTAAAAATGCTGAAAAACGGTATGACAGTATCTATAGATACCAGCGGCAAAAAACTAACAGAGCCATTCAGTATAGATTTTCCGCTGGCAACAGACAATACCGAACTGGATATCCCTATGACGCCTGACGGGCAAAAAGACAAGGCCATCATGTTCGAAAAGCAATTGTATTCCCGCATCCGTAAGGGAATGGAAACCACTAACCAGATGACCCTTGCCGGTTTCCCCGGCTGCGCGGGCGCTTACATGAGCACCCAGACCATACCCTGTGGTATAAAAGTAAAACTACACCTCAACGAATATAAGGAACTGATATGGGAATCGGCGATACCGGTAAGTCTGCTCTACGGCAAAGAAACACTCTCAACAGCCGATGCCGGCCGACCCATTAGTGTTTGTTATGCTATAAAGGCATCGCGCGCACCTAAAAACAGGAATGCAGAGAATGCCAACGGGGCATTTAACCAGCAAGCGGGCGGCGGTGCACGCAATGCTGCCATGGGCAGTATGCCACAAGCGGGCGGCCGCGGAAAAGTAGAAGATCCGCTGGAGCACCTGTATACCCCCACCAAAACCTGGAAACAGTTCTCTCTGGTAGTACAGCCATAAAAAAATATTTAGGGTTACCCAACCTTTTATATTTTCCCACCGTCTTAATGGGTTGGGGCATAGTGCCCTGTCGGGTAGCGATACCTGCCACACGGCAGCCCCTGTAAATTCTCGGCTATTCACTAACCATATATTTCCCTTTTACCGTCGTTTAAACATCACATTGGCCATCTTCTATAACGGAGATGGCCATGTTTTGTTACATGGTTTACGAAGCACAGCTTTCAAAAAGCGGAACCTTATCAGGCACTATAACACTTTATAACCGACTGACTTTCAATATCTATATATCATTGCTGCAAGAATAGCACAAAACAATATGGTATAAAAATGCCCGGCCTGTACAACAAACCGGGCATTGAGCTATTCAGCTATTGAGCCATTAATTAAAATCCGTCGCCGTCAAGCAGGTTGCCCAGGCCACCTAGTATGCTGCCCTCTTCCTTGCGCTTGCCAAAGCCGCTGCCATAAGACAGGATACGGCTGGCCAGGCGGCTGATAGGTAATGTTTGTATCCATACGCGGCCGGGACCCTGCAATGTGGCATAGAACACACCCTCGCCACCAAACAGCGTATTTTTAATACCACCTACAAACTGTATATCGTAGTGCACGTTTGATGTGAACGCCACAATACAGCCTGTATCTATTTTCAATATTTCGCCCGGTGCCAGGTCTCGGCTGGTTACATGGCCGCCTGCATGTACAAACGCCATACCGTCGCCCTCCAGCTTTTCCATAATAAAGCCCTCACCACCAAACAAGCCGGTGCCCAGCTTCTTCTGGAACTCTATGCCTATGCTCACGCCTTTAGCTGCACACAGAAAGGCGTCCTTCTGGCATATCACCCTGCCACCCAGCTGCTGCAGGTCCAGTGCTATTATTTTACCGGGGTATGGCGATGCGAACGATACACGCTTTTTGCCGTGGCCCACGTTGGTATATGCGGTAATGAACAGGTTCTCACCCACCAGCAGGCGCTTGCCCGCTGTAAACAGCTTGCTCATAAAGCCACTGTTCTGGTTCGATCCGTCTCCGAACAAGGTATCCATCTGTATACCGTCATCCATCATCATAAAGGCGCCTGGTTCAGCAATGGCAGTTTCCTGTGGGTCCAGCTCTACTTCTACGTATTGCATTTCCTCGCCAAAGATCTTGTAGTCTATTTCATGATTGTTACGCATGGTTATGTGCTTTTAAATTTTTATCAAACGTACTGTAAATAGTAGTAAGTCATAAGTAGATAGTAGTAAGTATACGGCTGTGGTCGGTAGATGATGGGAACCGGTCGGTAAACTGTAGCTACCGGCAACTAAAGTAAAGACTACACCCAGTCATCTAAACCCGCGAATCATGACTTATGACTTACGACTATCTACTTATGACTTTCAAACAATAAATTGTATTTTTGACCATCTAAAAAGCAACTATGCGTAAAAGCTTACTAATATGCGTGCTGGCTACGGCATTGTTATCGTCATGTGGTTTTAAAGAGAAGATCGTTTGGCAGGAATTTTACACCAAAACAATAGCCATCAACGACTCGCTGGATAAGCTGACCACGCAATGGCACACCCTCCGCGACCAGGCGTCTATCAGCAAAAACTATGGTAACCTGGCTCCCGCCCGTATAGAACTGGGTTCTTTCATAGCACGCGCCCGCTCTACCTTTGCCAATCTGCCCGTTACCCCGCAAACAGAGAAGATCAAGAACGATGAGGATGCACTGTTGCTCAACCAGTCGAACATGGTTGCCGAGGTGTACCCCGCTTTCGAGCAGTTCAACGAATACACCCCCAAAGAAGTGGTAGACAAAAGCCTTGGGCAGATCACCAACGACCTCGTTGATGAGAAGTCTAAAGTAACGGCCATCAACAAGGCACTGGAAGCATTTGCCAAAGCCCACAGCCTGAAGAAATAAGGATAAGTACTAAATACGATATACGCAAAGGGGGCTGATGTTGTGTCAGCCCTCTTTGTATTACAGTGGCGCGAATCAGGCACAGATATTGTAGCTCAACCTGTTGTGCACGGTTTTTATAGCGTACATCAAAACATACACTTAAGCATACTTTTTTGACCCTCAATACCCGACATATCGTTGCCTTGTTGGCCTGCCTGCTGTCCTGCACAGCATACGGCCAGGTATTGAGCCGGCTGGACAGTATCAAGCTGGAGCAGGTGAAGATCGGACATAGCAAATTTGTCAACAACATCTTCCAGCAGGCCATGAACTCTATCCGCCATTCACCGGAGGCAGGCCCTTCAGAAAGCGTACTGAACGGCAAGAGCGAAGACCCTTACAAAGACTACCAGGGCAAGATCATCCGCCACATCATCGTTAATACGCTCAACTTCGACCGCAACTTCGAAGATACCACCCAGGCAGATAACAGCTTTGGCACCCGCGTTGGTAAGCGCTTCCATAAGACCACCAGGCCGTGGGTAATAAAGGATAACATGTTCATTAAAGAAGGCACACCACTCAATGCCTTCAAGGTAGCCGATAACGAACGCTACCTGCGTACGCTGGACTATATCCGCGATGCCCGAATTATAGTGGTGCCCGTAAAGCACCATAAAGATTCTGTTGATGTGGTAGTGTATACTAAAGACTTCTTCAGTATTGCAGGTGGCGCGGCAGCACAAGACCTCAACCATATGAATGCCAACCTGTACGAAACCAACCTGGCAGGTATGGCTCAGCGGCTCGAGGTAAGCGGCCTGTATAACAGTGGCCGTAGCCCTAACTGGGGCTATGGAGCACTGTACCGGAAGAACAACCTGTTCCACACCTTTACAGATGGCACCGTGGCAATCAGCACCATGAACGCCAACCCCATAACGCGGGAAGAAGAGAAGATCGCTATGGTGGCGCTGAGCAAGCAGGTGATATCGCCCTATACGCGTACGGCAGGCACTATCAGCTTCAGCCACAACGAGGCAGATAACCGCTACGTCATTAATGATACCCAGTTCTTTAAGTACAGCTACAATATGTTCGACATATGGGCAGGGTATAACATAGGCATTAAACAGCTTACCGCAACCAACAATACCATCCGCGATCGGCGATTCTTTGCCTTGCGCTATACAGATAAGCGCTACACCGATGTGCCGTGGCAGGTAGGTGAGCGCTTCGACCCTATATACAACAATACGCAAACGCTACTGGCGCAGATGACCTTCTTCCGGCAAGACTATTACAAAACGCAGTATATCTACGGTTTCGGTACTACAGAAGACTTTCCCTATGGGTACAACATATCGGTAGTGGCAGGCTGGCAAAAGCAAAGAGACCTGGAACGCCCCTACGGCGGCCTTAAAGTGTCTGAGTACATTGCTACCAACACCGGCGATTTTCTGCAGCTCAGCCTTAAGTCGGGCGGGTATCTGAATAATGGTAAATTGCAGGATGGCAGCCTGCTGCTGGGCGCCACGCTCTTCAGCCGCATCATCTTCTGGAATACCGCCAAGATCAGGCAGTATGCCAACCTCAGCTACTCGCAGCTGTCCGACCGGCTTACCTCGCCACAGTTACGTATAGACAATGGCTACGGCCTTCGGGGCTTCCTGTCGGACAGTGTGTATGGCACCAAGCGCCTGAGCCTGCAACTGGAAACAGAGTTCTACCTGAAGCGCAAGATACTGGGCTTCAAGTTCGCCCCATTCCCCTATGGCGACCTGACCGTTATTACCCCTGAAGGCCAGCCTTATTCCAAATCTTCGCTATACGCCAGTATAGGGGGCGGTATCCGTGCCAGGAACGAGAACCTCGTATTCAATACCATAGAGGCACGCGCCTACTACTTCCCCATAGCCCCTACCAATATGCGCGGCTTTAAGGTCATCGTCACCTCCAATATCCGCTTTCGCTACAACAGTACTTATGTAACGGCACCCGATGTGGTGCAGTTGAATGGGGATTGATAAGATATGCCCGGCCATATTAGGAATTCAATACGTTAATAGAATAACACGATAGACGGTGCCGTAGCCCAACGGCTCAATCTTTGTATCTTCCATCATCTATGATCACGTTCGATAAATGTGGTATATACTGTGCGCAGGCCGGGGTGTATATAGACCCTTGGAAACCTGTAGATAAAGCCATCATCACGCATGCCCATTCCGACCATGCGCGGTGGGGCATGAAGGCGTATATGGCGCATAGGTTGGCAGTGCCCGTAATGCGCTACAGGCTGGGTGCGGATATCAATGTGCAGGCTATGGAGTATAACGAGCCTGTTGTGATCAATGGCGTTACCATCAGCCTGCACCCCGCAGGGCATATATGGGGATCGGCACAGGTAAAGCTGGAGTATAAGGGCGAGGTATGGGTGGTAAGCGGCGACTACAAGCTGCAGCACGATGGCATCACTACTCCATTTGAACCCGTGCGCTGTAATAGCTTTATTACGGAGAGCACCTTTGGGCTGCCTGTTTACAACTTCCCCTCCTCGGAAGAGGTATATGCAGACATCAATGCCTGGTGGCGGGCCAACAAAGAAGAAGGCAAGAACTCGGTGATACTGGCCTATGCACTGGGCAAGGCTCAACGGGTACATGCTCATCTTGATGCCAGCATTGGCGATATATACCTGCACGGCGCTGTAGACAATGTGAACAGGATATATGAGCAGGAAATTGGTGACCTCCCCGAGGCCAAACGCATAGATGCCAATGTGAACCGGAAGGATATAAAAGGTGCTATGATCATAGCGCCACCGTCGGCAGCCGACACACCATGGCTGCGCAGCCTGCAGCCCTACAAGCTGGGCATATGTAGCGGCTGGATGCAACTGCGCGGTACCCGCCGCAGGCGCAATGCAGACAGGGGCTTTGTGCTGAGCGACCACGCCGACTGGAACCAACTAAACACTGCTGTAGCGGCCACAGGCGCGGAGAATGTATATGTAACCCACGGCTACAAGAGCATCTACTCTCGCTGGCTGAGCACAGAATACGGATTGAACGCAACCGAAGTAGAAACATTGTATACCGGCGAAGCACTTGACGAGACCGGCGAAACCGAACCTGCCAGCAATGAAGCTATTCAGTGAACTGTTTACGAAGATAGACCAGACCACATCTACCAACGACAAGATAGATGCGCTGGTGCAATACCTGGCTGCGGCCCAGGAGCAGGACGCCATATGGTGTGTAGCCCTGCTATCGGGGCGGAGGCCCAAGCGCACCGTGAAGACCAGCGAACTGTGGGAGTGGAGCAGCCAGCTGAGCGGATTGCCGCCGTGGCTGATGGCAGAGTCTTACCACATTGTTGGTGACCTGGCCGAGACCATATCGCACATATTGCCCGAAGGCAACAAGACACGCGACTATTCACTGCACGAGATCATAGACACGCTGAACGCGTTAAGGGATAGCGATGAACAGCAACGCAAAGAGTACATTACCACTATGTGGCAGCAGTTTGATAAACAAGAACTGTTCATCTTCAACAAGCTGATAACGGGCGGGTTCAGGATGGGCGTATCTGACAAGATAGTGATCAAAGCGCTGGCTAAGCACTTTAAGACCGATGAGAACATAATAGCCCACCGTCTTACAGGCAACTGGGAGGTGCAAGGCAATACGCTACCCGCTCTACTGGCAGCAGGAGAAGGCAATGATGACATATCGAAGCCCTATCCTTTTTACCTGGCTTATGCCCTTGAGTCTGCACCCGAAGAACTGGGTAATGTAGATGAATGGCAGATAGAACGTAAGTACGATGGTATACGTGGCCAACTGATAGTGCGCGACAGGCAGCTGTTTGTATGGAGCCGCGGGGAGGATCTGCTGACGGAGAAGTTTGTGGAATTTGAAGGCATAGTGGATATGCTACCCGATGGCACAGTGATAGACGGCGAGATACTACCCTTTAAAGACGGGCGCTTCCTGCCCTTCCATGTAATGCAGACACGCATAGGCCGGAAGAATGTAACCAAGAAGGCCATGCAGGAGGCGCCACTGGTTATGGTGTGCTACGACCTTATAGAATATAATGGCGCAGACATCCGCCACCTGAGCATGGCAGAGCGCAGGGCAATGCTGAAACAGTTGGTAACACGTGTTACTACCGATCATCCTGGTGTAGCACTACAACTATCACCCATAGTGCAATGTAGCAACTGGCAGGAGGTAGCAGAAGAGCGCCTAAAATCGCGCGAGTATAATTGCGAGGGACTAATGCTGAAACGCAAGACCAGCGAGTATAAAACGGGCCGCCGCCGTGGCGACTGGTGGAAATGGAAGGTAGATCCGCTATCTGTAGATGGCGTACTGTTGTATGCCCAGCGTGGCCATGGCCGCCGCGCCAACCTGTATACAGATTTTACCTTTGCGGTATGGGATGGCGATGAACTGGTGCCATTTGCCAAAGCCTATTCCGGACTTACGGATAAGGAGTTGCTGGAGGTAGATGCATGGATAAAGAAACACACGATAGAAAAGTTTGGCCCGGTGAGAAGTGTAACACCTGAGCTGGTGTTTGAGCTGGGATTTGAGGGTATTAACCCATCGCCCAGGCATAAGTCAGGCGTGGCATTGCGCTTTCCGCGTATACTGCGCTGGCGGCAGGATAAAGGCGTGAAAGAAGCCAATACCAAGGCCGATCTGCTGGAGTTGCTGCATGCTTATAAAGATTGAACGTCATCCTATTTTACATGAAAACCTTATGTTTAGCTCTTCAATTAACTGAAAGTCATTTATCCATCTAACCTTCATGTTATCACAAACGTTAGGGATTTTAACCTTTCTTGTCGAGGCAGTTATTTTCTCCTCCTTGGTCACTACACATGCTTCTTCGTTAATAGCATGAGCAATGACCCAAGGGTCGGCGAGCGAGCGCTGTTTAGTATTATCAACTAATAATACGTGTGAAGGATCAGCATCGTAAACGCGCCGCAAACACACAATAACATCTTCATCAACTTTATAAATTGGAATGTCACTTTTCTTTAACCACTTACTTAACTCATCTTCAGTTCGAACTATCTCTTCGTATACCCATTCAGGGATAAAAATTCTATTTTCCTTTCCTAAAGTATTTAAAATATGCCAGTATTCAGGACAGAACTTAGGTGAATAGTATTTCTGCCATCCTTGAATGAGCACGTTGGCATCTAAGCAGTATTTTTGGACAGCCTTTGTCATTTATACAAAAGGGATTCAAATTTTGAGAAATTATTGACTTGAGTACTAAGTAATGAACTCGCCTGTGTTGGATCAATTGCGCCCCCTTTAAATGCATCCAGTACAATCTGAGTGAATAACCTGCTATTTTTGTTTAGTCGAAGTAAATAAGGGTTAGGGCCTCCCGGAGTTACTTTTTGTTTAGCCTTTTTATCTTCCTCCTTTTGTAAATAAAGTTGGAAATTCACTTCAGCTTCCTGCTTTAATTTTTGATATTTAGATATGGATATCAATTGAAGCTTTAATGATCTTACAAGAAAAGAAAAGGAACTAACACCAAGATTCTTAGATATCCTGAATATATCCGCGCTATTATCAAATATTCTCTCGTTAAACTGCGTCATTATTTGCTCCGGCATTAATACGTTTCCTGCCACTTCATTGCAAAACATTTCCACAGGATCCAGGCTATCTTTGTATCGCGGTGTTAACTCTATTTCATTGGAAATTCCTGAGACTGCAATCCAAATATGAGCGAGTTCATGAATAAGCGTGAATAACTGCGGAGCATCCCAATCAGCAGAATTGATAAATATAAATGGCGCATATTCATCAGCAATTGCAAAGCCTTGTATTTCATCCCCGTCCAATTTCAACTTAGAATGAATAAAACTAGTCCGAGAAATGAAAATACCTTTGGATTCAGCCTTTTCAATCCATTCTTTTATAGGGTTATCACCTTTATAAGTTCCGGGGGTTATCTCAAGTGTTTTAAGAATGTCATTTGCTACTACATTAGGATTACTATTAATAGAGAATCTACCCACAAAAGAGAGCTTCTCTTCATTGTTATCGCGGAAAACATCACTTATCCACGCCTGCTTTTGTTGTATTTCTCGAATAATAAATATTGATGCTGTACTTAAAACTTTTGCAGTTTTTCTTCTAAAGTCTTGTAACGGCAAGAAGTCACGAGGGATATCGGGTAGAAAAAAAAGAGCAAATGATCTCCCGTAGAATTTAGCCAAATTCTCCGCTTGTTTTATGGTTGGTTGGCTTATACCCTCCTCCCACTCGACAAGTTTCTCCGTTGAAACATTTACATTTGCAGCAGCAGCTTCAATTGACCTTCTTGCCGACTCCCTAGCCCATTTAAGAATTTTAGGTGTTACGAAAGCTCTGTCAGACATTTGCTGCAAGTTACTAGAAAAATAAATTTACCCTCCATATAATAGTCACAAATAATTATGTATTTCCGCATGTTATTAGTGCAGATACCAGCGCCAGGCGCTAAGTATACCTTATAACTAAAAACGAATATGCTGGGATAGTTGTCACAGGCAACTCCAACGGTAGTCAAACCTGCTGGAGCTGCTGCATGCTTATAAAGATTAAGCAGCCATAGCATTGATGATGCTATGGCTGTTATGAATCTTCCTTACAGTGTAATCTATTATGCTGTTTTATCACTCTTCAGGGAGCGCATATCTATTACATACCTGAAGCGTACCTCTTCATTCATTATCCTGTCGTAGGCGTCGTTGATGTCGTCCATATCTATCAGCTCTATGTGCGGCAATATGTTATTGTCCGCACAGAAATCAAGCACCTCCTGCGTTTCCCTTATACCGCCTATCAGCGATCCACCAACAGACCTACCCTTCATGGCTACCTCGTTATTGTCCAGTGGCTCTTCGTACGGGCCAAGCAACCCTACTGTTACCAGGCTGCCCCGTGGCTTCAGCAGCTTTACGTAAGGGTTCACATCAAACGAATCGGGTATGGTGATCAATATGAAATCCAGCGTAGCCTCTGCCGCTTCCATATCGTCTTCGTTCTCCGACAGTATTACCTTGTGCGCACCAAGCTCCAGGGCATCGGCCTTCTTATCTTCGTTGGTGGTAATGGCTGTTACTTCTGCACCCATAGCTTTAGCTATCATTACCGCCATATGGCCCAGCCCACCTATACCAGCCACGCCTACTTTAGTACCCTGCTTTATACCAGCACGCTTCAGCGGGCTATAAGTAGTGACGCCCGCACAAAGTATTGGTGCCGCCGCCTTAATATCCAGCGACTGTGGTATGCGCAATACAAATCGCTCCTTAGCAACTATGTGCGTGGAATATCCACCGAAAGTATTGAAGCCGGTCTCGTTGGGCTTCAGGTAGCCATTGTACGTCATGGTAGCGCCGTATGGCCCTTCGCAGAACTGTTCCTCGCCATTGTGGCACTGGCGGCAATGCCGGCAGCTGTCTATCATGCAGCCAATACCCACAATATCGCCTACCTGGTGGTTGGTTACCTCGGCACCCTTGCTTACTACGCGGCCAATTACTTCGTGGCCGGGCACGCAGGGATATATAGTATTATGCCAGTCATTATTGACCTGGTGGATATCGGAATGGCATACGCCACAGTAGAGTACCTCTATCAGCAGCTCGTCCTTTTCAGGATTGCGGCGCTCTATGTCCATTGGTTTAAGTGTCTTGCCGCCTATCAATGCGCCTGAGGCACCGTAGGCTTTAGTGGTAAACGTTTGCATGGTTGAGTGTTTTGTGGTGATGCTGTAAAATCGTGCCATTTTGCACAGCAGTGTAATTCTTATTAATAAAGTAACTTTATCCGCTTTATAAACAGCATATATCATGCAGGATACAATTGCATTTAAGCTGGCACTGGCGCTGCTGGTGGGCGCGTGCATAGGTGTGGAGCGGGAACTGCGCAGCAAGTCGGCCGGCTTCAGGACCATGACGCTCATCAGTGTGGGTGCCTGCCTTTTTACCATTTTCTCCTACATGCTGGGCGACCCTGCCTCTCACGACCGCATTGCGGCGAACGTAGTTGTGGGTATCGGCTTCCTGGGTGCGGGTGTTATCTTCCGTGGCGATAATGGCGTAAGCGGTATTACTACCGCAGCATCTATATGGCTTACTGCAGCGCTGGGCATGGGCGTAGGCGGCGGCTTTTACCAGGTGTCCATATTCGGCACTGTGCTGGTACTGGCGGTACTTATTCTGTTCTCTTCTTTTGATACATGGCTAGACAGGCTGAACCAGGTGCGGGAATACAAAATAGCCTACCCTTACGAAGAGGACGGACAACATAAGTATGAAGACCTGATAGCGCAATTCGGGCTGAGCATTAAAGCGAGATCGCAAAGCAAACAAGGCAATATTATTACCGGGCGCTGGATGGTAACCGGCAGCGAGAAAAAGCATCATGCTTTTATTGAGCACATTCTTAAAGACAATGCAGTAACCGCATTTACCTTCTAAACATCATGAACAGAATTGACAGGCTATTCGGTATACTAGTGCTGCTACAGTCTAAGAAATATGTGCCTGCCGAAAAGATAGCAGAGCGCTTTAACATGAGTGTACGCACCGTGTACCGCGACATAAAGGCGCTTTGTGAACAAGGTATACCCGTAAGCTTTGAACAGAACAGAGGTTACTTTGTTGTACGGGAATTCTTCCTGCCACCGGTATCGCTTACTAACGAGGAAGCCAATGCCTTCCTGCTGATGGAAGCACTGGTGGAGGGCTTTGCAGACCAATCGATAAGGAAGCATTATAACAGCGGCCTTAACAAGATAAAAGCAGGCCTGCGACACTCCCAGAAGGAGAAGCTGGATGTGCTGGACAATAATATAAAGCTGCAGATACCGGAATGCTTCAGGCATAGCTTTGAGTACCTGTCTGTACTGCAGGAAGCTATAGCGTCGCATTCCATTATTAATATGGCCTATAAGAACAACAACGGAGAAGTGAGCAACCGTAGCGTAGAACCCATAGGCCTTATTTTCTATGCACTGAACTGGCACCTGATAGCATGGTGCCATAAACGCAACGAATACCGCGACTTCCGGGTATCGCGCATTATGTCTGTTACCAATACAGGAGAACAATTTGACCGATCGAGAAGGCTGGATGTAGATGAGTATATGAAATCGCTACCGGTAAGCTATTAGGCTATCTTACCATGTGCACCACCTTCACAAAGCGTTCTGTATAAGCATCTTTCAGCGAAGAGATCATCACCTGCATTTCTTTGCCCGATGAGGCATGAATGAACTGAACGCCTGTGCTATCGTTGGAGACAATGATACCTATATGGCCAACTGTTCTTACACTGCTATTGGTGCCGGTAAACAGTATAAGATCGCCCGGCCTGGACTCATTTAACGGCACATCGCAACACTTGTTGGTAAATTCTACAGAAGACCGTGGCACCTCTATATTGAAGTGGCCAAATACATAGTTTACAAAGCCGGAACAATCGAAACCGGTAGCGGGTGATGCACAGCCAAACTGGTATTTTGTACCGATAAGCGACCTGGCAAATTCTACGATACGCAATTGCAGATCAGCATCTTTATTCAATACCTTTTGTATACTATCGGATAGGGCGAAACCTGAACTGTCTGAATATGAATATGGAAGGGCACGAGGCTCTTGCCTGCAGGACAGAAATAATACTATGGATATAATGTAGCAGTACCACATAGTCAACAGCCATAAAAAATCAGTCCACGCTGGAGTAAAAAATTTTTTTGACTGCGGTTTTCCGGACTGCCATAGGGCTGTCAGTGGGCGGTTGTTCCTTTGCAGTGTAAACAAAAACACACAACAATGAACATCATCCCGATCTTCCTGAAAGAACTGGAAAACGAAGCGGTAACGACCCGCAAAATGCTGGCCCTGATACCAGAAGACAAGTATGACTGGCAGCCACACCCCAAGAGCATGACGTTGCGCCAATTGGGTGGCCACCTAGCAGAACTGCCCGGATGGGCTGGTATGGGTGTAACTACAGACGAACTTGATTTTGCCGCCAACCCCTATACGCTGCCACCGTTTGAAAACAATAAGGAATTGCTGGCCTTCTTTGAAGCACAGCTGGCCAAGAGCCTGGAAGCAGTGCGCAATACCAATGAAGATGTACTACAGGAGCAATGGACACTACGCAACGGCGAACACGTTTTACTGGTGCAGCAAAAGCATGAAGTGATCCGCGTGGCACTTAACCAGGGCACGCACCACCGTGCACAACTGGGTGTGTACCTGAGGTTGCTGAACATTGCCATACCTGGCAGCTATGGCCCGAGTGCTGATGAGCTGGGCAAGTAAATAAACTCCAGGTGCCAAGTTTCAAATTCCAGGAGTCAAAGTCCAAGTACCAGATTCCAAATTCCAAACTCCTGTGATTCTATTGCTATGAAGCTAAGTTCAAATTCCAAAATCAAATTCCTGATGTCCGTCATTGCCTGCGCAATGACGGACTTTGTATCATTGCATATCCGTACCTGCTAACAATTACAACTGTATGAACAAGCTTGACCTTACCAAACAATACAAGAGCTACTACACCGCTAAAACGAAACCCGAACTGGTGCATATAGAAGCTGCCAGGTACCTGGCTATTCAGGGCAAGGGCGATCCGTCGTCCGCATCTTTTCAGCAAGATATACAGGCGCTGTATAGTGTAGCTTATGGGGTTAAGTTTATGTGCAAGGCGGAGGGCAACGACTTTACCGTAGCCAAGCTGGAGGGCGACTGGTGGTATGATGAGCAACAGCACGGCAGTATAACTGCAGCGCAGGCACCTGCCCTGATACCGCGCAGTGAATGGCTATACAGGCTTATGGTGCGGCTGCCCGATTGTGTACGAGCTAAACACATAACAGCTGCACAACAGACAACCATTGAAAAGAAAGGTATTGCGAGAGCAGAGGCAGTAGTACTGCACAGCACAGCCGCACATGATGCAGCACAGATGATGCACATAGGCACCTTTGATACTGAACCTGAAACGATACAGCAAATAGTAGCCTTTATGAATAACGAAAACATGAAAAAGGGCGGCTATCACCACGAGGTATATCTTTCCGACTTCAGGAAGACAGCGCCGGAAAAGCTGAAGACCATACTGAGAGAACCGATAGGTGCCTGATCAATTTACTGAGGTGTTACCGGCGTATCAACTGGATCACTCCCCTTATAAAATGATAGGTTGTCAAAATACCAAAAACGCAGAAGACTAAAATTTGAGCCAACACTATTTTAAACAGCTTTACCTGGCCATCTTCTTGAAATACAGACGCAACTATATAATAGTGCAGGAAATAATATGCTGCTATACCGATCGTCAGGAATAATAAACTGCGTGCAATGTGTGACCTTTCAACCCTCGCAGTAACTCCATGATCTTGGACATTCCCGATTTTATTTATCACATTATCAGTTCTTCTAAGTGGAGGAGTTGTATCCTTTTTTTCCAGCTTCTTATGCCATTGTACGTCCTTCACATAGTCGGCGTACGTGGTATATCCACGAGCAGAGAGAAACGAAGTAGTAGCATCGGCAATATCTCTTGCATTGTTCCGTTCGCAGAAATTATCAAATAGCCTGGTTTCTATAGGCAACTCCCTGCGCCTGGCTTCACACAGCGCAACAATCACGTTTTCATCTGCATAATTCCCGGGGTTCTCAATAATAGTATTGATCTTCCCATCCGAAACAGTCGAGTAGTCTATCATGGTCTATACGTGAGTCATTATTTATTGTATGCAACATAGCAATATATTGCGACTCATGCAATGAGGTTTGTCCAATTTTTCAGTAGCTGCAGCCCATGTGGGGTACCTACAGACTCTGGATGAAACTGCACGCCAATACAGGGATATGTTTCATGCGCAAGTGCCATTACAATGCCATCGTGAGTATGGGCTATAGACTTCAGCCCTGTCCCCTCCAGATGGTTTATTATAAGTGAGTGGTAGCGCATTACCGGAAAGGAAGATGGCACCCCAGCGAACAAAGAATGATCGTTATGTATCACCTCGGTTACCTTGCCATGCATGGGGTATGGCGCATGCGCCAGTTGAGCACCAAAGAACATACCCAATGCCTGGTGTCCAAGGCATACGCCAAGGATGGGTATATGCAGATGAAAGTGTTGTATCACGTCCATAGATATGCCTGCCTGCAAAGGCGTTTCAGGGCCGGGTGAGATGATGATACCTTTGGGGTTCAGGGCCTTCAGTTCATCAACAGTTATCTCATCGTTCTTGTATACAACGCAGTCCATACCCGACTGCTGCAGGTAGTGATGCAGAATGTAGGTGAATGAATCGTAATTGTCGATGAGGATGAACATGTGAAAGTAAAAGTAAAATTTAAAGGAACATGTTTTGCTATAAAAAGTTAGTTCCGGCTTTGTATGCCGGAACTGATGTTATTGTAAGTGTTGCTTATTTCGCCCGCCCGATAGCTGGCAGTCAGCTCCATTTTTATAATTCTCTTATGCCAGCAGCTTTTCGAGGGAGGTATCGTATGCTTCTTTCCAGTCGCTGATGTAACCCCAGTTGTGGTCGTCTATCATTATTTCCTTCATCGCATTTACCGTACCCAGCTTAGTAAATGGCAAGCCTTTCAGCTCTGCTTCAAACAGCGGGCAAAGGTCTGTGTTTACAGATACTACTACCCTGCTCTGTGCCTCGCCAAACAGGTAGGCGTCCTTACGCATATCCCCAGGGGTGCTGATAGAGAAGCCCATGTTATTAGCCATAGCGCATTCCAGCAGGCAGGCAAAGAGACCACCTTCAGAAATATCGTGCGCAGACTTTACCAGCTTCATAGAGATAACATTGGCCAGCGCCTGTTGCAGCCTGTATTCCTCCTCCAGTTCAAAGTAAGGCACAGGGCTATGTGTAACACCTATTATATGGTGCAGGTATTCTGAACAGCTGATATCGTTATGCGCTACGCCAAGCATGTAGATGGTATCGCCTGCATGTTTAAAGCCAAGGCTCATCTTCTGGTCTACATTCTCCAGCACGCCTACCATACCTATTGTAGGTGTAGGATATACCGGGCCATCTTCGCTTTGGTTATAAAAACTTACGTTACCACCGGTAACAGGCGTATCGAATTTGCGGCAAGCCTCGCCCATACCCTTGATGGCCTCTACAAACTGATAATATACCTCAGGGTTGTAAGGGTTACCGAAGTTGAGGCAGTTGGTAATTGCCACCGGCACACCACCACTGCATACTATATTCCTTGCTGCTTCACTTACTGCTATCATTGCACCCTTTTTAGGGTTGGCAAATACATAGCGGCTGTTGCAATCGGTAGTCATGGCCAGGGCCTTTTGTGTGCCGTGTACACGCACTACAGCTGCATCGCTGGCTTCGTTGGTCTGCGTGTTGCCTGTACCTACCATGCTATCGTACTGCTCGTATATCCAGCGCTTGGAGGCGATGTTCGGCAATTGTATCAGCTGGTAAGCCACCTCGCGCAGGTCTACTGGCTCAGCTATATCGCTTATATCATATTTAGCTATCTCGGCCAGGTAAGCAGGTGTAGAGAACTGGCGCTCATATATTGGCGCACCGCCGCCCAGTACCAAGCTTTCTGCAGGCACATCGGCCACCAGTTCGCCATTCATGTAGTACTTCAGGTTCAGGTCTTTTGTTACCTCGCCTATCTGCACACAGTGGATGTCCCACTTATCGAAGATGGCCTGTACCGTAGCTTCCTGTCCTTTCTTTATTACTATCAGCATGCGTTCCTGACTTTCGCTCAGCAGCATTTCCCATGGCTTCATGTTGGCCTGGCGGGTAGGCACCTTGTCCAGGTAGATGATCATGCCATGCTCGCCTTTAGCACTCATTTCGCTGGTGCTACAGGTGATACCTGCCGCGCCCATATCCTGCATACCTATCAATGCACCGGTAGGTATCATCTCCAGACAAGCTTCCAATAATTTCTTTTCCTCGAACGGGTCGCCCACCTGAACGGATGGCAGTTGCTCAGCGCTGTTTTCGCTGATATCGGCTGAGGCAAAAGAAGCACCGCCGATACCGTCTTTACCTGTAGAGGCACCTACGATAAATACGGGGTTGCCCTCGCCGTGCGATGTGGCAGAAACCGTTTGCCCTACGCGTACTACACCAACGCTCATCGCGTTAACCAGCGGGTTGGTCTGGTAGCAGCTTTCGTAGTACACCTCGCCGGCTACCGTTGGCACGCCGAAGCAATTACCGTAGTGGCCAATACCTTTTACCACACCCTTTATAAGCCACTTGGTCTTAGGGTTGTCTACTTTACCAAAACGCAATGAGTTGAGCGAGGCGATAGGCCTTGCACCCATGGTAAATATATCGCGATGGATACCGCCCACACCTGTTGCGGCGCCCTGGAAAGGCTCAATTGCAGACGGGTGATTATGAGACTCTATTTTGAATACGCAACCCCAGCCATCACCTATATCTACCAACCCGGCATTTTCTTCGCCGGCTTTTACCAGCAGTTTTGCACCGTCGCGGGGCAAAGTTTTAAGCCAGGTAATGGAATTCTTATAGCTACAGTGTTCGCTCCACATTACGGAGTACATAGCTACTTCGGTGAAATTGGGCGTGCGGCCAAGGATCTCTTTTATTTTTTCAAATTCCTCTTCGCGCAGGCCCAGTTTGGTGGCTTGTTCTAATGTTGCGGTCATACTGCAAACCTACAAATTTTTTGCCTGTCCGGTATGTAATTATATCTATAAAACCTGACAGCGTGCAGCTGTAACAATAAAAAAGGGCTGCCATGCGGGCAGCCCTTCATATGCAAGTTAATTAAAAATTATTGATGTTTGATAATTTTCCTGGTAGTGAGCTTATTGCCTTGCTCATCTGTAAGCATGATCATATAGATACCGTCCGGTAACGATGAAATATCCAGGGAATGAGCATCGTTCTGAGTCATGAGTACCTTGCCTTCTATGCCTGTAACCACGGCATTCACCTTAACCGATGACCTAATAACCAGGTTGCCGGTAGTAGGGTTTGGCGCTACCGTTATGGCCTCGGCGGAGTTGAAGTTATCAACGGCCAGGTTGGTCATCACATATACCGGCGAAGTGTTTTCACAGCCAAAGGTATCAACCACGCGCACGGCATAATTGCCATTTTCTGTAGCTGCCAGGAAGCGGGACACTGCACCGGGGATCTCGTTGCCATTGTAGTACCACTGGTAGCTTACATAATATGCAGGTACGCTGAAGGTATTAAGATACCAATCGAAGCTTATAGACGGATTTGGCAATGGATGAATGGTTACCGGCCTTGTGCGGTAACAACCGGTAGGCAGTGTATAAGTAATATTGGTAGTACCAGCAGAAACACCTGTTACCACACCAGTAGAAGATATAACAGCAATAGTGCTGGCGTCGGACGACCAGGTGCCACCCAAAGACAGATCGTACAAAGTATCGGAAGTGAGCCTGCACATAGCGTTATTGCCTGTGATAGCAACCGGCAATGGATTAACCGTAAAAGCAGCAGTCACGTAGCAGCCTGTAGCCGGCATTGTATAAGTAATGGTGGTAGTAGCTGCAGATACGCCATGCACCATACCGCCCGGCTCTATAGTAGCTATAAAAGGATTAGCTGTGCTCCAAACGCCACCAAGGGAATCGTCGTACACAAGGCGGGTGCCACCACCGGCACATGTGTTGAACGCCCAGGCGGCAGTCCTGATGGTATCAGGGATAGGCTTAACCGTAAACGGAGTAGTAGCTATACAGCCTGAAGGAGCGGTATAGGTAATAGTGGCTGTACCCTGGCTAATGCCTGTAACACTACCGAAACCAGCTGCCGCTGCTGCAACAGATGGGTTGCTGCTGGTCCACAAACCACCTGACGTGGTATTATGCAGCAAGCTGGATGCATTAACACATGCTGAGAAAGTACCCGTAATAGGATCAGGTGGAGGGGTAACGTTGATATCGGTACTAACAGAACCACAAATGTTGGTATAAGTTACCGGGGCTATACCAATAGTGTTACCAGTAACTACACCTGCAGATGTTAGCGATATATTGCTACTGGTTGTAGACCAGGTACCGCCCGCAATGTCGTCGGTAAGGGAAATGCTTAATGAAGGACAAAGGTCGAAACTGCCGGATGAGGATAGGATAGGATTTGGTGGCACCAATACTGTTAACGCCTTGGTTGTAGTACAGGTATTAGGCCCGGTATAAGTAATGATAGCTGAACCAAGCGACAAACCCGTAAGTGAGCCAGTAGCAGGGTGAATAGACGCTATACCTGAAGGGTTAACATTCCATACACCAGAAAGCGGGCTGCTGGTATAGGCCGTAGGAACACCACTACATACAGATGCCGGGCCTACGATAGCTGTAGGCGTATCTAAAGTAGAGATGCCTGCTGTAACCTTGCAACCGGAAGGTAATGTATACGTAACAGTAGTAGCACCTGTGGCACTACCTGCATGAAGCACGTTGCCGGCCATTGTAGCACCGGAAGTACTACTTATAGACCATGTACCTGTAGCGGGAGAGCTTGAAAGCGTGCTGTATGAACCGGCACAAGGCGTGGTATTACCCGTGATGGCTGTAGGCGGAGTACTATTGGCTACAGAAAGCGTAGTAGTAACACCGCAGCCGCCGGGGGCATTATAATATGCGGTAAGCGAATAAACACCCGCAGTTGCAGCCGTAGCAGTAAGGCCCGGATTCTGATCTGTAGATGAGAATCCACCTGGGCCGCTCCATGAATAAGAACCGGCACCGGTAGCAGTACCGGACAGTGTAAATGTAGAACCGAGGCAAACAGGAGAGCCTAACGTAGCAGTAACGCCTGTAACACCTGTGCAGGAATAAGTAATAGCCAACTGTGGCTGGGTAGATGTGGAACCACCCTCGCCGGTTACCGTGTATATTTGCCCGGGAGGAGTAGTTGTAGCGCTAAAGCAAATTGAAAAAATAGTACCTATGTTGGTATTGACGAAATTGACGCCGGTAGGATTAAAATTTTTAGTTAGTGTGGCGGCCGCCCCCCCCCATGTGCTGTTATTAAATGCAGTACCACTACAGTTGGTTGCCACAGTAGCAGGAGAAGAAGCGGCTATGGTAGACATATCCCCCGCCCAGCCACTTATAATACAGGTAGGGTTGCCTGTTGTAGCTGCATTACTTATGGTAAAGCGTACAGAGGCAGCTGTAACACTAGCGCCCGGCGGCACAAGGCCGGCAGTGTTAAATACAGCCCAGCCCCGGCGCATACCATTAGTACCAGTCGTGGTGTTGTTGTACTTCACGTTCATGTCACCATCAAACGTAGATATTGTGTTCCACACACGAACCCAGCCGGTTTTATAAGAACCCGTTGCTCCCGTGGCATTAACGCTAACAGTGGTGGTCTGCGCGACAGAGGTGAGCGCAAGTAGACAACCAGACAATAAGGTGTATAATTTTTTCATATTCTAAAAATTACCCAAAAGCAGTTATAGTTATTCCATCCGCCAATGACGGCAGACTACCTTGCAATATAAGCCACAATCGTTGAATTACCAAACGTTATAATTTAAGCAGTGCTGCAGTTATAAAAACAGCTGAGGCTACCCTTACAGGCAGCCTCAGCAAAGAAAATATCCTGTAACTATCGGTTAGTTTTTGATCAGTTTTTCGGTGTGCAACCTGTTGCCCTTATCATCATAGACAAGTATCATGTACAATCCGTTGGCAAGGGAAGCAATATTAACATCCTTCGTATTTTCTGCTGCTATCAGCATCTTGCCATCCACAGTAGTTATCGCCACCTTTATTGTTACCGGTGCGTCTATGTGCACCATATCTGTAGCCGGGTTGGGATATATGGTAACCACTTGGCTGCTACCTGCATTATCAACACCCAGGTTGAAGATCTCGTAATCATGAGACAGCACCTGGCAACCGTTGGTATCGGTGATCAATACACGATAGGCGGCATTTTGCCATGCGGCATAACGGTAACTGGTGGCACCAGGAATAATTACCGTGTTCATATACCACTGGTAAGAAGCATAGAAATTATATGTTTTCACATAGGTGCCATCGAAGGTAATATCCGGGAATGTTACCGGGAACACATTGATAACGCTTGCCGTGGTGAGTGTAGCACAGCTGCCAGGTATGTTAATAAAGCAGGTATAGGTACCTGTAACATTGGCTGCATATGTAGCAGATACTGCCCCCGGGATGTTCACGCCGTCGCGCTTCCACTGGTAGATAACGCCAGGTATACCTATGGTGCTGGCAGTAAGCAGTACGCTGTTACCGGCACAGAACGATGGAGAGCCCGAAACAGTAATGTACGGCGTAGGCACTACGGTTACTGTAGTAGCGGCAGTGGTTGTTTGGCAACCGGCCGGCGATGTGATCACCACATAATAGATACCCGATGTGGTAATATTAATTGTATTGGCTGTTTCTCCCGCTATAGGCCCAGAAGCATCGTGCCACTGATAGGTATAACCTGCACCGGTTGCTGATGTGATAGTAAGGCTGCTGCCCTGGCAGAAGGTAACAGGCCCGGACAATGTGATCGTTGAAGACGGCGCCGGATTGACCGTGATGCTTACGGAGGCTGCACTTGTTACAGAACAACCTGCAGCATTGGTGATCCGGACGGTATAATTACCTGTAACCCTGGCGGTGTAAGACGAGTTGGTAGCCCCGGCAATAGTGGCAGGGCGGAACCACTGGTACGAGAGCCCCGGTGTGGTACCCGGAGTACTGAGCACAACACTATCGTTGGAACAGATAGTAAACGGACCTGCCGGAGAGATCACCGCATCGGCAGCTGAAGGCGATGGCTGTACCGTAAGCGTGGTGCCCGGAGCAGTTGTTGTATCAAAGCAACCTGTAAGCGTATTGGTAACCACTACACGATAAGTGCCGCCCGCAGTAGTATTATAAGTAGCGTTTGTAGCACCGGCAATAGGTAAATTGCCCAGCAGCCACTGGTATGTATTGGTAGCTACTAATGGGGTGCTTAGAGTAACGCTGTTGCCCGTACAGATAGTGACGCTAGGGCTGGCAGTAATATTGGCCGACGGCAATGGATTGAGCGTAATAGTTACGCCGTTTGAAGTTGCGGTGCAGCCCCCTGCACCTGTAACTACCATGCTGTAGGTGCCGCTAACCAATGCGCCGTAGGTAGTATTGGTAGCGCCGGGTATGGCTAATGTACCGCGCCACCAGCGATAGGTAACACCCGTTTGAGTGGTAGAAGTGAGTGTAACCGGGCTGCCGGAGCAAACAGTTATTGGCCCCGCAGGAGTTACTACCGGGGTAACAGGTGAAGTATTGAGCGTAACGGTAGTTCCTGAAGAAGTAGCCGAGCAGGAACCATTAATAACGGTTACAGAATAAGTGCCCGATACTGCTGGATTATAAGTATTATTGGTAGCACCAGCTATGGCGCCGCTTGCCGATGAATACCACTGGTAAGTGTAACCTGTGCCAGACGGCGTAGTAAGCGTAATAACAGCCGGAGAGCATACTGACAATACGCTGGCAGAGATAGTAGCCGTAGGCGTTGTAGTAGCAGTTACGGTAAACGTATCGGATGTGGAGGTGCAGCCGGTACCAAATGCATCTATGATCTGTACAAAAAACTGGCCTGAAGTAAATGTAGTGTATGCATTAACGTCGAATCCGAAATCTACCTCAACCGGGAATCCTGAACTAATGTCATACCAATCGTAGAAGTAGTCAGGATTATATGGTACGGTGAATGTTTCAAAACCTGGTGTGCAAAAGGCAAGCGGGCCACTGAGCGACATAGTAGTATCAGGACCAGGACTTACATATACATCAGTTGTAGCCGCAGGCGATGCAACACAGCCGTAGGCATCGGTAACGGTGAGTGAATAAGTGCCACCGCCAGAGGCAGCGATAGCATCAATAACCGGATTGGCATCAGTGCTGGTGTAAGCCCCAGGACCAGACCAGCTATAAGTGTAAGGAATAACACCGCCAAAAGGAAAACTGGACAATACTACAGTACTGCCAGAACACACCGGTGAAAAAATGCTGGTAGTATTAGAGGCTGTGGCTGTTGGCGGACCCGATGCGTAGTTGGCTGTGATGCTGGTATTATCGTTGATTCTTAAAGTTCCGGCAGCACCAGTTGCACCCCAGCCAAATAATTTAAAGGTTGCCGTTTGACCGGGACAAATGTGAGCTATTCCGCTGAAATCTAATGTAGAAGGACTTGCAGTTGTCGCAGTAGCGGTGGCTACACCAAAACTCTGATCAGCTCCCGAACCTATTGCATACTGCCATTGGACATTAGTAGGACCTGTACCGCTTACTTGAGTTTCTAAATGAATAGCTGTAACTTCCAGTTCGGTACTGGCATTATTTGTAATCGTAAAGTATATGTATTTGCCATCAAGAACGGCAGCTGCAAAAGATCCTCCAATCTCCCAATTGCTGGAATTATAGCATAATGCAGAAGAAGTAGCTGTACCTGTAATTGTACCGTTCCTATTCCATTGGGAAACATTTACCGCTGCAGAACCCGGTAGAGCAGATGCTGGCACAGTGGTAAATGTACTTGGATCTGAAGCAGTAGTTGTCGAAATCCCCGAACCACTCCATACAGTTCCACTAATAGGGATTTGGGCTAACGCCGGGAAAAGGCTGATAGAGAGCAGACAAAGTGTAAATAGTAAGAATTTCCTCATAAAATATATTTATAAAATATAATAGGATAGCTATAGCAATAGCGCGTAAAACTAACGAAAATAACGTAAAAACATTATATTATGTTTGCGTTAAGCGGTAGATTTTTACTGACAATTTAATAAAGACTTATAACCAGTAGATTAGGGTTGGTTGCGGAAAGCTAAAAGAAAGTTATCAGCCCGGATGCATCTAAAAAAATGTGCCGCACAATGGCGGCACATCTATCATATTCTATTAAAAGATATTACTTGATCACACCCAGTTCTTTGCCCACCTTAATGAATGCATCAATGGCGGTATCCAGGTGGTGGCGTTCGTGGCCGGCAGATATCTGTACGCGGATACGATCCTGGCCTTTAGGTACAACCGGGTAAAAGAAGCCTACCACATAAATACCTTCTTCCAGCATGCGGGCAGCAAATTTTTGCGCCAGTACAGGGTCGTATAACATTACCGGCGATATTGGGTGCGTACCCGGCTTGATGTCGAAACCGGCATCTACCATCTGCTTACGGAAATAGAGCGTGTTCTCTTCCAGTTTATCGCGCAGGGCGGTTGTCTCGCTCAGCATATCCAGCACTGCTATAGAAGCACCAACTATAGACGGGGCCAGTGAGTTAGAGAACAGGTATGGACGGCTGCGCTGGCGCAACATTTCGATTATTTCCTTTTTACCACTGGTGAAGCCACCTGACGCACCACCCAGCGCTTTGCCCAGGGTGCCGGTAATGATATCGATACGGCCCATAACGTTGCACAGCTCGTGCACGCCGCGACCCGTCTTACCCATAAAGCCGGAAGAGTGGCTTTCGTCTATCATTACCAGGGCATCATACTTGTCGGCCAGGTCGCATATTTTGTCCAGCTGGGCGATGGTGCCATCCATAGAGAATACAGAATCGGTAACAATAAGGCGGGTACGACAATCCATATTGGCCTTCAGCTGCTCTTCCAGGTCCTGCATGTTGTTGTGCTTGTAACGGGCACGGCGCGCTTTACACAGGCGGACACCATCTATAATAGATGCGTGGTTGAGCTCGTCGGATATGATACAATCCTGCTCGCCCAGCAATGGTTCGAACACGCCACCGTTGGCGTCGAAACATGCCACATACAGTATGGTATCTTCTGCACCTACGAATTTTGATATCTTTTGCTCCAGCTCTTTATGTATATCCTGCGTACCGCAGATAAAGCGCACAGAACTCATACCATAGCCGCGGCCGTCCACAGTTTTATGTGCAGCTTCTATCACCTTAGGGTGAGAAGAAAGGCCCAGATAGTTATTAGCGCAAAAGTTGAGTACTTTTTTGCCGTTCACCATTATTTCAGCGCCCTGTTCAGACTCGATGATCCGCTCCTTTTTATAGATACCGCTATTTTCCAGTTCCTGCAGTTCGGTTTGCAGCCTGTTGTAAAATGCACTTTTAGACATTGTATATTGTTATTTTAGTTTGTTGTTAAAAGGTTGACGCAAAGAACGCAAAGTTTTCTCGCAAAGAATACAGATACCTAAGGCGTGCAAGTAAGCAAGTTGGGTGCTTATTGCACTTTAAACCCTAATTGCTGCGCTGTGGCCATATCTTTTTGTGCCATGTCTTTGTTACCCAGTGCAATATAGCATTGTGCCCGGCAATATACTACCTCGCCCAACTTAGGCTCCAGCTGCACTGCTTTGTTCAGGTCTGCCAGTGCTTCCTGCGGCCTGGACGCCCTCATTAAGGCCCTTGCGCGATTGAGATACGGCTGATAAATATCGGGGTTTTGCACTACGGCAACGCCATATTCTTTTATTGCCTCGTCTTTTTTACCGGTCATATCCAGGAAGTTGGCGTAATTACTATGTGCCTCCGGGTTGTATGGCTTCATTTTCAGTGTCTTATTGTAACAGAACAAGGCTGAATCGTTGTAAAAAGCACGGAGGGCGGCATTATCGGGCGGGGTGCTCATATAGCCTATACTGTAAATAACCGACAGGCCCAGATATGCGTTGGCCGCCATGTCTGATGAGTCCAGCTTTAATGCCTTGTAATAGTAGCCCTTAGCCTCCTGCATTTCATTGTTACTGCGCAGCAACTCGCCCAGCGAGATGTAAGGATTAACAAAAGAGGGTTGCAGTTCTATGGCCCTTGTCAGCAGGAATTTGGAGGAATCGTAATAGAGCTTCTTCTCGCCGGGGTCAGGCGTCGCGTTAAATTTATTGAAATAGAAGAAGCCCAGGTTGTTGTAGCCGTTTGGGGCACGCACCGGCTCCACCTCTATCACATCGCGCCACAGGCTCATACCATCGTACCACACCTTACAGCGCTGGTTGCTCATATAGCCGAGCAGCAATGCATATGCAGCTACTGCGCCTACTGCCAACTTACCTTTAGATGCGGTAGCCGGATCGTCGAGCAGGTTGGCGACACCCCAGCCAAGGATAAAAAAGAAGCCAATATATGGCAGGTAAGTATACCTGTCGGCAATGATAGCACCACCTACCGGTAAAAACTGCAGTAGTAAAGCGATATTTACCAAAAAGAACAACAAACCGAAGATAACAGCCTTGTTTTTGCGGAAGAAGAAAACAACCGATGCAAGTAAGGCCAATGCAATAATTGGGTACATGTAATAGATACCCGGCAAACTCCCGTTCTCTTTAAGCAGATATGGATAAAAACACAGCAGCTTAACCGGCAGCACTAATTTCCACAAGTAAGTTGTGAATGCATAACAGCCCAGGCAGAAACGTTCGAAAACATTAAAATGTTCTCCCTGCGTGTTGAGCGCGCCGAACACCTTCTGATCGTTGAGCGATTGTATACCGGCAAATATGGACAATACAAAGAGCGGTATCTTATCTATGAATATTTTAAAATTGAGGTTGGATATACTCCATATTTGCTTCCCATTCTCATCTTTTAAGAATGTTCGTTCCTCAAAAAAGTCTATAAGCAATAAGGTAACCGGCAATACTACGGCCACCGGCTTAGATAGTAATGAACCAGCGTAGAGTACAACTACAGCAATGTACCACAGCCATTTTTTACCGCTATCGTTACTACGGACGTAATACAGGTAAGATATGCACGATAGCAGGTAGAAGAACCCATATACCACATCTTTACGACCGGCTACCCACGCCACCGATTCTATGTGCATAGGATGCAACCCAAAGAACAATGCAGTAATGATAGCTACCATACGCCGGCGACATAACAGCCAGACGAAAGCAAAAACAAGAGCAGTGTTTACCAGGTGGAACAGCAGGCTTTGCACGTGATAGTGCTTAGGATCGAGCGCTACCTTACTGTAATCGAAAGCATAAGAGAGTATGGTTAACGGATGATAGTTACCCATAACTGCATTCTTCAGCTCGAAAATGTGTTTTATGCCTTCTGCAGAAAAATCTTTTATGAGGGGGTTGTTAGTAACATAACCCGGATCGTCCCAATTGGTGAACTGGTTGTAGATACAAGTGTATAAGAACAAACACACCACAATAATAACCCCACATACAGCGATGATATTCTGCCGGAGCGGAGTCATCCCATTAGCAACAACGGCAGCCTGTTTAGGTTGTGCTGCCTGTTGCGGGCGAGGTGCCGGATTATTGGGCCTGGGCTGATTATGTTTAGCTTTTGCCATGTGGCATAAATATACTCAGATAACAACAATTATAGTACTATTGGGCAATGACGATCTCCATGCCCCTGAGCACCGGAACAACCGGATGTTGATCGGGCGTGACGCAGTACTTCATATCTTCTACCAATCCGAAACGGGATAAACGCAGGTAGTGAGAACTGTCTTTCAGAAACTCTAGGAGATCTTTTCCGCCGGTTGCCTGGTAAAGTACGCGCGAGGCGCGGGCACTGTCGCAATTGATATCGAAGGCGTGGCCAATATTGTGTACTACAGCACCGGCAAACAAGGTATCTTCCATATTGAAGCGGTCTTTCCACGATGAGCAGCCGAGCAATACGTTTTTACCGGTGGCCAGCAAATAATTGCAAACGGCTGTAAGATTGAGGAAAGAGCCAATGATGATCTCATCAGCATCTTTGACCATATGCAGCAAACGGGTGCCATTAGTAGTAGTAAGCACCAGTGTTTTATCTTTAATAAATTCAGCCGGATATTCCAGCGGTGAATTGCCGTGCTGGAGGCCCTCTGCTACTTTGCCGTCACGCTCCCCTGCTGTAATACTGCCGGGAATCTGCTCACCCAGGGATATACACTCTGCTACCGAGGCAACAGGTATGATACATTTAGCACCATTATGCAGCGCCGCTGTGATGGTAGAGGTAGCCCTGAATATGTCTATAATAACTACTACAGTATTAGTAGTATCGTATAAATGAAGCAATGCCGGTGAGAGGCATACCTCTAAGCGTGGTTTTTGAGTAGTGCTCATGCAACAGAATGTGGTGCAAAATAACGAAAAAAGCGCTGCGAATGCAGCGCTCTCAGTATCAACAAGCGGGCTTTATTAGTACACCCACATATCGTGTTCCTTATTAAATATCTCCTGGGCATTTTGCTGACTTTCGTATAGCGCTTCCATTTTGCCACGGGCATCTACACCATAAAGGTCTTCAAAGCGCTGATCCAATGCATTTGACACCTTGGTTATGCGGCTAGAAAACTGGCGAGACTCAAAGAACTCATCCCATGTAGAGCGGTACACTTCGTTGTTGGCGCTATACACTTCGTACTCAGACAATGTCTGGCGGATCTGCGGATAGTACAGCCAGAACATAGGCATTGACGCACGATATACCTGGTTCTCGTCATAAATATCGCGAACAGGAGCTATACCTATGATCCTAACTACCATTTTACCCTGATTACGATCGAACACCCATTCTTCTTTGATACGGTATTTTGTGATCGTCTGCGGATTGAAATCGCGGGTAACAACTTTCCAGTATTTCTGGCCTGTTACCGGATCCTCTACTTCAATCGAGTCGCTCTTAGGGGTGATCTGCTCCATTAACTGCTCTTTTGTGAGCTTTGAAGTGAAACGATCATCGTAAGTAGAGTAAGCAACGATCTTACCCTTCTTAATAGCATCGATCAGAATTTCTATGAACATACCACCACCGGTATTTTCGTCACCTGTATAACGAAACGCCAGGTTCTGTTTTTCACGGGTATCTATTTCGCGCCAAACCCTTTTCTTCCAGAGTACATCAGCTTCGCGGATATACTGCCATGGGATCGGAGCGCCATAGTGCTTCATCTTATCATAGGCACCATCATTAACGAGAGATGGTTTCCATGAATCGTTCACACCCTGGTCAGAACCTGCACTTACCGGTTCGTCCTTTGTTGAACCTTTCTGAGCAAAAACTGTAGCGCAACTCATCATAAGTGCGACAGAAAGTGTCAATTTATTGAAACGAAGGATTGTCATATCCTAAATAGTTTTTACAAAGTTAATTAATTCAGAGTCAGATTGATCGGGTTAAGCGTCCTGATGCGTTTATCAGGGCCAACAGCTTTAATACCTTCGATGAATATCCTATCTCCCGGTTTAACACGATTCTGGAGTTCAACAAGTTGCTTATTATCGCTGAAACGAGCGCCGGGGTTACCCTTACACAACAAGTTAGGAATATAGTCACCGCCTTTAGGCAAGATGTTTACTGTAAATTCAATAACCTGGAACTTGGCATCGAAATAGAAATCTTTCAGAACAGCCTGTGGTGCTATTGCAGCTTTGAACATACTAGCTGACATATAACCTCCATTCTTGCCCATCAGCTGTGCTTCAGGATTAGGTATCAGCATTACACGAACCGGCATTGAAGCGATCTTAACATCGGCAGCGCCCTTGTCCTTAGGATGTGCCATGATGTCAACCGGGAAGCTCGCAACTGGTTGCGTACATTCCACCATGTACTTACCACCACCGCCGGTAGCAGTACCACCCGGAGGCAGTTTAAGATAAACGTCTTCGAGGGAATAACCAGCAGCACTTACTGTTACCGGGTTCTGAACACCAACAAACATTACGTTCATCTTATCCAACTGCAGAGAGGCTCCTGTAGTACCTACCATATAGTCGAAAGACCATGGCCTTGTCAGCTTACCTTGTTCAGGAGTTTCCAGTGTAATTGTACCTTTTACAGTTTGCAAACCAGTACCCGATGCAGTTGTAGACCATTCGATAACACCATTTTTAGCGGGCTTCTTTTCACCGCCGCCCTGCGATATTGCTACCGTAGGCTGGTTACTCTTATTGAACGCAGCCAACAAGATAGTTGCTTCGATCTTATCGCCCTGGAGCGCGTAAGTAGTTTTAGGTACTGCAACGGCAGCTACAGTATCGTACTTCAGATCCTTAGCATGTGCCAATTCAGCAAGGCGCTTGATCACCATAGCTTCGGAGCTACGTACGTCGTTCTGGAATTTAGAGAACATTGCGATTGCCGCAATAGTAGGCATGTGCTCGAAGTTACCAATATTCCAGTCGCCTGTTGGGTTATGGTCGTGGTTCTTGATTGCAGGCACTACTTTAACAGGCATTACCGGGCTCATTGCAGCAGAATCTGTAGGCAACTGGCTCAGCAGGAATTGCCTCATCTCAGTTATCTTCTTCTGCAATTCAGTACCACCTTTCTGTTCTACCAGCAATGTGGTAGTGGCATCAATGTTATCCGGCTTGTCCGGCATGTTTGGCTCTTCTTTAGAATAACCACCGCCTGCCACTATCACCTTCTTCTTCCATTCTTCGAGATATTTCCACATCTCGTCAGACTTTTTTACTACTTCATCAGCACGCTCCCTGAACGGCCTTACTTTTTCAGCCTGGCCAGCCTCTTTTTCGCTTGCCTTGATAGCAGCGTACAACTCAGCAGTACGCGCATCGATAGACTTATTAGAGTCATCGATACTTGTACTCAACGTACGGAAGGCGTTAAGAATTTCGTTAGATACATTGAGTGCCAGCAGGGCTGTCAACACCAGATACATCAGGTTGATCATGATCTGCCGCGGCTCCTTAGGTATAGACATTATTTACTTTTTACTATAAGTGAGTTGTAATAATTTTCCTTCTTTACCAATTAGATATTAGCGGCCCTGCATTGCAGACAGCATATTGCCATATATCTTGTTCAGCGTAGTCAGGTTGTTAGCCAACAGACCGATCTGCTCCTTAGCAGCAGTTGCATCCTTAGCGCTGTTTGCCATCGCATCAGAAGCTGCTACCAGGTTGCTGTAGAACTTGTTCATTGCCTTCAGGTGATTGTTGGCATCCTGCAGTTCTACTTCATATATCTGATTCAGTGTACCCAGGTTACGAGACAATACTTTTACCTGCTCGTGGAACTTAACAGTATCGCCAGCTGCTTCGTTAAAAGAACCCATTGATTTAGCTGCACCCTGGAATGTAGTTTTCATCTGGCCCAAAGCTTCAGCAGCTTCACGTGCACCTTTTGAATAAGCTTCAGTAGAAGCTGCTACATTACTTACGTCTTTTATCTGATCAACAGTCTGGCCAAACTTATTAAAGCTTTCGCCGAGACGCTTGAGGCTCGCAGAGTTGATCTGGGCTTCTTCCAGCATTTTATTCATATCAGATACACCAGAACCACCAGCGCTTTTCTGATCGTGCGCAGGACCGTGAACGTGCTTGATACCTTTCTTGTACGCTTCTACATGTGGGTTTTCTGTGATACCAGGGTAAAAACGCTCCCAATAGTAGTCGCTGTGAGGTGGGAGCAAACCAAGCATGGCGAAGATAACAGCCTCAGTAACCATTCCTGAGGTAAGCATGATACTTGCACCTGGCCAGTGCTGGATCTTGAACAGCGCACCCATCAACACCACCGATGCACCAAGACCGATGATCAGGTTTTTAATGTACTTACCAGCGTTAGATTCAAAAAAGATTACTATCGGATTCATGTTCTTTTATATTTAATCTTGTGTTCTTAAAGTTGATTGATAAATTACGTTAGACTATTTGTTCCTCATAGGGCGCCTGTTTGTGAGGGCTGGTGCCGGCTGAGTGATCACTGTACGGAAACCGATGTAAGCTTTAGCAGTATCAGCATATTCGTAATCGCGGGTGCTCACCTGCAGGAAGTATGCTACGTCCCTCCAGCTACCACCACGAACTACTTTACGGGTAAGATATGTTTTGCTGTTGTCTTTAGGGCTCAGGTTGAACTCTGGGTTCAGATCAGCCACCTGGTTGTAAGTACCGCCGGTAAATGTAGAGTTGGTCCACTCGGCAACGTTACCAGACATATTTTTCAGACCGAAGTCATTTGCTGCATATTTATCAACCGGAACTGTGTACAGGCCACCATCGGCAGAGTAGTTACCACGCTGAGGTTTGAAGTTAGCCAGGTAACAGCCTTTCTTGTTGATGATGTAAGGACCGCCCCATGGGTAAGGCGCTTCGTTACGACCACCGCGGGCTGCATATTCCCATTCTTCTTCTGAAGGAAGACGGAAGCGGCCTTCTGTGTACATACGAGATTTATCACGCTCAGACTTCCACAGGTTTGTACGCCAATCGCAGAATGCATTACACTGATTCCAGTTAACACCTACAACTGGGTAAGTATTGAAGCCCTGGAACCAGAAATACTGGCGGCTGATAGGCTCATTGTAAGAGTATGAATACTGGCGCACCCAAACAGTAGTATCAGGATAAGCAGGAACATCTGAATTTATAATGAATGCCTTCTCATTATAACCAGGCGCACCTTTCGCACGAGAAGCACCTGCGAAATCGAACGTTGAGGAATGATAGATCAGCTTACTCGCATCCAGCAACTTAACACCCCAGCCAGACTGATCTGCCGGTGTGTACATAGAAGCCAGCTGATCCTGGATGTCAGCGTCTCTCCAGTTGATGCGCTTGTTCCAGTCCAGGCGGGTAGAACCATCCGGCAGGTCTTTCACATACTGAAGAATAGTGCGGGCGATCGAGTCTTTTACCCAGTTGGTGAACTGACGATATTCCTGGTTGGATATCTCGGTGCCATCCATCCAGAAACCTGTTACCTGAACAGTATGAATTGTCGCGTCATTTCTTCCGCGCACGTCCTCGTCGTTTGCACCCATTTTGAAGGTGCCTGAAGGCACCCACACCATACCGATAGGCATTGGCGCTTTGTACATAAGACGATTCTGGTCACCTATCAATTGGCCATTAGAGCCCCTTTTTCCACAGCTTGCAAATAGTGCGAGCAATGCTAAAGCTGAGACTGCAAGGGATTTTCTTTTCATACTACTATTGTTATTTTAGCAATTTGGCAAGTAAAAGTCGGGGTCTAAACTATAAGATTTAAAAACCGACGCACAATATTCAAAGAATTTTTCAAAAATACAACTTTCCGTAAAAAAATGTTAAACAAACGGATTAACGATTTTTAAATAAGCATTACTTTATTCAAAATCGTTGATCAGCCTGATAGCCTGCTCCACATTGGTTACAGGCGGTAAACATCTATCCCCGGAACACACAAATATATGCAATTTATCGTCCGAAAATTTATTTTCTAAGATAGGTAAAATTTTGGTTTCAGACGCAGCAAAAAGCAAAAAAGCATGGGGCAAATAGTTTTCATTCAACCCGGCTATCGCTTCTTTTGACGCTGAACCGGTAACTACTACGCTTTTTTGTCCGTAAATACTGCGCTGTATCAGCTGCGCCCAGTAACCGAAAGAATAAGCGTAGCGGCGTGTAGTGCCTGCCATATCGTGCAGCATCTTATCTGCCATTGCTATCCATTCGTTGCGCTCGGCCAGCATGCCACATAGCCACAGATTATGGGCCATTACTGCATTGGCTGAAGGTGTTGCACCGTCATACAGATCGAGCTTGCGCACCGGTATATCGGTCTGCCTGGCTGATGTGAAATAAAAGAACCCATCAGCATGTGCAAAATCTGCTATTGCCTGCTCCGTAAAATCTATTGCTTTCGCAGCCCAGTTCATATCTCCGGTGGCAGCAGATAGTTGCAGCAGCGCCTGCGCCAGGTAAGCCACATCATCGAGCTTGGCAGGTATTTTGGCTACGCCACCCTTCCATACGTGCATGAGGCCTGAAGCCGTATCGAACTCTGATAATAATTTTGTAGCATGATCTGTTGCTCGTTGCAGCAGCGCGTTATCCTTAAATGTAACAGCGGCTTTTACCAGCGCCAGATTCATTAACGCATTCCACGACAACAGGCTTTTATCATCGGTAAGCGGGCGAATCCGTTGGCTACGTGCGGCCAGCAGCTTAGCTTTAACTGCTTCCACCTTCTCCATCAGCTCAGGCTCTGTAATACCGTGGGCCGCAGCTATCTCTGCTGCGTTACGTCCCAGGTGCAGTATGTTGGTATGCTCCCAGTTACCTTCTTCTTTAATACCAAAATACGCTGCTACAGCGGTGTTGGGGTCGCCGAGATCGGCCAGCCATTCGTCCCACGTCCAGGTATAAAATTTGCCTTCCACACCTTCGCTGTCGGCATCAAGCGCACAGTAGTAAATACCTGAAGCATCCTTTAATTCGCGTTCTGCAAAGGCTATTGTTTCCTCCACTATCGTGCGGTAGCGGGCATTCTTTGTTACTGCATAAGCATCGCTGTACGCCATCACAAGCAATGCATTGTCGTAGAGCATTTTTTCAAAGTGTGGTGCCAGCCATTCCCTATCGGTAGAATACCTTGCAAAGCCGCCACCTAACTGATCATAGATGCCGCCATCAGCCATGGCATCAAGGCTTAGTAAGGCCTGTTGCAGTGAGTCTTTATTACCTGTAAAGTGATAATGCTCCAGCAAGTAAGTGATGGCCATAGTGCCGGGGAACTTTGGGGCGTTGCCAAAGCCCCCTTTTACCTTATCCGCATGGTCCAGCAGGTTTACGGCGATCTCATCGGCCAGGGATCTGTTCCAGTCTGTATTGCCTTTAGCGGTTATAACTTTGGCGGCTTGCTGCAGGTGCTGCAACATCTGGCCTGCCTGCAATTGAACCTCATCCTGCTGATCGTTCCAAACGGTGGTCATGCGTTGCATCAGTTGCAGCCATGAGGGTCTGTTGTAAGCAGGCCGCGGAGGATAGTAAGTACCCCCATAGAAAGGGATCCTATCGGGCGTGACAAAAACATTGAGCGGCCAGCCGCCACTACCGCTTATAGCCTGTACAGCATCCATGTACATATGGTCAACGTCGGGGTGCTCCTCCCTATCCACTTTTATACATACAAAATGCTCGTTCATGTAAGCTGCGGTATCGGCGTTCTCGAAACTCTCCCGCTCCATAACATGGCACCAATGGCATGCCGAATAGCCTATACTTACTATTAGCGGCTTATTGTGTTCCTTAGCTATGGCAAAGGCTTCATCGCCCCACGGATACCAGTCTACGGGGTTATGAGCATGCTGCAAAAGGTATTGGCTTTGTTCGGATATCAGTCTGTTGGCCATGTTTAAAAGTAACGACTAAAAAGATGAAAAATTAAAATTACAGGTTACCTGCGGGTAATTTAAGGCATAAAAAAAGCCCTTTTGCAAGGGCTTTCAACGAAATAGATACGTCAATTATTTTTTTGCCTCCGAGAGGAATACATCCAGTGCAGATACCATAGACGGTGCGTTAGGTGCAGGGGCCTTAATGTCCAGCCTTAGCCCACTGTCTTCAGCGGCTTTAGAGGTAGTAGGCCCAAAGGCACCAATGAGTGTGCCATTCTGCTTGAATTTAGGATCAAACTCCAGTAAAGTTTGCACGCTGAACGGGCTGAAGAACACAATTACATCGTAAGAATTAGCCATTACCGCAGAGATGTCGTTAGACACCGTTCGGTATAGTGCTGCCTCTGCATACTGCACATTATGCTTGATCATGTATTGGGCAATATCATTCTTGCCACTATCGGAAAGAGGCAGTATGAATTTCTCGTTATTCTTGTGTTTGCCAATAATTTCGAGCAGGCCGGCAGTGCTGCCATCGGCAGAGAAAAATACTTTTCTCTTACGATACAGGATGAATTTCTGCAGGTACAGCGCCACAGCCTCGGTGATGCAGAAATACTTCATATCCTGCGACACCTTTACCTTCAACTCTTCGCATATCCTGAAGAAGTGATCAACAGCGCTACGACTGGTAAGCACCAGCGCAGTGTACTCATTGATATCTACCTTCTGCTTACGAAATTCCTTGCCTGAGAGGCCCTCGACGCGAATGAACGGATGAAAATCTACCTTAACATTGAACTTTTTAGCAAGATCGAAGTAAGGTGACTTCTCTGTTTCCGGGCGTGGCTGGGTGATAAGTATGCTATCAATCTTTACCTCTTTTTTTTCAGTACCTTTCTTCTTAGTAGCAACTGCTTTTGCCATAAATAGAGAGTTTCGGTATTTTTATTTTTGAGTTAATAAAACATCAGTCCTAGTACTAATAATTTCATTAAAACCGCCATTGGCAATAATTCCGAGGCGCAAAGGTACATAAAAAAGTGGAATTTGCTATATTGGAAAAATGACCCAAACACCTGCCACGACCTGAAATACCGGTTGAGCAATAATATTCCGCCTGTGATAAACGAGATAACGATCATCTGCCTTACCACCCCCGCATCAGCAAACGCCAGCACAATAACAAACGGGATAAGGATCATTGACAGTATCTTATTGACAAGAAACACATTGAACAGGTAATGTTCGGTAACAGCATCGAGCCTGAAAGCCCAGCCGCTGAATTTTACAGCAAGATACTTGGCAGAATAAATTATAGTTGTGCCGGCTATAAGCATAGTGATAAGCAGGGACGATGGTATTACGCCTGATGGGTGCGGCGTGTAATATCTTACAACATAGTATATATAAGAACCAACAGTAATGGAAAAAAATATGTTCATCAGCAAGTTAGGCAATCCTGCATTCTGCAATTGGTCCTTTAACTGGCGGCTGCTGAGTGTGGGATTCCAGAAGGCAGCCCAAAGATTGACAAAGTACCGGGGATCTATAAACCTGATGATACCCAGTAGCAGGCACAGCGATAGCAACAGGTAGAAATCTGATGTCTGTGATGTCCATTTGTGAACAGTTTCTATATCGCTGACGATGTAGGTAGTGCTCACCATTGGGTGATGGCTCAGTACACTGTCGGTCATCGCCAGGGTCTGCTGCTTCATCACTGCACTGTCGGCCAATACAGGGATACCATATTTAGCCAACTGCAAAGGAGCACCCTGTGCACCAACTGCAGTAAATAATACAACACAACAAAGCAGAAAACGGATAAAACGCATGAATAATGCAAAACTAAACAGATTAAACGGCTGAATGAATTGCGAATGGCAAAATGCACGGAGTATTTTTCCACTAATACGTGTTAATATCAATGTATCCGGCACCGTAACGTACTGAAAGCCTGCTTTTCTATATTACCCTACCTTTGCAGCGATGATCAACGGCCTGGAAATAAAACAGGAGAACGGCAGCCCTACCGCCGGCATATATATACATATACCCTTTTGCAAACAAGCGTGTGTGTATTGCAATTTTCATTTCTCCACTTCATTAAAGCATAAAGACGAGATGGTGCAGGCCATTATCCGTGAACTGGAGCTGCGCAAGGAAGAGCTTTATGGCATACCCGTCAACACGCTTTATTTTGGCGGCGGCACCCCTTCCCTATTATCGGAAACGGAGATCAACAGGATAACAGAAACCGTTCAGCGTAATTATAAGGCCGACCATATTACCGAATATACCCTGGAAGCAAACCCTGATGACCTGGACAAGCAATATACCCGCAGTTTGCGTACCACCCCGGTTAACAGGTTGAGCATCGGTGTACAATCTTTCCGCGACCAGGACCTGTTATATATGAAAAGGGCACATAATGCGCAGGAGGCTGACTATGCCATAAAGGCTGCACAAGATGCCGGACTCACCAACATAAGCATAGACCTGATATACGGCACACCTGGCCTTACCGACAAGGACTGGAAAGCTAATCTTGATAAAGCTGCCGGACTGGGGGTACAGCACTTCTCGGCCTATGCCCTTACCGTAGAGGAAAAAACAGCCTTGCATCATAACATAAAGAAGAAAAAAACAGCACCCGTAGACCCAGAACAGGCCGCCGGCCAGTTTGAGATATTGACCGAGCACGCAGCGGCGATGGGGTTTGACCATTATGAGATATCGAACCTGGCACTGCCGGGGCATTATGCGCTACATAACACTAATTACTGGAGGGGCTTGCCTTACCTGGGCATCGGACCGGCTGCACACTCTTATAAAAACAGAACACGCAGCTGGAATGTGGCGAATAATGCAACTTATATAAAAAGCCTGCTGACGGACGGGAAGTTGCCATCGGAAGCCGAGCAGCTTACAGAAATAGAATTCCTGAATGAATATATTATGACCTCGCTGCGCACCATGTGGGGCTGCGATATAGAAAAGATAAAACGCGACTGGAGCGAGGATATGGCTCGTCAACTACTACGCAACGCCGAAGAACAAATGGATAAAAGACTTTTGGAACTGAACAATAACAAACTGATCCTTACCCAAAAAGGCAAGCTGTTTGCAGATGGTATAGCAGCGGACTTATTCTTCTGATATTTAACTACATTTTCCATTACTGCTGATTAACTTGCACGAATGTTTGCCGACATCATACTGCCATTAAATATGCCCCAGGTACTTACCTATGGTGTGCCTATAGAGATGCAGGATGCATTACGGCCGGGCATGCGGGTGGAGGTGACACTCGGTAAGAACAAGCAATACTCAGGTATTGTAGAAAGCCTGCACAACAACAAGCCCGAAGCATACATGGTAAAACCGGTGCGTGGCATAATTGATACCGAGCCGGTAGTGAATGAGCAGCAGCTTAAATTCTGGCGTTGGATAGGCGACTATTATATGGCAGCCCCAGGGGAAGTGATGCAGGCTGCTCTGCCCGCCCACCTGAAGCTGATGGGTGAAACCCGCCTGCAGTGGATAGCCGAACCTGATGTATATGTAGAATGGAGCGCCGAAGCGTGGCTGGCTGTAGATGCCCTGCAGATAAAAACAGCAATAACCATAACGGAGCTACGCGACATAGTAGGTGCCAGACACCTGGCCAAGGTGCTGAACGAGTTGCTGGAGCACGAAGCAGTGCGGATAAATGAGGCACTTGAACAGTCGTACAAGCCGAGGAAAGAACGCATTGTGGTACTGGCAGAAGCTTACGAAGAGGAGAAGGCCATGATGTATCTCTTTGATAAGCTGGCACGTGCACCAAAACAGCTGGAGCTACTGATGGCCTACACTGAATTGAAGGTAAAACACGGCTATGTGCGCCAGACAGATCTGCTGGACCGCGCTAAAGCTACAGCAGCTCAACTAAAGGCGCTTGCCGAGAAAGATGTTTTCTACATAAAGGAACAAGAGATAGACCGGTTGCCTGCCAGTAATATTGCAGCGACAAAAGAGGTAGCCTTTACTGATGTGCAACAGACAGCTTACGAAGAGCTGAACAAGGGCTTAAGTGAAAAAAATGTAGCGCTGCTGCAAGGCGTTACCGGCAGTGGTAAAACACTGCTATACATCCACAAGATACGCGAGGCACTGGCGCAAGGCAAACAGGCTATATTACTGCTGCCCGAAATAGCGGTTACCACGCAACTGGTAAGCAGGCTCGTGGCCTATTTTGGCGACGACCTCGGCGTCTATCATTCGCACTTCAGTAATAATGAGCGCGTAGAAATATGGGAGAAAGTACGCAAATGCACTTACAAAGTAGTTGTTGGCCCGCGCTCTGCATTATGGTTGCCCTACAACTCACTTGGAATTGTGATAGTAGACGAGGAGCACGACAGTTCTTATAAACAGCGCGACCCTGCGCCCCGTTTCCACGCCCGCGATGCGGCGATATACCTGGCCAACCTTTACGACTCCAAGGTTATTTTAGGCTCTGCCACACCGTCGCTGGAAAGCCTGTATAATGTGCAGCAGGCCAAATACGCTTATGCATCCATAAAAGAGCGCTACATGGGGGTGAACATGCCCGAAATAGAATTGGTAAACCCCAAAGTTGCAGATCCGTTAAAAGACAAAAAAACCATCATCAGCCCGCTGCTACAGGAAGCTATCGGCAAGGCTCTATTAAATAAAAAACAGGTCATACTTTTCCAGAACAGGCGCGGCTATACGCCGTTCCAGCAATGCACGGTATGTGGCTGGATACCCCAGTGTACCAACTGCGCCGTATCACTCACTTTTCATAAAAGCACAGGCAAGTTGCACTGCCACTATTGCGGGCTTAAGGCGGCACCTACCCAGGCCTGCCCACAGTGTGCCAGCAGCAGTATGAACAGCAAAAGCTTTGGCACAGAGAAGATAGAAGAAGAAGTGCAGCAGCTGTTCCCGAAGGCTAAGGTCGCCCGAATGGACGTGGATAGCATGCGCAATAAGAACAGCATTACCGAGCTGTTTGACAAACTCGAAAAACATAAGATAGATATACTGGTAGGCACACAGATGGTGGTGAAAGGGCTGGACCTGGCATCAGTATCGCTGGTGGGTATTATCAGTGCCGATAGCATTCTTAGTTACCCGGACTTCAGGGTGAATGAACGGGCCTTCCAGCTAATGGAGCAGGTAAGCGGCAGGGCCGGGCGTGCAGACGGCGCAGGCAAGGTGCTGATACAAACTTACAATTTAACCCACCCTACCCTGCACATGGTAAAGGAACACAGCGTAAGTTCGTTCTACCGATCAGAAATAAAGTACAGGGAGCAGTTTACTTACCCGCCATTCAGCAGGCTGATAAAGATCGTGTTCCGGCACAGGGATGAAGCTAAAGCCATGCAGGCAGCGGGGTTGATGGCAGAAGCATTGAACAAGGTGCCCAACATAACCGTACAAGGACCCGGGCCTGCCATCATAGCCCGCGTGCGCGACCAGTATATACAAGAGATATGGCTGAAATGCCCTAAAGACAATAAGCTGGTAGAAGCCGTAAAAGATTTTCTGAAAGCGCAGCGCCAGCATATTCTTAACCAGCGCGGCTATAGTAATGTACAGATAGTGTTTGACGTGGACCCGGCCTGATTGACACTAGAGAAACATAATTGTTTGTTATTTCATATCTCTAATACAATATTCGATTTGCCCTACCCACTAAAAAATCTTAATTTTTCACTGCAAATAAAAATGCATGTCTATGAAAACATTTGCATACTCCTTGGCCTTATCAGGCATTGCTCTATTGTCTGTCTCTGCAGTTAGCGCACAATCAATAAACGCTTTTGCAGGTAACCATACCGCAGGCTATAGCGGCGATAACAATGCGGCTACTGATGCGCAATGCTATGCCCCGGCTGGAGTGGCCATGGATAACGCAGGCAATGTGTACTTCTGCGAGATAGGTAATTCCGTGATACGGAAGGTTACTCCCTCTGGCACCATCACAACGGTGGCAGGCACTGGCGTGCAAGGTCTCAGCGGTAATGGCGGACCGGCAACTGCGGCCCAGATAAACCAACCCACCAGCGTAGCCGTAGACAAGTACGGCAACATCTATTTTACCGATGATGGCAATAATATGATCCGCATGATAGACCCATCCGGCACTATCAATACCATTGCAGGTACGGGTGTTGCAGGCAATGCCGACGGCCTGGCCACAGCGGCACAGCTCAACGGGCCATCGGGCATAGCTGTAGATAAAAATGGATCAATCTTTATTGCAGATGTATATAACCACTCCATTAAGCGGTTGGATACCGGTGTTGTTACTACAATTTGTGGCAACGGATGGCCTGGCAATAGTGGTAATGGCGGCTCTGCATCTATAGCTGAACTGGACTTTCCCAAAGGCGTCGCCGTAGATACTTTTGGCAATGTGTACATAGTAGACCAGGGCAATTCATCTATACGTCGTATCAACGCTGCCGGCATCATCAACGCTTATGCCGGCAACGGATCTTTCGGGTATAGCGGCGATGGCGGACTTGGCTATGCCGCCGCCCTTAATACACCTACCGAGGTTGTGGTAGACCACCACCAGAATGTGTACATAGCCGACTATGGGAACCACGTAGTAAGAAAGGTAACTGTGGGCGGCTACATTACCACCATTGCCGGCAACCATACCAATGGATATAGCGGCGATGGCGGGCTTGCAGTAGCTGCACAAATGGCAGGACCATACGGTGTAGCTTTCGATAACAGCAATGGTAAGCTTTATATCTCCGACGAGGTAAGCAATGTTGTCCGCGTTGTAAATACCAACACCACGGGTATCAGCACCCCTTCAATATCGTCAAATGCATTACATATTTATCCTAACCCATCTTATGGTGAGGTGACAATTGATATACCAGCTAACACAGAGGGACAAATGATGGTAATAGACATGGCCGGTAGAACGGTTCAAACGTTAGCAGTAACCAGCCAATCTGTAACCGTACGTAACCTCCCGGCAGGCAGCTACTTTATCAAACTTAATAGTGGTGCTGCTGTTTATCACGATAAGTTGACCATACTTCGTTAAGCAATTCGCATTCCTTATTAAAAAATCAGGGCGTCCTTGCGGGGACGCCCTGATTCATTCTTATCAGTTATGTGCTATCTCAGGATGTAGCTTTCCACATCCTTCTTGGTTATCTTCTTATCAGACAGGATGATGAGCCGCTCCACCACGTTACGCAATTCGCGTATATTTCCTGTCCAGTTATAGTTTTGCAAGGCTGTTACTGCCGCAGGTTCTATTTCTTTTACCGGCTGCTTGTATTCATCGCAGAGGTCTTTCAGGAAATGATCGATGAGCAATGGAATATCATCGCGGCGATTATTAAGCGATGGCACCTGTATCAATATCACGCTCAGGCGGTGATAAAGGTCTAAGCGGAATTTCTTTGCCTCTACCTCTTCCAGCAGGTTCTTATTGGTAGCCGCTATTACACGCACATCTACCTTTATTTCCTTCTCCCCACCCACACGGGTTATCTTACCTTCCTGCAATGCGCGCAGCATTTTGGCTTGTGCGTCGTGACTCATATCACCTATTTCATCGAGGAACAAGGTACCACCACTGGCCTGCTCAAACTTACCCAACCTTTGCTTTATAGCCGATGTGAAAGATCCCTTCTCATGACCGAACAATTCGCTCTCTATTAGCTCCGATGGTATAGCAGCGCAATTCACCTCTATCAGCGGACCATTTGCCCGATTGCTTAATTCATGTATTCTGCGTGCTACCAGTTCTTTACCCACACCATTCTCACCGGTTACCAGCACACGTGCATCTGTAGGCGCCACTTTTTCTATGGTCTCTTGTATACGTTTTATGCCTTCGCTATTGCCTATCATTTCGGCACCGCTCTTGGCTATCTTCTTCTTCAGCTGTTTGGTTTCAGTTACCAGGCTCTTCTTGTCCATTGCATTGCGCAAGGTGATCAGCAACCTGTTCAGGTCGGGCGGCTTGGATATATAATCATAGGCACCCTTCTTCACAGCCTCTACGGCTGTTTCCAGGTTACCGTGACCAGAGATAACTATAAAAGGGGTATCCGGCTTTTCTTCCTTAGCTATCTGTAATACTTCGATACCATCTTTCTTTGGCATCTTAATATCACAGAGTATACAGTCGTAGTTGTTCTCCTTTATTTTCTTTATCCCTTCTTCGCCGTCTACCGCTTCATCTACAACAAATCCTTCAAAGGCCAGTATTTCAGAGAGCGCCTTACGTATCGCCCGCTCATCATCTATTATTAAAATATTTTGTGCCATGTGTAAAACTAAAACAATGGTATTAGAGCATTTATTGTGCCAAAATACCATTTTTATTGTTCACTCCTCAAATCAGGGCTATGCCGCCCTGTTTATTTTCAGGTCCGTATGTGTCTCTGCCTGTTCTACCTCGCGTTCTGTCGGCAATAAGATCAATCGCAGCGTTGTATCGTTGGTGAAATAACTGATGGCCCAGTTAATAAAGATCATCAGTTTGTTTTTCACGCTCAATATCAGCATCAGGTGCAGGAACATCCAGGTAAGCCATGCCAGCACACCCTGGAAACTCATGAACGGTAAATCGACCACGGCTTTACGCTTGCCCACTGTAGCCATTGTTCCCGGATTTTTGTAGACAAATGGGGTCAACTCTTCCCCTTCGGCCATCCGCTTAAAGTTTTTTGCCAGGTTTTTAGCCTGGTTATTGGCTACATTAGCCAACTGGGCATGCCCACGCGGAAAATCTTTGGTCTCCATATAGGCAATATCTCCTATTGCATAAACCTCTGGCAAACCCTGTACCTGGTTAAACTCATTTACTTTTATTCTGTTGCCACGCACTATTATGGAATCGGGGATACCCTTGGGCACGTTACCACGCACACCGGCTGTCCATATCATATTAGCACTGTTGATGGTTTGTCCGCCTTTCAGCTTTACTACATGTCCATCGTAGTCTTCCACTATTGTATTCAGCAGTATTTTCACGCCCATCTCCTCCAGGTATTGCTGCGATTTTTGCTGGGCAGCCTCGCTCATATTCTGCAGCGTATGTGCCATGCCCTCTAGTAAGTATATGGTCAGCTTAGAAAAATCCATATCCGGGTAGTCACGTGGCAATACATTCTTTTTCATTTCTGCCAGCGCCCCCGCCAACTCCACGCCGGTAGCACCGCCGCCTACTATCACAATGTTCATTATCTCTTCCAGCTCCTGCTGAGACTTTGCACTCAGCGCATCTTCAAAATTCAGCAGTATGCGGTTACGCAAAGCAATAGCCTCGTTGGTAGATTTCATGGGGAACGCATGCTCCTCTATATTCTTGTTGCCAAAAAAGTTAGATGTACACCCGGTAGCTATTACCAGGTAATCGTAGTTGAAGGTACCGTCGGGAGTCTGAATCTGGCGGGCATCGGTGTCTATATTATCCACCTTTGTTATGCGTACTCTTACATCTTTGCGCCCTTGGAAAACTTTTCTTAGTGGAAAAGAAATGGCGCTGGGTTCTAATCGGGCGGTGGCTACCTGGTACAGGAGCGGCTGAAACTGGTGAAAGTTATATTGGTCTACTATAATGATATTATAGTGTTTGCTGTTTAGCCGGCGGGCCAGCTGCAGGCCGGCGAAGCCTGCACCTATGATGACTATAGTCTTTGTCATAAAATATTAAATTCATTACACAAAGCTACCATAAAAGCCAGGCCACGATTATTTTCACAATTCATAGCCATCTGCAGCCCAGTAAATATAGTTTTAGAAAAATGTATTATTTCTGATAGCTTTGATGCTTATTCACCATGATGCTACACCAGCTTACACAAGGTTTGCTCCGCCTGGTTTATCCGCACCTGTGCGAGGGCTGCCGCAGGCCGCTATCGGGCAACGAAGATGTTTTATGCCTGGCCTGCGAGGCACAGCTTCCCGAAATAGACAACTGGCACCCTGAAAACGAAACGGCGCTCCGGCTGGCGGGACGTATACCATTTCAAAAAGCAGCATCGTTCTGCTATTTTACCGATGAAGGGTTGCTGCAACACCTGCTGCACGGGCTAAAATACCAGAAAAAAAAGAAAAACGGCATCTACCTGGGCCGCGTATGGGGACACAGGATGAAGCAAAGCGGATGGATAGATGGGATAGACTACCTGGTGCCTGTTCCCCTGCACCCCGACAAGGAAGCAAAACGAGGGTATAATCAGACATTACTGATAGCGATCGGATTACGGGAAGCTACAGGACTACCCATATTAGAAAACATCCTGGTACGTGTGCGCAACACAGAGAGCCAGACCCGCAAAAGCCGGAATGAGCGAATAAACAACATGAAGGACGCCTTTGTCGCAAACAACCCTGAACGGGCAGAAAGCAAACACATACTTCTTTTCGACGATGTACTGACTACCGGCGCCACCCTGGAAGCCTGCGCAAATGCCCTGCTACATGCAGGAAATATAAAGGTGAGCATAGGCACTGCAGGCCTTGCCTGATGCGGCGATCTCAACAATTAAAGCCGGCGGTATCTACTATGTTTTTTAACGGGTTCGCTTATATTTGCATAGATTTACGTGGTGGACTTGGTTAAATAAATATTTCGCCATACCTTACGCAATTAGTTGGCTGCAAAGCCAACCCAAACAGATATTACATAACACACTCACTGTTTATGAAGAAACACTTACTGGCGGCATCTCTGGCAATGGCATCCTTCTCTTCTTTCGGAGCCGGTTACCAACTGAATCTGCAGGGCATCAGGCAGCTCGCTATGGGCGGCACAGGTACTGCTTATGCGTGGGATGCATCATCCATTTTTTACAATCCCGGTGCACTGGCACGTATGAAGGGCGTACAGGTATATGGTAGCATACTGGCCATTAAGCCTTCTACTGCTTACGGCAGCTACTATTATGGTTCTTCACGTTCGGTCGACCAGACCTTTACACCATTCAATATCTACGTTGGCGGTCCGGTAAGGGAACATAGCCGTGTGGCGCTGGGTCTTGGCATATACACGCCGTTTGGATCAGGTCTTAAGTGGGACGACAACTGGATCGGTCGTTATGTGGTTCAGTCTATTGAACTGAAGTCATTCTTTTTCCAGCCAACGATCAGCTATCGTTTCTCTAACTTCCTGTCAGCAGGTATAGGCCTCATATATGCTACCGGGACATTCGATTTCAAGCAGGCAATGCCGGTGCAAAATATATATGGCGAAGACGCTACCCTTTCATTACACGGTAATGCCAATGGTTTTGGCTTCAACGCAGGTTTGCACATGAAGTTCAGCGATCGTTTCCAGGTAGGTCTTACTTACCGCTCGCAGGTAACCATGAACCTGGGCGGCGGTTCTGCCAACTTCAACGTTCCGTATACGCTCAGAAATCAGTTCCCGAATACTCGTTTCGAAACATTCCTGCCTTTGCCACAGGTTGCATCTATAGGCTTTGCAGTTAAGCCGCTCAACAACGAGCGCCTCACCCTGCAGGCTGATTTCAACTACACCGGCTGGAATTCTTACGACTCGCTGTATATCAATTTTGCTACACATACAAGTGCATTGAAAGACAATCATGCCCCACGCCACTACCATAATACACTCGTTACACGCCTAGGTGCTAATTACAAGATCAGCAAGGTAGTGTCTGTAATGGCTGGTGGTGCGTACGACCCTACACCCGTTACCAATGGTTATGTTACTCCAGACCTTCCGGATGCAGACCACGTTGTGATAACCTGCGGTGCATCAGTCAGGCCGATCAAGCGTGTTACTATCATGGCTGCATGCGAATGGGTGACAACACCTAAGCGTGCATCGTCTTACAACTTCGCTAATTTCAGCGGCACTTACAAAACCGAAGCTATAACTCCTGGTATCGGTATTTATTACAACTTCTAATTCAATCTGAAAATGAAAAAAATATATATTCTTGGTGCTTTTGCCTGCTTATTTGCAGCCTGCAAACCCAGTGTAAATATTACTGTTCCCCCTACTGCCGGCGATGCTGATTTCAGGAGCTACCTGGCTATAGGCAACTCGCTTACGGCTGGCTATTCCGATGGTAGTTTGTATGTTACCGGCCAGCTCAATTCTTACCCACAGCGCCTGTTCGAACAATTTGCTCAAATAGCTGATCGCGGCGCACAGGGTAATTTTTACCAGCCATTGCTTAAAACAGACAATGGTTATCCCGGAGCAAAGAAAGTGCTGAGCATGATCTTCCCTTGCGTTGGCGACTCTACGCTTTCAGCCATTGATCTTCCAGGCTATGTGCAGGATCCTGCTGATGCAAAACGCTATGTAAGTACCGGCCCTAACGGCCAGATCAACAACATTGGCGTTCCGGGCATCAGGGTGGCCGACTATCCGGTGACCGGCTATGGTGGCGTTAACCCATATGCCGCCCGCTTCTATGTAGATGTTACAAAAACTCCGCAGGACGAGCTGCAGTATCGCGTAAACAACCTGCACCCTACATTCTTTACCATGTGGCTGGGTGCCAACGATGTGCTGGGCTATGCTACAGCCGGCGGACAGGGTGATGGATCAGGTAATGCTGCTCCTGCATTCGGTAATTTCTACGCTCAAACAGATATTACACCAACACCGGTTTTTGATACTGCTTACGATAAAGCTGTAGCAACTGCTGTTAGCACAGGTGCTAAGGGAGCATTGATCAATATCCCTGATATTACATCGATACCATTCTTTACTACTATACCGATCAATGGTCTTACCATTACCCGCCAGACACTTGCAGACTCTCTGAATGCATTCTATGGCAATTCGATAAACTACAAGTTCCAGCTGGGTTCTAACTTCTTTATTGTTCGTGACAACCTGGGCAACATGCGCCAGGCAGTAGCAGGGGAGTTGGTGCTGATCACCTGCCCTTCAGATTCACTTACATGTGCTGGCTGGGGTAGCTTCAAGCCTATTCCTCAGCAGTATGTAATAACTACAGAAGAACTGCAGAACATCCGCAATGCTACACAGCGCTTCAACGACATTATCAGGGGCGAGGCTTTCCGTCGCAACCTTGCTTATGTTGATATGTATTCTTACATGGCTACATTGCAGTCTGGCATCACTTACAACGGTATTATGTACAATGCCAACTATGTAACAGGCGGCGCATTCTCTCTCGATGGTGTACATCTTACTCCACGCGGTTATGCAATTGTTGCCAACAAGATCATTGAAACAATCAACGCATACTACCACTCTACTGTGTCTCCGGTTAACGTGAACAAGTACAATGGTGTTCTTTTCCCTTAGTTTCCAAAACACACACTAAATAAAGAAATCCCGCTCCTCAACAGGGCGGGATTTTACTTTATAACTGTATCATTTAGCGTTTTACATCTGCAGAATCCAGTGTAACAACCGGATTTTTCAGCCATTCTTTATACTTCTCTCTTATCCACATCTTCAGTTCCAGGTCGCTGGCATTACGGGCAAAGTCATATGGCATGGGGTAGGCGTACATAAAGTGCGCCACACTATCACCTGTCAGCCTGGTTAACTGGCTTACCAGTTTGGTGGTGTAACGTGTGTCAATAAACCGGTCCTCTTCATCTGTAACATATGCCTTCTGAAATGCGTAAGCCATCCGTGCCTTTTTATTAAATAATTCGGCAATAGCCGAAACCGGGCTATTGAATGGAGAGGGTGGCCTCCTGGATAGCGGCGTATGATATAGTTCCATCCGCTCTGCAGAATCTATCTGGTATTTGGTTCGCTTATCACCTTTATACACAAACTCCTTAAGTGTGGTGGCTCCTGGCTCCATGCTTACATTTTGCGTGGCTATTATTACCGATACCGGCTTTGTGCGCTCCAGCGTTTTGTACCCCACATAGGTAAAGGCTATTTTATCGCCCTGCACCGCAGCTATGGTGTAAAATCCGTTTTCATCAGTTGCTGTAGCATCCTGCGTGCGCTCATTCACCACGGTCACGGCAAGCAACGGTTTGCCTGTAGCCCCATCTGTAACTATGCCCTGCATTGTCTGGGCAAAAGACGCAAACGGCAATAAAAGAAAGAAGTAAAGTAGCGTGGTTCTCAATTAAACAAACGTATGTGCGTAAAGCTACTTTATATCAGTAGTAGCACCTCACACGCTTGTTTGATTTAGGAATACTTTAAGGTATGCCTGCGCCCGGTGTTAAATTGTTTTTTCAGGGCAACCTGAATAGTGATACGTGCCACTTATCTTCATCTTCACTTTTTTTGCAAGCCAGCAACTCAGCGCCGTTAATGCAGAAGTAGCTGTAAGTATCATCCAGCCTTGCAAGTGTCGCCTTTTTCCTGGCAAGATCAAAATATCCGGCTACAATTACCTTACCTGTGGTTTGTGCTGCAAACTTTATCCCGCTATCCGATACCGATACTTCGTATAGATAAGCCACCGTATCTCTTTCCTCAGCCAGTGAAGCATAAGGTATGCTTACAGCACGTTCGGGGAAGGATAGTACTTTTAGGGAATTATTGACCAGCACAGGCAGTCCTTGTTTATCCGTCCGGAAATATACCAAGCCGGCCTCCATGGCATCATACCCTTCTATGGGCCATATCTTTTGGTATTGAGTCTTGTTATCTGCAGCCTTCATCATGGCAATACACATGTCGGTAGTTACATTTACCTCTTTGCCATTGTAATTTATTTTACGCCCGCTTTCATAGTTAGCAACTGGAAACAGGAAATGACCACTGCCTGCTTCATATGCTATGGTAGATGTTGGCATATAGCACTTATTCCTGTAGTGTACAGAATCAACCGGAATGCAGGATGAATAGGAAGCAATGTTGAACGGATCTGCACCGTTTTTTATTCCGCTTGCCAGCAGATCTGGATTACGCATCTGGCAGTTGATGTTGGTATCAGTACCGGTGATGACAGTATCCTGCTGCATGCTGAACAAACGAAACATTGCGGTGCCGGTTACCATATCTGCCCTGCATATAGTAACCATTGACATCCCTATCCTGCCAACTGTTTTACGTACCTCAGCCGCCGGAAATAGCTTCTTCCCACCTTCCTTTCTGAAGATGTCATATACGGCTTCTGCAGCCTCGTCAGTTGTTGAAGGCTGCAGGTATTTCACTGTGCCTTTTGCCCTGTCATACAATAACCCAAGCTGCACACGGTCATTGGTGAGTAACACCGCGTTATCGGTGGCCTGTATTGCAGACAGCCCGCTGAGCAACGAATCAGGTATAGTAAACCTTCGGTAAGGCGTGGACACACTAAGCACGGCTGCCAGATAGCTTAGCGTATCTTTATTTACATTGGCAAATAAATAAGGATGAATGCCGGATGTCTGCACTAACGCAACCGTGCTCAACGGGCCAATAGACAACGCCGCAGATAGCTTGCGGCTACACACTACGGGATACTTGCCGTATATACTGCTGTTATCTTTAAAGTATGGGGTCATTCCCCTGTCGTCTGTCACTATTACTATTTTATCTTTATACTTGTCGCCCGCTAAAGAGTTTAAGACAGCCACGCCCATAGAGCGGCAGGCGATGCAATCGGTGGATGTAATGTTGAGCACTACATATGGCCGTTTCAACGGTACACTTGCCGACAATAGTGAATCGGTATTCTCCGCTGCTGCGCGATACACAGATAGCAAACTTATCATAAGCGCTACCAATAATTTCAGTCTTTTCATGACGATAAAAAATTTATGCGTAAAAGTATCTGCGCCCGGTAGGGGCGTCAATGGGCTTTATGTAAATGAACCTTAAATAATGTTAACGAAAAGGGCACCATCTTCTATTGCTTGCCTACATTTGATTTATGTACTTACCTCGCTGGTTTTACTGGTTGTCAACGGCTGTGCTGCTCACCGTTTGCTCTATGCTGGCCTACGGATGGATGCTATCTTATCGCTTTGCACAAAAACAGTGGGAAGCGCAGATAGACGATTCGGTACAGGCAGCAGCTAAAAGAATACAGGATTATAATTATACCTGTTACGACCTTTTAAAGGCTGAGAACGACAAAGAGTATAAAGAAAAAATAGCCTTCGCCGCAGGCATCACGCAAAACCGTGCGTCGGTCGCTATTTCTTTCGACAGCACTAAAGCCGCACAACCGGCAGTAAAGAAGGAGGACAGCGTTAAAATAACCATATATACAGACAAGGGACCTGTACTAAAAAGCTTTGCAAAGAAAAACCTCACCATCTCCGCAAGCATGCACGGTAACACCAGGTCATTTTCTTTTACAACCAACCCTGCCGTAAATCACAGAACCGACACCTCGCGCAATATGCTGGTAAGGCCCGTTAAAACAACTGTAGCCCTTGACAGTGTATTGCATGCAACACTGACAGATGGTATGCATATAAGTTACCAATTGCAACGCCAGCAGGTGGGCAAAAGTATTCCCGGCCCTTGCACACGGCCATTCATTATCGATTTTTTTGCGCCGGATGTATATGTTGTTGGCTACACATTACCGGTAACGCAAGTCATAGTAAACACTATTCCTTATATTATTGTAGCAGTAGTTGTATTACTACTTATTCTAGGCGCTTTCCTGCTGTATGGGAAGAGCTACATAGCCCAGAAACAGGTAGCAGAATTTCGTGAAGCTATGTTCAGTAATGTTACACACGAACTGAAGACGCCCATGGCATCCATTCAGCTGGTAGTAGATGCACTTAATGCACCAGCTTCGGGCCTTTCGGCACAGCAACAGCAACAAGTTTCTTTTGCTGCCAGGGAACTGACACGAATGGAATTGCTCATAGAAAAGATTCTTTCTTTCGGCAAACTAAATAAAAAACAACTCGCCCTGACAAAAGAGCTGGTAGATATTGGCGCCCTGGTCAATGAAGCAGCAGCTATATTATCTGTAGCATTGAATGATAGAGAAGGTCACCTGGAAGTATCGTTACCTCCAACACCTGTAATAGCGAAAGGAGACAGGATACTGTTGCTCAATATGCTGGTGAGCATTATAGATAATGCAGTTAAGTATACAGAAGTAGAGCCCCGGATAAAAGTAAGTCTGAGCGCGGCTGACAACACCATAATAACGCGAATCACCGACAATGGTCCGGGCATAGATATTCACCTGCACGAAAAAGTGTTTGAACCGTTTTTCAGGCTGCAAACCGGCAATATACATAATGTAAAGGGACATGGTCTTGGCCTTAGCTTTGCCCGGCAGGTGGCCGCCCTGCACAATGGTAGCATTACCCTGCAAAGCCATGGGGGCAAAGGCAGCACATTTATTATTACATTGCCATATTAGCATACGCATGAAACACCGCATACTATACGCAGAAGACGAGCCTGTTTTAGGGCAACTGGTAAAAGAAGCGTTACAACATCATGGGCTGGAGCTGATACATGTAAGCAACGGCACCGATGCAATCCCTGCCTTTAAAAAACATAACCCTCACCTGTGCCTGCTTGATATTATGATGCCCGGGACAGATGGCTATGAGGTAGCAACAATGATAAGGAAGCAGGACAGGAAGATACCGCTACTGTTTCTTACAGCCAGGGTGCAGGCAGCTGATCTGCTAAAGGGATTTGCCGCGGGCTGCAACGATTATGTGCGCAAGCCATTTCACATGGAAGAACTTATAGTTCGAATTGATAACTGGCTGCATGTAGTTTATGGTGAGACCGACACTACCGCACCTGGTAATTATGCCATAGGTAGCGTATTATTCGATACTACCCGGCAGTTTCTTACCATAAAAGAGGAAACCATAAAACTATCGCACAAAGAAGCAGAGCTATTGATCATACTCTGCGAGCACAAAAACACTATCGTAAGCCGGGACTACATACTACAAAAGGTATGGGGTAGCCAAACAATATATACATCACGTATACTGGACGTATATTTATCCAGGCTGCGGAAATACCTGGAGCCGGAACGCTATGCAGAGATCATAACACTGCGGGGTATTGGTTTCAAATTCATCTTCCCATAAGCTTATTCTTTAGGCTTCTCCAGGTTGGGCAACAAACCTGTAATGATACCTAAAAGCGGCAGGAAAGCGCAAACATGGAATACAAAGCTGATGCTGGTACTGTCGGCCAGCTTGCCCAGCAGTGCAGAGCCTATACCGGCAATGCCAAAAGCAAAGCCAAAGAAAAGACCCGATATGGTGCCCACCTTGCCGGGAACCAGCTCCTGGGCGTATACCAATATTGCAGAGAAGGCAGAGGCAATAATAACACCTATTACAGCCGCCAGTACACCTGTCCAGAACAGGTTGGCATATGGCAGCAATAGCGTAAAGGGAGCTGCGCCAAGAATAGAGAACCAGATAATGTACTTCCGGCCAAACCTATCGCCCAAAGGACCGCCTGCCAATGTACCTGCAGCAATTGCTCCAAGAAAAATAAACAGGTAAAATTGCGACTGCTGAACTGTAAGATGGAATTTATCTATCAGGAAAAAGGTATAGTAGCTCGTCATACTGGTCATATAAAAGTACTTAGAGAAGATGAGCAGCAATAAAATGGCCAGGGCAGAAATAACTTTACGACGCGGCAGGTGATGCTTCTCCTCCACACCCCTGCTTGTTTTCCCGGCAGCCTTCAGCTGCAGGTGCTGGTTATACCATGCGCCTATGCGCATAAGAATAAACACGCCCATTATTGCTGCCACACCAAACCATATGATATTAGTCTGCCCATAAGGAATAACAATAACGGCTACCAGCAAAGGGCCGAAGGCGCTACCGCCATTACCCCCCAACTGGAATATGGACTGCGCCAATCCTCTGCGGCCGCCCGATGCAAGAAAAGCCACCCGGGATGATTCGGGGTGAAAGATGGATGACCCTACACCTACGCAACTGGCCGATGCCAGTATGGTATAAAAGCTGTCGGCCCGGGAAAGAAACACAAGCCCGAGCAATGTGAACACCATACCCGCCATTAGTGAATATGGCCGTGGCGTCTTATCGGTGAAGTGCCCGATGAACGGTTGCAGCAATGATGCCGTAAGCTGGAAGCTGAACGTTATCAAACCGATCTGGGAGAAAGTAAGATGGTATTTCGCCTTCATCATTGGGTAGGTAGAAGGGATCACCGATTGACACATATCATTGATAAAATGCGTGAATGCAATGGTGAACAGTATAGAGAATATTGTTTGAGAGGCCTGTTGTTTAGCTATTGTACTCATTTTCTGATTGGGGAATTTTTTATAAAAAGCGGCCATGTAGCGTTTGTGCGCTCGACCATGCTGATGAAGGATCTTTCTGTATTATGCTGTTTAATATAGCCTCGTGCGCGGGGGCAGTCTTCAGGAACTCGCTTGTGTCGGTAAATACCTGGAGGAACCATTTTTTCAACTCCACAGCCAGCGATTTATACATATCGGTCAGTATTTCGTTACCCGCCGCCTCGGCTATAGCTATATGGAAGCGAACATCGGCATCTACGCAACCGCGGAGATCACCATTTTGAGCAGCCTCTGTTCTTTCGTCCAATGCGCGTTTTATGCGCAGGATATCCTCTTCCGTACGATTGATCGCCGCTTTCTGTGCTATTTTTATTTCCAGCAGGCTGCGTACCTCATCAAGATCCACATAGTTGCTACGCATCAGGCGCTGTGCAAATGGTTCGTTTATAGAACTGGCCTCCTTTACAAAAGTGCCGCTCCCCTGCTGCACCTGTAATATGCCCGCTGTCACCAGCAATTTTACTGCTTCGCGTACAGACGACCTGCCGACCCCGTATATACGCATTAAGTCGGGCTCCGTTGGCAACTTCTGCCCTACTTTGTAGGTACCGTTCTCTATTTCAATCCGCAATCTTTCGGCAACCTCATCGGCCAGTGACTGACGTTTGACTACTTTACTCAACATAATTCATCTAATCATCTGATGAATTGCAAATGTAACACATTGAACAATACAAAACAAAAATCCCGGATGGCAAGCCACCCGGGATTTCTATTAAGATAAATTTTTTCTTATCTGATCAAAGTAACTGAACCTGTTACAGATTTTTGTTCTCCGTCAGGATGAGCAAGAATGATCTGGTAGTAGTAAACACCCATATCCTGTGGTACGCCGTTCAAAGTACCATCCCAACCTTCCCGTGTATCAATAGTATGGAACACTTCTTTACCCCAGCGGTTGAAGATCCTGAATTCTACAAGTTTTTGGTATTTAAGGTTGTACGCCCTGAACTTATCGTTAAGACCATCACCATTAGGTGTGAATGCTTCAGGAATAAATTCCGTTACACCCTGATCTACGCGAACTGTTACGTAAGCGCTGTCGCGGCAACCGTAAGGAGACATACCAACAACCATATAAGTGTTAACAGAATCTGTTGGTGTGGCAACCGGATTGTTGATATTCGGGTTGCTCAGTGTACCATTGTTTGGTGTCCATGTATATATCCATGCACTATCGGCGTTCAACTGAACACTGGCACCATAAGGTATAGTTACATCAGCAGTTACATTGGTAAGAACAACAGGCGGGTTAGATAATATATGCACCACATCTGAAGCCGTACAACCTAAAGGAGCAACGGTTGCAGTCAGCGTGTAAGTGTAATCGCCTATGGCCATGAATGTTGGATCTGAGATAGTTGGATCAGACAAGCCAGTGGTTGGATTCCATGAGTAACTAACGCCGGTATAGCTGGCCGGTATTACTGTTGTCGCAGCATTCAGCGGCATTGGCAGACGCAGACAAACGGTGGTATCATGTACATTCAGCGCAGTAGTGATCAATATTACATCAAGTGTGGTAGAAGAAACTGACTGGCAACCCATGCCATCCGTAGCAGTCAGTGTTACGCTGTACGTGCCCGGTGCAGCGTACACATGTGTAGGATCAACATCAGTGCTTGAGGTACCGTCGCCGAAACTCCATGCATATGTCATTGGTGTATATGTAGCAGCTGAACTATTTGTAAATACTTCAGGCACACCATAGCATACCATAGACGCGTTACTGAACACAGAAGATACAGTGTGGTAAATAGGATCAGGAAGTATATACGTAGACGAGCAACCATATGCATTGTGATACAACAGGCTGATGTTGTATCCGGTGCTCTGTGTGTTATAAACATGTACCGGATTGTAGCTGGAACTGTCTATTGCGCCGTCACCGAAAGAGAATACGTACACATGGCCCAAGTTAGTAAGCGCCGTTGTTGTTGAAGTATTGGTTACCATTACAGTATCAGCATTACAACCAAGGTGATAATCGAACGTAAATGATGCATTCAATACAGGATCAACTAAAGTATAAGGACCAACCGGATTTGACGGACAGTAACCCGGGGCATGGAAGTAAATGTTGGTATATGTACCAGCCAGCAATCCTGTAATAGTTATAGAGCCATCTGCCGCCGGCGAAATAAACATAGGAGGCTGAGGAATACCGTTACGGGTAACAAATACACTATCTACCAGACCTGTAGTGATGTTACCCGTCAGGCGGATAGTACCATCTGGCTTCCCGCAATCAGTAGGATTGGTTGTTGTTACATGTAGTATGCTATCTCCGTAGGCAGAGAAGAAAGTTGCGGGATTAATATGCAGGTAAGAATGGGTGGTATCATAACAACCAATTGTAACACCCTCATATGTGGTAGGTACTGTTGGGGTAACTGAGATAGACGAACCTGTACCCAGGTAAGCGCCGGTAGCACTATCGTACCAGGTAATAGAAGAAGATGCGTATGGTACCGGAGAATAAGTAATAGAACTAACCGTATAGCCTGTTATAGGACTACCCGTGGGCGTAAACTGCCATGCTTCAGGAGTGCTTATGGTAACTGAAGCCGGGAAATCGCGACCAGGAGCAACAGTGGCTGCACTACCAGTTGCGTTTTGCACACCTATTATAGCATGGTTGCTGTTCCAGGAACAGTTGTCCTTGCGGCCGCAATGAACTTCAATATTATTGGAGCCTTCATACAATACTATTTGGGAGATAACATAATTGGTAGTACAGCTAAACATAGCGGTACGACACCATGTTGCTATAAACTTACGGTTGGGCGCCGTACCAATTGTTGAAAATTCTATAGTACCCCCATAAAATGCGTATATGTCGCACCATGGGCCGCATATATTATTATACACATTGGAGTTACCTAGCAGCGGTGCAGTAATAGACCACGGATCGTAAGAAAGAGCAACTGATGTGTTAAAGCATAAGTTACCATTTGCACCAATGCACAGCTTATCGTAGTTATTGCCGTAAAAATTAAAGGTAAAACCAATAGATACGGTATCGCTGTACTGGTCGTCTACTGTAAGGCCTGTGGCATACGGAGAAGTACCGAGGTTGGTACCATGTATTGTAGTAGAATAAACGCCGCACGCGGGGGTGTCAGCAACAATTGCTACCTGTGCCGATGCTCTGTTGCCAACAAAGAACATCAGGATACCACAAAGTAGATTGAGAGCGTAACGATTGTATTTCATATTTTATCCTTGTTTTGGGATGTATGATACATTTTTGGATAATTCCAGCTTTGCAAGGTAGAAAAAATTTCAAATACTGTAAAACTTAACCCCCTGCGGAAAATAAAGACAGGGACATCAAGCTAAAGGTTGGCCAAACAGCAAAAAAAAATTACGTTTTTATCAACTGGCTTTATGCTTTTCCGGTAACAACCGGCTTAATTACTGGCAAATGCGCATTATCGAATTCTAAAAATATGCCATGTGAATGTCAATCAACATACATTGGTATAATTTTTAACCGATCTTCTAAAAAAAATATACGACATGAAAACAGGAAACCAGGATTCCAGAGCAAATAACGTAAGGAAAAATCCCGCTGCTTCACAGTCTGGCGGCAAACGCGTTGAAAACAAAGATAACCTCGACAGCCGGGCAAATGAAGAGCAGGACGACAAAGGGAGTGATGTAACGCACAACAAAAAAGAAGTGAAAAGTGAGAAAAAGCATCACCATTAATACTAATGCCCGCGCAAAGGCGGGCATTAGTATTAAATATATAAATGTTAATCACTATCCCTCTCGCCACTCCTTACCGGTCATATTCAGGAATACGTCTTCCAGGTTGGCGGCCTTTACTTCTTTCTGGCGTTTAAAGCCGGAGGCAAGCAGGCCGTCGATCAGGTCGTTAGGGGTGCTGAGCGCTATTATTTTACCGCTGTCTATAATGGCTACCCGCTCGCAAAGTTCTTCCGCTTCGTCCATATAATGGGTAGTTATTACCACCGTGCATCCACGGTTGCGTAACTGCTTAATGAGCTCCCAAAGGTTTCGGCGGGCCTGGGGGTCCAAGCCAGTTGTTGGTTCATCAAGGAATATGATCTTAGGTTCATTGATGAGCGTAGTGGCTATAGAAAACCGCTGTTTCTGTCCGCCAGAGAGTTCTTTAAAGGCATTTTTGGCCTTATCACGAAGATTTACCGTATCGAGTAGCGCCATGGGATCTACTTCACGATTGTACAATCCGGCAAACAGGTCTATTATCTGCTTCAGGTTCAGCGCGGGGTAATATCCTGCGGCCTGCAGCTGTACACCTATGATGTTCTTAATAGCCTGCGGATCTTTATCCAGGTTGATGCCGTCAACGATTACTTCGCCCGATGTTTTGTCGCGCAGGGTCTCAATGATCTCCAGCGTAGTGGTTTTGCCGGCACCATTTGGGCCAAGCAGGCCGAATATTTCCCCTTCCATCACCTCGAAACTGATGCCTTTTACAGCTTCAAAATCACCATACTTCTTCACCAAATTATTTACCTGGATGATCGCGCCCATTGTTGTAGTTGTCTGTTCTGCAAAATTATGGGTATTCTGTCACCCGGGCACAATAGACCGGGCAATTTACGGTTATATGGCAGGAACCCATTGCAAAGAGCGTTAATTTGGGTTAGTACAGCATAGCCTCACAGATATTTTATTAATTTAGCTGCCTGTTATGATCTATAGAAGCAAAGCGCCGCTGCGCATTGGCCTGGCCGGGGGCGGAACCGATGTTAGCCCTTACTGCGACCTTTACGGTGGCGCCATCCTGAACGCCACTATTTCTTTGTATGCCTATGCAACCATAGAACTGCTACCCGAGAACAGGATCATTTTTGAAGCCTTTGACCGCGGGGAAGTAGTCTCATATGAGAAAAAAGATGAATTGCCGGTAGATGGTATGCTGGACCTGGCTACAGGTGCCTATAATCATATTGTGCGCAAATACGGCCCTATGCCTTGCGGTTTTAAACTATCTACGCTTGTTGATGCGCCGGCAGGATCGGGTCTGGGCAGCTCATCTACCCTTATGGTGGCCATTATTGGCGCTTTTGCCGAATGGCTGAGATTACCGCTGGGAGAATATGATATTGCCCATATGGCTTATGATATTGAACGTGTAGACCTGGCAATGGCCGGTGGTAAGCAGGACCAATATGCGGCTACATTCGGCGGTGTGAACTTCATGGAGTTTTATGAAGGCGACAAGGTGATCGTTAACCCTTTGCGCATCCGCCACGAATATCTATACGAACTTGAGAACAACCTGTTGCTGTATTTTACTGCTACCAGCAGGCTGTCGTCAACCATTATAGAGGCCCAGAGCAAGAATGTTACAGATAAGAACCAGTCGTCTATAGATGCTATGCACAACCTTAAAGAGCAGGCGCGCATGATGAAGGAAGCACTGCTGAAGGGTAATGTGAACGAAATTGGTGCAATACTGGACTTTGGCTTCCGCTATAAAAAGCAAATGGCGCAGGGCATATCTAACAACAAAATGGATGAACTGTATGATGTGGCCTTGAAGGCGGGCGCTACTGGTGGTAAAATATCGGGTGCAGGCGGGGGCGGCTTTATGATGTTCTACTGCCCTGCCAATACACGCTATGCCGTGCGCAAAGCGCTGGAAGTATACAGCGGATCGTTTACACCGTTCCAGTTTACAGAGCGCGGCCTGTTTACCTGGAGCATGTAATTGCTGCAAACACGATTTTTTTTAGTTTTTACTTTTAATTTTTCAGTTACAAAAATGGAGGCTATAGTACTGGCGGGGGGATTAGGAACAAGATTGCAGGGAGTAATAGGCGCACAGCCTAAATGTATGGCGCCGGTCAACAACAGGCCGTTCCTGGCCTACCTGCTCGACTACCTGGAGCGCCAGCGCTGTACAAGAGTTATTATGTCTCTGGGCTTTAAGCACCGCGTGGTTACCGATTGGCTGGAAGAGCAGTTCCTGGAATTTGAACTGGATTGTGTGATAGAAAACGAGCCACTTGGCACCGGCGGCGGCATACTGGCAGCCATAGAAGATGCAGAGACCGATGACGTAGTGATACTGAATGGCGATACCATGTTTGGCGTAGATCTTACTGCCATGATGAAATTTCATCGCGACAACAAAGCCGCCTGCACACTGGCGCTGAAGAACATGCACAACTTTGACCGCTATGGCGTTGTAAAAGCAAACGACAAGGGCATCATCACTAATTTTGAGGAAAAGAAACCAACTACAGAAGGCATCATTAACGGGGGTGTATATATCATCAATCGCGAAGCCTTTATGGCCAAAGATTTCCCGGCAAAATTTTCGTTTGAGAAAGATTACCTGGAAAAATATGTAGGTGAAAAGAAGTTTTACGGTTTTGTAGATAATGGTTATTTCATAGATATCGGCATCCCTGAAGACTATGAAAAGGTACAGGGCGATTTCAAAACCATGTTCCCATGAAGATAGCTATCCTGGGTACGGCCCATCCGCTACGGGGTGGACTGGCAGCGTTTAACGAGCGGCTTGCTTACGAACTGATGGACCAGGGGCATGATGTTACCATTTGGTCATTCTCATTGCAATACCCGTCGTTCCTGTTCCCCGGCAAAACACAATATACAGACGGCCCTCCGCCTGAACGGTTGAGAATATTAACGACCGTTAATTCGATAAACCCGCTTAACTGGATGAGCGTTGGCGCCGACATGAACCGCCAGCAATACGACCTTATCATAGTAAAGTATTGGTTACCCTTCATGGGACCCGCCTTTGGCACTATACTACGCAAGGCTAAAAAGAATGGAAAAACAAAGGTACTCTGCATAGTAGACAACATAATACCGCATGAAGGTCGCCCTGGCGATAAGCAGTTTACTAATTATTTTGTAGGTACGGTGGATGCCTTCATCACCATGAGTGACGACCAGCTGAAGTACCTGAAAACTTTTACAAAGAAGCCTTCTGTTTTTTCACCGCATCCTGTTTATGATATTTACGGATCAGCGGTGAGCAAGGCCGATGCTTGCGCTAAACTAAATCTTGACCCGGCAAAGAATTATATGCTGTGCTTTGGTTTTATCCGCGATTATAAAGGCGTAGACAGGATGTTGCTGGCCATGGCGGATCAGCGCATCCGGGACCTGGGTGTACATCTTATTATTGCCGGAGAGTACTATAGCAAGGATGTAGAAGCTACTAACAATAAAATAATTGCTGACAACAACCTGCAGGACTCGGTTCACCTGTTTACCGACTTTATACCCGAGGGGGAAGTTTGTTATTATTTCAGTGCGGCAGATGTAGTGGCACAACCTTATACCAAGGCTACCCAAAGCGGTATTACTCAGATAGCCTATCACTTTGGCAAACCAATGATAGTGACCAATGTGGGTGGCCTGCCCGAAGTGGTGCCCAATGGGAAGGTTGGTTTTGTGGCCGAGCCAGATCCAACATCGGTAGCGGATGCGATACTTAAATTTTACCAACCCAACTCACTACCCGACCTGGAAGAAAACATGCAGATCGAAAAACGTAAATATAGCTGGGAGATATTTACAGAGGCGATGATGAAGGTTGTGTTTGGCAAATAAGTACTTATGCCTCAATAACCCTAAACTCGTAAATACTCGTTTCATATTTCAAATATAGCTGCCGGGGCACCATTATACTTTTGACTTATATCAAAAAAAGAGAACACTTTAATAATAGCTGCATTTACTATTACGAATAAATTACTTTTTATATTTTTGAGCAAACAGTTCATATATATGAAGAAACTATTACTCTCTTTCCAGTTAGTATGTTTTACCGGTATTATTTCTCTCAGCGCACAAAGCTTGTACCCCATCAATAAAGATTGGGTAGACCTGGAGACGCTTACCAAATCGGACAAGGCGCCAGACAATGCCGATTCCGTTAATTTCAAAAAAGTGAGCAAATTTGCCAACAGGTTCAATGTGGTTGCGCTCCTGGGCGATGTACCTAAGGAAACTGTTTATAAAGGCAGGCCGTTTCGTATAGTAGACGAAGGTCACCTGGGCTTCCACATCCCGCCCGCTACCAAGGATGTATTGATAGAATGCAATAAGGATGAGAACAAACTGGACCCTGTTGCAGGCAACGACTTCCTGGTAACTGTACCCGATGGTATCATTCACGTCCAGCGTTTTGAAGGTAAGACGGGGTATTTTATATCCCGCCTGGATGAGTGGGGTAAACCACGTTTCCGCCAGAACCTACAACATACCGTATTCACACCGGTGAAAGGTGCCGACGACTTTAAAACACCATACTTGTTCTATTTCACCCACACCGACAGGTTCATGGCATTCACATCACTCAACACGCACAGTATACACAAGACAGTGATTATGGACCTGAAGGATGGCAAAACGCTACCTATAGAGTCTACCATTTGTGGCGTGATAAGGGCCGATAATGAAGTAGCCTTTAAAGGTTACCTGATCCGTGATGAAGCCAGCAAAGCTATGAAGGTGAGTATGCCGGGCGCTAACTGGACACTGGGCGACAAGAATATTACGAAACTATTAGCAGAGACCATTAATACCGACACGCTGCTGGTTATGGCCCGCTACCACCAGGGAACACCGGGTATCAGCCTTATTGCATTTAATGCAACTACCGGCAAAGCGGTATGGAACGGGGAAGTAAAACAATCTGCTGCCGGTGTTAACGGCATCTACCTTAGTATGTATAACAATAAGCTAATGATGGAAGTAGCGCAGGCGGGCACCGATAATACCCTGCAGGTGTTTGATATGGCCAACGGCAAAAGGCTGTATACTACTATACAGTAAGCACTATTAATAATACATTTTCAAATCTCCTTCCACGCGGAGGAGATTTTTTATTGGCAGAGCTGGCACCATAGATTTATTGTCACTACCGTTTTAAAATACCCATACTGTAGCTACATTTGTTGTATGAGTACAGTACTGCTGCATAAAGAAAATGGCGTGGGCTACATTACGCTCAACCGTCCTGAGACATACAATGCCTTTAACCGTGATATGGCTATGACCCTCCAGGCCCACCTGGACGACTGTGCCAACGACGATGAGGTGCGTTGCATTTACCTTACAGGTGCGGGCAAGGGCTTTTGCTCCGGCCAGGACCTTTCTGAAGCAACAAGCCCGTCGCCGGAAGACTTTGCACGCATGGTGGATGAGCATTACAATGCTACCATCCAGCGCATGCGTAATGTAGAGAAACCAGTAATAGCAGCTGTTAACGGTGTAGCTGCCGGTGCGGGTGCCAACATAGCCCTGGCTGCTGATATTGTTGTAGCCAGCAACAATGCATCATTTATACAGGCATTCAGCAAAATAGGGTTGATACCCGATAGCGGGGGCACCTTCTTCCTGCCGCGCCTGGTGGGTATGCAGCGTGCAGCCGCATTGATGATGACAGCCGAAAAAGTATCGGCAGCAGACGCAGTGAGTATGGGCATGATCTTTAAAACCTTTGCAGATGATGTGTTTGCCGAAGAAAGTAAAAAGATAGCCACCAACCTGGCGCAGATGCCTACGCGTGGCATTGGCCTTACCAAAAAGTTGCTCAACAGCTCGTTCGACAATACATTGGCAGAGCAGCTGAAATTGGAAAAGAATGTACAGATGGAAGCTGGCGCTACTTACGACTTTAAAGAAGGGGTACAGGCATTCCTGGAAAAAAGAAAGCCCGTTTTCAAAGGCAAATAAATTCCTTTACATTAACTATTATATGTTGCGCTTTTGCTGCTTATTACTATTAGTATGTACTGCTGCATTCCATGTACAGGCACAGAAACAATATGAGCTGAGTGGCGCATGGAAATGCATACGCGCATCGGAGACGCCGCATATGGGAGAGTTCATCTCTATTCCCGGCGCTCCGCTCAATGGGTTTATTCCCGCCCAGGTACCGGGCACTGTACTTAATGCTCAGCGTATTAATTACCAGGTGCCCGATCCGTTCTTTGGCATGAACAATGAGCAGATACCGGATATTTACTCAACCGGCCCGGCATATTACACTTATTGGTTCACTACCGACTTTGAAGAAAAGCCTGTAGCAGGCGAAGAGGTGTTTTTGTATTTCCGCGGCGTAAACTACAGCTACGATGTGTACCTGAACGGGCATAAAGTAAATGAGGTGCGCGACACAGGCATGTTCCTGCGCAGCAGCTACAACATAACATCGCATCTTAGCCGTCTGGGAAAGAACAGGCTTGCCGTTATTATATATCCCCCATCACCCGTAGGCAACCCCAATGGTGGCCAGGGCGGCGATGGAGAGATAGCGCATAATGTTACTAACCAGTACGCTGCAGGCTGGGACTGGATACAGCCCATCCGCGATCGCAATACCGGCATATGGGACAAAGTATACATCAAGCATACAGGCAAAGCGCACATTGAGAGCACGCATATAGTAACAGTGGTTCCTGGCAAGCGCAGCCCATCCGGCAAGCAGCAGCCAGCCACCATTAAAGTAACTGCAGAAATAGAGAACACCTCAGCCGACACAATAGCCTGCACCTTGCAATACGAACTGGACGGCAAAAAAGTGTCGCAAAAAGTAAGGCTGATGCCCAACTCATCGGAAGAAGTAGAGATGCCCGACCTTACGCTGAACGACCCTAAGCTATGGTGGCCCAATGGCTATGGCCCGCAGAATCTGTACAAATGCCGGTTTACCCTGTCGGCAGGCAGAAAACCGTACGACGAAACAGAAGAGACCATTGGTGTAAGGCAGATAAAAACGGCCTGGAACAATAAGACCAACAGCCGCGAGATAAGAGTAAACGGACAAAAGATATTTATAAAAGGTGGCAACTGGATACTAAGCGATGCCATGCTTCGCTTCGACAACCAGCGCTACGACGCCGAGATACACTTGCACCGCGATATGAACCTGAACCTGATCCGTGTTTGGGGCGGTGGCATAACAGAGCGGCCTGAGTTTTACAATGCCTGCGATAAATATGGGCTGCTGGTGATGCAGGACTTCTGGGTCTCCGGCGATTGTAATGGCCGCTGGTACGACCCCCTGAAGCGCGAGGACACCAACGCGCGCCGGGCTTACCCCGATAATCATAAACTCTTTATAGAGTCGGCCGAAGACCAGGTAAAGATGCTGCGTAATCACCCTTCATTGGCATTATGGTGCGGAGGTAACGAGATACGCCCTCCCGCTGATATCCTCAATGCCATAAGGGATTCTATACTGCCAGACATGGACGGAACACGTTTCTTCTTTGAATTTTCCAACGACGACAGTATGTCGCTGCATGGGGGAGACGGCCCTTATGTGTTGCAGTCTAAAGATTATTTTTGGGCACATAAATCCTTCCCTTTCAATTCAGAGATCGGTTCTGTGGGTATTGGCGATGTTGAGTCGCTGGAGCGCATCATGCCTAAGGCAAATATGGTTCCGCCCCATTATTCCGCCGAAGAACATAAATGGATAGTGGACTCTGTATGGCGCTACCATAAATATGAGAACTACGATTCATCAGTTGAGATGTATGGCCCCGTAACCACCATAGAAGATTTTACTATGAAGGCACAGCTGGTGAACTACGACCAGTACAGGGCGCTGATGGAAGGCGCCACAGCCAAAATGTGGGACTGGTATACCGGCATCATCATCTGGAAAACACAGAACCCATGGACCTGCATGAAAGGCCAGATGTATGACTATCACCTGGACGTAAATGCCTGCCTGTATGGCACTGCTAATGGTGCAAGGCCACTGCATGTAATGTACGACCATATTAACAAAACCATACTGGCCGCCAACAATAGCTTTAAGGCCACAGGCAAACTGGAGCTTATTGTTAAGGCTTATACAGCGCATGGCGACGAAATACCTTTGGCTAACAGGTTTATAACACTGGGTGCATCCAGCAGCAAGCAGTTCAACAAACTGGCCAAACAAATAGATGCGCTTAGCGCGGCTGAAGGTATATTCCTGTACCTCAGCCTTACCGATTCATCGTCCAATACGCTTGTAGATGACAACTTGTATTGGCTACCAAATGCTAAGGGCTTTTACCCGTTCCTGCAGCAGTTGCCAAAAGTAAAGCCTACAGTTACGGCCGTTGCAACCGATAAAGGTTATGAAGTAACATTGAGCAATCCGCCCGGGAACGGCGTTGCTTTCTTCGAGCGACTGTCGCTTACCCGTAAGAACGGGCAGCGTATTTTGCCTGCCTTTTACAGCGACAACTACATCTCGTTATTGCCGGGTCAGGAAAAAACCATTATCTTACAAGGGAACGCTGCTGAACAGGAGTGGCCGCAATTGTGCATAGAGGGCTGGAATACACCAAAGCAGTACATCGAAATAAAAAAACGCAACCAATGAAAAAGCTTTTAAGCATTATGATGCTGGCATTGTCTGCACACAGCTTTGCCCAGGATATTGCTATTATTCCGGCGCCCGCTTCTGTGGCTACAACAAAAGGCACCTTTACTCTAAACCCGGAAACCAATATATTGGTTGACTTCCCGGATCATAAAGCGGTAAAGCTATTTACAGAGTTCCTTAAAAAGAATGGCTATAACAATACAGTAGTCAACATTAATGCTACCGGCACCAAGCCGGCTAATGTAAAGAATGCAATAGTGCTGCAAACTACGTTTACAGGCGGCGCCGTTAACAACGAGAATTACGAGCTTAAGGTAACAGAGAACCAGGTAGTAGTAAACGGAAAAGATGCCGGCTTGTTTTACGGCATCCAATCGCTGATGCAGATGATGACACCACAAAAGAAAGGTTATGCCACTATACCATGCGCTACCATTAAAGACGCACCCCGCTTTGCTTACAGGGGTATGCACCTGGATGTGTGCCGTCATTTCTATTCAGTAGACTTTATAAAAAAGTACCTGGATGTAATGGCCATGTATAAGCTCAACAACTTTCATTGGCACCTTACCGATGACCAGGGCTGGAGAATAGAGATAAAGAAATATCCTAAGCTTACACAAATAGGCAGCAACCGAGCCCAAACAAAAGTAGGCAGCTATAGCGGCGGCACCACAGATGGCGTTTACGATAACACCCCTTATGGTGGTTTTTATACACAAGACCAGGTGAAGGAAATAGTAGCTTATGCTGCAGAGCGCTTTATTAATGTAATACCTGAAATAGAAATGCCGGGGCATAGCATGGCCGCCATAAGCGCCTATCCTATACTGAGCTGCGACCCTTCGAAATCTTATAAAGTAGCCGAAACATGGGGCGTGTTTACCGATGTGTATTGCCCTACAGATACTACGTTCCATATACTGAACGATATACTGGACGAGGTGATGGAAATGTTCCCATCAAAATATATACATGTTGGGGGCGATGAGTGCCCTAAGGATGCCTGGAAAAAATCTGGCTTCTGCCAACAGTTGATCAAAGATTCTGCCCTGCGCGATGAAGCTGGTCTGCAGAGCTATTTTATCCGTCGCATAGAGCGGCACATTAACGCTATGGGCCGCCGCATGATAGGCTGGGATGAGATACTGGAGGGCGGAGTGGCACCTAATGCTACCATTATGAGCTGGCGCGGAGAAGCCGGCGGTATTGCTGCTGCTCAGCTGAATCATGATGTCATCATGACTCCCGGCAGTGCTGGTTTATACTTCGATCATGCTCAAAGCAACAATTTCCAGGAGCCGCTGTCTATAGGCGGCAACGCTCCTTTGTCCAAAACTTACAGCTATGAGCCTATACCGTCTGCACTTACTACCGATCAGGCAAAACACATAATTGGTGTGCAGGCTAACCTGTGGACGGAATACATAGCTACCCCAGCCAAAGCAGAGTTTATGTTGCTGCCGCGCATGCTGGCGCTGTCTGAAATAGCATGGACCCCGGCAACTAACAAAAACTACAAGCAATTTTTGGAGAAGCGTATAGCTAAACACCTGGCCATGCTGGAGAGCAAAGGCTACAACTACAGGGTGCCGGATATAGAAGGAGTAAGTGATACTACCCTGAAAGGTAGTGACTTTAAATTCGAAATGAACCCTGGGGTAGAAGGAGCACATGTATACTACACAATTGACGGCCACACCCCTCGTGAAACCGACATGTGGTACACCGAGCCGCTGCGCATAAAAGTGCCGGCCGGTAAAAAAATAGACTTTCAGTGCATCACCATTACCCCGGCCGGCAAACGCAGCAACCTGGTAAAGATGGTGCTGGATAATAGCGGGCAGTAGAACGGTAATAACAGTAATTATCTACACCAATAAAGATGCATAAAACGTCAGGCTCTATTCCAATAAACAATTTTGGCGGCGATACTGACACAGGCATTGTTGTAGAAAAAATATCCATAACCAATCTCCCCGACCCCGAACAGTGGAACCAGCCCGAGCGGCATGACCGGCATTCATTCTTCCTTATTGAAAAGGGAGCGGTAACGCTCGAGATCGACTTCAGAAAGTATAAGATCGGCAAGGGTTATTTCACCTATATGCACCCCAGCCAGGTACACCGATTAATGGCATTAAAGAATGTAACGTTATACAGCTTTGCCATCAACAATGAAAACCTGAACGCCAGCTATGTGCAATGGCTTGAAGATATTACCCCGGCTAAACCACTTCGGTTAAATAAAGCTACCTATAGCCTGTTTGCCGAGACCATATCTCTATGCATAAAATATGCGGAACGTCAGCAAGACAAGCTATATCATTCGCTCTTAAAAGATTGCGGCAATGCAATTGCTGGACTCGCTATAGCACAGTACCTGGAACACGCCAAAGGCAGCACTTATATTGGGCGGCAAGATGCTATTACAAAAGCGTTTCGCGAGGCGCTGGAACATAGCTTTACCTATGTTAAACGACCGGCAGAATATGCCCGGATGCAAAACATATCTGCACAGTACCTGAACGAATGTGTTAAGAACGCAACTGGCCATCCGGTATCATACCACATTCATCAACGCATCACCCTCGAAGCAAAACGTCTACTGCATCACTCTGGCAAGTCAGTGAAAGAAATTGCGGCCGAGCTGGGCTATGATGATCATACTTACTTCTCCCGTCTGTTTACCAAGCATAGCGGCATGACCGCGTTAGCCTTCAGAACGAAAAACCGCAATTAGTCCAATACTTACCTTGTATTGCTGTTTGCAGGCGCTGATACAAAACGTTCCTTTGCAGCATGAGATCAGTATCAACAAACAAAAAAGTACTTATATCGGGTGCCAGCTTTGCAGGCCTGTCAACCGCGTACTGGATGAATAAAGCCGGGTATGATGTTACCATAACAGAAGTTGCAGGGGATCTGAAGAAAGGCGGCACGCCGGTAAATATAATGGGCAATACAATAAACGTTATGAAACGCATGGGCCTGTTGGAACAAGTGCTGGCAAACAGAATAGTGATGAGATCAATGGCGTTTAAAAATGCAGCTGATGTTACTGAACGAATAGAACATACTGAAGAAAGACACAAAGAACAAGGCGAACCGGAATACGAAATAGAGCGAGATGTATTGCTGAACATTATGTATAGCGCCGTAAAAGATGATGTAACATTCATATTCAGCGATAGCATAACATCGATGCACGACAATGGCAATAGTATATATGTGACTTTTAAAAACGGCACAGACAGATCATTCGACCTTGTTTTTGGTTGCGATGGTATACACTCCGTTGTAAGGAGGCTTTGGTTTGGTGATGAAGGTAACTTTTCGCACTTCCTGCAGGCATACTTCTCCATTACAATTGTAAATAAATTGCTGATCGAAGATCTTACCACGGAGATGTATAACGAGCCCGGTAAAATGGTAATGCTGAATGCCTACAACAACAAGACCGATATAATTTTCACCTTCTTCTCCGAAAACGAGATCTCTTACGACTATCGGGATGAAGCACAACAACGGGATATTATTTTCAATCAGTTCCAAGGCTCACGATGGCGAACACCTGAACTGCTGGCAGAAATTATGGACGCCAAAATCTTCTACTTTGATAAACTATGCCAGGTAAAAATGCCATCGTGGACAAAAGGCAGGGTAGCATTGGTAGGCGATGCCGGATATTGTGCATCACCCGCTGCCGGAAGGGGTGGATCGCTGGCCATAGATGGCGCAGCAGCTCTCGCCGATGCATTTCTGAAATGCAATAATGACTTTGACTCAGCATTTGCTGAATACAATAACAGCTTCCGTCCCTTTATCGAAGAGGTGCAGGCCGGAGTGGTGAACTTTGGCCTGGAAGCCCTGCTCCCTAGAACTGAAGAAGCTATCCGCCGACGAAACGCAGAAGGATGGGGTATTTAGCGCTATACCTACAGGACAACCTGTACGATGGCGCTGTCCATTAAATGCCTTGCAGTCTAACTGCAACTGTTGTCTTCCGTTGCCGCGTAGGATATTAGGCTTGCAATCCAGCTGCTATCATCTAATTTTACGCTTCAATGGCTATAATAGTCCCGTCATCTTTACGTAATGTTGTTAGCGCAGTAGTCCCCAATTCTTCTGCGCTTTGCGAAGCATTGGGAGCAATTGCCGAACGTATCGACATAAAAAAAGGTACAGTCCTGTTGCGGGAAGGCACTGTATGCCGGCACATTTATTTTGTAGCTGGTGGATGCTTCAGAATTTTCACTATTGCCAATGGCGTAGAAGTAAATACAGACTTCATTTTCGAAGGGCACTTTGCAACCAGCCTCCGCAGTCTCCGCACATCTTCAGATTCCGAATTTTCTATCCAGGCATATGAGTCGTCCGAGGTTTATCGCTTTAGCGGTAGCGCAATGCTCGACCTATACAAAACCACCCCGGGAGCCGAAACCCTTGGCCGAAGTATAATAGAAGGAGTATTAATGCGGCAGGAAGAACACGCCAATACGTTCAAAACATTTTCCGGCAAAGAACGGTATCAGTTTCTTGCAGACAACCACCCGCAGATCATACAACGCATTAGCCTAACGCAAATAGCTTCTTATATCGGTGTTGCAAGAGAAACCTTAAGCAGGATACGCAGACCTTAACAACAATTAAATTTTGTGACCTTTGTCACAGTATGTACACTGCCTCCTGGTAGAACTTTGCCTTAAATTTTAAGCAAATGACACCAACGAACAAACAGGTTGTTACAGATTTCATGAATATTATCTGGAACAATAAGCAGTACGACGAGCTATGTAAATTTCTTCACCCGAATTTTGAGGATCACTCACTGCCCCCCAGTTTACCTCCAGGTGCTGAGGGATTAAAGTTATGGTTAACCAGACTATCCAATTCGTTTGAACATTTGTCGCGTATCGATGATGTTATTGCCGATGACGACAAGGTAGCAATTCGTATGACGATGTTATTAAAACACACCGGGCAATGGCGTGGCATTCAAGCAACAGGCAAAGAATTCGGCACTAATGGTTTTCGCTTCTTCCGTTTGAAAGACGGAAAGATAATAGAGCACTGGGGACTTCTTGACGCAACGGCAATTGATAATAATATCGTTGCCAAACCCTGATAGTTTGTTAGCAATATCAGTAGAATGCAGTGGCAAAAAGGAAGGCGGGCGAAAAGCCCTTCTTCCTTTTTTAGCGGTGCATGCCGGGGTAATCCATTATTGAATAGCCTGCGGTATCTATTGAAAAAAACCTCCTGTTAACAACGCCTCGGTCCAGTGGACCGTACGCGCTTATAAATACAGCAGGTGTTTTTAGCAGGTTTATCCTGTCTGAGTCTTCTGAACGTACCAGCTGAAAGGTAAGACTTGGCTTATCGCCTGCTATTGCAGATTGCAACAGTGTTTCTTCAGGCAATGCCCAATAAAACATCAGCTTTTCCGGCAATTGCTTATCTGTGATAAATGCCGCTTTAGCTATCCCCTTCTTCTTCATCGCAGCAAATGTTTCCTCTTTAAAATGTGTGCGCCATGTAAATTGAGATGCCGAAGTAAGGATATAAGCAATACGAACTGTATAAACTACCGCCAGTAATATCAGCGCCGAAGATGGCCTTATTGCTGGCAATGCATGATAAACAAATACAGCAGCCACAATAATACTGATGCATGCCCATTCAGTTTCTGAATAAAACAAAAAATAGCCTTTGGGGAGATTGCCATAAGCAAGGCCCATAAGTATGACATATCCCAAGATACACGCTACTACCCACGCAATTTGTTTTGCCGCCCTCATCCTTACAGCGTAAACAATACCAATAGCCAAACACACTATACCCACCCAATAATTAGAGATACATAGCTGAAGAAAATCAGTGACGACCGGCTTGCCTAAACTTAAAAAAATATCTTCAAACGATACATGAGTAACGCCATGCAGACTATGGGCATCGTAAGAATGTTGCGCAGTTGATAATATTTTGCTTACCGTTATTATTCCTAACACTAAGCCTAGAACAATAGTTTGCTTCCAGGATATCTTCCATATATTTTTCTCCAGGGTAAAGAAAACAAGCAGGAAAAAAGTAGGGATCAGCGCCACGAAATGTGTAAAAACAACCAGTGCAGATAGTGTAATCCATACTATTAATATACTGGCAAATCTTGCTTGCCGGTTGCTCATATACGTTACCACACCAAACATTAAAAACATCCACGCTACAGCCTGGTGTATCTCGTCATTGGGCCAGTAAAAACATGCACTTACAAAGAGGAAGTAGTACAGAGACATAAGCACGGCAAGACTATATTGCCTGAGGGGATACACCAGGAATGCTGTAACTGCCAAAAAGAAAATATTGAACCCAAGCGAGTATACTATAGTGATGAACCCTACCGATAAATGAAGCCGCTGGGCAAGTAATGGTAATAGTTGGCTGATAAAGGAACCATAACGATACTCGTCAATTGAAAATCTTTGGTTTACAATTATATCAAACAGCTTAAAAGCAGAATCGGCAAAAAGGATACGCTCTTTATAGTAAACGCCCGCCAGTATAAGCAACACGCTCATAGCTACAAGGGCTACTTTTGCGGGATGTTCAAGAGCGGTTTGTTCTACATTGTCTGCCATGGTCACTTAAGGTTGTTTTATGGATAAACAACCGCTAAGATAGTCAGACTAACGCAATAACGCATTTTGGTAAAGAACGACCTGGGCTGACCGGAGCCATGCATTCGGTCGATATGCAACAATAATGCATAGTCAATGTTGAAAGAAAATAGCTAATTTCAGCTAAACAGTAACACCATGAGAAAACTGATATTCGGCATTAACCTGACCATAGACGGCTGCTGCGACCATACCAAGGGGCGCGGCAATGACGATGTGCACAACTATTTTACGCAGCTGATACGCGAGGCTGACACGCTGCTCTATGGCCGTAAGACCTATGAGCTGATGGTACCTTTCTGGCCAGCTATGGCCCAACAAAACAATGCACCTACACCTGCCATCAGCAACTTTGCGCAGGCATTTGCAGCTATTAAAAATATCGTAGTGTGCTCGCGCACGCTGGACAAGGCTGACGGGCAAAACACAAGCATCATTAGCGATAACCTGCAAGAAGAGGTACTGCGGCTAAAACAACAGCCGGGCGGTAACATATCCACCGGTGGCGTAGACATACCGTCGCAACTGATAGCCATGGGTCTTGTGGATGAATTTCATATAATAGTGCAGCCAATAATAGCCGGTGCGGGCCGCCGCTTTATGGACACTACAGCTCTTGCAGAAGGCCAGAACTTGAAGCTGGTTGCATCTAAGGTGTTTGATTCGGGCTATGTAGCGCTGAAGTACGCGAAGGAGTGAGGCTTGAAGGCGATCTCATTTGGAGCCGAAGCTACAGCGGCTGAAAGGGAAGGCTTGCGTCTGATGTTTCTCTAACTGGCGATTATAAATGCCGGTGACAATATTCAATGGCCTTGATATCGAATTCGCTGAGTAAACTTTCGCGTTTGACTGTAATATAACTTTCTAACGAGCCCGAATAATCCTTCTCTTTGAATTTTGCCTGGCGCGTTCTATTATAAGCTTATCAAAATGATCATTGTATTCTTCTTGCGCTTTCCTGTTTCGTTCCTGAACAAATTTGCTTTGTTCTTTTGATGCTTCGAGCAATTTGACGCAAGAACCACTAAAGAAGTCGTCTGTCAAGAAAGCAAAGTCGTGCAATATGTGCCTGAATGCGAGAAGCTTATCTTCTGATTGAAATCTGGGAAACGCTTTTGGTCGGCGAACCCAAGATGGTCGAGGTAAAATGAATGTCCAACTACGTAATCATCAAACTGATATGCCAACTCTCCGACCGAGTATCGATAGCCAATTATTAACCTTTTTCTTCCGCTCTTAAAAGTTGCGACTGTAAATTGTCCACCGGAACCCTGGCTATTCTCGTAATGATCGAATACAAATCCATGTAGCTCCAAAAACGGTTCTAACAATTTAAGCCCCTCTGTTAGTTCTGTCAATGGTTGCATCGGTGTGCTTCAAGGTTTCGAAATCGAACATGGTTCTTGCCTTATTCCAATATACTACCCAGAGTGAGAAAGAGGAAAAATGAGAAAGGGAGGATATTGCTATCACTCCCTTTTTTGTGCCCAGGACTGCATTATTTCGGCACGGCATTTCGTTTTAACAAAACTTTAATCAGTCATTTAGTTATACCTAAGTTGACTTTATTTGACTGTAGATTACCTCGTTTCAGTTACAATTTTGTTACGCATTCTTGCTTGATTATCAGACTATAGTTGCATCATAGTTTTGTATTCTAAATCTAAAATTACAGTAATGAACAATGTAACAAGTTACTGCCGAGAAGGCAAGAAAGGCCAATCAATCTGGCTTGATTATCGAGTAAATGGCATTCGCAAGCAAGAGCGCACTGGGTTAGTATTCCTCGCAGGAAAAGATTCTAAAACGAAGCAGCTGAATAAAGAAACACAAATTCTGCTTGATCACATGATACTTGAAAAGCAAATAGCGGTGAGAGACGGTATAATTGTACCAACTGAAATCAAACGCCAGCGTACAGATTTTTTCAAATATTTTGAAGAGCACATGGAACTGCACCCGTCAAAAGAAAGGCGCAATAAGTCCACATTAAAAAAGCTGAAAGAATTTTATGGCAAACCAGTTTTACCACTAACAGAGGTAACAGAAAAGTTGCTAAAGAAATTTAAAATATTTTTAGAGGCAAAACATAAAGGCGAAACTGCCTACGACTATTTTAAAGCCCTTAAAACTGTGCTAAAGCAAGCGACAAAAGAAAGCCTTTTCAGCCGTAATCCTGCGGATGATGTTATTGTTCCCCGCAAATCTGGAGTACCTAAAAATGCTTTAACTATTAATGAACTCACAGAACTATATACAGCAGAATGTCCTAACGAAATTGTGAAGAAAGCGTTTATATTCAGCTGTTATACGGGTCTTCGATATGGTGATATTAAAAATCTCTGTTGGCAAGATATAAATGAGAATTTTGTTCTCAAAATTACGCAGGCAAAAACTAAGCACCCAGTTAACATAGCATTGGGCGAAGTCGCCAAGGAGATGATCGGAGAAAGAAAGTTAACAACAGATTTTATTTTCCCATTACCTACTGGTAACGGCACTAACAAGAACATTAAAGTCTGGCTGAAAAACACAGGCGTAGATAAAAAAATAACATATCACTGTGCAAGACATACATTTGCGACATTACTACATAGCAACGGAGTAGATATACTGACAACATCGCTCGCAATGGGTCACAAATCAATGAAAGAAACCCCACGATACGTTAGAGTGGCGGACCTTACCATTAACAATGCAGTACTAAATATTCCACGCTTATAAGTACAAGATTATTTTCATCAAAAGGTGCTCCAAATCGGGCACCTTTTTTTGTTCTGAAAAAAGTGTGTATTGAAAATAGCTATACGCTTATTGGTTTTTTAAAGAAATAAAAAACAACGACTTGTAAAAATAAAAAAAATCAATGCGAATCATTTTTGTTCGAAAAAATAGAAGAAGGTACGAAGAATGGTACATGTATCATTCTTGGTGCCCAGTTACCCTATCGAAACAACAGAAATGGAAACAGAAATAATGGACATCCACGGTTTGGTTGCATTTACAGGCCACAAGATAAGCTACCTAAGAAAGCTTTGCAGCCAAAGAAAAATACCGCGATCTACAAGAGACGGTGGTCGAAAAGTCTTTTTTGAGAAAAGTGTAATGCTGCAGATTTTTACCGAAAACAAAATTAAGACAGAAAAGGAAATCATTGATCAGAGCCTCCCTTGCAAGAATAAAAAGAAGAGGTAACATGAGGGCATCAATGCATACGGCATTATTACTACCAGTAAAAATACTTAATGACTGTAGCAAACTATTACCATAAATAATTCCAAAAGAAAGACTGTTCACAAAAATTGTGGGCAGTCTTTTCTATCTAAAATTGTTAAGCTTGATATTGATAAGTGTTTCATTATACATAAACGGTAACAAGACACTGCATGTCGCTAACTTTACCCAGTTTACAGCAAAGGCTGTATTAAATAGTGTAAAACAGTAAAAAAAAGGTAACCTTATTAGTAATGATTGATTCAATTCATATTAGGCTTAAACGAACGTTAGTATCTAACGCAAGGGTCAAAAGCTTTACAGAGAAAATATTGACAAAGCAAGTCTACAATGACTCTAAATTTTTTGAAGACGAAACCGAACCTTATGAAGATACTGTAACGATAGGGAACTTCAAAAATTTCAACGTATCAATTGGGAGTAAGCATATTAAAATCAATGGAAGCTTGCCTGAATATATTTATGGAAACAACGTTCAAGGATTACCATTTTCTGAATTATACAACGCTATCAAACGACTGTCTGAAGAAACTGGAATCAGTTGGCAAGCTGGAGAAATTCAAAGAATTGATATTGGTGAAAGCTTTACAGTAAGCGGCAATGTACGGAAGTATTTTTTAAGCCTATTAGATACCCAGCACTACGATAGAAACCGCATAGACAAGAAGGATGAAAATGGGGTGCGGTATAACTATGGAACTGACGGGGTAACGGTATTTACATTTTATGATAAAACCAAGGAAGCGCTTACTATACCCGATTATTTAGATGACCCCAATAAAAGAGTAATCAGGATTGAAATGAGAATAATGAAAAATGTCAGGCGCACTACCTACAACTCTATTAAATTTCTCAAAGTAGCCAATCTAATAACCGAAAAATATCATAAGAAATTGGCTACCATGTGGGGTGAGCATTATGATTCGATAGTAAAGAAAAGAGAACTTAAAGAGCACAATATTTTACTGGAACCTAAAACAAAAAGTATTGATTCTTTTCTTATTGCTTACGCTCTTCATGAAATGTCGTACGCTACAGCTTTAGATTGGCTATCTATCATTGCAGAAAAGAATAAATGGTCGACCATTGAAAAATCAAAAGCAAAAGCAAAAATTCACGGCCAATACAACAGTGATATTACAAGCAAACCCAACCGTTTTATAAAAGAGTTGGATAGTGCTGTGAAGGCTGGGCAAATCTACTCTCTGTATTTAAAGTAAGCATGATGACCCCGAGGGGTCATCTTATCTGAATAAGGTGCTTCCATAGAAGCACCGTTCTTACTTAGTAGCAAGACAACTAATCCTTGCTTGTCGTTTTGCGCGATTTTTGAAGACTAAATTTGCCCTATTGCCGCAACTCGCTCAGCTTTATACGCCCGTTCTTGTTTAAGGGCTTAAATCGGCTATTTTTACTACTGCCAGAAATTTTCAGGAATTGGCGTTGCTGGTATTAAATCATGTACAGCATATTCCAATTCATAAGCAATCCTATTTATTTGGTCTAAGCTATATGTAGCGGGGAAATTTGGACTTTCAACTTGTCCTATAAAACCTCGGGTAACTTCCAATATTGTAGCAAGATCACTTTGAGACAGCCCCTTTTCACGACGAATAGCAGCAACTTTATCAGCTACTGCTATTTCAAATTGTGATTTTTTTGCTTTGCTCATCCTATGCAAAGGAGCAAATACTAAAAGTTATCTTGCTTAGTATTATTAAGCAATTTATATTGTGCTAAACTTTAAACACGGTATGGAAATCGCAGCACTATTTTTTTGGGTAGCAATGAGCGTAGTTATCGGCATTGCAGGGCAATCAAGAACAATTGGCTTCTTAGGCGCATTTTTTTCTTCGCTTTTATTGAGCCCTATTTGTGGGCTTATCCTCACTGGTTTTTCTAAGAATAAAAAGGATATGGAATTTATGAGACGCGTATTAAATCAGCTTGAAAAAAATCCGATAAATAATGATGACATCTAATCAAGCCGAACACATATTACGGGCAATCTACGCCAAGCATAATCCAGATAAAAAGAAAGATATCGAGGATTTGCTAATAAAATACAGAAACAATGAGAATGAGTTGGTTGAAAGTGTATTTAAAAAATATCAAATCGGCCAACAAGAGAGGTTACAATATCTAAATTTTGAGATTAATAACAGACCAAATTATAGTACCAATAATCGCTCCAATGTTGTAGCAGTAGTAATTATTCTTATTGCTATAATCTCTATTATTTTGCTTGTTGTAAAAAAACATGATGAGGAAAGTGATACAACCCTTATCACAAAAATAGATGAGGATGCCCCTCCTCTAATGATAAATGCAGATAGCTTGAAAGCGGAAAATGAATGGTCGGTATTCCAGGCTAATTTTATTGATGCAATAAGAAAAAAAGATAAAAAGAAAATAATTGCTCTGACTTCTAAGAACTTTTCTGATGGTGGCGGTGGTGAAACAATAGAAGAGTGGCTTACCAATATAGCTTTGACAGACCAGCATACTATTGATTTTCTAAGTAGAATTGTAGCACAGAAATTGGAAACTTCTGTCTTAAAAGACGGTACAATTGAAAAGGTGACTGGCAAAAATGAGCAAGGAGATTTATATTTTGATTATGTAAATCAAGAGTGGAAATTTGGTGGACTAATCGGAGATTAATGGTTGATTACACGAATAATGATACGCACGAGATATTAAATGCAAAGTCTCGTGCGCAACTTTTTAAATTTATTTATACAACTCGTGCCAAATCATACAATCACAAAATTATTTATGTAGTCACAATAAATACTACAGAACTCAACTGTGTATTTAGATACTCTTTTTTATCCTATGGAGGTGCAGCTTCTCTCTAATATTAAAAATTTTAGAAATTACTTCATCATTAATTGTAGGGTCAATTGAATTTAAAATGGCTGCATCATTTGCTTTGCAAACATCCTTTATTGAAATTTTAGATTTGAAATCTGACACATAATTACTGAAATCCAAATTGTCATTATTCACATAAGGCACGGGTAATTTTTTAAATTCATTAGGTGTAAGCTCTAATACACCACCACCATAATATCTCCCGTATAACTCTGCAAATGACAAAGTTAAAGAATTATAAAATGAGTAAATTAGGTTTTCTATTTGGTAGTTTGTTCTCATAGATACTGTGTATGCACTATCGGTCGCAAGAACGTTCGCACTATTCCTAATCAATTTTGGATACTCATTACATCTTTTAAAGAAGAAAGCTTCTGGCGGATTTCCTATATTAGGCACTTCGTACCATTTGTCTCTAATTGAAGTTTTATAGCGAGTGTTAATTTCATTTTTCTCCCCAATACGAATATAATTCCATAGGGGGGAATTTCTTCTTATAACTGAATTTTTATCAATAGCTATCAAGTATGTAGGCAAAGCCCTATTTATTAGAACTTGAAATTCTGCTTCACACAAATCAACACTACCATTTACAAACAAACCTTTTTTGATAATAGGTTTGATGTAATTTTGCAATGAATATTTTTCAACAATAGTAGAATCAACAATGAAATAATCATTAGCTGCTGTAACAATACCAGCCTTTGAAGAACAGTAATGATTTACTACGTTCAACTTGCTTTTAAGTCTTTCCAGTAATTCTATCTCATCACTGTCAAGATAGAAATGAGTCCACTTAGAATCTTTAATTTTTACATTTTGAGCAAGTGTAAATTCTCTTTTTTGGAGGAGGTCTACTTTACTTATATTGCAATAGTAAATCCCTTTATTGGATGATTTTCTTTCACCAATTAGAAGCAGAGTATCTTGTCCTTTACAATCGTCAAAAAGCAGTTCATTGAATGTAAAAATTTCAACTCTTTCAAATTCTCTTGAAATAAGGTCACGTAATTCAGATGCAAATTTTACTTGCAACAATTCTGCAGGCAAGACAAATGCAAGTAGACCATCCATTTTGGTGAACTTGATACAGCGCACCAAAAATGAAGTCCATATATTTTTTGTTTTGACTTTTGCCAAAGATGAATCTTCATGAATCTCTTGACTTTTGATAAGCTGGCTGTCTTCCAGTAGGCTACTTTTTATGTAAGGAGGATTACCTATTACAAGAGAAAATGTTTCATTATTATTAACTTGATAGTCCAAAAAATCAGAGTGAATTGCGCAAAAAGACGGATTATTTATTTCTGCTTTTATTTTATTTAATTCCTCCAAGTTTTGCTCAACTGCTACAACTTGGTTAGTTTTTGCTGATAAGTTGCTATGATTGTAAATTGATTTAATAAAAACGCCATCACCCGCACTTGGTTCTAATATAGACACATTGCTACTTTCCTGGAGTTTTTCAGAAAGATAGTCAACTAAAAAATCGGCTATTATTGTAGGGGTATAAAAAGACCCAGATTTTTTTTTATCATTCATAATTTTCGCAACTCATCTCTGTAGTCGTCATATTTTAAAAAAACGCTAATAATCATATCCTTAATTCGCTCAGGGATATTTACTAAATCACTTTGTGCTTTTATGTTTCTAATTATAGGCTCTAATTCCTCTAATTGCCAAATAATTTGATGCTGTGGCTTATGCAATTTCAATGCGCGATACATCCATTGCCCAAGTGGGGTTGTAGATACTATCTCACCTACATTGCTCCTGTTGAATTGGTTTAAATATGTATTATCGCACGGATCGAGAAACCCCTCATTATTCCTGTTAGGAACCGCTTGGTCATTAGTTGGCCATTTATTTCTTTTAGCATTATTACATGAGCGACATGAGTACACAAGGTTGCTATAATCAGTAACAGCTTTAGTTGTTAAAAAAACTACCTTATTTCTTTTGTAAGGAATAAAATGGTCTATCTCATAGTAGGCAACTTTCCATGTATCTGGAGAATTACAATATCCGCACCTTTGCACAAAATCAACTTGTAAATCTGACTTATGATCACTATATTTAGTGACGACCCTCGTAATATTGCGACGTTGTGGTGTGTGATTCCTAAACGGAGGCATTGTTATTCAATTTTTTTAGTTCTTCTAAAATTAATCTTGCTTCCGATGCGAACTCATTTAGCTTTGTAATGCTTTCGGGCTGTATCAAATTGTCTGGTAATAATTTTTCATCTGGGTCAATTTTTTCAAGATACAGGTATTTTTCTGTTAACAGTTCTTCTTCAGGAATGCTTAACCCTTCCGAATGTTTTTTATCGATAAGCCTTTCTACTGTTTTCTCGGCATCATAAATCTGACTATAATAACTTGCGATTTTATTTTCGATTCTCTGTATTAATATATCTGTCTTTGAATCAAGTTCATCCTTTAGCCTAACAATATCATTATCTTCAACTTGGCCTAAAACGTCTCCTTCCTCTTTTCCAGTTATTATGAACACAGGAAAATAAGGATATTTTTCTCTTAACGCATCTATAACCTCGTCTCCGTTAAATTGAATAATATCAGCTTCTTTTAATTCGAAGTCAGTGATTAGACAGTCTAATTCTTCTTCTTTAACTTTTGCTATTATATCGTTAATGGTAGTATTTCCATCGATCTGGAATATATAAATATCAAATGAACCTTTGAGGCGAAGCTTGAACCGTTCTACCCATTGGGATTCTTCATCTAAATATCCTATTCTATATTTTTGAACGCTATTAGCCATTATTATCTTTTCTTAGTGGTAAATAAATTCCAACTTTAAACCCGTTTACGATTTCTAAAATTTCTATATCACCTTTATAATCTTCCACAATTGTTTTTGCTAAATACATTCCAATTCCCGTACCTATTTTATTACCTCTCTTATCTACTTTCGATGTTTCAAAAGGTAAAAATATCTCTTCCGGTAACTTTTGAAAATCTTTAGATAGACCAGCTCCTGTATCAGCAAAAAACATTTTTAGTATCTTATTATCGCTTTCAAATTTAATATCAACTTTACGTATATGATTGTCTTTTCTTCTCTTAAAAGAATCTAATGAATTAATCAGTAAATTATTAAAAAGTGTATCAAAATCAATTGGGAACGCTCGAATTTGTACAGGTATTTTTAAGTTATTCTCTATAACCAAGCTTACCTTTCTTCTTTTCAAAGCGCTATCCCAGTTCTCTCTGAATGAATTAAAATACTCTGCAATGTCAAGATTCGTTCTTGTACGTTTATCCTTTTTGAGTGCCGATAAAGAATAATCTAACCAATGCTTTATTTGAATGTCTTGCTCCCTCATATGATTTAACATCATAAAAGGATTTTCCTCGGATGGAAGTTTTTTCACATCTTTAGACACTAACAGTTTTTCTAAGACATTTTTTATATCGTCAGTTCTTGATACAAGAAGAGCACGCAAGCTTCTTAGTTCGTGCGCAAAAGAAGCTACAATTAGTCCTGTTCCTGATAAGCTTCGTAATAAACGGATTTCATTGTCTTTAACTTCAATCTCTTCTTTTTGGCTCTGAATACCCTCCGCTAATTTAACTTCTGTCTTTGTAGGTCCATTAGCGTTGTTTTGGGCATCTGCGTTACCCGTATTATCATTAACCTCAGTATCATTAGTTCCCCGATTAGCAGCTTCTTTTTTTGCAGCTTCTTCTAAAATTCTTTTTGCTTCCTCTTCCGCTTCCCTCTTGGCATCAGCTTTATTTTTATTTAGCTGAGAAAAAGAATACATGATAATATTTCTGTCCTTTTCAAATTGCGCTATAATCCCTTTTAATATAGATTTAAAGAGGTCGAATACCTCGTTTTCTTGAATTCCTTCTCGACCAGATTTGTCTTGAAAAGATAAATTGGTTAACCTTGAAATATTAATTGTACCAGAGATTTGATTGGGTCTTATTCTATAGGCACCTAAGCGTTGACCTGCACCTTGTGGGCTTTGCCCTTGGCGTTCACCAAGCTTTAACCAATCTTCACCATATTCTCCATATGGACGAACGCGAAAATCATCCCTAAATATTTTTACTCCTCCAAATTTCTTCAACCATGCCCGCCGACTACTACTATTAAAATCCCTATAAGGATACTTTTGAACATCGGATTCACTCTTATCATCACCCTTTGTATTTTTTAGATAATAAAAAGAAAAACTGAATTTTCCTATCTTATCTAATAGATTATTGCTATCTACATCACTCTGACCCTTCACAAGCTCATTTAATGACATAGAATACTCTATCTTTTCTCTCTTAAATGAGTCAAAATTATAGGGCGGATTTTTCATTAAAGGCATAGAAAATACTTCCATGTAATCTGCCTCAATCTTTTTCAGATTAAGTTCGTTCCTCTCTAACTGAAAATTTACTGTTTTGTTTTCGTCATCTAAATATTTTGCAGACAGCTTATAATCATAATCATCATAGTAAACGCCCTTCAATTCTCCATATTCAGTAGGATTATTTTTTGAAAATAAGCCTATGCTAAAAATAGGCTGTTCTATAGGAGGAATTAATATCTCTAAATTTTGGAATAATTTGGATATCTCTTCCTCATCCCAAGCTTCTTTAAGATTAGATATTTTTATAAAGGTTCCCTTATTGAAATTGACATTGTTCTTTTCTATATATTCTTTAAGCTGGGGAAACTTATTAGTAAATTCACCAATTTTTAGTTCGTAGTTGAATGATGGAAGAGATTCCAAAATGGCATTTACTTGCGAAATTGCAATTCCTTTTTGTTTAAAGTCATTCCAATTAACTTTCCAAAAGCTCCCATCTGGGCTATCCTTAGGCAACGTGTACATTTCTGCAATTTCCCCTAATCTGTCTAATGCAAATCTTCCTATACCTTTCGCCCCAGTTTTTACTCTTCCAGAATAAGTTGAAGATTCGTCCTCTTTATTATCAGTGCCAATCATCATCCAGTGATCCCGAATGATTTGTTCAGTCATGCCATCACCATTATCAATTATTATTAGGGAATGGTTAGAAATATCTGTGTCCAAATTATCAAATAATATTATGGCTATCTTTGAATCGGCATCATAACAATTTTTTACAAGTTCTATGACAGCTCCTTCAGCAGACGAAAAATTCTGCTGCCCAATTAATTGCGCTGTTCTTGCCGATACGGAAAATGGTACTTGTGACATTGGTAACAAAGTTAGAATTATCAATAACAATCTATCATAAATGAAATAATTATTTTCGTCATGCTATCAATGCTTACAAATGCTAATTTTGTAACTGCAATAGCAGTTCTTTGACGCAAGCAGGTTTTAGTAATCAAAAAAACAGAGTAGGAAAAGAAAAAATAATCGGTTCTGTTACAAAACGGTTACAAATACAAACAAAAACCCCCTGAAACTTAGTAGTAACAGGGGATTCGAGCTTTGGTTTTGTGCCCCAGACGGGAAGTTTATCGAACCAAATGATGGATATTTTGAAGAAACTATACCAATTCCGTCACGTAGAATATTCATGAACTCTTTTTGCATCAGACATTTACTTACAAATGCAAAACTGCTATTTACCTTTGCAAAGGCATAATATTTATAATCTTTATTTTGTAATGCTGTAATCGCACACCATACTAAATGAACAATACAGACGATAATTATAAACGCTTTATTAGAGCTTATCAAAATGGCAATTATGCAGGTGCCGCGCGTATGGCCTTCGAAATACTTTCTTTCCTACCTAGCTTAGAGAATTCAATTTCAAGTTTATGGCGATATAAACTGTCAGGCTTATTTCAATTCTTACATCAAACCGGTTTTGAATTTCAGACTGAAGATGATTTCTATGAGATGCTCTCTACAATTTCGATTAAAATGAAGATGCACCCAGATATCGAATGGAAGGAAATACTTACTTAAGCAGCTTTACTTCCATTTAGTTCTGCTCTTTCTGTTTAATCATAAATGGCAAGTTGCCAGCAAGAGTCTTGATTTTTACTTGTGATAAGAAAAACATTGCAATACATATATAGACGTAGCGCAAAAAAGAGTAACCCTAATGAACTCATTTGAAGGGAAGGTTTAACTCTGAAAGTCAACTGTAGTGGCATACTCTTTATAATTTAGAGTTGTAACATTATATTTTTAGTGTGTAGTTAACCCCTTTTACTATAAAAATAGCAAGGCATTACGCCTTGCTATTTTTATAGAAGATGTCTATCCTCACAATAAAATTTAACATCGAAACCTTTAACGACCAGTTTCTATTTTTCTATTAATGAAGAATTACTTTTGACTTACTTCCAGGACAGGACAGCCTAGAAGAGAATTTTACTAGCTGGAGTATCTACTCTGGCTTTATCTGAATATCCTAATAATTAAAGCTCTTTAATCTTATTGCTCCATTCATGTACTTTCCCGTTTCATACATAGGCACAATTTTATTATGGGATGATGTGACAGAAAATGAATGACGACTAAAACATACCAGCCATGAAAAAGATTATATTTTTACTTACGATGATGTTTATATGCATCGCATCCTCTATCCACGCTCAGACTAGTGCCCATATTTTCAAAAAGTACGATCCATCTAAGCATTCAAATCTTCAACAGAAAGTTGTACGAGGAGATTGGTCTATAAATGAAAGTAATGGTATATTAACGGTAACCGAAACACAAGGCATAAAAGTGCAACAAATCCTGTCAACCGCAATTATTGAAAAATACATACTTGCAGTGGATAATTGCGGGAACTTGCATATAATTACGCCCATAGGTAGCAAAAACAATTCTCGCGATCCTATTGCCTCCATTGTGAGTGCAAATGATCCCGACAGGGGTAGCGAGGAACCACAGACAGCGATTACTCAAAAAGTGGTCTCTAAATAGGTCTATGGTTTAGGTATTATTATTCAGTATATTACATTGGCATATTCATCAACTTTATGTTAGATCCCCTTTTTAGGGGATCTTCCTATTTCATTTCAAAAAAAATGTGAGAACATAAGTTCCCACAATCTAAACGGCACATCACACTCATATCATTGTGTAAAATGCATGTCAGCTATCTTATATCTTTGAGTACATCGAAATAGTAAACTAAGCCTGCGTGAGTATTGAGTTCACGTACCGGCGCTATCATAACTTCAGTCTCTCCCTGTATGCGCTTTCCAATTATGGCCACTACCGTATACTGAGATTCTTCCAGGTCGTCGACATACTCTTTAATATCTCTAGGGGAAATGCCCGCCATTTTCAAATAACTGGTATACATATCCAGCAGTCGCTTTCTCTGCGTCTCCTTCACGGGCAGTATTGTTACCCGGAAAAAGAAATGGGTGTGTCCCGCCTCATCATAAAATATCGTAGCCGTATAATGATATAGGTCTTGTGCTATTTGCAATGCTTTGTTTTTTTCAAAAGGGCCGCACACCATGGAAAGCAAAAATGTCGATGATCAATGTGAACCACCATTTACTGGTTCAATTTTTAATTCGTATACTACACTGTAAAGATCGATAGTATGTCGCAAGGGTACAAATTTATAATTATTGATGACGATGCGCTGAACAATAAGATTTGCAGCATTGTAATAAAAAAAGCCTATCCTGATTGCCGGATAGATATTTTCCCCAGCACTGTTTCCGCGTTGAAATATTTCAGGGAACAGGAATGTGAGGTGAACATCCAGCCTGCCGTAGTATTTCTTGATATTTACATGGACGAAATGAACGGCTGGGATTTTCTCAGGGAATACGACGGTTTATCCGCAGGTGTCAAGGCCAATTTTGATATTTACATTCTATCGTGTTCGGTCCGCATGGAAGATTCGACACGGGCTAGCAGAAACTCCAACATACGACATTTTTTGACAAAGCCCCTGGAAACGGAAATGGTACGGATAGTAACCCGTAATTTTGCTGCCAGGCACACGTTGTAATATACCTTGAATTAGACTTACTCCATTTGATTTCCATGCAACTCCTTAGCAAGCTTGGTAAATCCGATCACGCTGCCATCATCATCGTGAATGGCCGTAATGAGTATGCTGCCCCAGAAGATAGTGCCGTCCTTTCTCACTCGTCTTCCTATGTGGCTTGCCCTTCCTTCTTTTTTGGCTAAACTCAGTAGTTTCTGCGGAAGTCCTTCCTGACGTTCGTTTGGAAGATAGAAAATGCTGAAATTCTGACCAATGATCTCCTCTGCATGGTAACCCTTAATTTTTCTGGCACCATCGTTCCATGAAAGTATTGTTCCGTCTGTATCTAAAAGGATAATCGAATAGTCTTGTATTTCGTCAATTATTTTTTGGTGCAGCTGCTGTAGTCTGTCCTTGTTCGTCATTAATAAAAACAAGCAACAATTCTATGCCAGCGTTGCGATTCGCGTCAGGAAACTATTTATATCGCAGCTAATATCCGAGTTACTATTTCTTCGTAGTCCTGAACGTTCCAGGGCTTAATCAAATAGAGCGTGCATTTAAGGCTGTTACATTGCTCCTTATTTTTAGGGCTTTCAGAAGTACTAAGGATGACGACAGGTATTTTGACAAACCGTTCGGTGCCTTTGAGGATTGCCAATGTCTGAGTTCCGTCGAGCAGAGGCATGTTGATATCTAAAATAATCAATTCGGGCAAACGGGCAATTGAATTAAGGGAAAGCAGCAGCTCATTGCCGTTTCCGAAAAATGCATAATCAAGCGCTTTTACCTGCTTTTTGAAGGCATTTGAGATGAATTCTAAGTCATCCCTATCATCGTCAACAAAAAATATAGTAATATTTTCCTTCATCGCACAGCTAAATTAACAAATTTGGAGGTTGTAAAAAACTGCTATAGCAGCAATGAGGTTTAGTTATCCAAATAAAAGATCTGGCTATGATGGAATGAAATTTTTCAAATTCCTTCTGCAAATGATTCTCAAATCTTGAATTATGCACATGTCCGATAAAATGCCTCATAAGATAAGTCGCCCTACCCGGTATAAAATCGGGTGGGAATACGAAAAAGTGAAGCAGTTAGTGGCCCATGCCCTTACTGCTGTGGGTTACCCAAAGGATAGCTGTATTATAGAGCGGACACATTTTATCAGTCGCTACAGGATAGCATACCGGTATACCGACCTGGACGAATTACTTGATCTTTACGGCTCAATAATCGACATTATAAAACCCTAGCCGAAGATTTGCAGAGAAAACCAAATCGCATTTCTTCCTGTAACACTGCCTTAACCCCAGTTATATATTCTTATGCCCCAATACTTTAAGAGGATATACCAAACGATGTACTTTCATGCTTCAACGGTTAGGAAAAGCCGATACTAAATTGTAAAGAAGCATGCAACACATTCTAGTAATTGATGACTGCATCATGATAACCTCAAGTACTGAACGAGTATTGGGTAAAGCGGGATATGGGGTGACGGTGGCTAATGACTCCCGTGAGGCTATGATGCTTCTGGCGCAGTTCAAATTTGACCTCGTTATCACCGATGTCATAATGCCGTTTGTGGACGGAATAGAACTTATTGAATTCATGAAAGATAATCGTCTCAACAGCAGGATAATCGCATTCTCGTCCACAGATGACGAGAAGACAAAGCTAAACTGCTATCGGGCAGGCGCGGAAGAGTTCCTTTCCAAGCCTTCGTCACCAAAGGAACTCACGAGAACAGTGCATAAGATGATGAACTATGCGTAATGGACTGTACTGCACGATTATTTGTGATTCGACCAGGATTATTTACGAATGTGTAGATATTCTGACGGCTTTTTAAGCAGCCCTTTTTATGTAAGTTGGCGTACTAGTAAAGAAGGAACAGTTTCTCGGCACGATAATTAATGTAAGTTTCTCGTACGATAAGCATTAATAATTTCAAGATCTGCAAGTCCCCTTTCAGGGGACTTTTGCTTTGTTACCTTATGATCTCTTTCAGAAGCTCGATGTGCAATGGCTTATGCCAGAAACCGGATACAAGTGATCGTTCTGACGCTTGCGATTCATCCTCGGCATCAATTGACGAAGTAAGGATGAAAATTGTTAAGGATTGGAGGGAAACAGGGCTCCGTTCCAGGATATCGAGCAATTGCCAGCCACTGAGAACAGGCATCCGCAGGTTCAACAGCAATATAGCGGGCATCGGTTCCGCAGAATACTTTCCCATTATGAACGCGCATCCCTCGACAGGATTGGAAAAGGTATGAACGCTCATGCGAGGGTATAGCCTGCGGACAATCGCCCTCACGGCTATATTATGACCCTCGTCATCATCAATTAGTAAAAGCGCTTGGGGAACGTCAGACATGCCGCAAAAGTAACCATCTTTTCATAGAGGTCAGTGATTGTACATACGTGAAAAACACCCTATTCCAACCAACATAATGCATAACACGCAATGTTATTGCCTGTTGCATGCGTTGCCGCCTACCTTATAGTCACAATAAAATAATAAAGCCGCATCAATTGGATGCGGCTTCAACGTCCCAGATCAGCTATTTCTTTCGCTTGTTATCTTTGTCGTATACCATGAATTCTACCCTCCGGTTTGCCTGGCGTCCCCCTTCCGTCTCGTTCGACCTCACTGGGTTGGCCGCTCCTATGCCGTTGGTGCTCATTCGGTTCGGCTCTATCCCGTCCGTGATCATGACGGCTTTCGTATTATCCGCCCGGCGCTGGGAAAGCGACAGATTTAAATCATTCGTTCCGACATTGTCTGTATAGCCGTTTATGATGAAATTCATGCGGTTATATTTCTTGAGCAACACTGAAAGCCGTTCCAGCGACATTTTGGCTTCCGGTTTCACTTCGTCCTTATTGAAGTCAAAAGTGGTTATTTCCGGATAGACGATCCGTACGGTATCGTTCCTGACAGTCACGTTCTCCTTGCCCACTTCTTTGGCAGCCTTACGCTTAAACTTCCTCACGTAGCAATTGGTAGTATGACAAGCGCTCAAAGAAAAAGCGGTAGCGAGTATAAGGGCGCTGAATTTCATTAGTTTCATCTCGTATGCATTTGGTTAGAAGACATTGAGTAAAATTCGTGCCACATTAGTTCTTGCCATTTAACGAGTTATGAACATTGGCAAAAAGGGCTTATGTCAATGACGGTTATCGGATGGATAATGGCGTATGTACACCCTCTAATTATAATTTATTACAAAACAATACTAAATGACGTTTCGTCATTTACTTTGCTACGCTACGCACCGAAACATTACTGCCTGCAGCCTCAATCTGTAGTTAGTAATGAACAATTCTATGCCTAGGCGATCTTTGGGGATGAAAATTAATTTTTTTGTACAGCTTGTCGACTTTTTCCAGGTCCATCCTAGACCATTATCTCTGAATTCTATTGACGGCCTGCCATCCACATCATGAAGGATACAGTGTTGCAAAATAAAAGTAGCATTGCCTATCTCCTTAATTTTAATTATAGGATTGATTGCCCGCCATATTAAATACCTTGTTACCTGAATGTGAATATTAAAACATCCGCACTGAAGGTCATTATTTTACGGTTTATCATGAAAATTTAAGGGGCGAGTGGGATATGTTCGCTACAATTATATTCAATCGGGATCCAAATAAAAAAAGGGTGTCTCGACTTTTGAGACACCCCTCCCATAGTAAACTAGAATATCACACTTACACTACTTAATAAATTGAAAAATCATGCCAAACATAGGATGATTCATGGATTTACATGAAGACGATATACAAAAATGTAATTAGGCATTGTGTTCCTTTTGAATAGTATACTGAAACACTACCACTATTGATATTATTTATTCAAAAGTAATTGATCAAACTAATAGTTTCACGAAGGGTTTATATCAATAAAACTGCGACTGCTATAGTTAAAAATAAAATCATAGAGTATGTGAAAAGAATAAAAATAGTGCGCCAAATAGACATGAACAAATTGATCGCATAAACATTTCTCATTGCTATAATAAAATATATAAAAGTTGACGAACACAAAATAAAGCCTATGAAATTAGATAACACAAAGGATGGTAGAATTGTAAGTAAAAACATCACGAAAAATAACAACGACTGAAAGTGTAAAGAAAAAATTAGATGACTTGTAAATCCTATTTCTTTACGTCTTATAAACGAAAGAGTTAATAAGGCGCCCATAATCGGAATCATGAAAAAGAAAACTTTAGGAAGCGTGTGAATAAAATGGTCCTGAAATTCTATAGATTCATTTGTGTTTGAGTTAAGCTTATCAGCCTTATTTTCTAACATATCACCAGCATTTTTTAGTGCCCATCCTAAACGTTGAGTTGTAGTTACAGAAGATGTAACAGGTTTAATAATTGTTGTCTGCTCATGAAAATCTGGCGTAATATCTTCTTTGTTGGAGGTTTTATTGCCAATTAATGATACAGTTAGAAAAAATACCGCACTTAAAAATATGTACAATGAAATGGGGGAAATATACCTCATCCGCTGTTTGTTCCAGTAAGCTTTGGTCAGCTTGCCGGGCCTTAATATTAGCGCCTTCATTGTTTGCCAAAATTTGGAATCATAGTGAAAATAATGAGCGACGAAATGCACAAGTAATGCTGCAAACGTGTCTTTATGTAGATGGGTTTCTTGTCCACATTGGTGACAATAATTACCAAATGCTTGAGTATTACAATTTGGGCAAACTATAGTATCTTCTTTGTGATGAGACATGGCAGAATAAAAACCGCCAAGATAAAATATTTAGAAGGAGTTTCTGAAAAAAAATAAGATATACTTGATTAATATGTCTTAATCCGGCAATAATCCTCCTTCTATCTCATAGTCAAAGTCCTCAATAAAAATTTCTCTATTTTTTATTTGAAATATTCCATTACCTACTACACCCTTTATTATCTTTTTAGCCAATTCGATCCGGATATATAATCTCCCCCTGAAAAAAAATTTATTACCTGAGATTTCAATGTCCTTCTCTTCGATCATAATGCTGTATTGATATTGGCTTTGACTTCTGTTATCATCACTGGCATAATTCTCCCAGACAGTAAGGGTTTGAATCGCTTTTTGCAGTTCGCTTTTTGTTGTGAAAATATTCATTGCAGGTGTTTATTCATCTATTCCTCATGGAGTATTCAAAGTCATGCCTCCAGCATGAGTGAAGTCTTTATTGATAAAATGTAACCTTAAAAATCAGGGATTACACTGAAATATATTGTCGTTGAATTTCTTGTTGCTTATTTTTTCTAGTCATTCTTTAACTTTGCAGAACGTAATTTTCAATGACTTTTTATGAGACTCGTCCAATTAACACGGGATAGTTATAAGAACCTCATCGATAATGGTTATGCATACGTTGAGTTGAGGCAAATGATTCCTGCAGATAATTCCTGGTTGCCAAATGGTAAGGATATTCAGATTTTAAAAGCTGTGGAAAGTATAGATACAATTCCTAAAACGTCTACATATTTTCCGATAAAAAGTAATCAGGTGTTTAATTTTTTCGCTGATGAAAAAGCGAATTACTTTGTCTTGGTGGATCAGAAGTAGAAAGGCTGGATAGCTTTATTGAAATTGGAGTAATAATAAAGTCTAGTCAGCTAAAGAATCTAATGCTGCTTTTAAATGAGGATAAACATTCTCAATTTTAGCATCGTCCATTTTGCCGTCATAATTATTGTCACCATATTCAAGCCCCTCAATAATTAGATATAACAACTGATCACGTTGACTTTTTGTAAAATGACGAGTTATCCTTATAAATTCTTTTTCGCCAATTCTATTAATTATCTGAGTAAGTACATATCCAAGATCATAGCAACCTACACCTCCGCCACACCACACATTAGTAAGATCAATAAATGCCTGTGATTCTTTGTTTAAAGCTCTATTTATAATGTCACGTAATGTTACATTAGAGGCATGAGTTTGTCCTTCGTATAAATTATTGCCTATTATAATGCCATCAACAGAATTCTTTTTGCAGCCAGCAATAAAACACAAAATGATGAATAGCGTTAAGATGAGTTTTCTTCGCATAGCAATAAAAGTAAAAAATGTAGATAACGAAAAATGAATTTTCTTAGATAAACATCTACTTATTGAATATTAAATAAAAAAAGTCCCTTTTAGGGACTTTTAACTGTATACACTGTTACTAATCTGCTATTTCAGAGAAGGTATCGCCGCAGCTGTAAACTTCATCTGTTGATTGGGGTTTAGTGTCAAGAGAACTAACTTCATCATGCTTATTTTCTTCTATATCGTTTTGCATTTCACGTTTCATACTCGCCGTTTATTTACATTCATAAAAAACTGTTCCACCCCTATTACGGGTTTTTACTGAAATTTTAACCCATGTGATCAGTAAATTTGCAGAAATATTATATCCCTTAATACTATTTGATAGACTCACTTTAACTTTATTAAGTAAGAAGCATATGCACAGCTGTACGTTTATAATTATTGATGATGATAAATTAAGCAATAAGATACATCATGCCATCATCAAAAAGACTTGTAACGATTACAATGTTATTTGTTATAGTGATCCATATGAAGGGCTTAAGTACATAGCAAGTGATTTGAGCATCCATCATAAGGATGAAAAAGTTATTCTTTTACTTGACATTCATATGCCGATGATCGATGCCTGGGATTTCATCGAAAAAGCAATGGCTATGAATAAGCAAGTATTTGATAATCTAACGGTGTATGTGCTGTCAGCATCTATACATCCAAAAGATATGGCCAGATCTGAAGAAAATAAAGTCGTCGTAACATATTTGCAAAAACCACTCAATTCAGCCACCGTTCTCTCTATAGCAAATTCGTAAAAAAGCCAGACTGCGAACAGCCCGGCCCCTATAAACCCTATCACTATGAATGCGCAAATTTACCTTAAGGAAAGCGATTTACCAATTGTAGATAAGAAAACACGGGATATACGGATAGATAGAAAAAGCCCTCTGGAAAGAGGGCTTACCTTACAAATCATTATGAAATGGATTATACATTATGCCTATAACATGGTTGTAAAATCATGCCACTGACCATCAAAAAATACTTATCTCCCCACCTTGGTTAAACCTTCCATACTGCACAGCCCTTCCTTTTTCCGGCACCTCGATCACTGCATCTACGTCATGCTGAAAAGTATTAGCCCCTCTGAATTTCCCCTCCTTCGTTGTCTGAAAGACGTACACAAACGATTTGTCAGGATACATCGCTTTTAACCTGGTCAGATCATCAGGGGACATACCCAGCTTGTTGACGCTATCGAGAAATATAAAGTCGTAGAAAGACAAGCTGGCTGGTAGTGAAGATGCCACATATAGATTGGGATGTTTCACATCCTTATCGTTCAGTTTGTCCTGTAACGTCTTGTCTAACCCTTCTTCTTTGGCGATATACAACACTTTGCCGTGATTGCGGGCTAAGTACCCGGCAAACTCGATACACAGGTAAGATTTGCCGAATTTCGGCTTGCCAAATACCATCAAAGAAAAGTGGCTGGATGGGTCACCGATCAGCTCCAGCCATTTACCCTTAAAACCCAGCGATCTAAACTGCATATTCGCAAACTCCATGCTATTCATTATGGTTGGCTGCTCCGTAGTTCCCTCATCCCCGTCAAAGCCGTTCAAATGTTGACAACCACAGCCATTCAACAACCCCTGCAGCCCGCTCAGCGTGTTCTTTTCTATCTCCAGCACCTTAATATGCTTTTCAGCCAAAAAGCTCTCCAGGTTCTTTTTGATGTCGTGCATCTCCACGATATACGGATCACTATCGTTGATCTTGCCGGTGGAGTATGCCTTGTTGATCTGCGAAAATAACAGCCTCGCCTTTTCCTTCATGCCCTCGCGGCCATTGATGCCGATATAGCGTTTAATGAAGTTGACGGACGTCAGTACTTTTTCGCCATTGGCGATAACTAACAGCTTTTCCTTAGTGTCAGGCGTGAGCATGAGTGCGATCTTCGCTTTCATGCCATTATACACCTCTATCAGCTTGTCCTGGATATAGCGAATCTCTTTAGCATAGAAAGAGGTCTTACGTATCTTCTTTTCCAGGATAGATTTTTGCAGGCTGTTGATAAACCGGAGTATCTCTTCCCTGGTCTTTGTTTTGCCGTCGAGGTTGACATAGCGACGAATGAAGCGTAGCTCATCGGGAATGCGCTCCACCAATGAAGCCGTAGAGGTAGCTGGCGTTACAGGTTGTTTGGCTATCGCTGCCTTAGCCGTTTTTTTCTCCTTTGACACCCACTCATTCTTACTTTTATCAAATTGCTTAACGGTGTGTTGTTTATTGCCGTTTGAGAGATAAGTAGCCAGTTTTTCAAAGTAGGTATCAATGGTCTTTTTGATGGTTTCGCTATTATGGTAGTTATCCCAATGCGCACCATTATCAGTGACCCTCTTTATAAAGTCATGGCCTTTACGAATTACTTCGGGAAGTGTACTAAAGTCTAAATGCTTAGTTTTGTCTTGATAATTGGCTATGCTGATCATATGTGAGCATTTAAATTTTTTAATGAATGGATGCAAATGAAATTGGTAACATTGTCGAGTCTGAAAACAGCCAGAATGTACGTTTTAATATTTACCTGGACCCTGCACACATGTGTATAGGGATATTTGTCAAAGGCCCGGATTATGAACCGTTAAAAAAAGCTAATGTCTGGCGATTCGTACAGGCCAATGTGATTCTGAAGTGGTATCGAACGCGAGAGTTAAAATATACAGACCTTATATTGGGTAAGAATATCGTCAGCATCCAACCAATACTTTAGGCAGCTAAAAGCTCCAGTTCTAATGCTAACGCTTCAGCTTCTAGTTCTAACAGCGACATTACAGTCGACTTATCTTCCTGCTGTGGCGGAACATCAATCCGTTTGCGGCTATTATATCGGTGGCTGTGTTTTTCAATATCCCTAAACTGTGCAGAATTCAACGTAACAGAACAACTATGATTGGTTTGCAGCACCTCAATCGCCTTGTCGATATTGCTTTCAGTAACCAATGCCACCATCTTGTCAGATACCTTTTCAAACATGTTCTTTTCGACAAGAGGCAGCAGGTCTTTATCCAGGTACACGTCCCCTCCCTTTGCTCTTGAGCCTGGTACGACCATCCTCAAATTATTGCCATACCTGAAAAACGATATGCCAGTACTGGTCGTAATGCTATGACCGCTGACTATCGAGCGGATGATAGGTAGCGCCTTAATAATCGGCACAGACACCTTATCCTGCACTTCATTACCTGGATCCCAATGCTCCGGCATCAAAATACCCTTGACCGTTTTACCGTCTATGGTCGTATAACTGACCAGCTTACCCTTAAAATCGCTGAATGCCTGTAACAGGTTGCCAGTGACCGCGTGCCTGATCTTGCGGTCTGTATTGTTCTGTTTTGTGTACTGCTCCCAATCGCTTAACAACTTTTCTTTTTCCGGTTGTTGCACCTGGGCACTGGCACCGGTAATGGACATAATATCTTCCGAATAAGAAGCTGGGATTGATATGTACTTGCTGCTATTGGCAATCGCAAACCGCATTTTGACCAGAGAGGGTGCATATGGGTTCTTCTTTTTCAGGTCTATGCTATATCCCAAGAAAACACATGGCACCAGGATATTGCCATCTGAAAAGTTCTCCACGGGGTATAACAGTTTTTTGCCAACGTAAAAGAAATTGAATATCCTTAACAAGTATTGGCTGCGATTGACTGTCTTAGTGCGGAGTATTCTCAACTGTCCCTCCTTCGCTTCAGCCAGTTCATGCTGCCTGTCTGCTATTGCTTTATCTCTTAAATCTTGGTCTGCGATCTTTTTGATCTTTTTTTCAGACGGGATAGCCTCAATAAGTTCCTTGTACTTTTCATCCACCTCTGCTATTTCACCGTCGAGCCTGGCTTTATAGTCTACCTGGTATGCCTCTATTAGTTCATTTTGCCATTCGTGCGCATCTTTGCCTTTCAAAGTGTCGTTGAGCAAGTTCTCTAACTCAACGCTTGTAAACGGTTTTTTCAGCACATTGGCCTTTATGGTTTCTAAAATACTGTCTTCGCCAAATGCGCTATCGCTGCCCTTACCCATCTTCACCACGCGGGAATTGATCGTTTCCGCGTCCAGGTTCATCGCCTCAACTTCCAGGTCATATTCACCCACCTGCCTTAGATACGCTTCGTAGTCATTGTATCGTTCTGCTACCTCGTTGTAAAAATCCTGCTGCATCTTCGTGGAAAGTACCGCTACACGACCGCTCACCTTATGTGCTGCATCTTCTATGGCTGTTGCCTCACTGCTGCTGTCTGCCTTACTGTCCTTCAATTTCAACGGGTCATCCAGCAAATCATTGATGTCGGGATTTTCTAATAAATACTCTTTGACGATCTTATCGCCATATTTGTTCAGAAAATCCGGTACATCTAATATCTTGGTGGATTGTTTCTGGTTGGAGGTGGTATTGGCATCCAATGACTTCAGTTTCTTCTGCAACATCATCATCAACCGCTTTTCAGCCGGAATGGCAGAAGTGACATAATCGTAGATGGGCTTCATGATCTGGCCGGTACGGTTGATACGTCCGCGCTTCTGCACCTCGGTATTTATGTCTAGTTCGGCTTGTAGCACGATCATTACCCGCTGTTTTACCTGAGCTGCTGGCACTTTCGCCGTAGGTAACGCATGAGCCGATGCGCCAGTGCTACCGGACTGGTTGATCATGAGCACGTCCACTTCGTTGTTGTTGAACTTACGGAACGCATCATTAGTATTTATCTTTTTACGCGACATCACCAACGCTTTACTGCCCTTAGCATTTAATTGCAGCTCGTATTTGCGTCCTGTAACCTCTGCCACTGAATAACCTGCACCTTGCAGCTTTTTAACGATCACATCTATCGGGGAAATAGTAATACCGGTAGCTACGTTGAGAATACGCTCATAGATACGGTTATATTCCGCTTGGGCTTCCGGTGCCAGCTCACTCAGCTCAAACTTTTTATACACCGGCTGACCATCCACGTCTTTTTCCGTGTACCGTAATATTCCATCTAACCCGCGCTTCAATACTTCGGAAAAGTCGGCGTTGATAGCATCACCATCAGAGACGGGCACCCCGCTCTCGTTTTCAAGCGTTTCAATAAAGCTGCCCATTGTTGAGGCAAAAGCGATGACGGGCTTCTTCCCCTCCTGCAGCCGCATGATCGCCCGTTCTGCTACAGCTTCGGCTTTCAGGCTGAACAGCATCTGGTTAATGACCTGGAACACTTTAGAAAAATAGGGCTGGTTATCCACTCCCGCCTGGGATGTACCTTCCCTAACGCCTACCTCTTTGCCTTCTGCCACTGCCACCTTGTCCAGCTCATCAACCGCCTCATTGACGAACTTGCCCTGGAAAGCGATAATATCCCGCAGTATTTCGGTGATGTTATCGGCTATTGCCCTGTGTTCTTCGGTTTTGTCGTCAAGGGAAATATAGTTAACCTCTATCCCTTCAAAGCTGCGTTCCCTGCGGAGCATTTGCCCTTCCGCTACCAGTTGCGAGGATAACACTTCCTGTAGCGCAACACCGCCCCTGGTAATCGCCTCCACCAGCTCATCCTTGCTCATATTGCAATCGGCAATAGCCGTCTTCATGGCATAGATGGGCATATTGTCCGGCCGCTTGGCAAAGGTGGCTGAAAGGAACACCACGCCGCGTGTATGGCTAACTACCTGCTGTAAAAACTCACCGGTATTGGATGAGCCTGAGCTGTTGTGCGCCTCGTCGAGAATAAAAATGTTATCCTCTGCAATCGCTTGCAGAAACAATGGCTTTTCGGGCTTCTTTTCAGGGCTGTTGAATTGAGAGTAAGTAGCCACAACAAAATCGTATTTAGCTGGTATGGATTTAGACTGAAATACAGCCTGCTGCTCTGCAACCGCTGGAGCGGAATAGATCACATTACCTTCTTCGTCTTTTATGTCGGTTTTCGGCTCTCTACCGTTCACAATAAAAGGTTTCAAGTGCGCCGACCCAATAGCAGCCAGATCACGGTAAATGTCGGAGAACAGATTAGCTTTTTCAGTTAGGAACACCGGCTTTAGGCCCTGGCATACAGCGTAACGGATCATAGAGGCGGCAATACGCCCCTTACCAATTCCTGTCTGGTCGCCGATGATCATGCCCTGGCCACGCGCTTCGATATTGTAGATCGCCATAGCTACGGCGTCTATCTGTTCAGCCGACAGGGCCTTGCATAAAGCTGTGCGGGTAGTAAACTGCAACCTATGTCGAACAAAGTTGTCAATATCGCCGCCCACTTCCTCTTTGATCTGTGCGATGGCCGATTGTGTCTCAAAGGCCATGCTGTCCGGTACCTGCGTATTCAGAACGACACAGCTATCAGATGCAGACAGGTAAGGTGCGCCCAGGCCGTCATCCTGCAATAGCCGGAGCATTTCGGCTGCTTCGCGCTCCAGAGTGGATGGTACGGAACTTATTTTGATGTCTGGAACAATATCCATTGCATCTATCACCCGGTCATACAAAGCTTCAAATGTCTTTACTACACTATCTCTGTGCCTGTCATAAACGGGAGCGGCACCTTCCGGTTTTGGCTTGCGGCCACTGATCAGTATCAGCCTGACGTTAACACCCGTGCCTTGACGGGAATAGAGGTTACGACCGTCGATCTGTATGACATCAGCTACATGGTAGCGGCTGTAGAGATAGTTAAAGAAAATGCGGTTCTTTCCAGCCTGCACCCGTCCCCGGCTATCGTATTGCGTATGACCGCCGATGATAATAGCTGCCCTGCCATTAGATACCATGCTTTCCAATGCTCTTAATGCCATCACATGATCGAGCGTATCTATTTTGAATGTGCCGAACATTTCAGGCTTATCCAGCTTACCGAAAGGCGGGTTAGTGATCACCGCCTGGAAGGTATTGCCGATGTCCACATAACTGAACTGGCTGGATGCATCCCTGTCCCAAACGTTAGCATAGCCTTGCGTTTTCAGATTACTGCGGCGAAGCGTATCTATCTCGTTTACATAAATGCGGTTAGGATTACCGGCTATCGTCAACAACCCGTTACCGGCGGACGGCTCAAAGCCATACCCGCCGGTAACGTGTAATTTATCCAGGCCACAAAAAATACCTGCCATAAAGCCGATAGGCGCAGGTGTAGAATACTGCTGCAACAGGATAGACTGGCTGGTACGGTGTGACAGGTTGACCTGTGCATGGTAGAGTGCCACAATTTGGTCAAACCGTTCCTTTAGCGGCATGTCCAGGTGCGCGATATACCGCGCTTGTTTCACTATTGCCAGTTCGGTCAGTTCCTTTACTTCTGTTTTGTCGGTAATACCATAGGTAGCTGCCAACTTCTCAACAGAAGTCTTGTCGTGCTTTCTTTTATGTGCCAGCTCTACCTGCATGGCCTGTACAAAGTCTTTCATAGCATTGTGTTTTAACTGGACTTTCCATTGGCCGATGAGGCGTTTAATGCTGCCATCCGGTTATAGGGGAGGTCATACCGGTCATCCCATACGTTAATGAATGTCTGCCTGCCGTTTGCCCATACTTCTTCGGGTACGCCGTTCTTGATCCTGGTTAGCTTTATCGCCCATCCTGTTTCTTCGGGTTTGGTTCCGGTCGCAGCATACCCCTCAAACCTTGCTCCCTGCTGTGTGTCATCCGTTAGCATTGATGTGGCAAGTATCTGTGTAACAGTTTGGGAGGTAGGGACAGATTGTGATAAGAGTTGCTGTAAGAGTGCCATCTGCGTGGAAAGATCCTGGCCAGAGGCCGTTGGGATGCCTATCATGTCCTTCAGAGTTTTGAGCAATAAGGAAGCGGTAGCTATATCATTGGGTTTAACTACGTCAACCACAGCAATGTACATCAGCTCCAACACACCCTTGCCGGTATCAATACAGACTTTATCGAGACCGATCATCGTAATATTCCTGATCGCCTGCTTGCTAACAGCTATATACTGCCCGTCAAAGCCAAATACTATACAACCTCCCGAATTAGTGATCTCGATATTCATACTACCCACGTTTTTTGTTGATACGCTCTACCATTGCCTCCCCGATCAGGGAGCCTACGAACCCACCCAGCATTACAAATGGCGCACCGTCCTTACCAGCCTCCCTGGCATACCAATATGCCACAAGCGAGGTGATCAGGGTAGCGGAGGAAATGATCGTTTTCTCTTTCATGCTGTTTGGTTTATCAGTGGTTCAATGCAATAGCGGAGGTGACACCGGCTAAAATGACTACAAGGGCGGACAGTATCTTGCTTTTCGTCCTGGAGTGTTTCAGTCGCTTATCCAACAAGATGTTATTATCCAGGAGCATATCCTGTTGGGCTATACTCTGATCGAAGGAAAATTTTAACCCGTCGTATTTCAATTCGCCTGCGAGGATGATCTGGTCTTTGTTCATCAGTTCCTGGTGTTGTGCAACCAATATGCTATCATATAAACTATCCTTGACGGAAGAGGTGTATAATACATCCTCAACGAGCAAGCTGAGACTGTCGCAATACGTGAGCTTTTGACCGGTGTCATTGGTAGTGGAATAGTTGGTCAATAGGGTATCTACCAATGCTGCCAGGAATGCCCCGTGTGCTTTGGCCTGCTTGAGTTCGGAACGCGTGGCGTCAACTTTTTCACTGAGTGACTCATTGCTGTTTTGCAGTGAATCGACGACATCCTGGTAATATACCTCCGACATGGCTACGGTCGCTTTCAGCGTATTGGTTGCGGGTTGGGCTACAGCCACTACAGGAGTGGGTGTTGTTGTCCTGAAAATAAGGCTCATGCTGTAACCGATAAATAAGCCGATCAGCAAAAAAAGAAAGGGTCTCATAATTATTGTTTTTAGGGGTTTGAATAAATCGATTGAAGAATTGACAGGTGTTGTTCTTACTGGTTCTGTGGTGGCTCTATAAAAGTTTTTTTCTCAAAGGAGTAACCAAAACAACCGGCGGCGATCAGGCTCCCGAAGGTGTAGAACATAAAGTCAGGCACATCTTTATTGAAAAACTGCTTGGCTAGCCAGCTCGTTATCAACACTAATAGCAGCACTGCAATAACAAACTCCCGCATACTGTAGCTGCCTGATTTGTCAGTAAGGAGTTCCCGGATAAACTGTTTCATCGTTTTCATAGGTACGTTTGATTAATTGGTAAGTGACAAATGCCAGGGCGAGACCTGCTATGACTGCGGAAAAATCGAAAAGCGGTGTCCTTCAGGCCGCCAGTCGCATGGCGGGGGATTCATGCAGTAAGGTGTAGGTGAATGCATTGCCGTATCGCTGCTTGTGCGTTTCGCACAGGGCCATGAACACTTTAAAATCATCTGCATTAGCTAGCACCTGGCACCCCGCTGAAAACTTGTCGATAAAGCGGGTTGTGCCTTGTTGTAAAGCCCTGTGGATGTTGATGCCAAACAAACCAGTGTCCTCCCTCCCGTTAAAATCCAAAGAGCCATCACGGGTAATATCACGGATCACGGTAACAGGCTGCCTTTGCGTAAGAGCCAGGTATTTGCTGCGGTGCAGGCCGATGCCATACGCATTGACATATTGCCCTTCCTTGAGGATGGCTGTTCCTTGTGGGTTAAGCGGGTTCTCCAGCCAGAAAGTGCCAGGGTCGGTCGTAGCGGCAAAGGTGTGCTGCTGCCAGATACCGCCGTCATCCTTGTAGATAACTGTAATGAAATCGTTGAAGACATTTGGTACTGCGCTCCGGCTGCGGATGCCGATAATGTTCAGTTCAAAGGGCCGGACAAACACCCTGTAGCCATGAGCCACAAGGGCGGCAAGAATGATCTCTTTCATACAATGAGGTTTAATAATGAGGTTCTAATAATGGGATGAAAAAAGGCGGGCAGTTATGCGGCCTCCATAAAAGCGGGTATATATTCAGCCAGCCACTTTTTTACATCGAAGCCCGGATTGGGAATATCGGTTTTACGCAATTGGTCTGCGCCGACGATCTTAGCCTCGGGAAAACGTTCGGTCAGTAATACCAGCGTACTAAAGAGGGTTTCTTTTTGTACTTCCGTGCGGTTATCTGTGCATGAACCTGATTCGTCAATACCGCCCAGCCAGGCTATTTTCACCCTGGCATTGTTGCGTTGGACGGGCCTGATATTGACCAGCTTGCCCTGACCGGTGACGACAAAGTGATAGGGCAAATGGCCGAGATCTACCACCTGTATAGGATCAGTACGTGTGCAATGCACCACGATATGCGTAATAACGCGGATTTTGTTCTGTTTCATAATCAGAGATATTTGATGAACTGTGTTTTGATAAGGAAATACTTGTTGTTATTCTCAAACAGGGTGTAGTCCAGGCGTTGGGTGACTTCATTGCCGAGTACCATCATGGCAGGAACTTTAAGGCTTTGGGTAGCGGTGACCCATATCGTTGCAGCTTCAGTAGTGACAATGGTCTTTCCTTCAAAACCCGACAAGCTCCATTTATTGCCATCGTATTGCAGGCCCATGCGCAAAAATTCCATCCTGATCTGCTGCTTCTGCTCGTCGCTATGAAAGCTGCTGAGCAGTCCGTTGACCAGCGTCTGGCGTACACCGTTCAGCCTGCGCTGCATAAAGCTGTTGCTCACCTGCTGGTACTGATCTTTGTTCTTGATGGTTTTTAACAGGGACAATACGCCTGAAAAATTATGGGTAAAGGCGGCACTCCATAGTTTCTGTGAGAGATCACCCGCTGAAGAACCGATGGTGTCCGCTCCCTGTGTCAACACATTAAAGGTGCTTTCGTCAACAGTAGTAGCCAATCCCTTTTTCTTCAGTGCATTAAAAGTCTCCGATCCGAAGTCGCCATCTGCGCCGTACTTAGGTAAGATGCTGTTGCCATATTTATTGATGAGTGCCTGCTGCAACTGCCTTACTGTTTCGCCCTTACTGCCTTTTTTGAGCGGAAAATTGTCATTGGCCGTTGATTTGACACCGCCCTTCTTTGTGGTCGTGTCTGCCGGTGTATAGGTCGCAGTGTCTATATGGGTGGTGTCCGCTTTTGGAGTAACGGCCGGATGGAGTTTTAAAAGCTCTTCGTCCAGGTTGGTACTTTTACTGCTTCTCTTTTTTTTGATGATCTGCCAGCCGAAATAACCTAATACACCGGCTGCCCCTATGGTCAATGTCGCTAAAATGATATTTCCGGTATTGCGGCCCGCTTTCTTAGGGAACCCGACAGTACTCACCTGTCTTAAAGCTGCCTTCTTGCCGCTCTTCCTGTTGCCGGTTTTCCTGGTTGTCTTTGCCTTAGCCATTGTTTTAGCTTTTTGGTTTGTTATTAATGATCTGCACCATAGCATCGTATTCCCAGAACTCCAGCTCGCTTTTAAGATCGTCTGTCAGGCCGTTGCCATACAAAGCCTGGTAAACAGTTCCTACCTGTGCGAACACCGATTGTGTGGGTATCTCCAGGAATACCGCCCTGATCGCTTCCTCGTCAGTTCCGGGCATAAAGCCGTAGGTCATATCAAATGCAGCTTTTAATCTTTTGGCCCATGACTGCAGCTGGTCAATGCCTGTGTTTTGCTGGCCGCCGTTGGTGTCCGGCTTTGCCGAGATGATATAGAGCATCTCGTTATACTCCGAGCTTTTAAGTTCCGACTGCATATCTCCCAGCAGGGAGCTGCTGTATAGCCGCTGGTAAGAGGTCATTACCTTGCGGAACTCCTCTTTTGAGGGGATGCTACGTAATGCGCTTCTCAGTGCCGCCGTATCTGTTCCCCACCATCCATCATTCTGGAATGCCATTTTTATTTGTTTGGCATAGGTGGGGGCAGTGCCATCCTCCAATGTCTTAGCTTGTTCAGTTTTGACCATCACCTTTTTGATCACCGACCGTCCCAGCATGACCGCACCTCCGAGAACCACCAGTCCCAGCAAGGAGTACTGTATGGTCTCTTTCGTGGACAACGGCTGCGGCTGTACAGATCGGTATATGATACGGTTGGTCATGATGAATTGCTTTAAACACCCAGGTAACTTTTGGCCATTGCTGTCTTAATGGGGTCATGCAGTACGATGTGCGCCAGTTTCTTCAGCTCTTTGGCGGACAGCTTGCTGGCCAGCGTCTGTAGCGCGTCTGCTTTTTCCTTGGCTTCCGGCTGGTCTTTGGCCGCTACCGTCAGCGTATATTTGAACTTATCCATTGCTATCATTTGTTTTAATGTTCAGTAATTCTGCTACAGGTGCCAGGTCTGCGGGTTTATTCATCAGGTGGATCAATAGTTGTGTCACCGTATGGAGCTGTTGTGCATTGAACACTTGTTCCATTTGCTGTATGCTGTGCAGTATGGCCATTTGCCGGGGCGTAGGTTGTTCCTGGGCTTCTTCCACGCTTGCTTCATAATCGTCCTCTTCGCGAGGTTCCTGGGCGGTCTCTGGCACGTTGTTCAGCGCACCGAGGATACCGGACAGGTTAGCCGCCAATGGCGATTTATTGGCATTTTTAGCAATCGTGTATTTGAGCACTTCCGCGCCCAGCTCCGCGATATTGAAAGAACCCAGATTGTATTTGTTCTCTTTCAGATGGGCTATCTCATTTACCAGCTTCTCATTATATTCTTCGGCTTCCAACAATGCCTGTTCCGCTTCCTCCAGCTTTTCCTTCATCCGTTCCAGCTGGTATTCCTTGTTCTGTTCGTCCAGCTTCTGCTGTATGATCTGTCCTACTTCCCCCAGGCCACCTAGCCCATTGGTCGGCTGCGCGGGTATGCTGTCCTTGTTCAGCTGGAATGAATACTTCGTATTGCGGGGTGTGCTGTCACCGTCGTATATCTTGATGGTCACGTTGCGTGTAGTGTCCCGCACATGCATTTCAAACTCGTCAAACTCCTCTATGTCGTCAGTACGCGGCACCACCCTGAAGCCATCTACCTCTATTTCGTAGTCTTTGGCCCGGCCTTTTTCGGATTCACGGCGCAGATAGTTCTTTAAGCTATTTATCTTGTCCTGGTCGTATTTTGCTTCTACTAGTGGCATGTTACTTGGATTTATAGAGTACCTGGATCATTTGAAGGTGGAGTGATAATGGGGTCAGGTTGGTCATCGTAATTGTTCCCTGGTGTTCGTATTGCAGTTCGTTAGTGGCAGTGTCAGACAAGTCGTAATAACCGATGTCGCTTTCTATTCGCACGCCCTCTTTAGGCGTTGGCAGAAGGAACAACTGCAAGTGGGCATCTATTGTCCTGACCTCAGAGGGAGCCAGGACGAAATGGCGCAGGCGCGTATGGAAATTATCTCCATATCCTAATTCCTTCATTCGCCTGCTGATATACTCATTGATCAGTTCCGGTGTCATAGTGTGGATTATTGTTGTTGTACGTGTAAACAAAGGGTCACCAAATAGCGGGCATCTATATTGGATTGCATGCCGATCATATCCCTGTAGCATCCGTAAAGTGTATAGCTGTCGACTATCCTTTTGCATGCCTGCTCATCGTATGTGTTGATGTAGTAGGGAGCCGGAAACAAAGAAATAAGGTCACTCACGCATTCCAGCCCCGGCAGTAATGGCTCTACGGGATGCGCGCCTACCCATACCTGTGCAATGAATGATAATCCGGCATTGCCTTCGGCCTGTAGCTTGATCGTACCCGCCACATTACCGTCAAGGTCTTTGCGGCCACCGGGCAGGCCGACTTTACTGACAAAGGCTTCGATACCGGTGATATGTGTCACACTTTGCGGTATGTTAACCTGGAAGTAGCTGCGTTCACCCTTCGTTTTCACCTGTACCTCGACTGTTATAGTGCTGCCCATCTCACGATTCTTTAATAATGCAATCCAGTGTTATCCTGATCCAATAAGGCTCAAAAGGAGCCAGCGCATCTGTACTGTCTTTGTAGTCCACCTTGACAATGCCGTTACCGACCGGTATTCTGCCCCCGCGCCTTAGGAAACGCAGGTGCGCTTCAATGGTAGGCAGATGGTACAGGCGCTTACTTAGAAAACCTTCAGGTACGATCTCCTGCCTGTTGATCTCTATTTTCTGCGTACCGCGCTGGTACATGAGTTTTTCGCGGTTGGTATCTAATCCTATGCCCGTAACAAAGCCAACTGTTTTGTCCAGTTCATAAGTGACTGAATAGGTTTTGTCGGGTTCCGTTACCTGTATGTCAAACCATTTATAAAGCAATCCCGAAATGGGAATATTGCTGTTTTCATTTTCCATTGTCGTTGGGTTTATACGGTGATGATACCGCCTGCTTTTACATAAACTGTTGCTAACTGCTCCATCTTCCTTTCGCCTTGCCCGTACCCTGCACCTGGGAACGAGGCCCATTCCTTGCGGCATTTGTCAGTGGCCTGTGCCAGTTTGCCTGTAAGTATGTCGTTGAGCGCGTTTCGTCTCCTGAT
>CAZPOT010000010.1:80696-197243 GCA_964588295.1 uncultured Flavipsychrobacter sp. | reverse complement strand
ATATTATTTTCATTTTAGCCCGTATTTTTTTGAATAGTATGTGTGGGGCGTGCTTTGTTATTGCGTACCTACGGCACGCTTTGTGATTGATTATCCAGTATCTACAAACCTTTTGCACCTACGGCGCAAGGATGTGTGGTGTGTTGCTGTTTGTTTTTTCCGAAAACGAATACGTCCGCTGAAGCCGTCGGGTTGAAACCCGACGCTGTTATAGAGCGCCCTTTCAGGGCTTGTACAGTTGATTGGCGCATTCTAAAACGAATACGTCCGCTTGTGAGATTGCTTCGTTGCTCGCAATGACCAGCTTCTTGTGGTGATTGTTGTGCGGTCCGAAAACGAATACGTCCGCTTGTGAGATTGCTTTGTTCCTCGCAATGACAAGCTTCTTGTGTTGATGTTATACTGTCCGAAAACGATTTCGTCCAGTGGCCGTTGATCAGGAGACACAACGGCGGCGCTTTGGTTAGTGCATACTAAAACGAATACGCCATGATGCGAGGTTGCTTCGTCGCTGCGTTGCACTGCGCTTCTCGCAATGACCGGGTTATGTGAACGGGAACGAATGTATCCGTTTATGGGATCTGTCCGAAGATATGACAGTGGCTGTTGTTAGTTTAAAACGTGTATTCGAGGCGGAGGTTGAACAGATTGTTGAACTGGCCTTTGTTGCCGTAGCTGTAGCCGATGGGGATGCGTTCTATTGGCCGGATAGATGTGAGGGAGTATTGATAGCGCATGTTTACAAACACCTGCTTGTATAGTTTCCGGGTCAGGCCGAGGGTGAAGTCGACATCGGAGGTATTGAAGCGGTTGGCATCCGGAGAGATGATCACCGGCTGATCGGAAGTAACGTATTCATTGGAGTTGATGAGAAGTGCGTAGCTGGCTCCAAGTTCTACATCGTACTTGTGCCCCATAAAGTGCATAAGCAGTGGCACTTCAATATAGTTGACATCCATGTAGTACTTCCAGATATAGGTTCCCCATGCGGGTGATTCTGTAACCACTACTGCCCTGCTACCCTTGCGGCTATACAGCAGTTCCATACTGATACCGAAATTATTGGTGATGTGTGCCAGTACCTGGGCACCGGTGTTGATCCCCACTTTATGATAGCCGTAGTAGGAGTCGCCATCGACCTGGGAAAAGTTGAGACCCAACAATACTGCACCGGTAAAGGTTTTGGGCTCCTGCCCTTCTTTTGTGAACAGGTTTTCCTGTGCGTGGCCAATTGCGGCCAGCATGCAGAGTAATGCGCTAAGGATGCTCCGTTTTTTCACAAATGTCTTTTGCGGGTTTTGTAAAGTTAGTATAACAGAGGGGTTTGTGGTTTTATTGTTTTGGCGAGGCGCGTCGGGTTGAAACCCGACGCTATTATAGAGCGCCCTTTCAGGGCTTGTACAGTTGGTTGGGCAGTCTAAAACAAGCATGTCCCGAGGTGAGGCTGCTTCGCTCCTGCCAGTGATAGAGCCCATGACCGTGCCGCACTTCGACAGGCTCAGTGTGACACTATGTGGTGGTTACTGTCATCGGAGAATGATTACGGTTTCCCGTATACAACCGCAATGACCAGCTTCTTTAGGGTACAAAAACAAATACGTCCGCTGAAGCCGCAGGGTTGAAACGCCTGCGCTATTATAACCCGCCCCTACAGGGCGAAATGATTGCCGGGCATCCTAAAACGAATACGTCCGCTTATGGCGAGTCGGAGACTCGTTCCATTTTTAGCGTCACGAGAGCGCTGCGCTAACTCTCGCGACAGGAGCGCCGTTTTTTGGTGCTGATTTTGTGCAGTCTAAAACGAATACGTCCGCTTGCGAGGTTACTTCGTCGCTTCGTTGCACTGCGCTTCTCGCAATGACCCGCCTGTTGGCGCTGTGGTTAGTGATACGAATTATGGGTCAGGGGACGATAAATTAAAAATCAGTAATTTTACCATTATGCGTTTTAAATCATCGGCTTTTAAGTATGTGGCCATAGCGCTGGCTATGGGTGTGTGTGTATCGGCATGCAGGACCAAGAATAAATCTGAGGCTCCAACACCTACGGCAGATCATGGTTCTGTTACCATAACTATAACCAATACTGCAGGCGGCAAGGAGATAACCAATGGTAACCTGAGTTATTTTAATGTAGCGGGCAACAACTACAATGTAACGCTACTGAAGTATTTTGTTTCGAATTTTACGCTGGTGAAGGACGATAATACGGAACGTAATTTTGGCAATTACAAGCTGATCAACGGACTTGATTCGAGCACATGGAGTTTTACGCTTGATTCTGTGGCCAATGGTTCTTATAAGGCTGTACGGTTTTACCTTGGTGTGGACTCGGCACATAACCATACGCTGAACCAACAGGGAGACCTTGCGGCATCGACAGGTATGATATGGTCGTGGAGTACGGGGTACATTTTCTTTAAGCATGAAGGGGCCTTCCGCAACGACACTACGCAGAGCACCACTACCCCACTCATTTATCACTATGGTACAGATGTGGCGCTTGCTACAGTTGATATACCGATGAGTGCATTTGAGGTGCTGGGTAATGAGCGGAAACTGACACTGAATTTTGACCTCAACACGCTCTATTCAACACCGAACGTGATCAATTTTCTGAATAATAATTCACATCAATCGACAGACGCAGCGGACCGCTCGTGGATCAGTACCATGAGGGGCAATCTTCCGCATGCATTCAGTTTTGTAAAAGTACAGTAAGCAATGACGAGGAAGTGGCGTTTTATTTTTTCTATTGCCGGCCTGCTGGGCGTAGTGCTGATAGTAAATGCATGTAAAAAGGATCCGAACCCGGACGAGTTTGGCGGCGGTACGCCCTACCCTTTGGTAACACCGATAGGACTGCCTAAAATGACGATACCGGCGAACAACCCGCTGACGGTAGAGGGTGTAGCACTGGGGCGCAAATTGTTTTATGATAAGATACTATCGGCAGACAACACCATGTCTTGCGCCAGCTGCCACGTACAATCTTACGGCTTTACGGATAATGGCAAACAGTATAGCCTGGGCATAGATAAGATGGCCGGCACGCGTAATGCTATGCCACTCTTTAACCTGGGGTACCAGAAAAAATTCTTTTGGGATGGTGGCGCTGCCGACCTGGAGAGCCAGGTAATAGGCCCTATACAGAACCCGGTAGAGATGCACGCAGACCTGGGCAATGTACTGCACAAACTGAATACGAGCACAGAATACCCTGCGCTATTCCACAAAGCATTTGGCAATACGGATACCATTACATCGGCCCTGCTGATGATGGCCATAGCGCAGTTTGAACGGACAATGCTATCGGGCAATTCGCGGTACGACAAATATGTGGCAGGCACAGCTACGCTTACAGCACAGGAACTGCGTGGCATGGCGCTTTACGAAAACGGCAGCAAGGGTGACTGTACGCACTGCCACACGCTGGGCGGCACGTTTTCTGACTTTGAATTCCGCAATAATGGTGTAGACAGTATATACACCGATGCAGGCAGGTATAAGATAACATTAATAGCTGCTGACAGTGGTAAATTCAAAACACCATCGCTACGCAATATTGCGGTAACGGCTCCTTATATGCACGATGGCCGGTTCCAGACACTACAGCAGGTGATGGACCATTACAATACCGGCTTCCACCATGGCCGGCAGCTGGACCCGGTACTGGCAACCCAGCCCAAGAACAGGATGACCGCACAGGATATGCAAGACATTATTGCCTTCCTGAATACGCTGACCGATAGTTCTTTCCTGAACAATGCCGGATTTTCGAAGCCATAATTACCAGCAATGCTACAAACTACAACTACCAACTTTTTGAAGGGCCTTGCTGCCAACAATAACAAGCCCTGGTTTGATAATAACCGCGATGCCTATGCAGCAGCTAAAGAGGACTTTGAATTATTTGCTACGGCCGTGCTAAAGGAACTGGCCAAAAACGAGCCGGGCTTTGCAGAGCAAAAAGCTAAGGATTGTGTGTTCCGCATCTTCAGGGATGTACGTTTCAGTAAGGAGAAGACGCCGTATAAGCCCAATTTTGGTGCTTACTTCAGCAAGGGCGGTAAGAAGTTTCCCGGTGCGGGCTATTATGTGCATGTAGAGCCGGGCGGCAGATCTTTTGCCGGCGGCGGCCTGTGGATGCCGGAAGCACCGATACTAAAGGCCGTGCGCCAGGAGATAGATTATAACCTGGATGAGTTTAAAGCTATTTTGACCGACAAGAAGTTTAAGAAAGCCTTTCCGGAGGTAAACGGTGAAAAAGCCAAGAAGCCACCTGTTGGCTATACTGAAGATAACCCGGGCATTGAGTATATAAAACTGAAGAGCTTTACCGTAACGCACCAGCTTAGCGATGAACAGCTGGAAAGTAAACAGTTTGTAAAGCAGGTAACAGACTTGTTTACCACCATGCGCCCGCTGGTAGATTTTTTGAACAGGGCTGTAGAGTAGGTTGAGGAATCCCGACCCTAAAAGGGAGTTGTCATTCAGTTAAGTTTGATGTGAGGGTATCTTTCGGTCCTTCAGACCTTGTTTTCTTAACACATTACCTAAAGGGAAGTGATATTAGCGCTTCAATCGTTAGCGGGATTGCTTCGTTCCTGCCAATGACAGACTATTAATTCAATCTTTTACAGGTGCTTACTAATGCTCGTTTTGTTGTTCTCACCTCTTCTTTACTTTTCTTTGTGCTGCCGCAAAGAAAAGTAACAAAAGAAAGCGGCACTTTGGCGTATCGCTCCGCGCGCCAAAGTAGCTAGGCTGCGCACAACCCTGACAGTGCCGATACGGCTATCGCCGACCAGATAATGACTAAACTGACTTGAAGCGCAATCCTGTCACTGGAGAATGATTGTAGGTTTCCTGAATAATATCTCGCAAAGACCGTGTCATTATATCCGAAAACGAATACGTCCCGTGGCCGTTGGTCAGGAGACGCAACGGCGGCTGTTGTTGTTGCTTCTCAAATGAATATAATAGAAGGCTTTTACCCCGGCAATGGAAGTGCTAACAACTTTGCAGTTTCGTTCACACTTCTGAAGGTATATTTGTAAAAAATTATACTTTGAGCGGCATGCCGCGTCTGCATATGAATAAACTGATCTGCGTTTTTATATTTCTAGTTGCTTTTTGCTCCGTTTCTGTTCTGGCCCAGGATACACCTAAGTTCTTGTTCGACACTGTTTTACCTGCGCCTGTAGTTAAAGATACAGTGGTGAAGGATACGACGTTGCGCGACTCTACCGGAACACCGAAAGACAGGTGGGCCCGGGACCTGCGCGGAACGGCAAAAACAGACACTGCTACACACCTGGTGATACGCCCTAAAAAGGACACGGCAGAGCTGCGGGTACCCGCCGTAGACACTTATAAGATAGAGACCTATCTGTATGATATACCCTTTAAACGGAGGTATTTTCACGAGGATAAGATAGATAAAGAATTGCTGCGTGCCGACAGGAAGGATGGCATGCTGGATAGCAGGATAGCCATTAAAGGGGATACCGCGCAAACGCGTATACTGACCCAGGCGATACTGAAGGATGTGAACCTGCTGCAGATAATGGTAGAGAACATGCCGGCAAATGGCAGGGACTCGTTTGCCGACAACCAGGAACGCATCCGCTGCCTGAACGCGATAGCAGGGCTATTGAAAGATTTTAATGCCGACCCTAACCCGGATGCCAAACAGTACCGAAAGGTGGTGAATAATATGCGCGATATGCTGATAGCCTACAACGAGGGCACCTTTGCCAGCTTTTGCGTGAAAAACCTGAACTATATAACCCTGGATAATGGCAAAGCACTGTTTGACAACTACAAGGAGATGCGCGCCTTCCTGTATACCTACCTGGGCCAGCAAGATCCGCTGAAAATGCTGAAACGGCTACCGGAATATGCCAACGACACGTTTGCCCATACCATAATAGCGGCGGTGGCCGAGACCAACCCCGACATTATTTTTAACTACGCATCGTCTACCAACCCGTTGCTGACAAAACCGGTGCGCAGATCGCCGGAGCCGCTGGTGCAGGCCATTGTGGCAATAGCCAACCAATCGAAATCGCCACTGAAGGCAATGGCCTTTCTGGGGGACATTTATAACGAGCGTAAAACAGTAGCGCAGATAGATGCCATAACAGCAGATGAAGATCTTTATTTTAAAAGCCTGGTAGAGCTGAAACTGCGGAATGAACCGATGGGTAAGTATAGCTATACGCAGGAAGCCATGGTGCGTTCTGTACGCTACATCCGCTCTATGAATGAGCTGCATGAATCGCCGGACGCAGTGAGGTTTAAAATTATTGAGCTGCTGACGCCTGCCGAGCTGTATTACGTAATGGTATATGGCCAGGATGAGATATACACCAGCAGTTTCCTGGGTGCCTTTAAGCGCCTGATGGAGAAAATGAAGCCAATGAAGGGCGACCAGTTTTTGGATACGCTGCACTACGACCGCTTCCGCACCTTTATCCGGATGTGCGCCGGATACAATACCCTATCGGACTTCCTGGCGACGATGGATGACACTGCTAAAAATACGCTGATGGCGGGCTTTATACAAAACCTGCAGAAAGGAAAGGAAGACGACCTGGAAGATGCCGTAGACGTGGCTGATGCCTTTGGCAGCATTACCGATACCGCACTGACCACCTTCCTGCTATCGCGTGTGAAAGAATGCTACGAGCAATCTTACAAGCAGCGCAGCCGCAAGGGGGTGATCATTTACAGCCTGCTATCGCGATTGCTGGATGGCAGCCGCCTAGCCAATAATGACACAGGTGCTAACGTGGTATCTGCAAGGTTGGGGCTGCCCAGTATCAACAAAGTGCTATTCAAAGACCTGATGAACGATTCGGGCGTGGTGTACCAGCAGGTGTTTTTCTTTGGCGACGAGGACGGGCTGCATTCTTATGAGCACTTTACCGACCTGTTCCGCAAAGACAAACGCTGGAAAATGGTGACGGAGAAATATTGGACAACAATCACATCGACAACTGGCCGCAAAGTGGTGATGTATGCCAACCTGCCTCTACCCGACCAAGAAGCGGACGAGGCTATTGACAAAACATCGCACCTGCTGGACAGCCTGGGCATACACCCCAGCATAATGATACACCGTGGACACAGTTACCACCTGAAGAGCACAATGACGCACTTTACCAGGGATAACAAGATAGTGATACTGGGATCGTGCGGGGGCTACCAGAACCTGGCAGGCGTGCTGAACAGGGCGCCGGATGCCCACATTGTATCATCGAAACAAACGGGCACGAAGGGCGTAAACGATGAGATATTGCGCTCTATGAACAACCAGCTGATCAGCGGCCAGGATGTGAACTGGATAACGATGTGGAAGGGCCTGGAAAACCTGTTTAACCAAAAAAGTGCATCAGCATCGGACAAGGAAAAATTCAGCGATTATGTGCCGCCTTATAAAAACCTTGGCGCCATCTTTATAAAGGCCTACCGGCATATGATGGAGAAGGATGAGGCAAAGAGTTAAATGGGCTGCGGGTTCCGCGTCTTTATCGGGAATATTTAAATAATTTTGTAAAAACAACGTTGTAGTTGTGCACAGCTGCCTGACAGAAGTGCACACAAGATTTATAAATGAAGCGCAATACTTTTTTTACTGTACTGGTGATAGCAGCTTTTGTTGCTTTTTTTTCGTGCAACAAATGGAGCGATCCGGCACCGGCAACTGACCCGAGGCTGACCAACCCGTATTGTAATGACCCTGATGCGGTAAATTATAACTGGGGTTTCCCGGGGAGGCCAGATAACAGCATCTGCTTTTACCCTGCAGATATTTTCAACGGCACTTATGTGTTCACAGACTCGGTGTATCTGACGTCGTCCAGCCTTTTTATCTATACGCAGACGGAAACGCTGTATGTTTCGAAACAAAGCAAAACAAAATTGCAGATAGCGGGCTTGTGCAGTGGCGGCAACATTTTATCGCTTACAGCGCATCCTGACTTTACGGCTACTATTGATACAACAGTTGGTGATAGTACAACAATAAACCGCGGCCAGCTGCTCTGCCGGATGGCAGATACTGCCATTGGTACATTTACCTACAACCGGTTCGACTCGCTGCTGCACGTATCGTTCCAGGTGGTAAGCGACACCGGCACTACTACGCATTTAGGCAAGGGCCGCAAAATATAATCAACACACATGTTTACAGGCATCATAGAGTCTACAGCTACTGTTGCAGACATAGAACAAGAAGGTACCAATTACCATTTTACCATACACAGTTCTATAACCCATGAGCTGAAGATAGACCAGTCGGTAGCACATAATGGAGTGTGCCTTACGGTGGTAAAAATAGAAGGCGACCACTACACTGTAACAGCTGTAGCGGAGACCATTAGCAAAACCAACCTGGGCGACTGGCGTACCGGCGACATTGTGAACCTGGAACGGGCGCTGAAAGCAGGTGACAGGCTGGACGGCCATTTTGTACAGGGCCATGTAGATACTACCGGAACCTGTATAGAAAAGCAGACGCTGGATGGCAGCTGGCTGTATAGATTCCGCTTTCCTGAAAATTTTGCGGCACTGATCATTGAGAAAGGATCGATATGCATCAACGGTGTTAGCCTGACCATATTTAACGTGGGGAGAGATGAGTTCACGGTGACTATAATACCGTATACATTTGAACATACGAACTTCAGCAAGCTGGAAGAGGGGGACAGGGTGAACCTGGAATTTGATGTGCTGGGCAAGTATGCACAACGGATGTGGGAGTTGAAACAGGGGTAGCTAGCGACAGATTATAAAAAGAGGGTCCTTAGAAGGACCCTTGTTTTCTGGTGGTATGTGTGATTATATAGGGGTTGGTGAATATGTTGCTTTATGCTAATGCGCCTTATGTTATATTAGTAAAGATATTGTTATTGATTGTAATTGTGGTTATAATGAGTACGTTAAATAATTGTGAACGGAATAATGCTCCTTCTTATTGCCCCCAACAAAAACGCCGGAATAAAGTTCCGGCGTTTTGTTGTATATTATTTATTCCAAGCGGAAGGATCTGTAAAATCGAGAGGTGCTTCGTAGCCATAGTCATCTTTAACGAGTGTAACCGAATCCTGCACTATATACCTCATTGTAATGCCGCCGTACTGGCCATAGGTAACACTTGAGTACAATGTTCCTTCGCCATATACTATCTTACCTTCAATATGCTGACTGGGGATGATGATGCGGTCACCGTCTACATAAGCCCTAACTGATGATAAAAAACGATTATTAAAGTTGGCAATGTTTACGAAAGTTATTGATTCACCTTCAGTAACGTTAACGGCGTATTGCTTAGCCAGGGAAGTGCTACCTTTTTCGAACACCCTCCAGATACCGGTAAAGCGCTTGCGGTTCACTGTTTCGCAATTAGTACCTACATAACCTTCGGGGCACACACAGGCGCCTTTGTTGCATACGCCACCATTGGCACATACAATGGTCTTGCAGCGGTCTACATTGCAAGAGGAATAAACAACCGCTGCCAGCGAGGATATTGTAGTGATCGCAGATATGATAATTGCTTTGGTGGTCAGCTTCATTACGGTTTGTTACTTTTATTCTGGTATAAAGATAATAAAATTACAGTAAGATAATTGTGGCCGGTTATTTACTCCAAACAGAACCATCGCTACCATCAATATCGTGATAATAACCGAAGTCATCGACCAGCTGAGTAGAGGCATCTATAACCTCATAAAGCAGCGTGATCTTATTTGCGGTGTTGCCACCAACAGTATCTATATACCCTTTTCCGAAAATTATCTTACCCTGCAGCTGCTGGTTAGGAATAATAATAGTGTCTTTTACCACATACGCCGAAATAGGCACAGTAAAGTAGTTGTACACGTTCTTCAGGTTGACGTGGGCTGCATCTATGCTGCTGGTCTCTATAGCTACCTGGTATTCGCGGGCAGCAGTAACCGTACCCTTTTCCGCTACCCTCCATCCGCCAAGATAGCGATCGCGCGTAGTGATCTCACAATTGGCCCCTTCGTAGCCGGTAGGGCAAACGCAACTTCCGCGATCGCAGGAGCCGCCATGTGCACAGGCTATAGCCGCACAAGCACCATCATTGCCAGAAGGCCTGCATGAAGTATAAAAAATACCGGAAACTACTGCAACGGATGTGAGTGCTGATAGGAATAAGCCCTTTATGTTAAACTTCATTACGTTATACGGTTAGTTGCGTAAAGTTAGAAAAATAACGCAGGGATACAACTAATATAATAAATAAAAATCTATTGCTTAGTCCAGGTAGAAGCCTCGCTCTTATCGATCTCCTGGTAATAGCCAAAATCATCGACCAACTGCGTAGCCACATCGATCACCTCGTACTTCATGGTAATGACATTATTATTGCCCGCACCGGCTGAAGAGATATAGCCTTTGCCGAAAATAACCTTACCCATGAGTTGCTGGTTGGGTATGATAAGCGTATCGCCCTGTACATAGGCGCGTACCTTCTGGATACTAAAGTAGTTGTAGATATTTTTGATGAGAACGCCGGTAACAGCGGTGTCTTTTTCTATACTGAGCGGATACTGACGCAGAGGGGTAACGCTACCCTGCTCTTTTACAGACCAGAAACCAAGAAATTTGGAACGGGTAATGGTTTCGCATGTTGGCCCTTCGTAGCCCGGCAGGCACTTGCAACTTCCTTCCTCGCAGGAACCACCATAGGCGCATGCAATAGATTTGCATTTATCGGGGGTGCAGGAGGTGTAAGTTACCGCAGATAACAAACTGCCAATTGATGCAGCAGCTATTATTAACGGTTTTAAAATGCCTTTCATTTGTTTAGTATCAGTCTAAGAGCGTTTAAAGATAACTAATATTTGCCGGAAAAGGTTGTGTGGCTGAAGCCAAATGTAATGCCATCCCTCGAAAATTGCAAATACTCAACCCAAATAATTTATTTATAAACTTTTAATTAAATAATTATAAAGTTCGGGATATGTGCGTACAAACGTAAGCAAATGGTTGCCGGGAGCGTATTGCCTGATATCTACAATTACAACTACAATATAACCAACGGGTGCATGTGACCTATTTTTCTATTTCGCCCTTGTATGCGCGGATACCTTTATAAATAGCCAGAGCTACTTCTAACTGCCCTTTCTCGGAATTGAGGTAGGCCTCTTCCTGGGGATTGTTGATGAAGCCTATCTCCACCAGCACACCTGGCATGGCGCTACCTGCTAATACTTCAAGTCCTTTCTGCTTCACGCCAAGGTCGGGGCGACCCTGGAGGCCGAACTGTTCCTGTATCTTAGTACCGAGGCGCACGCTACGGGTAAGAAACGCCTGCGTATACTGCGCTACTATGATCTGCGTCTGCGGGTCGTTGGGATCGAGGAGCGACTCGCTGGTGCTGTCTTTGCTGGCAAATTCGTCTTCCACCTCGCCGCTTAATTGGCCCATGCGATGCAATCCCAGCACATAAGTTTCCACACCCATGCGGCTGGTCTCGTGGTGGCGGGTAGTCTGGTATATGGGTTGCTTTACCTTTTTGTGGTGGCGGGTAATGGTTTTATACCCTACCAGCTTTTTGGTATATGTATATGGAGTAGAGTTGGCGTGTATGGCCACAAACAGATCGCCCTGGGCTTTATTGGCAATATCGTGACGCTCTACCAGGGTAGGATAAGCATCGGTAGTGCGGGTATATACCACCCTCAGGTTCTTCATACTATCGCTGAGTATCTTGCCCAGCTTGAGCGCTACACCCAGCGTAACATCTTTTTCGTAAGAAAATCCGCCCTGGGCGCCAAAATCTTTGCCACCATGACCAGCATCGACAACAATAGTATTTATTTTTTTGCCCTTGGCAGACAATAAAAAGGGAGCGAACAGGGTTAAAAAGAGTACTGGTAAAACAGCTGTTATATTGCGCATAAATATTTTATAAAAGATTTAGGCAAGCGTAATTATCAAACGTCACATGCAAATAAGTATTTTTGCCCCGCTTATGCGCCTGCTCGGTAAATTTATTTCATTTTTCTCATCATTACATTACCTCAACTGTTGTGTAGCGGTGATTTTTATGTTCTCTATAACAAATACTTGTAAAGCACAGGTAATTGATATAAAGACAGGCGACACGCTAAGGGTGAACGACAGTGCAAAGATAAACTCCAAGCCAAAATTTACCGACACTGCCAAAATCTTAGTTTCCACAGATTCTGTAAAGAAACCCACATTTTCTGATTCTAACGCTGCGAAGCGTATGGAAACCGAATTAGGTATAAAAATATCTAAAGATGCCCTGCCCGATATTGTAACAGCCGTAGCCGATGACTCTGCCAGTATGGAGATGACCACTAATGTATCTCACCTTTACGGGAAAGTGCAGGTAAACTACCAGGATATGCAGGTGAACCATGGCCAGATATTATTTGACCAGGGAGCGAGTAAAGTAACGGCAGCACCATCGGCCGACCCGGCAGTAGATACGGGCATTTTGAAAAAAGGCACCTTTACCCAGGGCAAAGAAAAGTTTGCCTACGACTCTATGCAATATAACTTTAAGAGCAAGCGGGCCATAGTGCGTAATGTGCAAACGCAGTACGGCGAAGGCTATATGCATAGCGACCAGATAAAACGTAACCCCGACCAGGTAATTTATGGAGCGCACAGTATCTATACAACATGCGCACTTGATACCCCGCACTTTGGTATTGTAGCATCGCGCATAAAAGTGGTACCGGATAAACTGATCGTATCGGGTCCGGCTAACGTTTTTATTATGGGCGTGCCCACCCCACTATTCATTCCCTTTGCCTTGTTCCCAATATCGCAGAAGCAGAAGTCGGGCTTTATACTACCCGCCTATAATATAGAACAGGCGCGCGGACTAGGAATCACTAATGGGGGCTACTATTTTTACCTGAATGACCATGCAGACCTGCTGACACAGGCCAATATATATACCAAGGGCAGCTATGCTGTAACGGCTGTAAGCAATTACAACAGTATATACAGATACAGGGGTGGCTTGACGCTCTCTTATGCCTACAACAAAACGGGGGAAGATTTTGAACCGGGAGCCAGTATAAAAAAAGACTTCATCATTAACTGGCGACACGCATCGGACGCCAAAGCTGTGCCGGGGCTGACCTTTAATGCCAGTGTGCAGGCGGGCACATCATCGTTCTACTCTAACAACAGCTATGACCCTAACCAGATATTGCAAAACCAATATCAATCGAACATAAGCCTGAGCAAAACGTGGCAGGACAAGCCCTTTGGCCTTACCATAAGCGCACTACACAGCCAGAACACCGGCACCAAGCAGATAGACGTAACGATACCATCTGTGAACTTCCACGTGACACAGGTAAACCCGTTTAGCAGCAAAAAACATATACGTGCGCGCTGGTACGACAAGATAACAGCCAGCTATACGCTGGACATGGTGAATAAAGGCACCTTTTACGACAGTACTTTCGCACCGTCTAAATTCAACGCCAGTGATTTTAAATCTGCAATAAAGCACACTATACCTGTAAGTGCCAGTTACACGGTTTTGCGGTACATTAATATGTCGTTCAGCGCCAACTACGACGAATACTGGTTGACAGAGAAGCTGCAACGCAATTATAGCGACCTGGAACGAAAAATAGACACTGTACGCACAACAGGTTTTTACACTGCGCGGGATTACAGTGTTGGTGTTAACTTCTCGACCCGCATTTATGGCATGAAGCTGTTTAAGAAAGGAAGCTTACGAGGTATAAGACATGTAGTAACACCTACTGTGGGCTTGTCTTATCACCCCGATTTTTCGGCGACAACATATGGCTATTACTACCAGTCGAGGTTGGACACTACCTATAATTACTACCAGCAATCCTACTTTGTGAATTCGCCATTGGGACAACCGGTGGCAGGAAAGGCGGGTCTGGTAAACTTTGGCATAGGCAATAACCTGCAGATAAAGGTGCGCAATGGCAAGGATACCGCAGGCAACGGCTACAAGAACGTGACGCTGATAGATGGATTGAGCATCAACACATCTTACAATATGGCGGTGGATTCGTTCCGATGGTCGAACGTAGGTGTGTCTTTCCGTACCAATATCCTGGATAAGATCAATATCTCATCATCGCTGGCATATGATCCGTATGCTACGGATTACAATACAGGCAGGCGGTTGCCGGAACTGATGATAGACCAGGGAAGCGGGCTGGTACGTTTCAGGCAGGCAAGCGTGTCGATGGGCTCTAACTTCCACTCCAAACCATCGGGCGGCGCCAACAGCCCAACCAACAGTGAAGAGTATAAGCGTATAATGCGCAATGCCGGTTATAATGAATACGTGGATTTTAATATACCATGGAGCTTTAACCTGAACTACACGCTGAACGCCAACAACAGTTACACACCATATGGCAAAAAAGATACGCTGGTAGTAACACATAATGCTACGGTGCAAGGCGAGTTCCAGGCGACGCCAAGATGGAAAGTGGTAGTAAGTACAGGATACAATTTTACCCAGAAGCAGCTTACACTAACATCGTTTGATGTATACCGTGACCTGCATTGCTGGACCATGCACCTGAACACCTTCCCGTTTGGCCCGCGTAAGAGCTTCAGCTTCCAGCTGAATGTAAAGGCGGCTGTGCTACAAGACCTGAAGCTTACGCGTCGTCGCGACTTCAGGGATACGCCGTTATAAATGGCTGAATGGCTTAATAGCTGAATGGCTCAATGCTGCCCTGTAATTCTATGTATGGTATAGCTAAGGTGTTATATTAATGGACCAATGCCTGCTTCAGAATGGTGTTATACAATTTAGACAACTAAAAGCTGCACATTTCTTAAGCCACACCCTAACCCTCTCCAAAGGAGAGGGAGATGTCACCGCCCCCGCATCATCCGGCTTTCTGACGTTTATTTGGTATAATTGCGGACAGCCGATTTAATGGCTTAATTTTTTAAAAGAGTCTTTGAAAACTCAGTTTAGCGTATGAAATGGCTTGGCGGAAGACAAAGCGACAATGTAGAATATAGCAGCGGTGGCGGCGGCAGGCTTATAGGCGGCGGCATTGGTGCCGGTATTATAGGCCTGATCATATACCTGGTAACGGGGTATACACCCAGCCAGGTAAACCAGATGACACAATCTGCCGGTGGCAATGAACAGGTAAAAGACAACTACCATGCAGAAAAAGGCTCGGCAGGCGATTTTGCGTCTATAGTACTGGCAGAGACAGAGGTGGTGTGGGATAGCCTGTTCCGGGCAAATGGCCTTACCTACAGAAAACCTAAAATGAGGTTGTTTGATGGTGTAACACAGTCGGCCTGTGGTGGGGCGTCATCGGCGATGGGGCCTTTTTATTGCCCCGAGGATAACAAAATATACCTTGACGTATCTTTCTTTAACGAATTGAAAGAGCGCTTTGGCGCGCCGGGTGATTTCGCCAACGCCTATGTAATAGCGCACGAAGTAGGCCACCACGTACAATACCTGCTGGGCACTACCCAGAAGATGGGAAGGCTACGCAACGATGGAGGAACAGGTCCGCACAGCGTATCTGTAATGATAGAGCTACAGGCCGACTTTTACGCCGGCGTATGGGCGCACTATGCAGAGCGAATGAACCGCGCGGATAACCCGGTAGTAATTGAGCCAGGCGATATAGCAGCAGCCCTTAATGCGGCCAATGCCATAGGCGATGACCGGCTGCAACAACAAACACAAGGCCGGGTGATGCCCGACGCCTTTACACACGGCACCAGCAAGCAACGCATGTACTGGTTCAGGAAAGGATACGAGACTGGCGACATGAGCCAGGGCAATACGTTTGAGGAGATGCAATAACGACAGGCTATTTTACAAGAAAATGCTATGTAACACCAAATTGTTAGTCGCTTTCATCCTCCTCTCCAGGAATATTTTCTTTATATGGCATTACTGTTATATTCCTATTCGACATTTCCCAATGCTCTTTTATACCTTCCTTTTCCTCTCGAGTCTCAACGAAATAATAAAATAACCTTTTAGTTTCATACACTTCCTGGATAAATATGTAGAGCACCAATTTTCCTAACAAAGCAATAAAAAGTACTGACTTTATTATCATTCCCGATACGGAATGCAAATATTCATTTTGAAGGAAAAACTCGGGCTCCAATAACGGTAGAAAGCCTTGAATAACCGCATAGAAGTACAAAATAAGCAACACCCATATTGGCGTATCAAATGTGAGACTTTCGAAACGACCGACAAAGAAACACATAACAAGCGCTGTAATAATGCCAACCAAGAATTGAAAGAAAAAGTCGACAGAATTTTGTTTGCTTTTTTCACTCTTTAATATCGCTTCTACATTTTTTATTCTGTCGTTTAAAAATACCGCATTATATCCAGTTGTGTCTTTGGTAAGTATTTTGAGATTTGCATCAACTTCAGTATGCTCGGGTATTTCACAGCAATATGCAATTCTGAAATAAGAATGATAATGATCTTCAATAATACACTTCTTATGATGAGTTTCATATAATATTATTGTCAAAGTATCATTTCCTTCTTCACATTCTTTCTCTATTTTATGTACATTCTCTTCTTCATTATCGTTCAACACAGCAATATGGTTATCGCAGGGCAATGTAATATTTTCTCCTACGATTTTCAGTGTATCGCAAAACCCAACTGACGATCTAAATGGTACTTTATGCACGTGCTCATGATTACGGTTTTCCGAATAAGAATATGCGATCAAATAAAAAGCCAGTATAACCATAGAAATACCGATAAACCACATAGTATTTTTTTTGTGTAGTTCAGTAATTTTAGGTTTTACACCTTCCGCCCGCTTTATAGTAACGTTATACATAACGTTGTATGCAACTAGATAAAAGTATGCTGATAATAACGATAACAATAGAACCAGTATCCCACAAACCAATCTGATGTGATATTCCTCAACCAGTTTATCCCAGGAATGATCAATCGATATCTTTTTTTGAATGATTAAAATGAGGTATAATATGGCGGTGCATAACCATGAATGCCGAATAATGCGAAACTGATTAATCAATTTATTAGCCATAAAAGCCTTTACGTCAAGTGTTTCATGAGAGAGATTCCGATTGACAGAATAATATTTATTTTCATAGGAGGGCTTGTAGTTATGACCTAAAGAGAACTTTTTATCAAGGGTATAAATAACGTTCCAGTCTCCTTTTACAAAAGTCAGGTAGATAAACAGCGAGAACGCTAAATTTACAGCTGCGAACATATAGAAGGCGCTATTACCGCTTATATGTTCGTTGGCTAACAGATAAATTTCTATTCCCAAAACTGATATAGATACAATCTTCTCAATTCTTTCAAGCTTTGAAAATCCAATCCATCCTGAAAATCCACCTTCTTTTTCATTTCTATAGTTTTCCATATAATGTGATATTAACCGCGTTCGCGACCGTGAAAAAATGGTTCAGTACTAATTATTGGGTTCCTCAGGTATTTATTGAAAATGATATCATATCCGTCAAAAATTTTTCCGCACTCACACCTCTTGTTGCTTTCTTTCGAAGCAGAATCAACCGCCTTTCTTTTATGACGCACGTAGAGATATCGCAGCTTATCATTCTTAAGCTCAAAAAACGGGAGATTATTAGCAGCAGTGTGCGCATCAATTTGGTCAGACTCATCATACATCTTCCATACTTCCATATAATTCATGTACGTATTGATGTTAATATTTGACATAATATCAGCCCGCCTTTCTTCAAAGAATTTCGATAAGCTATCGTCCCATGTACGGCAATTTGTATCTGTCTTACCCGCGATAGCCTCTCTTACACAAGAGTCAGCCCTTGCAGACCTACGCCCCCGGAAAACTTCGTAAATAACATCACTGTCTTTAATCGAACGTTGCCACGCCCACATGCTATTGAAAAGGTCGAGTGTCTGCTGAACCTGAGCCTTTTTAATTTCTTCGTGCTTTCGATCATAATACTCGTCTTTGGCTTCGTCCAGAAGAAATCTAAAATAGAACACCCCTAAGACAACTACAGACACTGCCATAATAAGTACTGAGCGCATGATCAATAGATGCTTCTTAATAAGTTTCTCATTATGCTTGTGAAGAACGTCGTGATGATCTTCTACAGTTGCGCGTTGAGCCTCCCTATGCTGTTCATTTGCAAGAAGACTTTGAGTGAGAACTGCATATGCTCTGCTAAAAGCATCTGTGTCATCTCTAGAAGGTTCTGAAGAATTCTTACTTCCTGCTATTTTATCACGTAACTCACGAAAATGAAAATTTCCCGCATCGTATATAACACCCAATACTGGCCGGACATATTTGTCAATATCATCTGCGACATCCTTCGTGGTAATAGTTTTAATGTATTCAATGACAGTGCCACAGGTGGAGGTAATTGACTCTTCGGAATGAAGCCAGCTACAAGGTTTTATAAAATTTATAATCCATGCAGCACAAATAATAGCCGGGCCAATGCTACCAAATTTTCCAAATTTTTCGAATTTTACTTCCTTTTGGTCAAGTAAGTCGAGCAACAGTTGTTTATCACTCTCTTTTATAGGTCTATCTTTATCCGTTCCTTTAGCAATGTCGGAAATAATGCGCTTTCGTATATAATGTTTATTAATTTTAATTAATACTTTCTGTATAAATGCAATAAACTCTCTTTCAAACTCGTCATCGATAATAAAAGACGGGTTTGTTGCTTTTATTGCCTCATTAAATACATCCCGTATCAAATCTGTATTCGCATTATATCCGTCATTGTAAAGTACGTGCAACGTTACAACTACGCACAATATCAGATCTTTTTCAACCTCCTTACTTAGCGCCCCGTCATTTTGACCGTCGGACGTCTGAGTGTCCTTGGCTGCTATTTTTGCACTATTTTGAATTATTGCTTTTTTACCTTGAACAACAAATGTGTTTATTACATGCATTCAATTTAGTATTTATAAATAAAGAAAAATAATAAACAATAATATAACATAAATTTAAGGCAATATAAGAATATAAAACGAATACTATATACGTGAAAAACACCCTTTTTAAATGAGGCATAAAACACATAGACGATATATTAATGTCGTATTAATATATGTCAATAACACCTATCTTGCTGCAAAATATTTTCTATGAAAGACTTTATATGTGCCGCCGTTGCAACCACTGCTTTTGCCGGTATCTCTTCCTGCAGCGTGATCCAATCGAAAAATGCATTGGCATTTAATGATACGCTAATGAAAATGAACCAGCAGATAGTTACCGATGCAACTGTGTGGAGTGATAGCATAAAAGCCTATGCGGCCAACAGCGAATACAGTAAGCTGAAACCGATAAGGCTGCACATTGAGCAGGATATAGACAACTTTATAGCCCGGGTAACCAAGATGGATGCCATAGGCACTACCGGCGAGAAGTTTAAAAATGAAGAACTGGTATTCTTACGGTTAGAAAAAGATGTGATCAGCAAAGGTTTTAGCCCTTTTGAAACCATAACTGCAACCACCACAGACGAAGAGAAGCAAAAGATATATGCCGGCATCAGCGCACTGATACAAAACGAACAGGAAGAGCTGAAAACACTGAAGAGTGTACAGGAAGAATTTGCCAGGGAGCATAAATTCAAACTGCAGGAAAAAAACTTGTAGCAGCCAGACCGGTAAAATGCATGTTATATGTCTACTATCATGCGGTGCTCGAGAGCTATATCTGCCGACGTTCGATGTTGTATTTGGACTTGTATTCTAAAGGCGAAAGCCCTGTGATACGGCTAAACACCTCCCTGAATGCTTTGGGATCACTATAGCCTACATCATACATTACTTCATTAACGGTTTTACGGGTATTTTCGAAGGATTTTTTCGCAGCTTCCACACGTATCCGTTGTAAATAATCGAGCGGTGCCAGGCCGGTGGCCTTCATAAAGCGCCTGTCGAAGTTGCGCCGGCCAACGTTGTATCTGGCAGCAGTGGCTTCAATAGATATTTTTTCAGCAAAATTATTTTCAAAATCATTCTGGACATTCAATACCAGGTCGTCCTGGTGATTTTTATGTCCATTAAAAATGGAGAACTCTGCCTGCAGATCCCGGTCGAGATCGATCTGGAAAACTTTGGCGCAATAAACAGCCGTTTGCCTGTCAAAATATTTTTCGACCAGGTACAGTAACAAATGAAGGAAAGAGTATGCGCCTCCGTTTGTGTAAATACCCCCTTCATCGGTGATCAATTTATCGGTCTTCAGGTTGACACCAGGATGATGTGCCCTGAACTGGTCGGACACAGCCCAGTGGGTTGAGCATGTTCTTTTATTCAACAATCCGGTAGAAGCAAGCAGGAAAACACCTGAACACATACTTGCTACCTCGGCCCCGCCTTTATACTGTTGCTCTACCCAGTTAATGAAGCGCCTGTTGCCGGGTGTAGTAGTATCGTAGCCTCTTATTTGGGAAGCGGGGATGATGATCAGGTCTGTCTTCTTAATGTCATCGATAGTGCAATGAGGTTTGGGTGTAAAGATACCATTGCCATCGCCGGTAACATCCGATGCACTTACCAGCTGAACTTTGAATTCCCCGGGCTTGCCGTTCTGAGACCAGATGGCCGACGCACGGCTAAAAATTTCGTAAGAGCCGGCCATGCAAACGGTAGTGCTTACATCGCTCTGCTCGGTAATAGCCAGGATAGAGATATGCATTTTTTTAGTGCAAAAGTAAACCTCTACCCTGTCCTAAACAACCCGTCATAATGTCTAAATAGCACAGCCTGGACATACGATCAGGACAATAGCTTTGCTATCAAAATAAAAGCGAATGAACGACTACGAGATTTTTCACCAACTGCATCATCATCCTGCACCGTTCATACTGGGCAATGTGTGGAATGCAAAAAGCGCCATGATGACCCAGGCAAGCGGCTTCCGGGCTATTGGTACTTCAAGCGGAGCAATAGCGGATTCATTAGGGTATCCTGACGGAGAAAAAATACCCTTCGACGAAATGCTGTACATGATCAAAAGAATAAAGTCTGTAGCTAACGTACCATTATCGGTAGATATGGAGCGCGGCTATACCAACGACCTTGATCAGCTCAGCCGGAACATCCAGCAGCTACTGGATATTGGCATAGCCGGGATAAATATTGAGGATGCGGAGGGAGAAGACATCTATCTGCACAAACTGCGCAGTATTAAAGGTTATCTTCAACAAACGAATCAACGCCTTTTTATAAATGCAAGAACGGATGTTTTCCTGCAAAAGCTGGCATCTCCGCTGGAAACAATGCTGAAGCGGGCGGATCTGTATCTGAAGGCAGGAGCGGACGGGCTGTTTGTTACCGGCATTCCGGACACTGAGACCTTGCAACGTATTACCTCTGCCTCTAAGCTCCCTGTTAATGTAGTCGCGACTCCTGGTCTGGCATCTTTTGAGTTGCTGGCCCAATGCGGTGTAAAGCGCATCAGCATGGCGGCTTTTCTTTACAGGGCAACGTACCGGCAGGCAGAAAATATTGCCAGTGCGATAAGCAATGAGCAAAGCTTGTCATCGCTGTATTAAGTAACAACCATCAATAATAGTGACATGAAAAAGCTAGTGATACTCATAGCAATTATAGTTGCAGTTTCTATTTGCAACGCCCAGCCTACAATAATCGACTCAAAAACACCCAAAAAACAAAAACAGCAAAAAATGGACAACAAAGATTTTACCAGCACAATAAGTGTAGAGAAGAGTCCGGAAGCAGCTTTTAACGCCATCAAAAACTTCAGGGGATGGTGGAGCGAAGACATAGAAGGGGCAACTGACCAGACCGGCGAAATATTCTTTTACCACTACAAAGATGTTCATTTATGTAAGATGAAACTTATTGAAGAAGTGGCCGGCAAAAAACTGGTGTATGAAGTAGTTGATAACCAGTTCAGCTTTACGAAAGACAAAACAGAATGGATAGGTACGCAGCTGATATTTGATATAACCGGCGATGACAAACAGGCAACTGTTAAGTTCACACACAAGGGCCTGGTACCAGAGTATGAATGTTATAATGTATGCAACGATGCATGGACGGGGTTTATACAGAAAAGCCTGAAAGATTTTATTAACACCGGTAAAGGCCAGCCCAACCCCAAAGACGGTACCAATGAAATAAATGCTGAGAACATAAAAAAGTGGAAGATCAATGGCTCCGATCAAAACAAAAGCTACTCTTTTGACTTTGTAACGAGTCGCAGTGCCGGAGATGTGTTTGATGTACTATCGGATCCGCATAAATGGTAGACGGGTATTTACGGAGAGTCGATAGAAGGGCACTTTAATAAAACAGGCGATGAGTTTACCTACAAAGCGGGCGACGGCCTGCACTATTCTGAACAAAGGGTTGCAGAACTTGTACCAAGAAAGAAAATAACCTGGCTGATCACCAAAAGTAACCTGGCGTTTTTGCAAAAGAAAGACGAATGGACGGGCACATCAATTGAAATAACCATAACTGAAAACGGCGGCAAAACGCATGTACAGTTTACGCACAAGGGCCTGGTACCCGCAATAGAATGCTACGGCGCATGCACCAGCGCATGGACGCAATACATGAACAACCTGAAGAATGCGCTGAACTAAAAATGCTTACTATAGATACTGAAGAGGCTGCCAGCTAAGCTGGGCAGCCTTTTCAGTATAATTGACCCATTGAACGGAAGCGTATTATAGTAGTGCCTGATCCGATCTTATAGATAATTCACCGGAAGACACAAAAAAAGCAGCCAATTCTGACTGCTTTTGTAGAGTGGATGGGGGAAATGTCGAACCAAATCTTTGAAGACTTGATGAAAATTTATCAAGTAGCTATTAAGCTTCATTTGTAAAAATCAGGTGCCTTTATTGAAGGTTAACGGTTACTTCGTAGTACGTCTCATTGGATAATTGAATGATCGTTTTGCCTAACACATCCTTTTTCCTTTTTTGTGAATAACCAATAGCTGAAATCGTGTAAGTGTCAAATGATAAATCGCTAAAATAACCCTGACCAATAGCATCGCCGCTAATTTGCCGGAGAAATGCTGACGGAGGCACTTGAAACGAAGTATCTCTGCCCATTGTTAGGTAAATTACTGGTTGCTCTATTGGCCCACCATCATATTTAACTGATACCAAAATATCAGCCTGCCGTTCTCTTTGACAAGATGCAACGAAAAGAATCAATATTGCAAAAGCATACATCTTCATGCCTTGGAATTCATACCTTGAACAACAATTTGTATTTAATATAATTGCAATACCCGACGTTCCTCTGCTAAATTGAGTCGCTTTTCCTTTTCTGACAGGTATCGTGTTTTAGTTGGTTATACGGTAATAGTTAGACTCAGTACGACTTTAATTCTCATTTGCACAATCTAAATACTTACATTGAACCTACATACTTGTCACAAGTTTATCAATTAAATATACATTTGATGGTTCTTACTCGTCAGACAAAGGTTCATTATTTTACTATATAATCTAACATTTTTTCATCTTCAGTAACAGGTAGTAAAAACTGGTTACGAGTATAGCCCATACGCAAAATCCATTTATTATTATCTTGAGATTTTTGTATATTCTCTACAAAATTAAGATTAATATACACCTCTGAATTTTTAATGTAATATGGAGCTTCGACCTTAACCCAATTAGCATGTTTTACTAAATAGCTAGTTATATTCTTCTCTACATTAGGATTCGATTCCATGCTGTGTTCAGATAAAGAATATTCACCTTTTCTATCAAAATACATTAAAGTATACTTACCACCAGTTTTCGATAAAACCAACGCATGCGCGAAGTTAACATAGTGACTTGAATTAACTTTAATAAAGTCATTTTGTGCAAACGTGCAGATGCTTATAAAATAAGCAAATACAAATATAAAGTACTTAGGCATAAAACATAATTTATATTAATATGAAAAATTGTATTTAAAGGTAATGTTAGAATAGATTTTCAAAAATTGTCCGACAATCCCTTTTAAGAAACCTAATTTAAACTTATTTATCCCTTATAGGAAAATGCTACTTAAAATCCATTTTTTGAATGCGCATAGCGTTGAAAACAGCCAGCAATGCTACTCCCACGTCAGCAAATACAGCTTCCCACATGGTGGCTTTACCTGTCGCACCCAAAGCCATTACTATTGCCTTCACTACGAACGCAAAGATGATATTCTGCCACACAATCTTATTGGTTGCCCGTCCAATTGCAATGGCACTGCTTATCTTGGACGGCTGGTCCGTCTGTATAATTACATCCGCCGTTTCAATGGCCGCATCGCTGCCTAGACCTCCCATAGCCATTCCTACATCACTTAACGCAAGTACAGGAGAATCGTTAATGCCATCACCAACAAAAGCCACGACTTTCGACTTATCTTTCTTTATTTCTTCCATTTTTTGCACCTTATGCTCCGGAAGCAGGTCGCCAAAAGCTTTATCTATTCCCAGTTTGGCTGCGACTTTATTAACCACAGCCTGTTTATCTCCGGACAACATAACAGTTTCGATTTTATCTTCGTGCAGTGCCTTGACTGCCTGTTCACTGTCTAGCTTGATCTCATCAGCTATGGTTACATAACCGACAACCTTTTTATCCATAGCTACGATGACGATGGTGTCTTCTACTCCTTTTATCTCCTCACTGTACGTTATACCTTCCTTGTCCATCAATTTCAGATTTCCGACAAGCACTTGTTGTCCATTCACCTCCCCCTTAATTCCATGTCCTCCTACCTCCTGTAAATTGTTCACCTTTACTTTTTGCGCAGCTTCGCCTACATGCTGCACTACAGCTTGTGCAACAGGGTGCGTTGATGCGGCTTCGAGTGCCGCTGCTATGGGTAACCATTTGTCCTCCTGTACTCCATAGCTTTTAATATCCTGCACTTTGAATACACCTTTTGTAAGTGTACCAGTTTTATCCATTACTACTGTGTTAACCTTGGTCATGAGGTCGAGGAAGTTGGATCCTTTAAAGAGAATCCCATTACGTGAAGCCGCTCCGATCCCTCCAAAATAACCTAGCGGAATAGAGATTACCAGCGCACAGGGGCATGAGATTACGAGAAAAATAAGCGCACGGTATAACCACATTTTGAACATATAATCCTCAACAAAAAAGTAAGGTAATGTTGCAATGCCTATGGCAATAAAAACTACAATAGGCGTGTAAATCCGGGAAAATTTCCGGATAAACTGTTCTGTTTTTGCTTTCCTGGTTGTCGCCTGTTGCACCATAGTCAGTATCCGTGCCAGTGAGCTGTCATTATAAAGTTTTGTGACCTTTAACTCTACAGCTTTGTCCTGATTGATCATACCAGCCAAAACAGATTCACCTTTTGAAATTTCGGATGGCTTGCTTTCCCCGGTAAGCGCTGCAGTGTTAAATGTACCCTGCCCGTTAAGCATTTCGCCATCAAGAGGAACTTTATCTCCCGCTTTTATCTGGATGATCTCATCGATCTTCACTTCGTTGGGTGCAACTTCTACAAAACGATCATCACGCTTTACAAAGGCGGATGCTGGCCTGATATCTAAAAGTGCCTTAATGCTCCGTTTTGCACGGTTAACCGCAGCATCTTGAAATAGCTCCCCAACAGTGTAAAAAACCATCACGGCTACCCCCTCAGGATATTCACCGATAAAAAATGCACCGACCGTGGCAATGGTCATCAAAACAAATTCCGTAAACACATCGCCGCGCAATAGCAGTGTAACGCCTTGTTTTGCAACTGGAAACCCAACAGGCAGGTACGCAACTGCGTACCATCCAAACCGTACCCAACCTGAAAATACAGGCAGCGGATAAAACTGATCTAATACTATGCCAATCAGTAACATGACAAGGCTGACACCTACAGGAGCATATGTCTTCCAACTACTGCCGGAGCTATTACCATGGTCATGCCCATGTTCATCGTCCATATCATCTTCCGAAGAAATTTCATCATGCTCATGGTTATCTTCATCCTTATGATCATGATCTTGTCCGGGTCTATGTTTATGATTCTCGCCTTTAAATTTACCGGTCTGCTGTTGACTTCCTTGCTTCGACGTTGCTAAATCTTTATTGGCAATAATCTCCAGGTTATTCTTTTGTAATACCTGAAATATCTCCTTTTTATTGGTAAGACTTTGGTCATACTCAACACTAATAACGCCAGTTCCTGAAACAGAGGCGTTCAATACACCTTTCAACTTTTTTATTTCGTTCTGCACCGCTTCTGCTTCGCTGATTTCACGAAAGGCTTTGATTTCTACCAGCATGTGACCAAATTGCTCAGTAATGGCAGCACCTGCATGTTTCGCCGCAGTCTCTACATCTTGTAGCGTTATGACATCTGGGTTATAATGAAAACAAAGCTGCGCTTCCGCTCCATCACCGGTAATATGTGCTTTTTCAATTCCTTTATGCTTCTGCATAAGGCTTAGTATCCTTTCAACACAAGCATCACGCTCGTCAGGAACATTTGGTAATAATATTTCCAGATTTATTTTTACTTTTTCCATGTTGATTATTTAAGTCGTTAAAACTATTGTGGCTGTAATAAGGGGGATATTATTAATTTTCAACCGCTCTTCTACATTGTATCAAATTAACTTGCTAAGGAAATGTACGGTTGCGACAATCTTTATAGGACTGGACAAACCGATACTGTTTATTCTTATTATCATAACTTTCGTATGACCTGAAAAAGCCCAAATGCCGTTGCGCGAACAGAAAACACGAATCATCCGCAAACTCACGTTTAATGTTTTTCCATTTTAAACTGTAGACGGCAGAAAAGGGAGTTTTGCTGAAAAAGTAGTCTGTGTGAGAAGTCTTCCCTGCGGAATGATGGACAGAATAGATACTCGGCGTATCAAGCTGGCGTACTTTAATAAAACTACCGTCGGAATAGCGCCAAAAACTGCTGTCTGTATCCTGAAAACCCCAAACTGTATCGGGATTCAATATCAGCTTTCGCCTATCTTTTAGGCGCACAACGATGGAATCACAATTATATGCCGCTCTAACTCTTTTGATGTTCATACTATCATAAATATTCCCCAATGGCTCACCGGGATATTTCAGGATGCGTATCTTGCTTAGGGAATAGGAACATCCCGAACTAACAAAAGCTGCTATTATGAAAGCCCATCTTTTCATAGATCAATTTTTATTAAAAATCTGGAGATAAATCAGGAAAATAGCGGATGAAAGCATCAGCAGAAAAGTCAATATTCCGAGTATGTTCGACAAGAGTGAATTGGTATGCTCTTTCATGATTTTCTTATTATTGCCGATATGCAGCACAATAGCAATAATGATGGGCGAAGTGATGCCATACAAGGTCGCTGTATAAAGCAGGGCTTGTATCGGGCTGATTCCCGTATAATTGATCAGTAATCCGATAACTAAAGAAATGATGATAACCGTATAGAATTCTTTGGCTTTATAGAACTTCTTGTCTAAACTACCTTTCCACCCGAAGGTTTCAGAAACGATATAGGAAAGAGAGCCGCTCAATACGGGGATAGCCAAAAAGCCGGTGCCAATAACGCCAATGGCAAATAGCAGATAGGAAGCGCTTCCGGCAACGGGCTCTAAGGCCTTCGCCGCCTTTTCCACTGTATCGATCTTGTGTATCCCATTTGCAAATAAGGCTGTACCCGTAGCCATGATGATAAAATACATGACCACATTAGACATTAACATTCCAAAATTCACGTCAGACACCATACGCCCTAATATGGCGGTTAAGAACCGTTGATTTTTCTTTTCCACCTCTTTTTCAGGAACATGTTCAGAAAGCATTCTATGATTAACAACGACCTGCTTTTTAACAGCCTGTATATCCTCCGCCTCCATTGATGCTTGCCAGAAAAACAGGTAGGGAGATATTGTAGTGCCGAGAATGGCGACAAGTATCGAGATAAAGTCTTTATTTAATTTTAAAGTAGGTATAAATGTTGCCTTCGCTACTTCTGACCAGTCGGGCTTGGTTAGGAAAGGAACTAATATATACAGCAATAGTGCCAGTGTGAGATATTTGAGAACTGCTACGATCTTTTTATAGGAAAAGAACACAATAAATACAATCAGCAGCACGGTAAAAGATATGGTGAATATCACCGTAGGCACAACTGGTATAATAAGATGAGCTACAGCTCCCATACCAGCGATATCAGCTCCTATATTTAAAACTATTGCAGGGAAGCTGAAGAGCAACATTAGATACAGTACTGGCTTAGGATAGTGTTGCTTGAGTGTAGTCGTCAATCCCTGCGAAGTAACCAGTCCAATACGCGCGCACATGCCTTGTATTGAAGCCATCAATGGGAAAGTTATAAGTGCAGTCCAAAGTGTGGCTAAACCATATTGAGCACCTGCCTGCGAATAGGTAGCTATCCCGGACGGGTCATCATCGCTTGCCCCCGTGATTAGGCCAGGACCTAAAACCTTGAAAAACTTTTTAATTCTTGTCCAGTAACTTGTCGATTTGTTCATGGCGTTTACACTTTTTCCGGTTTTGATAAATGATACATAGTAAATAAGTAGTGACGAGGCCCACCGTTGCAATAGAAAGCCCTTTCACTATCGCCAAGTGAAATACCCCCTTGCGAAGGAATGCATAGAGGTCTATTACCAAACAAATGGACAACGCTGTTATTGTGATATAGTACAGCTTTTTATACATTGACCCATTAATTAAAAAATCCTGTCGTGCTGTTCTTTGTCAATTGTCCTTTTACAATTTGCAATGGCCATCTTTACCAAACTCAGCAAAGTTCCTGACTCAGACGAGCAATGCTGCACCAATAATTCTTCGTCCGTAATGATCGCTTTTACCACATAATCGACATCTTCGATCTGTGCACAAAATTTTGCATGATCATTATTAGCCACTAAGAAGTCCTGTTCAATAAAAGAAGCCGGAAACTTGAAGAACTGTTCAAAAACCACTGCACCAGTTTCGGCGATTGCGGTCATCATTCCCTTCAATTTGGCAATTCCCTTAAACTCAAAGGTGACATTCATTACTTCCTGTTCTTCGTCCATAAATAAAGACGGTACCGCCAATTGTCCATGTTGCCTCAGTTGGCTTTGTAATAATGCTTCCCACCTCTGGCTGCTTTTGATGCTCTTTGGGAGCTTCAATCTTACTAGTATACCGATCTGTTCCATAGTTATAAGTGTGTTTGCTGTTCCTCATATCCTTCCAGTTCTATCTGAATTGTCGTGTGGGCTATGTTATAATTGTCAGTTATTGCCTTTTTGACTACATGTAGCAAATCAGTCCCTGAAGCCGTCACAATGTGAGCACTCATTGCATTTGTACCGGAAGTAATAGTCCATATGTGAAGATCGTGAACCGATAGTACACCTTCGATAGCCAGGATCATTTCCCGTAGCTGTGCCGGATTTACGTCAGTCGGCACACTCTCCATTAATACGTTTACGCCTTCCTTAAGAAGGTTCCATGTTCTGGGTAAAATGAGCAGCCCAATAAGTGATGAAATGATGGGGTCAGCATACCACCAGCCGGTAACATACATAATTACTCCGGCAACGATCACTCCAATTGAGGTCAGCATATCTGATAAGACTTCAAAATATGCCCCTTTCATGTTGAGACTTTCACCACTGCTCTTACGCAAAATAACCATTCCCGCAATATTGACGGCAAGCCCTATTACAGCAACGATCATCATGGTGCCACTTTGCACTTCAGGAGGGTTTTTGAACCGCTGATAGGCTTCAAAAAGTATATAGGCAGATATTCCAATGAGTACCATGCAGTTCGCGACAGAAGCTAGAATCTCTGTTCGATAGAAACCGTAGGTATGCCTTGCAGTTGCATTTTTTTGTCCGAACCAAATGGCAAATAAAGCCAGTCCAAGTCCGCCAACATCCGTCAGCATATGCCCTGCATCCGCAAGCAGTGCAAGACTTCCCGTAACTATCCCGCCAACCACTTCCGCAACGAGGTAGATAGATGAGAAAATGAGCACCGTCCTTAATGCTTTGATATGGGACTTAGATTTCGTTGTCGTTTCAGTTATAGTAGCCATAAATTGTTTTTTGCCGTATCAATTTTTGTTTACACCCTCTTCAGATTTATCAGTAATTTTTTGTTTCCATTTTTTATACCATGTCATATGATGCATTGCCAAAAGAAAGTAAAGTGCAATGGTAGAGACCACCGCTACAATAAACATATCAAGCCCTACGGCGACACCTACCGCCGACGTACCCCATATCGTGGCAGCAGTTGTCAATCCATAAGCTGACGTACCCGTGTTATTCTTGTAGATAATCCCTGCGCCAAGAAAGCCTACCCCTGTCACTATATTTGCCACGATCCGCGACACCGATGCTGTATCTGCCAAACGTTCCCCTATAAAGGTGAAAAGCGTTGCGCTCATGCAAACTGCCGCATAGGTTCGGATGCCTGCATCCTTGCTGTGACGCTCCCGGTCATAACCTATTACGGCTCCGAGGCTAAAAGAGACAAGCAGCTTAGCCGCTGCAATAATTTCTATTTCCGGTGTCATATTTGTTTGCGATTGTTATTTTGGTATTCCTTCATTTTCGTGATGTGTTGTGTGGAAAAAGACATACCGAAATGTCATACGCTATCTTCGGGCATTGTTGTCAAAAGCAGGTCTTCCAACCTGCTTTTGACTTCATTTGGCATTTGAGGGTCAATAATTTCCAAATTGAGTGTTTCACTTGTTTCGTCGATGTTGAGCACAAAACAATCATCAAAATTTTTTGACCTGAAATAGCTATCATATTGCATCTGCACTGCATTAACTTCCGAAAGAAATCTTTGGTGCCATCTGTTTAACTTAATACCGTCCATCTTACTGTTTATTTATTTGTTAATAGAATCAATATAAACTAATCCTCCTCCGCGCTGTTTTTCATTTTAGACAGCAGGTCGTACGCTCCGTTCAGAACTACTTTTATCTTGCCTGCGTCCATATCCGACGGCAATACGATTTCTACAAAACCGCCGTCAGCAGAGCCTGTCGTAATTTCAAGCATTTCAAATACGATCTCATCACCAAGCCGTTTCTTCTCGCTTTCACTTTCTTCCGCCTTGTGCTCATGTTGTACCGGGGTATTGGCTTCTTTAATTATGAAAATGTATTTCTTTCCTTCAAAATCTACTACCGCAGATATGGGCAGGGTCGGTACATCAGCCGCTGCGGTTTCAATAAACCCACTTAAAAAGGTTCCCGGCAGGAAATTGCCGCTATGTATATCAGCTTTGGCGTGGATACGGACTGTCTTATCCGTGCCGATCTCTTTGCCTACCAATGTGATCTTTGCCAGACGCTGATCAGATTCATTACCCAATGTAAACCGGACCGTCTGACCTTCGCGAACTTTAGGCAGGTCTTTTTCGAACACATTCAGTTCAACATGGAGCTCTGATACATCAACGATCTCAAACATTATATCGTTTGGATTAATGAATTTTCCTACATTGACGTTGACTTTCGTCACTGAACCGCTAACCGGAGCATAGATATTGATCGTGCTGGTAATACTTGATGGAGTAAGCTGATCAGGATTTATATTAATCAGCTGTAAGCGCTGCCGTAGCCCTGCCACCCGCGCTTGCAAGCTGTTATATTGCGCTTTCGCTGACTGAACAGTTTTTTGCGCGTTCACGTTTTCTTTCTGAAGCTGCTGCTGGCGTTGAAATTCTGTTTGCTGGTATTCCAGTTGACTGTGCGTATCGAGATAGTCTTGCTGCAATTGCACAAATTCCTGATTTTGCAGGGTTGCAATAATCTGTCCTTTCTTTACCTGGGTTCCTTGTAGTAATGGTGTGCTTTTTACTATTCCGCCCATTTGCGTTGTAACGCTCACCAAACTTTGCGGTGGTGCATCTAATACGCCACTTACCTTCAGGCTGCCTGAAAGCTGTCTCATTTCAACGCTGCCGATAGTTACACCAAGCGTTTTATACTGATCTTTGGATAATTCGACAAGGTTTTTACGCTCTTTTGAGGCATCTGTTGTTGCCGCTTTTTCTTCCTTGTTATCGGTTTTATGGCTGTTACAAGCCGTAAAGGATAGAAAGCTGATTAAACATATGGAGATGACTTGTTGTTTATGTAGCATTGTATATATGGATTAAAATGTTATTGATTTCCTTTCAGGTAGAGTAAACGAATAATGGATTGGTTGGCATCATTGATGGCATCCAGATAGCCCTTTTGTATATCGCGATAAGTTCTTAAACCCTGTAGCAACTCTATGTAGCCAATATCACCGCCGCGAAATGCAAGTCTTGCCTGACGCTGTATCAGGTTTGCGTTTGGTAATGCGCTATTTTGATAATAATTGACGCTGCTGTTGTTCTTCAGATATTCCTGCAATGCCTGCTGATATTGTCCTTTGAACGACATCAAAAAGTATTCATAGTTGCGCTCAGCGATCTGCGTCTGCACCCTGGCAACTTTGATGCGGTTGGCATAAGGACTATAAATCAGCGGAATTTGAATTCCCGCCTGAACGCCCTGGAAACGCTTATCCCCGCCATAATAAATGTCCTGGCCGTTAACGTTTTGTACACCGATGATGGTCTGGTTAAAATACCCAACGGAGAAATCCGGCAAAGCTTTAGCTTTTTCCAGTTTCAGGCCAGACTTAGCTACCTCGACCTGTTGTGCGTTATATGAAATAAGGGGGTTATGCGAACTGTCGGATTCCATAAGATATCGATCATACTGAAGCAAGACCAATGAGTCCATATCCGAAGTATAAGGTATGGATGAGTTGAGCAGTGTTTGCAATTGCCGCTGGCTGATGCTGATATCTGATTCATTCTTCCTTTCCTGATTCCTGATCTCGTTTAACTGTGTTTCTGCGGTCGTTTGTTCAAGCAGAGGTGATTCTCCTGCCCGATACCGTGCCTGTGCAGCCCTCAGGAAATCGGCGAAAATAGTATCCTGTTGTGCATAGTGTTTTCTGAGGGCGGTAAAGTAAAGCAGGTTGTAGTAAGTAGACTTGACCTGATAGATCAGTTCCTGCCGTGTGACCTCAAGGTTCTGACGACTGCTTTCTATTTGCGCATTACTTAACCGCCTGTTAGCAGCAAACAAAGCCGGATTGGGTATGGGCTGTCTCACTGTTATATTGTTGTCCTTCTGAAGGCTGTTGAACTGCCCGTACTGGTAGGATAATTCAGTCTTACCAAAATCTACTGAAGTAGCCCTTGTATATTGGTTTTGCTGTACCTGAAGGCTGGCGGACCGGATAGAAGGATTATTTGACAATGCCTGATCAATAGCCTGTGGAAGCGGTATGGATGCGACTGTGCTTACGTTTGTACTGGTTACTGTTCCGGATATGCGATCTGCCTGAGCATTTGTCTTTATCGGCAATAATGTAATGAGCAATAATACCGTTGCCGCACCTGCAGGCGGGATCTGTTTAGTTTTTCCTTTCATCTTTTCAAAGTATGTGTACAGAACCGGCAATACGATCAGCGTAAGAATGGTTGAAGTAAGTAGCCCGCCGATCACTACGGTTGCCAAAGGTTTCTGTACTTCGGCACCGGCACTTGTTGCTAATGCCATTGGTAAAAAGCCCAGTGATGCTACTGTTGCTGTCATCAGTACCGGCCTTAATCTTACCGCAGTTCCTCTCAACGCGATTTCAAAAACGTTATGTAAGCCCCCTTCTTTAAGCCTGTTGAATTCAGCGATGAGGACGATACCATTAAGCACTGCCACACCGAACAGCGCGATAAAGCCGATACCAGCGGATATGCTGAACGGCATGCCACGCACAACCAGCGCAAGAATACCTCCGATAGTAGCCATAGGAATGGCTGAAAAGATAAGTATCGCCTGCTTTAAAGAGCCGAATGAGAAGAACAGCAGTAAAACGATCAATGCCAACGCCAGGGGTACAGCTATTGATAGCCTTGCCGATGCAGCTTTTAAATTTTCAAATTGTCCTCCATAGGTGATATAATAGTTTGGAGGAAGTTTGACCTGCTTGTCCAGCTTCTGCTCTATTTCCCTGACCACACTTTCTATGTCCCTTCCGCGGACATTAAAGCCGACAATGATGCGGCGTTTTGTGTCTTCCCTCTGTATTTGATTGGGGCCTACCTTATACTCTATTTTGGCGAGCTGGGATAGCGGAATTTGTTCTCCCTTGGCTCCGGAAACATAAATGTTGCGCACATCCTCTATACTCTGCCTGTTGGACTCCTGTAAACGCACAACAAGGTCGAAACGTTTTTCTCCTTCATAAACGATACCGGCAGTTTCACCTGCGAATGCGGCACTGATCGTTTTATTGACGCTCTGGATGTCTAATCCATAGCGGGCGACCTGGGCACGATCGATGGAAACAACGATCTGCGGTAGGCCCGTGGCTTTTTCCAGATAGAGATCGGTCGCCCCCTGAACGGTATTGACGATCTTACCTATCTTTTGAGAAAGGCTGGTAAGTACATCAAGGTCTTCGCCAAATATCTTGATCCCAACATCCTGCCGGACACCGGAGATCAGCTCATTAAAGCGAAGCTGGATAGGTTGTGAGAATCCGAAAGTAACCCCCGTAATTTTCTCAAGCTCAGCCGCCATTTTTTCCACCAGTTCCTCGCGGCTATGAGCGGTCTTCCATTTTGATTTATCCTTTTCAAGTATGATGGTAAGGTCGCAGGATTCCATCGGCATTGGATCAGTTGGAATTTCGGCAGCGCCGATCTTGCCAATCACCTCTTTTGCCTCCGGGAATTTTTGCATGAGCAGTTTTGATGCCTGATCAACTTTTTCGATGGTCTGATTCAGGGAACTACCTGTCAGCAAACGTGTTTCTACAGCCAAATCCCCTTCCTCCAGCGTTGGCAAAAATTCTCCGCCGAGATTTAGGAAGACTATTACACTAACGATGAAAAGTCCAACGGAAATAATTGTTACCGCCAGACGTCTTTTTAACGCACCTCTGATAAGAGGATCGTATCTGCGCTGTATGGCATCCATCATTTTATCCGAGAAATTTCGCTTATGCGTCACTTTCTTGCTTAATAGCAATGACGACATCATCGGGACATAGGTAAGAGAATATATAAAGGCACCAAGGATGGCAAAAGCTACTGCCTGAGCCATGGGACGGAACATCTTACCTTCGATACCTACTAACGCAAGGATCGGCAGATATACGATCAGTATAATGATCTGTCCGAATGCCGCAGAACTCATCATCCGCTTTGCACTGCCCTCTACCTGATTATCCATCTCTGATTGCGTAAGTTTTTCATGGTCAGGTTTACGGTGCGCCGCAATATGGTGTAGGGTCGCTTCTACAATGATAACGGCACCGTCTACTATCAGCCCAAAGTCAATCGCGCCCAGGCTCATTAGATTGCCCGAAACACCAAATAGATTCATTAGAGAGATTGCAAAGAGCATGGAAAGAGGAATCACGGATGCCACAACAATACCTGCACGCAGATTGCCTAAGAACAGCACTAATACAAATATGACAATCAGGGCGCCTTCAATAAGATTTTTTGTGACAGTGTGGATAGCCCTTCCGACAAATTCACTACGGTCAAGAAATGGTTCTACCTGAACACCTTCAGGGAGTGACTTTTCTATCTGGGTCATCTTCTTTTTTACCCTGTCAACAACCTCGTTGGAATTTTGACCTTTGAGCATCATTACAATACCGCCCACTGCTTCGCCTTTGCCGTTACGTGTCAAGGCTCCATACCTGATAGCACTGCCAATTCTGACCATCGCAACATCACGGATCAATACAGGTAATCCGTTTTCCGTAGTTTTTACAACTATTTGTTCGATGCTGGAGGTATCAGTGATCAGACCCTCACTACGGATAAAGTATGCATTGGGCTTCTTATCGATGTACGCGCCACCAGTATTCTGATTATTTCTTTCAAGAGCACTGAATACATCTGCTATACTAATGCCAAAACTCCGCAGTTTGTCCGGTGAAAGGGCTACTTCATATTGCTTCAGAATACCACCGAAACTGTTAACTTCTGCTACGCCAGGGGTTCCCAATAATTGTCGGCGCACGTACCAATCCTGTACAGTACGCAGTTCCGCAGATGAAAATTTATTTTCGTAGCCCGGTTTAGGATGTACGACATATTGATATATCTCTCCTAATCCTGTTGAGATAGGTGACATTTCAGGCTCACCAATTCCGGGAGGAATTGACGTTTTCGCTTCAACAAGCTTTTCACTCACTTGCTGGCGTGCCCAATAGATGTCTGCATCATCATGGAAAATGATAGTAACAACCGATAATCCGAATCGGGATATAGAACGGACTTGCTGTATTTCAGGAATAGTAGCCATTGTCTGTTCGATGGGAAAAGTAATAAGCCGCTCTACTTCCTGAGTTGCCAGTGAAGGGCTAAGTGTGATCACCTGCACTTGGTTATTGGTGATGTCGGGAACAGCATCTATAGGTAACTTTTTCAGGGAGTATATTCCCCAAATTATCAACCCTGCCGTCAAAAGCCCGATAATCAACTTATTTTGTATTGAAAAATGTATGATTTTCTGGAGCATTTAGTTTGCAATTTTTAATTAACTAATGGTCTTTAACGAGATGGATATAATATTTTATATATCCTATGATTGCGACGAAACACAACGCACATAGCAAAGCCAAGAACAATATCCTGATGATCTTGAACCATTTGGGCGGACGTTGATATACTATCTTATTTGCAGCGGACAGCCGTTGCTGATACAAGGGATTAACCTTGTAAGATTTCCCTTTCTTTTTCATTAGTACAATGAAAAATCAAATAAAATAAACAGATTCAGTCTAGGGAGAAATAATTAAAGGCGTGGAGGCTGCCAAACCGCGTCATTTTGCGCGTAAATGCAGTTGTCTTTTGGGGAGATACTAAAGGGCAAAGAGTTATTAACGGATGTTATGCCAAAATCAAAAGGAATGGTAATAGTACAACATGAATGGCAGCATGAGCATTGACAAAATGGGGAACAGGTGTCCCTGTCTTGGTGTTGTTTTTTGTGTTCTCCAGCCCCGATATGAAAGCTTGATATATTGCTTGATCGCACTTCGCACGCAACTACGTCTGCACAAGGCAGAAAAGTTTGTATCATTATAACGATACACAATATGAAGGAACAAAGACGCATCAACTGACAAAAATACTAAATTTCGCCTAAAAATATCATGCCTACAGAAAATCTATAAAATGGCATTTACAATTGATGAAAAAGAAGATGTATATTAGTAAAGTCGCGGTTTTTATTGTGTTTTTGTAAATATTTGGGTGAAAATTTAGCTGATATTTGTACCATTTTACCTAAATAAGGTCTGAATTTGCTGGAAATTGGATATCCGATTTTGCCTTATTGCTAATTTCTAATGATAGACTACAAAATTGTGTGTTTGTGTCACAGTCGAATTAGCGAGAGACATATAGTACAGTCCATTGGGATAAAAACTGATGTCTAAGGTTATACTATTTCTATTACGGATAATTTGTTTGTAAACTATTCGGCCAAAACTATCATGGATGTAAAGTTCAGTAAACTGATTATTTGATTGCATGATGTTCAATGTATTATTTCCTGGATTAGGAAATATTGTAAAAAAATTACCCACATCGGAAGTGGCATCATTTACTCCAGCAGATGATATTCCTAATTTTGCAATAAAAGCATCATCTATTGGAGTAATTGTTGTTGGGTGAGTTGTCCATAGTTCCAATGAATCCAAATAAACAATATTGGAAAAATTACCTGTCATATATAGATTCTGATAATTATCAAAGGAAATAGACAACGGTTTCGCTCCGTTATAATTGCCTATACCCTTTGTCCAAACCGCGTCTCCATTGTCATTATATTTTGTTAGAAAAATGTTCTTCTTGTTGGGGACACATGTGAGAGAATCTCCTCCTACTCTCATTCCTCCTAAATAATATCCTGAAATATATGGATTGTTGTTGTTATCAAGACAAAGCAATAAAGCTTCATCATCATTAATACTTCCAGCAGTTCTTGTCCAGTTGACACTCCCTAAAGTATCAAACTTGACAAGTAAAGCGTCCGAATTTCCCCTACTAGGGTGATTAACTCCTGCTAAATTAATGGTATCCTCAAATGAGGCTGCGACATAAAGACTAGTACCAACTGTTCTAATTGAATATGCGATATCATCTTTTTTACCACCGAATATTTTTAACCATTTCAAATTACCTGAAGTGTCGGTTTTGCCGACAATCATGTCTATCGTATTATACTGGTAATTAGAAACAGCTACGGCGCCGTAGTAAAAATATTGACCTGTAAGTGTTCCACAAAAATATATATTACCATAATCGTCCGCCGTTATTGACAGTATTTTTTGATCGCCAGGATAGTTTGTGGTCTTTATCCAAAGGCGACTACCACCAGATGAATATTTGGAGAAATAATAATCACGGTTTGTTCCTGCTTTGTGACCAGCTATATACACGTTAAGTGAATTATCCACTGTTAACGATGTTATCTCAACGGAACTCGAATCCGTTTTGACTGCCCAAATCGGACTACCATCAGGGTCAAACTTAACAATGTAGTATTGCCGAATTGCGGGAGAAATGTCTGATATTAATGTAAGAGGACCGAAAACTGCTGTGTCGCGCAAAAAACCACATAAATAAATATTATTCTCCCGGTCAACAGCTAATGAAATTGTTTTAATGTCTACTCCCAATTTTGCAAATGACTTAGCCCATATAACATGATCGGTTGCATCACACTTTGACAATATTATATCACGCTCGACAGCATTGAATGTAGTTCCCCCCACAATCGCTGTTCCTGAATAATCGCCAACAGAGATGTTGCAGCCCGTTTTGTCTCCAACAACAAGCCCGCCGGTAGGAAGCCAAGAAACTACAATATGTCTCACCCACGTCCATGCGGGAGATTGCCCATTCACTGGTAAATTGACAAGAAGCAGAAAAAGCGCTAATAAATATTTTGGCCTCATTGCAAAATAATTATAGCGATACTTGAATAGTGTAAGCACCATTTGTACCGCCTACGTAAGATCTTATTTCGAAATCCTGACTTGTATGACCGTCATCTATTGTGATACCTGGTGTACAGGGAGAAATGCTTCCTTCATCTCGTGCAATAATACCAATCCAACTATTCCCTTTAGGTAGAGTAACATTAAAACACCGATCTGTCCCTGTTATTGTATAATTGGATAGATACGTTGTTCCGTTGATAACAACATCTATTTTGTCACCGTCTATTGTAGAAAAATCTCTTACACATATTCTCAGGTTTTGACTGCGAACGGTGATTGTACCTTGGCTGTTGTAACTTGAGGGAACACCGTTATTGTTGCCACCGCAAGTCAATTCATATTTGTTGCACGTATTGGCTGCAACGGTAATGTTGCCACTCCATGTCATATTAGAAGCAGCTGCAGAAAACGAATAACTGCCAGAAGATAAATCAAAATTCGCTGATGATGATGCGCCACAATCTGGTGCAGAAGTATAATATCCTGTGATGACTTTAGTCGCCCCGTTAATTGTTACTGAAATATTGCCGACACCACAATCCTGAGTAACGTAAAACATTGTTTGAGTAGGGGTTGTGTTTACATTGTTACTACCACTACTATCGTCCTTTTTACAACCAACTATTGCCATAGCAAAGACGACGAAACCGAAAAAAAGTGTTTTTTCCATGCTAATATGGTTATAAATCATTATTGAGCTTATCTTAAAGGATTTCCACGTGCATCCAATACCTGAAAATCGGCAAGCTGTATTCTCAATTGGGTTGATCTCCAGCCTTGAGGAGCCTGAAAATAAAGCCAGTTAGGTCGAAATTTATATACTTCCGCTCCGTTTGTACCTCTTTTATGATAAATCCCGTCCTTAGTTTCAGAAGGTGAATATTTATCTGAATACCCTAACTGATCAGGAATATTTCCACCGGGATTATTAAGCGGGTCTAAATAAACACCATTTGCATACCATTTTGGGCCAGCCCATGTGACAATAACTGGAAAATTATTGTTGTTCGTCACTTTAATTGAAACCGCTTCTGCTTTTCCGTTATAAGTAACCCATCCAGAATAAACAGTTACCCCCTGCTTTTCAAAGAACAACCTATATGCGCTCTGTACATGCTCAGCCACGTCATTATCGTAACTCAACCTCGTTTGTGATCTGGCAGAAAGTACACTTGTCAAAGCCACTACTAGCAATATCTTCTTCATGCGTTTTTAATAAGCAAGTCCCATTTTAGATAAGTTAATAATTAGATCGGTAAGACTGGTTTGAATCCCATGAAATCTGATACTTCATGCCAGGAGCTCCCGGTTTTCCACTTGGACCAGTGGTTACGCGAAATGTATATTCCTTCCACTTTCCGGCAGGAATAACTTCGCCACCTAGTGATACCGAGCCGCTTTCCCAACATGACGTGTTATCGCCCCTGTTCTGATAAGCTTCATTATCCTTTAACGTGATAGAATAGCTGTTACCGTTAGAAATGAATATGTGATACGTCCAACCCCAACAAGTAGCTCCAGTAGGCTGGAAATCTGAAACTAGTCTCCAAGTAACTATAACATTTCCTTTGCGCTGTAAACTATAGTCCCCTTGTGCATAGCCGTTACCCCATAGAAGCAGCAATGCGATTATCGCGACGAAATTATATACCCGTTTCATAAATTGACTTTTTGCTTGTGTACAATTGTTATTTTTCAAATGTTCCCGCACCATTGCATACACCACAAACTCCTGAACCAGAACAACTGGTGCAATCAACTTTACCAGTACCGTTACAGGTAGTACATTCAACCATAACAATGGTTGGTGTCCCTTTTTCAGTGGTTCCGCTTCCCATAACCTTTCCACCACCAAAGCACAACTTGCAGCTTTCTTTTCCCGTGCCTCTGCACTTATAGCACTTCCCTGTGCCATTGCACATTTTGCACCTTACTACTGTTTTTTCTTGAGTTTGCTGATTTCGCTGATATGTTTGCGCTCCTGCTGAAACACTTAAAAATAGAGCAGCGATCAGTATCACTGCTAACGACAAAAGATTGTTCTTTGTTTTCATATTTTCAGTTTTATACAAACCTAAAATGCAATATGAAAAATATGGCGGTGACTTAGTAGTTGGTCAATTCTACTTAGTAAAATGCAAAATGTTCGTTATTTAGATTCTTAGATTGGCATCACACCTTACTTACGTATTAACCTGACCAGTTCTTCCTTTCGATGGCGAGATACAGGAATACTGGTCTTATCTTCCATAATCAATGCGCCTCCGTCTGATTTTTGGTATCTTTTGATGTAGGACAAATTGATAAGATGGGAATGGTGAACACGAAAAAATACACTGGTCGGCAATAACTCTTCAATTTCTTTTAATGTTTTTGCGACTACCAATTTTGAGTTGTCAGAGAAGAAAAAGGTAGTATAAGTATTTTCAGCTTCAAGGCGTACAATCTGATTTGTGTTGATAAACTCCAATCCGTTATTGGTCGGCACTACAATTTTTTTATTGAATGATCGACCGTAATTCTCTAAAAGAATTTCAACTTGCCTAATTATGTTGTCTTTATTATTTTTGGCTTCAAAGCGGACAAGCGTTTCTTGCATGTCTTTTTCAGTGATAGGCTTGTGTAAAAAGTCTAGCGCACTTGCCTTTATGGCCTGAACGGCATACTTATCAAAAGCCGTAGTAAATACAATATCAAAATCTATCTCATCCAGTTCATTCACCAGATCAAATCCATTTTTTTCGGGCATTTCCACGTCAAGAAAGACAATATTCGGTCTTTCTTGCATTATTGCAGTCTTCGCTGCATCCACAGATGTGGATTCTGCAACGATTTTGATCTTTGGGAACTTTCTCAATAATGCACGCAACGAGAAAATACAATTTTCATCATCATCAACTAATGCTACTTTTATCATGGTGTTTGGATTGAACGTGCTAAAATTTTATTTCAAATGGCAGTACTAATTCGACATTAACGCCACTGTGTTTTTCAATATCTGTTACGCGTACATATGCCTTTGACTTTTTTATTTTATTGATTATTGCAATACGCTGTTCGGTCAATTTCATTCCCAGAGATTCTTTTTTACGGGCGTAAGTACCAAACTCTATTTCTTGTGCCTTTTGCCGTCCTATGCCATTATCCGAAATAATGCAGCAAAGCATGTTGTCCTTATTAGTAATTTGAACTAGAATCTTTCCTTTTTCACTTTTATGCTGCAATCCATGCAGAATAGCGTTTTCGACAAAGGGCTGCAAAATGAGCGGTGGAATCAAAGTGTTTTCTACATCAATTCCTTTCACTTCTATAGTATATTGTATTTTATCGGATAATCGCACTTTCTCCAGGGAAAGATATAAGTCAAGTGCTTTCAATTCGTCTGAAATAGGAACCAAATCGTGCAATGAATTTTCAAGAATGAGACGTGTTAATTCTGAAAATTTTAACAAATAGGAAGAGGCAACCTCATTTTTATTGCTTTGTATGAAGGTATGAATTGAATTAAAGGCATTGAAAATAAAATGTGGATTCATTTGGGACCTTAATGCAGTCATTTCCGTTTCCGCAACCTTTTTTTGAAATTTAAGGCTCTTGCTGCGATAATAGCCGTATGCCGTAATACCAGAAAAAAGCAATACTAGTATAAAGCCTCCTGAGAGGTAATACTTTTGCTGCTTTTCCTTTGCCGCAAATGCTGCCTGAACCTCATTATCTTTTTTTAGCAATAAATTTTCGTTGCTTATTTTCTCCCGCTCAAAATTTTCATAAGCTTCGTTGAAAACTCGTTTACTTTCATAAGACTTTAGCCTCCCTGCGATATCCGTACTTAAACGATGCAGCTTGTATGCCATTTTGTATTTTCCTTGGTGGGCGTACGCTATCGAAAGATAGTCGTAGGAATTGAACAAATCGCTCAATGCACCTATTTCCTGCTGGACGGAAATTGCTCTCTTGAGGTATGCGATGGAGGTTTCCAATAGCCGGGGTTTGCTCAACGGCATAGAGCCGGACACAGTATCTGAATAAATATTCAGATAGTCCTCCGCAATTTTGGAAAGATATCTTGCATTTCTTCTTTTGTTACATAGCGCAGATTTGCTATTAAGTGCCAGCTTATAGAAATACAAAGTAGAATCATACTTTTTCCTTTTAACGGAAAGCACGCCTAAAGAATAATAAGCCATACCAATTTTATTTTGTTGCCGGAGGCTGATTGATTGATAAAGCAGTTTTTGGGCTTCCTGATAATTCCGTATCATAACATACCATTCTGCCATAAGAATTAAGGTATGTGCCTGATATTGTTTATAACCCAACGCTTTAAATCCAGCCAGTCCTTTTTTGTAATAATCAATTGATTTTCCATATTGATAAAAGTCGGCTAAAATTAAGGCGTGATATATCTGGGTGTATGGAATAAGTGTTTTATCCCCTATTTCCTCAGCCAAAGACAATGCTTCATTGCTCCTTATACACGCTTCTCCTTCATTTCCATATATACGTTGTATTTCTGAGCTCCTATTCAATACCAAAGCTATACCGCGTTTATTCTTCTGCTGCCTGAACATTGTCAACGCAGTATCATAATAGTAATCTGCTGTTTTATAGTCGCACATGTAGTAGCGATTTAACCCCATTTCTGCGTAACAGTTTGCAATCAGGTCGGGCTGATTTACATTTTTTAGTGTTATTAGTGCTTTTGAATAAAGAGGTAGCGCTTTATTATATTCGCCATTTATACTATTCAGTGTTGCTAGGTTCATTGATAAAATGCCAGTTCCTTTAAGCCAATGCAGTTTGTCAGTAAGAGCAATCCCTCTGTTAGCGTAGGAAATACCTGTATCTGGATTAATATGTATTAACTGAGCCGTGATTTTAATATATGCACTGACCATGTTTGTATCACTTGGTATAAATACCAACTGTGATACTAATGAATCAACAAGTGCTTGTCCTTGTTTTTGGCCGTATGACTCGCTCTTAGGGTGAACAACTAATAGTATTAGCAGAACAATACAAGTAGTAGTGGCCTTCGATATTTTTTCTTTAATCATTATTATCTCATTTCGTAAAAAAACATAACAATACAAAAATATTTATAATAAAAAACCGGAAAAAGACTGTTTTTTAGTTGTCTATTATTTTGTAATTGAAATTCAAATAGGATAATGCGTGAGCATTCTACCTATGATTACTATTTTTTAGCTCTACAAACAAATAAAAGGTTTTAAAGCTGTAACAATTGTTTGATTTGCGTTTCCAATTCTTTAAAAGAGCATCCCTTTTCTATAAAAATGTCAATGCCGAATCTTCGTATATCCTCGTAATGTTTTTCGTAAAGTGTATAAGCAATAATTTTTGTGTGAGGACAGTATTCTTTTATTTGGTTCGCTATTGTATAATCCTCAATACATGGAACGTCGATATCGACTATGCATAGTGCCGGTTGCTCATTAGCCGTGAGTAGCTGTGCTGCAAAGTCAGCTACATTCTGAGCATCTATGATTACATCAAATCCCATTAGTCGAAGTTGATTGGCAAAGGCGCATCTTATCAATACATAGCTATCAACTATTGCGAGCGCAATATTTTTCATAACGCTAGCGATTTATTTTTGGTTTACTTATTTGAAATGGTAGGTGTATAATATGTAGTATTATAGCACATATAGCCGTTATAATAGGAGACGGTGTTTTCATTATTTGACGCCATATGTCAGAGGCTCCTATGACGTGCTAAAAATAAGAGAGGCGTGAACCTCAGAGCTATCCACTCAAGTCTGGAGGGACCGCGAAGCCCGACTATCCTGAATAAATAGATGAAGCCACACCCCTTTAGGGTGCGCCTAGCATCTTTCTCAGATAGTCTTATTGAAAATTCGCGGTTTTCCAGACTGAAGAAAGTTAGCTAACGCTACTCTTTATATAATTTAGTTACTATTTCTTTTAAGCCATTTTTTTGCTGCTAAAGTATATAAAGAATTTCATTTGGTTTTAAAAATGCGCTAAGCAACGATTTTTCGCGCTATTCAGTCTAAATTGAATCTTCTCAGAATCTACAATGGTTAAAATTTATCAATGATCTAAATTTCAGGTCATTGATATTTGATACGTTGAAGCATTAGTTTCATTTGGTCGATCTCGGCTATCTGCGACCTTAAGATACTTTCTGAAAGCGCCTTTACTGTAGGGACAGTAATTAGCCTATTGGCCGGTCATTATAGTTGATACGGACAACGTATTTCCATGTTCCCTTTCTATTCGGGACGACCTGCGTTATATTGAAACCCGATTATTTCAAATAGAATAATCGTTTTTCAATCCCAATCTCTCTTGGCTAGCGAGTATTTAACACTAAAACAATAGCGCAAAAATATTATATTTGCGACGTAAAATTCTTGAAGCGTTTTGCTTTAAGTCTCGACACTGAAACTTAGGAACTTTCAAAGTCAACGGGACAAAAAGTATGAACGCTCACGCTCAAAAGGCGTGGGCGCTTGCTTTTCCGTTGACGGGCTTCCTAAGGCCTCAGGTCGGTTAAGTGGAGACCCACGCCTCTTTTTTGGCTCAGCTCCACAGTTTCTAAAAAAACTGGTCTATGGCAGCAGCTACTACTTACCTAGGGTTCAATTTCGATGCTTCACAATTATCCGCATTCGCGCTAAGCGTCGACACGTTCATTATCGCGCTGAAGAATGGAAATATCGTACACCATTCACCCAAAGACATTGAGGATTTCAAGAAATGGCTTGTACAAAACAAGGTAAGAGATATTTCTGTAGACAAGGGGCATCATTCACTCAATTCAAAATCGTAGTTATGTGCCGCTGTAACCTAACTATTGGCATTATCGACAGTTATTTTCTTATAAGAGTCAGTATGGCTGGGTTATTGGAAAAAATGGGGTTTACAGTGGTATCGGCTGGTGAAGTTGACGAGTATTTGGAAAAAATAAAAGGACAGGAAACAAAACCCAGAATTTGTATCGTTGACATTGACGACCCTGATATAAACTCATTTGTTCTGGCACGTAATGTAAAAGCGCTCTATCCCGACACAATTGTATTAGCCTATTCGGTCTACGAGAACCATGAACTGAACCTGGAGCGGTTGCATGACTATGGAGTAGATATTTTTCTTGAAAAGAACTTCTCACCAGAGAAGATCAGGATGCTAATTTATTCTGCGCAAGCTCGTTCAGACCATTTTTTACTGAACTAACATTTTGCCATCAATGTTCCGGTTATGAACCATTAATAATCTTTAGGAATGGTTAATACCCCATTAAATCGCCAGCAGTCTCCCTCCTGCTCGCCAACAACTACCCATGAGTCGTCCATGAATACTTTTGTCAAGTAAAAGGAGCAGATCACTTGACAATTTCCTTTCTTATAAGCTGCCAACTGCCATCATTTCATACTAATAGGAACATTTGTCAACGACATTTTGACAAGAGAAAAATAAATATAGGATGCACCATTCGCCAACTATTTAACCGCGATTTGCCGACCATTAGGCGATAATTAGATTTCATTTAAACACGAAAAATTGCTTCAAAACATCATTTTTCCGGTGTGCCATTTGCTCCATATATTTTATGAATTCAAAAAATATCAACACATTCCTCCTTTATGTTGTCCACGTTTTTCGAGCAAAGTACCTAAAACCTTCAAGTGATGACAAGGACAGGTACTCTTTCCTGAACTTCCCGTCACTGTTACTTAGGCTAGTTTTGTATCAGCAATTTCTCTTAGGCAATGCAAAATGGACATCATCTAACTGGCAAAAAGTGACATTTTCGTTCCCATTGAGGGAAATTGAGGCATTAACTGTCCTTTTTGTCCCAAACGCGGACAGTAGCATTTGGTGACGATATTATCTTCATTAAAAGCAACTACTGATAACTTAAATCAATAAATATGGAGCAAGACTGGAACAAACTGATGGACAAACTGAGCAAGATTGAGCAACTGTTGCTGCACTTAACCCAACAGGGAGCGGAAAAAGACGTAGGAAATAGCGACACTTCATTACTATCGCTTAAACAGGCAGCGGATTTCCTGCATTTATCGCAGTCAAGTGTTTATAAGCTGATCTATAATAAAAGGCTTACCCCTGTGCAGCGAATGGCAGGAAGCAGGATATTATTCGCTAAAGAACATCTGACGGATTATTTAAAACAAAAACAACAGTAACTAAAATCAAGCTATATGGCATTTATCAAAGAAGCCTACTCGGAAAGCCGGGTGGAGATGATCTCGGAATTTTTAAGAAAGGAAGCGTTAAACGGTAGCCCCAAGGATTATGAAGTGAAAATTGACGAACTGAAGGTAGTCAGCAGGAATAACAATCCTGACAGGTTCTACGAGTTCGAGGAATTCGTCATGCCTGAAAGCAGGAATATCACCATCATCATTCATGATAAGTCCCATACCAATACCAAGTATATCCTGTTATTGCAACAGGAGGCTACAAGAGAAGAAGGGCTGTCCGGAATAGAAAAGAACCTGCAGACGAAAATGCAGCATGAAAAATCCAAATGGGAATATAATCAGCTGCAACGGGAACATGCTGACCTGAAGCAGCAGCTAAAGGAATGCGAGGACTATTGCCGGGAACTGAAGGATAAGAACCATGCGCTGGAGGTGGAAAAAGGTAAGTCTTCCGGCAAGCTGACTGAAACTGTGATCGGTCTGGCAGGTACTTATTTTGCCAACAATCCCGAAGCCCTTGGCCGCATCCCTCTCATCGGTAGTATTCTTGGGGCAGGGAAACAAAAGACGTTAGCAGGAACGGAGCATGCTGCTTGTTCGTGCGCACAGGCATCGAAAGAATTTACCGGCAAAGTAAGCGAAGAGGATGCCACGCGTTTGAAAAAAGCATTCATTCCCTTTTTTCCACAGGAATACATCGGAAAGGCTATGGAGGTGGTAGAGTTATTCTTTCATGAAAATCACCTCATTGACCAAACGAAAGCGGGCATCGTAAAATTACATGCGGAAAGCAGGAAGAAACATGCCTCTGCTGCTTAATTGTGATAGTAACTAAAAGAACGATCAAGAATAAAACAAAACAGGAGAATTATGGCTTTAATGAAGGAAATGTATTCAGTTAGCGGGATAAACAGAATTTACCAGCTACTGAAAAACGAGGCTGCTAGCGGCGGCCCGAAGGAATATGATATAAAAGTGGATGCTATGAAAGTGGTCAGCAGGAACATTGATCCGGAGCGTTTTTTTGAGCATGAGCAATTCCTCGTCGCCAATAGCAAGAGTATTACCGTCAATATCTATGACGGCTCATCGCCACGATGTATGAAATACACATTGCTGCTTGAACCGGAACAGGCAACAGAACAGGAGTTGTCGGGCATTGAAAGATCGTTCGGTTTGAGAATGCAGCAGGAAAAGAAAAGCTGGGAGTATGAACGGCTGAAAAAAGAAAATACCGAATTGAGGGAAGCACTTGATGAAAAGGAAAAAGTATGCCTCGCGGCTCGAAAGGCATATTGATGAAATGAGGGCAGATAAAGAACAGATGCCAGGTAAGCTAACCAATGCACTCGTTTCTCTTGCGGGACTATTTCTCAATAAGAATAGCCAGGATGGAACAGCCTCATTTGCAGGATTATTGGGTATGACTCAGCCTGAGAATGAAGAAACGGATGACGTAGTTGCAACGTACCGTAAAGTGGAGGACATACCTGTAAACGTAGAAAGAGCGGAAACAGACATGCCGGAAGAAGACCTGCAATATACGGGCAATGCAACAGAGCAGGATTTTGACCGTTTAGAGCGTTCGCTTATTCCATTGTTTGCTGAAGAACATAGGGAAACTGTATCAACAGTGGTGAGTGCCATGTACCATCATAACAGCCTGATACCTGAAATAGCCGATCTGTTGAGCGGAGAAGAACAACAGGCAGCATAATCTATTAAACTTTTAAAACAAAAAACGATGAATAAGATATATGATGTAACGTTAGGAATTGAGGCGGGGAGCCGTGAAGAAGCGGAACAAAAGTTATTGAGGTTCCAAAAGATAGCAGTAGAATACAACAAACAAAGTAACAGTAGGCTAAATGCAGGTACTGCAGAAGCTGAGTTATCACCCCTCAAGGCTGCAATAGGTCTGTTAGCAGTTGTCGGTTTGGGTTGGCTTAATGATATACTTAAGCCTAAGAAAATAAGATCTACAAACACCAATGTTGAGTTGGAAATGAAGCTGCACAAGTACAATTGGCAAAAGGAATGGCGGAAGCGTCAGAAAGAGGAAGAACTGCAAAGAAAAAACCTGTTTGCATTTGGCAAGGATCGGTAACCCGGATAAAGCGACAAAAGTTTGATGCAGAAGGATTTGTTAATTGTGAAAGAGTAAACTAAAGCTATGGTAAAAGAGACTAAATTAGATTCACTGGAGAGGACAGAGGACATATCGATGGATGAGGTAAGGGAATTCGAGAAATTCAAGGAACTGACAGATGAACAGGTAAAGAATATGGTTGATACCATTATCAGATTATCCGGCATTGCCTTCAACATTTATCAGAAAAGGAAGAAATCTGGCAAGGTAGTTGTATTAGATATTGAAAATCAAACACTTAAAGCAGCATGAGTAACATAAATCTTTTTAAGACGTTTGCCAAAGGCTCCCATAAATCAAAGATCAAGGGAAGTAATTGTGTGATCTACACTCGCGTTTCAACAAAGGAGCAGGCAGATAACAATCTGAGCCTTGACACACAAAAGAAAGCGTGCGAGATGTTTGCCAGGAAAGGCAATCTACAGATCATGGGCAACTTCGGCGGAACTTATGAAAGTGCCAAGACAGACGAGCGTAAAGAGTTCAATAACATGCTGTCCTTTTTAAAGAAGAGCCGGGAGAAGATATCGTACATTATTGTTTACAGCGTCGACAGGTTTAGTCGTTCAGGCGCAAATGCCATCTATATAGCCGAGCAATTGAAGAAGCAGGGTATAGTTGTTTGCTCTGTAACGCAGCCTACTGATGCCTCAACAGCAAGCGGAAGCCTACAGCAGAACATTCAGTTCATCTTCAGCCAGTACGAGAATCAGCAACGTAAAGAAAAGTGCATGGCTGGGGTAAAGGAAATGCTGTTGCGTGGTGAATGGTGTACAGCTCCACCTTTCGGTTATGACATCGTAAAAGCTAATGGTGTGCGTAAGATCGTGGTGAACAGCAAGGGTAAGCTGCTTAGAAAGGCATTTTACTGGAAAGCAAAGGAAAAGGTTACAAGTGAAGAAATATTAAGGAGACTGGCAGCACAAGGGCTGAAACTCTATAACCAGCAGTTGTCCCGCTTGCTCAGAAATCCGTTTTATTGTGGCTTACTAGTCCATACAGCACTTGAAGGACAAATAATAGAGGGTAACCATGAAAAGCTAATATCACAGGAGCTTTTCCTTGAAGTCAATGGCATACTGGCTGAGAACGCGCAAGGCTACAGGATAAAGCCAGAGAATGATGACCTGCCGCTGAAACGCTTTCTTAAATGCGAATACTGTGGCAGCTACATGAGAGGTTATAAAGCCTATAAAAATCAGAAGCACTACTATAAGTGCAATAATAAGGGCTGTAACAATAATAAAAGGGCAGAAGAGCTACACAAGGTCTTTAAGACGCTTATGGCAGACTATAGCATTGATCTAAGTGATGAAACAATGCGCCTTGTCAGGCGACAGCTAATAGCTACATATAACAAGCGTTGTGAAGAAAGGGAAGAGACCGTTCAGAATATTGAGAAGGAAATAACTGGTATCAATCAGAAGCTGGAACGTATTGAGGAACGCTTCATTCTTGATGAAATAAGCAAGGAAATGCACGATAAGTACAGGACCAAGTTCATCGAAGAGAGGCAGGAAAAGGAGCGGGAATTGGCAAAAGCAGGCACGAGGGTGTCGAACCTTGAAGAATGCATTGATGTAGCATTCAGGGTAATACCGAAACTCGCACCAGAATGGAGTTTAGCTGATTATTGTGACCGGCAGGAGATACAATTTCTGATATTTCCCGAGGGATTGTGCTATGACAAGAAAAAAGACAAGTGTCGAACCCCAAAGATCAACGAACTATTTCGTTACACCGCTTACCAGCAGCGGATTTCAGAGGAAAAAAAGAGAGGGAACTGTGATGAAAAATCGCAGTTCCCTCATTCTGTAGCGAGAACAGGGATCGAACCTGTGACCTTCGGGTTATGAGCCCGACGAGCTACCGCTGCTCTATCTCGCGATGTGGATGCAAATGTAGGGCGGATATATTTACCCACCAAAGGAAATTTATGTTTTAGCTAAATTTTTTTAAACAATATATTAATATGTTCGCCCGGGGGGAGTCTGCCAGGGTTATAGTAAAGCGTATACTGAATGCGTTTTTTCTAAAAAGATTTGTACTATTGTTGCAACTTTATCAGCTTATATTTACAGGCTATGTCTTTTAAAAAACTAATACTCTTTGCCGTGGCCACCCTCGGCATAATGATCTTCTTTAAAACAGATTATTATACCCTGTGGCTGGACAAGTACATCATGAATCCGAATACGCAACTGTCGGACCAATTGGATAAAACCAGTGTAGAAGAGCGGAAAGAGTATCGCTATGGCAACTTATATACTATGTGCAAGTATATGAAACAAACGCTCGACACCACAAAATTCAAACCTCATGAACCTGTTGTGCTGCTGCCGCCAAACGATTTTCTTGTGGCACAGGGCATAACCTTGTTCCATATGCCGGAACCGGCAGAGTTTTACTATCACACAGGTATAAAAACGGTATGGACAACAAGCCCCGATGTAAGCAGGGCCAGCTGGGCGCTGGTAGCCAACGGCAAAACATCTATAGCTATGGTGCCGATAAGAAGCAAAGAAGACCTGGATAAATTGTTGGACCTCTATAAAAAATACAAGCCGGCCTTATGAACCTGTTAGGATTATTATTTCTGCTGATCACCCAGTTTATAACGGGTCGTGGCGTTATTGAATTGTGCAAGGTAAAAATGCGGCCTTTGCTTACTTTTTGCTTCTCATTTATAGCAGGCGTGGCTGTCTTTTCATTCCTGCCGTTTATACTGGAGCTATTTCATGTAACCATTAATATGTCTTCGGTATCTGTTACAATAGGTGTTACTACCCTGCTGTTCATAGTGCCGTTGCTCAGGCAGATAAAGAACTTTAAGCTACCGTCAGGTAAAGACTTTAAGCTTCCCAACCTGTACGAGGTACCCTTCCTGGTTGTTCTCATTCTGCTGATACTATTGAGTGTATGGCGTGCATGGTTCTACCCGCCTAATGCGCGTGATATGCTATCGGGCCCCGAGGTGATGGCCGAACTGGCACTGAAGGAAGGGCACATTATCAATTCCCTGTTTACAATAGACCTGCAATCGACCAACAACTACCTGAAGCCGCCGTTCATTACCAGTCTTCAGATCATATACAAATTGTATGTGCAGCCTTTCGGGCAAACCTGGCTGAGCATACTGTTCGTTAACTTTATTGTAATTGTGTATACCCTGCTGAAGGAGAAGATACACCCTGTGATACTTGGCTTTGCCATGCTGTATTTCTTCGGCATGCCAGAGGTATTTGGTTACACTTACCTGATGCTGTTCGACTATAGCAACATGATCTTCCTGTTCGGTGGCTATTATTTTATGAACCAGTATTTTGAGCATAAGGATAATGGCAACTTTGCCTTCTCGGTTTTCCTGTTTACCATAGCTACGTATATACGTACAGAGACCCTGATACTGGTGGGCATGAACCTGCCTATTATCTTCTATTACCAGTATAAAGATAAAATGCCAATGGTGAAATCTGCCATAAAAATGGCAGCATTTGTGGCCGTTCCGTTCATTATCTACTTCCTGTGTATGAACGTGTATGTAAAGCATTTCATACCGGTTAAGTACGATGTATCATCAGACATCAATAAGAACCTGGGCGACCTTGGTCCTTTGTTTGACAGATTGGGTGGTATGTTCAGTAAACTGTTGTTTGCATCAGAAACAAATTACCCTTACTATGGCTACTTCCCACACATATTTGTGATGGTGATACTTGTAGATATTATCTTCTTCCGCAAGTTCAATAAAGAGGCTGTAACGTTACTGTATGGCATAGCCGTGGTATATGTAGGGCTTGCGTTTATAGGTTACCTGCTGCCGCTGGCCGACCTTATGCACACCACCAAGCGCGGTTTGTTCAAGCTCTTCCCGCTGATATTGCTTTACTACAGGGATAGCCCATCGTTACTGAAACTGACGGAGCTTATCCGTAACTGGGAAAATAATATAACCACTACTACCAGCAAGCCGCACCCACCTCGTCCGCAACCTGCGCCACCAAAGCCGGCGCAGCCTGTTCAGCAAAAAAGGAAATAATTCCATCTATATTCACAAAGAGCAGGCTTGCAGGCCTGCTCTTTAACTTTAAGCACAGATATGAGCATACTTGGTCAACTCGCATCAGCACAGGGCATTAACAGTACAGAACCTAATAAATTACTCGCCCGCCAACTGGTGGCCGATCAAAATAAAGCCGGGATAAAGGAATTGGTCGACAACCTGGACAACAAGCAACAGCGCATACAAAGCGATTGTATAAAAACACTATACGAAGCAGGCGAACAGGACCCGAAACTGATAGCACCACATGCGGATGCGTTCATACAATTACTGGACAATAAAAATAACCGGATGGTATGGGGCGCTATGTGCGCATTGAGTGCCTGTGCCCCCCAGGTGGCTCCAAAGCTATACAAAGTAATAACCAGGATAGTAGATATTGCCGACAAAGGCACTGTAATAACCCGCGACCATGCAGTGAATATACTGGTAAGCTTATCGGCACATAAAGAATATGCAACAGATACACTGTCCCTGCTACTGGAGCAAATACTGGCAGCACCTGCAAACCAGATGCCTACTTATGCTGAGAAAACACTGGCGGTTGTTGATACCGCGCACAAACAACAGTTGCTGGATGTGATCCGTAAGCGCCTGCCAGATATAGAAGGTGAAGCCAAACTGAAAAGGCTGGAAAAAGTGATGAAGAAGTTATCGGCTTAGTGTGCGCGGGTCATTAATGGCAACTTTAGTGTAGCTGCTACTTTTTCTGCAACTGCATCGCCACCATCGCTGAAGGGCCATACAAATAATGCCTCTACGGGATTGTTTTTACTTATTTCGGCAATCGCCTTCAAGGTAAGGCGCATAGTAATACCCTTGCGGCGATACTCTTCGAGCACTAACGCAGAACAAAGGTATATAGCCTGGTACGGTACGCCCAGGGGCGTAAGATCGAGCAACTCTTTTTCCGATATCTCATGCTTCACAAAGCGCTCCATCAGTTGCAGCGTAGTAGGCAGCACTAACAGCCAGGCTACAGGGCCACCCTCATTATTCTCAGCCTGCATGGTGGCGGGATGTATGGCCATTAATTTACTGCGCTGCTCATCGGTCATCTCTATCTGGTCAGGATCGGAGCGATAATCGAATGCTTCATCGGCCAGTTGTATCAGTCGTTCAAAATTGCTTTGTGCCATTGCGACAAAGGTAGGAACTACCTGTTTAGTATAGCCCGCTTAACGCCATCAATTACCATTACTTTATGTATGCCTGTTGGTAACCGGGCAAGGCTACTCATCGGGTAAACCGGCACATGCAGGACCATATTGTATGCCGGATATGTGGTCAGTATCCATGTCTCCGGGTGATCCCCTCCCGACGTTTGGGCATTGGTCTCGTAGGGGAATGAAATAGCGCCCGTTACGGCTATGGGAATATGCATTTGCTGCGCCTGCCGGATGCCTGACTCGGCATTGCGGTAGATAGCCAATTGTTGCTGATAATCGCTGCCGGTAAAGTAATTGATTGGCTTAATAAAGATATTGCCCCACAGGGCAACAAACAACAGCGAAAACCATACATACCCAACCCTACGAAAACGACCAGTAATAGCATCAATAAAATTGATGACAAGAATAGCCACCGATGGCAGCGCGAAGGAGTTGAGCCGGGATGTGCCAAGGGGTAACTTACCAGCTACAAAACAGCATATGGCTATTATAATCAGCAGGCAGGAATATGCCTGCAATAGCGATGCCCTGTCTGCCACAACATCTTTGTATCGTTTGGCCAGCTGCCATATAGCATACCCAAAGCCCAGCAAGCCCGTGCACCCGAAAATGTGCATGAACAGATCGCCGGAACCAGCCTGTGAGTAAATGCTATATAAGCCACGGCAAAACGAAGCGATGGGATGTTGTGTGTCGAACAGCAGAAAATTCCAGAAGCCATACATACTCTTATCGGCCATCAGTTGCCGCAGATCGATAATATAGAAGACACTAAGCGAGAGCATACCAACCACCAACGGCAATAATAATTTGCCTGCAGTTCGCCGGTTGCCTGTATTACAGATACCGGCAACCAACAGCGCACCTGCAAGCAGATAGACTGGCGTAATAACTATAGGATAAGTGTAGCTGAAAAACGGTGCTGTTGCAAAGCTGGCTATTAATAAAAGGTAGCGCCTGGAGGACATCTGTTCGTTCATCAGCAGCCATAGTTCGTCTAATTGCCATATTGCTAACACACCCAGAAAAATATCTACGCTGTATTGCTTGGCCTGCACCATGTATTCGGCATAGGTAAATGATGACACGATCATCAACACAAACAAATAACCGGATGACCTAGCAGGGAACAACCTTAACGAAAGGCGATAACCAAGCAGCAGTGTGGCTATACTGGCCAGCAGCGATGGTAAACGCAACGACCAATAACTGTAGCCAAATGATGATGCAAATGCCTTAAATACTACCAGGTATACCCGCGGAAACTGCTGCATAAGATCGAGCGGGCCAAACAATTGGCGCATATTCTTGTTCTTCAGGTTCCAGATAATAAACCACTCGTCTAACCAGAAGGGGCGAATAGACCAGATAACGCATGCTATACCTACCACCAAGGTAAATAACAAAGAAGTAAGCACTGCAATATGCAGCCACCTAAGATAGCGTTCTTCAAAAGGGTTCATAGAATGAAAGGTATTGACTTGTTAGTTAACGCAAAACAATGACAATTATTTTATCTTTGAAAATAAAATCAACAAGTTCATTTTACCTATGCGCATCACTACACTACTATTTAAGCAGATTCCTTATGCAGGGATCAAAGGGTCGCTTTTGAACAGGTTGCCTAAACTGCGGTAGGGTTTAAATTATTTTATACAGATTCATCCGGCAACTGCTGTGCTTCATTTGCTTTTTGCCTGCGCTCGTGGATAGAACCATAAACCTTAGAGATAAGGAATACTATACTGGTGAATATACCGAGCACTTTCAGATCCCACTTGAGCGAGGCATCCGGAAACATCATTTTGAGAATAGGAAAGCCCAGGAAAGCATATATAGCTATGATAGCAAACACTGATACATAAAGTCGTGTAGACGCCTGGCGCCTTTCCTCTTCCGTAAGCGGTGTTGCCATGTTCTTCTCATAGCCTGCCGGCACCCACGGTTCAGGATTGCGTTCGTGGTAGGTTTCAATGGCCTCGCGGATATCCCTGCCCATCAGTTCCAGGTCTTCGTGGGCCGGGGTGTACCAGTTGAATTGCTTGTAAGAGAATTCGCGCCCGCTTTTAAGGAACAAGGTGTACTCTTTGATTACACGGCTGGTCATAAAACCATCTTCCGCCACATCTTTAAATAGGATTTCCCTATCGTCCTGCTTATCGAATATGTTTTGCTTTATCCAGCGCACCTTCAGCCTGTCGGGCTGTAATTCTGTTTCCACCATGGCCACAGAGAAGAAGCGCATCAGCACGAATGAAAGCAGACCGACAACCAACAAGTAAATAACTGCCACTACCCAGATGTTACAAAGCCCCAACAGTGAAAAAACCACTACCATACCAATAAAGGCAATAACAACAAACGACAAAAGCCGCAGTAATGGATCTGAAACAGTAGTTCTGTACGTCATACGCTCTTACCACCCAAAATTAACTGTTTTGATAAAAAGGAACTGTTAACCTCTGAGGCTGCCTTCCATTTTAGATACAGCAACAGTGGCCACGCTGTTACCAACTACGTTCATAGCAGCACGCCCCATATCCAGCAGCGGATCTATACCTAACAGTAGGGCAAGGCCCGCCTCAGGAATCTTAAATGTAGCCAACGTGCCTGCAATAACTACCAGCGATGCCCTGGGGATGCCCGCTATGCCCTTGCTGGTTAGCATCAGCACCAAGAGCATGCTCACCTGGGTGCCGAAGTCCAGGTGGATGCCATAAGTCTGCGCAATGAACAATGAAGCGAATGTCATGTACATCATAGAGCCATCCAAGTTAAAGGAATAGCCCAGCGGCAATACAAAGCTCACAATCTTCTCATCGCAACCAAACCTGTCCAGCTCTACCATCAGTTTAGGAAAAGCCGCCTCGCTGCTACTGGTGGAAAATGCAATAAGTACAGGTTCTTTTATGTGCTTCAACATAGTTACTATACGCCCGCGCACAAATGCATAACCTGCAAGCAGCAATACCGCCAGCAATACAAACAAGCCAAAGTAAAATTCGCCGATGAACTTAGAGAACGTACCCAGCACACCTAGTCCTTGTTTGGCTATAACATTGGTCATAGCGCCAAACACCGCTATTGGTGCCAGGTTCATGATGTACCCGGTCATCTTAAGGATAATGTGCGCCGCGCTATCCATGAATTTGATAACTATATCGGCCTTCTCCCCTACGCCTGCGGCAGCCACACCAAAGAACAAAGAAAATACCACCACCTGCAGTATCTCGTTCTTAGCCATAGACTCTATGACACTGGTAGGAAATATATGATAAACGAAATCCTTCAGGTTGAGCGATGCTGTGGCAATGTTGCCGGGCAATGCATCGGGTAGCGGCAGGTTCATACCCTCGCCCGGGCGAAAGAAATTGACGAACACCATACCCAGCACCAGGCTGACCAAAGATCCGCAGATGAACCAAGCCATGGTCTTGCCCCCTACCCTGCCTACAGACTTAATATCGCCCTGCTTGGCTACGCCCACTACCAGTGTTGTAAACACCAGCGGCGACACGATCATTTTAATGAGGCGCAGAAACACATCGGCAGCCAGCGAAAATGGCTCCAGCACCTTTTCCGGTGCTGCCGATATAGACTTGCTCTCGAAGCCTTTGTTCAGCATAAAGCCGGCCACAATGCCCAGGGCCATAGCTAGTAGTATATATAGCGTAAATCGGTTGTTGCGGGTTGCTGTCATTGGCAGGCAAAATAGTTAATAAATGGCAAGATAACTATGCTACACTGCCAGGTCGCCCCATTGCTCACTCAGCCACTCTTTCATTTTATAGTCGGTAAAGTCAATTTTTATCGGCACTATAGATGCATATCCGTCCTTCAGCGCTTCCTCATCGGTACCGGGATCCTTATCCATATTCACAAATTTGCCCACCATCCAGTAGTAATCTTTACCGCGCGGGTCTACACGCTTATCAAAGTCCTCCGTCCACTTGGCATGCGCCTGGCGGCAGATCTTCATGCCTTTAAAATCAGTAGCCGCTACTTTCGGTACGTTTACATTCAGCAGGGTGTGCGCCGGCATTTGTTTATCCAGCATGCGCTTCACCAGGTCGCGGGCCACCGCCTGCGCAGTAGAAAAATCGGCATCAAAAGCAAAATCGCACAAAGAGAACCCTATTGATGGGATACCTTCTATGGCTGCCTCCATGGCCGCGCTCATAGTACCGGAATAGATAACATTGATGGAATTGTTAGCGCCGTGATTAATACCGCTCAGGCAGATGTCAGCCGTATCGTGCAGTATCTGGTCTTTGGCCAGCTTCACACAATCGGCAGGCGTGCCGCTGCACTGCCACGATTCCACACCTTCAAAAACATGCACCTTATGCAACCTGAGCGGAGAGCCTATGGTTATAGCGTGCCCCATGCCCGACTGCGGACTATCGGGCGCTACCACTATTACCTGCCCCAGGTCTTTCACCGCTTCTACAAGCGCCCTAATGCCCGGTGCAGTTATGCCATCATCATTCGTTATCAGTATTACCGGTTGCTTATCCATCATGCCGCAAAGATAGGTGAGCAGGCACTTATGGCAACCGTTAAAAAAGAGTAAAGAAACAGCAGGAAATGTATAGGCAAAAAAAATCCGGTTCATTGCTGAACCGGACTTTTATGCGTGAGCGGAAGACGAGACTCGAACCCGCGACCCCAACCTTGGCAAGGTTGTGCTCTACCAACTGAGCTACTTCCGCATGTTTTAAGAACTGTTCCGCTGTAACGGGAGTGCAAAGGTAATAAACAGTTTTTGATAAACAAGTTTTTGCGCAATTTTTCTCCTATTTTCTTTTCGCTAATACCTTCACTATCAGCGTTAATACCCCGGCCCTTCCAATAGGAATGTTATGGGCTGGGTGAAGGTTGCATCTGTTTCTATCCCGTCAACTGTTCCGGGGTTCCACCGGGGCATCATCCTGATGACCCTGATAGCTTCCTCATCGCATCCGCCACCTATGCCCTGCAATATATGTACGTCGCTGATCGCACCATTATCATGCACCATGAACTGCACTAATACCCTGCCCTGTATATCATTCGCCTTTGCATCTTCGGGATAATTAATATTTACTGCCAGAAAATTCATAAAATCGTATGCAGGGCCCGGCATTGTAAACACCTCATCATCTTTTACACAAGGCACAACTGTGCCCTGCTCAGTATAACAGGTGGTCCGCTTTGATGAATCAGGCAAATACTCAACCACTTTACGTACCTCGTTATTCGGATAATACCAGGTAGCGGAACAAGGCTTTTTAACGCCACCAAAAGGCATAGTGCACTTAATATCGTCGGTACCAGAGAAGTAATATATCCACGTTCCCTGTTTCCCATCGTTTGAATAGGCACCTTCCTTTGTTTTATGACCAGACTCATCATAATATTTGAAGTATCCATCTTTTACTTCAGGCCTGGCCGATGAAGTGAGCACATAACCGTCATACATCAGGTATTCGGGCTTTATATTCCACTGCTGTACATGAAACTTCTGCCCCTCTATGGAATCATATAATTTATACATGGTAGCCGATGCGGCATCTTTGGCCTGGAAACCATCTGCGTCAAGCAAAGCGCGATAAACTACTTTTGACTGGGCTACTACGCAACCGGTGTGAACGGCGAACAGAAAGAAGAAAAGGGCAATTAAATATCTCATAATGAATATACAGGGCTAAAATAATAATTAATCAATACAAACGGTATTAACCATTACTTCACTTCTATCAAAAAATCTTTAGAGAACTTGATGTTATAGCCCTTTGTCCACTTCATGGTTTGCCATTCTGTGGTGGGCTGCAGGGTAACTGTATTCTTTCCCGCTTTGGCGGTTATAGGCAAAGTAAAGCCCGGCACTACGTTGCTGAACCTGTATCGCAGTTGCTTATGTTTAAGGCTATACTCCAGCACCGGTATATCGGCAGTGCGCAGGTACTGATCGAAGAATACTTTAAGGTCCAGTCCGGTATGCGTAGCTATATACTCTTCCACTTGTTGCGTAGTAACTGTCTGGTGATAAAACTCCTTACCCAGGCCGCGCAGCATCTGGCGGAATTTTTCATCGTCATTCGTTAGCTGGCGGATCATGTACATAATAGCCGCGCCCTTATCATACATATCGCCCGACCCTTCTTCGTTAACGCCATACGGCCCGATGATGGGCTTGTCGTTGCGGATATTTCGCCACTCGCCCCTGCAGTAGGCCTGGCCCTTCTCTTTATTGGTCAGACATTCTTCAAACAAAGATTCTGAGTAGGTGGTAATGCCCTCATGCACCCAGTTATCTGCTATGTCTTTGGCAGTTACATTATTGCCAAACCATTCGTGCCCGCTCTCATGGATAATGATGTAATCGAAGTTCATCCCTATGCCCGTTCCGGTACGGTCGTAGCCAAGGTAGCCCATCTGGTAGCCATTGCCATAAGCAACTGCACTCTGGTGCTCCATGCCCAGGTAAGGCGCATCTACCAGCTTATAACCATCTTCATAGAATGGGTATGGCCCCATCCAGTATTCGAAGCAGTGCAGCATTTGCTTAGTTACTGCAAACTGTTTCCTCGCACGTTGCTCATTTTCGCGCAACACCCAGAAATCAAGATCCAGCTTACCCTTTTCGCCCATTATGGTGTCGCTCCAATGTACGTAGTCGCCTATGTAAAAAGAGACATCGTAGTTGTTGATGGGATTTTTAACCTGCCAATGCCATAATGCATGTGAAATAAATTGATTGCTACCCTGGAGTTGCGACCAAGAAGAATCCGTTTTAAAAATTCTCCCATTACTAATAGATACAAGTCCATCCGGGGGACGTATAGTGATCATCATCCCATTATCCGGCTCATCCCATTGCGCATCTTTACATGGCCACCATGAACTCGCGCCAAGCCCCTGACAAGACACAGCCATCCATGGCTTACCTGCACTATCTTTTTTAACCGATATCCCCCCATCCCATGGAGGATTTACAGCCTTGCGCGGTTTACCGTAAAACGAGATACTTATCGACAAAGTATCTCCCTTTTTAAATCTACGAAAAGGATATATGATCCAATAAAGATTTCCCTCTCTTGATATAGAATCAACACGGTGAATATTACCGTAGTTGCAGATAGAGGAGTCAATAAACGATAAAAACGGATTGCCCAAAATTGAAATCGAGTCCTGCAAATCTATTTGCATACTATCCGTAGGCATTTCCGTAACAACAAACGTTATCTCATTACTACCCTCAATATAACCGAAAGAATCAATTCTAACGTCCAGATCATACTTCTGCACATCCCACCAGCTCCTGCCACGCCCATTACTGCCGCGCAGGGTATCGGCATGGGTAAAAGCAAATGTGGTATTTGCACTGAGCAAATACCACATAGCAACAATTATAAAAACAGCTTTTTTCATTTTACTTTTTTACTTCTACCAGCTCTACATCAAACACCAGTACGGCATTTGGTGGTATGGCACCACCTTGTCCGCGGCTGCCGTAGGCTATGTTACTTGGCAGCAGCAGTGTAGCCTTGGTGCCCGGCTTCAGCAGGGCTATACCTTCGTCCCAGCCTTTTATCACAGCGCCCCTGCCCAATGCAAACTCGAAAGGAGATACGTGATGGAAAGCAGAGTCTACGTTAGAATCGAACTTCCTGCCATCGGTGGTCATACCTGTGTAGTTTACAGATACTGTCTGGCCGGCAACCGGCTTTTCACCGCTACCCTGTTTGGTTATAGCGTAGTAAAGGCCCGAAGCAGTTTTTTCAGCCTTCATGTTATGTTCTTTCAGGTAGGTCTGGATCAGCTTATCATCAATATCAGCCTGGTTGGCCATATCCAGTATCTCTACTTCAAATACCAGCACAGAGTTGGCAGGTATGGTCGGGCTCCTGTCCTGGCTGCCGTATGCCAAGCCCGATGGGATGTACAGTGTAGCCTTAGTACCCTTCTTCAGCAGTGCCAGGCCTTCTTCCCAACCTTTAATAACGCTGCCTGTACCCAGTACCAGCGAAAATGGCTGCTGGTGCTTGAATTCAGGATCGGTATTAGAGTCGAACGTTTTACCATTCAGCAGTTTACCCGTGTAGTTTACGCTTACAGTTACACCTGGCTTGCCGGTTTCGCCGGTGCCTTCCTGGTGTATAACGTAATACAGGCCCGATGCTGTATGCTGCGCCTGTATGTTATGTTGTTTCAGGTAGGCTACAATAGCTTCCTGGTCTATCTTCACCTGCGCGGCCGACTTGGTTTCCTGTTCTGTTTTATATTCAGCGTCAGATTTTACAGATACCAGTTCTACGTGGTATACCAGCATATCGCCGGCCTTCATGCCGGGCATCATCTGCTTGTTCTGCTTTATCAGCGAGTCTACCGGCAACCTCATTACGGCGCTATCTCCGGCTACCATTTTCATGAAGCCTTCAATCGGGTCGCCCTTGAACTGCGGGTCCTGCACCTGGAATGGTACCGGCTTGCCATTATTCATAGCGCGCGAATCGAACAGTGCGCTATCGTTCTTGTATACATGGATATGCATTTCCAGGCGGTCGCCTTTTTGCGGATGCCTGGTGCCTGTGCCGTGCTTTACTATCTTGTACTGCAGGCCCGTGGCAGTTTTTGTAAAACCGCCGGCAGATGCCTTTTCTACTGCTTTAACAGGAGCAACTTTTTTTACCGGCGCTTTCTTTTGCGCAAAAACCATAGCGCCGCCGGCCAGCATTAATGTTAAGAGGGTTAACTTCTTCATTACTATTATATCAGTTTATATTATTTAAATAACCGAGATGCAATATTATAGAACTTCCGTTACTTCTACATCAAAAATTAAAATACCGTTCTTAGGTATAGTTGCATCGGGCGGATGAGCACCGTAGCCCAGTTTCGACGGCAGGTAAAACGTAGCTGAGCCGTTCATTTTCAATAGCCGTAGCCCTTCGTCCAGGCCGTCTACTACCTCGTTAAGCCCCACATGTACCTTCAACGGCTCGCCGCCTTTTTGTATATGTTCTATGTTGGAATCGAATACAGAACCATCAATGTTGCGACCGGTGTACACTATGCTGGCCACCTGCCGCTTGCGCAGATACGGACCATAACCTGCCTTCTTTATTACATAATACAACCCCGATGCGGTGCGCTGAGGATGAATATTATGCTGCTGAAAATACTCGTTTAGCTTTTTGTCATCTCCCAATGCCAGTGTGTCGGTTTGCGCCCACGACCGGGTAATTGAAAAAGATGCGATCAACAAAATAACAAGTAAGTGTTTCATTTATTTAATGCCATTCACTATTTCACCTCGGTTACCTCTACTTCAAAAACCATTACCGAATTGGCGGGGATAGCCGGCGAAGGAGATTGAGCGCCATATGCCAGTGCCGACGGGATGTACATAACACCCTTAGCTCCGTTTTTAAACATGTGTATAGCATCTTCCATGCCAGGAATAACGGAATGCGCGCCTATCTGTATGGTAAATGGCTGGTCTGCATGGCCGAACTTAGGATCTACATTAGAATCAAAGGCAGTGCCGTCCAGCAACTTACCGGTGTATTTAAGCGATACGGTCGTACCATCGGCAATGTTATCCCCGGCACCTGCGGTAGCAATAGTATAATAAACGCCACCCTGCGTTTTAGACGGGCTTATTTTGTTGTCGGCGAAGTAGGCCTGCAGCGCTTTGTCATCAACCACATTCTGCTCTGCCATTTTTGCTGTGGCGGCCTTTTCAGCTTCTTCCTTAGGCATTACAGAAACCATCTTTATCTCGTAGATAAAGTAATCGCCTTTTTTAGCAAAAGGAGGCATTGGCTGATCCTTCAATACTTTTTTCACCGAGTCGATGGACACCCAAACCACTGCACTATCGCCGGCAGACATCAGGCTGAATGCCTCTGCTACATCGCCACGAAATTTAGGTTCCACTAAGGGCATTTCAAATGGCTGCCCCTGGTTGGCGATATAGCTGTTCAGCAGCACGCTGTCTTTAGCTGTTCCCTTACCTACCTTAAAACGAACGTGCATCTTAAGTATATCGCCTGCCTGTGGCGTTGGGCCTGGCGCATCAGTGATCATTTTATAGTTAATGCCTTTGTAGGCTTTAAAGCCGGCAGGCAGGCCCGCCGCTTTTGCCACTACCGCTTTTTTTACCTGTGCTGCAGCTTTCTTTTGTGCAGAAGCAGTTCCCGCCACACATATAACACCAGCAAAAGCAAGTGATAAAAGGTTTACAACTTTCATAAATATTACTTTAACGAGATGAAGATATAACAAAAAAAGGGACGCAGGATATTCATCCTGCGTCCCTGCTATTTCAATGATTTACTTAGCTTCTTTTACATCCATTACTTCTACTTCGAAGATCAGGATAGCGTTGGCCGGGATAGGACCACCGCCCTGCGCACCATAACCCAGGGAAGAAGGGATATACAGTGTAGCTTTAGAACCTTTCTTCAGCACCTGAACGCCTTCGTCCATACCGGGGATAACACCATGGCTGCCCACCTTGATAGGCAGCGGATGAGTGATAGCACCTGTCTTAGGATCTACGTTAGAATCGAACACCTTACCGTCAAGCAACTTACCTGTGTACTTGATCTCGATATCCTTACCTACATTGATAGTTTCGCCGGCACCTTCTTTCTCTATAGTGTAGTAAACACCAGAGTTAGTTTTAGCAGGCTTTATGTTGTTTTTTGCAAAGTAATCCTGCAGTGTTTTATCGTCCAGCTGGTTTTGCGCAGCCGATTTCTGCTGTGCTTCTTTTTCAGCAGTTGCCTTGTCCTTTACAGACACCATCTTGATCTCGTAGATGAAGTAATCACCATCCTTCGCGAACGGAGGCATTGGCTGGCCTTTCAGCGCTGCCTTCAGCGTATCTACAGATACACGGATGATACCGCTGTCGCCAGCAGACATCATAGTAAGTGCGGAGATCATATCGCCATTGAACTTAGGCTCTGCCAGTGGCATTTCGAATGGCTTGCCATTGTTCACCTTGCTCGATTCCATGATCACAGAGTCTTTAGACTTACCGTCCATGCGACCTACCTTGAACACAACATTTACTTCGATGATGTCTCCCACCTGGGCATTTTTACCTGGAGCGTCTTTAACCAGCATGTACTCAACACCTTTTATTTTCTTGTACTGAGCTTTGTTCTGGCAGCTTGCTGCACCCATCATAACGGCGCCTGCTAACGCCACGGTAAAGATCCTGTTTATCATTTTTTTTGTTTTACTGTTTATTTGCTTGTTTATTAATATTTATTCTGTTTCTGAATTTGCCGGGCGAATTTCGGACAAAATTTTCTTAAAATATGTTATTGTTTCTCGTAAAGATGCTTTAGACCTGCCTCCCGATGCATTAAAATGTCCTCCGCCGTCAAAATACTGGCGGGCAAATGAGCTAACATCGAAGTTGCCCTTGCTGCGGAAGGAGAGTTTTACCTCATCGTTGCGCTCGGTGATCAGCGTGGCAAATTTAATACCTGCAATACTTAGCGGATAATTTACCAGCCCTTCTGTATCGCCGCTCTGGGTATCGTACATGCCCATATCCTTGCGCGATAGTGCTATCAATGCTGCGCCCTGGTCGTGGAATACCTCCATTTTTTCCGTGAGCACATAACCCAGGAAACGCATGCGGCTCTCGCTCCAGGAATCGTAAATATGCTCGTGTATGATAGCATGCTCCAATCCTTTATGCTTCAGATCGGCAACCATGGCATGCACGCTGGCCGATGTGATAGGGAAACGGAAAGAGCCGGTATCAGTCAGCACACCGGTATACAAGCACTGGGCGATATCGTTATCAATAAGGGCATTATCGTTACAGAGGTTAATGAAGTCATACACCATTTCGCAGGTGCTGCTTTTCTCGGGTATGCTCATACCATAATCCCATACCGGCTTCGGCATCAGGTGATGGTCTATCATTATTTTAGGCTGCGTAGCCGCATTAAGCGCCCCTTCTATGAACTTGGTGCGGTTAAAATCGTTAAAGTCGACACAGAAAATAAGATCAGCTTCCGTAAGCGCCAGCTGCCCACGCTTGGGTTGTGCTTCCCAGTTCAGCAGTTTATCTACACCCGGCACCCACATAAGGAACTCCGGCAATTCGCAAGGCGATACCGGCGTAACGGCATGTCCCTTTTTTACCAGGTAGTGATATAGCCCCAGCATACTTCCTATTGCATCACCATCTGGTTTATGATGGGTAGTGATGAATATTTTTTTTGGTGACTGCAGTAAAGGAAAAGCGTCTTGTATGGAGCGCATTAAAGCTTAAGTAAAAAGTGAAACGTTAAAAAGTCCGTTTACATCGCAACACGTAAATTACTATTATTTTACATGTCAAATATTTACGGACTGCAAAAGTACGCTTAAAAACCAAAAAGCAAACATTACCGGCAACAATTGCCTAAGAACCGGAATATTCGTCCAGTAACTGGCGCTCTTTTTTGCTGAGGCTGTCTACTCCTTTGGCATGTATCTTCTCCAGTATGGCGTCTATTGCCTTTTGTTTTTCCACCTTCGACAGGTTGTACCGCTGGTCGATATTCATGCCCTGGTGGTGCTGTTTGTAAAAAAGGTTGCTCACCAGCAGCACATGCGGCCGGGTTACAATAAGATAAATGAAGGCAATGCCCGGCACCAGTATTACAAGTATGGCAAAATAATTATCAGCCAGCGACAGCGGACGTATAGCAATGGCTACCAGCATACCTATAAGCGCGCCGCCCAGGTGTGCCTCGTGCCCTATATTCTGCAGTTTTGACCGGATACCATAAATGGAATACACTACATACGCCAATCCATATAGCCACGCAGGTATATTAAGCGGCAGAAAGAACAGGCCCAGGCTCATACCAGGGAATAGAGCAATGGTAGCAAATACAAGCCCGGCTACTGCGCCGGATGCTCCTGCCGATGAATAGTCTTCGTGATGGCGATGAATGAATAATGCCAGCAGGCTGCCACCCACCAGCGATGCAAAATAGATGAGCAGGAAGTTACCTGTACCCAGAGAAAGCTCCAGCATACTGCCAAACATATACAAGGCCAGCATGTTGAAAATGAGATGCAACCAGCTGAGATGCACAAACCCTGAAGATACCAGGCGCAGGTAGTCTTTGCTACCAAGCACCGGCCCCACTTTAAAAGAATAACCCTCCAGGAAAGTATCGTTCTCCAGGCCCTTCCACGATACAAAACAGGTAATAATGATGAGGATGATAGTTGCGTATGCTGCCATATGTAAAAACCAGTGTACTAATGTAGCATTTACAAAACATTATTTCGTCATTTTAACTTTTACTTTTTTATTTTTAAATACCTTTGCGCCACAAAAAATAAATAGTAAAAATTTATGTCTAATCGTACGTTTACCATGATCAAGCCTGACGCAGTGAAGGCGGGCAATATCGGTAACATCCTACAAATGATAACTGACGGTGGTTTTAAGATCGTAGCTATGAAATATCTGCAGATCACTACCGACCAGGCTAAGAAATTTTACGAAGTTCATGCAGAGCGTCCGTTCTACGGCGAACTGACTGAATTCATGAGCAGCGGCCCTATCGTTGCAGCTATCCTGGAAAAAGACAACGCAGTTGCCGATTTCCGTAAGCTGATAGGCGCTACCAACCCTGCTAATGCAGAAGAAGGCACCATCCGCAAGAAGTATGCTAAGTCTATGGGCGAGAACGCAGTTCACGGCTCCGACAGCGATGAGAATGCAGCTATAGAAGGCAGCTTCTACTTCAGCGGCCTGGAAATGTTCTGATTGAACTGAATAATAAATACCGGCGGGAGCAGCAATGTTTCCCGCTTTTTTTTACATTTGCAAACAACATAAAAAAATATACAATGGGCAGAGGAGATAAACGCACCAAAAAAGGTAAGATTTCTATAGGTAGCTTCGGCAAGTCTCGCCGTGCACGCGGAGTTAAAAAAGCAACCGCTACTGCAGCTAAAGGCTAATATAACCTGACAACATTTGAGCCGTACCTTTACTGATGTACGGCTTTTTTTATGTGCATTAAAAACATAATCTACGCATGTCTGTATTCCATACTAAAGATATTTCGGGCAGCAGCTTCCTGGTAACGGGCGGGGCTGGCTTCATAGGCTCTCATATTGTTGAATACCTGCTGAATGCCGGCGCCGGTAAAGTACGCGTGCTCGACAACCTGGCAACAGGATCTATAAACAACGTAAACCTGTTTGCGGGTAACGACAGGTATGAGTTTATGGAAGGCGACATACGCGATGCCGCTACCTGCGATAAAGCGTGTGAGGGCATAGACTACGTATCGCACCAGGCAGCGCTGGGCTCTGTACCAAGGTCGGTAAAAGACCCTATAACCAGTAACGATGTAAATGTAGGCGGCTTCGTAAATATGATCACCGCAGCCAAAAATGCAGGCGTAAAAACATTTGTTTACGCATCTTCATCATCAGTATACGGCGATGAACCTAACCTGCCTAAGAGAGAGGAAAGAACAGGCAACCTGTTATCGCCATACGCCGTTACCAAAATGACCAACGAACTGTATGCCAACGTATTTCATAAGTTGTATAATATGAACGTGGTAGGCCTGCGTTATTTTAATGTATTTGGCCCTCGACAGGATCCTAACGGGCCGTATGCAGCTGTAATACCGTTATTTGTAAGCGGCATACTGAAGAATGCGCCTGTATATATAAACGGCGATGGTGCCCAGACCCGCGACTTTACCTTTGTAGAGAATGCGGTACAGGCCAATGTACGTGGTATGCTTACCGATAATAAAGACGCATTTGGCAAAGCATACAATGTAGCTGTAGGTTTCAACTTCTCGGTCAACTTCCTGTACGAATCGATACGCGATATGCTGGGGGCATCACACGAAGCCACCTATCGCGAGCCACGTGCCGGCGATATACACGATAGCCTGGCCAATATAAGCCGCGCACAGGAACTATTGGGCTACCACCCCACCAAAGAGTTTTTGGATGGTTTGAAAATAACAGTTGATTTTTTTAAGCAACAGAACTAGCTTTCTGGATGATAGTTTAAAGGCTCTATAAATTGTCTGCCGACAGTTTTATAGAGCCTTTAGTTTTTTCTTTAAGTCTGCAATGCATTCCTTCAGTTTCCACAGCCAATGCTCATCAATTCCCGATTCCGATAATGCTCCCTTATAGTGTTGTTGCAGCAATGCCAGGTATCGCTTATCGGGCATTGCCTGTACAGCATCAAACAGTAACGCACCATAATCTTTGGTCATCAACTCACGAATGATGATATCTTTTATCCGCTCATCTTTTCGCTCTGCAAGCCCAACAATCGCTTCAAACCTTGTATCCTGGTCTGCATCGTCCACCCTGGCCCACAATGCGGCCCTTATTTTGGCATTGTTCCTGCTTATCTGCGATCCAAGCCCGAACGTAGCCCAGTCGCGAATATTTGCCACCCTATCAGTAGATAAGATGATCAGGGTATCTATTGCCAATGGATCATCTACCGTAAGTAAGGATGAAACAACTGCCTGTCTTACGTTCCTATCCTTTGCTAACGCAAAGCCACACAAGGTTGCTATTTGCTTCTTGCTTAATTGCCCGTTATTGTGTCCTACAGATATCAGTATACAGGTTAGCACTTTATTGTCCTTTTCAGTTTCCAACAGCTCAAAGTACCTGGACAGTGTTACCACCAGGAATGGACGTGAAGCCACGCCCAGTTGAGCCAGGACATTAACACCAATCATTCTTGACTTAGCATCGCAGCGAAATGTAAGTGCCAGGGATGTATTAAATACTTCGGCAGTTGGTCTTGCCCGCAATTCGCGAATGTAATCCCAATACGAGCGATATGTTTTATTGTTCAATAAACGATAAAACAGCTTTGCGCTACTCCACGATATTTTATTTGATCGTATTGCCATTGTGTATAAAGATATCTCAGTCAGAACCTTTTTAAAAGAAAGAGCAGTTCCGGAAAACCGGAACTGCTCTTTTCACGTAAATACACTAAAACAAACCCCTAAAAAATGACAAAACCCTGATGAGCCATCAAGGTTAAATTGCCACTACATAAGGTGATGTTCATAACTGATAGGTATAGGTTTTTAACATCGTTAGGATAGAGATAGTCTTATCATAGTCAACAGGTTTTAGAGCATAGTCGAGTACATTTCTTCATAGCAATCTTAGTTAAAGGGGCTGTATTTCGATTATTGTGATACTAAATTACTACAGCGCTACAGGCGCTTTAAAAAAATTTGATGAAATGCACGTAATACGGCCTGAAATGCACGAAATGGCACATGAAATTTTTCAGAAAAATTTCAAATAATCACTTTTCCTAAAGTATTTTGATATAAAAAACACCCCATGAGGGGTGTATATAAATAACGGTATTATACGTAAAAAAAGTAGCCGGAAGTTAATTAACGTCGCGGATAGAACCAGCCCCGGAAATATCTTTGGTGATTGCCGGGTGCCCTTTGTACTTTATTTTGCCCGCTCCGCTGATGTTGACAGAAAGATTTTGGTTGGCAGTAATGTCGGCCTTGGCGGCACCGGATATGGTAACATTTACATTTGCAGCCTGTAGCGGGAACGATGATATTTTACCAGCGCCGCTTATCTGGAAATCGGCCTTTTGTACTGAACCAGCCTTAATATCTACATCTGCAGCACCAGAAATATCTGTAGCAAATTCTGTAACAGTAATATTATCGGCAACCAGTTTGCCGCTACCCGACAAAGACGCATTGAACTTTGAGCCTGTTACGTTGCCGTGTATCTCTGCATCGCTTGCCCCGTCAAGATCCAGTTTCGTTAATGATGGCACTGTCAATTCCAGCGTGGTACCATCATGTTTATCCAATGTCCAGGAATTGTCCAGGTCTGTGTATACCCGCAACTTATTGCCTTGTACGGATGTTTTGATGTGCTGCACGATATTGGCATACCCCCTGATGTAAAGGCTGGGCTGGGCGCCGGGCGATACAGTAACTATGGTTTTTATAGATGCTTCTACTTCTATATCGTCAACAGCAGCGATGGCGACGTTATTAACGGTTTTCTCTCCTTTACCTCTTAAACGCTTACCGTGGCATGCACTCAGCAACAGGCATGAAGAAAGAAGCACTGCGGGCACAAACAATTTAGTCATGATGAATGTATGAACCTGTTAACAATAAAAGAGAATAACACAACAGCCTACTGCACGGTACGATTAGAGCGCCACCACAGGAACCCTATAGTACCCATAATAGTTATCGGAAGAAATGCCAGGTACAATATACCACCGTTCAGGCCACGCGCACTTTTATCATCGAGCCCGGCAGCAGTTTTGGTACAGATAGAGCAGCCCTGGCCGTGCATGGCCGGAACGGATGCAAAAAAGAGGCAACTAACCAGCAATAACTTCTTCATAATAATGCAAAATTAGCGAATAACCGTATTACATGTGTGGCACGTAATAGGGAGAAATAAACCAGTACACCAGCACGCCCGTTATGCTTACATACAGCCACAGGGGCCAGGTATACTTAGCCAGCTTACGGTGCTTTGCATATTCACCCGTCAACGACCTGTAAGCGGTAAACAGCGCAAAAGGCAGGATAATAGCCGCCAAGGGGATGTGCGTAGCCAGGATAAACATGTAGGCATAATACCTGCCATCGTGCTCGCCACCATACTTAGTTTCACCGGCAAGCAGGTGATGCCCTACATAAGAAAGCAGAAATATTGAAGATAGCGCAATGGCTACCAGCATTATTTTCTTGTGGGCGTCATATTGTTTGTTCTTGGCAGTGATGAGTCCCGCAACCAGCAATACCGATACGGTAGAGTTAATGATCGCATTCAGCAATGCAAAGAAATGCACATTAAAACCAAGATCAAGCTCCAGCTTGAAGCGGGAAGTTAATGCCACCAATGCAAATACAGCTATTGAGGCGGACCAGATGATCCAACCTGCCTTTTTATCATCTTTCTGAAGAACCGGGGTAAGCATATTTCAAAAACTAAAAAAGTAAAAAACTAAAAATTAAAAACGTCTTGTTTTTAGACTGGCGATAGTTATTTCTTTTTCTTCTGCTTTTCCAACGTCAGCAGAACAATGTCATCGGCGCAACGGCGAACCGAAGTATCGCTTGTGCCATCGTAATAACCGCGTATGTGCCTGTCTTTATCCAGCAGGATGAGTTTGTCGGTATGGATCATATCATCTGCACCACCATCACCGGCACCTGTTGACAAGCCCAACTCTGTACGTGCAAAGTTATAGATCGTTTTCTTATCGCCTGTAAGGAACCACCAATGATCGGGATTGGCATCGTGGGCATCGGCGTAGGTACGCAGTACCTGGAAGGAGTCATGCTCGGGCAATACTGTGATGGATACAAAGTGTACCTTATCGTCAAGCGAATTCTCTTTCTTTGGATCCTTCCTGAAGCCGGACTGCAGGTTGCGCATACTTTGTGTTAACTTAGGGCACGTACTGCTGCATTCAGCGAAGAAGAAGTCGACCACCACTATCTTACCCTCAAGGTCCTTATTCAGGTTTACCTTTTCGCCTACCTGGTTGGTCAGGGTCAGTTCATTGACTGTATGGTAGATGGTATCTGGTTTACCACCACTGTTGTCTACCCTTTCTACCCCATAAAAGCGAGGCATTTTTACCTTGCCCTTAGATAGCCTGTCAACTATCAGGTATAAAGAAAGCGGTAGCAAAAAAGCTACCGCTAAACCGATCAAAAATTTCTTATTGGATTTTTTCTGTGTCATTACTTCGCTGCATGTTCAACCTGTGCGTTACGAGCGGGGTTGTGCGCGTTGATGTTCAACCAGAAATCACCATCTGCAAGGAACGCAATAATAAACCAAACAAAGAGTACAAGTGGTATCAGTACCATGGTCATGAAATTCTTCTTTTCATCGCCCAGGTGCATGAATATTGCCACGATGTAACCCGCCTTGAATAAAGTAAGACCAAGGAAGATGAATGCAAGCAGGCCTTTGGGCATTGAGTGACTCAACTTCATACCGATGAATACTTCCACCAGTGTTACTGCCAGCAGTATCCAGAATACTTTCCAGATCTTCTTTACCTGTGTTTTGCTCTCAGTTGATTCGACATCAGTGTGATGAGCCATCACACCTGAATACAGTTTCGACTGATCGCCTTCGTATAAATGTTGTATGCTGTTATGATTATGATGTCCAGACATTGTGTGTAGTTTTTTGTTGTGAGTAAGAGAGGATTAGAGGAGGTAGAAACAAGTGAATACGAATACCCAAACCAGGTCTACAAAGTGCCAGTACAGGCCGATCTTCTCAACCATTTCGTAGTGGCCACGACGCTCGTAAGTACCATTAACCGTGTTGATCAGCATCAGGATGTTGAACACAACACCGCTGGTTACGTGACCACCATGGAAACCAGTGATGGTAAAGAAGTAGTTGAAGAAGTTGTGTGTAGACTGCATTGCCACCAGAGGATCGGTAGCGAATACATTGGCAGTGTGCGCATCCTGCATGTTGAAGAACTGCTGGTATTCGTGAACCGGAGTAGCTGCGTTTACAAACTGTCCCCACAGACCACCTGTTTCACTTGCCAGGTGTGTCCATTCCCATGCCTGGCAACCCAGGAAAGCAATACCACCGATAATGGTCCACAGCAACCATTTTGCTACACCTTTCTTATCGCCGTAGTGACCGCAATGCACAGCCAATACCATGGTTACAGAACTCATGATGAGTATGAACGTCATCAAGCTCACGAACAACAACGGCAGATTATGACCTTCCATAAAAGGGAAGGACTTGAACACCGTGTTGGCATCAGGCCAAACAGCGCTGAAAAAACGAGTAGTACCGTAAGAGATAAGGAATGCACCAAACGTAAGTGCATCTGACAATAGGAAAAACCACATCATCATTTTTCCGTAACTCACGTTGAACGGGGAGCGTCCTCCGCCCCATAAACTTGGCTCCTGTGCTGTAGTAGCTGTAGCTTGCGACATAATTTTGTTTTAGATTATTCTTAGGTTAGTTGCGAATTTGTGTGCGAAAATGCAAAGAATTTTATTGATTTACGAGAAAGAAGATAAATAAATATATCCATAATATATCTACGAAGTGCCAATACCCGCCAACTATCTCCAAACCTGTAGAATTATACACCTTTACCCGTGTACGAAACGAGCGCAGATACGTGATAAGCATGGCAACAATACCGCCTGCGATGTGGGCAATGTGCAGCCCTGCTATTATGAACAAAAACGATTCGCTGGGGTTGCCATTTACCTTTACCGGCACAAACTGGTTGAGTACCTGGCCATTGATGCGCACCTGCTGGGGGGTGTTGTACAGCTGCACGAAACCATAATACTGCAGGGCACAAAAACCAGCGCCCAGAACAATGGTCAACAGCATCAGCAGGCGGTAGCGCTGCATAGCACGTTCTTTAAACGCACGCGTGGCCAGGAATATAGTAAGGCTGCTGAGCAATATAACGCCCGTGGATATCCAGAAAATGGTGGGCAGATTGTAATACCTCCAGTTATCTTGTGCTTTGCGCACCATGTAGCCACTGGTAAGGCCTGCAAACATCATAGCTATGCTGCCCATAGCTATCCATAAGGCGAATTTATGCGGATGTATCTTCCTGCCTTCTACCTTATTGGGATTCAATATACCTTCCATATTACTATAATTTACTTAACTGATTATTTTATCACAGATAAGGGCGAGGAGTGTAACCGGCAAATAGATGAATGATGCAAACATTACCTGCTTTGCAGATTTAAAATCGTTCTTCCTGAAAAAATTGATGGATGCGGCGAAATAAAGTGCGCCGCACAACAAGCAGATATACATGCCCATATTGCCCGTAAGGTGCATAAAGCGTGGCACCACAGCCAGCGGGATGAGCACAATACTGTAAAACATACACTGCAACCCTGTGAAGCGGCTTTCTTTTTCGCGGGTGGGCAACATGCGGATACCTGCCTTATTATAGTCATCGAACGCCACATAGGCAATGGCCCAGAAGTGCGGGAACTGCCAGAAGAACTGGAACAGGAACAGTACCCAACCGCCCAGGCTGGCTATACCCGTTACAGAGCCGGTTGCTGCTACCCAACCAATGAGTGGCGGCAGCGCCCCCGGTATAGCCCCGATCAAAACAGCTACAGGGTGTATCTTCTTCATTGGCGTGTACGCAAAAGCATACAGCAACAATGATAAGAAGCTGAGCATCCCCGCGTGTACATTGAAATAATAAGATAGTAAAAGTGCCCCACCAAGGCCGGTAATAAAGGCAAATATCCACGCCTCTGTAGATTCCATGCGACCATCGGGCATGGGGCGCGACTTGGTGCGGTTCATCAACTTATCGCTCTCCCGCTCCAATATCTGGTTAATGGTATTGGCCCCCCCGGTAACCATCATTCCACCAACGAACAGGGTGATGATCTGGCGCCAGATAGCCATATCGGCCCAGGCAAACCTGATACCCGGCGCCATTAGGTAGCCGATGACGCTGCTGAACACCACCATACCGCTGAGATTTGGCTTCAGCAGTTGGTTGTAGTCCTTAAAACGGCCAACGGCCAGCAGGTGCCATTTTCCTTTGATAGACTGTTCTTGCAACATCGGGGTGTTAATGAAAAATTAATTACGGGTGCAAAAGTACTACATTTTGCTATTGCGCATCGCCAGAAAAGCCACTATTTATTAACAGGCATTGCATATCGGTACGAGACGCAAATATTCAATAATCTCCGCTACGCCGGAGCGGCACTTTCGCAGCAAAATTGCCGAATTGCCGAAAACATATTTTTGATAAAAACCGGCAATTCTTCTTTAGGTATGCCGTGTAACAGCCTGACATGTACAACAGGTATGAAAATGTGCAATATTGCCATTTCTGCCGGTATGGCAATTTTCCGACAATATTTCTGCCGATTCATATAAGTAGATAAGGGTCATTATTAAAAGAGCGTTTAGTTACCATTCAGAAAACCTATACCGGATTGTAATAAGTTGCGTACCTACGGCATGCCAATGTCTTTTTAACTTATACTACAACCCTTTTGTCCCTACAGGACAATGACATGAAGTGAAACCGATTAGTTGTCTATTGCCGTAAACTGCTTACAGGCATCACAAATATACGCCGCGGAGAGTGCAGTTTCCAAATAAAATTGACCGTATAACACCAGTAAACAAATTTAAATATAAATTATACATACAACACTTAATTAAAATAGCATACTGAAAGATTAACTTGAATGAAGATAATTTTTAATGCAAAAAGCAACAGATAATTTTAGGTCTTAGAATAAATAATATATCATGAAACAGGCCTTATCAACCATCGCAATGCTACTTGCACTTTTGCAAGCCGGGGCTGTAAAAGCCCAAACCGTTATCCCCGCAGCGAAATGCGGCAATGTAATAGCCACAGATGAAGGTGTAACCCACCTGAGCAGCAGCTACTGCGCCGAGCATGGCGCCGACGGCACAACCACCAATATGTTTGGCGTGGCGTGGAGCACAAGCGCCGGTGCCGTAAAATTCGCGATAGGCGATGAGCACCATGTGCTGCCGGCAGCACCGGAGATAACAGTACCTGCCGGCTACTCGTCAATAAGCAATCCATACATAATGATAGGCTCCGACGGTGGTAATGGTTCGTTTTTGTGGGTAGCGGTCACCTATGTGGCCCAATCGGCAGCGGGTACTGCAGATCTGTTCATGGATATTTACCCGGCAACCAATACTTATGGAGGGGGGCTCTCCTATACATCCACTTTCGGCGAACCGGTGCGGAATATCCCATTGACCACAACTGGCAACGTATCTGTAATAGCCCAGCCGCGTGGCGATGTGATCAACCAAATACAGGCTGCGGGGGCGACGATAGTATACAGTGAGTGGTTTACGCTTACGTGGCTAGAAAACGGAGCTGTGCATGTAATGGCCGATAACTTCCGTGATGTATATAGCTACCAGACCAGCCATATGAGCATGGCCCGCTACTGCACCATTACCGGCCCGGCCGACCTGGGCTACCCCGACGTGGCAGGGATACAACGAAACATGGGCAGCAACAACGTAGACCGGATAGCGCTGATCACGTACATGGATTTTTCCTACAATATCTATTACCAGGAATGGAACTTTTCCGCTGGGGAGATAGGCGCACCCACTATAGTGGTAACCAATGGTAAGGAGCCACGGATAGATGCAATAGACCTCTACACACTAAACGATATATCATCATCCATACCGCATTATAACATCAGCTACCGGGATGGCAACAGCGCCATTTATCAATATAATGACAAGACCGCTACATCTGCTCAGCTTATTACCGACCTGGCCTACCCTAACTATATGGTAACCAATGCGGCCACTGTATATGGCCCCGGCAACTCATATACTACTGCTTACTGTGTAATGAACGGCAATGACATTTACGCCCAGCAGACAAGCGGTACTACAGGCATGTTATCATCTCCGGACTATCACGTAGTGAACTGCAGCAGTGAGCAAACCAATACAGATCCGTCCATCTCTCAGCTGGACAATATAGCGGGGGCGCCAGGGACAGTTTTTATTTGTGGATACGATAACACCCACAACACTATCTGGTACAAGACAGCAGGAGACCCATTGAATTTCAGCACGGATGGCACAGAATCGGTAGGGACAGTGGAAAACCCGGCGTCTGACACATGGCAGATATCGCCCAATCCGGCTTCTGAGAAAGTTACACTTACCGGAAAAACAGGAGACAGGTATACCATTACCGATGCTATTGGCCGTAAAGTTAAAGAGGGCGCCATACAAACAACAGAAAACAGTATAGATGTGAGCAGGCTAAATGCAGGCGTGTACCATGTTCAGATCATACAGGGTAGTATGCTGCTGCAAACATTGAAATTACAAAAGATACAGTGATGCTTGACATGCAAATAAAAATACATAAAAATTAATTTAGTTTATCGTTCAATTACGCTGCAAGTGTGCATAAATCTCAGCTTATATACATTCTATCTATTCATAAAAAACTAAATTTAATTGGTTTAATACGGCTACAAGTAAAAATTTCAATTCCGCGACTATATATATTACCGATTATTTTCTACTTTAGCATCCTAACAAAAGTGGTTTCGAAACCCGTCAATATACCAAACTCAAATTATTGCCATATAGAATGACTAAAGCCGTTATCATCGGAGGTGGCCCAGCGGGGCTCACGGCCGCGTATGAATTAGTGAAAAGGACATCCATTACCCCATATGTACTTGAGAAATCTGATATGGTTGGCGGCATATCCAAAACCGTCAATTACAAGGGCAACAGAATAGACATAGGAGGCCATCGTTTTTTTTCAAAGTCTGCAAGGGTGATGGAATGGTGGCTGGATATATTGCCTATGGAAGAAAGCAACGTAGCTAATCCTTTCAGCAAAACTGCTGATAAAATGCGCGGCAATACTCCCCCGGCAGATAAGAATATGATCATGCTGCTGCGCAACCGCATATCGCGCATCTATTTTTTAAAGCGTTTCTTCAGCTACCCCATTTCGTTATCTATGGACACTGTGCAGAAACTAGGGCTACTGCGCACGGTTGTCATTTTCTTCTCCTACATGAAGGCACGGATGTTGCCCAGGAAAAAAGAAGAGTCGCTGGAGGATTTTTTCATTAACAGGTTCGGGTTTGAACTGTACAATACTTTTTTTAAAGATTATACCGAAAAAGTATGGGGCATAGCCTGCAACAACATCTCTGCCGACTGGGGAGCGCAGCGCATAAAAGGACTTTCTATTACCAAGGCTCTGCAGCATGCGCTGAAGAGTGCATTGGGCAAGAAAGAAAAGAACATACAACAAAAGAAAACAGAGACGAGCCTTATAGAATATTTCCTGTATCCTAAATATGGCCCCGGCCAGATGTGGGAGCGTGTAGCTGACCTGATAACCCAAAACAGCGGCCATATAGAAATGGAGCACGATGTGGTGAGCGTAAATGTACAAGGCAAAAAAGTAATATCTGTAACGGCGCTCGACAAGAAAACAAATACAGAAGTGGTATACGATGGCGATCATTTCTTCTCTACCATGCCTGTGAAAGAGCTGGTGGCCAAAATGACCGGCGATATACCCGATGATATAAAACAGATAGCCGACGGGCTTCTGTACCGCGACTTCATAACCGTAGGTGTACTACTTAAAAAGATGAAGGTAAAACGCGATGCCGATGCTCCTGCAAGCGCCGCAAATACAGTAAAAGATAACTGGATATACATACAAGAGCGCGAGGTAAGCGTAGGCCGCCTGCAGATATTCAACAACTGGAGTCCCTTTATGGTGAAAAACCCAGACACCGTGTGGGTAGGGATGGAGTATTTCTGCAACGAGGGTGACAGACTGTGGGAAATGCCGGAGGACAAAATGCGCTCCTTTGCCATAGCTGAACTGGAATCTATAGGTATGATAGACGCAGCCGATGTGCTGGACAGTGTAGTGCTTAAAGTAGAAAAAGCCTACCCTGCCTACTTTGGCACCTACGACAGATTCCCGGAGTTAAAAAACTTCCTCGATGGCTTCGACAACCTTTTCCTGGTGGGGCGTAATGGTATGCATAAATACAATAACTCCGACCACTCCATGCTTACTGCGATGACCGCAGTAGACAACATTATAGCCAACAAGACGGACAAGAAAAACATATGGAGTATTAATATGGAACAGGAATATCACGAAAGCACAAAAGAAAACTAATAAGGAACAATGGCTGACCTGACCATAACAAGCAGCAAATATGCTTTTTGGGACTACCTGAAAACGCAACGAAAGAACTTAATTATTGCCGGCATATCTTCCCTGGTATGTTTCATTGTGCTTAAATTCTGTTTTCCCCTACCCGATATATTTAACGACTCCCTTAACTATATCCTGTGGACAAAATTTGACACCAACGTACAATATAGGCCGGTTGGCTATACCATATTTTTAAAATATGTACACGACCATTTTGCAGAGTCCATTAATATGGTTGTGGTGGTACAATACCTGGCGTTCTTCCTCAGTTCGTTATTTTGCGGCCTTAGCGCCGACTATTTATTTGGCATACCCGGCAAATTCAGGCTTCCGGCACTATTGCTGACGGTGGTGAATCCGGTCCTCCTGTTTCTAGTCAATTATATTTCCAGCGACAGCCTGTTCTGCTCGTTAACGGTTTTCTGGTTTGGTAGTTGCCTGTGGATCATCAGGCGGCATAGCTGGTGGGCATTGGTGCTGCAGATACTATTCCTTTACTTAGCTTTCCAGGTAAGATACACTGCGCTTTTTTTTCCACTTATTGCTGTTGTTACCTTCCTGTCGTCCAAAGGCAATATTTTTTACAAGACAGCTGGTATAGCCCTTACCATATTTGTCATCCAGACGGCGATCTCCAAACAGTCTGACGAGGTGGAAACGACTACAGGCACGCGCGTTTTTTCCGGCTTTTCCGGCTGGCAGATGGCCAACAATGTATTGTATTACTATAAAAAAATAAATGTAGACACAACTAAGCTACCATCGCCCGAAATAACAGAGCTAAACCGTATGGTGCTTAACTTTATTGATTCTGTGCCTAAAAAAGACACTGTAGGCTCCATATATCTGTGGCATAAAAAATCGCCGCTAAAAGTGTTTGTGTATACGTGGGCCGCCCGCAACCGTATAACTTATTTCAAAGAATGGTTTGCGGCCTCTGTTGTTTTTAATGAATATGCCACACATATCATTAAGAACAACCCAGGTGCATTCGTGAAGTATTTTATCGTGCCAAATACAGGCAATTTCTTTTACCCGGAACCTGAAATACTGGAGGATTATAACTGCACAAAACTAGGTGTTGACACATTTACTGAAAGATGGTACCATACTGATCATGCACAGTTTGTACCCCGCTACCCCAGGCTGGAGCACCATGTTATGAGTGTGTTCCCATTTGTCTCTCTACTGCTCAATATCTTTAACATTGGTGCTATAATTGTGTTCTTTGTATGGCTGATTCAGGTATGGCGCAAAACACCGGTTTATATAAAAGGATTGTTCATCACCTGGAGCGTGTTTTACTTTGCATATATGGGTTTTAGCATATTTGCTACGGTGGTAACGCTACGCTACCTGGCGCCCATATATGTTATGGGATTTATTATGCCGCTGCTGCTGCTGGGCTATAATAAGGCAAGGATCAAAGAACTTGCATTAACTGCCGCCAAAGAACCAGAAGCACCTAAAACGCAGCCCAAAACTGCCCCGGTCAAAAAAACGAAATAGGTTATGCCTGGCAGTTTTGCTTTAGGCGAGTTCCCAAAACGAAATGGTTGCATTGGGAATTCTAACGCTTTACCTGGCAATAAATACCGGTATGTCGATCTTGTGGCGGACGGAGTTGATGGTTTCGCCGAGGAGCCAGTCTTTAGCAGTTTTGTGGCCGTGGCTGCCGATGACGAGGAGATCGCACTGCTCTTCGGCAACAATGCGGGCTATTTCCCCTACCCTGTTTTTAAAGCCCAGTACGCCTTTAACCACCGATATACGGGAAGATAGCTGGTCAACATACCTGTTCAGTATCTGCCGGTCGCGCAGGGTCTCAGAGTCATCAGCACTGTTGCCGATAACGGTTGCCGATACACTTTCCACCACATGGATGAGAATAAATGAGGTTTGGGGTGTGGCCAGCTTAAGCGCATACTGTATGATCTGGACATCGCCCTCGCTAAAGTCCAGCGCCAATGCTATACGGTGAAATGGCTCAGGGCTCTCTGCAACAAAAAGGTCTACCGGAGCAGAATGATGTATCTCGCGCTCAGCGGCTTTACGGCGGAGAATAAAGGGATATACGATGGTAACAATAAGCACACCGGCAATAAAAGTAACAGTTGCGATAATCAATCCGTGCAACCAGACCGAAGTGGTAGCAGCCAGCCATTGCGTAACGTTCTCTGATACCAGCTTTACATTGAGCGACACAATTATTATGGCCACCACCCATGCAAAAGCCCTGGTTAATGGGCTTATGGCAAACTGCCCCATTTTTGCCTTGTCGCTAACAAAGTGGATCAAGGGGATAACTGCGAATGCCAATTGCATGCTCAGTAATACCTGGCTAAAGACGAGGAGATCGTCCAGCTTGCTATCGCCGGCAATGATAATGGTGAGCACGGCAGGAACAATAGCCAGCAACCGGGTGATGAGCCTGCGGGCTACGGGGTTGAGCCGCAGATGCAGATAGCCTTCCATTATAATTTGCCCGGCCAGCGTACCTGTAACGGTGGAGCTTTGACCAGCGGCTACCAATGCCACGGCAAAAAGTATAGCCGCCCATTTGCTGCCCAGCAGCGGGGCCAGCAGCTTATGCGCATCCTGTATGGTGGCCACGCTGTGGTTGCCTGTATTAAAAAACACCGTACCGGCAAGGATAAGTATGGCGGCATTGACCAGGAAGGCAATGTTTAAAGCTATGCTGCTATCTATTATATTGAACCTTATAGCTTTTTTTATTGAGCCTTCGTCGGTACCAATTTTGCGGGTTTGCACCAGTGCCGAATGCAGGTACAGGTTGTGCGGCATTACCGTAGCACCAATAATACCAATTGCAATATATAATGCCGCATGATTTTCTATGTGCGGCATGAAACCGGTGGCTACTGCAGACAGGGATGGGTGGGCAAAAATGATCTCTGTAAGAAAGCATACACCTATAACCCCGATGAGGGCCACAATAAAGGCCTCCATTTTGCGCATACCCAGCTTCTGCAGGTATAGCAGCAGGAATGTATCCAGTAATGTTACAAGTACGCCGCCCAGCATTGGCAGGCCAAATAACAAGTTGAGACCAATGGCCATACCCAGTACTTCAGCAAGATCGCAGGCGGCAATGGCAATTTCTGCCAATACGTATAATACATAATTGACGAATGGCGGATATAAGTCGCGGCTGCACTGGGCAAGGTCGCGGCCCTGGACAATACCCAACCTGGCGCTGAGCGACTGCAGCAGTAGCGCCATAATATTGCTCATAAGCAACACCCATATAAGACCGTAACCAAACTGGCTGCCACCAGCTATATCGGTAGCCCAGTTGCCGGGGTCCATATAACCAACGCTAACAAGGTATGCTGGTCCGAAAAATGCAAATATCTTCTTCCATTTCTTCCCGCTCTTAGAGGGGTCGATAGAAGCATGTACATCGTGCAAGGACTTGTCGTGAAGGTGGTCAGTCATTTTTATTGATCGTTCTATGGCCATTAAAGGTATTGGCCCGGTGGCAATGACAAATTTACAGATAAAATTAGGCGAACCAAATTTCATGAATTTGGCATTTCTATTTTAACAAAATTACTTATTGACCGAAAAATCTATTTATACGTTCTCTTTTCTTAATTTGCGCCGTCAAATAAATGATAGACGCACATGACAGTTGATAAGATAAAGTTTGGCACCGATGGGTGGAGGGCTATAATAGCGCAGGATTTTACCGTATTTAATGTAGCCAGGGTAAGCAAGGGCCTTGCTGACTGGTTGCTGAAAGATAATAAACAACCTAAAGTAGTTGTAGGCCACGACTGCCGCTTTGCCGGTGCATTATTTGCAGAAACAACCGCCAAAGTACTTTGCGCCAATGGTGTAAAAGTAATACTGGCCAAAGGCTTTATCAGCACACCGATGATCTCCTTCGCGGTACTGGAAATGAAGGCAGACCAGGGCGTGGTTATCACGGCATCTCACAACCCGCCATCTTACAATGGTTATAAGCTGAAAGGCCCTCATGGCGGTCCGGCAAGCCCTAAGCATATTGCTGCTGTAGAAGCGCTGATACCTGAGGATGTGACCATACCAACAGAATCGCTGGAATACTATGAGCAGCAAGGCCTGCTGGAGTATGCGAACCTGGAAGACATGTACGTAGAGTACCTGAAAACCAAGTTCGACTTTGAAGCGCTGAACAAATCGCCATTCAAACTGGCGTATGATGCTATGTATGGCGCCGGCCAGAACGTGGTACGCCGCCTGCTGCCCAACGCTGTATTGTTCCATTGCGAACACAACCCGGGCTTTAACGGCACCGCACCAGAGCCACTGGACAAAAACCTGCGTGAAATGGCAGAAGCAATTGCCAAAACACCGGAACTGAAAGTGGGCCTGGCAACAGATGGCGATGCGGACCGCATTGGCCTGTTTGACGAAGACGGCAATTTTGTGGATGCACACCATATATTGCTGCTGCTGATCCACTACCTGTTCAAATACAAGCACATGACGGGTAAGGTAGCTATAGCATTCTCTGCCACCGACCGCGTAAAGCGCATGGCTGAAATGTATGGCCTGCCGGTAGAAGTAACGCCGATCGGCTTTAAGTACATCAGCGAAATAATGGTGAATGAAGATGTATTGGTTGGTGGTGAAGAAAGCGGTGGTATTGCCGTGAAAGGCCATATACCAGAGCGTGATGGTATTTATGACGGTCTTGTACTGTATGAATTCATGACACAGTCTGGCAAAACGCTGAAAGAACTGTGCGAAGAAGTATATTCTGTAGTGGGCCGCTTTGTATACGAGCGCGCCGACATGCATATAGAGAACAGCAAGAAAGAAGCAATAATAGCTAAAGCACAGGCTGATGGCTACAAACAGTTTGGCAAGTACACCTTTAACAGGCGCGAAACTATTGACGGTGTGAAATACCACCTGGACAATGGCGGCTGGATGATGCTGCGTGCATCGGGTACGGAGCCGCTGCTGCGTATCTATGCAGAAGGTAACAGCAAGGAAGAAACACTGGACATACTGGAAGCCGTAAAGAAAGAAATACTTTAAGTCTTAATACATAACAGAAAGGCCGCCGGAACACCACGTCAGGCGGCCTTTTGATTTCAACAGAGGGCACATTAATTTACAGTAAATAATACGTTCCGGTAGTGATCAATAGCTTTGCCGAGGCTTGGAGATACTGAATTAAATGAGTATAATTGTCCAAATGTTTTAACCCTTCCGGTTTCTTATGAAAAAGAATGCTTCGAACCGACCAACTTCGCCAGAGAAAAAACATGTAACGGAAAAACCAGCACCCGCAGGCACTCCTATAGTGGAACAGGCACCACCATCGCCTGCGAAAAGGTTATTTACTGAAGATACGCTAAAGAAAATATTCCTGGCCTCACTTATCGTTATGGGGCTGATCACGCTTATTTCCGGCTTCAATGTTGGCTTTAACAGCGATGAAATAGAACTGAACAATTATGGTAAGGCCAACCTGGCCTACTACATGAGCGCAGGAAAAGATACTACACTGAACGCACCATACTACAAATTACTAAAATACTACGGCAACGCGTACGAGATGATAGCGGCAACTACCAACAAAGTACTGGGCACTGATAAAGGCCGCCATGAGTTTAATGTAAGACATTCCATAAGCCAGCTATTTGCTATAGCCGGGCTACTGTTTACAGGACTCACTGCCCGCAAACTAACCAGGACGTGGAGCAGTAGTATCTTTTCCATATGGTTACTGTTCCTTACGCCGTCGTTTATGGGCCACTTCCTGTTCAATACAAGGGATGTGCCTTTTTATACCGGCTATGTAGCATCCATATACTACATCATTTGTTTCCTGGAAGAGTTGCCGGCACCAACATGGAAAACTTCCATTTCGCTGCTACTGGCGGCAGCGTTCACCACCAACATCAGGATAGGTGGCGTATTGCTATACTTCCACCTGGGGCTTTTCGGTTTGGTGTACCTGTTCAGCAACAAAGAACTGATGGCCGCGTCACTAAAAAATGCCAAAGACATAATTATAAAATTGCTGGCTATAATACCGGGGGGTATTTTGCTCGTTATCCTTACCTGGCCTACCCTATTGAAAAAGCCGTCGGAACTGTTTGATGCATTGGGCGTAGCCAGCAAATTCCCTATTAAGGTAAATGTGAATTTTGAAGGCGTGGCTATGGATTCTCTACACCTACCAATACACTATATACCCAAGTATATGCTGGTGACAATACCGCTGTTCGTAATAGCCTGCATAGTAGCAGGAACAGTGTTGTTCTTCACCACCATAAAAAAATACAATCCCCGGATAGGGGCATTACTGTTATTTGCAGTGTTCTTCCCTGTGGTATATGCAGTTTATGCCAACACGCCACTGTATTCCAGCTGGCGACACTTTTTGTTTGTTTTTCCGGGGCTATGCATATTCGGCGCTATTGCGCTGGACAGGTTGTTTTCCGTATCTAACAAGCTGCCTGTTAACCTGGGAATAGGCGCAGTATGTGTTCTGGCAATGATACGCCCGGTAGCATTTTGTGTAAGAAACACACCATTTGAATATTGTTACTTTAACGAACTGGCGGGCGAGTTTAAAACCGCCTACCTGAGCTACGACAATGACTATTGGGAAATATCTGTAAAGCAAGGGATAGACTGGCTGATGGCTAACGAACACCCGGGATCGGGTAAAGACACTGCATATGTAGCCACCAATGCATCGGCATTTGCAGAATATTACCTTGCCCATAACTACCCTAAAGCTAAAATAAAGGTGGTGCAGTCGGGCTTTACCATGCGCAACTCCAACTTCTGGACCTATGCAGTGTTCAATTCCTTGTTCCTGAAGCCGGAATACCTGGAGAACTACTTTCCGCCGCCACACCTGCATGCCATAACCATAGACCACATACCTGTAACTACAATACTGAAAGACACCGTGCGCCTGGACTGGAAAGCGAATGTGGCGCTGAGGAATGCGCAACATGCATTATCAGACTCGCTTTACAAAGCCTACATAAAAACCACCAAAGACGACAATATAGGGCTGTATGCTTATATGGCGGTGGCAGAAGGATCGATGAACATGAACGATCCGGCTATTGTACTGGCCAATAAGGCCCTGGAGTATCATCTGTCGCCACTAATAGATTACAACGCCTATTGCGGATTGGGCATTGCCTATGCTAATAAAAAGCAGTGGCAGCTAAGTATAGATAACCTGAGAAGAGCAACAGCAGTGATGCCCAAAGAAATAGCGGCACCTGATATTTTGAGACAAGTAATGGCCGCCAAACGTATGGCTGGCCAATAACGATACACAACATACTATTTTGCAATTACCGGAAGCGCTTTTAGCAGATATAAGAGAGATAACAGGATTTGACGAGGCTGCCTTTATTGCTGCCCATGACACCGGTGCAATTACATCTGTAAGACGGCACCCGGTAAAAGAAGGCGCCACTATTACCGGCAAACGGGTACCCTGGAGTACTACAGGCATATACCTTGCTGAGCGGCCGGTATTTACACTGGATCCTGCTTTCCATGCAGGGGCTTATTATGTACAGGAAGCCTCTTCTATGTTCCTGGAGCAAGCGTGGAGGCATGCGGTGCCCACAGACGCACCGGTAAGAGTGCTTGACCTGTGTGCAGCCCCGGGAGGGAAAACAACCTTGCTGGCGTCCTTGCTGCACCGAGACAGCCTGCTGGTATCGAACGAAGTGATCAGGAGCAGGGCATCTATACTACACGAAAATGCCGTGCGCTGGGGTTATACCAATAATTGGGTGACCAGCAACGATCCCCGTGACTTTTTGGCGCTGACCAGTTATTTTGATGCGATAGTTATTGATGCACCATGCAGCGGGTCGGGCCTCTTCCGGAAAGACCCTGATGCCCTTAAAGAATGGAGCGAAGCTAATGTACAGCTGTGCAGTGCCCGCCAGCAGCGTATCATCGCCGACATATGGCCATCGCTGAAACAAGATGGTGTGTTGATATATGCTACCTGCTCTTTCTCACCCGCTGAAGATGAAGATATACTGGACAGCGTAGCCGAAGAATATGCCGCTGAAAGCATAAGAATACCGCTGGATGGGCAATGGGGCATTGTAGAAACTGTTTCTGAGAAAGGCATGTATGGCTACCGTTTTTTCCCTGATAAGGTAAATGGAGAAGGCTTTTTTATTGCGGTGATCAGGAAGACCGACAGCGAGCAAGTACTAAAACCGGCAAAGGGCAGGCTGCAAAATCTTAGTAAGATAAAAGACCAGGCTGTGCACCTGCTGGGCGACAAGAATATACAACTAATAATACCGGCCAAAGACCAGTACAATGCTATTAACGCCCTGCACGAGCAGGATTATATGCTACTGAGTCAGGCGCTGTACTTCCGGAAAGCAGGGTTAGAACTAGGGCAACCCACACAAAAAGAGTGGATACCCGCGCATGATGTGGCTTTGAGTATAGATGCTTCTGGCAGTTTACCTGCGGTAGATGTATCGAAAGAGATGGCCCTGAAGTTCCTGAAAAGGGAGGATATTGATACCGAACAGATGCAACGCGGGTGGAATATTGTTAAATTTAACAACCTGGGACTGGGCTGGATAAAAGTGCTGCAGAACAGGGCCAACAACCATTTGCCCAAACATTGGCGCATACGGATGGACATTAACAATATTGACGAGGTGTAAAAGAGGCACCATATTTGTACTTTAACGTGTAAATTTGCGGTTCATATGCTGAAATATACTTTATTTATTGTTTTATGCTTAATCGGCGTGCAAAGCATAGCCCAGGAACAGGATAGCCTTTTTGCTATGCGGAAAGGTTCGGGGTTTGCTATGATGTATAAGCTGAAGAAAGGCGAAACAGTACCTATGATAGCGAGCCGCTTCAATACCACCCAGGAAAAAATAGAGAGCCTGAGCCAGGTAGACGGAAGAAAGAAACTACCGGTAGGAACAACTATATATGTACCATTCAGCAATGAGAACTATACTGCAGCGCGTGAGGCCACTGGTATAGCCCACCAGGAGCCTGTTTATTTCCGCCTTGGCGAACGCGACAACCTGGCATTGATAGCTATGTTTGCGGGCGTAAAAAAGCAAGATATTGTTTTGTGGAACGGACTGAAAGGGAATAACCTGAAAGAAGGCAATGTGGTGTTTATTGGCTGGCTAAAGGTGGTTCCGAAAGATAGTGTGAGCCTGGCGGAAGGCCTTGCCTATCCATCGCAAAGCGGCAGGAGTGCGTCGGCAGGCACATCGTCTCACCAGGCTTACGGCGAGCTGGACAGCCTGTATAATGTACAAACGCGCAATGGCAGCAGCACGATATCGGAAAAAGGCACAGCTACATTCTTCGAAAAGACAGGCAGCAATAAAGTGTATTATGCATTTCATAATACCACTCCGCGTGGCGCTGTGATAAAAGTGTATAATCCTGGATCTGGTAAAACCATCTATGTAAAAGTACTCTCTACTATCCCCGACACTAAAGAATTTGCCAATTGTGTAATAGGCATCAGCAACGCAGCCAAAGAAGCATTAGGTGTTACTGATTCCAAATCGTGGGTGGAACTGACCTACTCCCCTAACTAAACAGAGGCGCCATACTTAATGAAGATCCTCATTATCCGCTTTTCTTCTATTGGTGATATTGTGCTGACCACACCTGTTGTGCGCTGTATAAAACAGCAGCGCCCGGAGGTGGAAGTACATTACCTGACCAAATTATCTTTCCTGTCGCTGCTTAGTGCCAACCCATATGTAGATAAGATACACGTATTGCGTGATGAGCTTTCGGCGGTAATTGACGAATTGAAGAAAGAAGATTTTGATTTTGTAATAGACCTGCATAACAACCTGCGGACTGCACGGGTAAAGAAAGCCCTGGACAGGCCTTCGGCATCGTTCCCGAAACTGAATATAAAGAAGTGGCTGCTCACTAACCTGAAGGTGGACCTGATGCCCGACAAGAGCATTGTAGAGCGCTACTTTGAGCCAGCAGCCGAAATAAAAGTGCATAATGATGGGAAGGGTTTAGACCACTTTACCCCCGAGAATGCCAGGCTGAGCAATAACGATATACCGATGAGCCACTGGAGTGGTTTTGTGGGCTGCGTGATAGGAGGCTCTTACAATACCAAGAAGCTCCCTGTGGAGCAATGGCAGCAACTATGCGCTACAATACCCTACCCCATTGTATTACTGGGCGGCCCTGAAGACCGTGAAGAAGGCAACCAGATAGCGGAACAAGACACAGTTAAGATCTATAACTCTTGCGGTAAATTCAACCTGAATGAATCGGCTGAGCTGGTGAAGCACGCGATGGTGGTAGTGAGCAACGACACCGGACTGATGCACATTGCCGCTGCTTACCAGAAACCTATTGTATCACTGTGGGGTAATACATCGCCCGAGATGGGCATGTTCCCTTACTACGGGTTTAACAATCTGAAAGAACGCGTAGCACCACAAAGTGTGACCATTGAAAACAAGAACCTGCGCTGCCACCCCTGCAGCAAGATAGGTTATAATAGATGTCCCAAAGGCCACTTTAAATGCATGAAAGACCTGGACATGAATTACACAGCAGAACAAGTAGTAAAGCTCTGGCAGCAAGAAATAGCGCGGCAAAAAGCGCAGCAGTAAGTGTTATGCAGATTTCACGCAAAGGAACACGAAGTATATTGCATAAGTTTCACGCAAAGGGCCGCAAAGTTGTTTCGCAAAGAGCCGCAAAGATATTTTTCAAGCAGGCGGAGGGCGCAAAGACGCATGCATTACAATAGTACAACAACAGTCATCGCAAGCGAGACGCTTGCACGAACCAAGGTCGAAGCGAGACGCTTCGACCAGTTTCAGAAATTTTCACGCAAAGAACGCAAAGGCTGGCCCATAATTGGAACGGGTCGAAGCAAGACGCTTCGACCCGTTCTTATAGAGTTAATGATGGCTATTTACCCATCACTTCTCTCATGTAGCTGTCTATGTTACCAAAGAGAAACTCCGGATATTCGTTGCTGAACTTGGCTTTTACAAAACCACCCAGCAACGGACGGGCTGCGGGCTGTGCCAGCTGTGCAGTGCTCATTGGTATCAGATCATACTCGGCATTAGGGAAGTAGCTGAGCACGCGCAATGCCAGTTCTACCCTGTTCAGGTAGTCGGTACCGCCGATATGGTAGATGCCTTCCTTTTTATCGCGCAGCAATACGAACATGGCGCGGGCTATATCCCACGCGTTAGCTGGGGATGCATACTGATCGTAAGGCAGCTTAAGAGTGAGCTTCTGGCCATTCTTTGCCTGGTCTATGATACGGGCAATAAAGTTCTTACCGCGCACTTCGTTGCCATATACATTGGTAACACGGAGCACCAGTGCTCCTGTTATTTCGCTCAGTACTTTCTGTTCCCCTTCCAGCTTGTGGCGGGCGTAAACACTCAGCGGATTAACTGGGGCATCTTCGCGGTAAGGCCCGTTGTGTCCATCAAAAACATAATCGGTAGAAATGTATACCATGCGGGCATTGCATTTCTTAGCCAGGGCGATGAGGTTGAGTGTGCTTTGTACAGTTTTATCGTAGCTTTCCTGCACATTAGCCTCACAGTAATCTACATGGGTTAATGCACCGCAATGCACAATAACATCGGGCTGAAAAGCTACTACGTTGAAGTTCTTCGGGTCTTCCGGGTTCAGCGTATCATAATAAACAGTGCCGTCTACAGGGTAAGAAAAGTAGGAGCCTACCGCTTCCCAACCCTGTTCTGTAAAATGTTTCAGGCAGTTACCGCCTACCAATCCTGATGCGCCGGAGATGAATACTTTCATGCGGTAAAAGTAAGGGAAATGGGGAATTGACAAAAGTTCATCAACTATTAATATTTAAACAATACCTCTCGTCTTATATGGCTCAATCGTGCCATATAAATATCTACACATTGGAACTAAAATATCATAGATTGTCTTATTTAATTCGACAACTATCCGTTTGTCGACAATAACAAAACTATCGGATTTGACATCTATAGATGCATGTCTATCGAGTACCGGTTTAATACTTTCCAATTCTTGCGAAGTCATCTCGCCATTAGTATGAATTAGTTTGTCTCTAATAATCGCATAGTCCTCACTACGTTTGAAGGACTCATGATCCTTTGAAAAATCATATAAGCCATTTTTATTAAAGAAGCCTTTATAGTGTATTATTCCCTTCTTTTTAGCTTCTATCTGTGGATAACCCAAAGCGACACATTCTTCATAACAATATTTAAATGTCCCTTCAAAATAAGCGTACAATGATAGGAAAAGGGAGCCATACAATACCATTGGTGCTATTTCCGAATTTTCGTTCCACAATTCTTCAAAGTGCGATTGTATACTATCTTCATACTCTTTACTACCAGCCTCAGCAATCGCCTTTTTGTATTGCTTTTCTAAGCTGTCGCTTTCTTGAGATAATTTATTTTCAATATCATTTATATGTTTTTCATAAAGTCTATACTTGCTCTTGATATCAAATTCTTTTAAATGAAAAGATATTTTATTAAAATCAAACATATTTAATTCGTTAATTACTATAATCAATAATAATATTATTGGTCACTACTTTGCGGCCATTGTTCTCCAGGCGAATATTCTCTATGAACATACGGCCCTTTTTGAATTCGGGACTTTTAACGTGGTCTATTATGCGCGGATCCAGCTTGGGGCCAGCTATTACAAATGGGCCCCAATACTGTTTATCGTCCGATAGCATAGAGCACTTGTATTCCATTACCTTCCAGCCGGGAGAGTCTACTACTAAGGTGGGGTTGGCCAGTATCTCTGCAGCCGACACTTGTGGCCGCACTACACGACCGTCTTCAACATGATTGCCTTGAATATTGCCCAGCTTTACGTGCGGCACACTGGTAACGTTTTGCTGAGCGTGGCTAAACGTTACAGATGCGCTTAAAGCTATGGTTGTAAGTAGTGCTTTCATAGGCAAATAAATTTACGATAAACACACAAAATAATGTCATGGTGAGCCTGCCGAATCCATGATATTATTTTGTAGACTACAGGCTATTTATTACCCGTAACACTCTATTGTTCGTTACGACCTTCATACGATTTCGCTAACTCAAACAATCTCTCTTCATTACCACTTATAAGTGCTTCTTTCTTAGCACGGCTCCATCTCTTTATTTGTTTTTCTCTGGTAATAGCATCGTCAATCATCCTAAAATATTCGTAATATTTCAGTTCTAACGGACGTCTCTTAAACGTATAACATTTTTCATCGTCTCCCCTGTATGTGTTGTTCAAACCTCCTATCAAGGTCATTCGTTACACCTGTGTAATAAGAGTCATCAGAACACAAGAGAATATAAACATAGTAGTTGTGATGCTTCATAGTATGTTTGCTCATGTCCATATCAGGGATTCGTCCCGTAATTCTACGGGATCATCATGACACTCCGTAAGATATATTATTTGCGCCACAGGCTAACGGCTAACATAGCCCATGACCGCAATCATGGATTCGGCAAGCTCACCATGACAGCTATGTAAACAATGTTCGATCTTTACTTTTGAGCTTTGACTCTACCTTAATCCATATACTGGCCGGTATAGCTTTCTTTTACTTTCTTCAAACCTTCAGGGGCACCTTCGTACAATAAGTAGCCACCGCCCTTGCCGCCTTCGGGGCCAAGGTCTATAACCCAGTCGGCACTGCGGATGACATCTGTGTTGTGCTCTATTACTATTATGGAATGTCCCTGTTCTATCAATGCATCGAAGGAGCCGAGCAGTTTTTTAATATCGTGCATGTGCAAGCCGGTAGTAGGCTCATCGAAGATGAACAGTACTTTGCCCGCCAGCTTACCCTTACCCAGGAACGATGCCAGCTTTACACGCTGGGCTTCGCCACCGCTCAGGGTATCACTACTCTGGCCGAGCTTTACATAGCCAAGACCTACATCGCTTAAAGGCTGTAAGGCTGTGGCTATCTTCTTATCTTCTGCGAAGAATGCTATGGATTCATCCACGCTCATTTCCAACACCTCGTATACATTCTTACCCCTGTAGGTTACTTCCAGCACTTCGTCTTTAAAGCGCTTGCCTTTACATTGCTCACACAACAAATGCACATCTGCCAGGAATTGCATTTCTACTATTACCTCACCCTCGCCTTTGCAGGTATCGCAACGACCGCCATCGGTGTTGAATGAAAAGTGTTTTTCGGCAAAGCCACGCATCTTAGACAATGGCTGCTTAGTGAAGAGCTTACGTATCTCGTCCCACGCCTTAATGTAGGTAACCGGGTTACTGCGGCTCGACTTACCGATGGGGTTCTGGTCTACCATCTCCACATGGCTGATGCTATCTAGGTCGCCACCCAGTTTGCGGAAGCTGCCGGGCCGATCACCCCCCTCTCCGTAGTGCTTCATCAGCGCAGGATACAGCGTTTGCTTTACCAGTGTTGTTTTACCGCTACCGCTCACACCAGTCACTACACACATCACATTCAGCGGAAAGTCGACACTTACATCCTTCAGGTTGTTCTGCCTGCAACCTTCTATGCGGATATGCCCTTTGGGCTTGCGCTTTATCTTAGGCGGTGTTATCTGTAATATACCGCCAAGGTATTTACCGGTAAGGCTGGCTTCGTTTTGTATCAGTTCTTTGTAATGACCTGTTGCCACTACTTCTCCACCAAGGTGACTAGCCAATGGCCCCATGTCTATTATGTGGTCAGCCTCGCGCATCATCATATCATCGTGCTCTACCACTACTACGGTATTGCCCAGGTCGCGCAGGTTCTTCAATACATTAATCAGACGGGCAGTGTCGCGGTTGTGCAGGCCAATGCTGGGCTCATCCAGTATATACAACGAATCTGTAAGATTGCTGCCAAGGAACTTAGTAAGCTGTATGCGCTGGCTTTCTCCACCACTTAATGTATTGGCCAGTCGATTAAGGTTGAGGTAACCAAGACCTACATCCAGCAGTGTCTTCATACGCTGGGTTATCTCTATCATTATGCGCTTGGCAATGCCCTGCTCATGCGGTGTCAGCTTCAGGTCTGTCAGCCATTGGTACAGTTCATCGCTGGGTTTGAACATGAGATCGGCAATGGTAGCACCATGCACTTTTACATACAGGGCTTCTTTACGCAGCCTGCTGCCACGGCATGCCGGGCACACAGTGCGGCCACGATAGCGCGCCTGCATAACACGGTACTGCACCTTATACAAGTTCTGCTCAACCATCTTAAAGAAATCGCGGATGCCATTCACACGATTATTTCCTTCCCACAGCAATTGCAGTTCCTGGTCATCAAGATCAGCAACAGCCTTGTGTATAGGAAACCCTATCTTACCTGCCTGGCGGATGAAGTCGTCCTTCCACTCGCCCATCTTTTCGCCACGCCATGGAGCTACGGCACTTTCAAATACGCTTAGCTGTTTATCGGGTATTACCAGTTCCTCATCTATACCCAGTACCTGCCCGAAACCCTCGCAGGTAGGGCATGCACCATATGGGTTATTGAACGAGAACAGGTTGGGCGTGGGCTCATCGAAGAGCATACCATCAGCCTCGAACCTGTTATTGAATGTGTGAATCTTCTTACCGTCTACCTCTACCAGGCATTCACCCTCGCTTTCGTAAAAGGCTGTTTGTATACTATCGGCCAAACGATGCAGGTCGTCCTCATCAAACTGTTCTTTAACCACAATACGGTCTATCAGCAAATTGCCCTGTGCATTGCCGATGCTTACCTTGCCTTCCAGCACATCTTCTATACGTATAGGCTTTTCATCGAGTACCGGCACGTATATACGGCTGAAACCCTTTTGCATCAGTATGTTCAGTTCTTCTTCCACACTGCGCTGGTAACGGGTAACCAGCGGTACTATAAACTGTACTTTGGCGCCTTTAGGTAACCCTTGCACAAAATCCACCACATCGCTAACCGTATCTTTCTTTACCTCTTTACCACTAACGGGGGAGTATGTTTTACCCACGCGGGCAAACAGCAGGCGCAGGTAATCGTATATCTCCGTCATGCTGCCTACAGTACTGCGGGGGGTGCGGGTGGTTACTTTTTGCTCTATGGCTATGGCAGGACAAATGCCATGGATATAATCCACATCGGGTTTATCCATGCGCATCAGGAACTGGCGGGCATAGGCGCTCAGGCTTTCGGCATAGCGGCGCTGCCCTTCAGCAAACAGCGTATCCATTGTGAGCGACGATTTACCGCTACCGGACACTCCCGTTACCACCACCAGCTTATTGCGCGGTATAGACACACTTACATTTTTAAGGTTGTGCATACGCGCACCTTTAATGTAAATGCTGTTCTTATCTATAATCTCATCTGCCTTGCTTTCTATATGCTCTACCTCCGGCTCCGATATGCCCTCTACCCCATGTATGGGTGCGGTAATTGGTGATATGACCTCTTTCTTCTTTGCCTTAGCGGCGCTTTTCTTTTCTGCCATAAATACTCCTGTAACAAAGTTAAGATAATGGCAGGGTAAAGATTATGCCGGGATATTAATTTGGCAGCATATTAAATTGAGAAAAGCTATTAGACATATCAGGGCACATACTGATAACACCCTATATCATTTAGTGGACTACGGTTATTACCATTAATATCTTGCGACACAGATGGAATAACCAATCCAGCCCCGATAGCAGGAGAGCCGGCTGAGAGATGAAAATCGTTCTCTTCGATCTTTTTGAATTGCGGATCCTGGTTGAGGATACAGCCAGTAAGGAAGAGGTAAGAAGGATCAATGACCGAACCTATTTTCAGCAGGCAATGATCGAGACGGATGCTGGCAGGTGTGCTGGCAGCTTTGTCGCAAATAATCTCGCTATCCAGGGAGCCGTAAACAATGCAGTTACGTAAAACGGCATCAAGTGCGCCATAAAAAGTTTGTGTAGTGCTATACTGGAAATAGTTGAGCAAGATGACGGTATGATTGGTACGATGTTCAAGACCCACATTACCATCACCATAGTTGGCAAAGGTGCAATTGGTCATAGAATCGAACCCGCCCTGCAGCCCAACCAGCGCCTCCGCACCTGTAGTACCTACAAAGCAATTGGTAGCGGTAACATGGCCCTGCCAGTTGAGGATGCCATAGCCAATAGAGTTTTTTATGACCGTTTTATCCAGCATAACCGTGGCACCGGAATCGACCTGCATAGCAGCGGGTTGTGCATAAAAGTCACGATAGAAGGTACCGCCACCGCAATTCTTAATAATGGTGCGGTTGAAATTACCATGGCTACCCGTCACAAAGTAAAAACCGCCCCACTCGCCCGGGTAGCCGCGATAACCGAAGTAATCGCGGTCGAGGCGATCGCCTTGGAACACAACTGAATCGCTGCCGGAGAGTCCCCCTCCTGTAACGTTAAGTGTACCGAATACGAAGAAGCGCGCATCCTGGTGCATGTATACCCTGCATTTGGCGGGGATGTTGAGTGTAGCTCCGGGTCCCACCACGCAAGAGTGCAATACCACATACGGCTTATCTGTTTGCCAGATCACCGGCGTTGGTCCGCCAATGCTATCGCTGACTATGTAATGCGCGTTTTGACCATAGGCTGTGAACGGCACTGAGAAGTCCCGGCCATTTAAAGTAGCTATCAGTTCATCCTGTATAAAGAACGGATTAAGCGAATCGTTGGGGTTTATCTTCACGGTAGCAAACACGTATACGCTATCGTGCGCTGCTATCTTGATATTAGTAACAGTGTTGCCCGTGAATCCATCTACATTGATATGAAAGAACGAACTGTTGCCACTCTTCATTCTCACCGAACTGAGGCTTATCGGTTCGCTTTGCGGGTTGTATATGAGCAAGCCTGTAGTAAAGCTACCTGCGGCTGTAAATACAGTATCAAACTTTAGCGTATCATCAGAAAAGGTAACTATGCCGCCGGTGCTAAGCAGGCGCTGTGTTTTGCGACACGAGGGCATCCAGGTAAGGCTTATAGCGGCTATAAGTAGTATAAAAAAAGTGGCTGTAGTTAAGCGCATAATGTAAAAATACAGAACTTAAATTAAGGAATGATGATTGACTAAAGTCTACCAATTTCTCTGTTCTTTTTTACTTCTGCTGCGTTGCACAAGTCTTTAAATAATTCTTTATTCTCAGATTATGCGCCTTGCATAAATAAAAAATAACTATCCAACTTAGCAGACTTTAGTCAATCATCATTCCTAACGTATAAAAAGGTTCCATTATTACCTATGCCAACCAGAGAATAAGGGTTAATTTTACACCATAATAATGAGCTTCGTTACCTTATTTTCGGACTTTGGCTTGCAGGATGCGTCGGCTGGTATTGCTAAGGGCATCCTTATGCAGCATGTGCCGCTGAATAAGCTCATTGACATTACCCATGAGGTACAACCCTTTAACCTGAAGCAGGCTGCCTATTTGTTTGGCGCGGCTTACCGCAACTTTCCGCAAGGAACCTGCCATATACTGCTGTTTGACGTGTATGCATCCAAGATACCAAAGCTCATCCTGTCGGAATACCAGGGGCATTTTTTTATGACACCCGACAACGAACTGTTACCGCAAGCATTAAAAGATGACCCGGAAAGATCTTGGCTGTGCCTGGAAATGCAAAATGGTCATTCCTTCCACGATTGGTTGCATAAAGCGGGTGAGATCATCCAACAGTTGAGTATCAATGGTGTTTCATCTATTGCATTGCCTGAATATAAATTGCCGGGATTTAAGCCAAGGATACATGCCCTGCCGTATGCTGAAACACATAATGTGATACACATAGATGACTTTGAGAACGTGGTAATTGATTTTACAGAAGACATGTATGACAGACTTCTTCCGGGTAAGCAATTCCTGCTGAAATTTACACAGGTAGAGGAGTTGAACGAGGTGAAACAAAACTACAGCGATGTAAGAGAGGGTTATAAGCTATGCCGCTTTAACAGTAATGGCTACTTGGAAATATGCATCAACCACGGGAAAGCAGCCAGCCTTTTCGGACTGAAGCTTGGGGGTAAAAACAACAATATAACAGTAAGCTTTACATGATACTACGTATAGTACAAATGACGCTGAGGCCAGAGTGTATAGACGACTTTGGCAAAATGTTCAATGAACGAAAAGATACTATTAAGAGTTTCCGTGGTTGCCGGCACCTGGAATTATGGCAAGGGGCCAGTGATCCGAATGTGTTCTTTACTTATAGCCATTGGGAGAGCGAGGCGGACCTGGACCACTATCGCTTCTCCGAGTTCTTTAAAGAAACATGGACCATAACCAAAGCCATGTTCGCACAAAAAGCACAGGCCTGGAGCGTGGAGCAAAAGGTAGTGGTATAAAATGATACAGGCCGCGCAATGCACGGCCTGTATTGTTTATTGAAACTCGTCTACAAATTGGCGAGTATTTTTTCTTTTGTCAGCTTTAGTTCTTCTTGCGTTACCTGTAATTTTTTACGGGTGAAATTCAAATCATCTGCAGAGTCGATAGGTATAAGGTGCATATGTGCGTGCGGCACTTCCAGCCCTACGACACTTATACCGCAACGATTGCAGGCGAATGCAGCTTCTATAGCCTTTGCAATTGGCTTAGCAAATACCAACCATTCCGAAAGGTAGCGGTCATCTACATCAAATATCCTGTCCACCTCCACTTTTGGCACAATAAGGGTGTGGCCTTCGCGCATGGGTGTGATGTCCAGAAAAGCAATAAACTTATCGTTCTCTGCAATCTTGTGGCAAGGTATTTCGCCAGCTATGATTCGTGAAAAGATGCTGGCCATTATATGGAGATGTCTTCTACCTTGAATTTGAAAGTACCGCTTGGGGCTACCATTTCAGCTATATCCCCTTTAGACTTACCGAGCAGTGCCTTACCAATTGGCGAAGTAACAGATATCTTGCCAGCCTTCAGATCGGCCTCACTTTCAGACACTACCTGGTAAGAGAGCGTCTTCTTTGTGTTGAGATTGGTAACTGTAACTTTACTTAATATAGAAACCTTGCTTGTGTCAACATCCTTCATATCAATTACGCGGGCATTGAGCACTACCTGCTCCAGCTGCGCGATCTTGGCCTCGTGATAGCCCTGAGCTTCTTTTGCTGCGTCGTACTCTGCATTTTCTTTAAGGTCGCCTTTCTCGCGGGCTTCGGCTATTGCACGGGCAATTTCGGCACGGCCAACAGTCTTTAGCTTATTCAACTCTTCCCTCATTTGAGCTAAAGACTCCTTCGTCAAATAATTAGTCTCAGACATTCTATAAAATATTTATATAATAAACAGAAAAAAAATACAACGCCTCCCGTGAAAGAAGCGTTGTATTACAAAGATACAAAAAGATAATTATCAGTTAACCTAAATGGTTACAAAATTGACGGATTAGTCGTCCTTCTTTGCAACTGCACCACGTGTAAAACGAAGTGAAATCATATGCACACCATTGGCAGGGCGCTGTGTTGGCATGAATGCGTAATCCAGAGCCAGGTATGGGCCACCTTCGCCAAGCCTTGTCTGTACAGTAGCACCGGCCGAGAAACCAACATACATTGAGTTAGTGGTTTCTGCATTACCGATACCTTTTTCATAACGGTAAGCAGCACGTACGCCGAACCTGTTTTTATACATATATTCTGCACCAACACCAATATAATCGTTGATGAAGGAATTGGAAGTAAATGCGCCCATTACAGTAAGCCTGTGCATTGGTGTACTGTCGGCATTACGATGTTCCTTGTCCAGATAAAAATCGTATGCTGTAGCCAGATTGAGGTAAGTAGGCAAAGGGAACTTATCCGAAGGTACGCTACCAGAAATAGTGTAAGACGGAGATGCCTGAGGCTGATCGATATTGATAGCAAAACCGGAACCTGTGAAGCGCATATTTGTTCCAAGGTTGCGGAGCGTAACACCCAGGTGGAAATTATTCTCTTTACCAGCTATGTACTGCACACCACCATCGAAAGCCAGACCCAATGCATTGATATTGTTGATCTGCTCAGACACATACGTCATAGCGAAACCAGCATTAAAGTGAGTTGAGAACTGACGGGCAAAACCTAACTGAACGTTGAGATATTGCGGGTGATAAGTACCATAACCATCCGGATTGAAATAATCTGTTGCAGATATATCACCAAATGTCATGGACATGATATTGAGGGCAATGACATTTCCGTTACCGATAGGCTGAGCCACGGCAAGGTTGTTAATATTTACGCCTGTCCCTGAAAGGTAGTTAACGTGTGAGAGACCTACTTCTGTAGCACTATCCATAGCAAGACCAGCGATGTTGCTCTTCATCGCTTCAAGGCCACCAACATAGGAAGTGTTGCTACCGAAAACACCGCCAGTACGGGCCCAGGGATTGATCAGCAGTTCCGGCGCACCAGACTGACCTACACGGTCTTTGTTACCGGCAGAAGCAGAAACTGTAACTCCTAATGCGCATATGGCCACCAAAGTGCTTTTAGCAATTCTTTTCATATTTATATGCTTAGTATTGTTATAGCAGGGAGACAAAGCTCCCTGCTGAAAAAATCAGATTAATAACTTGTTGCATCTATCGGGCGCATAGCTCCGAACCACTTGATCACCTTCTCACCTATACCTTCTGCCTGTATGTGAATCAGATACATACCTCCTGCAATTGGCAGACCTGCTGCATTACGCACATCCCAATCGAGGTACGAAGTACCAACATCAGATTTAGAAAGTGTACGTACCAATGTTCCATCCAAAGAGTAGATACGAGCTGTAACCTTAGCTGGCAAGTTAATGATCCTCACCTTAGAATCGAAACGGCTGGTTTCGTAACCTGAATAACCGTAGTAAGGGTTAGGCACTATATTGATCTTATCAACAAGGCTGTTCCTGTCCGGGTTATCATTGATAGAAGATGGCGCAAGATCTGAAGTATTGAACGTGTAGTAAGGCCAGTAAGGACGACCAGGAACAGCATTGAATAATGACGCTGTATCTGTGTTACCTGCGAACGGCGCATAAGGACGATCTACCCTAAACCTGAGGATTGTTTCAGTTGGGATCAGATTATCTTTCAGACTCAACAATGGAGACGATGCATTTGTTGTTGGCACACCTGTCCACCTTGCAAATGCATATGCGCTCTTTAGTACCGTATTTGTTGGTAATGCAACACGAGCAATGGAATCGAACACATGATCCTGATCGTACTTGCTGCCAAGGATATAGATAACATGTTTGCCACCGAAGATCGCAGATGCATCATAAGGACTGAAAATGCTAGAAGACGGGTTCCAGATCAAATCGGCACCATTATCGTTTGACAGATAAGAATCTTCACCGAATACGATATTCAACCTCTGACCAGTATTCTGGTCGATAGCATAACCAGGGAACCAAGAGAATCCGTCGTCGCCTTCCGTCTGAGAATAGATAGGTCTGCCTGATCCATCAACTTCACCGGTCCAGCTCCTGTGCTTTCTCTTAAAGAATTTCACAGCATGATTTTCAGAAAGTGCTGAATCGTCCTGCATTTCAACAACCACACACTTTGTCCATTTAGATTTATCGCTGGTAAATACGAGATTTACATCAGGCAACAATGCCATACCGGCCGCGTTCTGGTTAGCACTTGAATAAGCGAACTGGAATCCACAAAGTGTACCAGTGCCAAAGTGCCTGCCATTGTATGGAGCAACCAAGGGATAAGGAGCCCATGTAGCTCTTGTAGGCGTAAAGTTATCGAACATGCCCTCGAAAACCTGGAATGTGTCCAGCTTATTGTCGTTGAAATCGCAAGGATTTGTAACACTGTAGCTGTTCTGATAATTCTGTTTGTTACCAGACCTGATCCAGTTGGCGAAGCTACTATCCTCCTGATCAGATACACCTGCTAACCAAGGCTTAGACCTGTCTGCGAAAGTAACGTTTGAAGTTATATAGCCGTTACCATTATTCTGTTCAACACCAGGAGCAGATGCCTGTTTAACGCTAACAGAAATGCCATACTTTTCAACAATCTGTTCGTTAAGAGATGAAAGATCCCTTTCACTGTATATTGTCTCAGTAGTACCATCTGCTTTCTTAGCAGTCAGTTCCCAAGTCGATGCGTTGCTCAGATTAGCACCTGACAGATCGCCCTTGATCTGGAATATCCAGTCCATTGCAGGCACCTTAATAGGATCGACAACCTTTACATCGATTGGACCAGCACCCTGGTTATATACAGCAACCGGAGCAAAATTATCAGTAAGTATCTTTTGAGTAGTAGCATCGTTCAATTCAACCACATTACCACCATTACCAGTACCTTCTACACGGGTAACAATAATACCTGAACCATAATCAGCGTTAAGCGTAGTACCCATTGCTCCGTTAGCAGGATTAGGCATAGCTACAGTTACCGGGATAGCTGTTTGTCCTGCACCGTGAGCACTACCCAGGTAAGGAACTTCCTGAGTTTTCTGTACAAAATGCGGATCAGGATTGAACTGAGTGAAATTGTTATAAGCGTAAGCAATAGCCACGAAATAGTAGTTATGGTAATTGATCAGCTGCTTGTCCGCTACTGCAGAGAAGTGATCCTGAGTGATCTGGAAACTATGCTGTATACCACTATCCTTACCAACTACTTTTATTGATGGCATCCACGTAGAGTCACTTACTCCTGTAACCTTAGAGTAGTTAACGATTTTCGTGATCTTATTGGCCTTATCGCACTGGAATACTTCGTAAGCCTTTTCAGAATTTACTTCTCCCGTTGTGGCATCAAATATTTCAGCCGGGGTAACACTGGCGTTAGCCAACTGGAACACACGATAACCTTCAAACTTATAGAGAGAGTCAGAAGAATTTTCGCTCTTTGCCTTAGCAACGACCTGGTGATATTTCAGAGAGTCGTTATATACACCATCAGTACGACCGTAATTTTCATCGTAGTTATTGCTTCCGTAGTCATTCACCATGTAGAATACTAACCTACGATCTAATTCCCTTACAATCAATCTTGGTGCTTCAGGACCCTCAACAGTTTTAAAACCTGCTTCAAATAAAGCCTGGGCATTATCGTCTATACTCTTGATAGTTTTGAAGTCAGTGTTAGGACAACCACCTACACCTGATGCCCATACACAACCAAAGATGATATCGTTTGCAGCACCGGGCAGCAATTGGAAAGGACCAGAGGAGAAGATGAAACGACGGTCGCCACGCTGGTTGTTACAAGTACACTCAGACCAGGTAGTTTTGTCACCCGGATCTCCGGTAAACACTGCATTAGCAATAGGGCCGTTTCCGTAGCCCGTAGAAGGGATACCAGGGCCCTGGAAGTCGTACCTGAAACGGTCACCATTTCTGATAGACCCCGTCATATAACGATAAATCTGCAAACCATTGCTGGGGTTACCAATATTACTGAAGTCGTTATTATAATAAGTAAAGTTAGTCATGCTCAACCGCTCCAAGGTATCGCGACCGTTGACTTTCATAGGACGAAGCGGCCCCTGGAAGAAGTCAACACCAACCTGTGGAGGGTTAGCGCCATAGCTGTTTACAGGATAACCACCATCCTGTCCATCGTTTGATGAGCCATTGTACATTATACCCAAGCCCCTGCTGGTATCGCAACCAATATAGTCATCCATATAGTAACCAAGGTCACAGTCATCCCACACAGCAATGTAGGCACTGTCTATGGTTAATGCACCTCGGTTGATAACACGATACTTATAGAAAGTTGAGTTATTCAGGAAGTCCTGAGTAGAGTAAGCGAAAGCAGATGTCTGCACTTCTATACCCATTGCTGCAGTTTGCGTCTGCTGCTTTACGTTACCCGCGTCGTTCACCACCCACCAGATAAACTGGTCGCCGCTGATATCCGGATACTCACCACTTGCAGGCTGGTACATACCATCGCCATTAAGATCGACAAACGGCGCGTATGTAGCAGTACCATAAAGATTCAATGGACCTCCATTGGCACCCTTAGTATTGATAGCATTACCTGTTGCCGGCCATTCCTTGATCACATCGTATTCTGGGCCACTAACGCTACCTGCCTTAGATAACTCTATGAACTTAAGGATAGTTGATTTATCGACTTTCCAGAAACGGTCCCAGTTAGCACAGTCTTCAGCTGACACCTTAGCTGTAGCAGGATCCAGTGCACCAGGCCAATAGTCGTTACCGTCTTGCCGGTAGGTCTGGGCAGCTACTTTAAGTTGTTTCTGCCTGTCATAACCACCGATCCAGCAGGAAGCGGCAAATTGAGAGCTGCGGCCAGAATTCTTAGGTATTTCGTAAGCAGCAACTTCCAGGCCAATATTCCACCACATATCACCACCAGTCATCAATCTGGCCCTAACATTGTTGATGTCGAGATCTATAGCTGATACTGCTGGTTGACAACCAGTGACAGTTGTCTTCAGCTGGCTCTTATGGCCGTTAGTCGTAGTGTTCTGCCGAGCACTGAGACTAGCGACGCACCCCAAAACACCTAACACGGACAGGGCTCCAGCTATTCGTATTTTCTTTGCGATATTCATAACTTAATCAAGTTATATTAAAAAATGAATTAAAAATTGTACTCCAAACCAAAGTTTATAGTGCGTGCGTAGTTCAGGTTATTACCACTCATGTTGACTGTATACAGATCAACATAAGACTTAGGGTTGATCTGTTGTGGAATAGCAACCTTACCATAAGAAGAAGTAAGGAAACCATTATCGTCAGGTCGACCAGTGTATCCATACACGCCCAGTATCTCGCATGTATTCAGCAGATTCTGTACATAGATGAATGCTGACAGGCTTTGCATTTTACGCGGCCTGATGCTTGTAGTTGACTCATCAGCAGACTTGCGACCGAATGAGAACGCGAAGTCTTTATTGATACGAGCATCCATTCCGAAGTGCCATGGCAGGCGAGAACCGTTGATCTGACCAATAATGGTATTACCAATTGGGTTTGCCATCCTTGTAAATGGCTCACCGCTCCTTGTCCTGGCGATCAGGTTGATACCTGAGTTAGCAAATATGTGCTTGCCACCTACTGTAGGACCATCGTCATTACCATAGCGGTAGTCGATACTTGCAGTAATGTTATGACGAGAATCGTAAGACAGCGCAGATACATAGCGCAAGTTAGGCAAACCAGCCTCGATAAAGCTCTGCAGCAGACCCTGAGGAGAAACCTGGCCACCGCCACCGCTGTTGGTAGAGAATGGATCTGAACCAGTACCTTCTGCAAACTGCAGCGTGTAAGATATGTTCATTGTCAGGTGGTTAGTAGCGCGCATGTCGTAAGACAGCTTAACACCCTTAGTAGAAGAGAAGTCGCGGTTACCGTAAGTGTAGTAGGTTGTAGGCCATGCATACAGGTAAGGCTGAACAGTGATCATGTCTTTACGCTCTTTGTAGAAACCGATGATCTTTAATGCTGCGGTCTTTCCTATTGCCTGCTCGAAACCAAGTTCATAGTCGATCAGCTTCTGAGAACGAAGATTTGCATTGCTGATGATCTGGTTCGAGTTCTGGTTAAGATAGTAGTAATCGTAAGCAGTAGCAATACCCAGAGATGTAGGGTAAGGACGCTGTACATACACATCGTAGTGAGCGAAGAAGTTTGACAACTCAGTTATAGGGAAACGGATTGCTATACGAGGCATTACAGTAACCTGAGGGTTGTAATCTGTAAATGACAAGTTTGGATTGAATGTAGAATCAGTAACCTTAGTGTTGTTCACCAACAGTGGCTGAGGGTCACGACCACCTGAATAATCCTTAAGGATAGAAGGGTCAGAAATAAACTTACCGGTATAATCGTACCAGTTGCCACCGTTACGGTAACCTACTACTGTAGGACTGCTTGAAGAGTTGTCATTAACGTAAACAACAGTGTTACCTGGCAGATTTGACGGATGTGTGAAACCAGGAGTTTCGCTGATAGTCTTAGTAGCGTACAGAGAATATGGATCTTTCAGCACCTTAGTGTTAGCTGAATACCTTTCCACACGAACACCGATATTGAAAAGGATATTCTTGTAATCGAACTTATCGAGTATGTAACCGGCAATGTAGTTAGGGCTGAATGCGCCTATAGGACGTGTGTAGTTGCCGTTAGCATCTTTTGCAGTCCAGAAATCATTGAAGTTAACTGTACCAGTTTGTGTTCCGCCAGTGTAAGTATAACCATAGTAGCTTACAAATGGATTACCACTGTTCAACAGTTCGTCAGCAGAGAACATATTGAGAGAGAATGTTGAAGGGTCGAGCATATCGACGTTGATATCCTGGTTTGCAGCAACACCAAGTTTCTTCCTCAAAGCCTTATCGAACGGAGTCTGAACTTTATTAGCGTAGTTATAATAGATAGTATCGGTTGGGCCAGGAAGCACAACGCCAGCCTTAACATCGGCCAGGCTGTAGTCCTTGCCATTAACCCTGAATATAGGATTGTTCTTATCCAGCGTGAGGCCACCGCTCTCTCTGCTGCTTACCAATTGCCTCATCAGCTGCCAGATAGAGTTGGTTCCAGTACCGCTAGGGTTAGAATATACTGCGAAGCTACGCTGTATACGCTGCTGGTAGTACAAACCAAACTCAATACCATGCTTGATACCACCTGCTTTCAGATCGAAAGACGCATCAACAGTAAGTGCGTACTGATTAGAAGTAAAGTTAGAGTAATAAGTAAGGGAAGCACCCGGGCTGTAGAACATGCTATAAGTGTAAGGAGGCTGGTCTCCGTTAGCCAAACCATACTTAGCCTGCATCTGGTACAGATACAATGGCAGATTATCGCCAATAGAATTGTAGTACTGAGATGTGTAGTTAGCAAGGTTAGGATTCAGCTCAGAACGAGTGAACTTGATACCCGTAGGGTTCTGGCCAAGCAGTACAGTTCCCCTTCTGCCGCTGGCAGAGTCATATTGGTTAGGGAAGTAGAAGTCTTTGTATTGCTTATCGAATTTACCGATATAACCATATTGGAAGATGTTCTCTTTGAAACGAGGATCTTGCGTGTTCTGGTACAACTTCTGGTAATCGAGCTGAACTGTATAAGACGCATTTGAGATGATGCTGTGCTTAGAAGTATCGAACGCTTTACCGAACTTCTGGTTGAAACGGATAAAACCGCGACCAGTGTAAGCGTTCTGTACTGGAGTAGCTTCAGGAGCAAACACTCCGCGTGAACGGCTGTACAGGTCATCCTTAGTGTAATCGAACATACCACCTGCCGCAAGGCGTGCATTGTCTGTAACACGATAGTCCACCTTACCGTTCAGACGAAGTTCCTGGGTAACGTTATTTGATGGACGACGAGTTGTAGTAAGGTCGCTTGCCCTGACGTACTCTGAAGCCAGGTTGTAAACCGGCAGACCGCTATTATCAGCAGCGATGTGCAGCGGATTCTTACGGAGTGAATCCAGTTTAGCACCCTTAGCCACATACTGTGGATAGTATGATGGATACCTGTTCGCATCGTAGTAATAGTCACCACTCAGCGCAAAACCCATCACCGGACGTTTAACTGTATCTGTACCTACTTTTCTCTTTAACAGCGGACCAGCTATAGAAAAAGAAGCCAGGTTGTTATTGTAACCGTCTATTGAATGCTGCAAGCGAGCACTGCCGCTGAATTTCTGGGCAACACCCTTAGAGGTAATGTTAATAACGGCACCTGTAACGTCGCCGTAGTTGGCAGGGATACCTGAGCTGATAACTTCCAGCTGTTCAGTAGCACCCTGTGCCATATCTATACCTGTACTACCCTGCACCTGCACACCGTCTATTACATAGAGGTTGGCAGAGCTACGACCACCATCAGAGTTAATACCAGCACCACGCTGAGACTGATAAATACCTGGCGTTAACGCAACAAGGTCAACGGTTTGTGTCGTTGGCTTAGTTTTTATTTCCTCTGCCGTAAGTATCGTATTTTGCTTATACGGATCAATCAGAGGTTTCTTGTACTGCTTTACTACTACTTCTTTCAACTCTCTTCCTGATCCTGCGCCCTCCTGTTCCAATTGGAAGTTAAGACCCGTTTTTTCACCAGGAGACACGATTACCTTGGCTATTGTGGTAGTCTGATAACCAAGATAAGAAACGGTTACGTCGTAATAACCCGCTTCTAAAGGTTTAATACTGTATTTACCGTCTATATCGGTAATAGTACCTCCTTTAAGGATACCACCCTGTTTCACAGAAACAGAGGCGTTAGTGATCGGCTCCTTCTTTTTGTCTGTAACAACACCCAGGATCTCCTGCGCAATAGCAGATCCCGACATCCCAGCCAAAACGAGCAATAGTAGATAACGTAATGTCCGATTCATATTAAAATTAATAAATTATTACCAAATGAGGGCGTAAAGATAGAAAAAAACGTTAAAAAAGCTCCGCTTTTAAAATATATTTCTCCCCCTTTTTATTCACAAAATTAACTGAGTATGAATTTCTTGTTAAAACCGTGTAATAGTAAGACGATGAATGAAAAAGAAATCTTGGGTGATTTTGGAAAAATTTTCAAAAAAGTTAAAAATTGCCGGAAAGTATCCTGTCGGCCAGCACTTTGCTCATTTTAAACAAGGCCTCGTATGTATAACCAGCAATATGGGGCGTTGCGATCACAGCAGGATGCGCCAACAAGTAATCCATTGCATTTTTCCTTTCCCCAACCAGTTTAGAAACCGGCTCAGCCTCAAAAACATCAAGGCATGTACCAATTATCTTACCCTCTTTTATCCCCTGGTTTAAAGCGAGCAAATCCACTACCTGGCCACGAGATGTATTGATCAATATGAAATTATTCTTCATATTGATCACAAAACGGTCATCAAAATAGTGCAAGGTATCTGGCTGTTGTGGTACATGGAAGCTAATAATGTCAGCGGAATTGTATATCTCCTCCAAACCGGAACACTTTGTAACATAGACGGGGAAATCATTCGCAGCATATTTGTCGTAGGCAAGAATGTGCATATCAAACCCGAGCAGTTTTTTCGCCAGTGCCCTACCCGTGTGGCCAAACCCGATTATACCAATGGTTTTGCCCTCTAATTCAATGCCCCGGTTTTCATTACGGAGCCAGATCCCATTCTTTACTTCATTATTACTCAAAGGTATCCGGCGTATAAGGGCTAATAACATACCTAAGGCATGCTCAGCCACAGCATTGCAATTACCTTCAGGACTGCCGTAACAGGCAATGTTCCTGCCTTGGGCATATTGAACATCAATAACTTCCATCCCTGATCCCATTCGGCCAATCCACTTGAGCTGAGGCGCCTTATCTATGAGATCCCTGTCCAGCATCAATCGTGTAGAAGTGACAATACCCACACAATCTTCAATAACCTGCGGCGCTACACTTTGTGTAATATGCTCGTGCATTTCGCAAGTATATCCTGCGCCAATCAGGCTGTCTATCAATATTTTATGCACCGGTGCGGCCACAACTACCTTTCCCTTACTACTCATATCAGCATATATTTCCTATACAGTGAAACAAAATCTTCAACAGAAAGCTGTTCTGCCCGTTTATCCAACACAGGGTCTGGCATGGCGCGTGGCGGCAACGTACCCTTCAGTGCATTACGCAACGTCTTGCGACGCTGTCCGAAAGCAGCCTTTACGAGGTTCTTGTATTTGCGGCGATCTTCAATCTTATAAGGGTCATTGAGCGTAGTACAACGCAACACACCACTCATTACCTTGGGAGGAGGAGTAAAACAACCGGGATTCACATCCAGTTCATAGGTGACTTTATAAAATGTCTGCATAAGTACGCTGAGTATCCCGTAAGTTTTACTACCGGGGGCTGCCGCTACCCGTTGCGCTACTTCCTTCTGAAACATACCTATTACCTCCGGCACCAGCGCCTCCCAATCTAATATCTTAAAAAGTATAGGAGAAGAGATATTATATGGAAAATTACCTATAACAGAGAATTTATCCGCAAACGGAGGCTCGGCCTGCAACACATCTTTATGTACTATCTTACCTACAATGCCAGGATAGGTATTCTGCAAATATTCCACCTTTTCGGTGTCTATTTCTATGGCTTTGAAGTCGATACCAGGCAACTGCAGCAAATATTTGGTAATCGCGCCACCTCCGGGTCCGATCTCCACCAATCGCATACCCTCCGTAACAGTAAGCAGGTCGACTATTTTTCTGCACATATTCTCGTCATGCAAAAAATGTTGCCCCAGGCTTTTCTTAAGCGTATACATTCTGCAAAAATCAACATAACAAAATCATTGACCAAAAGATTTTTTTGCAATAAAAAAGCCGCAGCTTTTCAGCTACGGCTTATTGAATAATTATGTTACCGTTATGCCTTTGCAGGCTTAGACTTAAATGCCTGTATTGCGTTGCGAGTAAAATCGCTTAAAACAAGACGGCCACTTATTGCTGCACGCTCAGACAGCAATGTATCCCAATGATCGGTACCCTGCCAAAATACTTTTTTCAGTTGCAACATAGCATCCGGGCTTGAATGAGCCAGTCTGTCGGCCAGGCTATTAACAGAATCATCTACGTCAGAGATGCTCTTGTGCAACTCACAATATAAGCCATGACGCTTTGCCCACTCGGCCGAACGCCATTCCGTAGCATCGATAGCCAATTGCGAGTAACCAGATACTCCGATCTTCCTCTCTACAGCCGGGCCAACAACAAAAGGTCCGATACCTACAGCCAACTCGCTTAATTTTATAGACGAGTCTTCTGTTGCTATAGCATAATCTGTAGCGGCGATAAGGCCTACTCCTCCGCCTACAGCTTTACCTTGCACGCGACCAATAATCAATTTATGACATTTACGCATTGCATTAATAACGTGTGCAAAACCACTGAAGAATTTAGTTCCCTCCTCTACATTGCTAACAGCCATCAACTCTTCAAAAGATGCCCCTGCACAAAACGCACGCTCACCGGCGCTACGTAATACAATTACCTTTACCCTGTTATCTATCCCAATATCATTAATAGTTTTAGCAAGGTCGGTGAGTATTGCCGATGGAAGAGAATTACTCGCCGGATGAAAGAACTCTATAGTCGCTATACCGTGCTCAATTTCGTGGCTTACATAGCCTTCAGGATGTTGCATAATTATGGTCGTTTTTGAGAATTAAATAAAATATACCGGCGTATAATTTCTTAAGGTATGGGCTGTAAAAATATGCATAAACCGAATATCAGCCATCCGTTTTTCCGCATTTTTTTGAAATTTTTAGCTTAATGTATAAAAAAACGGGATGCACTTTGCACCCCGCTCTACTACAATAAATATATACTTATTCTTTTACCAGGCGCTTTACAAACTTCTGTGTACCATGGTTAATCTCTACCATGTAGATGCCGGATGAAAGCGACTTCAGAGGAATTGTTGTTTGTGCAGTGCTTACTTTTCCAAGCTCAGCACTATAAACGCTGACTCCACTAACATCCAGTATTCTTACAGAAACTTCTTCTTCCTTAGCCGATGTAAATGTAATGTTCACAACATCGGTTGCCGGATTAGGTGCAAGAGTGATGGCTGCTTGCATAGCCAAATCAGCAGAACCCATCTTAGCAGTTATCTCGAAACGATCATCGCCCTGGGTTGCTGCATCGGTGCCTACGGAGAACTGGTATTCAGTACCCAATTCTAACTGTACGTATTTGTTTAACAGTTTATCGTGCAGATAAATGTTCTTGCCGACCGGAACTGCCACTTCGCTGGCGCGAATGGTAAATTGCTGTTCGTATGCTGAAGAAATACCAATCGGGATAGCAATATCGTCATCAAACGGACGGGCATCAATTGCCAACTTACGGGCATCGTCGGATATTGTATAGAAATTAAAGTCCGGGCCCTCCAGTTTGTGCGCATCCAGGTCATTATCATCGTTGGCTGTCGCGTTACCATCAAACTTAACACGGAACTCATCCCACATGTGTTCGTTCTTATCAAGTACTTTCAGCGTTACATATTCTGCTGACGGCCTTAAGAGTACAGAGTCGGCATGTGCATATTTATTTCCTTCTGAAAAAGTTATTACATCACCATTATGTGCTGCCCTTACCTGGAAAGCGCAATTGGCCTGCAAGTAATATGGAATTGGTGCGCCTGAACCAATAGGAACTGTGATATACTGACCACCTGCACCAATATAAGGATCCCATACATAGAATGCCGAGCCGTTAATAGAACCGGCGGCTTTAGCACTATATAAAACGGTACCCAGATCAATAGGAGAAGGATATGGATTGCCTAACATATTATAATCCTGTAAAGTAGTAGCACCTTTGGAAAGTACAACAGTCTGATCGCCCTGATTGATAGGGCCTACCATTGAAATAGTTACCGGATTTGGAGTTTCGGCTATATAGCCAAGTCCCTGTCCCTTAGTACCGCGAATAAACAAGCGAACACCTTGATAGCGATGGAATAAGTTTGAATCTGCAGCTGAAGCATTGATCTTAGTAAACTGCCTCCAACCCGGATCGGAGCCCAAAGAAGAGTTGCCCTTAACAGGATCGTAATAGAAACAAGACGCATTGTTGGATGCAGTAGTAGTAAATCCATTAGATGACCCACCAGGACCGGTAATATCTATATAATTTTCGATCTGGCTGAGAGAAATAGTAGTTGAGAACGGATGCGCCCAGAAACGATACCTGCGGTAACCGCCACGAACATACTGCATCACTTTAACATTACCAGATACTGCACTGCCAAAGGCTATAGAACCGATCCTTGCATTAACAGTGGAGTCAGAATAAAGGACAAGGCTATCATTGGTAGTTAGCGTACCGGCAGCAATTAAGAGTTCTTTGGTAATTGTAACTCTTGCCCCTGTGTTTATAGTAACGCCTGTTGCGTTATTAACTATGAGCCTGCTTATTTTTCCAATGCCGGTAATGGATTGCGCAGATGCCCCCTCCATTACCACCGAACCATCTCCGCTAATAGTACCTGCATTAGCGAAATTACGTTTTACTTTCAGCTGAGCCAGACTGCCGATAGACACCTGCGCCCCGGAAGCAATAGTAAGATTTTTAGCACCTACTACTCCGAATCCTGATATCTGAGGATAGTAAGCAGCACCCGCCGGTATGGTTACGTCTGTTGTATCTCCAGGTACAAATCCGCAAGACCAGTTAGCAGCATTTGTCCATTCTGTCTCATGGCCGGAAACACCGCCAACCCATTGCATAGGGATGGTCGATACGGTTGCTGTAGTATGGTAACCGGTGGCACATGTAGCATTATGAACTTCTACCAATTCGTAGTTATGAGCCGAAGTAATGACTCCGGTGCTGATTGAAACAGAACCGCCGGATAAAATTGCTGTCTGATCGGCTCCCCCATCTACTTTGTAAGTTATTATAGCATCTTGAGTCCCTTCAAAAACAATATCTGTTGCATAATTATAACACGCGTTAGGAGCGGAAGATATAAATGCAAATGGATAATCGACTACAGTTACCTCGCGGGTAGCAGCAACCGTTCCGCACTCATTGGTTAATGAATAAGAGATGGTGGAGGTGCCACCTGACAGACCGGTAACAACGCCTGCTGCGTCTATAGTTGCTACTGCAGGTGTTGCGCTGCTCCATGTTCCTGCCGGGGTAGCATCAGCCAATGTTACGGTAGTACCGGTACAGAATGTAAGCGGTGAGCCGCTGATAGCTTCAGGATGTGCCGGTAGCGAACTAATTGTTGTAGCATAAGCAACTGCACAACTGCCTACAGGATAGCTTACAGTATAACTGATGTTTACTGCTCCTGAGCTTAATCCGGTAACAGCACCAGAGGATGCGTCAACAGTGGCCTTGCTGTTATCAGCTGAACTCCATAGTCCACCTATAGTAGCATCAGTGAATCTAACAGGCGTTTCCGTACAAACCAGTCCACTACCCATAATTGATTCCGGGTTCGGGTTTACCGTCACCGAACGGCTTGCGGCACAGCTACCCAATGTATAAGTGATATTAGTTGAACCTGCTGCTACACCATATATATTGCCAGATGCGTCAACAGTAGCTATCTCCGGAGCGCCTCCAGACCATGTACCACCGGCATCATTATTACCAATAGCAGCTGTAGCATTTACACAAACAGCCGGCGTACCCGTGAACGCGGCAGGGGTTCTATTTACTGTTACAATTTGAGTTGCAGCGCTACCACAGCCTGTAGAATAAGTAATAGTTGTTGTACCAAAACCAACGCCAGCAACCACACCAGAGCTTGCATCAACAGACGCTATTGCGGCGTTGGCAGAGCTCCAGGAGCCGCCTGCAGTTGCATTTGAAAAAGATATCTGGGAACCCTCGCAAACCTGTGTGGATGAACTTGTAATAGCTACAGGGGATGCCAGTACTGTTACTGGCAAAACAGCTTTACATGAACCAAGTACATAGGAGATAGTTGCTGAGCCAGCAGAAATACCGGTAACTACACCTGTAGATGCATTCACAGATGCAATAGAAATACTTGAACTAGACCAACTGCCTGACGGAGTAGCATCTGTAAGAGTAACGCTTGAGGTGCGGCATACTGTTGACGGCCCCGAAATAGGTTCTGGGGTGTTATTAACAGTTACTACCTTGGTGGCAAAGCAACCGGTGGGCATAGTATAGCTGATGACAGGCGTTCCACTGTTGACGCCAGTAACTACTCCGGATGCAACGGTAGCCAACGATTCATCGGATGATGACCATGTACCACCCGCAGTACTTTCGGAAAGCGTAGTTACCGCCCCCTCGCATACAGAAAATATTCCGCCTATTACAGCAGGATTGGCATTAACCGTAAATGTTGCAGTAGAACGGCATGAGCCTATCGTGTAACTTATAATAGCAGTACCTGCTGAGATAGCGTTTACCACACCAGAAGAATTAACCGATGCCCTGGCTGTTGCAGAACTGCTCCATGTGCCCCCGTCGACACTATTACTTAAAGTAGTAAGTGTACCAACACAAGCGCTGTAA
>CAZPOT010000010.1:0-80596 GCA_964588295.1 uncultured Flavipsychrobacter sp. | reverse complement strand
CAGTAGAACGGCACGAGCCTAATGTGTAGCTAATCATAGCTGTACCCGCAGCAATAGCGTTTACCACACCGGTTGAAGAGTTAACCGATGCTTTAGTAGAAGCCGAACTAGACCATACACCACCACCTGTAGTATTTGATAATGTTGTTTGTACACCGGCGCAAGATGAGAATGTTCCCGTTATCAGATCGGGAGTTGTATTTACTGTTACTGTGCGAGTTGCATAACAACCGGTGCCCAGCGTGTAAGATATTGTTGTATTACCTGCATCAACACCGGTAACAACGCCCGGAGATACAGGAGTTACTGTTGCAACAGCATTGTTGGCCGACGACCATGTACCACCGGTAGTTGTATTGGCAAATGTCACCATGGCACCTTCGCATACGGTTTGTGTACCAGTAATTGCAGCCGGGTTAGCGTTCACAGTATAAACAACTGTAGACCGGCAAGACCCTAGTGTATAACTAATAGTAGATGTACCTGCAGCTACGGCACTTACCAACCCGGATGCATCGATAGTAGCTTTGGTTGTTGTGGCGCTTGTCCATGTACCACCTGGTGTTGCATCAGCAAGTGAGGTTTGAAACCCGACACAGGCAACAGCAGTACCTGTAATGGCAGCAGGCTGCGCATTTACAGTTATTGGCCTGGTCGCATAGCAGCCTGAAGAAGTAATCGTATAAGTAATATTTGTTGTGCCGGTATTTACACCTGTTATTGCAACCGGAGAACTTGCATTGATCGAGGCAATAGATGCATCTCCTGAACTCCATGTACCTCCGGCAGTTGCATCAGAAAACGATGTAGTGGCATTCTGGCATATAGACTGTGTACCTGTTATGGCCGAAGGATTTGCGTTGACCGTAAATACGGCTGTTGAACGGCAGGAGCCTATTGTATAGCTGATAATAGCCGTACCTGCTGCAATTGCATTTACAACACCGGTTGATGAATTGACAGATGCTCTGGTAGGTACGGAACTTGCCCATGTACCACCATCTACAGCATTAGACAAAATAGTTAATGTACCGACGCAAGCGCTAAATGTCCCTGCGATAGCCGCCGGAGCAATATTAACAGTAACAGGCCGCGTTGCATAACAGCCGGTTGACGATAATGTGTAAGTGATATTTGTATTACCTGCGTTTACACCGGTAATGCCCACCGAAGAGCTGGCATTGATTGTAGCAATAGAAGCATCGCCCGTGCTCCACGTGCCCCCGGCTGTTGCATCTGTAAACGTTGTTACTGCATTCTGGCATACAGTCTGTGTACCTGTTATTGCCGATGGATTAGCATTCACAGTAAACACCGCTGTAGAGCGGCATGAACCAATTGAATAAGAAATAGTGGCTGTTCCTGCGGCTATTGCATTTACCACACCAGTAGAGGAATTTACAGATGCTCTGGTAGCAGCTGAGCTGGACCATGTACCACCACCAACTGTATTTGAGAGGGTTGTAAGTGTTCCTACACAAGCCGAAAATGATCCGGAGATAGCATCAGGAGCCGTATTCACAACAACTGTCGCTACCGGGCTGGTGAGAGAACCACTTGTATTACAGAGCCCCGTGCCATCCCAGGTGATAACGCAGTAATAATACATAGTACCTATATCTGCTGTTGGCGGCAGGAAGGTAGTGTTACCTGTAGCCGATGTAGAACTGGATACGAATGTGGTACTTTGCAATGTGCCCCCTGATGTGGAGTTGATCGTATTAGCATACCAACTAATTGTTAACGCTGTACCGGTTGCAGTACCGCTACCTGAGCTACAGGTATTGTACGTATACGTAAGCAACCCTGGCACTACATTCTGGCAATATGTAGCCCCACCGGTAAGTGAATTGGTTGTGTTTGGAGCATATACCTTTTGTGCATAGCTCGCAACACTCAATCCCAGGCACACAAAAACGAGTAATAAATACCTCATACAAATGATGTTTAATTATTGGATATATATATTTCTATAAGTTCAAAAGCACGGCAAAACTATCTCATTAATATTTAATTAACAAAAAGAAAGAAAAAAATATATTTTACTAATTGCTGCTATTGTCTCTACCGATTATTTACACACAATTTTCACAATAATTACCACAAGCCTCCACTCACAATTCAAGGCTATAGGTTCAAAGGTTTCGAGTAATGCTAATGGTGTGCAACATTTTATTAACAAATAAACAACAAAAACTCTTATCCAATTTAAAGTTTACATTAAAAATTCATCAAAAAAAAAGAGCAGCTGATAACAGCCGCTCCGTCAATTAAGCAAATTAAATAATTTTATATATCTTCATATCTACTGTACCCGCTCAATCACAATTGCAGACGCACCACCGCCACCATTACAAATCGCGGCAACACCATACCTCCCACCTTCTTGCTGCAGGACCGATAACAAAGTACAAAGGATACGTGCGCCAGACGCCCCCAACGGATGCCCTATAGCCACAGCACCACCATAGACATTCACTTTACGTGCATCTAATCCCAGCAACTGCATATTTGCTATAGCAACTGCAGCATAGGCTTCGTTGATCTCGTAGTAGTTTATATCTGACACTGTTAATCCCGCATTGCTTATTGCTTTAGGTATCGCCTTCGCAGGTGAAGTGGTAAACCATTCCGGCGCCTGAGCTGCATCTGCAAAACCCTTTATCCTTGCTATTGGCGTAAGATCGTACCTGGCTACTGCTTCAGCTGATGCAAGGATTATAGCGGCAGCACCATCGTTCAGGTTGCTGGCATTGGCGGCGGTCACAGTACCACCCTCTTCAAACGCTGGTTTTAGCTTGCCTACCTTTTCGGGTATTACTTTATATATATCCTCATCATCCACAATATTCACCGTATTGCCTTTATGTATACTCGTCACAGGCGCGATCTCGTTATTAAACTTACCTGCATTTGTGGCCGCAACCGACCGGGAATACGATGTCAGTGCATAGTCATCCTGGGCGCCCCTTGATATATTATATGTTCTGGCACATAATTCTGCTGCGCTCCCCATATGATAATCATTATACACGTCCCACAGCCCATCTTTTATCATCCCATCAGCCAGGCTTGCATTACCGAACTTGTGCCCTTTACGCATATAAGCATAATGCGGCGTGTTGCTCATACTTTCCATACCACCCGCCACAATTATGTCGCTTAAGCCAAGTTGTATCTGCTGAGCACCCAGCATCACCGCTTTTGTACCCGAAGCACATACTTTATTAATGGTAGTGGCATCCACATGATCCGGAACGCCGGCAAACATAGCGGTCTGCCTGGCTGGCGACTGGCCAACACCTGCCGATAGCACATTACCCATCAGCACCTCATCTACCCTACCGGGATCAAGATCTATCGATTGTAATGCTGCTTTTATGGCATGTGCACCAAGTTCGGTGGCCGACATGTGCGCCAGGCTACCTAATAAGCCCCCAACAGGAGTACGCTTTGCAGCCACAATAAATACTTCTTTCATAATCTATACTTTTAAAAGTTTAAATTTTATACCGAACGGTATATTAACTATCAAAAAAAAACTAGTTCACAATATCTGATATCATTTTTTCAACCGACCTCATCGCCGCCTTCCTGTATTTTGCCTGACCGGTAACGTTGCCTATCATTATGGCACCTTCTATTGTGGCCATAATGCCAATGGCCACCATTTCAGCGTCAGCCGAGACTTTGAACTCTTTTGCGGTCTTTCCCTTTTCTATAATATTTACAATATTATTTCGCCATGTATTCAATGCATCTACGGCTTTCTTTCTTAACGCAGGATGGGTATCATCGGCCTCCGTAGAGGTATTCAGCACAGGGCAGCCACCGACAGGGAATGGATATGCATGAAAATTGTCGTATACTTTATAGTAAACCATAAGCCGCTCCTGCCAGGTGTTGCATACGGCCATTTCCGCTTTTATAATGTTGAACACCTTAGCGTAGTTATAGTCGAACACCGCCAGGGCTACCTCTTCCTTATTCTCGAAATTGCCATAGATACTGCCCTTGGTAAGTTTTGTAGCTTCTGTAAGATCGGTTAACGAAGTACCTGCATAGCCCTTGGTATTGAATACTGCAGCAGTTTGCTCTACAATAAATTGCCTGGTACGTTCCGACTTGCTGACCTTCTTCATTATGCAAATATACCGATTGGTATATAACTAACAATATGGCAAACAAAAAAGCAGCAAGTATTGCTACTTGCTGCCTTTAGTGTGGTTCCGCAGGGGCTCGAACCCTGGACCCAATGATTAAGAGTCATTTGCTCTACCAACTGAGCTACAGAACCATCTCTTTTGTTTTGGGGTTGCAAAGATAAGCATCTTTTACAACCAACAAAATTTTTTCTTGCTTTTTTTATCAGATCTCCACGTGCAACCTGAACGAGAAGACATTTACCGGGCCTCTTGACTTGTTATAGCCAGGATGTTCTGCAAACTGGTAATCGCCGGAGAACCATATGCCGGAAGAAACAGGCTTACAACTGTAATACACTTCGCCGATCATTTCGGGAGCATAAGAGATAGCCCCATCGCCCAACTGGAAACCTAATCCGCCATACGCCAGGTAATCCTTGTGATCTTTAGACAACCTGTTAGCTACAACGCCAACCCCAACATTATCGTCCTTACGATGCCACATTGCACCGTCCAGGTTCAATCCCGCGGATACTGTTTCATCGGCTTCTGTAAACGCCCAGGTCTCATTAAAACCATCGTTCCAGCCTACCCGCGCAAATACACCAACATTATCGCTCACGGACTGGTCCCAATTAACACCGAAACCAGTTTTAGTATTGCCGTTGTGCTCCGATGATGTAATATCCGGTGGGAACAACCCCGTAAACAATGCATTATTTATAGCTTTCCTGTAACTACCCATATTGGCCTGGTTACGATATACCAGCAAGCGGATATTACCCTCCCGCTTATTGATCGAGATCTCACGCGCAGCTTCGGCAACTATGCCTTGAGACATGCCATAATTGTAATTCAGCTTAGCCCCATTGGCAACTGTAGGTTCTGCGGCCATGGCCAGTTTGTAGCACATCTTATCCCACTTCAGCGCTACAATAGCACCGGCAGTATAACCGCGCAGGTTGGCAGAATAGTCCCACGCAGTGTTGTTCATCAATGCCCAGTTAAGGAATTGAGTACGGGGGCCGTTAGCAAAACGATTATTATCGAAACAATCTCCCAGCGAAAATTTACCCACTATCAATCGTAAAAAACGTTTCGGGTCCGTTACATGAAGTTGGTTCTGGCCATCTTCAACCCAATCTCGCTTATCCGAAAATGCAACTGTTTGTTTAAAAAATGCACGTGCCAGGTACAGCGAAGGTGCAGGATCCCCTACCCTAAACGTCTCTCCGTTGGTAGAACCCGCCATACCAAAAGCACCGGTAAGCCCGCTGCCCCCAGCCACTTCCGGGTTAATGTATACTTCAGCACCTTTCCACAGCCTCACTCCTGCATACAATGTAGCAGTGAGTGAATTCTGCTTTTCTTCTTTCGGCGAAAGGCTGTGCGGACCGGAATAGGCGGCGCTAAAGGCAGGCTTATATTGATAGATGTAAGTAGTCTGAAAATGCACATTAGCGCGCTGCTCTGTAGTGTCTTGTGCAAAGGTTGTATCGGCCATTGCCAACAATGCAACGACACTAAAAATGAATTTCATAAATAAAGAATACGTGAAGCAGCCGCAAAAGTAAGGGTTGCTCACATACCATTACGAAATATTATTTATCAGCCTTTAGCATTGATCATTACCCAAGCTCTTACCTTGGCTGCCTGCTCTGCATTAAGCTCAGCCTTGTGACTCATCTCTGGCAATATCTTCTTCCACTCTTTTACAGAGAACTCTGACGGCTGGAACAACTTATGGCACTTATCGCAAGAGCCTGTATATATGGCCTTACCTTCCGCTATCTGCGGCTCGGTAAACTTTTTCTTTAATTCTACAGGATTATCGGCATCGGCGGTTACCGCCGCCTTACTATCAGGCACGTGCTTTTTTGCACACTGAGTAAAAAGAACTGAAATGGTGCATATAGCAGCGAGCGCAAGAACTTTCTTCATAAAACAAATATACTGGTAGTTTATTGATATAGAAATGAGTTAAAACAGCATAAGGTTGCTTTTAGGTTCAAATTAACGTTCAGCCACTTAGCATTTTTAATCACCCTTGTAGCGGTAAAGTGTATTTGAAATATGATGATTACTTTTAGGCTCATGAAATTACGGCTATTAACTATTGCAGCTATTGCTGTTACTCAATGCAGTATTGCCCAGGACTCTTTGATGTTTCGGAAAATAGCAGACGAAGCATTAATGCATGGCACCTGCTATGACAACCTGCATGTGCTGTGCAAAACAGTTGGCAACCGCATCAGCGGATCTCCTGCAGCGGCAAAAGCAGTGGAATGGGGACAGAAATATATGAAGGCTACAGGTGCTGACTCAGTATGGCTGATGCCTGCCGATGTGCCTTACTGGAAACGCGGCAAAGAAAGCCTGATGATAAAAGCGGGTAACGGCCAGTATAAAAAAATAACTGCGCTTTCTTTAGGCAATAGTGAAGGAACAGGAGGCAAGGTACTGGAAGAACCGATAGTGATGGTAAACGATATCAGCCAGTTTAAAGACCTGCCGGATGAAGCAGTGAAAGGCAAGATCATCTTTTTCAACTACCGGTTCAGGCAGGATTTTGTTTTCACCTTTAAAGGTTATGGCGATGCAGTAAAATATCGTTGGTTCACGCCCAGCCTGGCATCGGCAAGAGGCGCAGCCGGCGTTATCATCAGATCGATATCAACCGGTAAAGATGACTTTCCGCATACTGGCAGCATGCGCTATGCCGATACGGTAAAGAAAATACCTGAAATGGCTATTGGTAACAACTCTGCAGATAGCCTGGAAGTATGGTGCAAACACGGCAATGTTAGCGGAAAAATGCAGTCGGAATGCCACATGCAGGAAAGATATGTACGCTCATACAACGTAATAGGCGAAATAAAAGGCAGCAAATACCCCGAAAAGATAATAACGGTAGGTGGCCACCTCGATTCGTGGGACGTTGGCGAAGGCGCACAGGACGACGGCGCGGGCTGTGTGCAGTCTATGGAAGTGCTCCGTATTTATAAAGCGCTTGGCATACGTCCTAAATATACCATACGTGCAGTACTGTTCATGAACGAAGAGAATGGCATAAAAGGTGGCATTGCCTATGCAGACTCTGCCGTGGCTAAGAAAGAACAGCATGCATTGGTAATAGAGACCGATGCCGGTGGCTTTTCACCTCGCGGTATTGGGATGGAAATGAAGGAAGAACAGAAAGATAAGATAAAAGCCTTCAAAGACCTGTTCCTCCCTTATGGTGTTTACGATTTCAGTATAGAAGAAGGCGGCTCTGATATCAGCGCCATACAGGAGCGCATGCACCTGCCTGCGGCTTCGCTGATACCTGATTCGCAGCGATATTTTGATCTGCACCACACAGACAACGATGTATTTGAAAATGTAAATCACCGGGAACTGAAACTTGGTGCAGCCGTATTGGCGCAGTTGATATATCTGGCCAGCGAACATGAGCTATTTTAGATCATCTGCAACAATTGCTTATTTTAAATTATTATTGTAATACAACTAAGTTTATGCAATTTAAAGCGCTACTATCAGGTGCGGCATGCCTTGCTGCACTTACATCAACTTTCGCACAGGAAGCCAAAAAACTGGAATACCCCGATGAAAAACATTTCAGCAATATGCGCCAACTGACATTTGGCGGGGATAATGCTGAGGCTTATTTCGGGTTCGATAATGAACACATAACTTTCCAGCGCACAGCCCCGGCCGATGGCACACCTTGCGACCAGATATTTTATGGTGCAATTACAAAGAAACCGGGAGAAATATTTACCTACAAACGTGTAAGTACGGGCAAGGGCCGCACCACATGCGCCTACCTGATGCCCGACAAAAAACACTTCCTGTATGCATCCACGCACCTGGCGTCGGAATCATGTCCGCCCACGCCCGACAGGAACAAGATAAAGAAATACGTGTGGCCTATTTATGATGGTTACGACATTTTTGTAGCCGACCTGAATGGCAAGATCACTAAGCGACTAACAAACACACCGGGTTATGATGCCGAAGGTACAGTATCGCCCAAGGGAGATAAAATAGTATTTACCAGTATGCGCAACGGCGACCTGGACATCTATACAATGAACATCGACGGCACCAACGTGAAGCAGATAACCAACACTACCGGCTACGATGGTGGCGCCTGCTTCTCTCCCGATGGTAAGAAGATAGTGTGGCGCGCATCAAGGCCGCAAACAGAAGAGGACATAAAGGAATACAAAGACCTCTTGGCACAAGGGCTGGTGATGCCAACTAAAATGGAAGTATTTGTAGCTAATGCCGATGGCACAGATGTGCACCAGGTAACCAAACTGGGCAAAGCCAACTGGGCACCATCTTTTGCACCCGATGGTGAGCACATTATTTTCGCGTCAGATTACGAATATGAGCGCGGATTCCCTTTTAATCTGTACATGATAGATGTGAATGGCAACGGCCTGGAGCGGATATCTCACGATGGTAGTTTTGATGCTTTCCCTATGTTCTCGCCTGATGGAAAGAAGCTCATCTTCAGTTCTAACAGGAACAATGGAGGCGGGCACGACACCAACGTTTTTGTATGCGACTGGGTTGATTAACAGATTCTTAAAATAACCTCAATTTTTCATTGATACTGCGCTTTATATCAGATAAAGTGCTATTATTGCGTGCCGAGGATAGCTGGGGTAACACCTGGCTATCCTTTTTTTACCACTATACATCAAGTACAGTTATGGAACAATTTGAATTTCCTTTCCAGCAGACCACAGTTAACCAACTGCCTGCACACATACAGGAACTGGTAGCGGAAGCGGCAAAGGCTACTCATTATGCATACGCACCATATTCACAATTTTATGTAGGCGCAGCAGCATTACTGGCCGACGGCTCTATAAAAACCGGCTCCAACCACGAAAATGCTTCTTATCCTGCTGGCATTTGTGCAGAACGCGGACTACTATCTGGGATCAACCCCCTGGACAAACAGCAACAGATACTGGCCATGGCAGTGAACTACACCAGCAGCAATACTACTAATAGTACACCATTATCGCCCTGCGGTATATGCAGGCAAACCATACTGGAAACTCAACTTGCTCAGAATGCCCCTATTGCACTGTACATGTGCAGCCCTGAAGGCAATGTAATATTTGTGGAGGATGCAACGCATATGCTGCCATTCTACTTCAGCAGCAAGAACCTAAATAAATAACAAACACTATTCCGGCGATTGCCCCTTATTATTCTGTAGCTTCTGCATAATGGCGGTAAACAGGAACATCAGCAGCATGAATACCCCTGTGTAAGCAAGCAACAGCAACAACCATTCTGTTCCTGTATGCGTAACATGGTTACTATACTGCCTGTAAATGCTGATGGCACCGATAACCGCGCCAATTATAGCCCACCTGAATAACCGGTTTTTCATGGCCGCAAATTAGGAAACATAAAGGGTATAAAAAGAAATGAGGCGTGAATTCACGCCTCATTTCTTTTTATACCATCAAATCAGATTAATTCTTCTGTACCCGCACACGCTCTTTGATCATTCCCGCTGCATCTTTGATCACAAAAAGATAGATACCGCCGGGCAACTGGTGAGTGTCTATCATAGCCCTGTTATCAGAAGCTACGGTGTTTATCCACTGCCTTCCTGCCATATCGTAGATGCTCACTGCATCGCCAGCCGATAGGCCATCTACAACGGCGTTATCTATGATAGGGTTAGGGCTTATTGTAACAATACTACCCTTCACCACAGCAATACCTGTGGTGTGTGATGAGCCATTACCTGCAACGGTATCGGCGACACCATATTTGAACGCATAAACAAAAGAGAAAGACGCGCTATTGGCCGGATGCAGAGAGGTAGCTTTATGGTCAACACTATCAGCAGCACTATCTACAGACGCCAGATGACCTATGTTGAAGATAAGGCCTATACCCGCATCGTTGACACTGCTACCCGATGTTAAGACTGTTGTGCCACCACCATATATTGCAGACGGCGGGTTATAGGGCGTCAGTCCAAAGTCAAGAATAAATACCTTAGCCCGGCTATCCTCAGCCGCCAGTGCCATGTACGCATTCGTATCTACTGTACCCCGGGCAGAGACAGCAACAAGGTTGGAAGTTGCGGTAACCTGGTGTTCTATTACATTTTTAGTTGTAAAAGATCCGGTTGTGGTTTCATCATTATCCGGATCGATGGTGCGCATATAATATACGCTGTCTTTAGCTGATGAAGCCATGTTGGTGAGCACAACGCTTACCCTGAAAAACAGGCCATTCGTATCTACTGTTGTGGTTTGAGTTATTTTAATGCTGTCATACATCCCCTCCCATACACCTGTAGCCTGACCACCAATTGCGCTATAAGAAATATTGCTACCCGGCATATCTATGGTAGGCGATACAACAGATAGCGCCGGGGTATACGCAGTTGCATTTAGCGAGCCGATCTGCAGCGCCCATCCTTCCTGCGGCGTACCGGGCATATAATAATCGCCGTAATAGCTGGTCCATCCTGTCATGTTAGGATCTGCTACAAATCCTACAGGGGTGCCGAGAGACGTTAATGCCGGATTACATCCCGGGTTCACTAAATACGAACTGGCAGTTCTGCTATGATACCCTGCCGGAGCATTAGTGCTGGAACCAAATGCACCCAGCGGATTTATACCCACCTCTACATAATTGCCTTTAAGAAATACATTACAGCTATCCATTTGTGCATATGCGCTAGCCGAAAAGAATGTTACTGCCACACCGGCGGTTAAAATGTTAAGAAGCCTCATAAATGTTTGGTTATAGATTAATAATAATATCTGAAGTTACATAAAATATATAACGGTGTACGCTAAATAACAATATTTATTATAACAATCACTAGTACAAAAATTTATGTACAGATAAATTCATAATATTGCATTTAATAACAACATATCCGTTCTACATGAAGGTTTTAGGCTTACTACGGTCTATAATAACAGTAATATGCCTTGTTGCATTTTCTGCAAATGCACAAGAGCGTCATGCCAGGCCTGGCATGGGCGAAGGCAAGTTTAATTACACCTCGTTCACCTCAACCACTCCCGACAAAAGCACCATTGTGCAAAACGGCAATAAGGGCTACGAGGACCACCCTGAGATTGGCCTGCTCTTCAAGGCTACCCCATGCAATAATTGCTTCGAGGCGATCGGTAAGCGAACAGAGTTCTCTAAAACATTTATTGATAAAGACACCCTCTCTAAAGTATACACACAAACCAGCACCGCCCCTATGCACTATCGGGATGAAAAAGGCAGGTGGCGCAGCATCGATAAGAATCTTACCCCTGCAGGCAACGGTGTATTCGCTGCCACGGCGCAAGAAGCTCCGGTTGTCATCAGTACACAAAATGGCGGCTACGTGTCGCTGGGCAAGGAAGGGCAGAACATAAAATACAACAACAACCTTCACCTGCTGTTCGAAGACAGTGCAGGCAGCATTACGGATCTCGGCGCAGCTAACTGGAGCGTATATACCGCTGGTGACGACGGCGTTTATGTAACCAATGCATGGCCGGGTATAGATATAGAAATGCGCACTAACAGGGGCGCGGTGAAAACCAATTTCTGGATCAACCATGTCATGCCGGCCTATGCCCATGGCAGGCTGATAGTAAGAGACCATCTTGATGCGGGCAGCGGATTAAGACTAGATACGCCGGACAGGCAAAACTACGTTGGCATCATCAACATACTCAATGCTTCGGGAGATAAGACGTACACCATATCAGCTGCCACAGCTTTCGAGAAAAATAACGCCGAACATACCCTGACCAATATCGGTTACTCAATAGGCTCCGATAACACTATAGATATCCTGCTGCCGGGCAATTGTCTCAACCGCGGTGCATCCGCTTACCCTGTTATTATTGATCCACTGGTGTTTGCACCAACCTCTGTAAGTGTTGCCGGTTCTACCTACAGCCCGGGTTGGACCACCGGCTGCGCCATCCTGAATCCAGCTACAGTGCCTGCAGATATCACGGTTACCGATGTGCGTTTCACGTTTGAATACCTGGCCAGTGGCGGGGCATTAATGGCCAACGGCTCTATGGATTTTTATGTAGGTGCCTGTAGGAATCCCCTGCTTAGCGGCTATTACTGGTACTGCCTCGACTTTACCCCCGGCACATGTGGCGGTGCCAATATATCGCTCATATCCGATCTTGCATCCTGCATACCTCCGGTTAACTGTTCGGCTTATGACCTGAACGTGACCATGAATTTTTACCAGAACTATACCCCTGTAGCACCTTGTACCAATATGTACATCACTGCAACAATGCCGCTTACTATCACCATAGTAGGCCGCGTGTTGGATGTTATCATCGCGCCGACTCCGGCAGCTATATGCCCCGGCACTACGGCATCACTTAATACTACAACCACTTACGGATCCGCTCCTTATACTTATTCGTGGCTGCCAACCGGTGCGGCTACAGCATCTACCAGCGTTACCCCATCGGCCACCACCAGCTACTCTGTAATTGTTACTGATGCCTGCGGCACTAAGGATACCGCGGTAAGGAACATAACCGTTTATCCGCTGGCGCCCATTGTGGGTAATACATCGCTTTGCCTTGGCGGTTCTTCAGTGCTCACCAATGCAGTACCGGCTGGTACGTGGACCATCAGCAACCCTGCAGTGGCTACCATCTCTACCACCGGAGATCTTATCAGCATATCCGTTGGTTCAGCCACGGTCACCTATACTACTCCTGATGGCTGCATAGCTACCGCGCCGGTCAATGTAGCTAACATGCCAGATCCTATATCAGGCATGTCCGTACTTTGCACAGGCAGTTCTACCCCGCTTACAGAAACTGTACCTGGCGGCACATGGTCGTCAAGTAATGCGGCAGTAGCCACTGTCACCGGTACCGGTATGGTTACTGCGCTTACAGGTGGCACCGCAGTAATAACCTATGCCATGTCACCGGCATGCTATGTTACGTTCAATATTACTTCCTTACCCAGCTCTACTATTGCGTTTGCAGGTGCTACCAACCCCACCACCTGCATCAGTGCCGATGGCACCATTACGCTAAGCGGCCTGCAACCTTACAATCTATATACCGTTAACTACCAGTTCAACGGTTCGCCGCGTACAGTGATACTCACAGCCAATGCATCGGGCCAGTTGATCATTACCGGCCTCGATGGCGGTACGGTCAATAATATCATCGCCTCATCTTTTGGCGGCTGCCTGTCTAACCCCATCCCCGGCCCAATAGTGCTTACACTACCGCCCCCGCCTGCTGCGCCCGTGCTCAGCAGCAATGGTCCCATATGCGCTGGCAGCCTGTTATCGTTATCCGCCACTTGCACTACACCCGGCGTAAGCTACAACTGGAGCGGACCGGCAGGCTTTGCTTCGCTGTTGCAAAACCCCACCATTGCGCCTACCACCCAGGCCAATGCAGGAGGTTATTCTGCTACAACTATTATTGATGGCTGTGAATCTGCGCCGGCTTATACATCAGTGGTTATACATCCTGTTCCGTCTATTACTAATATTGTCGGCAAAAACCCATCTGTATGTCACGCAGCGGATGGCTATGTAACATTATCAGGCCTTACTCCGGGCGTGTCCTACGTGGTCAACTACCAGTACAATGGCAATCCTGCCGCACCGGTAACAATAGCTGCTAATGCAGCCGGAGAAGTTATTGTCACAGGCCTTACATCAGGCACCTATACTTACTTCATGGTCTCATCGTTCGGCTGTCCTTCTGCACCTTTAGGCGACATTACATTGATAGATCCCGGTGCGCCACCACCACCTGAAGTAAAAAGCAATGCACCGGTATGCGAGGGAAAACCACTCTTATTATCGGCCACCGATAGTATGACGACAGTAACGTTTACATGGAGTGGCCCGGCAGGTTTCTCATCCAATCTTCAATACCCCGTTATTTACAATACCACCATGGCTAATGCAGGCACCTACACCGTAGTCGCAGCCAATGGCATTTGCGATATTGCAGGCACTGTAGATGTAATAGTTCATCCCGGCCTTACCCTTACCAATGTAACCACAGATCAATCTATACTGTTCAATTCGTCGGTACAACTTACTGCCGACGGAGCCAGGCACTACATGTGGTCGCCCAACGATGGCTCTCTGTCTAACCCAAATATCTGCAACCCTATAGCCCGGCCCGCAGGCAATACTACATACATTGTTACGGGCATGAACGAATGGGGCTGCTCAGACACAGCGCATGTGAACATCAACATCATTTACACCGACACCGTACTGATACCAACTGCATTTACACCAAACGGTGACGGACATAATGATGTGTTCCGTATAACGAATATCAGAGACAGCAAGCTGGTAGAATTTAATATCTACAACCGTTGGGGACAGGTGGTATACAGCAACAACTGGGACATAACAAAAGGCTGGGATGGCACCTTTAACGGTGCTCCTGTTGATATGGGTGTTTATCATTACCAGGTTATCATAGCCCGGCCCGGCGGTGAGAATGTAGTATACAAGGGCGATGTGACGCTGATAAGGTAATCAACAATCCACACAAGCAACTTATATAGCTACAAACAAACAGGCGAACCGATATGGCTCGCCTGTTTGTTTTATATAGTCTTGTAAGTATTAATGCTCCAGCGCACCCAGGTAGCGCTCTGCATCCAGCGCAGCCATACAGCCACTGCCCGCAGCACTTACCGCCTGGCGGTATATTTTATCCTGTACATCGCCACAAGCAAATACACCTTCTATGTTAGTGCGTGTGGAGTCGGGCTGAGTGATCAGGTACCCTTGCTCGTCCATATCCAGCATACCTACGAACAGATCAGAATTCGGTTTATGACCAATAGCCACAAAGAATGCGCTCAGCGGCACTACAGTTTCTTCCTGCGTTTTGTTGTTGCGCACGCGCATCGCTTCCACCTTTTTATCGCCCAGCACCTCTACAGGATCAGTGTTCCAGTACACCTTGATGTTTGGTGTTTTCAGTACCCGTGCCTGCATTACCTTGCTGGCACGCATCTCATCGCGACGTACCAGCATGTGCACATTGCTGCAAAGTTTAGATAAGTAAAGCGCTTCTTCACAAGCCGTATCTCCGGCACCTACTATAGCTACTTCCTTACCTTTAAAGAAGAATCCATCGCATACTGCGCAGGCCGATACTCCATGTCCATTCAAACGCTGCTCAGATTCCAGGCCCAGCCATTTGGCCGATGCTCCGGTAGCTATGATGATGGAATCAGCTTCTATCCATTTTTCTTCGTCTATTTCAGCTTTAAACGGCTTCTGGCTCAGATCTACCTTGGTAACCATCCCCCAGCGTATATCAGCACCCATGCGCTGCGCCTGCTGTTCAAAATCAACCATCATCTGCGGGCCCATTACGCCGTTAGGATAGCCGGGATAGTTCTCCACATCTGTTGTTATCGTCAGCTGGCCACCGGGCTGTATGCCCTGGTACAATACAGGGTTCAGGTTAGCACGCGATGCATAAATAGCAGCCGTGTATCCGGCAGGCCCTGAACCTATGATGAGGCAATGTACCTTTTCGTTTTCGCTCATTTTCTATTGTCAGTTATTGTGTTACTAGTTATTTGAAGGGCTTAAAGATGCAAACTATTCTTTACATGGGCAATGATATCTATCCACACTCTGTCGAAAAATAGGACCTGCCAGTCTAATATGCTTTAAGCCTATAGTATATTGATCCGTACCCTGCCCATGCACCCAAAGCGCCATTGCTTATGTTACTCTTTACATTTATAGGCGACGAGAACGGATTCCCGCTCGACCGCAGCGAAAATTCATACGTATTCCAGAAGTCGTAAACGCTCTTATCAATTTCGCTCCATCTTACGATCACAGAATCGCCGGGGTAGAAATAGTACGATGAATCGGAATTACTGCCCGTACCATTATCGTTCGATTGCCCTGCAAAAAGGTCAATGTTATTAATAGGCTTGCCATTAACGATCTCATCAGAAAATACGCCTCCCGGATAAAACCCTTCATTGTTCCGTTTGGTGAAATATTTCACGTAATTACCCAAGGTATCAGGGTCGGAATAGTTACCAAATAGCTCCCGGGCGTTTGCCGGTGTGCTTTCTCTGGCAAATGTTGGCGGGCCAAACCAAAGGGTGTCCAGCCCTTTAGGGTATGGTATTTTGGTAACCGAAGTATAGGTTGCCCCGTTATACTTGATGGTAAGGGTGTAAAACTTACCCAACTGCCCTATAATCACGTTGGCAATATTCGATGTATCTACCGAGTACACATAAAATTTGTTACCGGCAGAAGTATCCAGCACATACTCTTTCAACGCAATTGTTTTTGCCCCATCAGAAACAGTTACCTCGGCGCCGTGTACAAAGCTGTTTTGGATGGTAGAAATGTCAACACTGGAGAAGAAACCAAATGTGGTATTCAATATCACATACGGAGGTGTGCCATTTTCTATAGCTCCCTGCACTACCAACTGCGGTGGCGATGATTGCAGATTGATCTTGACTTCCTTCTCGCAACTACTCAGCGATGCTATAAAGACAATCGTGGCAATTGCCTGTAATATCCGGCTGATCTTGAACTTCATAAAGGTCATGGCCCTTGTTTATGGCAGATGAATTAAACGGCAAACGAACTGCCGCATCCGCAGGTGCTTGTTGCATTAGGGTTCTTGAACACAAATCCCCTGGCGTTCAACCCGTCAGAATAATCAACCTCCATACCCATAAGGTAAATACCATGTGCCTTTTTCATGATCACATCCACACCTTCAATATTAAAAATGTCATCATCGGCCTCCATCTGATCAAAACCCAGTACATAACTCATTCCTGAGCATCCTCCGCCCTTTACGCCTACACGCAGATATTGCCCCTGTACAAAGTCAGGCTCCGCCATCAGCCTTCTAACCTCATTTACAGCACTCTCACTCAGTTTTACAGGTGCGCTTAATATTGCTTCCATTATGCTTGATAATTTATACAAATTTACCAACCTTAATTACTTTGTCCAAATCAACCAGGTTAAAGTATCCCTATAGTGCTATCTGCATTATCAATCAACGCCGCCCCGGCTTCTAACACATTGTCACACACACATAAAACAGCCTTAAAACACAGAAATTGAAAAGGTCATTTTTTTATTACATTTGCGTTCCCAAAACACATTACTTTTTATGAGCGACGCTTTAGAACTGATAATTGATGAGGTATCGGTGAATATGAAAAAAGCCATTGCACACCTGGAGTCAGAAATTGGCAAGGTGCGTGCCGGCAAAGCCACACCGCAGATCGTGGAAGGTATTTACGTTGATTATTATGGCAACGCTACCCCACTTAACCAGGTAGCCAATATCACCATACCCGATCCCCGCACCATCTCTTTACAGCCATGGGAAAAGAATATGCTCGGCCCCATTGAAAAAGCGATCATTGCCTCTAACATCGGCCTGAACCCGCAGAATGATGGCATCTACATTCGCCTGTATCTGCCGCCGCTTACCGAAGAGCGCCGTAAAGAACTGACCAAAAGAGTAATGAATGAAGGAGAACATGCTAAGGTGGCTGTGCGCAATATCCGTCGCGATAGCATAGAGCAGGTAAGGAAACTGCAGAAAGATGGCCTGAGCGAAGACATTGCGAAAAATGCAGAAGGAGTAATTCAAGGCATTACCGATAAATTCATTGTACTTGTAGATAATGTTTGCAAAGACAAAGAGAAAGAAATAATGACTGTTTAACAGCACTGGATTATAAGAGAAAGGTAGCGGGGCAACTCGTTACCTTTTTTTATTTACAGTTGCTCAATATCAGTTGGCTACAATATGTATTTCTTAATTTTGCGGGCTATTTACAGAGATAATGCCGGTTCCAGATAATATCGCCCAGATGTTCAATATGTCTCTCCACGACAAGGTGATGCTGCTTTTCAACATCCCTATTTATGCTATGTTTATTCCAGCAGAGATCATATTGAGTAATTTTCACCGGCTAAAATTCTATAGCTTTAAAGAGACACTTGTTAACCTGTACCTCAACCTGCTCAATGCCGGTATCGACTTCGTGCTACGCATTTTTGTGTCGTTAAGTGTATTGATGTTCTTCTATCAATATCATCTCGACATTCACCTTAACCCTGTGTTATATTGGATATTGCTGGTGCTTTCCGAAGACTTTCTTTTTTATGTAGAGCACTTTGTCGATCACCATTGCCGCCTGTTCTGGGCAGTACATGTTACGCATCATTCGTCGCCAGAGTACAATCTCACCACCGGGTTCAGGTCATCGGTACTTATGCCCATGTACCGGTTCTTTTACTTTATTCCGCTGGTGTTACTCAATTTCTCACCCGCCGATATCTTCTTTGCTTATGCCATTACGCAATCTTACGGCATACTGGTACATACGCAAGCCGTAAAAAGGCTGCCCCGCTGGATAGAACTTATATTCGTTACGCCTTCTCATCACCGGGTGCATCATGCCAGCAATATACCCTACCTGGACAAAAATATGGGCATGCTCCTTATTATATGGGACAGGATGTTTGGCACGTTTGTACCGGAAGATACCACTAAGGAAATAACCGTGTATGGCCTGACCAAACCCATAGACAAACCTTTTCACCCGGTTCATATTGTTGTGCATGAATGGTCTGCTATAGGCAAAGATCTGGGCAAAAAAACATCGCTTAAAAATAAACTGGGCTATTTATTTAGACCACCGGGCTGGAGCCACGATGGCAGCACAAAAACATCAAAACAATTGCAGGCCGAATATGATCGCAACAAGCAACAATAATTATAATATTTAAGCTGCAATCATTAATTTTGGAACAACACGATAAAAACGAATCTCAGCATATGAAAATAATAAAGACCATTTTAGCAGTTGCACTGATCACCACTTTCTTTGCATCATGCTCCCTGTACTACAGGCCAATGCAGGGCCGCAATATCGGCCGCAACAACACCAGTTCGCATAACGCACCCGGGTTCAGGTAGCAGTTTACCGGCACATAAAATTAAGAGAGGGCTCACCAGTGGTAAGCCCTCTCTCGCTTTCTATAAACTTTAGATTAAATGTGTTGCTTGAAATATTCCAGTGTGCGTTTAAGTCCTTCATGACGGTCAACCTTCGGCTCCCATCCAAGGATGTTCCTGGCTTTGGTGATATCCGGCTGACGCTGTTTAGGGTCATCCTGCGGCAGCGGCTTAAAGACGATCTTAGATTTAGAGCCCGTAAGCGCAAGTACCTCTTCAGCAAACTGCATCAACGTTATCTCCGAAGGATTACCAATATTTACTGGTCCAGTATAATCTGAAAGTAACAACCTGTAGATCCCTTCTACAAGGTCATCTACATAGCAGAAAGAACGTGTTTGCGAACCATCGCCAAACATAGTAATGTCCTCTCCCCTAAGCGCCTGGCTCATAAAGGTAGGCAGTGCGCGGCCATCATCAAGTCGCATCTTAGGACCATAAGTATTGAATATCCTTATGATCCTCGTTTCCAGCTTATGGAAAGTATGGTAGGCCATGGTAATACTCTCCATATAACGCTTAGCCTCATCATACACCCCACGCGGCCCAACTGAATTCACATTACCCCAGTATTCCTCAGGTTGTGGGTGAACATGAGGATCGCCATATATCTCAGAAGTAGATGCTATAAGGATGCGCGCACCTTTTGCTTTAGCCAGGCCCAGCAGGTGATGCGTACCCATGGCTCCTACCTTCAATGTCTGTATCGGCATTTTCAGGTAGTCTATTGGGCTGGCCGGAGAAGCAAAGTGTAGTATGTAGTCAACATTACCCGGCACGTGGACGAACTTCGTTACATCGTGATGATAATATTCAAATTCCTTTACGGGGAATAAGTGTTCTATGTTTTTGATATTGCCGGTAAGCAGGTTATCCATACCCACTACTTCGTAACCTTCCTTCAGGAAACGGTCGCAAAGATGAGAACCAAGGAACCCGGCAGCACCGGTTATTAATATGCGTTTAGCCATTACTATGTCTATTTTTATGATCTTGATGATTAATCCTGTGTGCCCCTATCCCTTAACACTTCTGTCTTAGGCATCTCCAAAGTATCATGCACTTTGGCGTTAATTGTTTTGCGGCCTATGCTCTCGTAATAGAAGGCCAGTTCCGCCATCTTGTCCAGAGAGTACACATTGCGACCATCAAAAATACATGGGTGTACCAATGCATTGGAAATCTTATCAAAGTCAGGATTACGGAATTCACTCCATTCTGTCACTACCAACAGCGCACTTGCACCTGTCAGCGCATCATACTGGTTTTCCGCGTAGCGCAGCTTATTGCCAAATATCGCTTTTACGTTATCCATCGCTTCTGGGTCAAACACTGTCACCTTAGCACCACCGGCCAGTAATTCACGGATCAGGTCAAGGGCCGGAGCGTCACGGATATCATCGGTTTCCGGCTTAAATGCCAAACCCCACAATGCAAACGTAAGACCTGAGAGGTCGCTGCCAAAGTAGTTACGCACTTTCTGGCCCAATATCAGCTTCTGGTTATCATTAACCCTCATCACAGTGTTCACTATCTGGAAATCGTAATCCATTTCCTGCGCAGTAAACGCCAGTGCCTTTACATCTTTAGGGAAACAGCTGCCGCCATAACCAATGCCCGGGAACAGGAAGCGCTTGCCAATACGGCTGTCGCTGCCCATACCTATACGCACCCAGTCTACGTTAGCACCTGCGCGCTCGCACAGGTTAGCCATTTCATTCATAAAAGATATACGCATTGCCAGGTAAGAGTTCGCCGCGTATTTGGTCATTTCAGACGAACGCTGATCCATGAAATAGATCGGGTTGCCCTGCCTGATGTATGGCTGATACAACTCATCCATCACCTTCTTGGCTTTTTCAGAATCTGTACCTATAACTATACGGTCAGGCTTCAGAAAATCATCAACTGCCACGCCTTCCCTCAGGAATTCCGGGTTAGAAACCACATCGAATAGTGAGCGGTCAAGGTGCTGGATAAGTACATTATGTACCTTTTCAGCTGTACCCACCGGCACTGTGCTCTTATTAACAATAACTGTATAAGAAGTAATGATCTTGCTAAGAGAAGCAGCCACATCCAGTACATATTGCAGATCGGCAGAACCATCCTTACCCGGAGGTGTTGGCAATGCCAGGAAGATCACCTTAGCACCGGCAATACCTTCCTTGATATCTGTAGTAAAATGCAGCCTTCCTTCTTTTATGTTACGCTCCAGCAACACCTCGAGACCAGGTTCGTAGATCGGGGTTTTACCTTGCCTTAGTTTATTGACTTTGTTCTCATCAATATCAATGCACATTACGTTATTGCCTGTTTCCGCAAAACAAGTACCTGTCACCAGACCTACATAGCCTGTTCCTATGATTGCTATCTGCATCCAAAAAAGTTTTAAGAGTTCAAAAGTAGCCTAAATTTACCTAAAATTATAGTCCCCGGATGATGAAATTGCTAATACTTCACGGAGCCCTTGGCTCTGCCGGTCAATTACAGCCTTTGGCCGACCAATTCGCTCAGAATTACGATGTTACAATCCTCGGATTTAACGGCCATGGCACATTACCGCTTACCCGCGGTCAATTTTCAATTCAGTCGTTTGCCGGGGATATCCTTAACTATCTCTCGCAACACCAGATAAGCGAGGTAAACATTTTGGGGTATAGCATGGGCGGTTACGTAGCCATGTACCTCGCCCGTCATTATCCCGAAAAGGTAAGTAAAGTTATAACACTGGCCACTAAATACCATTGGAGCCCTGAAATAGCAGAACGAGAAGTAAAAATGCTGGATGCCGATAAGATCATGTCTAAAATACCCGACTACGCACAGGTACTCGAGCACAGGCACACAGCAATTGGCTGGCAGACAGTATTGGCAAAGACGGTTGAAATGATGCTGGCTATGGGGCAGGACAATCCACTTACAACAGCGGACTTTGCAAAGATCACCTGCAAATGCCTGGTAATGCTGGGCGATAAAGACAAAATGGTATCACTTACAGAAACCCTAGATGTATACCACGCATTGCCCAATGCGCAACTGTGCATATTGCCCGGCACCGCCCATCCAATAGAACAGGTAGACCTAGAACTACTGTGCTCCATCACGCATAAATTCCTCAACAAATAATATGGCAACAACAGGTATCGTGCTTTCCGGCGGAGGCGCAAGAGGTGCTGCACACCTTGGCTTCATCAAATTGCTGGAAGAACTGAACATTCCCATAGATATGATCTCCGGTGTAAGTGCTGGAGCCGTAATAGGTGCATTATATGCTGCCGGTCTTGGGGCAGAACAGATATTAGCTATTCTAAAGGGGCAATCATACATCAGCCTTAAAGGACTATCCTTGGGCAGTAACGGAATATTCAGTATGGCTGCGCTCAGGGATATCCTGAAGAAACATATACCGCAAAACAGCTTTGTTCAGCTACGCATCCCACTGTTTATTACAGCAACCGACATGGTGAATGGCAAAGTCATCTATTTCTCTGAAGGCGAAGTAATAAATGCTGTTATTGCTTCAGCATCTGTGCCTGTTGTGTATCAGCCGGTGTCGTTCAGAGGTTACACGCTTGCCGACGGCGGCATACTGGACAATTTACCAGCTGCTCCATTAGCAGACAGATGTAACGTGATCATCGACAACCATGTCAACCGTATTGCCACTAACATAGACATGGCTAACATTTCAAAATTCGCAATAATAGATCGTAGCTTTCATATGGCAGTGGCACAGAAAGTTTATGAGTCAGCTAGCCTATGCGATTTGCTGGTAGAGCCCGAACTATCGGCATTCGGAATGTTCCAGATGAAAGATGCAGATCAAATATTCGAGATCGGCTACAAAACCGCAAAAGCATTATCTCATAATGTACTGTCGCTATACAAATAACTATTTCTGCGGTTCATACGCAAAGGCTACTGAATACTTTTCACGCTTCAGTTCCCTGCTTAATTCTCCAATACCCAGATCTTCAGACTGAGGCGTAGGTTCGCATACAGAATAAGCATTCCCGTTGTAAATGATCGGTTTACCTATAGGTTTGTCAAATCGTACAGCAATAGTAACGTGTTTGGGAAATTCCAGCACAATCATTGGCAATCCGTAAATTTCTTTTACCAGGCAGTAAAACAGCGCAGCCCTGTCTTCACAATCACTCCGATCGTAAAGCAACGTTTGTTCGGGAGACAGCCGTTTTTCTTTACCAAAATTGTCCACATCTGGTTGATATAGAAATGCATACCTGGTAAAGCGCATTAAGTAATCCACCCCTTCCTTGGTACTCATTCCCTTCACGCTCTTCTTCAGTTGCGGAATAAGGGAATTATAAGTACCAGAGCTAAGCGGGGCATTAAAATACAGTTTATAATCTGCTACCGGGTAGTTTTTCAGTATATTACCTACCTCTGTATTCACTTTGATGTTGAACGTATAATTGCGGTCGTTGTAGCTGAAATCCAACTCCTTGTCCTTATAATCGGTCTGGGAGAAAGCTGGCAATTGCGTCAATTTATAAGAAAAAGGATAAAGTGCTTCAGGAGCTATGGCCGCGACCTCAATGAATGGCTTAGATCGATCGACAGTACCGTAGTCGTGATAATTAAGACATATATATTGCTTGCCTACCCTACTATAAAATGGAATATCATAAATATTCTCATCCGACTGCACATATAACAAGAGCTTATCCCCGGCTATGTTAAGCGTAGAATTGTAACCAGACTTATTCAGCAAAAACCATTTATACAAAGTATACCTGTCATAATTGTCTTGCTTGGGACTGAGATATTGAGCCACCTTCCTTACCAGCTGATAATACACCCAATCATCAGGCTTATGTTTAGCCTTATAAGCCAGCATATCATTTACCAGTGAGTCGTAGTCTGCCGCTACTATGCCATTGTAAAACTCATGTATTTTGTCAGGGCTCAACGCTCCCTGGTAGTCCACCAATTCGCATGCATCGAAGGTGAAGCGTATAGTATCTCCGTAGAAGCAGATATCAGCCTTCTTTGCATCTGCGGCATAGCTATTTTTACCTGTTATCAACAGGCCCCATAACATTGCTATCAGAATAAGGCGCTTCACATCTAAATCGTTAATGTCAAATTTACACAAACTTAACAATAAGATAATATTAAGAACAAAAGGCATAAACGGATTTTACCACTAAAACATCAATATACGCCCCGTTTGATCTTTTTGTGTAGTTTAGCACAAGCATAAACTATTGCACAATGCCCATAAAAAAAACCACCCAACTAGTTGCTACGGTAATAGACTACCCCTACCTGGACGCTGATTTCCCGGTAGCAATGCCATTACCATTAGTTATTGATTCGGCTATATATTACGATCCTTCCAATCCATCGCACAGTATTGATGTAGAGCCTTACCTTACGCCACTTATCTTCAACAATCACTTATCATTTGTAGTAGAGAACGACACTTTTGGCGGAAACAGAACTGACCCGGCAAGGGGGAAGGTGAAAGAATTAAAAATCACCTATAGTTATAACGGCATAAAATCCACTATGGTATGTAAAGAAAAAGCAACAGTGATATTACAATGTCTTTAATAAAAAATGCCGGGAACATAGCCCCGGCATTTTATTACCATCCGTGATGATAATGGTGGTGATAATAGTGCCTGTGGTACCTTGGTGGTCCGGCAACTACAATGCAAGAGGTAAAATATACCGACGCGAATACGATGCATCCCAGCATCAACAATTTCTTCTTCATATTTCTTACTGTTTTCTTTGGCTCTTTTATTTCAAATTAAGTGCCAGTTTACACTCATTACTGTTAACAACTATAAGACCAAACCATTGAAGATTGGTTTAACACAATATTCCGCCGGATTTTCTATTACCAATAACACTTCTATTTTTGCACCGCTAAACAACCAATAATGAAAGATCATAAGAATGCCGTTATAGAATGCGTTCCTAATTTCAGCGAAGGCGTGAATATGGACGTTATCAAGCAGATAACTAACGAAATAGAAACTATAGAAGGCGTACAGTTACTGGACGTAGACCCGGGCAAAGCCACCAACCGCACCGTAGTAACGTTCGTCGGCAATCCGCAGGCTGTGATAGATGCTGCATTCCTGGCCATAAAGAAAGCGGGCGAATTGATAGACATGCGCAACCACAAAGGCGAACATCCACGGATGGGCGCTACCGATGTTTGTCCACTTATTCCTATCAGCGGCATCAGCGTAGAAGATACAGTTGTTTACGCTAATCAACTGGCTAAACGCGTAGCTGAAGAACTGAACATACCAACTTATTTATACGAATACGCGGCCAAGGCCGACTACCGCCGCAACCTGGCCGATATACGCAGTGGCGAATATGAAGGCTTTGCTGCCAAGATACAGAAGCCGGAATGGAAGCCCGACTATGGCGCAGCAGTATTTAACGAGAAGAGCGGCGCAACAGTTATCGGTGTTCGCGATTTCCTGATCGCCTATAACGTAAACCTGAACACTACCAGCACACGCCGCGCTAACTCTGTAGCATTCGATGTACGCGAAAAAGGCCGCCAGAAAACTGACGAGAAAGGCAAGGTGGTTAAAGATGAGAACGGTGAAGCGGTATGGACACCGGGCTTGCTGAAATCAGTAAAAGCTATTGGGTGGTATATTGAAGAGTATGGTATTGCCCAGATATCTATGAACCTTACTAACATGCACACTACCCCACTTCACGTGGCCTTTGATACTTGCTGCGACCGTGCATCAGCACGCGGCATGCGTGTAACAGGCAGTGAACTGGTAGGTCTTGTTCCGCTGGAAGCTATTCTTGAAGCGGGCAAATACTTCCTGCGCAAGCAACAACGCTCTGTAGGGGTAAGCGAAGCCGAGCTGATCAAAATAGCTGTTCGCTCTATGGGGCTCGACGAATTGTCCCCATTCGATCCCGAGAAAAAGATCATTGAATATCGCCTGCGCAATACCAATGCGAAGAAGCTGGTGAATATGACCGTTACTGGTTTTGCACTGGAAACAGCCAGCGAATCTCCGGCTCCGGGCGGTGGCTCTATAGCTGCTTATTGCGGAGCGCTGGGCGCAGCACTGGGTACTATGGTAGCCAACCTGTCGTCTCATAAAAAGGGATGGGACAGCCGCTGGGAAGAATTCTCAACCCACGCCGAGCAGGGCCAGAAAATGATGACAGAAATGCTGGACCTTGTAGATGAAGACACAGCTGCCTTCAACATGATAATGGACGCATTTGGCCTGCCAAAAAGCAATGATGCAGAAAAAGCGGCGCGCAAAGCAGCTATCGACGCTGCAACTATCAACGCTATCAAAGTACCATTCCGCACAATGGTTGCAGCTACTAAATCATTCGACCTGGTACAGGCCATGGCAGAGACCGGCAACCCCAACAGTGTCAGCGATGCAGGTGTAGGCGCACTTTGTGCCCGTGCCGCAATAAAAGGCGCATACCTGAATGTAAAGATCAACGCACAAGACCTGCAGGACCACCCGGAAGTAAAACCTTTGGTAGAACAAGCCGAAGCCATGAACCTGGCCGCCGACAAACGCGAACAGGAAATATGGACGATAGTGCTGAGCAAAATGAAGTAACATCCGATACCTTGAAAAATAAAACGGGACTCTTTAAAAGTGTCCCGTTTATTCATTTTAATGAGTCAGTAAGTGGTATGCACTTCTTCGCTATTCTTTAACCAGTTTGGTAGCAGATATTTGCGCACCGGCAACAACCTCTACCATATATATTCCCGCAGGCAATGCTGATAAAGACACTTTTAACTGGCCATTACTAACACCGGCGTTAGTACTGTAAACGCATACACCTGCCACATCTGTAACACGCACCAGCACGTCTTTTGCACCTGATACGTTGTACGAGATCATTACCTCATCGCTTGCCGGGTTAGGTGCAATAGCAACGGATAGCTTATTGTTCTGCTCAGGGAGAATTGTTGTTAACTCGAACCTCTCATTGCCCTGGGTTTCTTTTTCTTTAGTGATGGAAAATTTGTACTCTGCGCCTGCTTCCATCAACAGGTAATGTTGCGTTAGTTTATCATGCAGGTATAGCTTTTCTCGCGTGGCTGGTACATTCTCAGCCCTTACTATAAACTCTTGTGCATACACGCTGTTCACGCCAAGCGGGATGCGCATTTCCTTATGATAAGGCCGGGCATCTATTGCCAGCTTTTCACTACCGCCGGCAATGCTGTAAAATGCAAAATCTCCGTTCAGGCGCTTGCCCGCATCAAGGCTCTTATCATTATTGTCGGTAGCCCTGTCGTTGAATTGTATATGCAGCATATCCCACAGTTGATAGCTGCTGTCGTAAACATTCAATACAAGCGATTGTGCAGGACCCTTGAATAAATTATTATCGGCACACGATGTCTTATTGCTTTCCGAAAAATGTAATTCAGCCCCATCGTAGGCAGCTTTTACCTGGAAGGCGGTATTAGCCGGGATAGAATATGGGATAGCCGCTGTGGTGCCTATAGGTATCGCCAGGTATTGGCCACCAGCCCCAAGCGCAGGATTCCAGATGTAGAACGCCGAACCATTGATGGTGCCGGCCTGCTTAGCATTGTATAGTATAGTACCTATATCTACGGGAGACGGGTATGGGTTGCCGACCATATTATATTCCTGGTTGTCATCCGCGCCGCGCGATAGCGGCACATCCAGTTCGCCATGATTTATGTTGCCCGACATAGCTGCTACAACCGGTGCGGGAGTATAGGAACTAATATAACCAAGCCCCTGCCCCTTGCCACCACGCACAAATAGCCGTATGCCCTGGTAGCGCTGCAGTTTATTAGTATCCGCTGCCGATACGCTGATCCTGGTAAAAGGTTTCCATCCCGGGTCATAACTTTGCGACGCATCGCTGCTGTAAGGATCAAAACGGAAAGCAGAAGCGGCATTGGTGACAGTTGATGTAAAGCCATTGGCTGCACCGCCCTGCCCGGTAATATCAATACACTTCTGCAACTGGCCCAGCGACAGCGCACTATTGAATGGATGGCTCCAGAACCTGTAACGGCGATAACCACCTTGCACATATTGCTGCATGGTTATTTTACCTTTTATAGTGTCCGTTGCAGACAATGCAGCTATTCTTCCTGTACCTTCTGCGCCGGATGCCAGCACAAGGCTATCATTGGTAGCAAGACATCCCCTGGCTAATGTTAGTGTACCTGTTACAGAGAGACGAGCGCCTACATTAATAATAGCACCCGAATCGTTCTGTAATTTCAGGTTAGAAACTTCGCCAATTCCGGCAATATGCTGCCCTGTAGTGCCTACCAGGCACATAAGACCATTACCTGTAAATTTACCATTATTGATCACGCTACCGATCACCTTTAACTGGCTGGTAGCATCTGCAGAAATTGTTGCTGCATAATCTATATTAAGACTCCTGATCTTAGTGACACTTCCCGCTTCAATGGAAGGCATGTTGGTAGCGTCGGAGGGTATTACGACATCGGATATGCTATCGGGAACAAAACCACAAGACCAGTTGGCTGCCTGGTTCCACTCTGTTTCATGACCAGGTACACCACCCATCCAATACATCTGTACCGGCGCAAGCGATACTATTGTATCAACAGATGTAGCGCAATTGGCATCGTGAACTTCTATCAGCCCGTAAGTATGTGCCGTTGAAATAGCACCGGTATTCAATAAGAATGATCCGTCAACGAGTGTTTGGGTAAGCGTGCTGCCTCCGTCCACATTGTAGGTTATAGTCGCCCCCGCCGTGCCGGTGATCTGGATATTGGCAACATAATTAGCGCACGGCGCAACTGCAGACGATATTTGCGCAGCAGGACTTATCGAAACGCTTACCGCCTTAGTAGCAATGCAATTGGCAATAGCGTAGGTGATGGTAGCACTGCCCGCAGTTACACCGCTAACTACACCTGATGCATCTGCCGTAGCCACCGCGGAATTACTGCTCGACCATAGGCCACCGGCAACCGCATCACTGAGGCTAACCGTACGTGGTGCACAGATAAGCGATGTGCCGGAAATAGGAGAAGGTTGACTATTGATAGTAACGTTGGCAATGGCGCTGCATGTTCCGCCCATTGTGTAAGATATGGTTGTTGCGCCTGCAGTGAGCGGGGCAACTACGCCGGTAGCTGAGTTAACATTGGCAGTAGCGGGATCTGTACTGCTCCAAACGCCACCCGTCACAGTATTGCCAAGCGTTGCAGATATGCCGGTACACAGAGCCGTAGTGCCCGTTATGGCCGCCGGCTGGGCTATTACCGTAATAGCCCTGGTGGCCGCCGTGCCGCAACCTGTAGAGTAGGTAATGGTTGCAGAGCCCGGGTTTATGCCGGTAATAATGCCGGTAGTGCTGTTTACAGATGCTACAGACGAACTGCTGCTGCTCCAGGTGCCACCAACTACGGTATTGATATAAGTGCGTGTCTGCCCCTGGCAAACAGTCTGTGTGCCGGTAATGGCTGCTGGTGTAGTAACCACTGTAAATGTGCGTGTTGACGCACACGACCCCAGCGTATAGCTGATAACAGTAGTGCCTGCTGACACTGCCGATACTACGCCTGCTGATGAGATAGTTGCACGTGCTGTTGTTACGCTGCTCCAGCTACCGCCGCCGGTTGCATCAGCAAGCGTTACCTGCGTGCCGGTACAAGCCGAAGAGCTGCCGGTGATCGCCGCAGGCTGCGTATTTACTGTAATGCTCTTTGTTGCTGCACAAGCACCTATTGCATAAGTAACAGTAGCGTTGCCTGCACTTACCCCTGTCACCACGCCGGTGCCGGAATTGGCCGTTGCTATCGTTGTGTTACTGCTTGTCCATACCCCGCCAGCCACTGTATTGGTAAGCGTAGTAGCAGCTCCCGAACAAACGGTTGCCGTTCCGCCTATTGCAGCCGGCATAGCAACTACAGTAAAGGTAAGTCCGCTTTTGCACGAGCCTATGGTATAGCTGATAGCCGATGTGCCTGCAGATACTGCACTCAGCATACCGGTAGTAGCATCGATAGTAGCCCTAACGGTACTGGCGCTGGACCATGTGCCGCCGCCGACAGCATTACCTAAAGATACCGTAGTACCCTGGCAGGCCGATGAAGAGCCGGTAATTGCACCAGGCGTTATGTTTACCGTTAGCGGCCTTGTAGCGTAGCAGGCCGCGGTTATAGCATAGGTTATAGTGGTAGTGCCTGCAGCTACACCTCCAATATTTACCGGCGATGCGGCATCAATTGTTGCCACGCTGGCGTTAGCTACAGACCATGTTCCGCCTGTGGTACTATTGCTGAAAGAAGTTGATGCACCCGCGCAAATGATATTATTACCGGTAATAGCCGGTGGAGTATTAACAACGCTGATGGTCTTAAGTGCTCTGCATGTACCTATGGAATAACTTATAGTGGCCGACCCTACATTTACCCCGTAAACAGTACCTGTCGATGAAACGGTGGCGGCCGTTATATTGCTGCTGCTCCAGGTGCCACCGGCAACTCCGTCAGAGAGGTTTAATGTCGTACCTACGCAGGTGGTATTGGTTCCCGATATAGCGTCCGGTGTAGGGTTAACTATAACAGCCACCGTGCCGCTCGTCAGTGTACCACTTGTATTACAGGTTCCGGTGCCATTCCACGTGATCACACAATAGTAATAGCTGGTACCGGGCGATGTGGTTGCGGGCTGATAACTGGTGTTTCCGCTGGCAGAAAGTGCCGTGTTTACCAGGGTAGTACTTACCAATGTTCCGCCGGTTGTAGTGTTGGTACTATTCTGATACCATTTTATGGTTATCGGCGTGCCTGTAGAGCTGCCACTGCCTGTAAAGCATGTATTATAAGAATAGATCAGTATACCTGCAGTAACTCCCTGGCAATAAGTTGCTCCCCCGGTAAGATTATTTGTAGAGGCCGGCGAGAATATTTTTTGAGCATATGCACTGTTTATAAACAGGATGAGTGTGCATACACATAATAGCTGTAAAAAGTTTTTGCCTTTGTAAAACAAGCTTATACCCATTATCATTTGTAGCCTTAACAATAATTTTGTTAATCAGATTAACAATTGCGATGATTATTGCAAACGTAAGTTATTTTTTGTAAAAAAGTGTTATTGTAAAAATCAAATTAATATAAATAATATTTAAAGATTAAGCGCGTTTAATAAAATAAAACTAAAATGTGGATAACTTGTATAAAACTAAATGTTTACTGTTAATAATGCAAATAATTTGTTAGTAAGTATAAAACCAGACTGCTGCCTGGGAGTTGTTTGATAAAAATAAATATTCAAGCCATCTTCCGGTTGGCACGAATATTTTCGGTTGGTAGCTGAAATTATTAACAATAAAAATCAAAACTACCATGTCAACCAACAACCAAAACCAGCACAACCAGCAGAACAACAATCGTTCTAACCAGAACAACCAGCAGCCATCTAACAACCTGAATAACAAAGGACAGAACAACCAGGAGCAGGATATGGATGAAGATCAGGATCTGGGCGCTACCAATCGCCAGAACCAAAAAAATCAGACAACTGCTTCAGGATCAGAACGCAGCAAAATGTCTGGCTCAATGAACGAAGATCGCGAAGACGACATGCAGGATGAGCAACGCGACACTACTTCTAAAAACAATCAGCCGCAGGCTAAAACACAACAGAACAACGACTTAAAGACCAACCAGCAGGAAGGTCAGGGCAAAAGCCGTCACTAAGTCGTTGATACCCTGATCTTAACCATGAAAAATTTTAGTAAAGCCCGGCGCTCAGCATCGGGCTTTACTTTTTATGTAATTTCATTACATGCAGTGCCTGCAGATACTGATAAAGCCAGCCTTATTACTACTCTTGTTAATTGGGGTGAAGAATATTGCAATGGCACAGAATTGTTCAAAAATGTACGACTCTGTATATGGGCAAATGGTCTACACAAATCCACAAAAAACCACAGCAGTAATGACCAAAACGAATAGGTAAATTACTTCCACCGCCATTATAGAGGTATCGAATTATCTGAGATGATGCACTGAATAATATAATATAACAATAAACAAGCAGCAACAAAATATACTTTGCCTTTATTATATCCCCTCCGACTGGTAACAATAATACTTTGCTCAGCGCGTTATTCTTTTAAATCTGAACTATGAAACGGATGTCCATAGCGATCTTTGCATTAAGTGCATGTCAAAAAAAGAAGAATACTGTACCATCACCCGCTCTCCCCGCCTTTGCAATAATATCTGATAGCGGACGGATAGATAGTTTTAGCGGTATCTATTACTACCACTTTAACAGTGCGAGCGACTATCATAGTTATGAAATAGACACTATAGTCTCTATTCCTTGCATAATGTATGTCAGTTATCCAACGAACGACTCCGTATATTTTTCAACTGACAATACATGGCAATCGTTTACCTTTCATAACAGCTGGGGACAGACGTTGTCGCAAAGTTTTCGCTTTTTAGATCCTGTCATTTTCCCAAAAGTGGGAAGTGAAAAATACATGAAGAATAACAGCTACTTTCATCTCACTCCCGACAGCCTTTCATTTGAATATGGACGCTCTCCATCAGATATACAATTTAAGGGAGGCGATGGCTATACATATACGGATGCTATCTTCCGGGGCAAAAAGATGTGATAGTAAGCAATTGCTCATTGGGATTGCCAACAATAAACCTAATGATCTGTCGTTATTACAAATTAAAAGCTCAACTATGAAACAGTTCCTTCTGCTATTCTGCGCTATTGCAATCTGCTCTTGTAATAAGAAAAATACAGGGGCTGCTATACCTGCTGCTACCACTGCAATAGACACATCCGGCAATAACACGGACACGTTCTCTGGCATTCTGTCTCACAGCTATTCTTCGTACGATGAACGTTCTGAGGAACGCTTTGATACATCGGCAGTTTTACAATCATCCGTTTATATCAATTACAGCGATCCCGATTCAATAACTATCTACGATAATTTTATTAACTCTGGTCTCAGGTTTCCAGACTCTGGCGGTATCACTCCTGAATTTTACGGCAGTGGGCTGGTTGTCTTTACATTTCCTAGAAATGACTCGGCAATATATCATTTCAGCAAAATGCAGCTTCGGCTGAGTATTACTGATGATAGCTTGAAATACGACTATTCATACGACCCGTTCTACGCTAACCTGAAAGGCGGATTTTCCAGCTACCGGAATGGTCATTTCCGCGGCCGACTTAACAGGCATTAAAGCAAAAGCCCCGCTAAGCGGGGCTTTATACTATTACTCATTAAATTACTTACGCCATATTGTGGAATACCTGTTGCACGTCATCATCCTGCTCTACGCGCTCTATCATTTTGAACACGTCTTCAGCCTGTGCTTCGGTAAGCTCTACGGTATTTAGCGGTATCCATTCAATTTCGGACGATATCGGAGTGAGGCCCTTATCTTCCAGCGCCTTCTGCATATTGCCGAAGTCGTTGAAGGCACAACGGATAATAATATTGCCTTCAGCATCTTCACCTACCTCTTCCAGGCCAAAGTCTATCAGTTCCAGTTCCAGGTCATCCATGTTCAATCCTTCCGGCTTCAGTTTGAATACACCCAGGTGTTTGAACATAAAACCTACCGAACCGCTATTACCCAGGTTGCCACCACCCTTGTTAAAGTGAGAGCGCACGTTGGCCACCGTACGTGTAGTATTATCAGTAGCTGTTACCACCAATACGGCTATACCGTGCGGCGCGTACCCTTCATACAATACCTCATCATAGTTGCTGGTATCCTTGCCCATCGCGTTCTTAATGGCAGCTTCTATACGATCCTTAGGCATGTTAAAACCTTTCGCGTTCTGTATGATACGACGCAGCATAGGGTTATTGTCCGGATCAGGACCACCCTTCTTTACAGCAATAGCTATTTCTTTACCTACACGGCTGAATTGCTTCGCCATACGGTCGTAGCGAGCAAACATCGATGATTTACGTACTTCAAATATCCTACCCATATATAAATAGTGCTTATTTCGTTATTTCAGGTCGCAAAAATAAGGTATTTAGGGAAAAGGATAAAAGGTTAAAAAGGTAAAGGTTAGCATCATGTGTTCTTCGGCTTATAGTTTCTTAGTGCTACCTCCATGCTCTCCCAGTATTTTTTTTCCGATATTGTTGTTTGCTTCAGGTAGTGATAATGTCCGTAATACACCCACTCCATCGTAAAGTATGTATTTAACAACATGGACAATTTGCATCCGCTCCTAATTGCCTCAGCCTCGTCGGACAGTATACCATTTTCTGCCAGCACCTCAATGATCCTTACTTGCTCATCAGCTTCCAGCTCGGTATCCAGGAATGGTTCCAGTATATAGCTCCATATATCTACCCTGCAGGAAACGGGTATTTTATTTCTTTTAGCAAAGTTCGACAGGGAATCATTTCTTTCACCATCCATAAAGATCACCTCCCTGTCGTCTATAACTATGCTTTGCGGATAGGTATTGAGCATAACCTCGTTTATCCGATGCGCAGGCACCATCCTTTCTTTATAAATACTACTATGCCGGAAGTGATAACCATTAGGGAATAGAATAGTATTATCAGTAAACTTCACCATTACTGTTGCTAGCCCTTTCTGTGTCTTCTCCCAATTCTCAGTGTGGCGATATCTCCATTGCACCCGTGCCAGCAATATTGTTACAAAAGCACAACATATAAATCCAAACACACTCATAAAAGAATAATGCTCATCAGGCATCACAAAGCCTATGGCGATTGTAACAAACAACATGAACAACCCATTTCTGACCAACTTCTTATGCCAGTATATCTTCATAGCATGGAATTAGCGGTAACGCTTTATCTTTATTCCCATAAAAATACAATACAATGAATTACTGGCTCGTAAAATCGGAACCATTTAAATATAGCTGGGAGCAGTTTGTAAAAGACAAGAAGACCTTTTGGGACGGGGTACGCAACTACGCCGCCCGCAACAATATGAAGGAAATGAAAAAGGGCGACAAAGTGCTCTGGTACCACAGCAACGAAGGACTTGCCATAGTAGGCATTGCAGAAGTAGCCAAAGAGCACTACCAGGACCCTACAACGGAAGACCCGAACTGGGTAGTGGTAGATCTGAAACCGGTAAAAGCACTGCCAAACCCCGTAACACTGGCACAGTTAAAAGCTGATGGCCGTTTCAATGAAATGGACCTGCTGCGCCTAGGCCGCTTGTCTGTAGGCCGCGTACGCGAAACCGAATATAATGATATAATGGAACTTGCCGGACTCTAACAAATAATAAGTTACCCATATAATAAAGAAGCCACCTCGCGGTGGCTTCTTTATTATAATTCAGTCAGAGATTTACTTCTTAACCATCGATGCAAAAGTTTTCTCGTTCACCTTCACAGGATATGTAGCCTTCATTTTGGCATTCCATTCTTTCTCCAGTGCATCCTGGTACTCAGCTACTACATAACCGCGGGCTTCGTCCAGTGTCTTAACACCCGGTGTGTTGAATATCTGCCTGGCAACTATCATCTTGTAAGTTCCGTTAGATACATTGATCACCTTCTTCTTGCTGGCAGTCAGTTCCTCACGGCTGGCATCGCGGAATTTAGAGAACTCGTAACGGCCACGCTGTATAGCTACCCTGTCAGGATTGTTCTGGTTGTTCAGCGCCTTTATCAGGTCCTCGTCGGTCATGTTCGGGTTAGCATTCATCAGCTGTTGTGCTGTATCCAGTGCCGCTTTGTTCTTAAAGGTGTATACAGAACCTTCAAAGCCAGGCTCCCATACATACTTGTTCTTATGCGCTTCGTAAAATGCCTTCAGACCAACAGTATCCTTAGTAGCCTTGCTCCACACGTTACGGTCCATCAGTTCAAACAGCATGATACCATCACGGTATTCTTCCATCTGTATCTTGAATTCAGGATTCTCCTCTACCAGCTTGTGCTCTTCAAAATCAGTTACTACATTGGTCTGGTACAGGTTATACGCATCCTTAATAACGGCAGCCTTAGGGCCATTAAGGCGGCCATGTGTCAGGTTATCCAGGAACTTTACAAAGTCACTCTGCAGGTAATTCTTACCAGCCAGGGAGAACATTGGCTTATTCATGCGGCTGAATTCCGCCATCACGAACATACCCTTCATCTTACCGGTATCCGGTGTCGAATTAGCTATTTTATTTACTATTTCGTTTACATTCTCTGTATATTCCTTAAAGCCATTTTTTTCTTTGATCTTGGCCATAAATATCTCCCTTGCAGTCTGCGCGCGGGAATCATTCTCCACCTTGTGCTTCAGCTGGGTATATACCGAATCGTATGGCTGTATCGGCATTTTAGCTATCAGCTTTATCAGGTGGTAACCATATTCTGTGCGTATCGGCTCAGATACATCACCCGGCTTCTTCAGGTCGAATGCAGCACTCTCAAATGCTGGTGTCATCCTGCCTACTCCAAATGGCTTCATTACACCACTATCATACATGGTATATTTGTCTTCAGACAGTTGCCTTGCCATTACAGCGAATGATGCTCCGGCCTTAATAGCAGCCAATGCGCTGTCCGCACGTTTCTTGGCAGCTACCATACCTTCTTCTCCTTTAGACTTAGGCGACAGGAACAGTATCTGCGCCACCTTTACCTGCCCGCGGTCGGCCTTCTTCTCCACAACTTTGATAATGTGATAACCAAACTGTGTACGGAACGGCTTAGACATTTTGCCAACAGGTGTGTTGTAAGCAGCATTCTCTATAGCATATATGGTCTGCATAGAGGTCATAAAGCCTACATCACCGCCATTTTCTTTAGAACCCTTATCGTCAGAGAATTGCTTGGCTATGTCTTCAAACTTAGCCTTATTGGTAGCTATCAGGTTATACAGGCTGTCTATCTTCTTATAAGCCAGTGTAGAGTCCGATCCAGGAGGGCATGCGATCATAATGTGCTTCACATGCACATCTTCCTTACCACGGTCGTACGCTTCTCTTATCAGCTTGTTCGTTACCTGTTCATCGGTCAGGTAATTTTTAGCCAGTTGCTTGCGGTAGCTGTCCAGGTCCTTCTGTATTTTATCTATGGTATCCAGGTGCTCCCTGTCCGCTTCTGCCACTTTCATTTTAAAAAGTGCATAAAGGTCAAGGTAGCTGCGCAGGGCCGTGTCCGACATGTCGGGGGCCTTGTTCATGCTATTCTTCTTGTAGACCCTTAAAAAATCATCTTTTGCAACTGAACGGGTTCCGTAGGTGAATAATGTCTGAGCAGTTCCGGTTGTTATTCCGAGCCCGGAAATAAGGCAAGTGATTACCAGCTTTCGCATTGTAGTGTTTAGATTTTTACTGAATTATTTTTTTTCTTTGGCTTTGTCTTTTGCTTTCCTTTCCTGCATTTCTATTACACTCAGGATGTTGGTGTGATCCAGCCTCTTACCCCTTATTATCTTTTTCTCATCCATCAGGTAAATGGTTGGTGTGCTGTACACATCATACTTGCTCCGCCAATCGCCTACATGTTCAGGATCCCAAGTGTTCACCCACTTTTCCAGCTTGTGCTTGGTCAGGAAGTCAGCTATCTTCTTTTCATCTCCTTCGGTAGCTACTGTATATATTTTTACGCCCTTGGCTTTCAATGCTGCTTCGTAAACCGAGTCTATCAGTGGTATCTCATGCTGGCAATGGCCGCAGTCTGGCGAATAGAAGATAACTACTGTGTACGGCGATTTTATCCCATGCATGCTTTCCTCCTTCTTGGTCAGCACATTTGGCAACTTCACTTCAGGCGCCACGTTACCCAATACATTTGGTGCTATCTTCATAGCGCGGTCCTGGTACTTGGTCAGCTCTTCGTTGGTCAGCCAGAAGGCATCACCCTTCATGTAGTAGTTCTCCACCAGGTATACAAATACTTCATCCATACCCATCACCTTGCTGTTCTCCACATTGCGGGTCAGCCACCAGAGTGTGTATTTAAACAGGTCCTTTGTACCTTTTGCCTTCTTCAGCAGCAGGTCCGACTCATGCTCTACGCTATCGGGCCATGGCAAAACCAGTTTGTTCATATACTCATCCAGCTTACCATCCAATATCGGCGTATGTATCAGCCTGTCATCCTGGTAGTTAAACAGGTCCCAATAGTGCGTCTTGTAATAACGATAGGCAAATGTTGAGTCTTTGGTCTTTCCATCTTCCAGGAAGTGATCGCCTTCCGGCACCTGTGGCACTTCAAGCGCATTAAAGATGTTCGACAACAAAGTGTTTGGATATTTTGCTACATAGTCCCTGCGGTAGTTGGTAAGATCCTTGGCAGTTTTACCGGCCTTTTTGCGTACAGCAGCGGAATCATCAGCTGTTTTAGAGTTTTCAAGCTCTTTCTTCAGCGTCTCTTGCCCTTTACCGTATTGCTTCAGGAAGTCAACATAACCTTGGAAGCGTACATTCTCTTCAGAATTTTTGAACTTGATGCCTTCCGGTAGTTTGTCTACACTGGCTGTTATAGTAATATCATCACCGCTGTTCAGCAAAAACTCGAAATATGTTTTCTTGTCAGAAAGCAGCATCATATAAATACCGCCCACGAACGTAGAATCTACAGCATTGAACTCTGCATTACCATTCTTATCAAAACGGGCAGAGTCTCTTTTGTAAATAGTAGGCAATGGCTTGCCGTAATAGTGAGCCAGGAAAACCATGGAATCCTTCACGCCTGGCATCTTCAGGTGTATCTTATACCCCTGGCGCGCCTCAGAACGAAACGCCAGCCCCATAAACAGGGTGGCGATCAGTGCAATTTTCTTCATATTCAATATAAGGTTGTTTCCGCCTTTTCCGGCGGGTATAAATTTCAGTTAAATCAATTAGAAAACTCAAAAATAACAGGAAAATTCGTGGAAAACTAATTCACCTCTACACTAATCCTATTATAACTTTTTTTTTACACATTTAGCCGTCATCTATCCTTTTCATTACCGTTATCATTGCTACACTGGTTTTATACTTGCGTTATTAAATTACTTTCACGTTTCCTTAATGGGTATTGCATAATAAATTCACAAAACAGAATAATGGTTGGTTGCCGCCACCGGTAAATCTTTTCGTTTTAACATTTTAGCCGTCCACCTAAAAGGGGGATTTACCGCTAAAACCGGTTAATTAACCTAAAAGGGGGATGTTTCATCCATAAATACTACCCAATTTTGCTGCTGTAAATATTAAAACAGTCGGCAGACTGTAACCTTTTTTCCAATTCAACGACTAATAGTTATATACATTGACCATGATACACACTTCTACACTCTTTTCTTCTTTCAATTCGCGTAATCTGCTAACGGGATTCGCCACACTCCTTTTGCCGGCAATCAGCTTCGCCCAGTCGGCGCACATTACAGGCAATGTATCAGATGGCAGCAAACCAATGCAGCTCTCCACTGTTTCTTTACTCAATAGTAAAGACAGCTCGCTTGCCAAAACAGAACTGACCAATAACCTTGGCCATTACGACATTGATGCCGCTCCGGGTTCCTACCTCATACGCATCTCTACCGTAGGGTACACAGATTTCTGGACGTCTCCATTCTCACTTACCGGCGATCAGCCATTCACCGCACCTGATGCGGTAATGATAAAAAATGACACAAAGCTCAAAGACGTGGCTATCGTGTCCCGTAAACCTATGATAGAGGTAAAGGCTGATAAAACAGTCTTTAATGTAGAGAACAGCATTAATGCTACCGGCAGCAGCGCATTGGAATTGTTGCGCAAAAGCCCCGGCGTACAGGTAGATAACAATGAACACATCAGCATGAAAGGAAAGACTGGTGTGCGCATTTATATAGATGGCAAACCTTCCCAGCTGGATGCCGCAAGCCTGGCATCTTACCTCAAGGGGCTCAATAGTGCCGATATTGAGTCTATTGAAATGATCAGTAATCCCAGCGCCAAATACGATGCCAGCGGCAATGCAGGCATCATTAACATAAAACTGAAAAAGAACAAGAAGATTGGCACCAATGGCAGCGCGAATCTCGGCCTTACCCAAGGGTACTATTTTAAAGAGAATGGTTCAGTAAACCTTAACTACAGGGATAAAAAATGGAACATCTTTGGCAACGCAGGCTTCAACGGCGGTAAATACCGCAACGACCAGAACCTAAACCGTCTGACCAACGACACTGTCTACGACATGCATTCGGTACAGCTTACCGACAATAAAAATGTGAACATTAAAGCGGGAGCTGACTATTACGCCAACCGCAACAGCGTATTTGGCGTTATGGGCACCATCAATACTTCCGATGGTACGTGGAGCAGCCATGGCGTAACAGATATATACTATCACAATAATTATCTGAAGACGCTTATTGCACAAAACCAGATCCCTGGCTCCAGCACCAACGCTAACCTGAATTTCAATTACAAATATGCTGATACCAATGGTCGTGAATTCGGCATTGATGCAGATTACGGCAGGTTCGTTGGCCGCCATAGCAGCACCCAGCCTAATGACTATACCTACTACAACACATTCCTTACCAACCTTACCTACAAAAACAACACCCCTGTAAACATCAATATCTATTCGCTGAAGGCAGATGGAGAGCAGAATCTCTGGAAAGGCAAATTCGGCTACGGCGTAAAATTCAGCTATGTAACAACCGATAACACTTATAATTTTTACAACGTGTTAAACAGCAGCGATGTACTGGATACCAAAATGAGTAATCAGTTCAGCTACACAGAAAACATTAATGCAGGCTACATCAACTATCAGCGCCAGCTGAGCCAGAAATGGAGCCTCCAGGCCGGCATAAGGACAGAACAAACTAACCGTGAAGGTAAGCTGACCCGCGCCGATGGCATAAAACAAGGTGACGATGACACAAAGAAATCTTACATAGATTTCTTCCCCAGCGGTGCGTTAACATGGACTGTGAACCAGAAAAACAGCCTCAATCTTACCTATAGCCGCCGCATAGACCGCCCCACTTACGAAGATCTTAACCCCTTCGAATTCAAACTGGACGAATTGACCTACCAGAAAGGTAACGCATTCCTTAATCCTCAGTACACCAATACCGTGGAGCTTACCCATACATTCATGGGCTTTATCAACACAACTATAGGCTACAGCCATGTAGATGATTTTGCTACCGAGGTGTTGGATACGGTTCACGGCGCCACTTATGTGCAGAAGCGCAACATAGCCAAACAGGATATTTACAGCTTTAATATCGGCGCTCCATTGCCTATTAAGAAATGGTGGAACGGCTACGTGAACCTGTGGTATAATTACCAGGAATTTGGCGGCTTCATCAACGGAAAAAATCTGTCCATCAGCTTGCCGCAATACGGCGGATATATGATGCACAGCTTTACCCTGCCCAAAGATTATACAGCAGAAATCAGCGGCTGGTACAATGGCCCGGGCATATGGGGTGCGTCCAGCATGACCCGTCCGCAGGGCGCTATAGATCTGGGCGTTCAAAAGAAATTCCTCGACAAAAAACTGACGGTTAAGGTCTCTGCTACCGATATCCTGCACACTGCGTCTCCATGGAGAATGACCAGCGACTTCGGCGCACATATATCCGGCAATGGTTCATGGGAAAGCCAGACCGTTCGCCTTAATATCACGTATATGTTTGGCAGCAGCCTTATAAAATCTGCCCGCAAGCACGAAACGGGCCTGGAAAGTGAGAAAAAACGTTTGAAAGGCTAACCACTTTTATAGCCATTCCTTTTCATACGGGCAGTTGCATCGCAATCTGCCCGTATATTTTTTACCCTTTGCATATACCATCAATACATTACACATTAAACAATAATTTTTCTACGGGAAAACCATTAACACCAGCTTCAATAGCTATATTTGTATGGCTATGCAGCGCTACATCCTCATAATAGACGACGATTATGAAGACAGGGGTATTCTTAAAGATTGTTTCACCACCCTTGGCCTGGATGCTTCGGTACAATTCATAGAAGATGGCCTTTCTCTTATCCAACATCTGTCTTCCGACAACAACCAAAACATTGGTCTCATTGTATTAGACCTGAACATGCCTAAGCTCAACGGCACCGAAACGCTGAGAGCCATCAAAAAAATACCCAGGGCTACCAATATACCGGTTATCATTTTCTCAACATCGGTAAACGAGATAGAAAAGAAGAACTGCATGGAGCTCGGCGCACGAGAATATATAACTAAGCCCTTAAAATGGGAAAGCTACCTGGATGCCTGTAAATACTTCTTCTCACTTGTTGAAAACAAAAGCCTAATGAGTTAAGATTTACCGCTCTCTATATACGTAGCTCATTCATATTATCCGCTGTAGCAATAAATATTCCCAATTTCTGTTTAAGTTATTGAAATTCTGTAACTTTGGATTGTCTAGTCATAAATTAAACAATTCCATGAAAACAGATATCGCACGTCTATTTCAGAAAAAAAAGAAAGCGCTTATAGACCTTTGGATGAAGAATCAATTAACTGACGCTTCATTGCGCGAAGACCTGATGAGCAACGAGGACTTAAGGGTCCAGTCTGAAGAACTGATCAGCGAATTGCTGAAGGTCATTGACGACGGGAACATCCAGGACATAGAGTCTGATGCATTTGGCAATGTATACGAAATATTAAGCGGCATATCTATTTCTCGCGCCCGCCAGGGCTTTTCTCCCAGGGAAACCGGGCTATATATTTTCAGCCTGAAGGATGCAATGCTTGAAATAATGCAGCAGGAACTGAAAAATGATCCCGCTCAGCTGTTCGAAGCATCTATGAAACTAGGTAAACTCATAGATAGCTTTAGTGTAGTTACTTTTGAAACGTTCATCAAAGGGCGGGAAGAGGTAATCCTTCGCCAAACCGATGAGATAGCAGAGATCTCTACACCCGTTATCAGCATATGGGACGGTATTGTTGCCCTACCCATTATCGGCACTTTAGATAGTTCGCGCACACAAGTAGTAATGGAAAACTTGCTGCAGCAGATAGTAGACACAGGCAGCACTATAGCTATACTCGATATTTCGGGTGTGCCCGCGGTCGACTCATTAGTAGCGCAGCATCTTATTAAAACAGTAAGCGCTACACGCCTTATGGGCGCAGAGTGCATTATCAGCGGCATCAGGCCTGAAATAGCCCAGACAGTCGTTCACCTGGGGATAGACCTTTCCAATATCGTTACTAAGTCATCGCTTGCCAGCGCGCTCAGACATGCGTTCTCTATACTGAGCCTCGAGGTACGAAAAAAAAATACAGATAATAAAAGCCAAAGAAACAGTTTCTTTTAATGGAGAAGATACCTATTCTACGGATGGGGCAATTCTTGCTTGTCACCATCCAGGTAGACCTTTATGACCGATTAGCACTAAACCTGGAAGCAGACCTCGTGCAAATGGTTAACAAAACAGGCGCAAGAGGGGTACTGATAGATATATCTGCCGTGTCAATTGTCGACTCTTTTATGGGTCGCATTATCGGCAATATAGCCAGCATGTGCCGCATCATGGATGCACATACAGTAGTCGTTGGTATGCAACCCGCTGTGGCGATCACGCTTGTTGAGCTGGGATTGCCTTTGACCGGGGTTCATACTGCATTAGACGTTGAGAAGGGGATGGAACTACTCAGAAAGAAGATTGTTATTGACGAAGACCTAACCGACCCAACCTCCAATGCTGAACCCGACGACAGTACTGAATAAGGATAAAATGTTCATCACCCGCGAGCAGGATGTTGTCCTTTTTCGCAACCGCGTAAAAGAATATGCGGTAAAAATAGGGATGGGCTTAGTCAATCAAACCAAACTTATTACTGCTGCAAGCGAACTGGTGCGCAACATGCTGCGGTATGCAAATGGGGGCGAAACACTTATAGAAGTAATCAGTAAAGGAAGAGAAAACGGGGTAAGGATCACTTTTAGCGACAAAGGTCCCGGCATAGCCGACATCTCCCTGGCCATGAAAGATGGATATACCACTGGCAAAAGTCTTGGATTAGGTCTCCCGGGCGCTAAAAGACTGGTTAGTGAATTTGATATAAAAAGTATGCTGGGCAACGGCACCACTGTAACCATAGTAAAATGGAAAAATGGATAGCAATACCCACATCAGCTTTAACGCCGAAGACAGAAGTTATTTTGCCATACTGAAAAAGGAGATACATAGTCTCGTACAGTCTGCAGGGTTTAGTGAGCAAAAGACCGCAGAAGTTGACATCATTGTTGCAGAAATGGTTTCTAACCTCAACAAACACGCCGGCGGCGGAGAGATCCTGGTCAAACTGATTAATGAGCATGACAACCAGTATGTCGAACTCATCAGCATTGACAATGGTCCCGGCATTACCGACCCGGTAAAAATGATGGAAGATGGCATATCTACTGTTAAAACCCTGGGGCAAGGCCTTGGGGCCATGCAAAGATTGTCTGATCTTTTCCAGATATACTCTATCAGAGAATGGGGCACCATTGTACTTTCCCGGCTCTATAAGATTAAATCATCCTCAGTTATAAAAAAAACTGCTGTAGAGGTACGAAGCCTGGTAGTAGCCAAGCCCGGAGAAACTTTGAGTGGCGATGGAGCTGCATACACTTTGACAAAGGAAAATCTCCGTTTATTTCTTGGTGATGGACTTGGCCATGGCAGTGAAGCACATATCGCGGTACAGAAAGCGATTACCTCGTTCAAAGCCTCGAAAGAAAATCAGCCGGTAGAGTTGTTGAGGAGCATTCACCTGGATGTAAAAAAAACGCGTGGCTTGGTGGCCGCTGCAGCTACCTATTCCTTTAGCGAAAAAAAATGGAGTATTGCCGGCATAGGCAATATCGCTACCAGGGTACAGTATCACCTGTTAAGCAAAACGTATGTGGCGCACAATGGCATTGTGGGCCTTAACATTCCTAATACAATGAAGGAGCAGCTGGTTCCCGGCGAGCGCGGACAAGTGATCATCATGTGTTCTGATGGTATAAAAACACGCTGGGACCTGCAAAAGTATACCGGGATCCTCCGTTATGATCTTACCATACTTGCAGCCGCTATCTACAAAGATTTCGGCCGTAAAACCGACGATATGTCTGTATTAATTGGCAAAGTAAACTCTTTGTAATGCATGAAATAACCGAAGTTACTCTCGAAAACGAAATGGACCTCATACTGGCCCATAAGCAAAGTATGCGGCTGGCAGAACTTATAGGCCTGCAGCTGGCAGCTCAAACAAGTTTTGCAACATCAGTGTCAGAAGTATGCCGAACGGCAATTGGCCACAACAATGCCGCCACGCTTAGCATATATGTTTCTGATAAAAATGATAAGGTAAAATACATAACGGCGGTCCTCCACGATAGTCGTAAAACTTTACACACAGAAAAAGAAGAAGGCTACAAATACGCAAGACGCCTGGTAGCCGATATAACAGTACAGGCAGATGAGTGGGGAACTAAATCCACTATTTCTTATCGCCTGCCTGCTCATACGCGTATAGATGACATATTAATAGAAAAATGGCGGATAAATCTCAATACCGATCCGGCATTGTCCCCTTACGAAGAAATAAAGAGGAAAAATCGCCAACTACAGGAAATGGCGGAACAACTGCGGGAAAGTGAACGGCGGTATAAGTCACTCACTGATTCTTTACCACTGATGATATTTTCCGCAAGACCAGACGGGCAGATAACCTTTAGCAATCATTGGCTGTTGGATTATATAGGCAATACGCTTGAGGAGGTTAATTTTTCCGTTTGGAAAGACATCCTGCACCCGGAAGATCTGCAGATCGTATCCAACCTGCTTGATGATAAGTATGCCCATGGCGATACATTCATCCCTTTAGAGGTAAGGATAAGGGAAAAACGCTCCGGCGACTATCGCTGGCACACCGGCGCTTTCATTGCGATGCAGGACGAAGACGGCTCGGTAACCAGTTGGAATTCCTTTATGGTTGATATTGAGGCGCGTAAGCAAATGGAGCAGGCGCTAAAGGATAACAAAGACCTGAAAGAAGCACAGGGAAGACTGGAAGAAAAGGTAAAAGAACTGAACGAAAGCAATATGCAATTGGCCCAGTTTGCCTACATAGCTTCTCACGACCTTCAGGAGCCGCTTCGTAAAATAAGTTTTTATAGCGACATGCTGTCTAAACGCTTTGCAGACAATATGCCTGCAGAAGCATTACCATTTTTTCAAAGCCTCATCTCGGCTACCGAAAGAATGAGGGAACTGATACATGACGTACTTACCTATTCTACAGTAGAGAAAACACTGTTTGTAAAAGCTGACCTGAACGAAATTCTTAAAACTACCCTGGATGATCTGGAGATAGCCATTAATAAAAAAAATGCTTTGATCACTATTGCATTCTTGCCGGTGATCGATTGCATCCCTATTCAGATCCGGCAGGTATTTGACAACCTCATTTCTAATGCATTAAAATTCCAGCAGCCGGACGTCCAGCCTCAGATCCATATCTCTGCTGATGTTGCAGATGGAATATTAACAATGTCTTTTAGGGATAATGGTATAGGTTTTGAAGAGAAATATATGCATAGGATGTTCGACCTGTTCCAGAAATTGCATTCCGGAGAAAAATATAAAGGAACAGGGATAGGACTGGCATTATGCCGTAAAATATTAGATATTCACAGGGGGACGATCAATGCAATTAGTAAGCCGGGCGAGGGTGCTACATTCATTATTTCCTTACCCATAACACAGGCTGATCAACTTTAAATCTTATTACTCATGACCAAACATTCTTATATACTGGTTGCAGACGATGACTTTGAAGATAGAACGATCATAAATGAATGTTTCAGGTTCCTCGGCTACGATGACTCGGTGAAGTTCATAGAAGACGGTACAGCATTGATTGATTACCTCGCTCAAAATAAAACTGACGACATAAGCCTCATCGTTCTCGACCTGAACATGCCTAAAATAAATGGTACGGAAACATTGCGGATGATAAAAGACATCCCCTCTGCCAACAATATTCCTGTGGTTATTTTCTCTACCTCGATCAATGAAATAGAAAAGAGAAATTGCCTTCAGTTAGGCGCTAAAGAGTACATTGCCAAACCGTCTAAGTGGGATACATACCTTGAGGCTTGTAGAAACTTCTTTAATATGTCCACTCATAGGAATTATAAATGGGCATCGTAGTTGTGAATAGCACGGTAACATTTTTTTCAACATTTACGCCGCAGTATTTATTTTATCAAAGTACCTCATTATCTTTGCCGCAACTTAAAATTCACATATGCCAACTAAAGTAGCACCTACCGGTAAGCAAAAGTCAATGCTCGCTTTGCATTTTGTAATTCTTCTCATTGGCTGCGCCGCTATGCTATATATGTACGATCCTAACCACGGCCATGGCAAATGGGTTTACCCTTGGCCAGCCTGGACAGTTGCTGCATGGGCACTGTGCTTCATCGGCCACTTCTGCATCGTTTTCACCAGCTACGAAGATGCCGGATACGATGAATACCGCCGCCAGCAAGACAAACCATTGAACTAATAAATTATTGCATATAGACGTAAAACGCTCCCAATGGGGAGCGTTTTTACTTTTACACAACATCAGTCAAAAAGTTTGTCTGCGCTTGTAGCTACGGCGGGTCTGGCAACCGCATCCCGTATGGCGACGAACACGACTACCCTCTACATCTAAAGTTCACTATATTTGTGATTCCATATCTCTATTACATGCGCTTGATACCTACGCTCTGCTGCAGTTTTTTCCTCGCCGTATCGACACAAACAGCAGAAGCCCAAACCGCTGATGCAGAGAAGATCAATAAAATCAAAGTTGCACTGTCCGAACAAGCTGATGATACTAACAAAGTAACTATGCTGAATGACCTGGCTTATTTACTAAGCAGGACACAGCCGAAAAATGCCGGGAAGTATGCAGATACCGCAATCGACCTTTCCCGCAAATTGAACTTTCGCCACGGACTTGCAGCAGCACTGGATAACAGGGCTTTGTGCAGCAATATTGTTTGCGATACCGCCAAGGCGCGTATTGCTGCTACAGAATGCCTGACTATAGCCCAAGAAACAAGCGATACTTTTTTACAGGTAATGGCGCTTACCCGTTTCGGTTATATCTCTTTTATATCTGCCAAACAAAAGGAGATCACACGCACATACGGACTACAGGCATTAGCTTTGGCACAGGCATCGGGTAATAAACGAGCGCTTGCGTTCGCTTATATGCATGCCGGCTTTATGCTGGACAAACGGCGTGAATATGCCCTTGCAGTAAATGCCGATTCGCTGGCCATGCAATTTTTCGATTCGCTGCATGATGACTATGGCCGTGGAGGCGCATTAGGCAACCTTGCACATGAATACGGAGTAATGGGAGACTACGCTGGTAAAGCACACATAGACAGTGCTGCGCTTCAAATCCTTAAAGCATTTGGCGAAACAGAATATTACGGACTGACGTTAAGTAGCCTAAGCACTGCCTTACATGAACTGAAACAATACAATGAGGCACTTACCGCCTGCAAAGAAGCAATACGCATCAATACTGGCATAGGAGACAAAATAACCATTGGCACCGACTATGAACAAGCGGCTATGACCTGCTATCAACTAAAACAATACCCCGAGGGGGCAGTATATATCCGGCAAGCCATAGAAATAATACAGTCAGCAAAAGGCAGCAAACTGGAGCTATGGATGTGCAGGCGCATTCAGAAACGTATTGCAAAGCACATGCGATCTTGACGTTACAGATCACATTACCGTATCTTGTAGCTACTTCAGGTCTGGCAGCCGAATGTTGTCCAGCGCCCTCCTAGCTTATTTTCCCCCAATGCGATTGCTCCTTCTGCTGGCTGAGCAAATACCGTATCCCCTGGTATTGTGGGCTGGCTAAACGAGGGTCTTGCGCCAGCAACTGCTGGGCCGCAACACGCGTCTCTTCCAGTATGCCACTATCTTGCACAATGTCTGCCAGGCGGAACTTCATTTCGCCACTCTGGCGGGTACCATACATATCTCCCGGTCCGCGCATGGCCAGGTCTTCCTCCGCTATCTTAAATCCGTCAGTGGTCGATACCATTATGTTGATGCGCTTCAGGCTTTCATCGCTCACCTTGCTGCCCGTCATCAGTATGCAATAGCTCTGCTCGCCGCCACGCCCTACCCTGCCCCTTAGCTGGTGCATCTGGCTCAGGCCAAAACGTTCAGCACTTTCCAGTAGCATTACCGTAGCGTTGGGCACATTCACCCCCACTTCTATCACTGTCGTGGCCACCAGTATCTGCGCTTCGCCGCTCACAAAACGTTTCATATTGCGCTCCTTCAGCTCGGGCTCCATGCGGCCATGTACCATGGCTATTTTATACTTATCCTCGGCAAACCACATTTTTACCTGCTCATACCCCGCCATTAGGCTCTCCAGGTCCAGTTTTTCCGATTCTTCAATTAGCGGGTACACAATATATGCCTGCCTGCCTTTTTCTATCTCCGCCTTCATAAACTGCATCACCTGCGCACGGCTGCTATCACGGCGGTGTACCGTCTTTATCTCCTGCCGGCCCGGCGGCAGCTCATCTATCACGCTTACATCCAGGTCGCCATACATGGTCATGGCCAGGGTACGGGGTATAGGCGTGGCCGTCATTACCAGCACATGGGGCGGCAGCTCATTTTTCTTCCACAGCTTGGCCCTCTGCCCCACACCAAATCTGTGCTGCTCATCTATAACTGCCAGGCCAAGATTTTTAAATACTACAGTATCCTCTATCAGCGCATGCGTGCCCGCTACAAAGGGCAGGCTGCCATCGGCCAGCCCTGCCAGTATAGCCTTACGCTCCTTACCTTTTACGTTTCCGGTCAATAGTTTTATCGGTATACCCATCTCCGCCAACAAGCCCGATATCCCATTATAGTGCTGAGTAGCCAGTATTTCTGTAGGGGCCATAATACACGCCTGGAAACCATTGTCCATAGCCAGCAACATACTCATCAGTGCCACAATGGTTTTACCGCTGCCAACATCGCCCTGCAGCAGCCGGTTCATTTGTTTGCCTGTAGCAGTGTCTTGCCTTATCTCGCGCAGCACCCGCTTTTGTGCACCGGTCAGCTGAAACGGCAGATGTTTATTGAAGAAATCGTTGAAGTGCCGTCCTACATGATCGAACCTCCAGCCCGGCTGTATAGTGTGTTGCAACCGTAATCTGCCTATAAGCAACTGGCTGATGAACAACTCCTCCCACTTCATCCTATGCTTAGCCATCTCGGCATGCAGCTCAGTATCCGGGTAGTGCAGCCACAGCATAGCCTGGTAGCGGTTGCACAACCTGTACCTGCCCAGTATTTCCGCCGGCAATAATTCAGGTATATCGTGTTGTCTTATCTTCTCAAACAGCGCTTGCGTCAGTTTGGCAAATGAGCGATTGGTAATACCGCGTACCCTCAGCTTCTCTGTAGTGCTGTATACCGGCTGCATGCCCGGTATATTGGTCTCGCTGCTCAGCGCTTCTATCTCCGGGTGAGATATGTTATAGTAGCCATTAAAACTGGCCACCTTACCAAATACTATGTACCGGTTACCTTCTATAAGGCTTTTGCGTACCCAGTTTATATTCTGGAACCAGATCAGCTCTATCCTGCCACTCTCATCATACAGGGTGGCTAGCAACCGCTTTTTCCGGCCATCACCCTCTTCTCCCACGTTAATAAGCGTTCCTCCTATCTGCACAAATTCGCTATGCGGACCGATGTCGCCTATCTTCGTCATCTGTGTCCGGTCAAAGTACCGGTACGGAAAATGATGCAGCAGGTCCTCGAATGTGGCAATATTCAGTTCCAGCCGCAACATTTCACCCCGCTGCGGGCCTACACCCTTCAGGTATTCAATAGGAGAATCTAATATGGAGGTACTGTTACTGATGGCGCAAATTTAGGATACCGTCATCTAATTAAATGGAGGGATATTGGCTACTGTTTCATCCATCCATTCCTCGCCTGCTCAAACCGCGCATTACCGGCACTGTGTATACAACTGAATGTACCATAATACTTACCTTGCTCCAGGTAGTCGGTCATTAGTTCAGGGTCCTTTTTCGTTGCTTTCTTCACTTTGTAGTTCTGCAGCAAACGTTTTAATGCCGCATACTTTACAAAAAACACCGGCTGAAATAACTGGTCAGCACAATCCAATTGTTTGTTCCTGTCAAATATGTAACTATCGCGGTTGGCATAAGCCGAATCATAAGGGCCTATCAGCAGCGGCACAAGTACAGTTTTTCCAGTCTTCTTATCCAATACCGATTCACCAAAGAGTACGAACTGGTGCACCTTGCCATTGGCTGCAAGCATGCTCTTAAGTTTATCATTGATCACCACTGGCCTTCCGCTGATATCATATGCTCCGTTTTTGCCTTGCGCCACTTGCATCACCACATCATAAAAAGCGGTAGTATTCCCGGCAGCATCTGCCAGGCTCTGCAGTTCCGCATTCTTACCAGTGTCGTAAAAAACCTTGGTTACGTATTTATCCCAGTTCATGTCCACGGCTCTCTTTCGTTGTGCCTGCACAACCGTAGCCAAACATAATTGCAGCAATAATATTGCAGTAAGGCAGCGCATCATTATCATTTTGAAACAAAACTAACTTATAAAAACTGAAAGTAGTCCTAATAACGATCGTACTTCACTTACATATTGCCGGCTGTAGCAAGGATATCACTCTTCCTTTTATATAAAGCGTAAAGCATGAGCGATATCACTCCTGCTAAAGCAAATAATAACAACACTGTGAGCGGAGCGGCGGCAATTTTGCCTGCAGTCATATCATGTGGCATTGTCATCACCAGCATGGGCAAACCTATACCACCACCTAAAAAATAAGCAGTTGAGGTAATGCCGGAACCAATCCCGTAATGCTGCGCCGGCACATCCTGCATAGATAACACAGAAAAACTGGTGAAACAAATAGTAATACCAAAGCCCGATATACATGCCGCTGCACAAAGCACCACCCACAAAGCCGAATAGTTTACAGCGCCCAGCAGCAACACACCCCCCAGCAGCATGCAGCACATACCGGTTACGGCAACTACAGGCATGCTCCACGTGCGGGTAAGAACCGGCAGTACAAAACGGGCAACTAGAACCGACAATACACTAAAGGGCACCAGCAATAAACCCGACACCGCAGCATTGCATTCCATATTATTCTGTAATATCTGCGATATCAGGAACAAATAGCCGGTAAAAAATGCACCCAGTAAAATGAAAGCAACACTACCCATGGCCAAGGATGGTATGCGAAATATCGATACGTCTATCAAAGGCTTCGTTTCACCGGCACCATTAGTTGCCTTGGTCACATTATGGTTCAGCAACCGCACAGCTGCCACTATAACTATAGCTAACACTGGCACATTCATAAAAAATATCCACTGCCATCCCAGGTAATTAGTTATGATACCGCCGAACGCCAGCCCACTGCCCGAACCTATTGCCGCAAACGAACTGAATACTCCTATAGCCCTGGCGCGTTCCTTTTCTTCCGTAAACGTGCTGTTGATAATAGAGAACGCGGAAGGCATGATGAATGCAGCGGCCATACCCTGCAAAGCCCGCGACAATAATAATAGCGGCAAACCGGTAGCTAGCCCCGCGCTAAGCGATGCCGCAAGAAACAGCGAGCTACCAATAATAAACATCCGCCTGTTGCCATAGGTGTCCGAAAGCTTACCACCAATTATCAGCAAGCCACCGTAAAACAATACGTAAAGTGTTTGCAGCCATTGCGCCTGCTGGCTGGTAAGCACAAACGTTTTTTGTATAGAAGGTATAGCCAGGTTAATAATAGCAATGTCCAGCGCCTCCACAAAAATGCCCATCGACGCTATTATCAATATCATTTTTTTCTTATACATTAGCAATTTTGTTCTGTGCAATATTATTTTTAGATAATTTACTGCACCATATTATCTATAATTAAGAACAGATTAGTTAATAGATACGACCTGAAAGAACAAACAGCATCAAAACACAATTCAGCTTGGCAAAAACAGAACAAAACGAACAACCATTCTCAGGCGTAGACAAGAAAGACTTGGAGATATTAGCGCTATTACAGCAGAATGCACGCCTTACCGTTCGCGAAATAGCCCGGCAGGTGCACCTCAGCCCCACCCCCACTTTTGAGCGGATAAAAAGAATGGAGCAGGAAGGCGTCATACTTCAGTATGGTGCATTGGTCGACCACCGCAAGGTGGGTAAGAGTATAATGGTCATCTGCAATGTATCGTTGCGCGAACACAATAAAGCCGCGGCCAGTGCATTTATAGCTGGAATAACCGCCCTGGATGAAGTAATAGAATGTTACAATATTTCCGGCGACTTCGATTTTATGCTTAAGATCGTAGCTTCATCCATGGAAAGTTTCCATAAGTTCTTTGTCGACAGGCTAAATGAGGTACCCAATATTGGCCAGACGAGAAGCTTTTTTGTAATGGATGTGATCAAACAGACGCATATTGTATAGGTGCAGCAAGTTAATACACCCAAACATCATGTTTACCATTAAAAATGTCCTCCCGCTTCCCGTCCTTGTTACTCACCCGGATTATCCTGCTGGAAAATAGGCGACTTTCAAAAAAGTCAAGCAGGCTGATAGTTTTTGTAGACCGTTTATTTTCTACGGTTACAGTATCATGTTCCAGGAACGACCTGAGACCACTGTAAGGAATAACAAACATTGGCCAGAATTCACGCTCCGTCATTTTGCTGGCATCCTCGTTTTTATTTCCGTTTATCTCAGCAGCGTAAGGGTTTTGCGGCCCTATCCATTGCGGTGTAACTATCATCTGACCTTTTTCGCGATCAAATTCCCATTTCTCATATAAATTATACTTAAACACTAATGGTTTGCCGTTGGGCTTATTTACTGCCAACAGGTTAAGAATACTATCAGGAACAACTACGGGTGTGCCGCTGGAATCGCATGGTGTTACCTGATGCGTGTGTATCAATTGAGCCAGCAACTGACCAAATGTTACTTTAAATCCTGCGTCATTAGTTATGTTCAATAATGCCTTGTTGTTACCCAGCCCCTCCCGCAGATCAAGCACGCGCATCACATATTTACTCCATAAAATGTCGGATTCCTTTACCTGCTGCCACGATACCTGCATACCACTGTGCACTACCCCACTATCTGTAGCAGCACGGCGTTCCTTCCTACGCTTGCCGCCTGCCAGCAATGGCTCAGCAAACATAAGTGCAATAGCTATTAAGCAAACAACATGACGCATGCGATACAGTTTTTGAATGAGCATGTAAATTACATGTAACATAGGATTTTTTTTAAATAAACCTTTTGCGTCCTCTGCCTGCTTGCCTTTCTTCCTCTGCGGACTTTGCGCCCTTCTTCGCGTGCTTTGCGTGAAATTGCTCAACCTCCTGCAACCTCCAATTTTAACTTTCTTATCCCTCACCAATTATAAATCCTAAATATTACCTTTGGCAACGGCGAAATGCGCCTGCACATCTGTAAAATGAAAAACAATATAGCATTGCTGGCCGGCGGCTATTCCGGAGAGTTTGTCATATCCATCAAAACGGCTGCGACGATCGAAAAAAATCTCAACCCCGACCAATACAACGTTTACAAGATCATCATCACCCGCGATGAGTGGTACCACGAACATGGCGATACCAGGATATTCGTAGACCGAAACGATTTTTCTTTAACTATCGACGGCGAAAAGGTAACATTCGATTGTGTTTTCATAGCCATGCACGGCTCGCCGGGCGAGGATGGCCGCATACAGGGCTACCTGGATATGCTGCAGATACCTTATACCACCTGCAATGCTATAGTATCGGCGCTTACCTTTAATAAAAGCTACTGCAACAAGGTGGTAAAGGCATTTAACGTGGTGAATATAGCCAACTCGGTGCACCTCATAAAGGGTGAACCTTTCTCCATGGGCGCTATACTCGACCAACTAAAACTGCCCGTATTTGTTAAGCCAAACGAAAGCGGTAGCAGCCTGGGCGTAAGTAAGGTGAAGCAGGTAGAGGAGTTACTGCCCGCTATTGAAAAAGCCTTCGGCGAAGACGACCAGGTGCTGATAGAAGAATTTATAGAAGGCCGCGAACTGACCATCGGCGTATACAAGGTAGACGGCAAGCTGACTGCCCTGCCCGCTACAGAGATACTAAGCCAGAATGAATTTTTTGATTACGAAGCTAAATACACACCTGGCGTTACCCGCGAGATCACCCCTGCGCAGATAACGCCATCAATAAAAGAACAGCTGGAAAACAAGGCCATGTACATCTACCGCCACCTCAACTGTCGCGGCATTGTACGTATGGACTTTATACTGGAAGCCAGGACAAACAAATTGTTCTTCCTGGAAGTGAATACGATGCCCGGCCAGAGCGAGAACAGCATAGTGCCGCAACAGGTACGCGCTGCCGGCATGAACCTGGCAGATTTTTACAGTGCGCTGCTGGAAGATTGCTATAAACCACGTGTATCGTAATTTTATTACATTTATATCCTGATCGCAAATCCTTATATGAGGGAAAACGTCAAACAATCATTCTGGTTCAATGCACTGATGGTAGCGCTGATTTTCACCGCTATCTACATTATATTTTTCTGGGCGCTGGGGTGCCTTACACACCACGGCGAGCAGGTGACCATACCTAACCTGAAGGGCAGATCGATGGACGAAGCAGTAGCCAAACTGCATGATATGCACTTCGAAGTGCATATCGACTCTACCTACGATCCGCTGGCAAAGCCACTGGCAGTGCTGAAGCAGGTACCCGATACCGGCTCTGTAGTTAAAACAGGCCGTATAGTAATGATCACCGTAAACAGCATTGTACCTATGCGCGTACCAATGCCCAATCTCATCAGCCTGTCTTACCGCAGTGCCGAAATGCTGCTGAAGAATAATAAAATGTTTGTGGGCGATACCACTTATGTACCCGATATTGCCCGTGGTGCTATTAAAGAACAAAAGTATAAGGGCCTGCCCATAAGGCCGGGCGAAATGATACCGCAAGGCAGTAAGATAGACCTTGTTATTGGTAATGGCCTGGGCAATACAGATTTAAACGTGCCAGACCTTACACATATGACATTTGACGAGGCCCGTGCTATTATGAATGCCAACAACCTGGTATTGTTCCCCTTCCCCGAAGGAGATATTTACGATACGGCCGAAGCTTTTGTTATCCGGCAGAACCCTAAAGCTTATAACGAGGCAGGTCAGCCCAACAAAATTAAAATGGGCGACATGATAGAACTGACCATTAAACAAAAACCTGACCCGTCCGACTACGATCCGAGCAATAATCCCAATGCTGCCGACGTTAATAATGCGGAAGATAAAAAAAAAGTGAACCCTGACGAAGACAAGTGAAAAAGATAAAGGTTTTAATATACATATGCATCGCTTGCCTGTTTGCCATTCCGGATGCCGGTTGGGCGCAGGAGCATGCAGGTCCTTTGGGCGCTAACAGGGCGGTCATTACTGCGCCTGTGCCTGCCCACCTGGTAAAAAAAACAACCTCATCATTAACACTCCCGTTCTTCGACGATTTTACAGGCTATGATATCTTCCCCGATGCCGGCCGCTGGGTAGATCGCCAGGTATTCATCAACAACACCATGTGCATAAGCCCCATAAGCCGGGGTGTGGCCACCTTCGATGCGCTGAACGAATTCGGGTTACCCTGGGATCCTTTCAACAATGGCAATTTTCGCTTCACTGATAGTCTTACCTCTCAGCCTATCGATCTGTCGGGCTATACCCCTGCCGACAGCCTGTACCTCAGCTTTTTTTATCAGCCGCAGGGCATGGGCTTCTACCCCCTGCCCAACGATACTTTCCTGGTATATGGCCGTATCCGCTATGGCGATTGGATACAGCTGTGGAAAGTGCCCGGGTCAGCGGCACAGCCATTTCAGCAGGTAATGGTACCCATTACCGATACGCTGATGTTCTACGATCAGTTCCAGTTCCGGTTCGTAAATATTGCCGCGCTCAACTACTCTGATGCTATCTGGAACCTGGACTATGTGCGTTTTGATGCACACCGGAACATGTACGATACTGCTGTTAACGACATAGCCTACTCATCCGACCCCAGCTTTCTGCTCAACGATTATACGTCAATGCCTTACCGCCAGTTTATGGCCAACCCTGCGGGCGAGCGGGCATCCTCTTATACCGACAGCGTGCACAACAACTACGACGTACCCCAACCAATTACTTACGGGTTCACAGCGCACGATGTAGCCAGTGGTACCATCCTGCAAACACCCATTAACAACACAGCGATCATTTCTGCCGATGCGATACAGGAGTTGACCAATAGTGCTTATACTACCACAGTACCACTTACTTCATCTTTCGAGAAAGTGGTATTTGAGAACAAACATTATTTACAGGCTACTACTGCTACCGGCCCAACTGCCAACGATACCATCATCAAGCACCAGGTATTCGACAACTACCTGGCCTATGACGATGGCACTGCCGAACAGAGTTACTACCTCAGCCTCTTCCCTTCCCTGCCGGGCATGATATCAATAGAATATCACCTCAACCAACCCGATACCATGAAGGGTATGGCCATCTACTTTGGCCGCACAGCTCCGCTGGCCACCAATAAAGCATTTGCTATACAGATCTATTCCGCGCTCGCCGGCATCAATGGTGCCGTGGCCGATAACCTGCTGTATACAGAAGATCCCTGCTTCCCCGGCTATGGCGATACTATGAACGAATTCTTCGTGTATAAATTCACAGAGCCGGTGCCATTGCCTGCCGGCACATTTTATGCCGGTGTAATGATGCCTGCAGAGAGCGGCAGCGACAGCCTGTACTTCGGCTTCGATCGCAATCGCCTGGGCAATAACCATGTATACTACAATGTACTCTCTAGCTGGAATCCATCCATCCTGCACGGAGCAGTAATGATGCGCCCGCTGCTGGGCCAGGATGTAAAATCCAGTGGCATTACCAGCCCCACAGTACCTGTAGCTGAAAAATGGCAGATCGCCCCCAACCCGGCTACAGACAAGATACACTTTACCTATCCTGGCGATGCAGGCGCTGTATACAGCATTACCAACATCACCGGCCAGCAGGTATTATCGGGCACTACGTCCAACGGTACCGATATCGATATTTCAACACTCAAGTCCGGCATGTACTTTGTCAGCATCAGCTGCAATGGCATAGCCGGCACGCCTAAAAAAATGATAAAACTGTAATCAGATACAACAATGAAGAATATAACTGTACAAGAACTGAAAGCAAGAATAGACAGCGGCGAAAAGCTGAACATCATTGATGTGCGCGAACCCGATGAATACAAAGAGTTCAACATCAATGGCAAGCTGGTCCCCCTTGGCAAGATCATGAGCTTTCAGTTGGATGACTTGGATGGCATGCAGAACGAGGAACTCATCATCCATTGCCGTGCAGGCAGGCGCAGCATGCAGGCATGCATGATGCTGGAAACAGCCGGCTACACCAACCTGGTAAACGTAGAAGGCGGCACCATGGCATGGCAGGACATGATGGCCAAACAATAACATACCACCCGCAGGCACAATATTTTTCAGCACCCTCCCACAACCCGGCGAGGGTGCTATTTCTTTATAAAGTATATTGCGCACGGTTTATTTAAAGTGTAGTAGCACCCAACGAACTTTGCACATGACAGGGATTGCGGTAACTTCATGAGCAAGAAGCCGGGCCTTCGGAAAACGGCAGCTCGCGCTGGCCTTGTGCGGCGGCGCGATTTTTCCGATCGCCTTTTCTTTTGTTACTTTTCTTTTGGCGAAGCAAAAGAAAAGTAAAGAGCAGATGGGCCGATAAACATGAGCGCTGTATATCGTTGCCTATTGCTGCCTGAAACATAGAACCAACAAGAATGCACGAAATAGAACCATTTTACAACTGGAGACATCTCTACAACGCCGAAGAAGACGAAAACTCCCCCTTCTACGGAGTAGAGCACAGCGAATTTGAATTCTCCAACACCGTTTACAACTACTACATCCACCCACAGTGGGACGACTTCGGCTCGCGCACCCTATACCTCAAGGTGCTGTTTGTAGACTACGAGGCGAACTACGCTATTATAGAAATGATAGGCGAATGGAACGATGCAGTAGAGAACGACATTATGCAGCTGAAGCGCAGCGTGATAGATCCAATGATAGAACTGCACGTGTCCAAGTTCATACTAGTGGCTGAGAACGTGCTCAACTACCACAGCGGCGACCGTGACTATTACGAAGAATGGCTGGACGACATCCGCGACGATGGCGGCTGGATAGTGGCTGTAGACATGCCCGAACAAACCCAGTACGACTTCCACAAATCAAAAATTGATCGCTACGTCACCTTTATGGACGAGCCCAACTGGCGCACCTACAAACCCGACCTGTTCTTCAATGTGATAGACAACAGGATGCTGAGGTTGATAGGATAAACTTTGAAGAATAAGATAACTTACAGAGTGTCACCCTGAGTAAACAATTAGCTGCGCTCAGGAACTTTGCAAATGACACGGAATAACTATTACCATCACGTAGTGTCACACTGAGCCTGTCGAAGTGCGGCACGGACACGGGCTCGGTCATTGGCAGGAACGAAGCAATCCTGCGAGCAAATGAAGCGCTAATATCACTTCCCTTTAGGGATAGGGTTTTATTAGGCAGGACGTCATTGGCCGTAACGAAGCAATCGTCATCAGGACGTATTCGTTTTCGGAAACTCCTCTCTTGCCAAAGAGGGGACGATGTCCGACCAGCCGTAGGTGTGTTGTCGGACGTCGGGGGTGATTGGCGCTAAGCAACCCCAAATCATTATTTCTCAAAATTTCTCAGTTTTTCTCCAATTATTCCCTAATTTGTTTCCACAAAAAACATACACACAAACACAAATCTCTGCGCACTCTGCCTTGCGGCCTCACCTTTGCGGCCCTTTGCGAAACAGCTTTGCGTTTTTTGCGTGAAACTTTTAAAAACATAATACACACATATGTCAGACACACAGACAGCCAAATTCCCCTCCGATATCGAGATATCAAGGGCAGCCAAACTGAAACCAATAGCACAGATAGCAGAGAACATCGGCATCGACCCAGAGGATATCATCCCCTACGGTAAGTACAAAGCCAAGATACCGCTGTCATACATCAACAACGATAAGATAAAGCAGAGCAACCTCATCCTGGTTACTGCCGTTACCCCAAATAAAGCTGGCGTAGGTAAAACCGTTACCAGCGTAGCATCATCATTGGGCCTTAACTACATTGGCAAGAAAACAGCCGTGGCCCTTCGCGAACCAAGCCTTGGCCCTTGCTTCGGCATGAAGGGTGGCGCCGCCGGCGGTGGTTACTCACAGGTATTGCCAATGGACGAGATCAACCTCCACTTCACGGGCGACTTCCACGCCATCACCTGCGCCAACAATATGATATCTGCCCTGCTGGATAACTACCAGTACCAGAACCGCAAAGGCGATAAAGGCCTGGAGCGCATTGTATGGCGCCGCGTGCTGGATGTTAACGACCGCTCCCTGCGCCAGATAGTTACCGGCCTGGGGGGCACCGGTAACGGCCTGCCTACAGAAGCTGGGTTCGATATCACCACCGCATCAGAGATCATGGCCCTGCTGTGCCTGGCTACCGACCTCGACGATCTGCAGGCACGCATAGAGCGCATAGTGCTGGGCTACCGTTACGATAAAACACCATTTACAGTAAAAGACCTGGGCGTGGCCGAAGCCATCACCGTACTGCTGAAGGATGCCATTATGCCAAACCTGGTGCAAACTACTGAGAACACCACTGCCTTTGTGCATGGCGGTCCGTTTGCCAATATAGCCCACGGCTGCAACTCTGTACTGGCTACCAAAATGGCCATGAGCTGCAACGAATACGTGGTTACAGAATCCGGCTTCGGTAGCGACCTTGGCGCAGAAAAATTCCTCGATATCAAGTGCCGCCTCACAGGCCTGCGCCCTAAGGCCACTATTATAGTGGTAACTACCGGCGCGCTGAAGCTGCACGGCGGAGTGCCAGATGGCGAAATCTCCAAGCCAAACAAAGAAGCCATGATCACCGGCCTGGGCAACCTGCGCCGCCATATCAATAACATGAAGGAATTTGGCCAGAGCGTTATCGTATCCTTCAACCGCCACAGGCACGATATAGACGACGAAGTGAACCACCTGCAGAGCTGGGTAGAAAACGAAGGCGTGGCATTCGCCATCAACGAAGGCTTCCTGCGCGGTGGCGAAGGTGCAGCAGCACTGGGCCGCAAGATAGTAGAAGTGGTAGAGAACAACCCAAGCAAAGACATCAACTTCTCTTACGAGCTCACAGACCCTATCGGCACCAAGATAGAGAAGATATGCAAGCGCGTATACAAGGCCGGCGAAGTTACCTTCAGCCAGACCGTAGAGAACAAGATAAAATCATACACTAAGAACGGCTGGGGCGAATTACCAATTTGCATAGCCAAAACACAATACTCCTTCAGCGACGATCCCAAACGCGTGAACGCCCCCGAAGGCTTCAACATCCACATCCGCGACCTCGTTATCAACGCAGGCGCAGGCTTCATCGTAGCCGTAGCCGGCGAGATCATGCGCATGCCGGGCCTCCCCGAAGACCCGCAAGCCTACCGCATCAAATTGGTGAATGGGGAGATTGAGGGATTGAGTTAAGAACTGAACTTTACAAAAAGCAAAGCGCCCCGCAAGGGGCGTTTTTGTTTATAAGTTTACTTTGTATAACTTTCTATCGAAACCGCAGAATAATGGATATCTCAAAACTTCTGCAAGATGGGTTTACATTAGCAACAAAAAAGAATACCTCCGTACTTTGTTCTAGTTTATCAAACGCATTTTGTGAAGAATATCGAATAACATCGTACAAAATTGGACAGGTAGACAATAGTTCTACATATAAAGTCACACTTAGTAATATATATGGCCTTAATAATTTCCCCTTACACACAGACGGTTCCCACTTTCCAATTCCTCCTCGTTGGGTTATTCTAGAATATGCGTCATTAGCCCATAGTAAAACCGCGACGATACTCGTAGATACTTTTGATCAAAAGGCACTACCGGCAAATGATAATATATTTAATAACGAGATTTACTTAGTGACGGGTGGGAAAAAATCCTTTCTTAGTACTATTGTCAATAAAAACTTGCATAAAGTCTCTATTCTAAGATGGAACAACTTAACAATGAAAAAATTGAATAAGCTAGACAATAGAAGTTTCGACAATTTACCTTTTAATAATAGAACTCGAATAGAATGGGAGCCCAACCAAACGCTTATATTTGATAATTGGCGCATGCTCCATGGCAGAGAAGCAATTAAACCAAATGAAAAAAATCGAGTATTTATAAGACACTTTTTAACCCCGTAAACAGATGCAAGCTTTCGACTACAACAATATTTTTCAAAAAGCAAAATTGTATGCCCAGCGAGCACTAGCTGAAAGTAGGGAAAGTGATTTATTTCCATTGTGGCTTTCTCTTTCATTGGAGCTGATAGCTAGGAGCACTTTGGCCAAAATAAGTCCAGCACTCCTTGCTGAAACATCGGACAATTCACACATCCTTTATGCTTTTGGATATCAAACCACAACAAGACCGAGATCAATTGCAACTAGCGAAGTACTTCAGCGACTTGCAAAAATCAATATCAACTTCACTCAAGATGACATTAAATTTACGAATTCTATAGTTGACCAACGAAATACTGAGTTGCACTCTGGAATCGTTGGTTTTATGGATTACCCAGCGTCTAGTTGGTTGCCTGATTATTATAGGATAGCAAAAAAACTGTTACAGTCCCAAGGGTTAGAACTTAAAGATCTATTGGGAGAAAATGAGGCCAAAGCAGCTGAAATTATGGTGGCAGAAGAAGAAGGAAATGTAAAAAAACAGGTACAGGATAAGATCCAGGCATATAAAAGAGTTTTTTTTGAACAATCACCCGAAGTACAAGCTCAAAAAAAGGAGGCTGCACTATCTGAAATCCGAAAAAGCTACTCAAAAGCGAAAATTGTTCAATGTCCAGTTTGCGAAACTGATGCACTCTTGTCTGGTGATATAATATCGATATCCGATGCAAAACTTGAAGATGAAGAAATACGACAAGAAAGACGTTATATTCCTACAAAATTTGGTTGCGTAGCATGTGGTTTAACCCTAAATGGATATCAGCAAATCAAACACACAACATTTGGTGGCCAATTCACTCTCGAAGAATATCTTGATCCTTTAGATTTTCATGGGATTGACCCTGAAGAACATATAGACATAGATGATCTTGTTAGAGACCGAATTAGAAATATGAGCGAGGAAGAATTCTATGAACAACATTATGGAGGATATAACGACGAGTGATCCCCCGCCACTGGTCGAAGCGTCTCACACTGGTCGAAGCGTCCCGCTTCGTCCTAACCCACAGCAAGCGTCCCGCTTGCGAAAACAAACTAACTTTAAAGCATGGGCTTTAAGTATAAAATACATGACCAGCAGGCATATTACTTTGTCACCTTCACAGTAGTTGATTGGATAGATGTATTCACTCGCGACACTTACAGAAATATTTTCATCGACAGCGTAAAATACTGTCAGCAGCACAAGGGATTAGTCATATCCGCATGGGTCATCATGACCAATCATGTGCACATGATCATCGGCTCAACAGGAAATAAAATAGAAGATATTATCCGCGACCTGAAAAGCTACACATCCAGGCACATTCGGCTGGAAATGACTAATGCAACTTATGAAAGCCGCAAAAACTGGATCATGCCCATCCTGTCTAAGGCAGGGCGCAGCAACACCAACAATAACGACTTCCAATTTTGGATACAGGAGAACCATCCCGTTGAAATGTCTACACCTGAAATGATGCAGCAAAGGATCAACTATATTCACGACAGTCCTGTAAGGGCTGGCTTTGTAGTAAAACCCGATCATTGGCGATGGAGCAGTGCACACGACTATTGCGGCACAGGGACTGATTGATCTCGTTATAGCGTATTAGTTCGCAAGCGAGACGCTTGCAGTGAATCAGGACGAAGCGGGACGCTTCGACCAGTGCAGCACAAAGAAAAATAAAGAAAAGGTGGGCAGAAGAACATGGAACAAAGCAACCTACTACAACACTTCCAACTGCTTAAAAACCGGTATCAGTCCCATCCCTCTTTCAGTAAGCGTATACTCTATATGCAGCGGCTTATGGGCAATAGTGGTCTTCAGCAACAGCCCCTCTTCTTCCAGTTCACGCAGCGCCTGCGCCAGGCTTTGCTTATTGCTGCCTTCTATATCGCGTAGCAGCGCATTAAAGCGCAGCGGCCCCGCCACCGCCAGCCTGAAGATTTGCGGCTTCCACTTGCCCGCCAGCGCTTTCAGCAGTTGCTGTGCCGGACATTCATTGTCATTCACTATATGGGTATTGGTAGTCACTTTTTTCAGACCTCTTGCTGCGCAAATTTGCGCACAGCAATTTTGTGCTAAGTTAAGTCATCAGCCTATGTCAATTGTCAGCCGCATTTCAAAACTGTTGCTCTTATTGCTGCTCTGCAGCACCGGCATATGCATAGCACAAAAAAGCAAGAAAATGGAAAAGAAGAACAACCCGCTCCTGTGCGATCCCCAAACAGGCATCTGCGAACTGCCCACCACAGGCCCGCGGGCCGGTAACCCTACACACCAGGCACAAGCCAAACCCGTAAAGCTCATCTACTTCACCGATCCTATTTGCTCATCGTGCTGGGGTATAGAGCCGCAGCTAAGGCGGCTGAAGCTGGAGTATGGCCACACCATAGAAATAGAGTACCACATGGGTGGCCTCCTGCCAGACTGGAGCTACAACAGCGGCGGCATCAGCAAACCATCCAATGTGGCCACCCACTGGGATGAAGTAAGCCACCACTACCAGATGCCCATAGATGGCGATGTGTGGCTCGAAGATCCACTGGCATCCTCCTACCCGCCATCCATAGCATTTAAAGCAGCCCAGTTGCAAAACAATGATAAGGCCGTTGTGTTCATGCGCCTGCTGCGCGAGATGGTGTTCCTGCAAAAGAAAAACATTACCCGCTGGCAATACATGGCCGAAGCTGCTACCGCCGCTGGCCTCGATACTACCCAGCTAAAACAAGACTACGAAGGCAGGGCTAAAGAACTGTTTCAGCAAGACCTCGACCTGGCCCGCAACATGGGCGTGCGCGGCTTTCCTACTATATTTGTTACCGGCAGGCAGGGCAAACCAGTAACCGTATATGGCTCTCGCCCGTATACCGACTATGTCGCCGCCATCACATCAGTATATCCTGCGGCTAAGCAAGAGCATTACGACACCACATGGCAGAGCCTGTTCGCACACTACCCTACCCTTACCACCCGCGAGTTTGCCGAGCTCAGCAACATATCAATGCCACAAGCCGAGACTACCCTTAAAGCCCTTGCCGCACAAGGCCACCTGCAAATACTGCCAACAAAAAACGGCCCGCTATGGATGAAGAAATAGCAAACAGGTAATTCTCGTACAGGCTCCGGAGCAGGTAGCCCAAAAACAAAGCGGCATTTTATATAATATGCCTAACTTTATAAAAACCTCAACACTCATGAAAACACTTATCGCTCTGCTACTGTTATTGCTGTCATACAGCGCATTTTGCCAGGCACCCGCTATCAGGTGGCAAACCACAATAGGCTGCAACGGCACAGTAACACCAGCCAGCTTCATCATCGATAGGCAGGGCAACTATGTTATCGCTGGTACATCATACGATAGTTGCGACGAAACTGGTACAAACTTTGGCTGGGGCGATGGCTGGATCATTAAAACCGACAGCCTCGGCAACAAGATATGGTCGGTTACCCTGGGAGGAAGCGATGCCGATGAATTCTTTAAGGTCATCCAGACATCAGATAGTGGGTATGTCGCCGTAGGCCGCACAAGATCGAATCCCGCGCCAGAGGCCAACCACGGCCTTACCGATTGCTGGATAGTAAAGGTGGATTATAATGGCAACATCCTGTGGCAGCACACCTACGGCGGCCCCGGTTACGATGCTGCTAACGATGTTGTAGAGGCACCCAACAGAGGGCTATTGGTTGCCGCCGATGCAGATACACTGGGTGACGATGTAACAAACATCCATGGGACTCATCGTTCCGATGCGTGGATGCTCAGGCTGAAGCCGGAAGGACTGATCGAGTGGCAAAAATGTTACGGAGGCTCCAATGTAGATTTTTCCGAAGCCATAGCCGTTACCAGCGACAATAACTATATCATTACAGGCACCACCGGCAGCAACGATGGAGACATACCATCCCTCCATAGTACCAGCTATCCAAGGGATATGTGGGTAATGAAAATGGACGACACCGGGCGCATAATATGGAGTAAGACATATGGCGGCACTTTGAATCAGTATGGCAGTTGTATAATAAATACTAACGACGGTGGATACCTTATTGGTGCAGAGTCCACATCTTCCGATCTTGATTGTTCCGGCAATTACGGAGACTACGACCTGTGGGCAGTTAAGCTGGACGATACGGGCAAGATACAGTGGCAAAAGAACTATGGAGGCAGCAATGAAGAACTTTTCTTTACTTCTCTAGCAAAGAGTATGGAAGGCGGCTACCTGTTCGCCGGCGTATCAAAGTCCAACGATTTCGATGCCGCGGGCCTGCATGGCCAGAGCGATATACTGCTGATAAAAACCGATGATACAGGGGCTATTACCTGGTCGCATATGTACGGCGGCAACTCAGGCGAAGCAGCCGGCAGGATATGCCAGGCGCCCGACAGCACATATGTGATCGAAGCCATCACCAATTCGCACAACGGCGATGTGATGCCGCATTTCGGCAATTCCAGCTCATGGCTGTTCAAACTGGGTAAAGAACAGCCTGCTTCAGTACCACAACTTACTGCCAATGGCGCACCATTGGTTTTCCCAACCATCACTACAGATGTGGTGACCATAAAGTATACAGGTATGCGCGGCGATCCCAACATTATATTGCGCAACATGAACGGCACTGCTATACAGGTGCCGGTACAGTATTCTGGCAATGAGGCGACCTCGCACTTGTCTGCCCTGCCTGCAGCACCATACATACTCCGCATCAGCACCTCTACAGGCGTTTATTGCTATAAACTGCTACTCGTCCATTAAGAGTAACATATTGTATACCTACTACGGAGATCACCTTACAGCTTATCGATACCCACGTCTCAGGCTCCTGGAGTTCACTGCTCACCCAACCAACTTCAGTTCACCATATTTATTGCTTAAAAGCAGCTAAAACCCGCACCTGGTAAGCATCTCAGCACATCGGCCGGGCGCAACAGGTACGCCTTGGCATAGATCCCAATTTATTGACCGCTACTATCTTGAGAGGGTATTTTTCACGGTAGGACTCTCCCCCATTTTTTGCACCAATTCCACTTCCTGGGTACTATCACCAATTACTTTGTATTGTACAAAAAAAAACAACAACGTATGAATCAGGAAAACTTAAAAGTACCCACAGAGGCAAGCACTGCAGTAGCCAATGATATTCTATCTATCATCCTGGAGGTCGCATTGCCGGAACAAGCAAGTCTTATCGAAGAGTTTATCGGCTTTATCGAAGATGTCGGTTCGGGTTCGGATCAGCTATCGCAGATAACATCACAATTATCCGGCATCGAAGCTTACATCAAAGGGCTGCCGCTGCAAACAGCCAATATGGTCCATTACACCGGTGCCATTGCCGTGGCTAACCAAACCGTAAACAACATGATCGGCTTCCTTCCCCTGGGCCAGACGGAAGCTCAGTTATTGCAGCTTCTTCCCACCCTTTCCGATAATGATTTCATCTCACTCAACAGCTTCATATCACGCGGAGCAGGCAATGCCCCTGCCGATTATTATTCCCTCATCAATAATCTCATTTACTATGCTTACAACAACAGCATAGGAAACTTAAGTGCACAGCCATATTTAGGAATTGGCAACTGCTACGCCAATGATCTGTTTAACAATACCAACAGCGCCAACGGCTATACCACCGCTAACATTTACGATCTCGTGTCGCCCCATATTCTGTTAGCTACTACCGTTTGCGGTGTTGCAGCTACGGTTTGCAACTATGGCGCCCAGGTATTAACAGCACTACAGGTAGCTAACAACAACAACCTGTATGGCCCGCACGTTCAGACGTCTACCATCGAGAGTATACAATCAAACCTCGCCGACACGCAGATCGTTAACGACCTTACGATGGATGTAAACAAGAACATACCTTTCTATTCAGATCTGATGCCGTACATTTCGTACAATGCTGCGCCGGTAGGCATCTGTGGCAATGCTTTTACTGTCTTTAATTATATATGCGGTGCAGGCAATGTTAGTATTATGAATTACCGTACAAACCAGGGCACTAACTACCTTATCCCCTCCTCGCAAAACGAACTGGTTGTTTACACACAGACACCAGACTACTGGTGGGCAACTTTCGAAGGTATGAACACAAACAGCTTCGCCACGCAAAGTCTTATTAATTTTGCTACCAGTGGCAACCGCTATATGTCGGCGTTGGTAGAAGGCCGGTCCGGCATTGTAGCACTTACTGCGGTTACGCCGGGTACGCAAAATTCATCTAAAGATATTACGCTGCTTGCACAGTGCAGCACTCAGCAAACAACAGCTCCTTACAACTATGTCTTTCTCATGCAATGGGGCGGGCAAGCCGTAGTAAATAACATAAGCTGGGGCGACGATTATTCACCGGGCTTCTTCTCCATCGATACCACCGATGCCGACCAGTGGTGGGTGATCACACCTCAATAGGCACCGCGCATTCAACAAGCTCAACTACACAACCGGAGGTGTTATAACAGCTGCCTCCGGTTGTAATTAAACCAGCTCATGTGGCTTTCCCTTGGAGCCTGGCTCCTTGGTTCTTGAAACTTGGCCCTTGGAACTTGGCCCTTGAATCTCGGAATTTGCCCCTTGTAATTTGGTGCTTAAATATTTACTTCCCTTTCAGCGTCTCTTTCACCATCTCTTCCAGCACCTGCATATCTATATCTGCCAGCTTCTTTACATACACGCAGCCACCTTCAGTTTTATACTTACCTAGTTTGGCCAGCAGATCATCACGCTTATCGCCATCCATTCCCATCACATACAGCGATATTGCCGCCTTGCGCGGAGAGAAACCCACCTTGAACCACTCTACCCGCCTTCCCGATGTTGGGCTCTCATAAATGTGGTTGCCAAACCCTATCAGCGATCCGCCCCACATCTTAGGCTTTTCCTTGCTCACCTTTTGCATCAGTTGTATCAGTGCCATACTGTCTGCCCGCTTCTGCTCGTCAGCCACACTATTTACAAAATCATCCACACTTGCTTCCGTCTCCGTCGTTTTTACCTTAGCCAGTTTTGCCATCGCCAATTGTTTAAGTGTCTCAAAGCTAATTTAGCATACAATATTAAGTGGTCTTTTACTAATTTACATAACATGAGTACATACTTTGCGCCAGAGCTACACATACCCAACGGAACAACAACTATACAATTCTACACCGATCTTGGCGCAACGGAGGTATTCTGCTTTCGCAACGACGATGGCAGCATTCATGTTGCCGAGCTTGAAATAAACGGTGCTACTTTTCATGTCCACGAAACAATGCCCTGGATCAATGCGCTGGAACCTCTTACTGCCGGCGGTGTAACAACTGTTATAGGTTTGTTTGTAGACGATGTGGAAACATTTATGCAAAAAGCCATTAGCATCGGCGCTACCGGGATCACACCAACTACCGATCACGATTACGGATACCGTCAGGGGATGTTCCGCGATCCCTTCGGTCACTACTGGCAGATACAGAAGAAAATATAAGACGATCAGCTGCTAATGGGCTATTTCCGGCGTAGAGCCTATCGACATAAAATACCACCACAATTCCCATCTACGTAAAAAACTCATATATTGCCATCCAAAACAAACGCATCTATGGCAGCACACCTTGTTAAGTACATAGCATCTGTATTAATGATAGCCTGCTGCTTCAACACAACAGCTCAAAACAAAAAGAATATGTCTAAAGAAACCGTACGCCATTTTGCCGATGCCATCAATGCACACAATGCCGATGCCGTTGCAGCACTTACCACCGCCGATCATGTATTTGTTGATGCCGCAGGCAACGAAGTAACCGGCACAGAAAAACTAACCGCTGCCTGGAAAAGCTGCTTCGAGTCGTTCCCTGATTACCATATCGAACTCAATGAAGTACTTGTTGATGGCAATATTGTTGCTGCATTCGGCACAGCCAGCGGTAGCTATCATGGTAATAAAGAAAAGCATTGGCAAACGCCGGCTTCATGGAAAGCCACTGTGGCAGATGGTAAGATCAGCCGCTGGCAAATGTTTGCCGATACTAAGGCAGAAATCATGTCCAGGTCTTCAGCTACATCTACACCCGGCGTTACCGGACTGGGCGGTGTATTCTTCAAAAGCAAAGACCCTAAGGTGCTTAACGAGTGGTACAAAACACACCTGCATATTGATGTAGGTCCATACGGTGCCAACTTCGAATGGCGCCTCGGCAACGACCCTTCAAAATACGGCGCCACAGCATGGAATCTGTTTAAAGAAGCCACCACTTACTTCGCTCCATCCACTAAAGAATTCATGATCAACTACCGCGTCAGCAACCTGGAAAAACTGGTGGAACAATTGCGTAAGGATGGAATTACCATTGTCGATAATCTCGAATCTTACGACTACGGTAAGTTCATCCACATCATGGATATAGAAGGCAACAAAATAGAACTATGGGAGCCAACAGTAGAGAATTATGATGACAAGGTAAGCCATCAATAGAAATGTAATCACAAAATAAATGCACTCACTCAATGCCCCGGCAACTAATATGCCGGAGCATTGAAACAACATATTTCATTACCCAATTACTATAACCTGTAAATTTTTACACATTATGAGAAAGATCACAGTTCTATATCTTTTTGCTCTGGTAGCAACATTTGCCTCATCTTGCAAAAAAGAGCGAAAGTTGCCAGACTACTATACAGATATGGCCCGGAGCCGCCATTGGTCGGGTTACCTAACTTCAAACACTGCTGTAGGTATTTATTCAGATAGGGTTGATACTACACTGGCTCTTTATGTAGCGGAAGGCGGCCAGAAAGTGGCCATATGGGGTGACACCCTTACCCGGCAAACCGACGACGACACTACTGTCATGTACAAAGGCATATACTCAATGTTCCATTACTACAAGCAGAATGACAGCATGGCATATGCTTACTTCAGAACATATGGCAATATTGCTTCAGAATATAAACTATTATATACGCCCAATTTGTAGGCACCCTAAATAAACTTCCTATATGTCGGCTCCGGGTGTATCTTATATCCTATGCGCTCATACACAGGCGCACCTGCGTCAGTTGCATGCAGCTCAAAAGCTGTAATCCCCATACCTGCTGCATCCTCCTCCAGTTGCCGCAGTACCAATGCCGATAATCCTCTGCGCCGGTATTCCGGCACAGTATATACATTCATAAAATAGCCCCATCTTCCCGATCTGCTTTTCAGGCTCGGTGGTTGCCGCCTTATTACTACACAGGCTATCGATGCTACCTCGCCATCTACCATTGCATACCTGCAGATACAACTCTTGTTCAGCTCCTCCATAAAGTACTCCAGCAGCGCCATTCGCACCTGCCGCTCAGTATCTTCATCTTGTATGCCGGCCAGTTCGTTGGCAAATGCTATCCGCATATCTACCAGTATATCTACATCTGCCGTAGTGGCTCTGTGCAATCTTACATCCTGCATATGCTATACAACGCCTGTTAACCCACTTTTATTATACCCCCTGCTACACGCACCCATCAGGAAGTCATAGAGCACAGCTGTAAAAAAAAACTGCACAACAGCAGTATTATCTTGTTATATAAATTCTGTTGGTCCACCTTTGCAACTCTGTTTACACACAATGAAAAAATACAGTCTCTCGTTAACCATCTGTTTGTTGCTCTGCATCGCTGCACATGCACAAAGCCTGCTGTCTAAAAATTTCCGCTTCAACGGGTTCAGGCTGTTCCTTACCGGCATGGCAACAGACGGTGCCGATAACCTGGTATTCATAGGCAATATACAGGCACGCGAGCACGACAGCACCCTCCGCGATACTATGATGAACCGTATATTCTGCCACAACATTATTGGCAATTACGATGATCAGGGCATCGTCATCATTACAGACAATCGGTTCCGCATAAAACAAGTAGAAAGTTTCGGCTTCGATTACCCCAGCCGTGTCGGCTACGATAAAAAAGCAAAGCAATTCTTTATCGCCGGCCGGTACGATAACTATAAAGCCTCTTCTTACGAAAAAGACAATTTCCTCTTCATTGCCACATACGGACCTAAAGACAACGAGTGGCACTATGGCAGCACCTTATTGGGCAACTATTTTACCATTCAGGATATTGTAGCCGGAAAGGATACCTATATGGCATCCATTGTGGCAGACACCATCGTAGGCAAAGAGAAACTGCACATACCGGTTATTGTTGAGCTCAGCAGAACCATCACCCGCAACGATAAGGGCTACCCTATTCATAAGCTCAGCTCCTTTGTATACGCTCCCGTCCCTCCCATAAACTATATTGAGCTGACAGATCTGCAACAGCGCGATGGCGGCTATTGTTTAGCTATATCTCAATACGACAACGGCTATGGTATAAAGAACATCAGTTTATTCGATTACCACCACACGGCATTTACCGATCTCCAATTCTTCCCTTTCGACAGTCGTATGTACCTATACAATTTTAAGTACTGTGCGGATAGCTCATTGTTTTTCTGCTACAATAGTTACCTCTCCGATAAATATTTCGACCTCTGCAAAACCGACAAGTACTATAGGCAAAAATGGAAGATACGTGTCACAAGCGGCGACTATGCACGCTTCACACACAACATACTGGAAATGCCGGCAGGAGAATTAGTTGTCCCTTTAGTAAATGCAGAAAAAGAATGGACGTTCAATATATACAGTGCCAATGGAGCATTACTAAAAAAAGTAAAAACCAGCATCACATCAAAAACATACATTCCGGCGCTTAAATCTACCGGGGCTAATACATTTATAAGCCTGTTTTCATCCTCAGAGATCGAACACCCTGCCACGGTTCAACTTTATAATATCAACTGATCTATGCGCTTCATACTTGCCTCATTCTTCCGCTCCTTACACCCGATATATTGTAGCTTTGCATGTAACAATAAACAATGCTCCGGAAATTACTAATCATATGCGCGCTATTATTGCAGGGGCTATCCGTTGATGCTCAGCTGCCCGCGCATATAGCCAACCAGGTATCTGGGGAAGAATACAACACTAAAGAGTTCTCACTTGCAAAAACACCCGCTGATACGCGCACGGGTGTCTACCACTTCGGCGATTCCGAAGGCGAATGGGACCTGGTGCTCATGAAAAATGGTAGCATATTTATGGTGCAGGTCTGGCGCGGGCAATGGGCTACTCACCGCTACAGCAGGCAATTAACCTGGCAAAAGGTCTGTAAAACATTTAATAAGGTGGCCACATCTGGCAGCAAAATAACATTTGGTACCTGCACAGCAGTATTTGTCGATTATCATGACGGCAATAAGATCATTGCTTCGCTTTTGTTGGATGCTGATCCCTTCACAGGCAAAAAGTACAAACCCGGCCACGCAGACGTTGGCCATTATTATGGCGCTGTAGACGCTTTTATGGAAGCCGATGAGCGCAACGAGCTATCCCGCACCATTCTGCCCGATAGCTACTTCAGCACCAAAACACCGGCACAGCTTAAGATCATGCGCAATACCGTTTACGCAAAATATGGTATGCTGTTCCAGCCCGGTGGCGAAGTTGAAAACTATTTTAAAACAAAAAGCTGGTACGATCCATACCTCACCGATGTCTCTCTACTACTCACCGATATCGAAAAAGAAAATATTGCCACCCTTATGCGGCTCGAAAAAAGCGTAACACCCGCTCGTTAGCAACTATAGTAAAAATAGGTACGGTTTTTGCTCCTCTTAACTCGGGTAACACCATTTAAACGTTAACTTTATTTTCGGGTCAATATATCGTTATGAAGAACCGGGCATTATTATGGATCGCGGCATCGTTATTCGCCGCCTCCGCCAACGCGCAAGATGTAGTAGAAGCTTACAATCTGTCATCCACCACCGTACAGGGCACCGCCCGCTCTATCGGTTTCGGTAATGCGCTTGGCTCTATCGGCGGCGACTTTAGTTCCCTTTCCGCAAACCCCGCAGGCATTGGTATCTATCGCACCTCAGAGATCACATTCTCGCCATCCCTTAAAATGAACTACAGTTCATCATCGTTCCAGGGGCAAAACACCAACGACAACAATTCAAAACTCAATATCAACCAGTTCGGCATTATATTCACCGAAGCCCCCAAAGGACGTCGTTATGAACACCGGAACTGGAAGGCAGTTTCTTTCGGAATAGGCATGAACCGTCTTTCCGATTTCAACCGCGACTATAATTATAAAGGTGTTAATAGCACCAGCTCCGCTTCACTGCTATTCGAAGCCGATGCCAATCAATACCCCGGCGATCTTACAACTCCCGGCACACTCGGCAATATTGGCACCGATGCACACCTGGTTACAATGCACCTTACCAACTATTACTCCACAGTACCATTTGCAGGTGGCATCATGCAATCCAACATAGTGCAGGAACGTGGAGGTATCAATGAATACGTAGCCACTTTGGGCGGCAACTACAAAGAGCGATTGATGCTGGGTGTCACCGTCGGGCTGCCGATAATGGATTATCACCGCACATCCGATTATACAGAGACAGTTCTCCCAGGCAACACGTACAACCCCGACCGGTTCAATACCTTCACCTACCACAATCAGCTCAATATCACCGGTTCCGGCCTCAATGCCAAGCTAGGGGCTATTCTTAAACTTACCAACTTTTTCCGTATCGGTGCCGCATTCCATACGCCTACTATTTACAACCTGCAGGATAATACCCAATACGGACTTTCAGCGGTGGTAAATAACACCAACTATATTGTTTCTACAGACTATTCTTTACCAATAAGAGACTTCAGTTACAACTTCATCACGCCCTACAAAGGCATACTAAGTGCATCGTTGGTCATCAAAAAACTAGGCTTCATTACCGCCGATTATGAGCTGGTCGACTACAGCACAATGAAATACATTTACCCACAGGGTACCGATCCGGGCACCGGCATATCCAATAAGCAATTGGAAACAGACATGAACAACAGCATCAGGAATATTTACCAGGCCACCAGCAACCTGCGTCTGGGCGCCGAAGTGAAGCTGGCCAAATTCCTGATGATACGTGCAGGCGTAGGCTACTATGGCAACCCTTATAGAACTGGGATGTCCATGGAACGGCTCGACCTCTCCGCCGGCATCGGCTTCCATACTAAACACTTCTTTGCCGACCTCGGCGTGCTCAACAGCTCCTGGAAGTACCAGGAACAAGCCTACTCCGATATCAATTACAATTGGGTACATACCCCTAACACCCTTGCACCGTCACCTATTGCCACCATTCAACCAGTTACCAACAACGCCAGCCTTACACTCGGCGTTAAGTTCTAAAAGCCTTCATTGCAATGCATTATTCAGTGAAAACCGTAATCACTCTCCGATGGCAGCCACCACATAGTGTAGCACTGGTTAAACAATTAGCTGCGCTCAAGAACTTTGAAAATGACACAGGACATCGCCACAACAGCCGCCGTTGCGTCTCCTTTCAGCTACCATAGCTTTTGCGAAGGCTGCTGACCAACGGCCACGGGATGTATTCGTTTTCTGATATAGATAACACGATCTTTGCGAGGTGCTATTCGGGAAACCGCAATCATCCTTCAATGACAGCAATCGCCAACCGAGTATCACCCTGAGTAAACAATTAGCTGCACTCAAGAACTTTGAAAATGACACAGCGACGCCGCTGGCCTGTCTCCCGACTGCCAGCTATCGGGTGGGCTAATTAAGTAATGTGTCACTGGCAGCTCAGTTTATCCTGAGCTTGCCGAAGGGTCGAAGGGTGACATGGACATGGTTCTGTCATTGGCAGCCGGCCTGCCTACCGGCAGGGAACGAAGCAATCTCACTTCGAGACGTACTCGTCGTAAAACGCGCTAAGCAACTATACAAGCCCTGAAGGCCTGTCTGCCGGCAGGCAGGGGCGCTCTACAACAGCGTCGGATTTCAATCCGACGGCTCTAGCGGACGTATTTGTTTTTGGATGCGCTAATCAAAGAGCCGCTGTCCTGTCTCAGACAGACAGCCCACATCGGACGTATTCTTTTTCAGTTAGCAGAAGCGCAATGAAACGAAGCAACAAAGCAACCTTGCAGCGGATATTCGGGAACTAATTGGTTATCTTTTCACCTCATCGTCCCGTAGGGACAAAAGGTTTGTAGTATACATAAACGAGAGCATTCGCGTGCCGTAGGTACGCAACTTATTACAATACAGTTTTGCTGCCTGTTAACCGCACCTTACTCACAAAAACTTCTTTCCACCATATACATAAAAATCACCCGCTACACTCTATTTTTACCAGTAAAAAAACAATGCTGCGTTCCCTTTCCGTTGCCATACGTAAAGCCCAGTCCCGGAAAGAAATAAAACGCGGGCTGGCAACCTTCACTGCATGGCAGCAGCAGATAGCACAACTACCCGCAGCCACCCCACAGCAAAAACTCCTTATTATTCGGCTCGATGACATTGGCGATTACCTCCTCTTCCGCAACACACTTCCCGCCTATCGTGCTGCCTACCCTAAACACCACATCACACTCCTCGGCAATACCGCCTGGAAAAGTATCTTCGATGCTAACGACAACACCACCGCCAACGAAACCATCTGGATAAATAAAAACCGGTATTTTGATGATCCTGCATATCGCGCTGATCTCTGGTCCGGCTTGCGCGCGGCAGGCTATCAAACCGTAATATGCCCTTCACGTGCACGCCCTTTGCTGCTCGACGATTGCTGCATGCTCGCCGCGGCTCCCACACAGGCAATGGCCAGCCATAACGAGTTGCTCTACCCGGAATGGAACAAACTGTCCGATACCCTGTATTCCAGTCTCTGCCCGGAGCGCAGCCTCATCCACGAGTTTCACTGGAACGTCGCTTTCGCCGCCTGGGCCACGGGCAGGCAGCTACACCTGGCGTCACCGCACCTGCCCTTACAACCGGAACCCGCTCCTATACAGCAACCATACATAGTGTGCTTTGTTGGTGGCAGCAAAAAAAGCCACCGCTGGCCCGCTGACCGGTGGATAGAACTGATTAAGAACATTACGGCCCAATACCACCGCCGCGCAGTTATAGCCGGCGGTGCCGGTGATAAGCCTATGGCGGATGCCATCGCCCTTGCAACCGATGCCGTCAACATCGCCGGGACGGGCACCCTCTTGCAAACTGCCCATTGGATGCAACACGCTACTGCCGTCATCACCAACGACACCATGTCTTCCCACATGGCCATATCATTGGCACGCCCCACGCTCATCATCGCCAATGGCGACAACTTCTATAAATTCTGCGGATACAAAGAAGCGCATATAGGGCACGCCAGTTGTGTATACCCATCGGTGTTCCTGCATGCCTGGAAGAAACACCACCACAAACCATTCAGGCCATACGTTGCCGTTACAAAAGATATTACTACCATCACCCCAGCAGCAGCCATAGCCGCTTACAACCAGCTAATCAAGACCACAAAAATATAAATACTATATGTAATTTTAATTAAGTTGTAATTAAGCAATTATTATAATTACCTTTGCATAAATTAATTTATACATGGCTAATATTTTGCTGGTCGAAGATCACGACGTTACTTCGTTCGCTATTGTAAAATTATTTACAAGAAACGGGCACCAGGTCGACGTGGCTATCGATGGCAGACAAGCTATAAACAAAATGGTCGATAACCATTACGATGTAGTCGTAACAGATCTCGCCATGCCCATTGTTACCGGCCAGCAACTCATAGCTAATATCCGCAACGTACAGCAGAAAAAAGTAAAAATCCTTGTGGTCAGCTCTCTTAACACCGAGCAAGACATCCAGGAAACCTTCGTCCTCGGTGCCGACGACTTTCTGCCCAAACCCTTCCAGGCAAACGATCTTATGATCCGCATCCAGAAACTCTTGCGCAACTAAAAAAACACACCTACCTGCAATTATATCAGAACCTAATCCCTTTTACTTAACCAGTGAGGGCAGCCGCTCGTATTCTTTCAGCTACCGTAGCATTCCCCCAAAGTCGTGCAAACAAATAGCCCATATCAAGACGTAATCGTTTTTTGTACACCTCCCCCTGCGCTATCGCCCTGTCGGGCTATCTTGGAAGGTCGGGGCGGGTTGAATAGCGTAGTTGCTTCAACCCATAACTGTTCGAAAATTTGTAAAAACAACTGTCATTACTCCGTAGGAGCAAAAGCTTTGTAGCATTCCATTCATAAAATGAGTCGTGCCCCGTAGGGGCTGTCCAATAAAAACACAAACTGTGCCACCCTGCTCGTCAGCTTTTACGCTTTTAACCTGTCATCATTTCATCAAATCATCCCCCACCATGACCCACGTCATCCTCTTGGCCCGCCATACACACCAACTTTGCATAAAAATAAACACCCATGCCAACCATCATCGTTCCTACCGATTGCTCAGCTCCAGCTACCAACGCAGCGCACTACGCCGCCCATCTGGCAGAAACCATACAAGCCGATCTGCTGCTTATGGCCGTTGTCACTTACAACTGGGTTTCCACCGAGGTGCCCACACCCGGCCTCTACGATATCGAGATCCAGACTACCCGAACACAACTGGAGGAACTCAAATCCATGCTCCACACGCTCACTGGCCACAGGCTCAACATCACCACCTCCGTTACGATCGGTGCCGTGGTCGATGAAATAAAAAACCTCGCCGAAGTGCATAAACCGTTCGCCATCGTCATGGGCATTACAGGTGCCGGCCGAACCGAACGCACACTCTTTGGCAGCAACACCTACAGTGCACTTCACCACCTCCTCTTCCCTGTCATTGTAGTTCCGCCAACAGCCACCTACCACCCTATAAAGCACATCGGTCTCGCTACAGACCTTATGGATGTCACTCAAACCATAGATACTGCCGGGATAAAAGACCTCGTTACCCGGTTCGGGGCCACACTTCAGGTACTTCACGTCACTCATCCAGATGGAATTACCAGCGGTCTTGCCCTTCCCGGCGCCAAAAACCTCCAGGAAGCACTCCGCCCTATTCATCCGGAATTCCATTATCAGCGCGCCGATAACATTACCGATGGTGTACTGCAATTTATACACGATCAGAACATCCAGCTGCTACTCACAGTTCCTAAACATCGCGGCTTCTTCCAGTCTATCTTCCACCAAAGCGCTTCCGGCAACATTGCCAGCCACATTACCATCCCTATGATGACCGTTCACAAATAAAAATAAAAGAAAGGGGCGAAGGATTAAGGACGCCAACTAATGGTAACACTCGGATCGTAACATTTTCAACATGTAAAGGTTATTACCACATAGCATTAACCTGATTTAGCTACGATGATAACCACATCGGGAGTTATTTGTTTTGCATATGCACCTATCACCGCGAAGGCGATAATCGCGAGATGTTATTTTGCAATCATTCTTCAATGACTGCAACCACCGCATAGTGTCAACTTAGTAAACCATTAGCTGAACCCATGAGCTTTGCAAACGGTCTTTGCGAGGAACGAAGCAATCTCGCGAGCAAATGAAGCACTAATAGCACTTCCCTTAGGGATAGGGTTAAGTTGGCAGTCTGTCATTAGCAGGCGCGCAGTGAAACGAAGCAATCTCACATCGGGCATATTCGTTTTTTATGCGCTAACCAAAGCGCCGCTGTCCTGTCTCCTGACAAACAGCCTGCATCGGGACGTATTCGTTTCCGGAAAACACAACATCACTGAAGAGAGAAAAAGGTCTGTAAGACCGAAAGATAATAGCCCGGGACGACAGTCCCGGGAATGCAAAAGAAACCCAATAAGGTCTGTCAGACCGGAAGATACCCCTGCAACCTCAACGGTGTTACGTGGAACTATTCGTAAAAGCAAAAAGTCCCGACCGCTAAGGTCAGGACTTTTAAATAAATATGGCAACTA
>CAZPOT010000009.1:30754-232820 GCA_964588295.1 uncultured Flavipsychrobacter sp. | reverse complement strand
CAGACGACGTCATGCCCGCAGGCTGCGTGATCGTTACTACCTGTGTTTTTGTACACGAGTTGTTATCTGTTATCGTACAGGTATAAGAACCTGCTGTAAGGCCTGTTGCAGTTACACCTGTGCCGCCACTTGGTGACCATGAATAAGTATAACCAGGAGTCCCGCCGCTTACGCTTATTGTAGCAGATCCGTTTGAACCACCGTTGCACGCTATATTGGTCTGGGAAGAAATAGATGACGTCATGCCCGCAGGTTGTGTGATCGTTACCACCTGTGTTTTTGTACAAGAGTTGTTATCTGTTATCGTGCAAGTGTAAGAACCTGCTGTAAGGCCTGTTGCAGTTACACCTGTGCCGCCACTTGGCGACCATGAATAAGTATAACCACCGGCACCACCGCTTACGCTTATTGTGGCAGATCCGTTGGAACCACCGTTACAGGCTATATTGGTCTGGGAAGAAACCGATGATGAAACAGCCGTAACATTCACATTAACTACCATGTCGGCTGTTGCTGTACCATCGCTCACCCTTATAGTAAATGCATCCGCTCCGCTATACCCTGCAGTTGGCTGGTACGTTATAGTACCGCCGGGAACAATATTCGTTCCGCCCGATGACGCAATGGCTGACGTGATAGTCAGAGTACCATGAGACGGAGCCGATGATTGCGTCCAGGTTTCCGTCTGCCCGACATCCGCGTCATTTACTTTGAGCAAGTTCCTGATATCTGTAGCGCCAATATCCCGGCAAACAGAAAGTGTTGAACTTGTTCCGGAACTAAATACGGGAGGTGAATTACCTGAGTTGATCGTGACACTATAAGTAGCGTCTGCTCCGCACCCCGTGCTGTATGTAATAGTTACAGCTCCAGCCAATATCCCTCGCACACCGCCCGTAGCACTATCTACAGTTGCAAGTAATATATTACTGCTGGTCCATTTGCCCCCGGCTACTGTATTGGCAAGGGTAATAGTAGCGCCTTCTCCAACTGTATTGCTTCCTGTTATGGCAGCAGGAGTAGTGGTAACTGTCTCAACCCTTACAACCGTACCACATGAATTAGCAAAAGTGATGCGTGCTGTACCTGCAGCAACACCTGTAACAACGCCACTCGAACTATTTACTACCGCTACAGATGAATTACTGCTGGTCCACAAATAAGATCCCAGCCACGAAGCTGAATCAGTTAAAGTTGTTTGAGAACCCGCACAAACTTTCGTTTGTCCAACTATTTGTGCCGGCGTAGGCACAACAGAGAATGTCCTGGAAGCTATCCCTACTGCATTAGTGCCGCAAGAGTAAGTAATGGTTTGCATACCTGCTGCTATCGCCGTATAATAGCCTGTTGCATCTATAGTGCCAACCGTAGGGTTTGCTGACCCCCAGGTTCCTCCAACATATGCATTCACAATATTCCAGTGACCTCCTATACAGGTAATACCAACGCCTGTTGGGGTAGCTCCGTTATTTGATATATTGACTGTCTGAGCTGCTACACAGCCGCTCATAGAAGTATACTTGATAGAATCTGTCCCAGCGGATAAACTGGTAGATGGAGATATAGTATGAACAAGACCTGTTGCATCAACAGTTGCAACTGTGGTGTTACTGCTGCTCCATGTGCCTCCGGGCGTACCAGTAGTTGAAAATTGGATATACGCCAGGTTACAAATACCAAATGAACCGTTGCCCGTTACCGAGCCAGCAGAAACATCGATAGTAGTATAAAGAACAATAGTATCGGATACGGTCCCATTACTTACCATTATAGAAAAGGAATCGGTACCGGTATAACCTGCAGTTGGCTTGTACGTTATACTGCCCCCCGGCGTTATGTTGGAACTGCCTGATGATGCAGTAGCGCCGGTCAATGTAACTGCACCTCGGGAAGGTGCCATTACCGTACTCCACGTAAGTGTCTGCCCTGTCGTTGTGTAGTTTACACGTAAAGAGGATTTTATGTCCGTTCCTGCAGAATTTTTGCAAATCGACAAGGTGGTGGTTGCTCCGTTAATAAGGCTTGGGGTCACCGTAGGCGGTGACGCGATAGCATTTAAACCTAACATGCTCAACAGCAACACAAAAATTAATGCGCAACGACGCACTGATAAATTTATTATCATATAATAAACAAATTACACGTTTATACCCCCATAAATAATGGGGGGAAAATTGTCTTGATGGTCGAGTCGGTTGGATAAAGAAGTGTTGTAAACCTTAATACTTTGGTTCGCAACTGTTAGCAGCTAGACAGAATAGAGTTTACTAGTATATGTAAATATTTAAACTTTGAATTCAGCTTTCGCAATAAGTTTGCAAATCTATAACAAATAATCCATAAAATAGATTAGTAATCAAACATTTAGTTGTGTTACATATATTTTATAGACAAATTAGTATCTATAATTTACAATAATAAAACACAATACGTAATTATAGTAATTAATTAATTAAATTGATTGCAAATTTAAATTGATTGATATTTTCATTATGAAATTGACTTCGAACCACCGCAAAACGGATATGCACAGTGATATAAATGCGAAACCCGGCAAGCCGGGTTTCGCATTTATGCAATACAGGTTATTTCAAACCCTAATCGCCGGTAATATCATTCTAGGGACCATTGTATGCGAGCTGCCATTAAGCGTACAGCTCTTTACTTTAGCGGGTCTGCTTTGACAGACCAATCGCGCACATAACAAAAAAAGCACCCGTAATACGGGTGCTTTCCTGCCTATTAAATGGTAATAATTACTTAGCCAGATTCTTTTCCAGGTCAGCCCTTGCCTCTTCGGCACGGCTGTATTTACCTATAATGTTCCCGTTCGGATCCAGTAGGAAACACTGAGGAATGTACTGCAAACCATACAGCTGCGTAGCCGCGCTCTGCCATTGTTTCAGGTCGCTCATATGATTAGGCCACAGCAAGCCATCTTTCTTTATTGCATCCATCCACTTATCCTTATTATTATCCAGTGAGAAGCTCACAACGGTAAAGCCTTTTCCGCCCTTAAATTTCTTCGCAGAATACTCGTTATACATTTTCACCAGGCCGGGATTAGCTGCACGGCACGGACCGCACCATGATGCCCAGAAATCGAGCAATACATACTTGCCTTTATTCATTTCTGACAGCTTCATTGTCTTTCCCTCTGGGTTAGCAAAAGCCAGTTCTGGCGCTTTCTGGCCTATCTTAATATAAGTGTTCTCATACTGCGCATTGGCCGATATGAAGAGGCCCATCATCAGGGCAAATAATGCTAGTGTTTTTCTCATTGCTCTTTGTTTGAAGATTTATTGTGTAAATATAATAAGTACTATCCGAAATACAGATGTTGCAAACTGCGTACCAACTTTTAAAGAAGGCAAAAGTCAAAAGTTAAAACCTAAAAGTTGGTAGGCCTGGCCATTGGCACTGGAACCTGGAATTTGAACCTTCGAAATTGGAATCTGGAATTTGATCTTTGGAATTTGGATTCCGGAGTTTGTAATTTGGAACTTAATATTAATACCCGTTAGCATACGGATTACTCTTGCGCCTGAAATCGCCCCTCTTCCATGCTTCGAAAAACTCGCCCCAGGCCAATGGGTTAAAGATATTCATAGGGCGTTGCTGGCCATAGTACACCGCATCGCGGGCCTGTTGTTGCAAATAAGCGCTTTGCGCTTCGTGTCCGTCTTTTGGCAGGGAGTATGCCAGTGCACGCAATACATAAGCATCTGTGTTGCGGCGGGCTATCTCGTATTGGTCGTTAGGGATACGCCAGTTCAGGAAGGCATAATCAAATGCATCACCCCTTGGCAAAGGGCGGATGATTGTTTCCGGCAGGTAAAAGGTATCCTGCACCATCAGCTGTATCAAAGAAAAATAATCGCCGCGTATGTCTTTGCTTACCGCAAATTCTTTGGGCCGGAAACCGATGCAGCTGAACTGGAGCGTATCGCCCTTATGACAAACGATAGCAAACACGCCTGTGTACTCCGATTCCACACCCCTGTTCTTATTCTTTACCTGTACCGTAACATTGGGAACTGCACGCAGGCTGTCGGCGGTCATAACTACCCCGTTGATCTGTATCAGGTCGTTAGGCACCGACTGGGCATGAACAACAACTTGGCCGGATATCAGCAGGATGAGCGCAACGCAATATGAAAGGAATTTCGACCGCATGTGTTTCAAAGTTACAATTATATTTATATCAGACTCCGGCCACTCTCATATGTAAAATTCGCGCATTTGCACAAGTCGTTAAAAAACAGCCACACCCGCACCTGATACAGCACAAAGTAAGCGGGTTTGATGTACTTTTGCCATACAAAAAAGGCACTTTAACAAAGGTTTACATGATAACAAAAGAAGCAGTATTAGCGGCGCTGAGCAATGTGGAAGAACCCGATCTGGGCAAAGACCTGGTGACGCTGAATATGGTGCAGGATATACATATTGAGGGTAAGAACGTATCATTTACCGTGGTATTGACCACCCCGGCCTGCCCGCTGAAGGAAATGATAGAGAGGGCATGTGTTACCGCTATCCACCACCTGGTAGACAAAGAAGCGGTGGTAAAGGTGAACATGACTGCCAATGTAAACACCAACAGGAAGGATAATAAATCTGTACTGCCGGGCGTAAAGAACATTATAATGGTTGCCTCAGGTAAAGGCGGCGTCGGTAAATCTACCGTTGCCGTAAACCTGGCACTGGGCCTGGCGCAGGAAGGTGCGCAGGTGGGCTTGCTGGATGCAGATATCTACGGCCCTTCAGTACCAATAATGCTGGGCATGCGCGATGAGCGCCCTAAAATGACAGATGTTAACGGTAAAGGTATGATAGTGCCATTAGAGCGTTTTGGCATTAAAGCCATGTCTATCGGTTTGCTGATTGACGAAAAACAGGCTGTTATATGGCGCGGCCCAATGGCCAGCTCTGCCATCAAGCAGTTCATCAGCGATGTGCATTGGGGCGAACTGGATTACCTGGTGATAGACATGCCACCGGGAACCGGTGATGTGCACCTGACCATGGTACAGGCTATACCGGTAACCGGAGCCGTAATTATTTCCACACCGCAGGCAGTAGCCGCAGCCGATGCCCGCAAGGCCATCATTATGCTGAAACAGAATCAGATCAACGTGCCTATACTTGGCATTGTTGAGAATATGGCTTATTTTACTCCCGCAGAACTACCGGAGAACAAGTATTACATCTTTGGCAAAGGCGGTGCGCAGCAAATGGCAGAGCAGTTTGAACTGCCATTCCTGGGCGAAATACCTATTGTACAGGCCATACGCGAAGGTGGCGACAAAGGGGTGCCCGCTGTGCTGAACGACGAACAGGTTGCGAAGCAGGCCTTTACTACGCTGGCACAAACAATTGCCCGCAATGTGGCTATGCGTAATGCCAATATGGCACCAACAAAGGCTGTAGAAATAGTTGAGTAACCGGTAAAAACTGTACTGTAAAAAACAATTTGGATTAATTACTTTTGAACACCGATAAAAATAAAAGTGGTCTATGAAGAAAATCTTACTGCCTGTTGTTCTGCTCGCCTGCTTAAATCCGGCTTTTGCCCAAAAGCAGAAGGGGAAAAAGGAACAACTGCTTACCATTGATATGATCAGCGTACAGGGAGGCAAATTTGATATGGGCGATGACAGCGCTTACATAGATAGGCGTCCCGCACATACAGTGGCACTTAAAAATTTCTCCATAGGCACTTACGAAGTTACACAGGCGCAATGGAAGGTGGTTATGGGCAACAACCCATCGGCCTACAAATGTGATGATTGCCCGGTAACCAATGTAAGCTGGACCGACATCCAGGCGTTCATCACCAAGCTGAACCAGATGACCGGCAAAACGTACCGCCTGCCTACGGAAGCCGAATGGGAATTTGCTGCGCGCGGCGGTATGAAAGAAAATCCGGAGCACATGAAAAAATACAGTGGCCGCGAAGTGTTGCAGTATATTGCATGGTTCAACCGTAACTCGAACGACCACCAACATCCCGTAGGTAAGAAACGCGCCAATGAACTGGGCATACATGATATGACCGGTAACGTGGAAGAGTGGACCAACGACTGGTACGGCAAAGACTACTTTACCCGCAGAGATACCGATAACCCACAGGGGCCTTCGGGAGGCAACTCTAAAGTAGTTCGTGGCGGATCATGGGAGAGCGAAAAAGATGAGGTGTCCGTTACTCGCCGCTCGGCTTATACCCCCGACACTAAGGCTACGTCATTGGGCTTCAGGCTGGCTATGTAAGATGATTTAATAATAACAATATTACCCGTTCGTCCCGATATTTGTCGGGACGAACGTTTTTAAGGCCACTTAAGTCGATGGGTTAAAACGCATTGCTATAATAAAAGTCCTTTCCGGACGTCTATTATGTGATAACGAAAAACGCACCGGCACCGCCCGTTCAAAGAAAGACTTATTACTTATTACTTACGACTTACGACTAAAGAATGCAAAAGAAAACAATGGATGAGCTGAACCGCATGAGCGTAGCAGAAATGCGCGCTGCGGAAAAGCACCCGATAATTGTGATACTGGACGATGTGCGCAGCATGCACAATGTAGGGTCGGTATTTCGCACCTGCGATGGCTTTGCAGTCGCGGCGGTGTACCTATGTGGCTACACACCTCAACCTCCCCACCGCGATATTCATAAAACCGCTTTAGGAGCTACTGATACGGTACATTGGAAGCATTTTACCACCGTTACCGACGCTATAGCCCAATGCCGTGCTGATGGCTACAAAGTGTGGGCCGTAGAGCAGGTACATAACAGCATCAGCCTGGAAAAATTTTCAGCAGGACCGGAAGATAAAACTGCACTGATATTCGGCAATGAGGTAAGCGGAGTGAACGAAGAAGCCATAAAACTGGCCGACGGCTGCATAGAAATACCACAATGGGGGGCCAAACATTCGCTCAACATTTCTATTGCTGCAGGTGTGGTACTGTGGGAAATGGTGCGTTCAATGGCTCAATGACTAATGCCACCTATTTGGGAAACAAAATTTGACAACTTTTTGAAAGTTGTCAAATTTGGCTACAGCACCACAAGCCCCCTTTGCACTCTTTGCCGTAACATTTATTTTGCACACTCCATCCCAAACGCACCTTGCAAACTCTGCACTCTTAATAATACCTTTGCAGACAATGAATATCGAAAGACGAATAGACTTACTGGCCAACCTGGGCACATGGATGCAGATGAACGATATAGGCTGGCAGCAAGCTAAAGAAAAAGCTGAGCATAAAAATGCCTGGTTCACTAAAGACCATGTGGAACTGGCAGTAAGCAATATAATAAGTACTTTTTTACAGAAAGACCTGCTGACTAAGTGGATCGGCAACTATACCCTACCTGCTACTGCTAAAACAGTAGGCATAGTTATGGCCGGAAACCTGCCACTGGTGGGCTTTCACGATTTTGTGTGCGGCTTTATAAGCGGACACCATTTAAGGTTAAAGCTATCTTCTAAAGACGAGGTACTTCTTCCCTACCTCTTGCGCAAGCTGGGCGAATGGGAACCCGAAGTGCTGGAGCAGGTAACTATAGAAGAAATGCTGAAGGGCTGCGATGCCTATATAGCCACCGGCAGCAATAATACTGCCCGCTATTTCGAGCAATACTTTGGTAAGTACCCAAACATCATCCGCCGCAACCGCACTTCTGTAGCCATTCTTGATGGTACAGAAACGACAGAAGAGCTGACCGCCCTTGCCGATGATGTATACCTGTATTATGGCCTTGGCTGCCGCAATGTAACACAGGTGTGCGTGCCGCGCGACTACAACTTCGAGCCGCTGCTACGCGCTTTCGACAGCCACAACGGTTATGCCGACCTGAATAAATACAAAAACAACTACGATTACCACCTGGCTATATACCTGCTGAACAGGGTGCCATACATGAGCAACGAATCGATATTGCTGGTGGAGAACGACCTGCCCTTCTCGGCAGTAAGCGTGCTGCACTACCGCTACTACGATGACAAACAGGCGATGGCGGAAGAACTGAAGAACAGCCAGGATATACAGGCCATAATAGGCAACGGCTTTATCCACTTCGGCAATTCTCAAAAACCATCCCTCAGCGATTATGCGGATAATGTAGATACCATGCAGTTTTTGTGTAGTTTATAATTATCTTCATATAATGAAGGTATCGGTAGCACAAGCAATAAGAAGGGGTAAGCTGCTTGTCAGCTATATGATACCTGCCGGTATTGTCGCGGGCGGCTTACTTGGTGCAATCGGCATGCATTCTATTAAGGTAATAGATATAAACATTCCCTGCTTTTTATTAGGTGGACTTGCGGGTGCGCTGCTGGGCGGATATATAGGCAACATGTTATTCCCCAAATGGTTGCTATGGGCATATGTGAACGTAGACGACCTATACGAGTTGAAAAAAACTGCTGAGACTGAAGGATTATGGCAAGATGAACAGTCGTGGCTTGGGAAAAAGAGTTGTTCCGCAACAGAAAATAAAAAAATAGCCGAGATATACAAAGAGTTAGCACAATTGCACACCCCGCGTGCGGGTGTTGATGACCCTACAGTGCCCAATGAAGTAAAAATTATGTATTCCATTCCATACATCATTTCGATCTCAGGCTTTGCAACGCTATCTACTTTTGCCCTGGCATATCCGCTGTCGATAATAGTAAAGTATGGCCCCGACACCATGGTTACTACAACTAACTTCTCTCTAGCATGTGCCTCATCTGCTGCTGTTATAGCCTTGCTCATTTCATTAGGGCTGTTCGGCGTATTGAAGGGAACGAGAACGCCATTAATGGTCATTAGTAGCCGGGGCATTGAGATCCGGAAGAATGGCTTTTGGACATGGGCTGATATAAAAGAAGAAGAAGTGAAGATCATATCATCAAGCCGTTCGATGGACTATTCAATAGTACGTTTTCAAACCGCGAACGGCCAGGTGTCGTTCAGTTTATTCGGTAAAACTGTCGGTTCTGTAAGAATGAATCATTTATTGATCGTGTATCGCAGGCGGCATGAAGCGCAAGCCAACTAAAAAGCCGGAACTTCCGCCCCGGCTATAAAATCTTTAAAACAATTGCTTACAGCGATTTCAGCCAGTCTACCAGCTCATCGCGGCCTTTGCCCAGCTTTTGTTGCAGGCGGCCCAGCAATTCATCATCTTTGCCTTCTTCATATTTCAGATCATCGTCTGTAAGATCGGCATGGGCTTGTTTTACTTTGCCCTTCATTTCGTTCCATTTACCTTTTAATTCCAGTTTGTCCATGGCGGTTACGTTTTTCACCAACTATTATAAAACCATGCCATTACGCTACGCAGCGAGAAGTGTTACCGTAAATACCGTACCTTTTCCGGGTGTGCTTTCGGCACTAATGGTGCCACCGTTGGCAGTAACAAACTCGGCACTAAGCAATAATCCAATGCCTGTTCCTTTTTCGCCGGCAGTACCATAACTGCTCTTATCGGCAACAGAGGTAAAAAGTTTATCTACCTGGTCTTTGTCCATGCCTACGCCGGTGTCTGTAACAGTAATAACAACCTGGTTATTCTCTTTTATTGCCTTTATATCTATCTTCCCCTCATTAGCTGTAAACTTCAGCGCATTATTCAGTAGGTTTCGTATCACTACATCTACCTGTCCGGCATCAGCCATAGCATATGCACCAGGTGCTATGTCGGCAGTTACTGTTATCTTTTTCTGGCCGGCAAATGCTTCTGCCACCTTTATATTTTCTTCTACTACACCTGCTATATCTACAATTTCCTTTTTTACTCCCTGGGCACCCTGCATATGGCTCTTAGACCATTTTAGCAGGTTATCAATAAGCATATTCAACGATGCCAGTTGGCGGTTCACCTTGGGCACAAGTTCCTGCATTTCTTCCGCGGTCATTATACCATCCTCAAAAAGCTCCATAGCAAACGCCAATCCGTTTAGCGGGCTTCGCAGATCATGAGAAAGCACAGAAAATGTTTTGTCTTTAAATTGGTTCAACTGGCCCAACTCTGTCGCCTGTTGTTGTATCTCCTCCTTTTGCTCGTATATCAGTTCTTTATTCTTCCTTTCCTGTTGCCTGCTCCTGTATACCAAACCAAGTATTGCCAGTAACAATAGTACACCGCCTATAAGCCCCGCAGTTATTGCCCGTTGCGCTTTATTCCGGCTTTGCGTTATCAGCTTATCCTTATTCAGTAGTTCTATCTGGCTCTGCTTCTTCTGCAACTGGTAGTCAAATTGCAACTGTTGTATCTTTTTACCGTTGTCATCGTTATGCAGGCTATCCTTCAGCTGCATATATTTCTGCTGATATTGATAAGCTTTCTTATAGTCCCCGGTGGCAGCATACCCTTCGCTAAGGCTCAGTAATGCTTCACAGGCAAACTCTTTTTGTTCGTTTTTCACCATTATATCATAACTCTTCAGCAGGTAGGGTATCCCCTCTTTAGGTTTGCCCCATTTTATAAATAAGCGCCCTATACCTTCCGCTGCCGAAAAATAAATATTCAGTTGCCCCGTTTGCTCCGCCCCTTCCATACATTCTTTATAGGCCTTCATCGCACCTTCAAAATCCGACTTATTAAAATATATCTCTGCCTTGTCTACAAGACAAATATTTTTCCAATAAGTGTTATGAGTAGCTATTGCAATTGCCAGCGCCTTGTCGAAATAAGCCAGCGCCTTGTCATTTTCCTTCATCTGCCCATATACCGACCCTACATTTACATATGTGGCCATTTGCTGAGGCGGAGGCATCAGCACGATATTAGAATCTGCACATCGCCGTGCAAACTCCAAGGCATTTTTATTGTCCTGCAAAATAGCATAAGTACTGGCCAGGCGGCTGAGTGTTATAGATATATTTTCACGATCATGTATTTTTTCCTGCAGTTGCAGTCCACGCAAAAAATATTTTATAGCTTCAGGGTAATTGCTTTGCTCAGAATATATAGTGCCCATACTTACCAGTGTCTTACCTACCTGGTCATCGGCCTTATACTGTTCTCCGAGTTTCAGTATCTTGTTAAAATATTGCAGCGCAGTGTCGTATTTCACATTCCGGTAGTATACAAGTGCCAGCACATTAGTGGCTTTTATCATTCCTACCCCATCTTTCAGCCTTTCGTACAAAGAATAGGCTGCCAGGGTATTTGCCTTGGCCTGCACAGTCTCATTTTTATACACGCTCGCCGATGCCGTGTAAAAATAAGCATCTGCTATGCCTTTATCATAATGCAGTTCTTTTGCCAATTGCATTGCGGCTTGTGCCATAGCAGCCATAGAGTCGTTATTTACCCCTTGATACAACCTGGCTATATTGTTCAGCAAATTGACACGGGCGGTATCTTTGCCTGTATGCAATACAAGCACGCGTTTAAGGCTGTCTGCGTTTTCGGCGTAAGCGCTACCGCAGCTGCAAAATATGATAAACAGGTAGAAACTGTATAAGACAGCTCTTCCACAAATGGCTTTCATGAAATTATAGTTAGAATACTGCAATATACAACTGATATACTAAACTAGTAAGATGTAAGAGAATACCGCCGATTTGCATAATTTTACCACTTCATATGTTCACAAAGAAATTCATACGCTTTTGCCTGTCGCTGGTAGGTATTGTTGTTGCAGCCTTGCTCATCCTCGGCATTTTCCAGCCACACGATATCACCGTTTCCCGCTCTGCCACCATCAATGCGCCTAAGGAAGTTGTGTTCGACCAGATGGTAAAGTTTAAGAACTGGCCCAACTGGAGCCCCTGGAGCAGGCTGGACACCAGCATGAAGAATAAATTTACCGGTACCGATGGTATGCCCGGCAGCACCTACCACTGGATTGGCGACGATCAGAAAACCGGTGAAGCCATAATAAAGAATACTGCCGTGAACGGCACAGAGATGCAGTTCACCTTCACTTTAGTGAAACCCGGCAATATGGAAGCCAATGGCAGCCTGAAAGCTGAAGACGCCCCTGGCGGCTGCAAAGCTACCATGAGCTTTACCAACCATTACGACTACCCGTGGAATGCACTGGTATTTATGACCAACCTGGAAAAAACCATTGGCCCCGACCTGGAAAAGGCTGTGAATAACATAAAGGCTGTGGCAGAGAAGAAATAGTCGTAAGTATAATGTACTTAGTAGAAAGCTATTATCTCGCGACCTGTATAAAGACAATTCTATAACCACAGCTTACGACTTTCTACTTACCACTTACGGCTAACAAGCACAACTTGTTTGTTTTAGCGCGGCTTAAGACTTGCTACTTACGACTTTAGACTATATTTGCACCCATGCAACCAATACTTAGCGAACAGGAAGTAATACGCCGCGAGAAGCTGGCGGAACTGGCCGCACTGGGCATTGACCCATATCCGGCCCCCCTTTTTGAAATAACACACACCGCAAACGAAATAAAAAAGGGGTACTCCGAAGAGACTAAAGAGCAGTATAAACAGATATCCATAGCCGGCCGCATCATGAGCCGCCGCGATATGGGTAAGGCTAACTTTGCCGTTTTACAGGATGCCACCGGCACTATACAGATATACATAAAGCGCGACGACATTTGCCCGGGTGAAGACAAAACCGTGTTCGACACTGTGTGGAAGCGCCTGCTGGACCTTGGCGACATCATTGGCGTAAAAGGTTATGGTTTCATCACCAAAACCGGCGAAACTTCTATACATGTAGAATCGTTCACGCTGCTGACCAAGGCGCTACGCCCGCTGCCATCGGCTCCTAAGGAAAAAGATGGAGAAGTATTTAACGAGATCACCGACCCTGAATTTAAATACCGCCAGCGCTATGCCGACCTGATGGTGAACGCAGGCGTACGCGACACATTTACCCGCATCACCAAAATGAAGAATGCCATCCGCGGCTTCCTCAACGAGCGTGGCGGCCTGGAAGTAGACACCCCTGTGCTGCAGAGCATACCGGGCGGTGCGCTTGCGCGCCCATTCATTACGCACCACAATGCGCTGGATATGCCGCTGTACCTGCGTATAGCCAACGAGCTGTACCTGAAAAGACTGATAGTAGGTGGTTTTGAATGGGTATACGAGTTCAGCCGCAACTTCCGTAACGAGGGTATGGACCGCACCCACAACCCTGAATTTACCATACTGGAATTTTACGTAGCCTACAAAGACTACCTGTGGATGATGGACACCACCGAGCAAATGCTGGAACAAACAGCCATTGCTACCAACGGCACTTCCACAAGCGTGGTTAATGGCGTAGAGATCGACTTTAAAGCACCTTACAAGCGTATCAGCATATTCGATTCTATACACGAGCATACCGGTTTCGACATCAGCAATATGGACGAAGCAGGTATACGCGAGGTATGTAAAGCGCTGAACATAGAGGTGGACGCCACTATGGGCAAAGGCAAGCTGATAGATGAGATATTCGGCGAGAAATGCGAGAAGCATTACGTTCAGCCAACCTTCATCATTGATTATCCAATTGAAATGAGCCCGCTCACCAAGAAGCACCGCAGCAAGCCGGGCGTGGTAGAGCGTTTCGAACTCATCATCAATGGTAAGGAAATAGCTAATGCTTACAGCGAGCTGAATGACCCTATAGATCAGCGCGAACGCTTTGAAGAGCAGGTGCGCAATATGGAGCGTGGCGATAACGAGGCCATGTTTATAGATTACGACTTCCTCCGTGCACTGGAATACGGTATGCCGCCAACTGCAGGCATAGGTATAGGCATAGAAAGGCTGGCCATGCTGCTCACCGGCAATGTATCCATACAGGATGTATTGTTCTTCCCGCAAATGAGGCCTGAAAAAGTAGCAGCAGAAACTGCACCACAAAATGCTTAAAAGAATATTGCTTATATCGTCGCTGGCAATTACTGTCTCCGCAGGTGCGCAAACTTACGGAGACAGCATTGCCATGTGGCAGAAGCAATACACCAAAGATCTGCTGGCCGATAAGCGCAGCCCTATAAAGCCGGGCGATGTAAAGTATATGCACTTCTACCCTGCCGACCGTGCATTTTGCGTATGGGGAGACGTAACGGTAAATCCCGGCAGCAAGCCCTTCCTCATCAATACCCACAGCGGTAAGCAAAAACCATTTAAAGAATACGGTACCATTACCTTCCGCATAAAAGACACCACCCAAACCCTGCACATATACCAGGGTGTAGATATGATGAGCGGCAAACCCAACAGCGACGAACTTTTCATCCCCTTCAACGACCGCACCAACTACGAGGGCACATACCCCGGCGGCCGCTACATAGACCTTTCCATAAAAGACATTGTGAACGGGCAACTGCTGATAGATTTCAACAAATGTTACAACCCCTACTGTGCCTTTGCTGACGGATATTCCTGCCCCATCCCCCCTGATGAGAATCACCTGCACACTTATATTGTTGTGGGAGAAAAGATGTTCAGTAAGAACCTGGGCTATTAGTTCCGGTTAATACCTATGCCTGTACCTGCTATGGCATTACCATCCCAATGACCTGAGCAAAATCATTTAATAATTTTTTACCTCCATTTCAATTTGCCAGATATTATTTTAATATTTGTATAAGCAACACATGCTGTTGCCTTTTCCTTTCTTAAGCATCGCTTTTTTTTCTTCGGGCAGTAATCTCTTTTGGGGATCAGATAGTTTATTTTTTTAACCACATAAACAAACCACCAAGGTCTATGAAGACAAGATTAAGATTAGCATGGTTATTAGTTGCCATGATCGCCACCTGGAACAACGTAAAAGCACAAAGCTCGTGCGTAAAAACCCCGTACACAAAGAAAATACGTGTTATAGGGCGCAACAACAACATTATTGAGAATATGGATTTTGAATCGGGCAATTACGACTGGTTCCTGTTACACAACTCCTCGCGGGAGGCTATTGTAACAGACCCCACTAATCCATCCAACCATTGCGCACGTGTTATCTCTACAGATAATGCCGGTGGCGATGCGTTGATCACACAGAACATCCCGTTCCTTACTGCCGGCAATACCTACACTATGTCGGCCTACATACGCACCAATGGCCTGGTCAATTCGCACATCAACACCACGCTGGCAGTACGCTTCAACTACCCCGGAGGTGGTTATACTACCATACCGGTATTATTTTATCCAACAAGCACCTGGCAGAAGTATTCATTCTCCTTCACGGTGCCCACTGCCAGCAATGTGCAGGTAGCACAGGCACAGATATATGTATACCGCGGCCAGCAGGATACCATATATGTAGATAGTATGCGCATCAGCGACTCTAACCTGGTAGCCAATGCCGACTTTGAACGCGGTGTAGAGAACTGGTCGCAGATACCCAGTACATCAAGGGTATCGCTGGCAAGCTATGGCTGCCGTGGTTCTGCCACGTGTATGAAGTTGACATCGCTCAACAATTCAGATGGCGATGCGCTACTGTCGCAAGCCATGCCCAACCTGTCGCTGGGCAAGCGATACACGGTAAGGGCATACATGCGTTCGCTGCATGCCACACCTGCCAACTCTGCTGCTGCCAGCTTCCAGGTGAGGCTCAACTATACCAACGGTTTCCAGGTATTCCGCGACACATTGATAAAGCCCGATAGCGTATGGCGTGTGTACACTTACTCTTTTACAACGCCGGATACGCTGCAGATACTTAACTCACTCATGCAGATCTATTATTATCGCGGAGCCAACGACTCGGTTTATGTAGACAACCTGGAACTGCTGAACACCGATACCATATACAACATGACCAACAGTTCCGTACCGCATGCTCCTACGGGCATCCTGGAAGACCATTTTACAGGCACCGCAGGCCAGAAACTGAATACCGACCGGTGGCTGGTGGTAAAGCGTACCTGGGGTGCCAACAACAACGGTGTGGTACCGGAGAATATAGAACTGTTCGATACCGGCGGCCTGCGCCTGCATGGCCATGGCAATCTGTACGATGGACCGATTAAGGGTGCCACCAACTACCTGGGCAATGGCAAGATACACGTGGGGGCCTGCATAGCCACTAAAGACTACTACGCTTCCGGAGAATACGAAGTGATCGCCAAACTTACCCCGGGCATGATCAATGCCTTCTGGACATTCCACTATATTGAAGACGCTGCCTATCAATCGGGCGGCATTAAAAACACCGAGATAGATTTTGAATTCCCCGGGGCAATAACAGACACCACACTTAACCCCGGCTATACCGGTCACAAAGCTTATATAGACGACATGAACGTGAACACATGGGGCGGTCTGTGCAATGGCGAAGGCGTAGCAGCATCGCTCAGGTATACCAAAAGACCACAGGTATTATCTGATGATTACCACAAATACACCATTAAATGGCATACCGGCGGCGGCGGCATTACACCACGTGTAGAATGGTATGTTGATGATACACTGGCAAGAACTGTTACCGACACTAATTTTGTAGGCTTCCGTGCAGCACGCTTCTGGCTGGGTGTATGGTATAGTAAGGATATATGGGTGAATGGTAATGACACATCGCTGATGCAGTACTACGATAAGTACATGGATATAAAGTCTGTTAAGATCACCCCGTACTACGAGCCAAACGATGTGTACGAAAACGAAACTGAACCGGGCGGCGGGTACGTAACACCACAGTATCACGGCTACCCGACTTATCACGCCACAACCGGACTGAAACCCGGCGACAGTAGCCCAAGGTTGTTATCAAACATAGAAACAGATGATGTGATCATTGGTGTGAACGTACCTGCACAACAGGTTTATCTTACCTTGCTCACCAAAAATTCCAACTATTTTGAGTCGTTGCAGATACTCAATATGAATGGCCAGGTGATAGATAGAATGATATGTTCGCCTGCTGATAAAAATACGGAGCTTACCCTGGCTACCACCAAATACATAACTGGTATGTACCTTGTTCAATGTCGCTTGCATAATGGTGAAGTAGTTTGTAAAAGATTTACTGTTGCTAAATAACGTGGTTATCTACTTGTATGAAAAGGAGCGCCGGCGGCGCTCCTTTTTCTATTCTGCATTGGTCGTCATCCACAACCGTAATGTGTTGCCATCCGGATCTTTAAAACTGCCTACATAGGCCCCTCCACCAAGGTCAAGGAGTGGATGGATCAGTTGTATGCCCTTATCAGCAATAAAGGCATTTATATCTTCTACCGCAAACGATAGAACGATATTTTCGTTCGGTTGGGTTTGTTTGCCTTTAAGTACCGCATAGTGTATGCCATTATAATCACATTCCCAATGCCGGGGCATATTACCATGTTGATTCATCTGCATAGGTATACCCAATACTTTTTGATAATAATCCGCCAACCTGTCCGGGTCTGGCGATGACAGGATAACACCCGTCAATCCTTTTACGCTTTTTGTGTTCATAATTAAATCATTTATGTTTCAATTATTCAAATTTACATCACAAATGATATAAATGGAGCATATTCGGTGTATTTATTTTATTTTCACATCAAAAGTGATATAAATGAACAAAACAGCGGAAATAGCCACCCTGTGGGCAGCGTATGAGAACGAACATCCCAACGCATCAATAGCTGAGTTTTGCCAGGCCTATCTTGCCGGAATGGAAGAAAAGAAAGCTGAGTTTTGGAATTCACCAATACCTCCCGACGCTGCAAGTACACTTATAAAACTAACAGGCCGGATAACAAAAGTGCACAACCTGAATGCCACCATGGCCTTTAGAACGCACGGCTTATCAGGATTTGATGATTTTTTGTATCTCAATACTATAGCTCACGCATCCTCGCCTAAAAAAACAGATATCATTTATGCAAACTTCAATGAACTGTCTTCAGGCCTTTTGATATTGGACCGTTTGAAAACAAATAAGCTGATAAAGGAGGAAACGGATAGCGATGACAGGCGAAGTAAACGGCTGTCACTAACAAAAAAAGGCAGCGATATGCTCGCTGCCTGCTATAAGACCTTAAGTCAGATCAATGAAATTTGTTTTACAAGTGCATCGGAGGAGCAAATAAAATATTGCATACAAGTGCTCACCCCGGTAGAAAGTGCGCTGGCAGAGAACTGGCAGAAAGACAGGAGCAGGTAAACCACCTACCCCAGCACCCTTACGCTCTCATGCAGCAGTTTCTCCTTATCAATACTTACCACGCCTACCTCTTCACACACCAGGCCGCCTGCCAGGTTCGATATTTCGGCCATCAGGTCGGCATCTTTGGTAAGGGCATATACTACCGATGCCGTGGCTATTACAGTATCGCCGGCACCGGATACATCAGCTATGTTGCGCACATGCGATGGTTTGATATCGGAATGCTCGCCGTCATTATAGAATACACCTTTCTCAGATAGCGTAATGAAGGTAACAGTGTTGCCCAACACTTCGTGCAGTTTGGTGTGCACTTCGTTCATGGCTGGCAGGTTCACGTCTTCCACGTTAATATTCAGGCCCTCGCGCACTTCTTTAAGGTTGGGCTTAAAAACAGTTACATCTTTATAAGAAAGGAAGTTCTTTTTCTTAGGGTCTACAGCAGTAATAATGCCTATTTCTTTACAGTGCGCCGTAATGCGGTTGATCACATTCTCCTTCAGCACGCCTTTGTTATAATCCTCAAATATCAGCACATTGGGTTTTACTCGCTGCAGAAAGCGGAGTACCATATCTATAAAAGGGTGCTCCTCTTCTGTAAAAAGATCATCGGTTATCTCATCATCAAGGCGCATCATCTGCTGGTTGCGGCTCAGTATACGCACCTTGGTAGTAGTTGGCCTGCGTAGGCTTTTCATGATCAGCGAAGCATCTATATCCTGCTGCTCTACCATGTGTATCAGCGAATCGCCTTCACTGTCATCGCCTACCACACTTGCCAGCGTTACTTTAGCACCTAAAGCCCTGCAGTTCACAGCCACGTTGGCCGCACCGCCCAGCCTGCTCTCCCTGCGCTCCAGCGACACCACAGGCACGGGTGCCTCCGGCGATATACGCTCTACATTGCCCCACCAGTAGTTATCCAGCATCACATCGCCCACCACTACTACGTGCAGGTTATTAATATCATTAAACAGCTTCTCTAAGTCAGCCTTATTCATCAGCTTGTGTACTTCTGTTTTGTAAATAATAAAATATTGGCAACCCAATCAATACTATAATAAAGCCCGGCCAGGTATAGTTGGGCTTATACTTCAGTAATACGATACAGATAAAGGAGGCCAGCGCTATGTATAGCACCGGTATCACCGGGTAACCAAATGCCTTGTATGGCCTCGGATGGTCGGGCATCGTCCTCCTCAGCTTAAATATTGCTGCAATAGTCAGTATATAGAACAGCAATACCGTAAAGATGATAAAGTCCAGCAGGTCGCCGTACTTGCCGCTCAGGCATAATACAGATGCCCATATACATTGCATCCACAATGCCTTTGCCGGCACGCCTTTCCTGTTCAGCTTTTTGGCTGCAGGCAGGAACAGCCCGTCTTTAGCCATGGAGTAATAAACCCGTGCACCGGAAAGTATCAAACCATTATTACAACCAAAGGTAGACACCATGATGAGCAGCGCTATGATCACCGTACCTGTACCGCCAAATATCTTTAATGCCACAGCCAGCGCTACCCTGTCCGATGGGGCATTGGCTATTTCATGCATGGTCAGTACATTTTCGTACATCAGGTTCATAGATACGTACAGTATCGTTACTACCAGTGTACCTATAAAAAGACTGAGGCCTATGTTGCGCTCCGGCTTCTTTATTTCGCCGGCTATAAAGGTTACATTATTCCACGCATCGCTGCTGAACAGCGTACCTACCATGGCTACACAAATAGCCACAACCAGTTCAGGCCCTGCAAGTGTGGTGTGGCTGATAGCCCCCGATGCAGTTTCTGTTTTTCTTGCCAGCCATGCTGATGCCCAGTTATCGTGCCATATGTTGTGATCCTGCATGAACAGGAACCCGCAGATGATAAGCGTAAGCATAGCGCCTATCTTGGCAAAAGTGAAGAAGAACTGTATCCACTTACCACCCTCTACCCCATTGGTGTTGATCCACGTTAGTAAAATAATGGTACCTATGCCCAGTAGTTGGGCAGCGCTTATATGGTAAGCACCTAGCGATAGTAATATATTATCCTCGCCCACTGCTGGCACCAGGTAACCCATAAAGTTGGCAAAGGTTACCGCTACGGCAGCAATGGTACCCGTTTGTATCACCGCAAAAAACGACCAGCCGTACAGAAAGCCATACTTCTTGCCATAAGCCTCTTGCAGGTATATATACTGGCCACCCGCTTTAGGGAACATGCCGCTCAACTCCCCGTAACTTACTGCCGCCGATATGGTGATCAAACCCGTAAGTACCCACACCATCACCAGCCAACCTGCACTACCTACATTCCTGGTCACATCTGCACTCACCCTGAAGATACCTGACCCTATCATAGATCCGGCAACCAGCAAGATGCCATCGAGCAACGTAAACGACCTGCGGAACGATTGTCCGCTCTCTTCTAAAAGTCCTGGAGTAGGCGTGGTATTATCCAACAGCGTAGTTTTTACGGGTTATTTCTTTTTGTTCAACTCGTCTTTGGTAGCAGCATTCATTCCTGCTATCACGTCGTTGGTTATTTCGTATTGTTTGTTGGCATACATTACCGGCGATCCGCCACCTTTGGAGTAAGACAGTATGAAATCGTAATGCTTGTCCTTATTATACGTTTCCAGGAAAGCATCCAGCCTTTTCTTCAGGTCTTTGTTCATCTCGTCCTGCTGCTTCATCAGCTCTTCGGTAAGGGCCTGGTTGCGGCTTTCCAGGCTCTGCTGCATGTTCATATACTGCTTCTGGGCAGCCTCATATTCACTCTGGGTCAGCGTTTGCGCCTGGGCCTTTTTCTGTATGTCCTGGGCCTTGGCCTGCATCTGTGCCGCACTCTGCTGCAACTCACCTTCCATCTGCTCCTTATGCTTACGGAACTCCTCTTTATGCTGTTTCAACAGCTCAAAATGCTCCTCAAGCGTATCTATGTTAATGTAGGCAATGCGCGCGCCCGATACTGCTGCCGGTGCGGGCTGTTGTTTATTCTGGCACGATGCTGTAAACAGTATTATACCTGCAATTGCCAGTGTTTGTAACGAAAGCAAAATACTCTTCATATATTAATGTGTGTCTATATTATAATGATTGCCAAAAGTAATAGAATAGTTGCAAGAGAAAAACAGCCAGTGTTAAAAACAGCCTAAATGTCGGTATACACCACCTATTTAAGCGCTGTAACCACATCATACGCCAGAACTTCCTGCTCCCATGCTGTAATTTAAACAAAAGTGCAGGAAAGCCAAGCCTTCCTGCACCTTATCTTTATCTCCGTACAACACCTCCCTCTCCCTTGGAGAGGGCCGGGGTGAGGCTAACTATATTAAACAGTAAACTTAATACCCTGCGCCAGTGGCAACTGGTCGCTGTAGTTAATTGTATTAGTCTGGCGGCGCATGTATGCTTTCCATGCATCGCTGCCGCTCTCACGGCCACCGCCTGTTTCCTTCTCCCCACCAAAGGCACCGCCTATCTCGGCACCGCTGGTACCAATATTCACATTGGCAATACCACAATCGCTACCGCCTGCGCTCAGGAACGCTTCTGCCTCGCGCATGTTCAGCGTCATGATAGATGAAGAAAGACCCTGCGGCACATTGTTCTGCATAGCAATTGCTTCTTCAATTGTATTAAACTTCATCAGGTACAGTATCGGCGCAAATGTTTCATGCTGCACAATAGGCCATTCGTTCTGTGCTTCTATCACACATGGCTTTACATAGCAACCGCTCTCATAGCCATTGCCTTCCAGTACGCCACCCTTTACTACTTCTTTACCACCGGCCTTCTTAGCTTCAGCAATTGCTTTCAGGTATGCGTCAACCGCATCTTTATCAATAAGCGGACCTACGTGGTTGTTCTGATCCAGCGGATCGCCTATAGACAGTTGCTTGTAAGCAGCAACCAGTTTCTTTTTGAAGGCATCGTAAATGCTTTCGTGTATGATCAGGCGGCGCGTTGTGGTGCAACGCTGCCCGGCAGTACCCACAGCACCAAATATGGCTGCACGCAGGGCTATGTTCAGGTCAGCATTCTCCGTTACTATGATGGCGTTGTTACCACCCAGCTCCAACAGGCTGCGGCCCAGGCGCTCTGCCACCGCTACACCTACAGCCTTCCCCATACGAGTAGAACCTGTAGCAGATACCAGCGGTATGCGGGTATCGTGGCTCATCCATTCGCCGCAATCGCGGCCGCCTACTACCAGGCCACAAACGCCTTCAGGTACATCGTTGGCCTTAAATACATCGGCTATTATCTTCTGGCAGGCAATAGCTGTCAGCGGTGTTTTTTCAGATGGTTTCCAAACGCAGGTATCGCCGCATATCCATGCAATAGCGCTGTTCCATGCCCATACTGCCACCGGGAAGTTAAATGCACTGATGATGCCCACAACACCCAGCGGATGCCACTGCTCATACATGCGGTGGCGCGGGCGCTCGCTATGCATGGTAAGGCCAAACAGCTGGCGGCTCATACCTACAGCCAGGTCGCAGATGTCTATCATCTCCTGCACCTCTCCGTAACCTTCCTGCAGGCTCTTACCCATTTCGTAAGATACCAGCATGCCCAGCGGCTCTTTATATTTCCTCAGCGCTTCGCCTACCTGGCGCACTACTTCGCCACGCTTAGGGGCTGGCCATGTGCGCCATTCCATAAATGCAGCATGTGCCTTGCTCACAACTTCGTCGTAATTGTTGCGGGTAACAGCTTTTACTGAAGCTATTTTTTTGCCGTCAACAGGTGAGTAAGAATCGATCGTTTCGCCACCCGCTTTTATCCATTTGGCACCGGTAGCAGCACCTTCATTTATCTTTTCTACACCCAGCTTGCTGAGCACTTTATCCATTTTCATACTAATGTTCCTGATTTTTGTGGTGCAAAATTAAGTTATTTATCCTATCTGCTATATAGCCGGCAACTATATAGCTATATAACATATACTTTGTTTTGGCTGCACGATTTTTTTAGACCTTTACAGTCAAATTCACAACTCATGCTACTCCACATCCACCCCGACAATCCCCAGGACCGAAATATAAAAACTGTAGTAGAATGCCTGAAGCGTGGCGGTGTGATCATATACCCTACCGATACCATTTACGGCCTCGGCTGCGACATTACACATCCGGAAGCAATAGAGCGCATAGCACGGATAAAGAAGATAGACGTAAAGAAAGCCCAGTTCTCCTTCATCTGCTGCGACCTTAGCCACCTGAGCGACTACGCCAAAAGCGTAGACACGCCAATTTTCCGTATCCTTAAGAATACCCTCCCCGGCCCGTATACGTTTATCCTGAATGCCAGCAAGCAGGTGCCCAAACTGTTGAAAACAAAAAAGGACACAGTAGGTATCCGTATACCCGACAACAAGATATGCCATGAGATTGTAAAAGCCCTTGGCAATCCCATCATGAGTGCATCGCTACCCATGGATGGCGAAGTTGAATACTACACCGACCCCGAGATCATGCACGACGTTTTCGAAAACCTGGTAGACATTGTTATCGACGGCGGTCCCGGCGAGATACTATCCTCAACCGTTATCGACTGTACCAGCGGCCAACCCGAACTCATCCGCCTCGGCGCCGGCCCATGGGAAGAAGAAGAATAAATACAACAAAACGGATATTGCGAGGACTTATACGTGAACTGCAATAATTTAACCGATGACAGCACACCCACGTAGTGTCACCCTGAGCTTGTCGAAGGGCGGCACGGTCACGGGTTCTGTCATGGCGAGGGACGAAGCCATCTCACAGTGGGACGTATTCACTTTCAGATCCACTAAAGCGCCGCTACCCCCACAAGGTATATCTTTGCGCTCTTTGCCTGCTCAAAAAAAGCTTTGCGTACTTTGCGCCCTTCTTCGCGTGCTTTGCGTGAACTTTCCCAAGCTCCCCATTTTGCCATTCACCACACCTTTGCTATTTTAGTTGCCTTAAGCACAATATACAATGAGCACACAATTAGGAATAGGATCGCGCGTGGAGCATATGCACTTTGGCAAGGGCGTGATAGTAGATACCGCATCCGAATTTTATATCATCTGGTTCAAATCGCAGCAAGACACTAAAAGCATCAGCAAGGATTTTGATGGACTGAAAGTGCTGGAAGCCGCCGCAGAACAAGGTTCTGGCGAGAACGGGCAAATAACCCTTGCTGATATAGAAGAAGCCCTGAACAACATATTGGATCAGCGCCTGCACGATATGCAGGTAGTGCCCATAGCCCTCAAGTGGAAGCGCGGCACCATGATACTAAAGCCCAACGACCCAACCATGCAGCCCAAAGAAGTACCTATCGAAACCTTCTTCCATAAAATAGTAATGGTGCGCGACAAACTACGCGTAATGGAGCAAAAGATAAACGCCCATAAAGTAATGGAAGACGCCGACAAGGTAGAACTACAGCAATACATCACCGGCATTTACGGATCCCTCACCACCTTCAACATTCTCTTCAGGGAACAGATACACCAGTTTAAAGGTGTAAGCACGAAGGATTGATAAAGTTAGAAGGTTTGAAGAGTTAATAAGGGCATCTGATTTATAAAGTGGTCAATATAAACGTTGACCACTTTTTCTTCGTCCACACTTTTAGGTTCTCACTTTTGCCTTTTGACTTAAAAAATCAATCCACCTTCATCCTCCTTTTCTCTTCCATATTACTCTGTTTCTGCTGGCGGGCCTGGTCGGTACCGAATGAATAGGTAACCGAAACATTGAACATCTGCGTCAGGAAACGATAAGTGGCATCCGACCGGTAACCGGGAATATTATTGTGTTCGTAATTCCTGTTCCTGTAAAATGGATCCTGGAAATTAGCCTTCCATTGCCAGTGTTTGCCCGAACTCTTAGATATACCACCCTCCAGGTAAATGTTCTCACCCGTAGTTCCCATAATAGAATTTACTTCCTGGCCGCTGTAAAATATATAGGCCTCTGTTTTCCACCCCTTGCCCAGCGCAAGTTGCGCGTACAAACTTGCCTCATAGCCTACACCTTCCTGTACTACATGTGCCGTACCCACAGTACCTTCATTTTTTGCGTAGTATATATTGAACGATGCATTCGCCGTCAACCGCTTCGTCAGTTCTTTATTAAACACAACCGATAGGTCAACCGACTTATTACTGGCCAGGTTCATGTAGGTGCTGTATACCGTTTTAGCAACAGCATCAGCCAGCACTACATCGGTTATCATGTCATCGGTTTTAAACAACGTCAGGCTGGTGATCAGCATATTCTTGTAGCTATGCTGCAGCGACAAGGTTTGTGTATACATAGGCGTAAGGTATGGGTTGCCAGTTGTATAGGCATACTGGAAAGAATAGTGTACAAAAGGGTTCAGCTGCTGATACGGCGGGCGATCCAGGCGGCGGCCATAGTTCAGTTCCCACTGGTTGTTACTATCTGCCTTATAATCTATAAAAGCCGTAGGGAACAGGGAAATATAGTGACGCTCAAAACTACTGGCATGCACATACTGCTCTCCTCTTGCGTTGGTCTGCTCGGCCCTTAATCCTCCGCGGACGCTCCATTCAGCATCCAGGTCCTTGGACGCAGTAGCATACAGCGCATTAATATTCTCGGTATATACGAACCGGTTGGTGCGCAAAGTGTCCGCTATCCAGTTATTGTTCTGTAATAGCTGGTATTGTGCATCATTGTCATTCCTTACTATGCTGCTTTTAGCACCGCTTTCTATTTTCCAGCCGCTTGCTAAAGACAATACGTGATCCGCCTTCAGGCTATATACATTTATGTAAGATGGCTGCCAGCTTTTCGATACTGTGCCGTCCAGCTGTTGGTGCTTATCATCGGTAATGATATTGGTAAAATTCTGATGCAGGTTATTGGCATATAGCAATGCATCGGCATTAATGTCCAGCGTGCTTTGTTTGCCGAATTTATGAGTAAGGTAGGCATTGGCAGTAATGTCTTTCCGCACAAACCCATCAGGGTTCACTATATCGCTGAATGTTGTTGTGTTTGTAGCAGCATCCTGCCTCATAGAAAACACATGACTTTGAGACGCATTAGGGTGATAAGTACCTCTTGCATTGGCACCAATTGTTGTCTGGTCATTTACCTCATAGTCGCCACCCAGCCTGAGCGTTGACACCGAAAATTCTTCTACAGGGGTGCTATGGATGCTATTTACAGATAACAATTTCCCAGTCTGCTCATCAGAGAAATACTGGTTCTGTACCATGTCCGCAAATCCCCTGGCATGATGATCCGTAGCACTCAGCGACAGGTTCAGCTTGTTCTTCCTGTAGTTCAGTAGTAGCGATGTAAACTCATTGGCGTATATACCTTGTCCGTAAGATGCGGATGCACTGCCATTAAGGCCTGCCTTCTTTATCTTCTTCAGCTTAAAATTGATAATGCCTACATTTCCCGCAGCATCGTACCGCGCACTGGGCTGGGTTATCAGCTCCAGCTGGCTCAGTTCTGCCGCAGAAAGCGTCCTTAGATAAGAGGCCAGTTGCTCCCCGCTCAGGTAAGTAGGTCTGTCGTTGATCAGTACCAATACACCAGCCTTTCCGTTCATAGAGATGTTACCATTTTGGTCTACCGATACGCCCGGCAATCTTCTCAGTAGTTCCAGTGCCGTGCTGCCTGCCGCCGCCGATGAGCCTTCCACATTTACTACGGTCTTACCCATAGCCACTTCTATAAAGGGCTTTCGGGCAGTAACAGCAACTTCTTTCATTGTCGTGCTGGCAACCTTCAGAACCACGTTGTGTGTGGCTATCTCACCACTTTTCAGGCCTATTGTCTGCAGGTAAGGCTCATAACCAATTGTAGTTACTGCTATAAAGTAATTACCTGCGTCAATACTATTAATGATATAGTTGCCGGAATCATCAGCCAGTTCAGCTTTCACCAATGTTGAATCAACAGCTTTAAGCACGGATACCGTAGCCTGCGATACCGGGCGGCCATTTTCGGAAACCGTACCTCTCACCGTCGCCGGCTGCCCGTATGCGCACCACGATGAAATAAAGATAGCAAGCAGCAGTAGTGTTTTTTGTATGCTCATCGGCACAAAACTATCTGCAACAGCTGTGCATAGGTAATTGGTTAACCATAATTAACCATAAAAAAGCGTGGGGCTTCCTGAAAACAGGAGCCCCACTTCACACATACCACTTGGTATTTTATAAGCTATGAAAAAGTCTGAAATAAGCGTAGACACGCACTGCGAATGTGCATACCCAAGATAACAGAACCAAAAAAACGCTAAAAAATAAGGGTTACCCCTACCATTAGCCCTGATGAACTATACTATAAGTATTAACCATTCTGCGCTATAGTATCGTATTTAGCACTATACAGTTAAATATTTGTTTATTAATTAAATTATGTGTTAATTTGAAATAGACGATAATACTCTAATTGCTATATGGATGCCGAAACAATAAATGCCAGGATGAACCGTCTGCAAAGGGCAGGCAACATCGGCAGTTGGGACCTGGACCTGAGGACAGGCAAAGCGGTGTGGTCGGAAGAGGCGTGCCGTATATACGGGCTTGATCCCAACGAGAATATTGTGGCCCTTGCCGATTGGGAGGCATTGATACACCCCGACGATATAAACCGCATGCACGATGCCAAAAACTACGAGATACAATACCGGATAGTGCGCCGCGACAGCAGCGAGCGCTACATATACGCGCATGTGGAGTTTGAGATGGATGAACAGAAGCAACCTATTGGCCTGCATGGTATAGTGAATGATATTACAGAGCTGATACTGCTGAAGAACGAACTACTTAAATCTGAAGGTAATATAAGGCTGATGATGGACCTGATACCTGTATCGGTGTATGCAAGAGATGCCAACGGGTATTACCTTTTTGCCAATCATGTGTTTCTTGATCACTATGGAATCACCTACGAACAACTGAAGGGCAAGCACATGCGGGACTTTGTACGATCGGAAGAGGAGTACCAGGTGCTGCTGGCGCAAGACCAGGCTGTGCTGGCCAGTAATGCCCGGTTATATGTGCCGGAATTCCGGCAGACAGACCACAACGGGAAGCTGACCATATGGAAGATAATAAAGGTACCTTTTTTGCCGGAAGGCCATACCGTAACCGCAGTGCTGGGCATAGCCGAAGATATAACCGAACAAAGGCTGCGCGAGGAAGACCTGCAACAAGTTGCAGCAACGCTTGCCGCCAGGAACCGCGCCCTGGAGGAGTATTCGTTCATGGTATCTCACGACCTGCGCGGGCCATTATCTACCCTGATGGGCATGGGTGAACTGATCAAAAACATCAGGCTATCGCAGGAAGACCTTGCGGTGTTTTTTGAAGGTATAGAGTGCACACTGGGCAAGCTGGATAGCATAGTAAGGAAAATGAACGAAACGCTGGCAGAGGCAAAACAATAGGTTTCAAATTCTAAGATTCAAATTCCAAGGTCCAAATTCCAAGGGCCAAGGTCCAAGTTCCAAAAGTCCAAATTTACAGGTGCAGGATGCACGATGCAATGCCTGGAACTCTTACTCAACGTATAGTTACATTTTTTTGCCTTTGAAGGTTTCTGTTACCTCATCAACATCTGAGCCGCCACCTCTGTAGCGTATTACTGATGGTACATTACTGTATAACAGGCTGTCGCCAGACAGGCGGATGTAAAAACTGCCAGAACGATACTTACCGCTGTCGGACAGCGGCGCGGCTACCGAGAAGATGCCGCTGTAATGCCCTACTTCCTCGTCAAAAGGCCGGGGAGAGAAGCTGTAACTATGGTTACCAAAACTATCATAGATGCGGATCGAATCGACCGCCACATAATGATATACATACACCTTGAGCGGGATGGTAAAGGTGGTATCGAATGAATATGATGAATTATCTACATATCGCGTATATGCATAGCTGCCCGAAAACGAATCGGTATAGGGCGCAGGTACCGGGCCGGGATCTATGATGGGTGCGGCCGACTCTTTTTTGCTGCATGCAGCCAGCAGCAGTGCTGCCGATAACAGGTAGTGATATGGTTTCATTAGTTACTGTTTGGTAGGTAAACGTAATTGGGTTGCGTTTATTGTTATTAATTGTCTGCTTGTCCATCTTTTGCAGCAAATTGCAGTTTCTGCCGATTTTTATTTTTTGCAACATGTGTGCAATTTTACTTTAGATGTTACGGCTTAACTTATTGGTTTTAAGGACATTGCCCATATTAAACTTTTTCTTCTTTTTGCGCAAACCGGCAGAAAGTGCAATTTTTCTGCCGGTGTATGTGGCAGAAAGCTGAGGCGTGGAGAAGTGTTTTTCATAGTCCGGAAAAGGTTTTGTTGTGGTGTAAAGATACAACGCAGATGGGGCGGTTTCCAAATCTATTTTATGGCTGATGGCGAAAGGAATTAAGCTGCTATCAATGGTTAAGGCTGGAATAACGCTATTGATATTCAATGCCATACTTTTATATTTGCGCCCATAATACTATTAACTATGAGTAAATACCTGCTAATTATTGTTGCGATTATCATTGTATGTTCTGCCTGTCATAAAAGCAACAAGAATGAGACGACATACACCAACGATAGTGTTTCTTTAGAGATAGACCTTAATAAAACAACCTATCGGGAAGCAAAGATCAATGCAGCATACGTTAACTATATCACGGCAAAGAAATATCTCCAGGTAGATACCGCGTATGTAATTTCCCTTGACGTAGCGGACAGCGGATATCCTAAGTTAAACATGTCGATGCGAATGGTAAAAATGCCTGACGGAAGTTTCCGCCTGGATTCTACCAGCTACAATTCCCTGGCGATTTATTATACAAGAGGCGTACCGACCACGTATTCATATCCGGCTGGTCCTGTGACATTGATTCACGATGGCAATGACTATCTGCAAGGCTCATTCGATGGAGTAATTCAATCGGGGTCGACGTCTAAACAGGTAAAATGCACATTCCGGGCAACAATAGAATAAGCGTTGGTGCCCGTTGTTAGTTGTTGTTGCCCGCAAGCGAATACGCCTGTTGTAGCCGATGGGTTGAATCTACGACGGTCTGAAGCCGCTATTTTCCCATGTTGTTCGTTGGACAGCCCCTACGGGGCACGACTTATTTCTGAATAAAAAGGCTACAAAGCTTTTGCTCCTATGGAGCAATGACAGTTGGCTATATGAGGTTTCGAACAGTCGTAGGTTGAAACCGATCGCTATTGTTAAACGCCTTTCAGGCTTTCACCGCTAGTGAGTGCATTTGAAAACGATACGTCCGCTTGTGGGCTGTCAGTCAGGAGACTGGACAGCGGCGCTCTTATGAGGGCATCGGAAAACAAATACGTCCGCTTGTGGGCTGTCTGTCCGAAGACAGGACAGCGGCGCTTTGGTTAGTGCATATGAAAACGAATACGTCCGCATGTGGGCTGCCTGTCGGAAGGCAGGACAGCGGCGCTTTGGTTAGTGAATCTGAAAACGTCGTCTGCTAAGTGCGGGTACGGAGACTTGAGCCTTCGGGGCAATTAATGATAATTGCGTAACTTTACATTATGGCGAGGGAAAAAAAGATGAAGGCAGCGCAGGATGAACATCAACCTTATCTTACCAAGCGTATGCTGGTGAGCGCAGCTGCAAGAGGCTTTAAAAAGGCATCGGCCGAGGCCATGCAGCTGATGGGCTACATTGTAATTGCCAAGGACGGCTGGGTGGTGAAGAAGTATGCCGACGGTAAAATTGAAAAATTGAGCCCTATAGAACAGGTAAGCCACCGTAATGCCATCGCCCTCGACTAACTCCAACCTCCGCCTGCGTGTGTTTGCCGGGCCCAACGGATCGGGAAAAAGCACGGTCATCAATTCTGTAAAGAACCTTAGGGTAAACAATAAGAACATAGATTTTGGCATCTACATTAATGCCGACGACATAGCCCGCCAATTAAGGGCCGGCCTCTTTACCTTTCACGACTACGAGATCACCACCAACGCCAAAGAATTTACTACCGAAGCTATAGCATCGGGCCTGGTAACTGCACCATTTGATGAAGACAGCTTTAAGGCCAGCTTCTACATATGGAACAACAGCATGAAGCTGAAAGTGCCTGCAGCCGACGAACGCCTGGCGCAGGTAACAGCTCATTTTCTGCGCAAAAAACTGCTGCGCGAAAAACGCAAGTTCTCTTTCGAAACCGTGTTCTCCCACCCGTCGAAACTGGACATTATGCGCGAAGCGGTAGCAGCGGGTTATAAGGTGTACCTGTATTTTGTGAGTACAGAATCGGCAGAGATCAACAAGTACCGGGTGCTGGAACGCAAGGCCAAGGGCGGGCACGATGTGCCGCAGGACAAGATAGTGAGCCGGTACTACCGGTCGCTGGACCTGCTGTTTGAAGCCAGCCAGATAGCCTACCAGGGCTTTTTCTGGGATAACTCCATAGATGGGAGTGCTGCTAATCTTTTTGCCCACTTTAAAAAATCGGGCGGGCAAAAGCAGTGGGATAAAATAAACAATGATGCCGTGCCTAACTGGTTTTTGAAATATTATTCAGCTAAGGTGAAGAAACGCAGGAAGTAGGTGAATGGCTAAATGGCTTGATGACTCAATGGCTCAATGACTCAATGACCAGCTTTTTTAAAAGGGGTTGAAGCCTGCAGGTTTTAACCTTAGATTCCATGCTTTTTGTTGGACAGCCCCTAAGGGGCACGACCCATTTCTGAATAAAAAAGGCTACAAAGCTTTTGCTCCTACGGAGCAATGACAGTTGCTTTTTCATCGGCACTTTTATTAGGGCATCCGAAAACGAATATGTCCGCTTGTGGGCTGGCAGTCCGAAGACAGGCCAGCGGCGCTTTTGTTAGTGCACCCGAAAACGAGTACGTCCGCTTGTGGGCTGTCAGTCAGGAGACTGGACAGCGGCGCTTTTATTAGTGCATCCGAAAACGAATACGTCCGCTTATGGGCTGTCTGTCCGAAGACAGGACAGCGGTGCTTTGGTTAGTGAATCTGAAAACGAATACGTCCGCATGTGGGCTGTCTGCCTTTGCGTGAAGCTACGACAGATGAAAGGAGACAGGACAGCGGCTCTTTAGTGAGGGTATCCGAAAACGAATATGTTGTTTATCTGGCGGAGTAATGTAATGACATTCCCTCAATAAAAAAACATGAAAAATACCCTCCCCGGGCTACATACATATTTACTACGTTTGGCCCCGTAATATCACAAGCTACCATGAAAAGAATAGTATTTAATTTAATTGCTGCTGACCTGCTATATAGCGTTCCCATCCTATAAATCGAGACCATTTATCTACACAATTAAACAGTACTATTATCTTTTACAAATCACCATTTTATGGCAAAAACAACGCGGCGGGTACGCAAGGTGACAAATCTGGCCTTTACCAATTTTTCGGCACATCTGAATATGTTGTTTAACGATGAACTTATCCTTTCCAAACAATATTGCAGGGGGCTTAATGAATTGAGTGAGGTTTATAATGTTCGGCATGACAGGCAGAATGACAAGGTGATCTTATCGGGTAATCCCACGGCCTCTGTAGGCGCGAAGTACGAGGTGGCACAGGTGGCCAAAATGCTGGCAAAAAGGTATTTGATCCCATTGGAAATAAATTAGCAGATGGGTTGCCTGCTTACCGGCAGGTAAGTATTCTGGGCTTGTACAGTTGTTGAGTGCAGTACAAAGCGAATACGTCCGCTTGTGGGCTGTCAGTCAGGAGACTGGACAGCGGCGCTTTTATTAGGGCATCCGGAAACAAATACGTCCGCTTGTAGGTTGTCTGTCCGAAGACGGGACAGCGGCGCTTTTATTAGTGCATCCGAAAACGAATACGTCCGCTTGTGGGCTGTCTGTTGGAAGACAGGACAGCGGCGCTTTGATTAGTGCATCTGAAAACAAATACGTCCACTTGGGGGGCTGTCTGTCCGAAGACAGGACAGCGGCGCTTGGGTTAGTGCATCCGAAAACGAATACGTCCGCCGTAGCCGCAGGGTTAAAACGCCTGCGCTATTATAGCCCGTCCTTACCTGCCAAAGGCAGGCGGGCAGGACGATGCAGATAGTTGAGCGCATGCGGTATTGGCCAGGCAGCAGATGTCACTTATTACTGCCGGATGGAGAAGGTGAAGGTGCTGCCTTTGCCGGGCTGGCTTTTTACGCTGATGGTACCGCCAAGGGCTTCTACCTGTACCCTGGTCATGTGCAGGCCCAGGCCCTTGCCTTCCACATCGTCGTTGAACCGCTGGTACAGGCCAAATATCTTATCGCGGTGCCGGTCCAGGTCTATGCCAATGCCATTATCGCTTACTTCGAAGTACACGGCCTGGTATTCCCGCCATATTTTAATGCTCAGGTCCAGCGGGCGCAATGGATGCCTGTATTTGATGGCATTACTGATGAGGTTGTACAGGCAGCTTTGTACATACCCTTTTATGGTATGCACGGTCTCGGCCTTGGGTGTTATATCTGTATAAATGCCAGCGCGCGCATTGGTAACCTCCTGGTTAAGCGCCTGCAGAATATTATGCACCATTTCCGGCACGCTGAACGATTCGAACTTCTCGTTGATCATGGACTTGGCCGACAGGATCACGTTCAGGTCTCTCAGCAAGAGGTCCATATTCTGGGCGGCCGTAAATATGCAATTGCGCGCCTCTGTTTTTTCGGCATCGTCCAGCTCCATATCCAGCAGATCGCACGCGGCGAGGATGGTGGCCACCGGCGACCGCAGGTTGTGCGATACGATGTAGTTGAACTGCATCAGCTCGTTGAGCTTATTGCCCAGTTCGCGGGTCAGTTTGTCGCGCTCTGCGGCTTCTGCTTTTTGGCGGGTAACATCCCTGGCGCAGCCAAAAGCCACGGTTATGCTGCCGTTCCTGTCGGCCCGGGGCCACATGCAGTCCTCCAGCCACAGGTATTCATTATCATCGGGCCTTGCTACCCGGTATTCGCATACCACCTCCTCTCCCTTTTTAAGCCGGGCAAGTGCGGCATCGAACGTTGCCTTGTCGTCGGGGTGTATGGATGTGCGCCATAGGTCTGCATCAGCCATTACCTGGTCTTCGGTATAGCCAAGCAGCGGACGTATGCGGGGGCTTACAAAATCGTAGCTGAGGGGGCCTCCGTCATCGGGCAGGCGTATGGAATACACCACCTCGCCAATGTTGCGGACCGTATCGTGCAGCAGCTGAGATTTGGCGTTGAGCTGCTCTTTATAAAACAGCAACTCCTCGCCCAGCATATTGAGCCCGGCCAATATGGTATTGAATACATCGTCGCTACTATCCAGCTGGGCCCGCACACCAAAATTGCCCTTGCCCAGTTCGGTAAGCATCTGGGTAAGCCGCCTGAACTTGTCTCCTTCCACCATTGGGCGCTATTAGTTGTTTAGGTATCGTGATAGCCAATCCATGGCCTCGTCGGCATCGGTGAATAGTTTGGTAGGTAATGATGGTTTGGTAAGCCGCAGGAAGAAGTTGGCCACCAGGTTGCCTATGTTGGACGTGGTAAGGATGGCCACTGCCAGCAGTGCCTTTGCGGGCTCGGGGCCGGCATAGAAAGCCCTGGCCTCGCGGCTCATCGATTTTACCTTAGTCATATCTATAAGGAAGGGACGGCGCACACCCTGGGCCAGGCGGATGGTAAGCCTGTTGTTCTCCTCGGCATCTTTTAGTGTATGTAATTCGTGCTCGTTGGCTACGGCTATAATAATGCCGCTTTTATCCAGCCACGTGAGGCCCGTGGCAGTGCTTACTGCATCTACCGGCGGCCTTAACTCTGTCATCGTCATCTTCTGGCGGTATTCTGTTGATGATAAATATAAACAAAATAATGCAGGAAGCGGCGGTTATTCTTTTTATTTCAGGGTTAATACTTAGGGAGTTCATTGGGTGCAATTGATTATGGTGTCCTATTTCATGACATCACTGGTTACTTGAACACCTAAGTCCTGCAACATCTATTGCATATCCAGTTATATAGCGATACATTTGCAGCAGCTATATTCTTTTATAACTATGAGTAAATATTTCTGCCTGGCCATTTTTGTTCTGATTTTCTCAGCATCATGCCACAAACCCACCAATGACGGCATCTACTATACCAATGATAGTGTATCCGTAGAAATGGACTACACTAAGACGACATATCGGGAAAAAGGGAAAGGAAAAGGGTATTATATCGAGGTCAAAGCCCAGAAATATGCCCAGACACCTACCTACTATACAATATCTTTATCCGCCTACGACGAAGTACTTCCCAGGTTATATATGACTATCGGCATGATCAAAATGCCTGACGGTAGTTTCCGATTAGATTCCACCGACTATAATACGATGCAAATATATCAGAACGCTATAAACCCACAGCGGTACATATATCCTACCGGCCCTGTCATTATTGTACATGATGGGCCTGACTACCTGGAAGGTTCCTTCGATGGCAAAATACAAACAAACAATATTTGGAAACAAATCAAAAGCTCTTTCAGAGCCGAATGGGAAAAGAAGTAAATTATAACTATATATTCTTACAATGAGAAGACACCTCTGCTATTTACTCGTCGCCTGCTTTGTTTTAATCGCTATATCCTGCAAGAAAAACAGCTCCACAGTGGCATTACCGGTCTTAGACACCGTTAAAGGCCATTTTCACATCAATTACCGTGGCACGGACTACAACCACACCTATTCATCAGCAGATACGCCAACGACGGCCAGGATAGAGCAAGGCAATATTTTCTACGGTGACACTTTCCAATTTGCTAAAGAGTTTTCACTGGTGCTGTCCGACAAGATACATGTTGCGGTAGATATACATGCACATAAACTGAACGAGACAGTTGATACAGGCATATACAAGATAGGTGTAATTTATTCAATCTGTAATTTGGGTACCGTTTATTTTTTCGATACACTCGATCATACTTATGAGGGAGTTAATGATACAACTTCATCGTACGTGCATCTAACAGAATTTAACCGGGGAACGCGTAACCATATGAAAGGCACCTTACGACTGCTGGTGTGTTTAAAAGACAGCACATACTATGCAACCGGCTATTTAGATAGTGCTTATATAACGGGAGAATTTGACATAACCAAATAGCCGGGTGATCATCTGAAGACAGGGCCCGTTGGAGTATAAATCCGTATTCGCAGGACGCCGTATTTAGCTGTGGCTGACGGCTTTTGAGGAAATATTTTGATGGTAAGTATTTTAATTATCTGGCGGCAATAGATATATTCGCACTGCATTAAAAATACCTTATTGATTATGAAGAGATCATTATTTGCACTGGCTGCTACGGGGTTGTTGTTTATGGCTTGCTCTAAAAATAAGAACAGCAGCCCCTCTGGTAATACCGACACTACTTTTACCGGCTATTACTTTAATGTAGAGAAGGACTATACTCATTATACTATCAGAGAAGCATCGGTCGGCACCCGCACAGTTGCCACTATGGACGGGCGGAAAATTACCGGCTATGACAGCAATTACATGGTAGAGCTTGATGCGACCGGCGACATTACCAAGCTGGGTATTGCATTTGTACAATGGCCTGATGGTTCTTACCATATAGACTCTGAGGGAATGCATTGCGCTTTAGAAGCCATTGATGCGTCTTCGCTCAGCGGAAGCCATAAGATTTATTCGAACGCGAAGGGCACAGTATCGGTTCAACATATTGGTGCCGACTATTTTGAAGGCTCATTTAATGCTGTATTCGACTACACCGGTGATAGAAAAAATGTTAGCGGCTCTTTTAAAGTGAAAGTAAAATAACTTCTGTCAATCTCTATGCTCATGAAATATCAATTATCGTTCATCACTGTTCTGCTTGTTCTATTCAGCACTGTTTCCTGTAAAAAATCGGGTTCAGATAGTGTTACGCCTGCTAAAGATACTATCTCCGGATCGCTGCATGTAAATTGGAAAGGAGCCGATTACAATTACAGTCTTAATGCGAAGGATACCCAACAGTTGTTTTCCATCTCCCAAGGGTATGTACAATCTGATAGTGGCGCAACTATAACAGCTAAAAAGCTTGCTATGATCATAACAGATCATTCGCACTTTGCTTTGAATATCTATGCTCAGAAACTGGACCAAGTGACTGATACCGGCATTTATTATGCTGATACCATAGGTGGTTACGAATACGGGGAATTCACCTTCCGGGACATGGCTACGTCGACCTACTATAACTGGAGACCTGACGGCACACCATCTTACATACATGTTACAAGTTATAAAAAAGGTGCGCAAACAAATATAAAAGGCCAGTACTACCTGGTAGGCTTTTATGTAGCAGACCGCCAGGTGATAACGGGCGATTTTGATATAACCCGGTGATAGGTGCATGTGTTTGTCTTAACCTTGATTTTGTTGATTAAAGGGTCGCTGAAGCCGCAGGGTTGAAACGCATAAGTGTTCGAAACTTTGGAATTTTCCATGTTGTTTATTGGACAGCCCCTAAGGGCCACGACCCATTTCTGAATAAAAAAATGCTACAAACCTTTTGCTCCTACGGAGCAATGACAGTTACTTTTGCAAGGTTTTGAACAGTTATAGGTTGAAACCCTGCACTATTCTAATCCGTGCTTACCTGCCAAAGGCAGGCGGGCAGGACGATATGGTCGGCATCAACAGCCCACCCGATATCGGCGAGTCCTCGCAGCGCGCATGGCCAGCGCAGGGAGAGACTCCCCGAGGACAGAAAATAAATTAATTAGCTACAATTCTAGCTCAAATGGGATTGTAAACTGATTCAGATTAGAATCATGTTCTACTTCAACGGTATATTTCCACGTATGTATATCCGCAGGAAAATAAGGATATGTTTTTTCTCCCAATCTCTTAAAAGCGCCTCTAACTAGCGATTCAATTTTAGAAGGATTTGAATCTTGGATATAAACTTTCTTCAGCCTAGTCATCTCATTGATTAGCCTTCTGTCAATTTGCCGATTGAAAATTGGAAAAGAATAGCCGATAATAACAAGAATATCTGTATCGCGCGCGATTGCCAATGCAGACTCTATATTTTTCGCGTAACCGACGTAACGCTCTCTAAAATTAGTATCCTCCTCCCAAGCAAAATTAAAACACAAATGTGGTGGAGCAATACTATCATTCAGATCGGATTTTTCGTATTGTTCCAAATATCTCTTCAATGTGTCATCATCTTTCAAATTGCCATCATAGGGTGTTGGACAATTGTCATGATTTTTATAATCTATTATGCTCCAAAAAGCGTCCCCATTTAGTTTTACTACAGCAAATTTGTTCTCTTTTAATGGAATAAAATTTACTTCATCTCTAGTTTCTTTATTCGGTAAAATATTAAAATCCCTCTTAATGGAATTAACGACATTTGGAAAGAACATTTTCAAAGTAAGTTCGAACTGCATGTCGTAGTTCCAAGACAAAAAACGCACATCGGAATTTAGAAAAAACTGATCTGAAGCAGAGGATTTTCTTTCTCGTGTAGCAACTTTATAAGAGCGTCGGGAAATCCCTGATATAAAGCTGCCATAACGTTTATCAATCCGTTCCTTTTTGAACTGGTAATTTTCATTATTATCGCTCGGCACGTATACAATTTGTTCTAAAGTAAAATAGGTTATCAGCGCCTTTTTCAACCGAACAAGATGATTAAGCTCATTGGTTAAGTAGAACTTCTTGGCAAGAGTGTCAATTGTATAAAATTCACCAGACTGATCTAATAGCCATTCAAGATCATCTATAATCTTCTCAATACACTGCTTGTCATCATTGTCCAAATTAGAGACGACTTTGTTTTTCTCAATGTACAAAAAGACTATTATCTCCCGAATTCGAGGTTGAATATATGCTACAATAGGAACGGCATTTGCACTCGCGCCCGCGCCGATCAAATAGGTTATTTTACTTGACACTTTGAATTATTTCTTTTAAAAATAATCACAATACCTTATACTTCAAACAAATCACCCCCACCCTTTTAACACCTCCCTCACAAAATAATCAATTATATTGCGCATAGATAAGTATGAACAATTATGAATGGCTGATAGACAGCCTGGATGGGTTTATAAGGCGGTATTATGCCAATAAGGTTGTGCGGGGCACGCTGGTGTTCCTTAGCTGCCTGCTGGCCTATGTGCTGCTGGTAAGTGTGGGTGAGTATTTCCTGTATATGCCCGTGTCGCTAAAGGTAGGCATTATGGGTGCTTTTGTGGTGGCCGGTGGTGCTGCGCTGGTGGCGTGGGTCATTATACCGCTCGCTAAGATGGCGCGCATGGGTAAGGTCATCAGTCATGAGCAGGCAGCCGTAATTATTGGTGAGCATTTTGGCGAGGTGAGCGATAAGCTGCTGAACATATTGCAGCTAAAGAGCAATGCCGACAGCCTGGGCAGCAGGGAGCTGGCCGAGGCGAGCATCAACCAGAAGATAGCACAGGTGAAGCTGGTGCCCATGGCATCGGCCATAGACATTGGCAAGAATAAAAAGTACCTGCCGTTTTTGCTGCCGCTGGTGCTGGTGGGTGTGTTCCTGCTGGTGGCCGCGCCCAGTGTGTTTACAGAGGGGTCGGCAAGGTTGCTGCAACCGACCAGGGCGTTCGAGAAGCCTGCGCCTTTCCAGTTTACCATACAAAACAAAGACTTACAAACCACCCGCAATACCGACTTTACGCTGAAGGTGGAAGCCACAGGCAGCGCCCTGCCCGCAGAGGCGTATATAGACCTGGGCAACGACCGCGTGCTAATGCAGCCGCTGGAGGGCCACAAGTTCCAGTATACCTTCCGCAACCCTACTGCTGCTACAAAGTTCCGCATATTTGCTGCAGGCTTTTATAGCAATGAGTATACGCTGAAGGTGGTACAGCGCCCTGTGCTCAAGTCGTTCCGCATACAGGTGGCCTACCCTGCCTATACGGGCAAGAAGAGCGAGGTGCGCAACAGCCTGGGCGATATGACGGTACCCGCCGGCACAACGCTCAGCTGGCAATTTGTGACCGAGCATACAGATGTGGCCAGCATCCGCTTTGGCGATGGCGCGGCTGCCCCGCTGCAAAGCAGTGGCGGCACTTACGATTTCAAATACCGTTTCCTGAACGATACCAGCTACACCATTATGCTGCGCAACAACCAGGGTGCGGTGGCGGATAGCTATAAGTACACCGTGCAGGTGATACCCGACCAGTACCCCGTGATACAGACACAGCAGGTGCGCGATACGGTAACAGGCAAGCAGATACTCATCAGCGGTACTGCGGGCGATGATTATGGTATTGTAAGGGCTACGTTCAACTACGAGGTGAGCGCGGATAAGAAGGTGATCAGCAAGAAGAGCCTGCCGCTGAAGATAACCGGCGGCGCTATGACCAGCTTCGAGCAGTACTTCGATATAGCCAGCCTGAACCTGCAACAGGGCCAGAAGGTAAGTTACTACATAGAGGCGTGGGACAACGACGGTGTGCATGGCAGCAAGAGCAGTCGCAGCGAGATGATGAGCTACCAGGCTTTCGATGCCAAACAGTTGGACAGCGCTATAGACGAGAACGCCAAGCAGATAAGCAGCGGCCTGAGCAACAGCGCGCAGCAGACGAAGCAGATGCAGACGGAGTTCCAGGAGATGAGGGGCAAGATGCTGCAGAGCGATAAGATGGACTGGGAGCAGCAGCTGGGCCTGCAGGAGATGCAGAAGAAGCAGGAGAAGCTGAAGGATCAGTTGGAGAGCATCAAACAGAAGTTTGACGAGCAGATACAGCAGAGCCAGCAGAAGGAATATAGCCAGGACATACGCAACAAGCAGGAAGAGCTGCAGAAGCAGATGGATAACCTGCTGAACAAGGAGATGGCCGAGCAGCTGAAGAAGCTGCAGGAGATGCTGGAAAAGCGCAACAAAGAGAATGCTGTAGATGCCATGAAGCAGATGCAGGAAGAGAACAAGCTGTTTAAGATGGACATGGAGCGCATGCAGGAGCTGATGGCCAAACTGGAGCAGCAGATGAAGATGGAAGACCTAGCCAACAAAATGGACGGGCTCGCTAAAGAAGAGCGCAAACTGAGCAATGAAACAGAGGCTGCCAAGAAAGAGACCGAAGCGCTGAAGGCTGCACAGGAGCAACTGAAGAAGGACCTGGACAAAGCGCTGAAGGAAGACATGAAGGCCATTAACGACCTGGCCAAAAAGACCAAGGCCGATGATGCAGCCAAGGAGGCACAGAACGCTGCCGACGACGCGAAGAAAGACATGGAGCAGAGCGAGCAGGAACTGGACCAGAAGCAGAACAACAAGGCCAGCAAGAGCCAGAAGAACGCCGCCAGCAAGATGGAAGAAATGGCCAAGAGCCTGCGCAAGGGCGCTGCCGGTATGGACCCTGAGCAGATAGAGCTGGACATACGGGCTACGCGCCAGTTGCTGAGTAACCTCATCCGCCTGAGTTTTGACCAGGAAGCGCTGACACAAAAGGTGCGCACCACCTCGGCCAGTGCACAGGCCTATATAGTGAACCAGGAAGAGCAGAACCGCCTGCGCAAAAACTCTATGATGATCCGCGACAGCCTGTTTGCGCTAAGCAAGCGCAGCGAGAAGCTGCCGGCGCTCATCAACAAGAGCACTACCGACCTGATGCATAATATGCAGCTGACCGTAGATGCGCTGGAGGCACGCAACATAAACATAGCACTGCTGAACCAGGGCTATGTAATGACCAAGACCAACGACCTGGCCCTGGTGCTGAACGAGATGCTGAGCAACCTGATGCAGCAGCAGAACGAGAGCGACAAGGATGGCAGTGCAGGCAGCTGCCCGAAGCCGGGCGGCAAGAAGCCCAAGCCGGGCCCGGGTCAGCAGCTGAAGGATATTATTACCGGCCAGGAAGACCTGGGCAATGCCATGCAGCAGATGCAGAAAAGCCAGGGCAACAAACCGGGCCAGAAACCGGGCGACAAGCCGGGCCAGGATGGCAAAGACGGGAAGGAAGGCAAGGATGGTAAAGACGGGAAGAAACCCGGCAACCAGGGCGATGGTAAAGAAGGTAAAGACGGCAAGGGCAAGCAGCCGGGCCAGGGCGGACAGAACGGCAGTGGCCAGGGTGGTAGCGGAGAAGGTGGCGATGGCGAGTATGGCAACGCAGAACAACTGGCTCGCCTGGCAGAGCAGCAGGCTGCTGTGCGCCGCAAGATACAGGAGCTGGCCAACCAGCTGAACAGTAAGGGACAGAACGGCCTGAGCCGTGCCCTGCGCGAGATGGAGCAGAAGATGGACAAGAACGAGACCGACATTGTGAACAACCGCATGACGGCAGAGATGCTGGCGCGTCAGCGCGAGATACTGACGCGATTGCTGGAGGTAGAGAAGGCCGTGCGCGACCAGGAGCAGGATGACAAGCGGAATTCGGAAACGGCGAAGGATATAAGCCGCCCGGTACCGCCAATGCTGCAGAAGTATATTACGGATCAGAAGCAGTTGCTGGATGCGTATAAGACGGTGCCGCCGCAGCTGAAGCCTTACTATAAGAACATAGTGCAGCAGTACTATAATATGATAGGGAATAAGTGATCTTTAGTCGTAAGTCATAAGTCGTAAGTCGAAAGTCCTGGAGTGTAAGTTGCGAGTTGTGAGTCGTGGGTATGAGTAGATAGTAGTAGTTATTTAGTTGATGTGCTCCGTTTAGGTAAGCATATTCAACATATAAGAAAGGCCGCGAGCGGGATGCTCGCGGCCTTTGCTTTATTACGATAAAATGTCTTCAATAACTATGACTGGCCTAGTTACCCAGCTCACAACTCACGATTCACGACTTATGACTTACGACTTATGACTTACAACTTATGACTTACAACTCATGACTTATGACTTATGACTTACGACTAGTCCACTTTACGCATTTTTTCCAGCAGGTTGTTCAGCTGGGCAGCGTCGGCTTCGTCGAGGCCAATGATGTCTTTGGTGTTGTCGTCCATAGATCTGTTGGCTTCCATCAGCAGGTTGATGCCTTTATCAGTAAGGGTTACCAGGGTCTCGCGCTTATCGTCGGGCGACTGGCTGCGTTCTACCAGGTCTTTTAGTATCAGCTTGTCTATAATGCGGGGCACGTTAGAGCTTTTCTCAATCATCCTGCTGCCAATGTCTTTTACGCACATCTGCTCGGGGTGTTTCCCTTTCAGTATCCTCAGCACATTGAATTGCTCCATCGTAATGCCATGATCCTTCATTGCAGTCATAAAGTGGCTGCGCAACCAGTAGGTTGTGTATATAAGGTTCAGTGTGGCCTTATGTGTTTCGTTGGCAAATTTCGTCGTCTTCAATGCTTCCTCTAATCTCATAGGCAAATGTATGTAGCTACACGCATTTTCATCATTATAAAAATCAATGCTGCTATTTATTAACTTAAGTGGTTTTTTGCATGCAAAATAAAAACAAAATATTGGTAAGCGTAGGTAAATTCCAAAATCCAGACTCCAGGTACCAAATTCCAAGCGGCAAAATCCAGGTACCAAGCCCAAGCATCAAATCCCAACGACCAAAATTCAAGAACCAAGCTCCAAACTCCAAATCCGACACCATTATTGCATTCCATCACATTCCCGCATTCTTCCACATTGCCGAATCGTCGAATTGTCAAATTCCATCCCATTCCTCCATTGCCGCATTTCTTCCACATTGCCGAATTGTCAAATTGTCAAATTGTCGAATTGATATATTCAGCTATTGAGTCATTCAGCCACCTGTCCGCCGCAGGAGGATTGAGCCATTAAAAGATGTATCTTTGCACCTCTTATTATGCAAAACATTAGGAATTTCTGTATTATTGCCCATATCGACCACGGTAAAAGTACCCTGGCCGACCGACTCTTAGAACATACCAAGACTATATCTCAGCGCGACATGCAGGCCCAGATACTTGACGACATGGACCTGGAACGCGAAAAAGGTATCACCATCAAGAGCCACGCCATACAGATGGAGTATGAGCTGAAGGGCCAGAAATATATCTTTAACCTTATTGATACACCCGGCCACGTAGACTTCTCTTACGAAGTATCGCGCGCGCTGGCCGCCTGCGAGGGCGCTCTGCTGCTGGTAGATGCATCGCAGGGCATACAGGCGCAAACCATATCTAATCTGTACCTGGCGCTGGATAACGACCTGGAGATCATTCCGGTGATCAACAAGATAGACATGGATGGCGCCATGATACCTGAAGTTACCGACCAGATAGTAGAGCTGATAGGCTGCAAGCCCGAGGAGATACTGCTGGCCAGCGGCAAATCTGGCATTGGCATCGAGGCTATACTGGAAGCCGTTGTAGAGCGTATACCAGCGCCTAAAGGCGATCCTACCGCTCCGCTGCAGGCCGTTATCTTCGATAGCGTGTTCAACCCCTTCCGTGGTATCATAGCCTACTTCAGGATATTCAATGGTACGCTGAAGAAGAACGAAAGGATCAGGTTCATTAATACCGATGCCGAATATAATGCCGATGAAATAGGCGTTATGAAACTCACCCTGACGCCGAAGAACGAAATGTCTGCAGGCAATGTGGGTTACATCATCACCGGTATTAAAAACGCCCGCGATGTAAAGGTGGGTGATACTATTACCACTGTGGCCAATGCGGGCACAGAGGCTGTAAAGGGTTTCCAGGAAGTAAAGCCAATGGTATTTGCGGGTATCTTCCCGGTAGAGACCGATGACTTTGAAGACCTGCGCGACTGCATGGAGAAGCTGCAGCTGAACGATGCCTCCCTCACATATGAGCCGGAAACATCGCAGGCACTGGGCTTCGGCTTCCGCTGCGGCTTCCTGGGCATGCTCCATATGGAGATCATACAGGAACGCCTGGAGCGCGAGTTCAACCAGACGGTAATCACCACCGTACCCAACGTTAGCTTCTACGCTTATAAAACGCGCGATAAGCAGAAACGCATTATAGTGAACAACCCGAGCGAAATGCCCGAGCCAAGCAGCCTGGACCGTATCGAAGAGCCGTTCATCCGTGCACAGATCATTACCCTGCCCGACTATATAGGCAACATTATGAGCCTGTGCCTGGGTAAGCGCGGTTTGCTCATCAACCAGAACTACCTCACCCCTACCCGTGTAGAGCTACTGTTCGACATGCCGCTTACCGAGATCGTGTTCGACTTCTACGACCGTTTGAAGTCTTGCACCCGTGGTTATGCATCATTCGACTACCACCCGCTGGACTACCGCGAAAGCGACATCTGCAAAATGGATATACTGCTGAACGGCGAACCATTGGATGCCCTCAGCGCCCTAATACACCGCAGCCGCGCCCAGGACTTTGGCCGCAAGCTGTGTAACAAACTGAAAGACCTGCTGCCTAAACAGCAATTCGTAATAGCTATACAAGCCGCCATTGGCGCCAAGATAGTAGCCCGCGAAACCATATCGGCCATGCGTAAAGACGTTACCGCCAAGTGTTATGGTGGCGACATATCGCGTAAGCGTAAGCTGTTGGAAAAACAGAAAGAAGGTAAAAAGCGTATGCGCCAGTTTGGCAACGTAGATGTACCACAGGAAGCTTTCCTGGCGGTATTGAAGCTGGATGAGTAATTTTGGGTGTGTGACATTAGAAAAGCCAATCATAAATGATTGGCTTTTCTAATGTAGAGTGGGCAGGGGAACTGTCGAACCAAATCTTTGAAGATTTGACAAAAATTCACCAAGTATTAAAGAGGCTGGATCTTTAATATCACCTAGCATAACCATACAGGCAAATATTCCCTTAGCACTTCTTACGATAAGACGACTATGTTCACCAAATTAGCCCCAAGTCCTTTTAGGGTAGCAATAGTCAGCTTGTCAATTTTGGCCCCATCAAAATTGATAGTTTTGATCGTACGGTAATACTTATTGGTAATGGCATTAGTTGACCTGAAAGAAACGTTTATCAAAGTTGCAGCCTTGAAGGAAGTATGCTCAAGGAGGGTATGGTCAAACCGGACGCCATTGAAAGTTTGCCCATCTAAGCAAACGCCGCTGAGATCAGCATATCTAAAATAAGTGTTTTCAAAACTACATTCTTCAAAAATGGCCTTTCTTAGGTCGATCTTGACAAACTTAGCCTCAGCTAGTCTTACTTTAATAAATTTTGCTCCGGCATTCTCTGACGCATTTATTTCAGTCCGTACAATGATCGATTTTTCAAATGTAGCTCTTGTCAGATCGCTGGTGGAAATAATGCAATCCGCAAGATTTGTACCGTTGAATATAGCCTCACATAGATTACTGGATTTAAAAGAGCTACCTGTCAAATCAGCACCCGAAAAGTCGGAGCCTTGTAAAGCACTTCCGCTGAACTTGCTGTTATGGGCAACAATACCACAAAAGTCACTTCCTAGTAGATTGCTACCACTAAAAACTTTCAAGTTGGTAGGCGCGATTAGAAGTGTCTCAGGCAAAGTCTGCACATTCTTTTCATCCTTTTCATTTGGCATTTCCAACATCACAGACTGAGCGTTCTCGGAAAAGTAGTTCAAGTCGACCGCCAGAATTTCTGCCAGCCGGTTGATTGTTATGATATCAGGAACAGATTCTCCCCGCTCCCATTTGCCCACAGCTTGCGGGCTGATAAATAATTGTTGGGCAAGCTGCGCTTGCGATAAACCAGCGTCTTTTCTGGCATAAGTAATCTTGCTACCTATGTTTTTTGCATCCATATCTATTTTGTTTTTTGATGATGCAAAGTTACTTACCCACCTTTCGGCCCGCCACAAAACGGGGGCTCCCATTAGTTGCAAGTGTACTACTTTCAGTTGTTTTTTGACAACTGGTGGTTGTTTTAAGAGCTATAGTTGAATAAATTTTAATATAGTCAAAGGATTGATGAGTTTACCATAGCTCCCAAGTTGGCATTCTACCCACTGCTGCTCCCTTGGCAGTGCGCAAAGTTCTTCTAATAGTGTATGTAAATCTCGTTCTTTCATCCGTTTTCTTTCCTTCTTATTAAATCAACTCTATTTCGACTATTATCAAGCCAGTCTATTAAAATGAAATAAGGCCAGCAATCTCGCAAGCTTCTATGAAAGGTATTTTAAGAAAGTTCTTTCCCTTAAATCTAGATTGAGTTAACCGTTGTTGGAACTTACTTTTTTCTTGCTGTCTTTCAGCAAGATTCATCTCTTCTAGATACTGAACTAGCCAATACTTTCCTTCCCCTTCATTGCAAAGTAAGTCTTTATACCTTTTATCAACCTTATAGACTTCTTTCCATGCATCAACTTCATCATTATAATATTCGGAGGAGAAATTAATAGTTATATCGCCATGTTCGAAAGCCTTATAGTTAGTTATTTTTACTTCCATTTTGACACTTATGTCGTTAGGATAGTTGGAATATGGGTAGAAGACCCTACGTCTTTTCCCTTTTTTGTTGAATATCAATTTTTCCTGCAACTTATGAATTGAATTACAATCGTGACACGTGGGCACGAGGTTTTTGAAATTAACTGCGGTGAACGGGAAATGGCCTTCTGGAATATAATGATCATATGCTTCATGACCTTTCATTGCGTAGCTTCGAATAGTTGAAATACCACAGAAAGGGCAAATTCCTGAGTTGTTAGTTTTTACAAATAGCTTATAATGATTGTCTAATGTCCCAGTATAAGCCTTTACTGCTCCCAAACCCAAAATATGCTCATATAGATTACCAAAGAACGATTTGATCAGTGTCCCTAAGACCGGCGAAATCTTATCAATATCCTTTATTCTTAACGGCGTATAGAATTTCTGATTTGAACATACTCTCTCAATATTTCGAGCACGTTTGTACCACTTTTTAAGGGCTTTAATTTGATTGGACCTTCTTTTATTTTCCATCCGTAACCGCAAGAACTCATTATGGATATTGCGAATTGGACCTGAGATATAATCGATATCGTTATTTGTCGGGTCTTCTTTTTTCTGTTCTTTAAGAACTATCGCTTTTAATTTAGGACACCCATTCAAAACGTCTATATTATAGGGCTTTCTCGCGTTACACCATACGTGGATAAAAAGATAATCCACCCAATCTTGCAATTGTGAAATGTTGTGGTCAACGTATTTATAGGGGTAAAGCATTTATCCTTCAATTTTGCGTTGTAAGAATAGGCGTTCAACAGATTCTCCAATTTCATTTTCCAACTCATCCAATAATTTTTGAGAATTCTCACCATTCTTGAATCTCTCTTCAATTTCTTTAAGTTTTGAGATAGCGTAGCTTCCGATGGTGATTCTCGCTTTAAAAATCTCCATTGTAATTTTATTTATTGAAGCCCCAAGGGTATTGAAATTAGGACGTGCGCAATGAACCTCTCTACCATCTTTGTCGAACACTAGAACATTTCCTTGTGGCGTATCAGAAACCAAATATGGTGAATGCGATGTAATGAGTAATTCTCGTCTGTTTTCCTTCCTGGTATTTTCTTGATTTAAACAGCTCCTCAATGTTGAAATGAACTTTGAACGCCAATCGGGATTAAAATGAGTTTCTGGTTCATCTAATAAAAACAAAGAGTTCGTGTCTCTAAATAGTATACATAACCCTATCGAATGGATAAGTTGAAACTCGCCGTCAGACAGCGACTTCGTGTAAATCGTTGATTCGACATTCTTCTTCTTGAGAACAAGATCTTTAAATCGAAATATTTTATCCTCATCGTACGGCACAGGGATTACATCTTTGTTGAGGAAAATATTCTTTGAATGATAGACTTTATTTTTTAGTTCGTCTTTAACTTGATAAAAATTTAGGTTTAATAAAATCTGAAACGTCTGGAAGAGGCTGAGGGCATCGCCAAACACTCGTTGAAATGCTTTTCTAAGTTCATCATCAACAAAGTAATCTAAAAATAAATCTTTCGACTCTTCATCAAAATAATTGATCGTGCTGCATCGCATTAATTTATCAATTGCATCAGAAATTTTTGATGTCAGCTCTCTAGTCGTCTTGGCTTTATCCTTTTTATCTTTTTCGGTTAAAGTTTGCAGTACATCCGAATGAACATTTAGATAATGATGCTGCTTTATTATTACGCGAAAGGACTGTATGCCCAGTAATTCTATTTCAGATTCAAATGCGCTAAGAACGTCTGGGCCATCTTTTTCTCTATCAACTTCGTTCTTTTCGTTTGACCTACCGTGTATTAAGTACAACGACAGCAAAATAGCTTGATTAAAGTGTTCATCAAGAAAGACGAACCGACTCTCTGGTTTAATATAGTCTAGATCTTTTGTTAGTCTTTTTACGTATTCATCATATTGAATGAATCGCATTTTAAAAAAAGGCAGGCTTAATATTTCGTTTTCACCTGACGAATAAGCTACAATATATTCAGGCAGTATAGTTTTAACTTGTGTGCCTGTTAGGGCTTCGTTGCGTGCAGAAATGTTTGGATTGTTTATCCAAAATATTTTAGGCGCTTTCCTGGCTTCCTTTTCAATTTTTATATGAGCATCAAATCCAGTTGCTAAGTTGCTATTTACCAGATCTTTTCTCGAAAAATTATCACCTAGATAATAAAGGTACTCAAGGATGTAAGCGTCAGGGTAGGAAATATTTCTATCAAACCCTTTCCCTTCTGAATTTTCTGTTTTCTCAAAACCATCGGGTTTTGTAACAAGGTGCATACACTCGACATGATAAAAGATAGCCGCTAATGCTTCAAGAATGTTTGATTTTCCACTCCCGTTACGACCTACAAGGCAATAAGGCGAAATCTCCCAAGACTTGTCGATATCTGTAAGAAAATCTACCGCGAAGCCTGTATGCAAACTCCTAAAATCGGAATTCAATTTAAACTTTAGTAGTTTCATCTAATACTAGTTCGATTGCTTTGGTTTGATCATTAAAATACTGTTTAAACATTGAAGGTTCTTTTTTCATTTCTGCCATAATGAATTTTCTGAACCAACTGTATTCAAAATACTGACCACTTTCATAATGTGCCTTGTCAAATACTTCGGCAACCTCTTTTGCGGTAACTACCTTCTCTCCAAAATACTTTCTCATGAAAAACTCTAAGTCAACCCTTACATTCTCAATGCTGCCGTATTTTTCAACTATTTCATCAGGTATTCCATACCATTCGTCTAAAGACATTTTCGAGATATCCCGTTTTGCTTCATTGTCTTTTAAGTCGTTTTTATTCTCCAAACCTGCATTATCAAATGCTTCTTCTTTCCCACCAAAATTTTCGTTTGTTACGTTTTTCCATTTTCCTGTATCTGTCAGCTTCTTGAAGTCTTCTGCTCCAAAAATTCTTCCATCTTCCGGGAGACCTTCAATACCTTCAAACGGATCTCCGTATCCTCTACCTCCAGGTTCTGGCCAAGATTTGCCATCGACCTCGAAAGGACTAACTGGAACCTTGCTGAGGTCGAGTTCCCCCTTGAATGCCCTTTGGCTCAAACTGCCGTATAGATTTTCCAATTCTGTCAAACTGTCTTTATATCCCGAATTGATGTTATCGCAATGCATTATTATCGACGCAAATCGCTTTTGAAGATCATATGGTGGAAGTGGAATTCGATAATTGACTAAGGCATCCCGATTAATTTTAGGAATATTAGCGCGATCAGAAAATTTTTGCGCGTATGAGAGAAAGTCTGAAGACCTCAATACAAATAAGAGATATTCTTTAAGTAGCTGTTCGTTCTTCGGTTTTAATGGGTAAATGTCAGCACTACATATTCCCGTGAATTTTGGAGCGGCGACTTTATTCAGATTAGGGCGAATTTTACTGTAAAGAATATGGTCCTTGGTAAACAAATACTTGCCACTGACGAGATTTTCATCCTTGGCTAACCTTAGGTTAACTAACTCGCCTGTTTCACTGACAATGTTCGCTCCACCCACGTGGTACATTTCGTTATAAGGACTTTCACTTGGATTTACTTGTCCCGACTGAATGTCTATAAGGTTGCCAAGAAAGTCACTTTCAAAAGTCGAAGAATCAAACATATTTTCGAAAACGCTGCTAATGAACTCGTTTAACAGCCCAGCACCCCGTTGGCGAAATTGTATTAATGTTTCAATTTTGAATAAAATGTCAGCAGTTTTAACTTGATCTATCTGTGAATGCAGAACAGGAATAACAATCTCCTTTAAGAACTTGAAATGACGACTATATCCTGCATTTGGTAACTTAACTGTTTTTAAATACTGATAAATATACCCTGGATTAGCGCCATTAACCCTAAGAACTTTAACACCATCAGCTCCTATAGCAAATGGGAAATCAACGTACTTCACTATTTTGGTATGATCTCCAAAGACTATTACTGGCTGCCCGGCATCAACAACTAAATTCTCTTCATCCGTATACCCACCGATGAAAGATTGACTTTGGTCTATTATAGGAAATCTGCCCTCCCTCAAATATGACGCCTGGGGAACTTTGAAATAAAGTCTTGTGATATCTTCCAGTATTGTACTAAATGCCCTGTTGTCTACTTGCATTATGAAATCATATTTTTTAAAGCGCCTAATTCGGTTTGAATAAATTGTTCGATGGTTTCTAGGTCTTCTAATATTAAAGATGGGGTTCGGAATTGAGTTTGTATATCGTCACCCTTGCGATATTTATTGAAACTTAAATCATACCCATTTTCAACAACCTCATTTTTTTCTACCGAGAAACAATTGCTTTTTCGATCATTCTTCAGTTCTTTCCTATGTTGGTATTGGTTAATTATATCTTGCAGATCACTTGTATCTATTTTGCTTCGTCTATCGTCAAGACTATATCCATCGGTTGCCATGTTATAGAACCAAATACGGTCTGTAACACCCGCTTTTGTGAAAATTAAAATGGCCGTAGCGACCCCAGCGTATGGTTTAAAAACTCCACTTGGCATGGCGATCACCGCTTTTAGCTCACTCTCTTCAACTATTATCTTTCGAGCAGCCACATAAGCCTTTCCGCTACCAAATAGCACTCCTTGTGGTATGATTATTGCCGCGGTGCCACCTTTTTTAAGCATATTGAAAATACGCGAAATAAAAAGCAGTTCAGTCTTATTAGTTTCAACTTGCAAAGAAGGGTTTTTATCTCCCTCATCTATATTACCGGTAAAAGGTGGATTGGCCATTACAATGTCATAAATCCCATCCTCATTATAACTCTTGCTTAATGTGTCCTTATAATCAATATGAGGTTCGTCTATTCCATGCATCATCAGGTTCATCAATCCAAGACGCACCATTGTAGTATCAATATCAAAACCGTATAGAGAGCTTTCAATAATGGTTTTCAGCTTTTCATTAAGCATTGCGGAAACCGAGGCACGAAGGAACCCGTCCTCATCTGGTGTTAATACGTCTGGGTCGGTCTGATATGCAAGCTGGGTAAGTATATACTGATAAGCACCCAATAAAAAGCCACCTGTACCGCACGCAGGGTCGGCTACTTTTTGTCCTAGTTTGGGGGCAACTAACTCAGCCATTAATTTAATTATGTGCCTTGGCGTACGGAACTGTCCGTTTTTGCCAGCCGTTGCTATCTCGCTCAGCAGCATTTCATAAACATCACCCTGAATATCCTGGAATGATTGCCCTTTTTCCGTAGCATCGTTTTCAATCTCTTTGTATATTTCTTCTATTTGTTTTGTTGCCTCAACAAGTAATGATGGCTTTTCAATAATGAAAACAGCATTAGCCATATGCCTTGTAAAAGCAGAAGTGCTGCCGTTCAAATTCTTAATGAACGGAAAAACGTTATAACGCAGGTGTTCCAGCAGTTCTTCTGCTGGCCTGGGGGTGTTAATAAAAGCACCCCATCTAAGCTCATTTTTGCTACGTGGTTTGCGCTTTTCAACTGCCCATTCTTCCAGTTTGGTAAGGGAATTTTCAGTTAGAGCATTTCGAAGCAACTCTTGATATTTATTCTCATCGAAATATGGATTGTACTCGCCACTGAATCTTGAATTATATTTCTCTCCGGTGAACTCTGCATTGCGTTCCCGCGTAGTTTCAATGTTGTCTAACTGTTTGATGAACAACAGGTATGTTATCTGTTCAATCGCAGTAAGAGGATTACTTATCCCGCCGCTCCAGAAGGTGTCCCACAGTTTATTTATCTGCGATTTTAATTTTGAATTATTTTGTAGCATTATGCAGCCAGTAATTTGTCTGTTAATAATAGTATCTCGTCAATCTCCTTAGGCCCGAATATCCCCCTTATTCCTTCCGGATGGAGTAATGTAAACGGAGATTCTATAAGGTTTCGTTTTGTTAGTTGTCCATTCTCAATAATGAACTTGCGCAGCAGATCCAGGAACTGTAATTGCCGACTTGACAGATAAGAATGTTGCGCAATAAACTGATCGAAAGCTTTTCCTACTGTATCAGGGAATGACTCCAATACTGCAATACCAAGGATGTGCTTAACGAACTGTACCAGCACTGCCTTGCGGTGATTATACACCCTGCGTAGCAGGTCTATGGTTATATGCGGGTGTTCGTCGTGCAGTTCTTCCGCCAGCGTTTCTGCTTCCTCTTCAGTTATCTCTTGCCCGTTCTTTAGCTTTTGCAATATTGGGTTGCTGCTAACAAGCTCATTTATCTTTTGTTCTACCAGTTCGCGGTATTTGGCTATACTCAGTGCTTCATGCTGGGGCCCAAACTCTACATATTCCTTTTCGCTGATAATATCACGTAGATTAAACTTGGCAGGACCTAATGGCACTATTGCCTCGCGGTATTTCATCAGTGGAGCCAGCTTGTCTATTAGTTCATCAAGCTTATCCTCGGTAACGGTAGCCCAGAAATGATTGGTCTGGCTTTGGCGTATCAGTTGCTCTTCCCTGGCAACTATGTTTACCGATAATGGTAGTTCGCCAATCTCTTCCACTATGCTCTCTTTCAGCGCCCCAAACTTCTCTTTTTCTTCCCTCAAGTGCGCCAAAGATACTTCCACAATATCCTTTTCAAACCGCATTGCCTTAAAGTCAGCATCAGATACCGTGCGGAATAATGGCTTTACCACGCCCTGCAGAAATTCTATTTTGTCCGGGGTCAGGTTATTCCAGAAATTGTCGTCGTCCAGCCGCTGCAATTCGTGCCTGGCATCTAAAACAACAACTGAGTTCTGGGGCAAAGCTGCTATCTGTTTTCTCAGTTTGCCAGTTTCCTTTTCGGCAATTACGCTTTCCCCTTTTGTTATTGCTGTCTCAACTTTATCCAGCCGCACACCAAATAGTCGCACTGGTAGCGGTACCTGCGGCTTTAGTTCCTTGCCCTTGGGGTTTATCTTAAAGTACTCGAAGTTGTCCCAGCAATCCAGTATTAAGAAAGTGTCCTTTTGCGTACACCATGGCTTCAGCTTGTCTTTTTCCAGCAGCCTCGTTCCACGGCCTATCATTTGCCAGAACTTGGTGTATGAATATACAGGCTTAGCAAAAACAAGGTTGGTAATTTCCCGGACGTCAATACCGGTATCCAACATATCCACGCTTATAGCCACACGTGGCATATCATTGTTAGTAAACTGGTCTAGGAGCCCACCCTTGCCATACACTCTCGGGTCATCGCTCACCAGTACTTTTGCCAGCTCACCCCTGTATTCGGGATACAAGTCATCAAATATCTCTTCCAGCCGCCTTGCATGTGCCTTTGTAGTACAGAAGAAAATAGTTTTGCCGGGCAATACACCATTAGCATCCTTAATGCACTCTTCCATAAACTCCCTTACAATGAGTGCATTGGTACCTTTATTAACTACAGTCTTTTCCAGTTCGGTACCCTCATAATTGATTTCCTCAATTTCCTTTCCTTCCAGTATCAGTTGCTTCTGGTCTTCAAGCGAAATAGTTCTTTTGCTGATGCCCTCATCCTGAAACTTCGTCTTGATCTTCATTACCTGGAAGTTGCACAGGTATGGCGGTACATGGTTCACAGCTTCATCATAAGAATAGGCGTAAGTTGGTACGCCATCGTCCGTTTCAAAAAGCTGGAACGTATTGTGATCAATAACATTGGTAGGCGTTGCAGTTAGCCCCAATGTAATAGTATTGAAGTAATCAAGGATTTCCTGGTATGTATTGTATATGCTTCTATGGCTTTCGTCCACAATAACCAAATCAAAGAAATGCGGACTCAGCGGATTTTGTTCATCCCTGATGATGTTTAGCATCGTAGGGTAAGTGGAAACATAAATGCGCCTATCGGTAGCAATTGATTTTTCACCCTGTTTAGGCCAGCGGGGTTCGTTGGGCAGATGTTCTTTAAACGCCTCAAGTGTTTGGTCGCGTAGGGCTATTCTATCCACCAGAAACAATGTACGTTCAGCCCATCCGGCACGCATTAAGGCATCAACCAGCGCAATACAGGTCCTGGTTTTACCAGTACCTGTTGCCATAACCAAAAGAAACTTCCGTTTTCTCTTTTCTATAGCTTCCATTACCGCACGTATAGAACGTATCTGGTAATCTCTACCAGCGATTTTGGTATTAATGAGTTCTCCGGCTAGTGGCTTCCGTGATTTACGGATGTATTGATACCGCTCCAGGTCATCCCTCGTGGGGAACCCATGTACTTTTTTCGGCGGATAGTTATCAATATCCCAGAAGAAGATATTGTGACCATTGGTATAAAAGCAAAATGGTAGGTCTCCACCGCTCTTCTTATTGATATTCAGGCAATATTGCTTGGCTTGTTCACGGCCTATGGCTGCGTCGGCTGCAGTTTTCTTAGCTTCTACCACCGCCATTGGCTTCCCATCCTTTCCAAGCAGCACATAATCGCTAAACTGACGACCTTGGTATGGGCTGTCTGGCTCTCTTACCACGCCTTCGGGTATTCCCACTTCAATATCGAACTCTTCCACTACCTGGGTACGGTCAGAAACGTTCCAACCCGCCTGAAACAGGCGGGTGTCGATCAGTTCTTTCCGGGTCTGGCGCTCATTTTTCACGGATAATTGCGGGATGGGGCGTTAAATTACATAAAAACTTATGAATTAATGTAGGTTAAACCGTTATTCAGCGGTGTATATGAATCTATTGTTGTAAAAAAGACCAATAGACCCTACTTAAAATTGATCCCGTCCAATGAGATTCCAAATAAAAGTCAAATTCTGGCAAATGCGTTACAAACTTATTCCGAATTGCAGTCAAATCGAATTTAAACCACCGGCAAAGAAAAACTGAACGTGCAACCTTTACCTATCTCGCTTTCAACCCAGATTTTACCCTTTTGGGCTTCTATAAATTCTTTAGAAATGCCCAACCCCAAGCCAGTTCCCTTGGTTTTGGAGCCGGGTACTTTAAAGTAGCGTTCGAAGATGCGGGGTAGATATTCCTGGGCTATGCCTGGGCCTTTGTCGGCAACAGAAAATTGCACATTATTATTAATATTTGCCGCAGACACAACTATTTCCATTCCCTCGCCCGAGTTCTTTATCGCATTTGTAAGAAAGTTATTGAGAACCCATGTGCTTTTTTCGGCATCTGCACGCACCAATGGTATATTTTCGTTTAGCTCTTTTTTTATGGTTATACTCCTTTCCTTGGCGGCGGCTGCCACTGTTTCGATAGCATGGTCAACTATCAAATAAGGGTTTACCAGCTGTACATCCAGTTCAATTTTACCGGCCTCCACCTGCGACATATTGAGCAACTCACTGATGATTTTCAAAACCCGCTGATTATCCTGTTTCAGATTCTGGATCAGCTCCAGTTGTTCGGCCGACAGTTTGCCGATACGCTCGTCTTCTAACAGCTTCAGGCTAAAATCGGATGCGGCCAACGGCGTTTTCAGCTCATGGGATATGGTAGCAATAAAATTTGTCTTGGCAACATCCAGTTCTTTGAAAGAGGTAATATTTTTTAACACGATTACCTTACTCTTGCTTTCCTCAAGGGAGACGTCGATCACCTCCTTGATAAAGTAGTTTTCCCGGTTTTCTATGACTATTTTGAAAGGTGACGATGAATCATTGCTTACAAGGAAGCTAAACAGGTCGTTCTTTTTACTTACTTCTTCCACCGATGATCCGATAATATCTCCTTGCTTCAACCCCAGTAATTGTAACGCCTTTGAATTGGCAAACAGTACTTTGTTGTCCTTATCAATCCCTATACTGGCGTCTTTAAGACTGTTTATTACAGCCTCAGCGCGTCCTTTCTCAAACATTAGTTTGTTTAAGTTACTGTTCTCGAAGTATTGCAGCCGCTCAGCCATATTATTAAACGACTGCGCCAGTTCTCCAAATTCATCCTTATTATCAATGTGAACCCTGTAGCCGTAATTTTTATTACTGATCTGCTTAATAGCATCCAGAAAATGACTGATAGGGGTTGTTACTATCGACGGGAAATTCATTGAGAAAGTAAATGCTACCAGGAAGACAATCCCTACTAATGCAATTATCAGGGTCATTGCATTCTCAGCAGTTGCCTGTGCGCGGTTATTCTTATTTTGTATCGCTTGCATGTTAAGCGACAATACTCGCTGAATATCCTCCTGAACCTTTAGAAATTGCTTTGAGGATGTATCGCCCTTAGCCATCAGGTCGAAATCTCTCCTTAGTGCAGCCGTAGCATCACGTTCTCCTGGCTCTGTTATATTGTGCTCCTGTCGTTCTAAAGCAGTGTCTATCTTCTTTAAAGAAACATCGTAGTTATAAAACACACTATCCAATTGCTGCTGCATCTGGTGGCAATAGGCGATGGATTCGTAATTGTCCTGCAATACAGCCTTAGCCTCATTCTTAAGCATTATCGTAAAATACACACCGGCACCACCCGTTAGCAAAAGGAGTACAAAAAGGAAAATGGTTCCGAACCGTATTTTATTTCTTACTGAAAGTGGCATCTAAGACAATATTATAATATCTATGTTGTTTTTTGATAACGTTTTTAATAGTTGGTTGAACAATCCTGTTTTCAGAATGATCTTGAACAGGCTAAGATGAGGTTTGCCAATGCAGATCGTTGTGATATTCTTTTCATTGGCCGTGTCTATTATAGTTTGGGCGACGTTTTCAGCTTTGATCCGGATAACCTCGGCGCCAAGCTCTGTAGCGTTCTTAAAATTGTTGATCAGGTGCCTCTGTGCGGCCAAAGCTATTCTATCAGTTGCCTCCCGGGATGTCTGAACGTACAAAACAGACCATTGACTATTATAATAAGATGCCAGCCGGGCAGTTTTGCGGATGATCTTTTGGGCGACTTCATTGTTCGACGAAATGCAGGCAAGAAAACGCTCATGCTTAAAGGGCGATTGCCGCGATGTGATCTGGTAGTCAACTTTTCTTTCCACCTGTCCGGCAACCTCTTTCAAGGCAAGCTCCCGCAATTGAAGTATTTTATCTGCCTGGAAGAAATTTTGTAATGCCTGCTGAATTTTAGAACTGTCGTAGATCTTTCCCTCCTTTAGTCTGGTGATCAACTCATCGGCTGTGAGGTCAATGTTTACAACCTCATCAGCCAGTTGCAGTATTTTATCCGGTACACGTTCTTTAACCTCTACACCTGTAATTTCCTTTACATCCTGATTGATGCTTTCGATATGCTGTATGTTTACAGCCGATATTACATCAATACCGGACTCAAGTATGTCCAGAACATCTTGCCACCTTTTTGCATTTTTACTACCCGGAATGTTAGAATGAGCAAGCTCGTCAACGATCACCACCTCAGGATGCAACAGCAATATCGCCTGCACATCTAGCTCTGTCAACTTCTTTCCCTTGTAAAATGCCTCTCTGCGCGACACTACGGGCAATCCTTCCAGCAAAGCTTCGGTTTCTTGTCGTCCATGCGTTTCTATGTAGCCGACCTTTACATTCACTCCATTACGTAGCAGGTTATGTGCTTCCTGGAGCATACGGTAACTTTTACCTACGCCAGCACTCATGCCAATGTAGATTTTCAGTCTGCCCCTGCTATTTTTCTCATTTAGCTGAAGAAACTGTTTCACCCGCTGCTCCTTTTGTTCCTGCTCGTTCAATCCTTCGTGTTTATTCTATGTAGTACTACATTTTCAATCTGGCTGTATACCAGTGGGTAGCGTTCATAAATTACATTACTGGAATCAATGCCGTAGTTTACGTCCTCCTTAACACCCACTGATTTCAACAGGTAGTAGAGTTTGGTAAACAGATTTTTAAAAAATGGCAGTTTATTGTCGTAAGACAAGTAAGAATTCGTAACAACAAATTTATAGTCGCCTATTTTACTGGCTGAATACAGCATACCCGGAACCTTCTCCAACTTAATTTCATTGCTTGCTAGCAACTCTTCAACGATCTTTCTGAAGAAAAGGTCCAGCCTCGCTTCAACTCGGAAACCGAGATGCAGTGTTACATGGTACACATCGTTCTCTGCCAGTGTTTTAACTTCGTAGGACAGCGTGTATGGCTCATCAGTAATATGTACATGATAGAACCAATACACGTCCGCTTTCTTTGCTGGAACATGGAATATTGAGTTGAGTATTTTATTTTCAACAAGATCGGGTCTATCTGATGCAGTGAGGTAGATCAGGTTGGTAGCATAAGATTGGATTTTCTCATTATGGCTCAAGTCTTTTAGCTTGTCAATCAATGATTCGTCCAGCCTTGTAAAGGAAATCAGCTTCGATTGCGTTTCCTTACCTCTGTACCATATTATCATGATTGCGGACAGAATGCCACCAACTACCAACATTATCCATCCACCTTCCTTAAGTTTCTGAATATTTGCGATGAGAAAGGAAGATTCAACGGTAATGAATAATACAGCCGACAGTAAAACGAAAATTATCGGTCTGCGGCGTGTTAGCATGTATGCAGTAATAAGCACCGTTGTAATGAGCATGGTAATGGTAACTGACAAGCCGAATGCGGCCTCCATGTTCCGTGATTCCTTAAAATATAGTACAGCGCCGATACAGGCCACCATCAAGGCCCAATTGAAAAAGGGCAAGTACAATTGTCCCTTTATTGTACTCGGGAATACGACCCTGACCCTTGGCCAAAGTCCGAGCCTAATGGCTTCATAGCCCAGCGTAAAGCATCCACTTATCAGAGCCTGGCTGGCTATAATAGTCGCAAGTGATGCCAATACTACTGAAGGCAGATATATAGATTCGGGAACGATATTGTAAAAAGGACTTAGCTCGTTTGCTTTACCTGCATGAAGTAGCCAGGCAGTTTGACCAGCATAGCACAATATCAACATCACCTTGATGTAAAACCAGCTTACGCGAATATTATTCCTGCCACAATGCCCCATATCGCTGTATAGCGCTTCCGCTCCCGTAGTACAAAGGAAAATTCCGCCTAAAAGCCAAAAGCCCTGCGGATAAGCAACGAGGAGTTGGTAAGCATACCATGGGTTAACCGCACGTAGTACAGAAACATCATGACGCAAAGACATAACTCCGATCACCCCTATGAATGTGAACCAGACTAGCATCACAGGGCCGAAGAACTTCCCTATCTGCTGTGTTCCAAATTGCTGTATGATAAAAAGCAGGATGATTATCCCTACAACAATGGGTACCGTATTTAATGTTGGATAGAATTTTTGCATTCCTTCTATGGCAGATGCAACCGATATGGGCGGTGTTATAATCCCATCCGCAACCATAAAAGCACCACCAACAACAGCCAGGAAAATGATCCATTTGCCAAAATACCGTCGGATCAGGGCGTATAGTGAAAAAATGCCACCCTCGCCATTATTGTCAGCCTGTAAGGTTATCAGGATATACTTAAGCGTGGTTTGCAGCGTGAGCGTCCAGATCACACAGCTTAAAACACCCAGGGCTTTCACTTTGTTTACTATTTCCCCGGCATGGAACAGTGCATTGAAGGTATATAAAGGTGATGTGCCTATATCGCCAAATACAATACCTATAGCTACCAAAACACCGGCAAGGTTTACTTGCCGGTGAAATTTGTTATTGTTTATTGTTCCTGAATGTCCCATGCTTTAATAAAAATAAAAGGGAATTTACCATATTATCCTATAACCTGCACAACACGGCAAAGATCAGTCGTGTCTCCTGTTTCACAAGGTCGGGAGCCCAGCCTGCAGGTAGCGCAGTAGTTGTATATCCAGTTGGGGAAGTAACACCGCCTTTTCCCGCAAAGTAGGGTATATCTGATTCGCGGTGTACAACTTCCAATCTGAATGTCAGGCTTTGGTTAGGCATCCAGTCAAAATTTGTTGAGCAATCCCAACCAGTGAATTTATCTCCTGGGTTTGCGCTAAAAGGAAATGCACCTTCTGTTTTGGTAGGGTCGTTAGGATTAGGAAGCGGACTTGCCTGACCGGTAGGGTAAAGTACGAGATACCTACCGGGATTCGTCATCCAGCCACCACCTACAGTCCACGCGAACTTATTATGACCAAACCACAAACGGTGATATAGCATAGCACTAGCGAAATACTGAGCCGGTTTAGTTGGATCGCTGTTATCAAAGCCGTTCACACCACCACCTTTTTCGAAGCCTATGTCGCCGGTCAATGAAAAAGCAGCCTGACTTATACCACTGCTTCTTTTGTTATTGTAATAGCGGAACAGAAAGCTGTTATCAGAGTGGAATCGTTTCCTGTCCGGTATCATTGCGGCATCGCTACCATAATAGTCGTTGGTCAACAATTTAATGTTATCGTTTGGCATCCAGGTAATATTTGCTCCTACACCTGGCATCGCATTAAATCTTCCGTAGCTCTGCCATCCGTTGATGATCCATGGTTCTATCTTAAGTGTTTTCGACGGGAATATCTGTATACGCATTCCGTTAAAGAACCATGGAGTGTTGTCAGACGTGAACGAAGCCTGATATTCCCAGTTCTCCACCTGGTAGTAAGAGTTCAAACCAATATAAGACATAAACAGGCCGAAGTCCACATTAATACCATGTAGCGCATTAAAGTGGTAGCCAACGTTTGCCTCGCTTAAATAGCGCAACGCATTGTTCAGTTGATATTGTCCGCGGTAAGGGCTGTAGTCGTTTCGTGGAATGACTATCGACCTGTTTCCGAACTGCGTCATAAAACGCCCACGCATATTTTTATAGTTGAGATCTCCGCCAAAACCAAGGAACATTACTTCCATTTCGTTGTTCCGGGCAAGTGCCGTAGAACCCACAACTGTATTGTCGTTAGGGTTGTTACCAGAGTAGGTATAGTTGCCATCGAACATGATCGATCCGGTAAAGTATTTGGTTTGTAAAACCGAATGATCCCGCCTGTCGTTACCGTTCTGCCAAGTAAGATCGTAGCCGCTAAATGGTACGTGAATAGTATCAGGCGTACCATCATTATCGTATACGGAAGTGCCTTGCGCATTCGCCTGCGTATCCACTGTCTGCGATCTTGCGCTTGTAATTGCTAATAGAGCTAGTATTGTAAATGTTAGCTTCCTCATGATTGTTGTTTTATATTTCTGTTTATTGAATTTCATAATAGTATTCCCTTTTTCTTCTTAATGCTATGACAGTAGTCAGCACAAAGGGTGATAATTTCTTACTTATTCAGATTGTCTAACTCAATGTTCAATTTGATCACATTTACTTTCTCTGGTCCGAACAGACCAAGTAGAGGTACCTGCGTATTTCTTCTTATTAAATCAATAAGTGCTGTAGCCGATACTCCACGTGCCCTCGCGACACGCAGCACTTGAATTTCTGCACCTTTTACAGATATATCCGGATCAAGGCCGCTGCCGCTTGCAGTAACTATATCCGATGGTATCTGCAATCTCACTACACCCGGATTATGTGCCAAGAAGGTATCTATGCGTTGTTCTACAACTTCCAGGTACTCCTTGTTATCCGGCCCTTTGTTACTGCCTCCCGAACCAGCAGCATTATAGTTGACTGCGGAAGGCCGTGGCCAGAAATACTCATCACGGGTGAAACTTTGAGCTATATTGGCATACTGCTGACCTTTTGCGGTGGAGACCATTGTACCGTTGCCTCTATTAGGAGATAGTTGTGCAATAGCCCAGATAACACCTGGATAAACCGCACTAAATAGCACAATGCATAGCACGGTGAGTATGATCGATGGTAATAATTCCTTTTTCATCGTTAAAAACGTTTTTATCAGTTAAATAAACAGCCCCACCAGCAAATCGATTAGTTTGATACCGATGAATGGCACGATCACACCCCCAAGGCCATATATCAGCAAATTCCGCTGCAATAATGCGCTGGCACCAATTGGCCGGTATGCCACCCCGCGCAGCGCAAGCGGGATCAGCATGGGTATTATAATAGCATTGAATATCACAGCCGACAGTATTGCACTTTCAGGACTTTTTAAGCCCATGATGTTCAGTCCCTGTAATGCGGGAATAGAAACAATAAAAAGCGCAGGAACTATAGCAAAATACTTTGCCACATCGTTGGCAATAGAGAATGTAGTTAGGGTTCCGCGCGTCATGAGCAGTTGTTTGCCGATCTCTACGATCTCTATGAGCTTTGTCGGGTCATTGTCCAGGTCTACCATATTGCCAGCTTCTTTTGCCGCCTGTGTACCACTGTTCATAGATACACCTACATCAGCCTGCGCAAGTGCGGGCGCATCGTTTGTTCCGTCGCCCATCATGGCCACAAGTTTACCAGACTGCTGCTCTTTACGGATATAGGCTAACTTATCTTCAGGTTTAGCCTCGGCTATATAGTCGTCTACACCAGCTTTTTCGGCTATATATTTAGCAGTAAGAGGATTATCACCAGTAACCATTACTGTTTTAACGCCCATTTTGCGCAGGCGCTCGAAACGTTCCTGGATGCCGGGTTTAATAATATCCTGCAACTCTATAGCACCTAGCACGATATTGTTCTCTATAAGCACCAAAGGAGTGCCGCCATTCATGGATATTTTATTTACTGCATTTGTTACTTCAGGCGGAAATGTATTTCCAGCTTTTTCCACCATTGATCGTATAGCATCATACGCCCCTTTGCGCACCTTAGTATTTTCATAATCAATGCCGCTGCTGCGGGTCTCGGCTGTAAACTTTATGAATTGTGCATCTTTAACCTGATAGCTCAAGGGATTAATATCCGCAAGCTCAATGATTGACTTTCCCTCCGGCGTCTCATCGGCCATTGACGCCAGCACGACAGCTTTATTGAAATGCTTGTCGTCAACGCCCTTTGCTACATGAAAATGGGTCGCTTTACGATTACCTATCGTAATGGTGCCTGTTTTGTCCAGCAGAAGTGTATCGATGTCTCCGGCGGTCTCTACTGCTTTACCCGATTTTGCTATGACATTAGCTCTTAATGCCCTGTCCATACCTGCTATACCAATAGCACTTAGCAAGCCTCCAATTGTTGTTGGTATCAGGCAGACAAATAAGGATATGAATGCAGCTATTGTAATTGGTGTATGTGCATAGTCGCCAAACGGCTTCAATGTAACGCAAACGATCACAAACACTATAGTAAAGGCGGCAAGGAGAATGGTGAGTGCTATCTCATTAGGCGTTTTTTGCCTGCTGGCCCCTTCCACTAATGCGATCATCTTGTCCAGGAAGCTCTCTCCCGGCTCTGTGGTAACTTTTACTTTTATCTTATCCGATAGCACCTTTGTGCCGCCCGTGACAGAAGATTTATCACCACCAGCCTCACGTATTACCGGGGCAGATTCTCCGGTAATTGCGGATTCATCTATCGTTGCGATCCCCTCAATGATCTCACCGTCGGTAGGAATAATATCGCCAGTTTCACAAATGAATACATCTCCCTTGCGTAAGTCGGCAGATGATACCACCTGAACCTCGTTAATGAATATCTCTCCCATCAACACCATCTTTTTAGCTGGAGTGTCTTTCCTTGTCTTTCTTAAAGAGGCAGCCTGAGCCTTACCGCGTGCTTCTGCGATGGCTTCAGCAAAATTTGCAAATAGCAGGGTAAAGAATAAGATGAGAAAAACGCTGAGATTATACCCAAATGAACCCTGTCCAGCATTGCCCGTAAGTGTCCAGATCGTTACGGCAAGCATTATCAATGTGCCTATTTCCACGGTGAACATCACCGGATTTCGGAACATAATAACGGGGTTCAGTTTCACAAAAGACTGACCGACGGCCTCTTTTATGATAGCAGGTTCAAAAAGTTGTTTTTTATTTTTATTTGCCATTGTATTCGATTATTTAATTCCAAAAAATTCCGCGATTGGCCCTAAAGCGAGCGCAGGGAAGAACGCAAGCGCTGCAATGATGACTTTAACTGCGAATACCAGTATGCCAAATGTTCCTGTGTCTGTTTTAAGCGTACCATTACTTTCAGGTATGTATTTCTTACCAGCCAGCAAACCGGCAATTGCCACCGGCCCTATTATTGGCAGGAAGCGTGACAGGATCAGTACAATACCCGTAGTTATGTTCCAGAACGGATTGTTGTCACCCAACCCTTCAAACCCACTGCCGTTATTGGCTGAAGCCGAAGTGTATTCGTAAAGCATTTCGCTGAAACCATGGTGTGACGGGTTATTAAGCCATCCCGTAGCATTGTGCTTTCCTGCTGCATCTGCAAACCACCAGCCCATATTTGCATCGTGTGCAGCCAAATGGCTAGCCAGGGCAGTTGACACAAGAATGAGAAATGGATGTAGAAGGGCCACTATCATGGCTATTTTCATCTCCCTTGCTTCTACCTTTCTTCCCATAAACTCCGGAGTACGTCCTACCATCAGCCCACCCATAAATACCGCCAGTATCACGTAAACGAAGAAGTTCAGAAAACCGACGCCAACACCACCGTAGAAAGAATTGATCATCATACCCAGCATCATGTTCATGCCCGATAGTGGCATAAAACTGTCATGCATAGCATTTACCGACCCAGTGGATATTACTGTAGTGGCAATACACCAGTATGCGGAAGCGACTGCACCGAAGCGCATCTCTTTACCTTCCATATTGCCTCCGGCTTGTGCAATGCCCATTTTAGCGATCATTGGATTGCCCTGCATTTCGGTGTGGATTGCAGGTATTACCAATAAGAGAAAGCCGAGTGTCATTACACCCCAGAACACCCATGCCAGCCGCTTCTTTCTCAGGTAGTACCCAAAAGCGAAAACCATTGCGAAGGGAATCAATACCTGGGCTATCATTTGCACCATATTGGTGAGATAAGTAGGATTTTCCAGTGGATGAGCGGAATTGGCACCATAAAAACCGCCGCCATTAGTACCCAGATGTTTGATAGCCACAAAAGCTGCAACCGGCCCCCGGCTAACATGCATGGTGTCGCCTCGAACGGTAGTTATGGTATCCATTCCTTTCCAGGTCATGGGTGTTCCTTCAAACACATGGACAGCAGCGATTATGATACATAGTGGCAACAGTATTCTGGTGCAGCTTTTTATAAAATAATTATAGAAATTACCCAGTTTAGTAGTTGTCCTTTCGCGTAGCGCGTTAAAGACTACAGCAGCTGCAGCCATACCAGTACCTGCGGAAACAAATTGCAGGAACATAAGCGCATATACCTGTGTGAAATAGGATGCACCGCTTTCTCCGCTGTAGTGCTGCAAGTTGCAGTTCACGAGAAATGAAATAGCTGTATTGAATGCCTGATCTGGTGTCTGGTTAGCTATATGATCAGGGTTGAGCGGAAGCCAACTCTGGTTCAAAAGGCAGAACATGGCCCATAGAAACCATATCAGGTTAATGGTAAGCATTGCAACAAGATTATGTTGCCAGCTCATTTCCTTATTGATGTCTATTCCCGATGTCTTAAATAAGAGACGTTCAATAGGGCCGAATATTTTGTCTGTCCAAACCCGGTCACCCGCATATACTTTAGCTATGTATTTGCCCAGGGGCACTGCAAGCAGCAGTGTTGCCACGAACATTACAATTACGCCTATAAATTCAGTATTCATGTAAAATGTCTTTTCGCTATTAAAATTTTTTTGGGTTCAGCAGTACATAGACCAGGTAACCAAAAACGAGGATTGATATTATCAGTAGGAGGTACATCATTGTTTACATTTTTTCGAACCAGGTAATGGATTTGAAGAGCAGCCAGAAGCAAACACAACCAGCCATAAGGAGTATTATTGTCGAGATCATTTTTCCTCTTTTATTATTGATACATACCAACTTCGATGCCTTATTCCGCGGAACACGATTCAGGCAGTTGTTTTCGTTGATTTTGACGGCAGTTGAGGTATAATATATTTTAACTTAATGCGTCTTGCAATTGGCAATCCTATCAAAATGATAGGATTGATTTATCAAAATGATAGTGTTGGGTGTCCGGCAAATGGCTAGGAATGTGGCATTATGCTAGTCATCAACGCTACAGCTACAGAGCACGATACTATAAGAATGGCAAGCCAGATAGCTTCAAACATTCTCATTTTATACCTTAATAAAGTTGCTTTTCTTATCCGTTCCATAATAAAAATTTTAGCAGCCTGAATGATACAATTGCCCGATGTAAAGCGTAAAAAGCCCCATAGGAATCATCCCTTGAACCATACTTTTATCCGCAGGACAGTTCTGAAACATCTTCGTAAAAGAGAAAACGAATACATTTTGGATCGCGTTCCTCACAGCGTCGTTCCCCTTGTCGTACAGGTTGTCAGCTACTGTGAAGCATTTTTTCACAGTTCCAAAATTGTGTTCCAGGATTTGTTGGTCAGTGAATGTTGCTAACTGCGTTATTGCACTATAAGCATCCAGTTTTGCACCAGCAGTAAGCAGGTGCGGCATCTCTGGTAACGCCTCTTCCAAAAACATTAGTATTTCTAGTTGGTTGATCATTGTTGCAGATTTTGCTACAACATAATCTAACCAAGTGCCGGAACTTGTGTAAAACTGAAAATGAGCCATGGTGGCTCATTTCACGAAAGAGAACAGCTCTTGATTGATTTAAAGCCCTATCAAATCAATAGATAGGCCTATCAAAACGATAGTCTACTTTAGATGGTATTCTTCTATCTTTCGGTAGAGCGTAGCTATACCGATATCTAACAATCTTGCAGCTTCTGCCTTGTTGCCGTTGGTGTGGGCAAGTACTTTTTGAATATGTCTTTTCTCAATCGAAGCAAGCGTAAAAGTACCACGGTTATCCGATGAGCCATCCGTGGCATCCTGTATCTCAAGTGGCAGGCTATCTATATGGAGCGTTTTATCGTCTTCCAGAATTACAGCACGCTCTATAACATTCTTTAGCTCTCTTACATTGCCCTTCCATTCGCAGCCCTGCAAGGCGTTCATAGCTTCCGGACTCACTGAATGAATGACTTTATTTGTTTTTGCCGCATAGATAGCCAAAAAGTGTTTTACCAACGCGGGAATATCTTTTTGCCTGCTGCGCAGGGCAGGGATATCTATCGTAAATACCGCTATCCGATAATATAAGTCACTTCTGAAGTGTCCTTTATCGATCTCCAATTTCAAATCCCGGTTTGTGGCGGCAATAAGTCGTAGCTGTGCCTTTTGCTCTTTCGTATCACCAACACGTATATAAGTGCCATTTTCGAGCAGCCTGAGCAATTTGGGCTGAAGATCTATGGGCATTTCGCCTATTTCATCCAGGAACAACGTCCCACCTTTCGCTTCTTCTACAAGTCCCTTTTTATCCTTTGTTGCACCGGTAAATGCTCCTGCTTTGTGTCCGAATAGTTCGCTTTCGAGTAGTTCTTTGCTAAATGCACTGCAATTAAGTGCTACAAATGGATTAGCAGCATGAACGCTGTTATTATGGATAGCTTGCGCAAATACCTCTTTGCCTGTACCCGTTTCGCCGGTAAGTAGCACAGCGGCCTCAGTTGGGGCTACTTTTCGAGCCAATTGAATTGCTTGCTTAATGACAGGGCAATCGCCTATCACTTCCGCAAAATCAGATTGTTTACCCAATCTACGCTCCAGGCTTTTCACCCTGTTCTGTAATCCAATCTTTTCAGTTGCCCGGCTCAAAAGCGGGATGATCTTGTCGTTGTCGTTGCCCTTTACGAGATAGTCGAATGCGCCATTTTTTATCGCCTGCACTCCATCAGGTATGTTTCCATAAGCCGTAAGTAAGATCACTTCTACATCCGGATACTGTTGCTTAATCTCTTTTGTAAACTCTACACCATTCCCGTCTGGCAACTTCACATCACACAGTACAATTTCAGCTTGCTCTACCATATTTCGGGCAGCAGCAATCGTTCCTACATCAGTCACTTTGTAACCTTCAAGGGAAATGATCCGCTTGAGTAAAGCCCTTAGTTTTTCTTCGTCGTCTATGATCAGAATGTTTGTCACCTAAAACGTTTATATTTCTTTAAAGACAGCAAATTTTGTTCCTTTTGGGCTGCGATGTGTTGATTAGGTCATTTGTTGCGCTTCAGCCCATCAAACGCTTTAGGGTCATTTGTTCTTAAATAATGTTCAACACGATTAATATGTGGTGGCAAAGCCAAGTTAAATTGATGTTGTAAAAAGCGGGCCTTAGACATAAGTTCCACCTGTCTTTTAATATATGCCATCCGTTCATCACTTATTTCCTTCTTCGACTTCCGTTTTGGCGGGGTAAATGTATTTCCATGCTTAGCTACGACTATTGCTTGCTCAAATTTTTGGTTTATCTCGTCTATCTTGGCAAGCAAAGAATCCAGCTTCTCCTCTAGCCTTTTAAAATTCTCCTCGGTCATATACCGTCATTTATTCTTTTGTGCAGATTGTTTTACCAAGCTCAAAATATAATCAACATCCTCCATGTCAGGCAATTTGATCTCATAAGCACCATTGCCCCAATGACCAACATTAGATACATCTCTTGCGATTTTCTTTGGGTCTTTTAACTCTCCACTTTTTAGATTTAGGTATATTTTCAGCCCTTTCCCTTGAAGTACTAAATCGCAGAAAATGTTATTGTCAATCTTAAATCCTATGGTTTGCTTCTTAGGCTGGCTGCTAACTTTACCATCCAGGTTGAGCAGGCGGGTTTTAAATTGCTCGTATAATTCTCGGGTTTCAAAATCAACCTTTGATAAGTGGTCTTGCTCTGTATAAACTTTTACTTCTTTGTTTACGTGTGTTACTGCATCATTTGAGCTGGTTATTGTTTTGATGCTTTCTTTCGCAGTTAGTTTCTGAATCTGTTCGAAAGACACTGTGTGGTTTTCAAATTTCTTTATTTCCCAAAGCTCAATGGGTAAGTCTTTAAAATTAATTGCCTCTTTTTGATAATTAGTAAAGGACGGAGAAATAAATATGACCTTTGATTGCGTCCAGTCAACATCAGACCTTTTCAAGCTAGAATTTTGGCTTTCATTGTACTCAAGAATAAAATCGGCCTTGTTGTTGAGCATCAATGACAGATATGCATAGCCTTGGTCTATGACGCTAAATGTCTTATCTCGTTTATACTCTATAATAATAAAAGCCCTTGATTCACTGTCGAACGCCAGGGTGTCAATACGAAAATTATTTAAGGAGAACTCAGTTTTAATGAGTTTCAACCTGAGAAGTAGATAGAGATTACTTTCGACTAAGGTTTGAATTTCTCTCTCTATTCGAAAAGAAATCTCCTTAACGTGTTCGAACGGTTTACCTATTGAATATAATGCCATTGCCGATTGGTATATAAGTGGGTTATGTAGGTGTAAATATAATGTGTATTGCTGGTATCATTTGAAAACCGCTACCGTTTATGATCTTAACGGGATGTTTGGGGATTCTGGTGGAAATACTGTCCTTAATGGCCCAAACAGGGAACCTCCCCTCTCACGACAACCATACCTTCATTAAAACGAACAGCCGGAAATAGCAAGTGTTACCAATTTTCGCAACCATTGGTACAGGTTGCCCGAAAGCGGTAAGCAGCTTTTGCGGCCATTGTATGTTTGCTTTAAAAACCTAAAAAGTATGATAGATACGTCGTGAATCACATTCCTGAAAACAAGACATCGATTATGAAAAAGCAAAAGACAGATCAGAAGCATGAAGAAAAAGAATAACGTAAATTCGTATGATAGGACACATGACATTACGCCCGAAGACGTACGCCGGTTTGAGAAATACAGGCATTACACAGATGAGCAGGTAGCAGCCTTGATCGACACCATCAAGAAATACACTCGGTTTATTTATAACGTGGTTTCTAAAAGGAAAAAAGCTGGCAAGAAAATTGCATTAAACATTGATAATCAAGATATTAAAGCAGCATGAGCGACATAAATCTCTTCAAAACCTTTGCCAAAGGCACACATAAAACAAAAGCTAAGGGAAACAACTGTGTTATTTATACCCGTGTTTCTACGAAAGAGCAAGCGGATAACAACCTAAGTCTGGACACACAGAAGAAAGCTTGTGAAATGTTTGCTAAAAAGGGGAACCTGCAAATCTTAGGTTACTATGGCGGCACCTACGAAAGCGCCAAGACAGATGAGCGCAAGGAGTTCGATAACATGCTGTCATTCCTGAAGAAGAGCCGGGAGAAAATATCGCACATCATTGTGTACAGTGTTGATAGGTTTAGCCGTTCAGGTGCAAATGCCATCTATATAGCCGAGCAATTGAAAAAGCAGGGTATAGTGGTTTGTTCCGTAACCCAACCTACAGACGCGTCAACAGCTAGCGGCAGCTAGCAGCAGAATATTCAATTCATTTTTAGCGAGTACGAAAACCAGCAGAGGCGGGAAAAGTGTATGGCTGGCGTAAAGGAAATGCTCCTGCGCGGAGAATGGCCTACTGCACCTCCGATAGGTTATGATATCATCAAGACAAATGGCAAGCGTTCAATAGCACTCAATAAGGATGGGAAGCTACTTAAAAAAGCATTCTATTGGAAAGCAAACGAGAAGGTGTCAAGCGAAGAAATAATCAAACGATTAGCTGCGCAAGGTTTAAAGATCAGCAACCAGCGTATGTCTGCTTTCTTCCGCAATCCTTTCTACTGTGGCCTAATGGTTCATACTGCCTTGGAAGGACAGGTTATTGAGGGCAACCATGAGAAAATGATCTCTAAAGAAATGTTCCTGGAGGTAAATGGCCTCATGGCGGAACGTAAACAGGGATACCAAGTCAATTCAGAGATAGATGATGTTGCGCTCAAGCAATTTTATAAGTGTGAAAGCTGTGGTCGTTATTTAAGGGGATATAAGGCATACAAGAACCAAAAGTATTACTACAAGTGCAACACGAAGGGTGTGGCTGCAACAGAAAGGCAGAAGAGCTTCATCGGAAGTTTCTGAACGTTATCTCTAAATATTGCTTTGGCGTGGATGAAGAAACCAAGTCTTTAGTCAAAGAACAAATTATAGCGGAATACAATCGGCAGAATGACCAGAAGGACGACACACTTAAGGTGATAGAAGAACAACTATCAGCCGTTGATAAGAAGCTGGAACGACTGGAAGAGCGCTATGTTTTAGAGGAGATAACCCAGGAAATGTTCCAGAAATTCAAAGCCAAGTTTTTGGAGGAAAGGGCTAAAATAGATGACCAGAAGTCAAAAGTCGGAATAAGGGTGTCGAACCTTGAGGAATGTATAGATGCAGCGTTCAGGCTTGCGCCGAAACTCGCGCTGGCATGGGATTACGCCGATTATTCAGACAGGCACTTGCTGCAGTTTCTGGTTTTTCCTGAGGGAATATACTACGATCGAAAAACAGACGGGTGTCGAACCGGAAAAGTAAATATGGCCTTCGGCTACATTGCCCACGCGGCAACGGTTTTAGAGGAAAATAATAAGGGGAACTGTGGTGATAAACCGCAGTTCCCCTCTTTGGTAGCGAGAACAGGGATCGAACCTGTGACCTTCGGGTTATGAGCCCGACGAGCTACCGCTGCTCTATCTCGCGATGTGGCTGCGAATGTAGGTGCTTTATCACGATAAACAACCTATAATCTTAGAAATATTTGTCGGCTATGTTTTCGGTATGCCAAACAGGGCTGTGACAGCATACACCATAAAGACAATCACTCTCTAAAAGGGAAAAGGATCAAGCCCCATATTTTGCCCGGCGCATTATATAAACATACCCCGGAAACTGGCTAGAGCGCCCAATCTTAAGCAGAACTTGCCATTTATAATCTTATTGCCAAATGAGCTTTCTCCAACTACCACCCCAAAAGTACAGGGCAGCCAAATGGCTGCCCTGTACAATAATGAAATTCCTCCCTAAAGAGAAATACAAACTATTTTTACTCTTTCACCAGCTTAGCAGTACCTGCTTTCACACCGTTGTTATAGTAGGTAACTATGTAGATGCCCGATGCCAGGTTGCTTACATTCAACTGTGCTTTGTTGCCGGCTACCAATTCTGTAGCTACTGTTTTGCCTGTCAGGTCGGTCAGTTCAACTTTGTCATTGTTGCCGGTTACTCCTTGCACTGCTACTGATACATAATCGCTTGCAGGGTTAGGAACTACTGTCAGGGTTACCGCAGCTGCGCTGCCGACATTCACAACACTTGTTGGTGCATTGTAGTAAGTCTTAGACATACAGCCGTCCTTAGTTGTCATTACCCAGTAGTTCTTGTTGGTAAAGTCAGGACTAGCATCAAAGTAGTTCTGGTCTACCTGACCACTAAACATTACTGAGTCCAGCGTTGTCGCATCATCGTACCCCCACTGGTAAGTGCTCACTGTGTTGTCGGTATAAATGAAGTGATCATGGACATAATAAACCACCGCATTGTTTGCTACCGAGTTGCTTACAGTCACCGCAAACGTATCCTTAGCCGTACAGCTAAATCCTGCGGCATTGGCCGTAAGCACAACTGTCGCATTACCTGCCTCGGGGAAGCTGACTATAGCATTCTGGTGACCCGCACCCTGCGCCAGTACTGTAGCGCCAGCAGCGGTCCAGGTATACTGTACAGTATCGGGCTGGGTTGTTGCTGCGCCGAAGTTCATATTCATTGTCTGGCTGCACACGTTAGCAGGAGCAGTAACCGCGATCACCGGAGCCTGTGGTGTAGGGTCTACTGTTACAACTACGTTCTGTATGTTGCTGCAACCATTGGCAGTAAGTGTGTAGCGGTATGTCGTAGTCTTGGCAGCAAGTGTGGTGTTCACCAGTGTCTCATTCACATTGCCGCTGCCAATACCTGCCGCATTGCTGATGCCTGCCGCCACTGCACGGGTCCACGCATAACTTACGCCGGTGGTTGCACTGCCCGGAACGTACGTATATGGCGTACCACTGCACACTGAACCTGTCTGCGCTGTTGTCAGCTTTGGCGTAGGATTAACTGTGTATGTGAAATTCTGAGACGCCCCGGTACAACCGTTAGCAGTAGGTGTTACTGTTACAGTACCAGATATTGGCGCTACGGTAGTATTGGTTGCAGCAAAAGACAGGATATTACCCGCACCACTCGCCGCAAGGCCAATAGCGGTATTGGTATTTACCCAGTTATTGATAGTGCCTGCTACAGCGCCGGTAAAGGTTACATCAGTTGTTGCCGCGCCATTACACAATACCTGGCTGCTTACCGCATCCACTGTAGGTGTTGGCTTCACTACAATATCAAATGTTTGTGTTGCTCCGAGGCAAGCGCCTACAGAAGGTGTCACCACTACAGTTGCAGTGTCAAATACATTGCCTGTATTAACAACAGCGATCGAAGCTATATCGCCCGTACCACTGTTTGCCAATCCTACAGCAGTATTAGTATTTGTCCAGCTATAAACACTGCCGGCAACCGCTCCGGAAAAGCTTATGGCAATTGTTGTATCTGTATTACACAACACCTGGCTGCCAATTGCGTTAACTGTTGGTGTTGGTGTTACTGTGTAAGAGAAGGTATCTGTAGTACCAACACATCCATTAGCTGTAGGTGTTACCACTATCGTAGACACCAGTGTAGTAGTACCGCTGTTATTTGCCGGGAATGATGGGATACCGAAGGTAGAGCCATACAATGCCAGCCCGATCAGTGAATTGGTATTGGTCCAGCTGTATTCTGAACCTGCTACTGAGCTGCCGAAGGTAACAGCAGTTGTATTAAAACCATTACAAAGCGACTGATCTGCTATCGGCATCATATGCGGCGTAGGATATACCGTGTATACCATGGTCACATACGCACCGGTACAGCTATTAGCCTCCGGCGTAACGGTTACCGTTGCGGTAGTAGTAGCTGTTCCGGCATTTGCCGCAGCAAAAGAAGCTATATTACCTGCACCTGTCGATGCAAGCCCTATGCTGCTGTTACTGTTGCTCCAGGTGTAGGTAGTGCCTGTTGTAGCGCTGTTAAAGGTAACAGGCAATGTTGCCGCACCATCACAATGAACCTGTCCGGTCAGTGGGTCTGCTACCGGCGTTGGGTTTACGGTTATGGTAAATGTATCCCCCGCACCTGCGCAACCATTAGCTTTAGGCAATACTGTTATAGTAGCTGTTACTGGTTCGGCACCGGTGTTGGCAGCTGCAAAAGAAGCTATATCCGTAGTATTGGTAGCAGCTAACCCTATGCTTGGTGTATTGTTGTTCCAGCTGAACACTGTTGAAGCAACAGAACCACTAAAATTGATAGCAGTAGTGGCGGTAGTGTTACATACCACCTGGTCAGCCGTAGCAGCTACATCAGGTGTAGGATAAACCGTTATCGTAAATGTATCGTTTGCCCCTGTGCAACCATTGTTTACCGGGGTAACAACTACAGTATCTACATGGGTTATGCCACTAACATTAACAGCAGTAAAAGCAGGTATATCACCTGAACCCGATGCCCCCAAACCTACAGATACATCAGTATTGGTCCAGTGATACACGGCTGAGGTTATGTTCCCGTTAAATACAAAACCATCCCGGGCTTCGCCATTACATACTGCATCGTCAGCTGTTGCAGCTACCGCAGGCACGGGCTTTACCGTAACCATATAAGCGGTACCCGGGCCGGTACAGAAATTATTGTGCGGGGTCACATCTATTACACCCGATATATTGCCTGCACCGGCATTAACTGCTGCAAACTGTGCTATATTGCCCGTGCCCGATGAGGCCAGGCCTATTGCCGCGTTGGTATTTGTCCACGTATAATAGGTTACACCTGTTCCGTAAAGTTCATAGCATTGGTCAGCTCTCCTGCACACAATGTCTGGCTGGGCAACGGTCCATTAATTACCGGTTTTGATATTACATTCAGCGTATGTGTGGCTGTGCTGGCACAACCGTTCGCAATACCGGTTACTGTATACACCCTTGTAGCAGTTGCACTGGTTACAGTAGTGCTTGCAGCTGTAGTACTGTTCAGCCCGGTCGACGGTGCCCAGCTATAAGAGATAGCGCCACTGGCGGTAAGAGACACATTGCTGCCATTACATACTGTGTCGGCGCCCGTAATAGATACAATGGGCAATGGATTAACACTTACCGTGAAATGGGTAGGGCTGCCGGTGCATCCGTTTAACGATGGGGTAACTGTTATAGTAGCTACCTGCTGAGCTGCGGTAACGTTACTGGCAACAAAAGAATTTATATTACCGGTGCCTGATGTTGCCAGGCCTATTCCCGTATTATTATTGCTCCAGGTATAGATGGCTCCGGAAGGGCTGCCACCGAATGCTATAGCCGATATAGTGTCGCCATGACAAGCAATATCATCATCAACTGCGGTAACAGATAATGCCTGCCCCGGCTTTACCGTAACCATATACGCAGTACCATAGCCAGGACAAAAATTATTATGCGGTGTCACGTCTATTATACCTGATATGTTACTTGTACCGGTATTAACGGCAGTAAAAGGTACCACATTACCCGTACCGCTGGAAGGAAGACCAATTGCAGAATTGGTATTTATCCAGGTAAAATAGGTAACACCTGTACCAGTAAACACCATATTATTGGTCATTTCACCAGCACATAGCGTTTGGCTTGGCAATGGGCCATTAATAATAGGCTTCGCGATCACATTCACCCTATGCGTGCCGGTGCTTGTACAACCATTTGTTGTACCGGTTACCGTATAAACAATTGTAGCTGTAACACTATTCACATTTACACTTGCGGTTGTTGTATTACTCAGGCCGGTTGTTGGTGCCCATGTGTATGATGTGGCGCCACCTGCTGTCAAAGAAGTATTACTACCATTACAAACTGTATCTGCACCACTAATGGCAACATTTGGCAATGAAGTAATATTGGCTGTAATTGTCATTGTATCAGAAGCAATTCCATCACTAACAAGTATTTTGAAGGTTTCTACTCCGCTGAAACCAGCAGCTGGCATATAGGTTACCGAACCGCCCGGGGCAATATCAGTCCCTCCGCTACTAGCAGTAGCACCTGTTATATTAAGCGTCCCGTCCTGGTCAGGTGCTGTCAGTTGTGTCCATGTCAAGGTCTGTTCTTCATCGGCATCAGCAACATGCAGCAGGGATTTAACATCCATTGCGGTCGCGTTCTGGCATAATGAGATCGACTGAGGAGAAGAAAGTGTGAATGACGGGGTAATGTTCAACGAAAAGATTTCCATTCTTTGCGTATCTGTACTTGTTCCACAGCTATTCGATATTGTATAGCTGATAATGGCAGACCCAACCGCCACACCAGATACCACACCACTACTATTAACTGCGGCATTTCCCGTATTTGAGCTGACCCAAACCGGATTTCTGCCAGTTCCCGTACCGTTAAGTACCACTGTGTTACCTGTAGCCACCCGGTTTGCGCCTGTTAATGAAGCAACTGGTGCAACCATGTCAACTGTAAGCCGGACATATGGAGTCAAAGGACTTTGATTTTCGCCGTCAATAGCCTGAACACGAAAAAGCCAACCGTCTTTGCCAACTGCATTAGTAACAGTAAGCGTAGTCGTACCGATCCCCGAAAATAAGCCAGGATCAGTAGCATACTTCCAGATAGAACCATCGTAATATTCCCAGCTATATGTAGCCTCGGGATCGTCGGAAGCTGTTGTAAAGTTTACAGCTCCCCCACCGCAAACAGCAGTAGCAACAGGGTTCAATGTAATTACCGGCTGTGCAAAAGTAGTTACACACCCAACAAATGGCAGAATATACGCTAACAATAACAGTAAACTTTTCCTCATAAAACTTCCTCGTTTTTAATAACTGAGGTAAAAGTGCCACGAAACAGAGTGTATCTTTAAAAAGTGCCTTAAAATACGGGCTACCCCCACCCAATAGTTTGTTATCCTACTATATACATAAAAATAAATGCGCCCACGTACGTGAGCGCATTTATACTTATTCTATATCTGTATAATTACTCTTTCACCAGCTTAGCAGTACCTGCTTTCACACCGTTGTTATAGTAGGTAACTATGTAGATGCCCGATGCCAGGTTGCTTACATTCAACTGTGCTTTGTTGCCGGCTACCAATTCTGTAGCTACTGTTTTGCCTGTCAGGTCGGTCAGTTCAACTTTGTCATTGTTGCCGGTTACTCCTTGCACTGCTACTGATACATAATCGCTTGCAGGGTTAGGAACTACTGTCAGGGTTACCGCAGCTGCGCTGCCGACATTCACAACACTTGTTGGTGCATTGTAGTAAGTCTTAGACATACAGCCGTCCTTAGTTGTCATTACCCAGTAGTTCTTGTTGGTAAAGTCAGGACTAGCATCAAAGTAGTTCTGGTCTACCTGACCACTAAACATTACTGAGTCCAGCGTTGTCGCATCATCGTACCCCCACTGGTAAGTGCTCACTGTGTTGTCGGTATAAAGGAAATGGTCGTGGATGTAGTACACCTCTGCATTATTGGCTACCGAGTTACTTACAGTCACAGCAAATGTATCCTTAGCCGTACAGCTGAATCCTGCAGCATTGGCCGTAAGCACAACTATCGCATTACCTGCCTCAGGGAAGCTAACAATGGTGTTCTGGTGGCCTGCACCCTGTGCCAGTACTGTAGCGCCATTGGCGGTCCAGGTATACTGTACAGTATCAGGCTGGGTTGTTGCAGCACCGAAGTTCATATTCATTGTCTGGCTGCACACGTTAGCAGGAGCAGTAACCGCGATCACCGGAGCCTGTGGTGTAGGGTCTACTGTTACAACTACGTTCTGTATGTTGCTGCAACCATTGGCAGTAAGTGTGTAGCGGTATGTCGTAGTCTTGGCAGCAAGTGTGGTGTTCACCAGTGTCTCATTCACATTGCCGCTGCCAATACCTGCCGCATTGCTGATGCCTGCCGCCACTGCACGGGTCCACGCATAACTTACGCCGGTGGTAGCGCTGGCGGGGCTGTAGCTGAACGGTGCTGTGCTACACACTTCGCCCGTCATGCTGCTGCTCAGCTTCGGCGTTGGGTTTACTATCACTGTTACGTTCTGTATATTATGACAGCCGTTGGCAGTAAGGTTATATACGTAGGTAACTGCTACAGGGTTTACTATTGTGTTATCCAGTGTTTCGTCAGGATCAGTGTTATCGGCATTGGCCGGGTTACTGATGCCTGCAACTGCGTCCCTGCTCCACACGTAAGTGGTACCAGCCGTCAGGCTGTTGGGAGTGTAGGCAAACATCGTGCTGTCGCAGATAGCTGCCGGGGTAAGCGAGGTGCTCAGCAGTGGTTTCGGATATACGGTTACCGTTACCGCCTGTGTATTGGTACAGCTGTTGGCGGTAACGGTATATACATATTGTACGTTAACCGGGTCAGCCGTAGTGTTCACCAGGTATTCACCAGGGTTGTCTGCACCTGTTGCTGCTGCATTGCTGATGCCGGTCACCGTTGCACGGCTCCACTGGTAGGTAGTACCCACAGTAGCACTGGCAGGTTCGTAGCTGAACAGGCTGCTGTCGCACACAGGTGCGGCGGTCAGTGTAGTGCTCATTACTGGTGTAGGATTCACTGTTACTGCCACATTTTGTATGTTGCTGCAACCGTTGGCGGCAAGTGTGTATACATAAGTTACCAGTATAGGGGCAGCAGTAGTATTGCTCAGTGTCTCGGCAGGATCATCGTTACCGGTGTTGGCTGTATTACTGATACCCGTTACCGCTGCGCGGCTCCAACTGAAGGCTGTGCCTGTAGTAGCGCTGGCTGGTGTATAATGGAATATTGTGTTATTACATATTGGTGCAGATGTAAGTGTGCTGCTCAGTACCGGTGTCGGGTTCACCGCAACAGTTACATCCTGTGTATTGGCGCAGCCATTGGCAGTAAGCGTATACACATAAGTAACCACTACCGGGTTAGCTGTTGTATTGTGCAGTGCTTCTTCCGGATCGTCAGTACCATTATTGGCAGTATCGCTGATGCCTGTTACCGCTGCCCTGCTCCACTGGTAGGTAGTACCGGTTGTAGCGCTGGCCGGCACGTAGCTAAAGGTGGTATTGTTACAGATAGCTGAAGGAGTCAATGTGCTCGTCAGCATCGGTGTTGGGTAAACCGTGATGGTAAAATCACTTGTGGTGCCCACACAGCCATTGGCTGTAGGTGTTACCGTGATCGTCGCTGTCTGTATAGCCGTTGTCGTGTTTGTACCGGCAAAGGCACCAATACTGTCCGCACCTGCAGCCGCCAGGCCTATGCTGGTATTATTAGCAGCCCAAGTAAAGGTGGTTCCGCTAACAGGGCCGTCAAATACCACGCTGTTAGTTGTCGCATTATTACAAATAAACTGGTCTGCAATGCTGTTCACTGTTGCCTGCGGATATACAGATACTGTAGCATTGCCCGTAGCAGTATAAGTACAACCACCCATGGTCACACTCACCAGGTCGTAGCTTGCTGCAGCTGTAATGTTGCCCGTAGCTACGGAATCAATACCTGCAACACCTATCTCTACCTGCTGGGTGGTACCACCATTTATCTTGTAGTTTACCACAGCGCCATCCGCAGATGAGAAGTACACTTCAGTGCCGGTATTATTACAAACACTTGTAGTGCCGGATATAGATGCTGTCGTTAAAACAGGTTCTGTAACAGTAATGGAAGCCGTAGCAGTGCAGCTATGCGCGTCGGTTACCGTTACAGTATAGCTACCTGCGCCCAGGCCGGTTGCCGTAGCCAGCGTACCGCCGGCAGGGCTCCATGTGTAGGTGTATGGTGTTGTACCACCGGTTACCATTGCTGTTACGGTGCCGTTGCTGCCGCCATTGCAACTTACGTTTGTTGCAGACATACTGGCCGCCAGTACCGCCGGCTCTGATACTGCTACAGGCTCATCAGCCATACAGCCCATACCGTCATATACAATAGCATCATAACTATTAGCATGCAGGCCAGATAATGTGCGCCCTGTAGCACCTGTAGACCAGAAATAATCATATGGCAGCACACCACCGGTTGCAGTGGCAAATAAAGAGCCGTTGCTTCCTCCGTTACAAGATACATTAGTTACTGCCGTGTTCACAGTAAGATCATTAACCCATATATTAAACACCATGTCCGAGGAGGCTATACCATCGCTCACTCTTATGGTAAAGGCATCACTGCCCGCATAGTCAGTTGCCGGCTTGTAAGTGATGATTCCACCCGGTGTCCTGTTATCAGAACCGGAAGTTGCCGTGGCACCTGTTACCACCAGTGTACCATGGGCAGGGCCAGACTGCTGGGTCCATGTCAGCGTTTGAGTTGCATCAGTATCGCTTACATGCAGATACGGCTTCAGATCTGTTACCAATGGATTGCGGCACAAAGAAATGGCCTGTGGGGTGCTCAAAATAAATGCTGGTGCAATATTCGGTTCAGGTTGTGTGATTGTTGCTGTGGCCGTAGTCTGGCAACCGTTGGCATCGGTTATTGTTGCGGTGTAAGTACCTGCTGCAAGCCCGGTAGCTGTAGCCGTATTTACCCCAAATGTCCACGAATAAGCGTAAGGGCTCACTCCGCCGGTTACACTTACCGTTGCCGAACCTGTAGTACCGTTATAAACGGCTACGTTGGTGGTTGTTACCGAAGATGTCAATGCCGCTGGTTGAGTGATAGTGACAGAAGCGCTATCCGTGCAACCGTAACCATCCACTACATCAACATGATAGTTAGCAGGAGAAAGGGAGCTGATCGATGAAGTAGCTGAACCAACATTCCATAAATATGCAAAAGGGTATGTACCACCGGTAACTACTGCATTTGCTTCCCCGTTACTGCCGCCATTACAACTAACATTGGTTGTGGTAATAGATACAGTTGGTCCGCTTACAGTAACATATACTACCATATCTGCTGTTGCCACTCCATCGCTCACTCGCACAGTAAACGTATCATTACCGCTATACCCAGGCACCGGCATGTAATTATACGCTCCCTGCGGGGTAATATTATTGCTCCCCGACGTTGTAGTTGAGGATACGCCTGATATGTAGCCGTGCGACGGCCCATCTACAAAAGTAAACGTCTCCTCCTGAACCATATCAGCATCACTTATATGCATAAGATATTTAATGTCGGAAGCCGGAGCATTTCGACAAACTGTTATTGCCTGAGGACTGGTTAATGTATAAGAGGGTGCGATATTTGAACCCAGCGTTTCTACCCTAACGTTATTAATGGCAACCGAAGGGTCTGTACCAATGCCATCATCGTTATTTACCCAGCCAAATCCAATTTTTACACTTGGATTATTTTCAGCAGAAACAGGCAACGTCATACTGTAATGTGTCCACTGACCCCGTCCGCCGGAACAAACAGATGACTTCAGGGATGCAACCAGTTGCGTCCACCCGCTGCCTGTATTGATCCATACAGACGCATTATCATTCAAGCCTTCTCCTCCGGCTATGTAATCAAAAGAAAAATTAATATTGGTATAGCCGCTCGTACTAAAAGACGGAGACTCTGCCCTGCTGTTAGATTGCGGACAAAATAAAAAACCACATAAGCCACCAGCATCATATGCAGCGCCACCCGTAGGATTAAACACACTGGTTATATGAAGTGTTTTGTTCCCATTACTATTTTCCCCACAACCGGGAGGAAGAACACCGCCTTCACCATCACTTACCACCCAGAAATTTGGGTCCGCTCCTTGTGCGCCGGTTGCAACGTTTAATGTCCACCCATGAGTGCCTTCAAAATTCTGGCTATATAAAATTGTACCTGACGGGGTAGCATAAGCAGTTACACACCCCATTATAAAAACAATAGCGAGAAATGCGCTTATATTTCTTGAGCGTATTTCCGATATAATAACAGACAATTTTTGCAACATGTTCATCATTTTTTAAAATATAACAAATAACTATTAATTATAAAGTATTTCAATTGGCGTGCAATATTAAACTAAACATTTCATAAATGAAATGGCGTCGCTCATATAGAATATTAATTTTTCCCGTGTTCATAGCATCATACGCCCACCGCACGTAACACAGTATGACCATGCGCATAATAGCATACTCACCGGGCAGGCACTTTTTACAGGCGATTACAAATTACATTTCGTAGTTAGTTGCGGCAATACTTATAGAGGTGGCTTCAGATACCACTGATTCTAATAGCGGCAACATCTGGAATTTCTTACCTGGCGCCGACCACAATATAGCAGTTATACAACCATACTCGGCTCTGAGACTATTATATGCACTAATAGACGATATCCGCACAGGCAAAAAAGACCCGGCAGAAGCCGGATCTCATTTTATGTAATACAGGTTATCTTCGCTTTCAACTGCCGGCAAAAAACCTCCGTCAGCATCATTGTCCGGTAAGTTGTTTTTAATTCCCCGCCCGAGAACTCAGTAACATAGGCCAGCTGCACTGCCTCAGCCCTGTTTATCTGCACAAAATTGGCGCGTATACTTGCAGGCATTACATCCTGCATGGTTCTTTGCAAGCTGGCGCGTATAAAATACTCCTGTTTATCGCTGGCATTAAACAGGCAGGTGTAGTGCTGCTCCGATCTCAGGTACACCACATCCTTCCACAATACCCGTTTATATACGTCCCCGCGCCGCACAAAAAAGCATAATGCATCATCGCTATTATAAGTCTTGTGTACCGGCTCGCCACCCGATACACCAGCCGAATTGTAAAGGGTTGCCACCAGCCCTTCCCGCATAGCCGTTTCAGCATGCCCGCCGGCAGCATTGGTCAGCAATACCAATGGTTTGTTACATACTTTACAAATAAAATCGGCCAGTAGTTTTGCCTGGCCCCAGTTATCCGCATTATCATCGGCCAGTGCCACATCGTAGTCCGCCTCTGCAACAAGTTTCAGGCCGGCACTGTCCAGCCTGGCCATGCCTGCTATCTGCACACCATATGGCTCCAGCCCCTGCAGCACATTGTGCATACTATCGGTGGCATTGTCTATCACCATTACTTTCAATTTACCAGGGAAATACATAGATACACTGTTTTATGGTTAATAATGTTCTTTATTCCGGTCGGCCATTACTGGCAACCGGTTGCCCGGGAAAGAGATACCAACTAATTATAAAAAGCGATGTCTGTGTTCCGCCATTTGCCGGCAGATATATTGATGATGTAGTTCATGGCCTGGAGATTAAATAAGGCTAAAGTTCAATAATGGCACCTGTTAGCATAGAACCTTTGGTGACGAAACACCCTATTGTTGATGATGAAACACCCTAAATACTAATTACTTATCTTTGTTCTACACACCTCACCATAAATGCACGAAGAGATACGAGTGATCGTTGTTGACGACGAAGATATATGGTTGCGTAGCATAGCAGCTGCGCTCAACGATTTTGGTTACACCGTGGCCGGCACTGCCGATAGTTTTGAATCTGCCGTAGGCATGCTCAGCTCCATGGAATACGATATTGCACTGCTCGACATTAACATAAATGGTAAGAATAAAGGGATAGAACTGGGCAAAATGCTTTCTGGCATTTACAACAAGCCTTTTATCTTCATCACCGGTAGTACAGACACCCATACCGTTAATGAAGCGGTAGAGGCTCGCCCGTCTGCTTACCTCACCAAACCCGTACATCCGGCCTCGCTGTTGGCCACCGTGCTTAGCGCCATAAATAATTTCAATAGCCGTACTGAAGTTTCCGCCAACACCGCAACGGCAGAAAATACCGCCTTCTTCTTCGTTAAACAGGGAAATAAATATCGTAAGATCCACTGGACCGATGTGGTGTATGCCCGCGCAGAACAAAACTATACCGTTATTTACAACGATATAGATAAAACGGAGTACTATATCCGCAGCACGCTATCAAAAACATTAGGCGCTATAATACCGGCACAGTTAAGATCGTCCTTCCTCCAGGTCAACAGGGGTGAGGCTGTTCAGCTGAAATTTGTGCAGGAGATAGCCACAGACGAGGTACGCACCCGGCAGGGGGCTTTCTCTATTACAGAAAGTTTCAGGCAGGCTGTAAAAAATGCCGTTACTATGCTCAGCTGATTCCCTCAGCTTTAAGCTGGCAGCATATTAGTAAAAGTGCCCCGCTCCCTTCCCGCTTTCCGGGGACACCTCCGGTTAAAATAAGGGTTACTCCGCTTGCCGCCCCGGAGCATTATTTTCCTACTTTTACGCTCCTAATTGTTATATCCGATTTTATATATGCAAAAGAAACTGGCTCTTGCCCTGTTGTCGCTGGTAGCGCTCAACGCCTGCGAACCAAAACCAACAGCTAAACAATCTACTGTTATGACCACTCCGGCCGCGGCCAAAGACCTGCATACACAATCTAATGCCGATAGCGTTACGGTGTCCCACCTCGACCTCGATATCAGTGTCGATCTGCTGGGCAAGCGCATATCGGGCAGTGCATTATGGACCATAGACAATAAGAACAAGCTGAAGGAACTGAAGCTGGATACTTACGACCTTACTGTAGACAGTGTACTGGTAGATGGTAAAGCTGCCACTCACCTGCTCGACCCCGCAGTGCCGCACCTGGGCAGCGCCTTGCATATACCTATTACGGAGAATACTAAGCACGTAACCGTATATTATAAAACAGGTGCTAATGCCCGTGCCCTGCAGTGGCTCGATCCGCAGCAGACGCACGATAAAAAGCATCCGTTCCTGTACACACAGTCGGAATCTATCTACGCCCGCTCGTGGATACCCTGCCCCGATGGGCCCGGCATCCGCTACAGCTATGCCGCCCGCGTAACTGTGCCTAAGGGCCTGCTGGCGCTGATGAGCGCCGAAAACCCGCAACAGGTGAACGACAGCAGCGTGTACCACTTTAAAATGGAAACACCCGTGCCGGCTTACCTGATGGCGCTGGCCGTGGGCGATATACAGTTCCGCCCCATCAACGAGCGTACCGGCGTATATGCCGAGCCCGGCATGATAGAAAAAGTGCGCTACGAGTTTGAAGATGTAGGCAAGATGGTAACCACTGCCGAACAGCTTTACGGACCATACCGCTGGGGCCGCTACGATGTTATAGTACTGCCTCCGGGCTTCCCCATCGGTGGCATGGAAAATCCACGCCTTACCTTCTGCACACCAACTGTTATTGCGGGAGATCGCTCATTGGTATCGCTCATAGCGCACGAGCTGGCACACAGCTGGAGCGGCAACCTGGTGACCAATGCTACCTGGAACGACTTCTGGCTGAACGAAGGCTTTACCGTTTACTTCGAGCGCCGCATCATGGAGCAACTGATGGGCAAAACCTACTCCGATATGCTGTGGGAACTGGGTTACCAGGACTTGCAAACAGCTGTTGATGAGATTGGCGCCAAAAGCCCCGACACCTGGCTGAAGCTGGACCTCACCGGCCGCGACCCAGACGATGGCCTTACCGACATAGCCTATGAAAAAGGCTCGCTGTTGCTGGAAACCATAGAGCGCACCGTTGGCCGCCAGAAGTTCGATGAGTTTCTGAAGAACTACTTCAATGATCACGCATTCAAGACCATTACCACCGAGCAATTCCTGGCCTACCTGGACGAGCACCTGCTGCACGGCGACAGCACCTTATATAAAAAGATAGACATTAAGGCATGGGTATATGGCCCCGGCATACCGGCCAATTGCCCGCGTGCCGATATGGAGCGTTTCAATAAGGTAAACGATGAACGCACCAAATTCCTTGGCGGCACTGCGCCGGCACAACTCACCACTACCGGGTGGACCACCCACGAATGGCTGCACTTCCTCCGCAAAATGCCGGCTACCCTTACCGAAGTACAAATGAAGGCCCTCGATGACCAATTCAAATTCACCAACACAGGCAATAGCGAGATAGCCGACCTGTGGTTTGTAATGAGCGTACGCGCCAACTACAAAATAGCCTACCCGGCAATGGAAACATTCCTCAGCACCGTAGGCCGCCGCAAATTCCTGCAGCCCCTCTACGCCGAAATGATGAAGACGCCGGCCAACCAGCAGATGGCCAAAAACCTCTACACCAAGTACCGCGGCAACTACCACCCCATAGCCCAGGAAACTTTGGACAAGATGGTGATGGGTAAAAAGTAAAAGAATTTGCACAGCGGCTGTCCGAACAACAGCCGCTGTCTTGTTTTATACATAGCACGTAGAGACGCAAGATTTTGCGTCCTATATAAACCACGCAACATCGGAGCAAATTATAGAACAACAGCCGCTGGCATGTCTTCAGACTGACAGCTATCGGGGGATTAAGTAAGCAACTCGTCCGCGATTGTATCGCGGATGCAATGGCATGGCGTTTGTAACGCCCGAAAAACAAAAACTATGAACAAAACACAATTCACCCAACACGGCCACGCAACCATCAACAACATCTACACCCCGGCAGAGGTAGCCACCCTCACAACCATTATCAATAATACACACAAAGCAAACCCCAACTTCCGTGGCAGCAACAACCTGTTTGCAATCCGCCAGTTTTTAAAAGAAGTACCTGAAACAATACCGTATATTTTCAACCACAACCTTAAAGAAGTTATTACCAACACCTTTGACAGCAACTACTTCATCACCAAATCCATCTATTTCGATAAACCACCGGCATCCAACTGGTTTGTTGCCTGGCACCAGGACATTACCATATCAGTAAAGGAAAAAGTGGAAGTAGAAGGCTACGGTCCATGGACCACTAAAGAAGACCAGTTTGCCGTACAACCACCCTTACCAATCCTGCAAAACAACTTCACCCTCCGCGCTCAAAGTGGCAGACGGCTCCCACACTAATGACATACAACGCCCCCAACAGCTAAACCTCTCAACACCAACCACCTGCCGCGTCTCAGCGGGCGGCATCATGCTCATGCACCCGCTGCTGTTTCACGCTTCAGGCCGAACCACAAATCAGCAGCGCCGCCGCGTTATTCATATCGAATTAAGCAACCAGCCACTACCCCACCCGCTCCAATGGTCAGAGTATATGCTACTACCATAAAATTACCGCATTCTGTCACATTGCCGAATTGCCGGATTGTCAAATTGCCGAATTACTCCACTATATCTTAAATAACCTAAAACGCCCGCATCTCATCCTTTTTCATTTTACTTTAGCAGTGTATGAACAAAGGCCGCAGCATACTGTATATAGCCATCCCTGTTTGCATCGGGCTTTTTTGCCTGCTCGGGTGGAATGCTGTCAGGCTGTACCAATTCGAACAAAAGCATGTGCAGGATGCTGTAGACATGTGTGTTAAAAATGCAGCCGACACCATTCAGAACTACAATGGCAGCCAGGAAAGCACCTACGCCGCCATGCTTTCGGACCAGGATTACGACCGCAAAGTAGCCTTTGCCGCAGGCTTTACCCACAACATGGGTAAGATAATGATACCCCTTGAAGATGTCCCCCCTCCGGTTGACACTTCACCTGCTAAAAAAACTGATGCGCAGCCGAAGGTCGTCACGCTCAATGCACAATATTTCAGGCAGCACAATATAAAATACAGCGCAGCACGAATGATGACGGTCCACCATTTCGATTCTGTATTTAAAAAGCTGCTGACTCGAAATAGCACTATAGTTCCCTATACAATAGTAAAGATCGTGCATTACGATACCGCCGGGAAAGACTCCATCATGTCTCAGCCATTCATCCTGGAGTTTGCCAAACCCGTTATCTACGCTGTTCATTACCACATCCCCTCCACGCTTGTTATAAAGAATATGTTGCCCTACCTGTCGTCTGCAATGCTCATTTGCCTGCTTATACCCATTGCTACTATTTACTTGTATCGCAGTTACAGGCTGCAGGCACAAATGGCCGGGTTCCGCGAAAGCCTGCTGGGCAACATTACCCACGAACTTAAAACACCGCTTTCATCCCTGCAGATCATCATAGAGTCGGCAGCCGCCGGCACGCAGCACCAAAAAGAAGTTACCATACCATCGCAGCACATAGCATTTGCAGCTTCTGAGCTAAAGCGGATGAAGTTATTGGTGGAGCGCATATTGTCATTCAGCAAGCTAAACCAACAACAACTGGTGCTCAGCCAGCAACAGGTCGCAGTGTCATCGGTTGTAAATGATACGTTGGTAATGATGGAAATGAAGATCGGCCAGTCGGGCACCGAGGTTCAAGTGCATCAGTATAACGACTTCAATATCCTTTGCGATCCGCTCCTGCTCACCAATGCCATAGCCGCACTTATAGACAATGCGATAAAATACACCGCTAATAAACCGGCAATAGAGCTAACCATACAACAGCAGGGAACCTATTGCGAAATAGCAGTTAAAGACAATGGTACAGGCATTCCCCCGGAATACCGTAAAAAGATATTCGATGCCTTCTTCCGCATCCCTACCGGCAACGTACAAGACACAACAGGGCATGGCCTGGGCCTTAGCTTTGTACAACAGGTGGCAGAACTGCACGGCGGCAGCATTAGTTTTACTAGCAATACCACAGGCACAACCTTTACGCTCAAAATACCAGTTAGTTAGGCCATGAAGCACCGTATATTATATGTAGAAGATGAAAAGATACTGGGCCAGTTGGTTACCGAAGCGCTGGAGAAACACGGCTACCAGGTACAGCAGGTAAAGAACGGCATAGACGCTCTTTCTGCCTACAGGTCGTTCGGGCCGCACCTGTGCCTGCTCGATATCATGCTACCCGGCAAAGACGGTTATGATGTCGCCACACAGATCCGCCAGCTCGACTCTAAAATACCCATCATCTTCCTGACTGCAAAAGTGCAGGTAAACGATGTAGTGGCAGGCTTCAAAACCGGCTGTAACGATTATATACGCAAGCCATTCAGCATAGATGAGCTGCTGGTAAGGATAGAAAGCTGGTTACAGGAAAAATACGGCACACACAACAACTCGGCTACAGAATATACTGCAGGCAACCTGCTGTTTCAACCGCAGCAACTGCGGCTCATTATATCGGGTCGGGAACAGGCCATTACCTATAAAGAAGCATCTATACTGGCTACTCTCTTTGCACACCACGGACAAGTAGTAAGCCGCACCCACCTCATGCAGGCCACCTGGGGCTCAGAGACCATTTATAACTCCCGCTCGCTCGATGTCTACATCAATCGCCTCCGCAAATACCTCACCCCGTGCCCGGTAAAGATCCTCACCCTCAAAGGCGTCGGCTATAAACTCATTGCCGGTTAAGGAACATGCATAGCGCCTTAACAGCGCTGCTCTTCTAAACTGTTGCTTATCTATTACATCTATCATCGCTGTTTGTTCAACTCACTGAGCACCTGCAATATCCAATCGTTAAATACAGACACCCTTGTCCATGCTCCCAATTGGCCATAATAACCGGTCTTCAGCAACTGCTCTATGTTTACCCCGCCACCTGTGCATATGCCTATCAGTTCCCACTTATTATGCTTCTGCCTGAAGAGTCCACCGCCACTATCTCCTCCCGATGTCATATACTCCAGGGGCACCGGCGTCGCATTACCATATTTATTGCAACCCTTTATGCCGGCAGGCGCATCAAAATCGGCCAGTAACTCTGTGGGCTTACCCTTGTACTTGTAGCCGCCTATTGAGTCTATCATGTTCTGGCCCGCTATCTCTTCAAACCATATAGCTACATTCTCGGGTTCGTTAGCCTTCCCCGATGCGCCCCAGCCAACACCGGTAGCAACACAGTGCTGCTCGTCGAACGTAGTGTTAAGAATCGCAGGTTGTATATCGGTTATGGGCTCATCAAGCTCAATAATAGCCATATCACAGTGGCCATTCTTCAGGCTATCTTTGTATACAGGGTGCACTACCAGCACCTTACCTGTGCGCCATTCCCGCTTGAACCGGAACATAAAATCGGCAGCCGGGGCCAGGTGCAGGTTGGTGGGCCGGTTCATGATCACCTTGTTACCGTTTATATAAGACGTATCTGGCGTTGCCTCTTCATTGTCTACAAACACATGTGCTGCGCATAGCACATACCTGTCGCCTATCAGCACACAAGAACCCACAATGCCAGAATTGCGGATCACCTGGCCTGCACAGGCAAACTGCGGCTCCGCCGCCAGCTGTCTATATTTCTTCACGTCAACATCATGGCGATATACGCCGGCATTTACACTACTGCACAACATCCAGCACTGTAACAATAACAATAGTTTTTTCATGATCGATTAATTTCCTGCAAGCTACCCCACTACATTACCTCCATTTCTTAAACATCCTATTCCAATCTCAATTAACCTTAAATCAATCAAACCACGTATCCCAAATTGTTGTTGATCCATTAATTGCCACCATTCCATCACATATCTTGCACCTTGCTGCATTACACACATTGAGCTATCGAGCCATTGAGCCATTAATTACCGCATTACACACATTGAGCCATTGCGCCATTAAGCCATTAAAAATTTTCACCCCCATTAAATATCCCATTGCCCCAATAAAAAAAATATGATTTTACCGGTGCATAAGTTTGCCTCATGAAGATCGCACACCTCATACTGGCACATACAGCTCCGCAGCAATTACAGCGCATGATCAGCCGCCTGAAGCACACGGACGCACACTTCTTTATCCACGTAGATAAGAAAAGCGATATCCGCCAGTTCGAGTTCCTGGAAGAAATGCCAAATGTGCGATTGGTAGTAAACAGGGTAAAAGTATACTGGGGCGGCTACAGCCAGGTGCAGGCCGCACTCAATGGCTGTACCGAAATTATGAATAGCGGCATCCGTTTCGATTACATCAACCTGATGAGCGGTATGGACTACCCGATAAAAAGCACCGCTTATATACATGATTTCCTGTCAGATAATCCCGGTAAAATATTTATGCACTGCGAACCAGTGATGGAAGTGTGGAAAGAAGCTGCTACCCGCGTTACCGGCTACCACCTGGCCAACATCAACTTTGCCGGTAAGCACCGTATAGAACAACTGCTGAACAAATACCTGCCTGCCCGCAGGCTGCGCCACGGCATGATAGCCGCGGGCCGCTCGCAGTGGTTTACCGCCAGTGCCGACAGTATTGCATATATCCTTGATTATGTAAAGAACAACCCATGGATCGCGCGTCACTTCAGGCTCAGCTGGGGTGCCGATGAACTCATGTTTCATACCATACTCTATAATTCCCCCTTCCGCTCTGCCATACAGGCCGACAACCTGATGTATACCGATTGGGCCGAACACAAGGCCAGCCCTAAAACATTGTCTATGGACGACCTCCCGGCCATCCGCCAGACAGATAAACTTTTCGCCCGCAAGTTCAGCGAGCAGCACGATCATTTTATCCTCGATGTGCTCGACAAATCGCACGCCGCTCCCATTAGCATATCGCCTACCTATTTCAAAATGCCTATAGCAGTATAACCCCTCAACTAACTGCCAGCTATTAACTACTACTTACTTACAACTATCCACCTACTACCACTTACGACTATCGACTTACGACTTTTGACTAAAAAAATCCATGTCGTTACATTTATTTATATTTGCTGTATGCCAGCCAACCAGGTCATAGAGACAATGATGCAGAATGATCCCTTCAGCCAGTGGCTGGGGCTTCAGCTTATCGACTACGGCGCCGGCTGGTGTAAACTGCACTTTATCATCAGGCCAGAGATGCTCAATGGCTTTGGTATTGTTCATGGCGGTGTGGTATTCTCTGCCGCCGATTCCGCTTTCGCTTTTGCCTGCAATTCGCATGGCCGCCTCAGTGTGGCGCTCGATGTGCAGATCAGTTTCATCCGCTCTGCCAATGCGGGCGATAAACTGTTTGTAGCGGCTAAAGAAGTGCACCTGGGCAATAAAACCTCTTTCTATGATATTACAGTAACCAACGAGGCGCAGGAAATAGTGGCCACTTTTAAAAGCACTGCTTACAGAACCGGGAAAAACTACCTGGACGAGGTGGCAAAAAAATAACTGGCATACTTGTTGCCCTTATATTTGTAAAATATCATAATTAAAACCTTATGTCGAAGAAGCTTTGGATCGTTGTAATAGTGCTAGCATTGCTGGGTGGCGGCGGCTACGGTGCCTGGTGGTATGTTTGGAACAAGCCACACGCTAAAGTGGAAGATGCCAAAGGCATAACCGTTACAGCGCAGGCACTGGCTAAAGAGTATACTGCCGACGAAAAAGCTGCCGACACTAAGTACCTGAACAAGGCCATAGAAGTCTCCGGCACGGTATCCGAAACGGAAAAGAACCAGGATGGTGGCCTGATGGTAGTGCTACAGACAGATGACCCAACAGCTGGTGTGCAGTGCACCATGCGCGATAAGAACGCCACCGCCAATAAAGGACAGGCTGTTACTATTAAAGGGTTCTGCTCTGGCAACGGCATCACCGGAGTATCCCTCACCGACTGTATTATTAAGTAATTAGTAAACCCTGAAAGGGTGTATTATCATAGCGATGGGTTTTAACCCATCAACGAATACAAACAATAACATACTTACAATAAAAATGAAAAAACTGATCCCCATCGCAGTTATCGCCCTTATGGCCGCCGGCTGCTACAACGACAAGTACGACAAGCTATACCCGGCCCCGGTGGTTACGGTAGATCCTTGCGATACTGCTAAGAACGAGGCCACTTATTCCGGAAATATTATGGCACTCATGAACCAGTCTTGCAATACCTCAGGTTGTCACGATGCCTCTACAGCCTCTGGCGGTTACGATCTCACCCAATATTCTATGGTAAAGGCCGCAGCCGACAACGGTTCACTGGTCAGCCAGATCGTGAGCGGCAGCATGCCACAGGGTATGCCCAAGCTGTCTGAATGTAAAATAGCACAGATCAAGAACTGGGCCGACCATGGTGCTAAGAACAACTAATCATTTACTCCAAGCAAACAAAAACATAACTATATGAAAAAGCTGATCATTGCCTCATTGCTGGTTGCTGTTACCGCGCCTGCATTTGCACAGAAATACATGACCCGCACGGGCAAAATATCTTTCAACGCCACTTCCCCAAAGTCTCCTGAAAAGATAGAAGCAGTGAACAACGAGGTAGCCACTATACTCGACTCCAAAACCGGCGACTTTGTTTTCCAGGCCCCCATTAAGAGCTTCAAATTCGAGCGCGACCTGATGCAGCAGCACTTTAACGAGAACTACATGGAAAGCGACAAATACCCTAAGGCACAGTTCAAGGGCAAGATCGCTAACCTACCAGAGGTGAATATGGCCAAAGACGGCACATATAAGGCCAGCGTTACCGGCGAACTGACTATACATGGCGTTACCAAAACCGTTACTGTTCCCGGCACTGTTACAATAAAAGGCAACAGCGCAACAGCATCTGCCAAGTTCATCATCCACCTGGCCGACTACAAAGTAGAAGTACCATCTGTAGTATCAGACAAGGTAGCTAAAGATGCCACTATAATTGTAGATGCAGCAATGACCCAGAAATAACGAATTAATAAAGTCTGCTCCTTAGCGACTAAGACATATGCAACCCATGGCAAAACCCTGAAGTGGCATATTATGATACAGAGTTTAACCTTCAACTGTTCGAAACCTTATAAAAGCACATGTCATTGCTCCGTAGGAGCAAAAGCTTTGTAGTTTTTTATTCAAAAATGAATCGTGCCCCGTAGGTGCTGTCCAACAAAAGACATGAGAAATAGAGTTTTCGAACACTTGCAGGTTTCAACCCATCGGCTTAAGGGACAGATCGGCACAACAACAACACAATAAAAGAACACACACAATGCGCAAACTAATACTGGCATCCGCACTGTTGGGCCTGGGATATACAGCCTCATACGCCCAATCGGCAGACAGCCTGCTTAACGAACTCGACAACGAGACAAAACCTGCAAAAAAAGAAGAGGTAAGCTTTACCTTCAAAGCTACCCGAATCAACAATACCAGTAGCGTAGAGAACCTGGCCGAAGGCGTGCTCGACTTCCGTGTATGCCACCGCTTCGGGCTGCTCAACCAGGGCGCCGAAAACTTCTTCGGTCTCGATAACGCTACCACCAAACTGGCGCTCGACTACGGCATCACCAGCTGGCTGATGGCAGGTGTAGAGCACAGCACGCTGAACAAGGAAAACGATGTGTTTGCCAAGGTGAAACTGCTGAAACAACGCAAAGAGGGCATGCCCATCACACTGAGTTACTTCGGTTCTGTATCTGCGGTAAGAAAAAGCACCTTGCCTATACCTGCGGGTGCGGAGTGGCATTTCAGCAACCAGCTGGCCTATATTAACCAATTGCTGATAGCGCGTAAGTTCAACGATCGTTTCTCGCTGCAGATCATGCCTACCCTGGTGCATTACAACCTGGTCGACAGTTCTAAGTTCAGTAATAATACACTGGCACTGGGCGTTGGTGGCCGCATCAAGCTCAGCAGGCGCGTAGCCATCACCGGCGAATACTATTACCGCCTTACTAATGCCGATATGCTGGTGATAGGCAGCACAGCCAAAACCTACAATGCACTGGCACTGGGCGTAGATATAGAAACGGGCGGACACGTATTCCAGCTCATGTTCAGCAACTCGTTCACCAATACCGAGCGCGTCATCATCGGCCAGACCAGCGATTCATGGTCCGACGGCGGCATCCATTTCGGCTTCAACATCTCCCGCGTATTCACGGTCGTAAAACCAAAAGAATTCCGCGGCGGCGATAAGACGTGGTAAACAGTCGTAAAGTCCACTAATATATAACTAAGTACACAAGAGCCGGCCACAAAGCCGGCTCTTGTTATTATTAATAGTGATGCCAATCCTCTTCCCGACCGTAGTTGGCGTCCCCGCTTACTACCAGCACACGAGGCGCTAAGCCGATCTAGATAGCCACAGACTGCGCAACAGTATTAGCCCTACTGTTTGATAACCTTTATACTGTAAGTATTGTTAATGTGCAGTAAGTACACCCCATCTGCAAACTGCGCTAGCCTTACCATAGCTGATCTGCCCTTGTTGTCGGCTGACAACAGCAGCCTGCCGGTCATATCATATACCTGCACGCTCGCAATATCAAACAATGCCGAAATATGCAGTATATCTTCAGTGGGGTTTGGATATAACATTACCTGGTTGGCATAGTTGCCCTGGTTATATACGCCTTCGTTGCAGTTAACAATTGTTATCACCTTTTGTGCGGTATCGGTACCGCAGGCATTGCTTACTGTATAAATAACAGTATCCTGCCCTGATGCAATGCCGTAAAACACACCGGCAGTTGTAATTGTATCCAGCACATTGCCCGATGACCATACACCACCGGCCGATGTGCTGGTTATTGTTATGGCATGCCCCATACACACACTGTCGCTGGCAGATAGTATACCCGCACTCAGCGGCGTATCTACAGATATAGCTTTCATGTCCGCTACAGATCCGCAGGCATTGGTCAATGTATACAACACAGTATCCGTTCCGGCACTTACCGGATGCACGAAGCCACCTGCTGTTATTGTAGCATGGGTGTTGCTCATACTCCACACGCCACCGGCAACACCGTCATGGTAAAGAGCACCTTCTATACCCAGGCACAGGCTGGCCGGTCCGCTTATCGTATCTCCTACAGGCAGGGAACAAATACCAAACTTGATCATGCAGCCAACTGCTGCTCCGGCAGGAGCTATAAAAGTGGTCTCATCAGCCCCGGCAGTAGCTATACCTGCGTCGCTTAAAGTAAGCCCGGCAACATACAACGTAGCAGAATCTCCCATTGCAATGGCAAAGCCCTGGTCTGCATCAGGGCCGCCATAATAAGTACCATTCATCAGTGCCCCAGTACTACTGAACTGGGCTAAAAATATATCGGTGAAACCTCCCGGTGCCGAGCTGATCAACCCATCCGGTGTAGCAATACCTGTAGTGCTGGCTGTCAATCCGGTTAGGTAAATTGTGCCATGTCCGTCTGTAGTGGCCGACGTCAGATTTTCATTACCGGTACCGCCATAGTATGTGGACCATTGTAAAGTTCCCGATGGGTCAAATTTCGCCAGATAACCATCGCCCCAATCTGAATACATTCCCCAAAACACCCCTCCTCCATATACCGTCTGATGAGCACCTGGAGTGGCTATATGGCTGCTGCTGGCCGTTGTTCCGGCAATATATACACCCGATGCATCCACTACTACTGCCCTGGCCCGCTCATCATCTTCGCCACCAAAATAAGTGCCCCACAACCTCCCGCCAGAGGGTGTAAATTTTGCCACGAAGCCATCTAATGACAAACTTGTGCCGCCAAGTAAAGTAGTTTGATAAGCCGAGGCAGTAGCAATATTATTAGTGCTGGATGTAGCGCCGGCGATATATACATTGCCGGTATTATCTAGCGACAGAGCGCCAGCGTAGTCATCCCCCGAACCACCATAATAGGTAGACCATAATAATGCTCCTGAAGAGGTAAATTTCGCCAGGAAGGCATCAGCTGTATCAGACATTGGACTGCTACCGAATACTTCCTGGAAAGCGCCGGGAGTAGCAACCCCTGTTGCACTGTTGGTGCCGCCGACTAAGTATACGTCGCCACCCGGTGCAACTTTTACGCCAGATCCCCCTTCATACTCTGGTCCTCCAAAATAAGTACCCCATACCAGGTTACCCATCGTATCAAATTTAGATAGGTATGCATCACTATGCATACCTCCCGCCAGGTGTACCTGGTATGCTCCCGGTGTACTTATGCCGGCAGCACTTTGGGTTCCGCCAGTAATGTATATATGACCCGCGTTATCACAGGCCATAGCTTCCCCGTCATCCGTACCAGCACCACCGTAATAAGTAGACCACATTAAAGCGCCTGCCGCATTATATTTAACTATAAATGCATCCTGCGCGCCACCATACGTGGTTTGATGCGCACCGGTTGTAGCTACTCCCGCTATAGCAAAAGTGTATCCTGTACCATATACGCTATTATTGTTATCGGTAGTTATCGCTATAAAAAGGGTAACACTATTAAAATAAGTGCCCCAATGCAGCGTAGGGTCAATAGTTAATGTACCGCTATAGCTGCCTGTAGCATAAGACAGTGTTGAATCTTTCAATATAAAATGGCTGTTTACCTTACCATGCGCATCAAAACATCTCGGTGCGTCTTCAGTTATTGTGCCCATAGGTGTTACAGCACTTAAACCACCGTCGCTGTTGATTTTCAGCTGCTGTGCCCCATCATACGCAATGGCAATGTCCGATACTTTTGCGCCTGGCCTTACAATAAACTCATGTTTTAGCTGCCCGGCCGCCACATACAGTACCCAGTCTATATTGGGATAAATGTTCCGGTATGTTATCTGGGAAAATGCGTGTGCCGTTGTATTCCTGCATTTTGCTGTTTCATAATGCTCGTAGTACGGCAGTTGGTTGTCTGTCCCGGCCTTTGCAGCGGCGTTACTACCCCGCAGCAGCACATCCATTCTATACATCGAAAAGCTGTCCTCACGCTGTTCGCGTTTGCTACCTGAATGGATTGTCTCCGGCTTTCCGGCGGGCGACGTAGACCGGGAGAACTGGTAGTGTAAAGTTCCGGCACCTATAAAGATCACCAGCCCATTACCGGTCTGTACACTGAAGTCTATATCGTTTCGTTTATTCCCGTACTGGTCTGTGATCTGGCCTTTATTTTCAATAATGCGTAATGCATCGGCACCTGCGGGTTGGCTGGTCAGTCCCTCTTTAGCAGTAACTACGACTGATAAAAATAGAAAAATAACAATCAAAAGTGATTGGCGCTTCATGGATGGTAGATTTAGGAAACATAAAGATATGTACTAACACGCATACCGCAATTTAGCCCGTCCGCCACTTCCCATTAATAGCATAAATTAACACAGCCTCTGACTCATCTACCCGGTTACACTGTCGCAAGAGGTAGGCGCAGCTACATCTCATGATTAACCAAGTAAACGAATCTCCCGATTCGCCGAAAAACAACAGTACAACACAACCACATTGTCGCATTATCATTCACATCTTAACCAACCATTGCCTGAAAACCAGCAACGATAAAAACGCAAACAACAACACCGATATAATTCTGGCCAGCACCTTAAAACTGGTCAATCTGGCCCGATTCATATAGCATGTTGAAGCAAACAGGAAGCATGTACAGGAAAACAAGGTCAGGTAAAACGACCACTCACACTATGCCCTACCTTCATCATCATGTATACCGCCACCAAACTTTCTGAAGAGATAATCATTGGCAATGACAAACGCAAAGTCGATTACTACTACCATTACAGACAACTCAATTTCCTTTGAGGACACTGATATTAAAAACACCGCTGACCAGTAAACGAAAGTAAACAGATTTAATTGGGGCAGGTAATGACCAACAAGTTGCCAGACTACAAGGGCAATAAAGTTTATGACAACCTGTTTTGATAATACGCTACTCTTTGTGAGCGATAGCTTCATAATGACAAATTACTTTCAGTGAAGTTAAGGTAACATGTGCAATACCAAGTTCAGCAGCATTGGGTAATGTTGCAGTATGACGAGCATTGCAATGCCATCATTCCATCTCGTCTCGTCCTCGTTTGCAACTAGGATGCCCGGCGCAGCGTTTGTAACGCCTGTAATATCTACTGTCGCGAGAGGTAGCGCAGCCACCTGTCGTGAACCGACCAAGTAAACGAATCTCCCGATTCACCGAAAAACAACAGTGCAATAGAACCACATTGCCGCATTCCATCACACAATCGCATTGAGCAATTCAGCAATTAAGCCATTGAGCAATTATTTTACAGAGATATCCACATTTTCCACACTATCTCAAACCCGCTACAGGAGCCGATCCAGCTATAAAAAAGGGGCGTTTTTTGTGGATATCTCATTTCACCAAAAACGCGTTTTACCAAAACCCCATTCTAATTTTACACCACAAAACAACCATCAATATGAAAACAAAACACACCCACTCCTCACCCTGCAACAAGTGCATTTAAACGTTCAACATTTATATTCATCACGGCTGCATTGAGCCATTAAGCAATTCAGCCATTAAGCCATTACTAGAATTATGAAAGCATTAGCACGCAAACTTTACCTGCTCGACAATAAGAATGAGCACGAGATCGCAAAGAAAACAGGACAATCGATAGAAACTATTTTTGCCTGGGCGCACCAGGATGGCTGGGACCGCACCCGCAACCTGGCCAATGCCGCACCCGCTAAAATGGCCGACAATATAGGCCGCCAGATATTGGCATTTCAGCAAAGCATAGCCGACAGGCAAGAGCAGGCAGGCATACCCACGCCCGACGAGATAAACATGCAGGCCAAACTGCTTAACGGATACAATAAGACCAAACACCTGTCCCAGGCGCAGATAACGCACGTCCTGCTCGACTTTATGCACTTTGTGGCCGATGAAGAGCAAGGGCTGTACAACCGCATAATGGAGCTGTATCTGCAATATGCCGATCACAAGTCTGCCGATAAAACCAAAGGAACACCCGGCAAAGCCGCCGATGCTATTGTGGCTACAACTGCACCTCAACTACCTGTACCGCCGGCGCCACAACCGGAGCCACAGCGGGCAGCAGCCCCGGAGCCGCCAGACGATCCGTTCATCATAGACAAGAAAGAATATGTAAGCGGCGAACAGCCACCATTCAGCAAGCAGGCGTTTGAGCGCAACAAACACATGATAGAACAATACCACACCGGCGATAAGAACGGGTTGGTGGAGTTTGAAGGCAAGATGGTAAAGAAAGGCTGGCTGGAGTACAACCTGCTGCAATATTACCTGCCCCTCGATCGCCGCCGCTTCGTTACCGACGAAAGCACCTACCACCAGAAGATACACCACACCCAAACCGTCTACGACATCCGCGACTTCTTCGCCCGCACCCGCGCCGCATAGGAAGTTAGCTCTGAAAGAGCGATAGATAACAGCCCGGGATGAAGTCCCGGGTATAAAACAAATAATTGATAAGCTCTGAAAGAGCGACAGATACCTCACAAACAATGTACTTATATAAATACACCAGTAACAACACGGTCAAGTCCTGAAAGGACGTATTATTATAGCGATGGGTTTCAACCCATCGTGTTCAGACGCATACGCTTTCAACCAAAAAAAAACAAACATTCCCATGACCCTCACCCAACAATAAATAACGAAATTGCTACAAGGAGATAACGATGAAGTGGGAAAGAATAAACGAGAAACTATCTATACTGGCCGATGCCGCCAAGTATGATGTTTCGTGCGCATCCAGCGGCAGCAAACGTGATAACACCAACAAGGGGCTGGGTAACGCCAGCAACTCCGGCATATGCCACGCCTATACCGAAGACGGCCGTTGCGTATCGCTGCTCAAAATACTGCTCACCAACCATTGCATATACGATTGCGCCTACTGCGTAAGCCGTAAAAGCAACGATATAAAGCGGGCGGCCTTCACCGTGCAGGAGGTGGTCGATCTCACTATCAGCTTTTATCGGCGCAATTATATAGAAGGGTTATTCCTTAGCTCAGGCATCTTCAGCAATGCCGATTATACTATGGAACGCCTGGTGCAGATAGCCAAAAAGCTGCGGACAGAGCACAACTTCAACGGCTACATACACCTGAAGGCCATCCCGGGTGCCAGCCCCGAACTGCTGAAGGAGGCCGGCCTGTATGCCGACAGGCTGAGCGTAAACCTGGAGATGCCCACCGAGCAGGGACTAAAACTGCTGGCGCCAGACAAGAAGCGGGAGGACATGATACACCCTATGAAGTATCTCGATGGGGCCATAAAAGAGAACCGCGAAGAGAAAAAACTATTCCGCAAAACACCACTGTTTGCACCCGCCGGGCAAAGCACGCAAATGGTGGTAGGCGCAACCCAGGAGACCGACCTGCAGGTGCTCTTTACCGCCGATCACTTTTATAATAAGATGAGCATGCGGCGCGTTTACTACTCCGGCTATGTGCCCATCAGCCACGATAGCCGCCTGCCAGCCATTGGCACACCCGTGCCCATGATACGCGAGAACCGCCTGTACCAGGCCGACTGGCTGATGCGCTTCTATGGCTTTAAGGTGAACGAGCTCATCAGCCCCGCGGAGCCCCTGCTGGACCTGGAGATAGACCCAAAGCTGGCATGGGCATTGCGCAACCTCCACCTCTTCCCTATCGACATCAATAAGGCAGAGCTGCCGCTGATAAAACGCATACCCGGCATTGGCGTTACATCGGCACTGAAAATAGTGGCGGCACGCCGCTTTAACTACCTTACCTGGGACCACCTGAAGAAATTCGGGCTGGCCATGAACCGCGCCAAATACTTCATTACCTGCAAATCCGACGGCGAAAGCCACAAAGACCACGAAGCCCACCGCATCCGCCAGTTCATCCTGGCCGAAAGCAACAGCAAATACCAACCCACCTTCTCACCACAACTAACATTATTTTAAGATGCTTGTATCAATATGCCCCACAAATATTGTTGCTACACAAGATTTGACAACTTTCAAAAAGTTGTCAAATCTAACTACAGCAAACTTGCTTGTTTTCAATCTTGACTTACGACTAATGATTTACGACTATGCCTCACAAATATTGTTGCAATACAATACAAGATTTGACAACTTTTAAAAAGTTGTCAAATCTAACTACAGTAAATTTTTATGCTTTCACTTTTTTGAATAATGACTACAAAAAACTCCAGGCAGCGCCGCCGTTGCGTCTCCCGACCAACGGCCACGGGACGTATTCGTTTTCGGACACAACAAACCGGTCATTGCGAGAAGCGCAGTGCAACGAAGCGACGAAGCAACCTTGCAAGCGGACGTATTCGTTTTCAGACACTCCCCTCTTGCCAAAGAGGGGACGATATTCGACTAAGCGAAGCGCGAATGTCGGGGGTGATCGCCACAACTCACAAGTAAAAAAACGAGCACTATATCAAACACTTCCTGGTTTTCACTTTTGACTTTTGACTTTAGTAAAAAAATGATCATCCTCATATACGATAACACATTCCCCGGCTTTCTGTCTGCGGTATTCGAGGTATACGAATACAAGCATGCCGATGTGTCCATCGTATCACAGGAACGCTGGCAGTACGATCTGTTTGGCGGATTTAAAAACGTAGAGACCAATAACGACCGCGCCGCACGCGTATGGGCCGGCTTGCTCAAACACATATCAGCTAGCGATCGCAACAATATCTATCGCGTGTTCCTGTCCGAGCAGAAGGATATGGAGAACATACTGTTACAGTACATCAGGCACATCTTTGCCCATGGCGATATTACCCGCAACTACAGCCACCCTGCCGTAATGTATGTTACCGATACCAACCGCAAAGTACACCGCGAGAAACATCGCATGGAAGCATTCGTCCGCTTCCGACAAACGGCCGATGACTTGTACTATGCCACTGTAGAGCCCGACTTTAATGTGCTCCCCCTTATCGCCGACCATTTCGAAAAACGCTATGCAGACCAGCGCTGGCTCATCTACGATATGCGCCGCAACTACGGCATTTATTACGACCTGCACACGGTAGAGACCGTAGATATGGACATCAAAACCATCATCTCCTGCCCCAAGGATGACGGTGTATTGCACGAACACGAAGAGCAATATGAATTCCTGTGGCAAAACTATTTCCGCAGCGTCAACATCGCCTCTCGCAAAAACCCTAAACTCCACCGCCAGCACATGCCCCTCCGCTACTGGAAATACCTCACTGAGAAGCAGGGTAACTGATTAACAAGGCAATAGGTTAAAAGGTAATTAGCTAACACTTTAACCTCCACCGGCGCTAAGCAAAGCCGCTGGCCTGTCTTCAGACTGCCAGCCCACAAGCGGACGTATTCGTTTTCGGACCCAACAAGCTGGTCATTGCGAGAAGCGCAGTGCAACGAAGCGACGAAGCAACCTCGCAAGCGGACCTATTCGTTTTACCAGAAAAAGTGAAGAGACATATCACTCACCTTTCCCCCACCCCTCCTCCATCTTCTTATAAGCCTTCTTGCTTACCGTATGCTCGATTTTATCGCGGCTTATCCCTTTTTCTTTGCGGGCATTAATGTTATTTACCAGGCTGTTCTCTACGCCCAGTTTGTTCTTGTGCTCGCTGTTGGTGGCTTTCTTTTTTGCTGCCTTTGCCATAAGTATCATCTTTACTACTATTGCCATAAACATTATGCCCCCTACCTATCAACTCTTTACCCCTTTAACCCTTTAACTTATTACCTAATACCCGTAACTTCATATTATGAAACGAACACTATCATCGCTATTGCTGCTGTTGTCTGTTTTCAGCTCGCGGGCGCAAGACAGGATCTGGGTAGAGACCGGCATCAACGGCCCTGTTGGCTACGGTGCCGGGCTTGATTTTCTGAATAGCGACTATCATTATCTTACGCCATACCTGAAGCCAGGCGTAGCCGCAGGTTATGAGCACAGGTTAATACCACACCTGTTCATCGGCGGCCGGCTGTCGTTCGACAATTACACTTTTACATATGAGCATATACACGAAGATGGCGTTTTCAATCTCTTCGGCGGCACTACAACAACCAGCCACACACAGGCAACTGTAAATAGCAACTATATCACGGCCGCGCCTATGCTTGATGTCGGGCTGGGCCGCCGGGGCATTGTTCACCTTTTTGTAATGCCGGGTATCAGCATATTGCTGAAGGGCACTATGCGCACCGAAGTGAACGATGGCAAGGGATACGACACCTCTTACAATTCTTCCTCATCGCTCAGCAAAGCATTTTGCCGTGTAGGTTGGGGTGTATCAGAACAGTTCTCTTTAGGGAAAGACTGGAAAATAATGCTCACCGAAACCATGTATAATAATGCTGCCGGAAATGTCATGAGATCGATCGGCACAATTGATGAAAGCCCTACAGTCAATTATTTTAGCCTGCAGTTCGGGTTCATGCATAAATACCACCACAAAGCAAAAACAGAAGAAGCAGAAAATACACAATAATGGACTTTACCCTTCGCCCCTGGACGCCAGCCGACAAAGACAGCCTGCTGCAATATGCCAACAATTTTAAGATAGCCCGGTTCATGACGGATAGCTTTCCGCATCCGTATACAGCCGAAAACGCCGATCAGTTTTTGGAAAGAGTATGTGCCGCTGCGCCCGCTAATGTATTGGCCATTGTGGTAAATGGCGAAGCGGTAGGCAGCATTGGCGTATTCCCGCAGGCAGATATTATGCGGCTGAATGCCGAGCTGGGCTATTGGCTGGGCGAGCCCTTCTGGGGACTTGGCATTATGCCGCGTGCAGTACAGCAAATGATACAATATGCTTTCGATACCTTCCCGGGCATCACCCGCATCTATGCACGCCCCTATAGCAACAATCCCGCGTCAAGGCGCGTACTGGAAAAAGCAGGCTTCGTACTGGAAGCACACATCAAAAACAACCTCATCAAAAACGGGGAAATTCTCGACGAATTGATATTTGCCGTAAGACGGCCTGCATGAGCACAACAGCAACAATAGCCCCTGCCGAACCACTTGCCCTGCTGGTAAAAAACATCCTTGTTTTTGAAGACGATGCAGCCGCGGGCAGCACCAAACTGGCCTTTTATGCTGATGGTTTTCCGGGCCTTATGTATCAGCACACGGAGGGTGGCATGCTGGCCATGCCGCATAACAAACAAATGCCACAACTGTTTTTATACGGGCAAACAATAGAACCCGTAGAGCTGATAGTGAACGGGCCATACAGGCTGGTGGCTTTCCAGCTGTATCCTTTTGTTATAAAAACCTTTTTCAATGTAGACCCGGCCAGCCTCAATGACGGATGCTACGATCTTACTGTGCTTCCGGCACTACAAACCCACCTGGGCCATTTGAACACCGATGTAACAACGGCAGCGCGTATTGACGTGTTATCCAACCTTCTGTTAAGTATCTTATCAGGCAAAAGCGAACGTTTAGATCTGGCCATACGCGAAGCCCTGCAGCTTATTATTGAAAGTAACGGGCAGGCCACTATCGAAGAAATATGCAAAGCAATACACCTTACCAGGCGCACTTTTGAACGCCGTTTCCTGCAGGAGACTGGGATTACAGCCAAGCAATTTGCCGTTATGATCCGCTTCCAGTCATCGTTACAGCAGCTCACCCAAAGCCAGTACACCTTACTCAGCGATATTGTCTATAACAACGGCTTCGCCGATCAGTCACATTTTATCCGCGTATTCAAAGCATTCACCGGCAAAACCCCGGGCCGCTTCACTACTACCACGTAGTGTCACACTGAGCTCAGTTTATACTGACCCTGTCGAAGTATCGAAGTGCGAGATAGACATGTGTTCTATCATTGCAAGATATTACTCGAGAACACCGCAATCATTCTCCAATGACAGCCAATTCATAACGTTAAGTTTATAGGCGCATGGTCGGCGATAGCCGTGTCGGCACTGTCAGGGTTATGCGCAGTATAGCTACTTTGGCGCGCGGAGCGATACGCCAAAGTGCCGCTTTCTTTTGTTACTTTTCTTTGCGGCAGCACAAAGAAAAGTAAAGAAGAGGTGGGCACAACAAAATGAGCATTTGTAAGCACCTTTAAAACATTTGATTGGCAGTCTCACAGGTAAACCCGAAACAGCGCACCGCATTTTGTCGTTTTTATTCTATTCTGCCGCCGCAGGCTGCACCACCTTTGCTGTAAATTATATGCTATGCGTTTGTTGTTATTTAGTGTTACACTACTATCCGGTCTTGTTGCCGGCCTTTTTTATGCTTACAGTTGTTCCGTGATCCCGGGCCTGAAACAACTTACCGACGACAATTACATGAAAGCCATGCAGGCAATAAATATAGCCATACAAAACCCGGTGTTCTTTGTGTCCTTCATGGGGTTGCTGCCAGCCTACCCTGTGCTGTTGTATGTGCAGTACAAAACTATTGGCAGCGGCACCCAGTTTTCCCTGCTGCTGGCCGCAGCAATAATTTATTTTATTGGTGTGTTCGGGGTAACGGCCATTGTTAATGTGCCGCTTAACGATAAATTGGCGGGCTTTGATATTACCGCCGCTACACCGCAACAAATAACAGCAGCCCGCCGCGCGTTTGAGTTACCCTGGAACAGTTGGCATACCGTACGAACAATTGCAGCCGTAGTATCTTTTGGGCTCACCATATTCTCCATTTTTAATAACAGGCAATGAAGCAGGCCATAATTATTGCAGCATTACTAACTACCGCTTTTTTATCGGCAGGCAAAAAGCGCCCTGCTACCAACGGGCAGCTGATCTACAATACAGGCAGAAACACGGAGGGCACGCTACTCTTAAATAAAAAGGCTTCGCAAATAAAGCTGGTACATAGCTGCAAAACATGCCACGGCCCACATGGCGACAGGATAAACAAACTATCTATCCAGTTCAGCTACTTGTCCGACCCCGCTAATTTTATTGTCCCGTACACCGATAGTCTCTTCTACCGCTTCCTGGACCACGACGTTAAGAGCGATGGCACCAAAGCCAACATAGGCGTAATATGGCAAATGAACGACCGAGATAAGCGCGACCTGCTGGACTACCTGAAAACGTTGTAGCCTGCAATTACGGCACTGGCACTTCTGCAATACTGTAATAAACAGGTTTTCCCTTTGCTGCTATATGATCTCTTTCTTTATTGGCCCCGGGACTTTCAGCCAATAACAAAATGGCGTCGCAAGCACTTATTAAAGCCATAGATATGTCCATAATACCTTTATAACGATCTGGCACATTTGCTTTTTCCAGCACGGGCAATGCGGCATTCATGCCTATAACAGGTATGTGCCCCATTTCCAGCAGCCGTGCAGCAGCCTCGTTCATCGCATCCAGGTTGGCCTTACGCTGATCTTCTGTTGGCGCAGAATAAGGGCCGGCAACTCCTATTACCATAATATCCTCTTTTAAAAAAGATGAGGCACACTTTTGAAGTGTGCCTCATCTGATACTATCTCATCGCCTGCTCCAGGTCGTAAATAATATCTTCTATATTCTCAATGCCTACGCTCATGCGTATCAGGCCGTCGGTAATGCCAAACTTCAGGCGTTGCTCGCGCGATACGCCCATGTGCGTAGTAGATGCCGGGTGAGACAACAAAGTATCACACGTACCCAGCGATACTGCGTTCAGGCATATCTTCAGGCTGTTCATAAACTTCACACCCGCATCAAAGCCACCCTTCAGCTCAAAGCTCAACATAGCGCCGGGGTGCTTCATCTGTTTCTTGCCTGTAGCATGGTCGGGGTGGTCTTCAAGGCCCAGGTAGTTCACCTTGGCCACCGCGGGATGATCGTGCAGGAAACGTGCCACCCGCTCTGCATTGGCACAGTGCCTGTCCATACGCACACTCAGCGTACGCAATCCGTTCACCAGTAAAAAGGCATCAAAGGCATTGCTGTTACCACCCAGCAGTCGGTGTGTTTTAGTGAGCGCGGTGCTCATCCTGGCAATATCTTTACCCACCAGTATACCACCAATGGCAGTGCCGTGGCCATTCAGAAATTTGGTGGTAGAATGTACTACATAATCTACCCCATAGGCAAAAGGCTGCTGCAGGTAAGGCGTGGCAAAGGTATTATCTACACATACCACAATGCCATGCGCATTGGCAATGGTGGTGAGCGCCGCTATATCTACACACTGCAACGTAGGGTTGGCCGGAGTTTCAATATGCATCAGCTTTATAGTGCTATCGGCTTTCAAAGCTGCCTCTACAGCTGCCAGATCGTGAAAGTCGACTATAGTATGTGCGATGCCCATATCGGGCAGTATCTTCTCAATGATCTCGTGCGTGCCGCCGTATAGCGACTGGTGGGTAAGTATGCGCTCCCCTGCCTTTACATTGCCAATAAAAGCCGTGGCCACAGCCGCCATGCCCGATGCATGCAATATAGCTTTAAGATGTAGCGGATTACCAACATCGTCATTCAGCCCGAACGCTTCCAGCATAGCTATGCGCTCTTCGGCCTCTGCAATGGTAGGATTACCCCAGCGGCCATAGATGTAACCTTTTTCCTCGCCCCTGAAGATGGCCGCCGCCTGCTCTGCACTATCAAATTCGTAAGTGCTGGAAGCATAGATTGGGGTAAGATGTGCGCGGTTGCTTTCGGTAACGTGGCCACCATGCAGGCATAAGGTATCAAAGCCGTGGGTATGTTTATTATCGCTCATTGTTCGCTATTTTCGTGGTTAAAGATACAGCGATACCATGAAGGAAATGCTACTGCGCCAGGCCGGCTACAATGCATGGGCCAACAAACGACTGACCGACGTGATGATGACCCTTCCGGTGCAGTCTATCACTAAAGAATCTGACAGCAGCTTCCCTACCCTTAAGGACACCGCCCTGCATATGTGGGCCACAGAATTTACCTGGTTGCGCCGCCTGCACGGCGATAACGACCCTATGGACCTGCAACAGGTGTTTATCGGCCTGTTCCACGAGCTATGCAATGCCTGGCACCGTACGTCGCTGGAGATCGTTCATTTTGTTGAGAACTGCACCGAAGAACAACTGGTTGCCGACTTCACTTTCCAAAGCCGCAAAGGCGATACCTACACCATCTCGCTGGCCGATCTGCTGCATCATATCTTTAACCACAGCACCGTGCACCGCGGGCAGTTGGTTACCCAACTACGCATAGCAGGCGTTACAGATATCCCGTGGACGGATTATTTGGGATATGCGTTTCAAACTAAAAAGTAAAAACGCCTTCTATACATTAACTCCATGGCAATTTTTGATAAGTATTGAATACTCTAAGAATTGTAATGGTGGTATTTGCAAGATCAAGTCTATAATAAATTAAATAGGGAAAGTGCCGAAGTTTTGCGGCGCGTAGTTTACGGTAACGTGTAGAAAATGCCTGAGGATTGATTGCTATCCTACTAATGGTCGACTCAACTTCGCCTCCAAACCTGCCCCCTAGACCTTTAGCCTGGCCTTCGTAATATTCTTTTGCATTCAAAATATCAAGATATGCATCAGAAAAAACGACTACAGTGTATGTCATCAGGATACAATTTTACCCTTAATATCCTCCCATTTCAGCAATTCAGCTTTGCCGCTGTCCAGCAATTCTATCGCGGAATCAAGCGCTTTCCGCTGCCATTCCGGTATTTCCAGGTGCAATGCATCTGACACCTCATTCCACTCATCTATGGAAATGAAAACCCCTACAGGATTCCCCTGCTTGTCGTACGTATATTGAGGATTTATGTCCATAACTACACTTTATACAAAAATAACGATTTAGCTTAACTCATTGATGATGCCGGTTTACTTTTAACTTTACACCTGTCATTATTTTTTATGAAAGAACTACTCAACCAATACGCACAGTACAACATTTGGGCTAACAAGCTGGTGATAGACGCCATACTCGCACTGCCCACAGATGCTTCTGATATGACCATTAACAGCAGCTTCCCTACTATTAAGGCTACAGTAGCACATATATATGGAGCGGAAGATGTATGGCGCCAGCGTATGGAACATGTGGCGCACCCCATATGGAACGGCGAGTTTAATGGCCCTATTACCGAAGTATGCGCCCGCTGGCAACAAGCCTCGGCTGATATAGCCGCCTTTGTAGCTGCCCAAACAGAAGCAACATTATCTGCCCCACTCAGCTATACCGACAGGCGCGGCAATGCTTACAACAACACACCCGCCCAGATACTGCACCACGTCTTTAACCACAGCACCTACCACCGCGGCCAGCTCATCACCATGCTGCGCCAGGCCGGTGCTACTAATATACCGGGAACGGATTTTATTGGGTTTGTGCGGTTGTGACCTAACCCTTTTGAATAAAGTATAGCTATGTAATAAGAGCCGCTGGCCTGTCTTCAAACTGACAGCCCACATGCGGCTTATCCCTGCTATAATTGCTTACTTAACACACCGATAACTGGCAGTCTGAATACATGCCAACGGCGGTGCTCGGGAGAATTAAGAACTGAATATGCACAACAACGGTTGCACTGAGAAGCTAATACATCTGGCAACATATGACTGCGACTGTGGCACGAGCTAGACTTTCCTTAACAAAAAATCAGTTTTGGCTAGCCGGACTAATTCGAATAAAACATAATTATTCAATAACAGCCGCTGGCCTGTCTTCAGACTGCTAGCCCACATGCAGCCATACTGATTCAGGACGTAAAGAAGAAGGGGGTAAGAAAAGTCCAGTTGTTGCCACCGGCATATACGCTTGCTGAACTGTATTTATAATTCTCGGGACAGTCGCATATTCCTGCTTTCACAGGGTTATTGTGTATATAATCAAGCTTTTGCTTTAGTACGCTTTCACTCCAGATGTCGATAGCTAATGAGTGCCGCTCCCAAAGTCGATATTGAGTATTGGGGAGACCAATGTAAAATTGCTCCAGGAGTTTGGGATCATTATGCCGCAGGTCATTTACGATCATTTGGGACGTATATTTCAGGAAGTTCTTTTGGATACCTTCCTGGGTGTGAGGATGAATAGCTTGCCATATAAGATGCAAGTGGTTATCCATAATAACAAAAGCATGGATCAAAGCCTTATTATTTTCAGCAAAATGTTGCAAACTTCCTGTAATAATATCCTTGTACCTGTTGTCTGCCAATAAGAATTGCCAATCCAATATTGTTGCTGTCAGAAAACTTGCTTCATATTTTCGTGATGATGGCATTGTGGGTAATGATATTGCGGCTGAACGAATTTACGTACAAAACAAATACGTCCCGACGTGGGCTGTCAGTCCGAAGACAGGACAGCGGCGTTGCTTCGGGCTTGCTGAAACAAATACGTCCGATGTGGGCGGGCAGTCCGAAGACAGGCCCGCGGCTTTGCTTAAGGCATTCAAAACGAATACGTCCCGACGTGGGCCGGCAGTCTGAAGACAGGCCAGCGGCGTTGCTTAGGGCTTCCTAAAACAAATACTTCCCGGTGTGGGGCCGGCAATCTGAAGACAGACCAGCGCACCTTGCTTAGGGATTGAGAAACGAGTACGCTACCACCCTACGCCATCTCCGCTTCGCGGGTGTAGTATTCTTGTATATCGTTAAAGATGCGTTCTATTTCGTCTATGCTGTCGGTGGTTACCAGGCGGGTGCGGAATTCCTTTACGTGGCTGAGGCCGCGGAGGTAGCTGGCGTAGTGCGGGCGCATTTCCAGTATGCCCAGCTTAGGGCCTTTCCAGGCCAGCGCGCCATGCAGATGCTTGCGCACTGCCTGCAGGCGTTCTTCTATTGTAGGCATTGCCATTATCTCGCCGGTGGCAAAATAGTGCTTTACCTCGCGGAATATCCACGGGTAGCCTATAGCAGCGCGGCCTATCATTATACCATCCACACCATAGCGGTTGCGGTATTCCAGTGCCTTTTCAGGGGTATCTATATCCCCGTTACCAAAGATGGGTATTTTGATGCGGGGGTTGTTCTTTACTTTGGCTATTAGTGTCCAGTCGGCCTCGCCCTTATACAGCTGGGCGCGGGTGCGACCATGTATAGTCAGGGCCTTGATGCCCACATCCTGCAGGCGCTCGGCTACTTCTTCTATGTTCTTGGAGCTTTCGTCCCAACCCAGGCGGGTCTTTACGGTTACGGGCAGCGATGTGCTGTTCACACACGCTTTGGTGAGGCGGATCATCAGGTTAATGTCCTTCAGCACACCGGCACCGGCACCTTTGCATACTACTTTCTTCACCGGGCAGCCAAAGTTAATATCCAGCAGATCGGGCTTGGTGGCATCTACTATTTTGGCAGAAAGCGCCATGGCGTCTTCGTCGCCGCCAAATATTTGTATGCCTATTGGCTTTTCGTAATCAAATATATCCAGTTTCTGCCGGCTCTTTATGGCATCACGTATCAATCCCTCCGACGATATAAATTCGGTATACATCAGGTCGGCACCATGTTCTTTACATACCGCACGGAAAGGCGGATCACTCACATCCTCCATCGGCGCCAGCAACAACGGGAACTCCCCCAGCTCTATATTATCTATCTTCACCATAAAAGCGCGCAAAGATACATAATAAATGACTTAATTGCTTAATGGCTGGATGGCGCAATGAAATGCGGCAATGTGGAAAATGTGATGGAATGCGGTAATGCTCCTCAGAAGTATTGTCTCTAAACCCGGTATCAATTAATCCTCAGCGTAGTAGGTTTTCACTACCTCGCCTTCGTCTTCGTTCTCGGGGATACGGGTAAGAGTGAGGAAGTCGCGGCCATTGTTGGTTTTGCTGAATTCTGCGGTATACATATGGCTGCCTATCTTAATCACAATGTTCTTATCATACACATACTCCCCGGTAGCTATCCACCAGGTTTGTGCAGGCTTTGTAGTGTTATATTTATGATCTGTAACCACCAGTTTGTGATTGGTGTAAAAAGTGAGATCATTTAAATTCTCGTGCTGTGTACCGTCGTATACGTTGGCGCCTACCCAGGTGCGGTGGCTGGCATTGGCCAGTTTATTGGCAACATCCTGCGCTGATACAGAATAGGATATGAAGAAGAACGCGAGTATAGCAATGTATCTCATAACAGTAGTTTAGATCATTTTTAGACGACGACAAATATACTTTATAGCGTTTGAATTTAATAATGCCGTTCGTATCACATTATATCTGTCGCTTTTTCAGAGCTTGGGTATTTTTGGCTTTTTCCCGGGATTGCATCCCGCGCTATTATCTTTCGGTCTTTCAGACCTTTGCCTCTTAATTTAATAACATTACGCTACGGAGCAATGACATGATGTTGCGCTCCCCGTTGCAGGCGGCATACCTATGCATCTACCGTCTCGGGTAGTTCGGCAGGTATGTGGCTGCCGATCTTATCCAGTTCCAGCAGGGTGTATTCACCTTCCTGGGCACGTTCGAACATGGGCAGGAAGCGGGCACCGTATACCAACTGCTTGTAGGTATAAGAGGTACGCTGCTGCACGGTGTTGGAGAAATGATCGTCGAAAGCCTTGATGTTCAGTATCACTTCCAGCTTGGAATCGTACAACTGTTCTTTGGTAAGGTTGGCCAGCGGGCTGTCTTCATTTATATTATGCACAACGGTCCAGCTGAGGGCCAGTGAAGACACTTTGGCAATTTCCAACGGCAACTGGTAAAAGCGGGTGATCATACGGCCATTTTCTTCCACGTGCAGTGCCAGGGTCATCTGCGCTTCGCAATCGGTAAGGTGGTTATTCTTGTAGCTGGCGGTGCGGATCATCAGGGCCTTGCCATTCTTGTAAGGCGCCACAAGCATATTATCGCTGAAGATAAGGAAGGCACGTGGCCGGGAAAAACGCCCATAGATAAGACCGGTAACCACTGCAAAAGCAAGTATACCGAACAGCGATTCTGTAGACGCTACAAAATTGGTAAGCATACCCGATGGCGCTATATGACCATACCCTACCGTGGTAAGCGTTTGCGAGCTGAAGAAAAATGATTCTAAGAGCCGTATATACAGCGGATCCGTAGCCGATACGCCGGACAAATTTTCCACACCAACAATGAAGTACACGGATGCAAAAAAGATATTGATGGCTGTATAGAATGCAAAAATGGCCATTGTGAACTGGAACCGGCTCATGCGCAGCAGAGAATGGTATATACTGATGCGCTCGTAAAACGGTATACCTGTCTTCCGCAGATTATTGGTACCATCGGGGTTCACTATACGGCCGCCCTCAGCATTGCTATTAGCGGCAAAGCCCGTATTACCTATATCTTTTTGCTTTATCTTATGGTTGTTAACTATCGACATGATGATCTTTTACTCCGTTGCGCAGCTCCAGGCCCAGCGATACCAGTACCGCCGCAACCATTGCTGCTGCACCCAAAAATAATACGATTTTTTCTGTGAAGTATGCAGAAGCGGCATAATGTATCCCAATAAACAAAAAGCCAAAAACAATAAGTTTCTGCATCCAGTTGCGGAAAGGCATCAGGTCGGCCAGGTCGGCATGCAGAATGCGCGTGTACTGCCACATATAGTAAGCCGCCTGTAAATAGGTAGATAGCACAAAGCTGAGCGCCACACCCGGCAGGCCTATCCATTGGTATAACGGGTACATGAGGGCAAGCGCCAGCACTATCTCCCCTACGGCACCTTTGTTGATGATATCGCCCCTGTGCATGCGCTGAAAAACCGATGTAAAACTGTAAGCGCGCACTGGCAGCACCAGCAATGACACGATGAAGATAGGTATAGCATCGGCATAGCGCGGCAGCAGTGTATGGATGAGCTCGGCATTGAAGAACAGCAGGAAAAAGAATATAGGAAATACTACGCCGGACAGTACCCTGCCGCTGCGGTTCATGAGCATAACCGCACTATTACGTTCATTCAGTTCATTGCTATTGGCCAGTTGCAACACTACTGCGCTGCCAGCAGCGCTTACCAATATGGGCAGGAAGGGGATATTCATAGAACCATTGGCGTACGTGGCCGAGACAGCCGCAGGGAGCACCAGGGATATGATGAACTTATCTATCCAGCTGGAAAAACTCTGTACTACATCGTAAGTGGCCATGTGCAGCCACAGGTTGCGGATCTCCGGCATTGCCAGTTGTCCATTGGCCGGTGTTGTGTTTTTAAAAGATGCTATAACTGAGGGAACGCTGATGACCAGCTTCAGCAGATTGACGCCGAGCAGATACAGGAAGATAGCCTGTAACGAAAATCCGCTTTGCCATACGTGCCAATGCGCCAGCCAATAAGCAACGGAATACGCCAGGTTGGCCAGCAGCAAGGTGCGGTAACTACGCGATGCAATAAGAAAAGCCTCGGTAATAAAACCCAGTCCGTAAGTGATAATAAACGAAAGCGATAATATGAACCCGACATTACCAACAGCACCCTGCAATGCCCCAAATACAGCACACACTACTAAGAACCATCCGGCATATGCCAGGTACTGAGGGGACTTCAGCTTACTGACGATCTGCTTCAATACACCGGGCGAATAGGTAATAAGCCACACATGCACCCCGAAGCAGGCTATGGGAAAGAACACGTTGGTTTGTACCCAAAAGTTGCTGTAGCTGCCATACACATCCTGCGGCAGCACTTTCGAATACCACAGTAATACCGCAAGGCCCGCCAGCGATGTAAACGCTTTTGACAGGAAGATGAGCGCCGAGCTGCTGAGGAACGTATCACTCTTTAGTTTTTGCAAAAGCATTGCACTCGTCCCTGTTTAGTTGTTTGATGACCCTTGCCGGGCTGCCGCCCAGCACACAATACCCTTCTGTAAAGCTTTCTGTAACCACGGCACCGGCAGCCACGGTAGTAAAATCGCCCAGTTGCACGCCCGGCAGGATGACGGCATTCATGCCCAGCCAGCAGAAACGGCCTATGCGGATGGGTGGCGATATAATGTGTTTGCTATTGTCTATAAGATCGTGGTTGGCAGATACCAGGCCTACATTGGGGCCAATATTGGTGTAATCGCCGATGTAGATGCCTGATGCTGCATTGATGTAGTTACCGGGAGAATCACCGGGGTATACGTTTTTGCCACGCACTATTTTTTCCGGGCTATATATGGTAGATGTATGATGTACAGCCCAGGTGACGCCGGCATTCTGGCGCAGGATGCGGCGGAACAGAAAATCGGCCAGGTAGAAGCCGAGGCTGAGCTCGGGCCGCATTCCTAATACCTTTCTTATTTTCTGTGTTATGCTCATTGTTGTTTTTGTTCCTTGTTGTGTGGAGACGCAAAATCGTGCGTCTCTACCTGCTGTTTTTTAAAACGAATACGTCCTGGGGAACCCCGGCCCCTAAAGGGAGGTGTTACTCAATATTCCGGAAACGAATACGTCTGCTTGCGAGGTTGCTTCGTTACTCGCAATGAACCTGCTCATGTCCGTGCCGCCCTTCGACAAGCTCAGGGTGACACTACGGGAGGTTATTGGTTATATAAAGAACCCGGACAGTTTTTGGCTGTCCGGGTACAAGTTAGTTAACGTTTTTTATATTCCGGTATTGTGTCAGCCTTTCTCCGCGTCTGCACCCTGTTTTTTGCCGCCCATCGCCAGGGCACCAATGCACAGGACGATAATAAGGATGCTGCTGCCAATAGCCACCGGCCTAACACTATAGAAGCTATCGGGGTGGAATTTGAACTCTATCTTATGCTGGCCGGCAGGTACTTTTATGGAACGAAGCACATAGTCGGCCTTCATGATCGGTGTTTCTTTACCGTCCACAAATGCTTTCCAGCCCTTTTCGTAGTAAATATCGGAGAATACAGCCAGACCATCTTTGCTGTTGCTGGATACAAAACTGATCTCATCCAGGCCGTAGCGGTCCAGTTTTACATAAGCGGCGCTGTCCTTTCCAAAGGTATAGTTGCCCATAGCGCCCTGGAACTTGCTGCGGATAATAGCTGTTTTCTTTGGCTGGAACGCGTTTGGCACTACAGCAGTATCGCCCAGTTGCGGTGCATCAAGTGCATTGATCTCCTCATCGGCAGTATTGGCCCACTTCACCTCATCAACAAACCATGCGTTGCCACAAGCATGCGGGTTAGGCATTACCTGCGCCGGGCTGCGCTGGCCACCTACAATAATATACTTGGTATTCAGCATGTTCAGCACCTCACCATTAAAGCCTTTGCTCATGTGGCGGTCTATCAGGTCCTGGTACATTTCCATTTTGGCAGGTGAATAACCACCTACACATTTATGGAAGTATGCCTGTATCGCATCGTTATAAGTATCCTTAGACAGGTCGAGGACACGATAGTAAGGATCCTTATCCTGCAGTATCTGCTTATCTACGTCGCGAGGCTGGAAGGTCTGCTCATATTCTGACGGCTCTTCATAATTGCTGTCGTTGAGGTAATTGTGCGCCACCGGCAGCAGATCCATCATCACCAGTAAACCCAAACCACCGAACAGTACTACAGGCTTTATCTTATCTGTAAGCATTGCCCACAGCAATGCCGCAGCGGCTAAAATAAATGCAGCGCTCTTCAACCCGCTCGTCATAGCCAGCGAAGCACGGTCTTTCCTTAATGCCTCTATCAACTGCTCAGGCATCTGTGCATCGCCCACGCCTTTAAAGTCGAAGAACATACTGCCACCTACACCCAGCAGCACGCACAGACCAGCGGTGATACCGGTAGCCAGTTTCAGCTTTTTCAGCAATTCCTCTTTATTGCTGGTCTTATCCAGGTATTGCTGCACGCCCCATATACCCAACAGCGGGAAAAGGAACTGAGGAATAACCAACGCCATAGATGGCGTACGGAACTTGTTGAGCATAGGCAGGTGATCGAACAGGAAGTAGTTAAGCCCTTCGAAGTTCTTACCCCATGAGAGGATGATACCAAATGCACTTGCTGCAATGATCCACCATTTATGTTTAGACTTAACCACCATGGCACCCAGCACAAACAGGAAACATATGATAGCACCAAAGTAAACCGGGCCGCTGATGAACGGCTGAGGGCCCCAGTACAAAGGCAACTTCTCGTACCGGCCATTGGTAGCCGCAGAAGTTTCCGGCGCTTTATCAGCAGACTCTCCTGAAGAACCACCATACAGGTAAGGAATCATCAGGCAGAAGGTTTCACCGATACCATTACTCCAGCGGAATGCATATTCTTTATCCAGGCCACCATTGGTCTTTTTCTCTTTGGTAGACAGTTCGCTCTGGCCACCGCGCATGGTCTCTTTTGCATATTCCTGCGTGGTAAGCAGCGACTGTATAGATGGCGCTACGCCCAGCAAGCCACCGGCCACTGCTATAGCGCTGGCAATGAAGAACTGTTTCAGCTTACCTTCCTGTATGGCAATAGCCAACATTACGATGCCAAAAGCCAGGAAGATGAACAGGTAGTAATAGATAACCTGGAAGTGATTGTTCATGGCCATCAGTGCCAGCATAAGGCTCCATAAAGCCACACCCGGCAACCATTTCTCTTTATATATAAGATACAAACCAGCAATAGCTGCGGGTATATAGCCCATAGTAAGCATCTTGGTTTCGTGGCCTACACTGATGATAATAGGATTGTAGGTAGAGAAGGCGTAAGCCAGTGCCCCTATCATGCTGAGCCAGTGGTTCACCTTAAGTACACGCATCAACAGGTAAAAGCAGACCATGGCAATGAAAAAGAAATATGCAGGCTTACCTACCGCCTGCAGCACAGTTTGCACATAACTGGTAAAATTGGTGTTGGCCGCACCTATATATATAGTATAGGTGGGCATACCGCCAAACATGCTATTGCTCCACAATACATCTTTATCGGTAGAATCGTGGTAGGCCATAGCCTCGTGTGCGGCACCCTGCCAAGAGAGGTTATCGTGCTGGATAAGGCGCTTGCCCGATAGCTGGGGCATGCAGTACAGCAATGAGATAACGACAAATGCCACAACGGCAATGACATCCCATTTTAACTTCTGAAAATCGAAACGCATATTTTCTTTTTAAGCGAAACAAAAATAACCTTTCAAACCCCAAACTCCAAGAACCAAGTTCCAAACTCCAAATTCCATAAAACAAATTCCAAATTCAGGGTCCAGGTTCTATGGTAAGTCTCTTGAATCAAAAATAATGTGAGGGTGGCAACATATGAATTATCTTAACCATTATTAACTGTAGTTATAACAAGAAACCGCCGGGGGGCCGACGGTTTCTCATTCCTATTTGACTAACATGATGAATTACTAACGGATGAGGGTTACCTCGCCTTTGATGGTTTTATTGGCACCTTCGCAATCGTATATTACATAATAAAAATATACACCCATATCCTGTGGCTCTCCGTTAAAGGTGCCGTCCCAAACGCCCTTGCTTTCTTCGCGCGATTCGTAAATGACCTGCCCCCACCTATTCTCTATCCTGAAGAAGTGGATCTTGCGATGGCCATCCATTATCGGGCGGAACACATCGTTCTTATTATCGCCATTGGGCGTAAATGCTGACGGGAACGATATTGTACAGCATGGCTGTGCATTGATGTACATGCTGTCGGTATTCTTACAGCCAAACGCGTTGGCTACCGTCAGCTGTACATAGCCTGCCCTGTCTACCACGCCATAAACGCTGCTTACATTCTCACCAGAGAAATAATGTTCGGGCGACCAGTGGTAGGAGTAAGCGGAATTAAAATGGAGGGGGCTAAAGATGAGGCTGTCGCCGGTACAAGGCGCTGTGCGCCCGCCGGCAATAGCATATGGCGCTATAGCGGCATCGGGCTTGTCCCCTACTCTTATGGTATCTCTTACAATAGTTACCGGGCAGTTGACATTGGTAACCGCGCTGAGCGCAACCACATACACACCCGGATTATCCCATACAATATTATACGGTCCGCCGTGGTTGGAAGAGTGTTTCACTACTCGGCCGCCATCAAAATCCCATATGTAATCGTTAATGCCGGGGCTGGTATAGTTGAGCGCGACCAGCACAGAATCGCCCGTGCAGGCATAGCTATTGGTGGTGAACGATGCCGGCGGCGCAGTAAGGAACACAGGCACATTGAAGAGTGCCGTGCTGTTGCATGGCACATAACCATCGCCAATGGTGAGCGAGGCAGTATTGCTGCCCAGTGACGTATCGAAACGCAGAATAATAGACGGATCTGCCAGGGTGCCACCGGAGAGCGAAGCGTAGCCCGGAACTGTCCAGGAGAATTGAATACCCGGGAACATAGGGCCACCGTAATTGAGGCTTATGGTATCGTACTGGCATTCATACGGCTTGCCCGGAACAATGTTGAAGTTTGGCCGGTTGTGTACAGTAACGTTTAGCGGAGCACGGGGTCCTTCGCAACCATTTACCACCTGGCTTACATACCACGTGCTGCCGCCGGGCGCAGCAACCGGTGGCACCGGCGCAACTGCACTGCCTGCCCCACCCGATGAAGCAGTATACCATAATAGATTGACACCCACAGCTGTAAGCGGCGCTACCGGGCTGGCATTCTGGCAAAGATCTATATCGGTAGTTTGTGGTGCGGGGGGCAATGGCTTAATGTACAGATTGAGCGTAACATTAGAATCGCAGCCGAGCGGAGTGATGAACGTATGCGTATACATGCCCGCAGAACTGTATGTATTGCCACCCCAGGTATAGCTGCTGCCCACGCAGATGCTATCGTAAACGGTAACAAATATTGGCGGACTGACCGTGAGGTGTAGCGCCACAACAGAGTCGCACCCGGCTACAGTATTGAACACATGCGGATAAACACCCGTGGCGGTATAGGTAGTACCGGCGAAGGTGTAGCTATCGCCAGCGCATACAGTAACACTAAAGGAACTGCTGTATACAGGGTTGACCAATATATTTTGCGTGATATAACATGAGGTAGGCAATGTATAAGTAATAGTAGCAGTGCCCGGAGCTACTCCGCCAACTGTGCCGCCAGACACCGTAGCTATGCCCGATGTTGATGATGACCATGTGCCGGTAGCAGGCGTACTGGACCAGGCGACAGTATTCCCCTGACAAACCGCCAACGGACCTGAAATAGCTGATGGTAACGGATTGACGGTGACCGTGTATGAAGTGCTGCAGCCAGAGCCTACCGTGTAGACAATAGTAACCGTACCCGCTGAAACACCGGAAACCACGCCTGTAGCAGCCCCTATGGTAGCTATTGCCGTGTTGCCACTGGTCCAGGTGCCGCCGGTAAGCGTATTGGTAAGGGCAATGGTATTACCTACACAAACATTGGTGGGGCCGGCAATTGGCGATAAAAGGCTGACCGTAACCAATGCAGTATCGGAGCAGCCGGTGGGCATGGTATACGTAATAATGGTTGTGCCGGAACTTACGCCATATACAACACCCGTACTGCTGACGGTAGCCACACCCGTAGCACTACTGCTCCAGGTACCGCCGCCAACCGTATTACCGAGCGATGTGGTACCGCCCACGCATACAGACATAGTGCCCGTGATAGGCGGCGCAGGACTAACAGTGATAACAGAAGTAGCAGTAGAGGTAGTACCGCAGGCATCTGTAACTGTGGCGGTATAAGTGGTGGTGGCTGTGGGCGATACAGTAACCGGACTGCCGGATAAGCTGCCGGGAGCCCAGGTGAACGTATACGGAGCCACACCATACAGTGCAGAGGTAGACAATGTGGTAGATTGCCCCACGCAAATAGTGGACGCACCCGAAACCACAACCGGGTTGATCTCGACCGTATGGCCAATAACAGTAATGGTGAGTGGCGTAGCACCGCTAACGTAGGTAGTGGCGCACGGTGCAGTAGTAAGATAGTTCTGGTAAAAGTCCATCACCATATTCAGGTTGTACGACGGACATTGCGGAGGTGGCACACAAGAGCTGATATCGGAGTATATAGAGATATTTGTGCCTGTACAAGTACCTGCGCCTATAAGGTTGCAAAACCAGTAAAAACCACCGGCACCGGTACTACCCGTAGGGCTGCGACATGCGCCCAACCTGAAATCGACAGCGCCTTCATCGAGCCATGCACCGCTACTGGTTATATAATTAAATGACCATTGAATATCGGTAACAGTGCAGTTGGCCGGAACGGTAGCAGCGTTGTTATATACGCATGGCACCGTCCATATGGCACTGTACGTAGAGCCTGTAACGGCGGTAACGGTAGCTGTAGACACCAGCGGATCTATAATGACCGGGTAGGCTGCGGCTTCCCTGTTGAGGAAATTGCCCGGCAGGGCTATATCTACTGTATTGCCGTCTATAAGATAATTCAGCTGTTGCAGGGTGTGCTTGCTATCGCGCTTTTCGGCAGCGGTGGCGGGAGAAATAAAGAACACATCTGCGCCCGCAGCATTTTTTATGCTGAGTATACCCGAAGAGCTGCCATTATCGAGCGTCATTCCGGCATCCACCTGCATATGATCGCGCACCAGTAGCTTGCCGTCAGCGTAAGCAGGCATAGCGTGGTTAATGTAGAAATTGGTTTTGGTCATGCCACGCTGTGCATATATTTCTATATCTATACCCGGCCAGGCGTCTTTTACATATACACCATCGTCGCCGGCGGTATGGCCGCCCCAGTTAGCCTTGCCGAGCGATACCTGCATACCATCGGGCCGTTGATAAATAAGCTCCAGGTCGTTATTGAAACGAAAACTGCTGCCTGCCTTACCTATAGCGGTAAACCTATCGGCAGCACTGATGCGGACAGGTACTTCCTGCTCAGCCGCGGCGTAAACACCGGCGGCACCTGTGGGTGCAATATGGGCCTGTATGGTACGCCAGTTGCCGGCAGCATCGCGGTAATGCATGGGCATAGAGGACGTTTGGCAATATACTTTTTTGCGCCTAACGGCGTCTATACCCTTGTCTTTGAAGGTTTTAGACATTTCGGTACGGTCGCCTATCAGTTCGTAGCAATTATCGCAGGGCGTTTCGGGGAAGAGCACGCCAACTTCGGGGTGCGTTTCGTAACCTATGTTGTGTGCAGCCACCTGGGCATCGGCGTCTTTATGAAGCGGTGTGAAGTATGAGTAATTGTGCGGTTGGGCATTCATGCCGTTTTTTGCATGCACACCGTTGGGTGCCTGCGCATGGGCCAGGGCGGTAAAACCGACAGAGATCAATAAAACAAATCGCGATATAAGTGAATTTTTACTCATTGGGCAGGTATTGAAGCAGTAAATGGACGTTTCCTTAGATAGACGTAATTCTACAAAAAACAGTTGGGATGGATTACAAACTAATACAATAAACATTAAATAATTAAAATATTAATTAAGAAGCAATAAACGGGTGGTAGAAATTATTACCCGCCGAGGCGCGGGGTTGGGATCCATCGTCCTCCTTACAGCAAAGTCATTAAGTTAAGGTTGATGTGGGGTATCTTTCGGTCTTTCAGACCTTGTTTAGTTTCTTTTACATCCCGGGACTAGCGTCCCGGGCTATTATCTTTCGGTCTTTCAGACCTCGCTCTCTTAATTGCATTGCCTAACAGGACGGCACAGTTTGTTGTTGCATCCGAAAAAGACAGACCCCGTGTCCGTGTCGCACTTCGACAGGCTGCCAATGACACATTAGGTAAGACATTCTTGTTCAGTGATTTGCATATTGTGCTTTAGTGCCAGTTTTTTCAGCAGTGATAGTTCTTTTTGCTTGAGTTGAGTTTCATATCTTTTTACACCCTGCTCTACATATGCTACTCCTTTGGTTATTGCATTATAATAGGCTTCGGCTAGTTTTCTGGCTCCGGCTTTTATGGCAATACCACTATCTTTTTTAGCCTTCAACTTTCTTATAAAACTTCCTATTGCTACATGTTTACTATTCATTAAGCTTTGCGCGCAGCCTTTGAAGATTTGCCCGACCTTATTGCAGTGTGCTCCTTTTACCTTTTTGTTGGTCTTGCCTGTTTGATTGTTTTTAGGTGACAGCCCGCACCAACTTGTAAAATGTTTTGCAGATGGAAAGCGTTTCATGTCTACTCCGGTTTCTCCTAATAGCCGCAACAATGTATAATCATTTATCCCTGACACACTGCTGATATTAACACCATACAAGTTCACCAGCATCTGGTGAAGATTGGCTACCTTAGGCTCATGATGATGAACCCGTTTCGGGCTACTGTCTACTTCTTTCATTCCATTGACCTCACATAGTGATTTGAGTAGTTCTTCTATCCTGCTGTCTATGATCTGTAGTTTTTTTTGATGATCTTCCCACGAACTCATATTCACGGCTAACATAAACAGGTAAGTCTCATTGTAATTACCCTCCAATGCTTTTAACACTATATCTGCCTTATTGTTCCTGATACGCCTATCGCATAAGCTTAGCAGATATTCTTTATCCCGACAACCACTAATGATCGCTTTGATCATTTTTATTCCGCTCGCTCCCTGCACCTGGCTGATAACCTCTGTTAATTTTATATTCATTAACTCAAGGCATTTCCGCATTTTGTTAACGTAAGTCCCTCCCATATCTATAATATCAAGCCGTTCCCGGACAAGAAGGCGTATTTCCATGTATTTGCCTTCAGGAATAAAACTTGAACGAAGTATGCCAGCTGAAAATAATTTCTGTATCCACCGGCAATCCTTAACATCGGTCTTTCTACCTTTTACTTGTCTGGTCTCTTTAGGATTTACGAGATGAACTTTCAATCCGCAACTTTCCAGCATCGAATAAAGGGCCATCCAGTAAATGCCGGTAGCTTCCATAGCTACCTCGCGCACTCCCTTTTCCTGCAGATATTCTACACATTCATAATAGCCTGTGGTGAAAGTATCAAAGCTTCTGACCTCTATACCATCTGGCGATACAAAAATTTTGGCAGCACCTATATCTATGCCCGCTGCGCTTTCATGAACCGTTTCGAAAACTGTTACCTTTGACATAACTTACGTTTTGAGTTAACAACAGGTAACTTATGGCTCAAAGAATACAATGTAGATAAAGGCAAGCTGCCAAACGGGAATAGTCTGCGCTAACAGAATTATCACCAAAAAGTACTGCATATTTCTTTGAAGCAAAACTCAGCGACAGGTACTAAGACACCAGGAGTGATACTGCTACACTGCCATAAGTTACCTTTTCTTCTAAGTTCCATTATTGCAGTGTCATTTGCAAAGTTCTTGAGCGCAGCTAATTGTTTACTCAGTGTGACACTATGTGGGTGAGCTGTCATTAGAATTGGGTGCAGGTTTAGCGACCGGGCTTGGGCGAGGTGCAATTAACGACCGGGGCAAAAATAATTGGCGTAATTTTGCGGGAGTGATATCCCAGTCTTCTATAAATGAGGTGATGAGTCGCGCCGATATAATCGACGTGATAGGACAATTTGTGCGGTTGAAGAAGCGTGGGGCCAATTACATGGCCAATTGCCCGTTTCATAACGAGAAGTCGCCGTCGTTCAACGTATCTCCGGCCAAGGGCATCTATAAGTGTTTTGGCTGCGGTAAGGCGGGTAATGTGGTGAGCTTTATACAGGAACATGAAAAGCTAACCTACCCCGAAGCCATCCGGTGGCTGGCCGACTATTACAAGATAACCCTACAGGAAACTGAACGCAGCCCCGAGCAGATACAGCAGCAGATGGCCGGCGAGGCCCTGCGTATACTGAATGAATATGCCGCCAACTACTTCCACGATTACCTGCTGAACAGCGAAGAAGGCCAGCTGATAGGCATGAGCTACTTTAAGCAACGTGGTTTCAGGAAGGACATTATAGAGAAATTCAGGCTGGGTTATAATGCCGAACAGAACGACCAGTTTTATAATACTGCCATAAGCAAGGGCCATAATAAGGAGCTGATGAGCAAGGCGGGCCTGGTAAAGGAACGCAATGGCTTCTATCATGATGTGTACCGCGGCCGTGTGATCTTCCCGATACAGGGGATGACGGGGCGCGTACTGGGCTTTGGCGCCCGCATACTGAAGAGCAACGAAAAGGCGCCCAAGTACATTAACACTCCTGAAAACGAACTTTACCTGAAGAGTAAGATACTCTACGGTATGTACCAAAGCCGCAATGCTATAGGTAAGCAGGATGAGTGTTTTCTTGTAGAGGGGTATACGGATGTAATATCGCTGCACCAGGGAGGTGTGGAGAATGTAGTGGCGAGCAGTGGCACATCGCTCACCGAAGACCAGCTACGCCTTATAGGCCAGCTGACCAAGAACCTGACCATCCTTTACGATGGTGACGCTGCAGGTATAAAGGCGGCGCTCCGCGGGTTGGATATGGCCCTGGGCCAGAGCTTTAACGTGCAACTGGTACTACTGCCCGATGGTGAAGACCCGGATAGCTTTATACAGAAGTCGGGCGCGGCACAATTTCACGAATATGTAAAAGAGCATAAGCAGGATGTGATCAGCTTCCGCCTGCAGATAGGTATAAAGGACGTAGGCAACGACCCGGTAAAGAAATCGAAGCTGGTAAATGAGATAGCGGAGAGCATATCCCGTATCAATAAGGCTGAGGATTTTGCGCTGCAGGATCACTACATCCGCACGGCATCGAATAAGTTACAGGTTGATGAGACCGGCCTCATTAACCTGGTGAATAAGTATATACGCGACCGCATAGACAATGACACCCGCCACCAGCAGCGCCGCAACGAACAGGCAGCGCCGCAGCCAAGCGAGGAAGACCTGGCTGAAGCGGCAGCCTACGAGGCCATGGAAGGCGCAACGGCCGAGCCGGCGGCTAAAGAAGACCCGCAAGAATGGGCATTGTTACGCGTACTGATAGAGTATGGCCATATGACCTATGAAGGGTATGAGAACGTAGCCAGGTTGCTGGAAGAGCGTGTAGACCCATCGATACTGGAAAATGAAATGGTGAACAGGCTGTATAACGAGTACTTTGACCATTTTACGCACTTTAACGGCGTGCCGGAGACGCACTATTTCGTGAATCACCCCGAGCAGGCGGTAAGGGAGAAAATGGCATCGCTGCTGCACCACAATACCAACATAAGCCATAACTGGAAGGAGAAATACGGCATAGAAAGCCTGAACGGCGCCATGACCTACATCGTGGATGTAGATAGCACCCTCTCTTACTTTGAGTTTAAAAAGATACTGAAGATGCAGGAAGAACTGCTGAAACGGATAAACGAAGAGCAAGACCCTGCCAAGCAAATGCGCATGCAAATGAAGTTTGTAGAGCTGCGCAAAATGGAGAAAGACATATTGAAGAAACACCGCCAGGTAGTATTCAAATCACTTAAAGTAAAATAAACATATTGGCACGCATCATAGCCCTTGACTACGGTAAAAAACGCACCGGCATAGCCGTTTCTGACCCACTGCAAATAATAGCATCGGCACTGGACACCGTAGACAGCGGCGAACTGATAGGCTACCTGAAAAAGTACATTGCCGCCGAGCCGGTGGAAAAGATCATCATCGGCTACCCGCTGAATATGGATGACTCCCCTACCGATGCTACACCGCTGGTAGAGAAGTTCATCGTGAAATTCGGCAATGTGTTTCCGCAGATGCCGGTAGAGAAAGTGGATGAGCGGATGACATCGAAAATGGCCAGCCAGCAGATAGCTATGATGGGCCTGAAGAAGAAAGACCGGGAGAAAAAGGGGCTGATAGATGCTGTGGCAGCGGTTATTATACTACAGGAGTATATGGGGATTGTGTAAGGGGCAGTTAATAAAAGGGTTAAAAGGTTAATAGGGCGGCTTACTTGTTCGTGTAATACCCGATTCTATTGTAGCGGACATTTGCGGGGGTGTTTTGTTGCGAAATTATTGTGTGCGGATGTCCGGAAACGAATACGTCCCAATGTGGGCTGTCTGTCCGAAGACAGGACAGCGGCTCTGTGCTTTTGCCTTTTCAACGACCTTGTCGCGGTCGACAAGCAACCAATGACAGAGCTCGTGTCCGTGTCGCCCTTCGGCAGGCTCAGGATGACACTCGGTGGTGGGCTGTCATTGGCTCTATGATCCAGTTGAAACCTGATGCTATCTCACCGTAACACTTATCTCCATTTTTTACAACAACAACGTTCCGTCGTTCAGCTTCACCTCAAAGTCTTTGAGGCCTTTGGTGACGTCGCCCTGCATGTGGATAGCGCCCTTTTCGCCCATTTTGCGTAGGCGCCAGCCGAGGTAGGTATCGCCGGTGGGGATGAAGGTCTTGGTCATGGCCTGGTGAACGACCTTTGATGCTTTCTGGTACTGACTGTTGCAGGCGGCCAGCAGCAGGTTGTCATAATGTTCTTCGCTGCGCGATACTATTTTCTTACTGCCTTCCAGGGTACGTATGCCCCCGTTCTCGTTTACCAGGCGCTCCCACTCTTCGCCGTCCAGTTCCAGTTCGGCAGGTGTTACCAGTCGGGCCAGTTTACGTGCCTTAATTACTTCTTTCGATGTTACTTCGCCTAATCCCTTAGGAAAGAACAATTTTCCGTTCTCATCGAGGAATGGCAAACCAGCAATATTTACAATATATAACCTGCCACGCAGTTTGCCCAGGTACTTCAGCGTCCACATATAGGTGCATATGTCTGATGGCGAGGGAGCGCTCCATACCCACACCTGTGCTGTCTCATCTTTAGTGGCATCCAGTGTCAGCTGGAGCAGACGCTCCATATCGTCTACCTCCACAGGCGTTTTGTCATTATTGATCACCTCGTTCCAGAAAGCCGACCGCAGCTCAGAGAATTTCTGTCCTTCAGCTTTTTGTAACGGGCCAATACTCAGCACATCTTTTATCACTACTACTTTATCATCTACTCCGCTCTGCTCAATAGCTGCGTTCAGCGGAGCAGCAGCCATATCGCCGGTAACTATATGCCAGATCATTGATATATGAATTGTAGGGGCAAATGTAGTGAAAAGTAATTCCGGGGCGGATGAAAGCAATTAACATGTGGGGGATAATAAAGATTGAAATCGGTATATTGTTCATATGTCGCCTTAAGCCATCGGGTTGAAACCCGATGCTATTGTAACCGACCCTTACAGGGTCTGTCATCAGTGTAACGAGGCCGGGCCTGTACTTCTTTATGTGTTCTGTTTTTTATTATGCCGTCAATCCCGGAAAAACAACTCTGTAGATCTCTTTGCTATATATTTACACTGCTCAATAATCACCCGAATGAACGAATTTGTAAGCATCAAGAACTGGCAGGAAGATGATAAACCGCGGGAGAAGATGATGGCCCGCGGGGCTGCTGCGCTTACCGATGCTGAATTGCTGGCCATATTGATATCCAGCGGAACAAGAGAGCGGTCGGCACTGGACCTGGCGCGGGATATACTGGCAATGGCCCACCACAACCTGCGTGAACTGGGCAGGCTGAGCCTGAAAGAACTACAAAAAACAAAAGGTATTGGCGAGGCCAGGGCTATAACTATAGCCGCGGCCATGGAACTGGGCCGCCGCAGGCAGACCACCGAAAGCCTGGAGCGCACCGCCATCCGCAGCAGCCGGGATGCCGCTGAGATAGTTATGCCACTGCTGCAGGACCTGACGCACGAATCGTTTTGTGCAGTATACCTGAACCACGCCAATAAGGTGTTAAAGACCGAGATGGTAAGCAATGGCGGACTGACCGGCACTGTGGCCGACATCCGCATTATTTTAAAAAACGCATTGCTGGCTACTGCCAGCAACCTGATAGTGGCGCATAACCACCCATCGGGCAATAAAACACCGAGCGAGGCCGACAGGCAGATAACGAGAAAGCTAAGAGAATCGGCCGCGTTGATGGATATGAAACTGATAGACCATATAATAGTGGCCGGACATGATTATTACAGTTTTGGGGATGAGGGGTTGATATAGTTGAGCAGCCTTTACAGATTTTCTCTGCTTTATGTGGAGACGCAAAATATTGCGTCTCTACCACCGATCTTCGGGTGCCGGCCAATAATCTTGTTCCATCTCCTCAATACTCTGCCCTTTCATTTTTTATATTTATTAAACACAACAATGCACAAAAAGGCAGCAGCCATATCATCTTAGCGCCATAGCGGCCTACCACTACCGATAGTGCGGCGAAATCGGCACAGTTGGTGATGACACCGGCCAGCAGGATGAAGAGTACTGTTCTGAGCGCGAGTAACAATTTCTTCCATCGGAACAGCAGGAAGTAAATTAGTATCCCGCAACTTACGGCTACAATGACCCTTAGAATAATGTTCACCCATTTTAGGCGGGCAGGCAGGTCGGTATTGTTCTGGAAGGCACCATTGAACTGAGTCAGTTCCCCTGGCATGTACAGGCGCATCTGCTCGTTTACATTGCTACCGGTTGGGAACCGGAATGTACCGGTACCAATATCAAAGCTCAGCGCCTGGCGGCCAAACTGTGCTATAGAGGACCTGATGTATAACCACAGGTAGCGCGGCGTGGTCATTACATCCTTGTCTATTTCGCTGAATTCTTTCTTTGATCCTGCCCAGTCGCCCACCTTATATAGTGGGCTGCTGCTTACCCATACAAACTCATCGCTGGTGGCGGGCAGCTGGTCTTTATAGGCGCATATCTGGTAGTTCTTGTTGCCACACTGCTCTTTAAGGTATATCTGCAGTACGCCTTTTTCCACTAATGTGCCGGTAAAAAACACATGTTTAGACTTACTGAGCGCAGACCCCATAACAGCAATAGCCGATAAGGAGAGCGCTATAAGTATGATGGTTTTATTGCGCAGATCGCGAAACCACAGGCGCTGCATGTACAGGCGCTTGCACAGGAACAAGACCACTAGTAAGCCTGCGAACAATACCGGATGCGACATATGCACTGCTACCGCTACCCAGAACAATACGTACAAGAGCGCCTTATTCCTGTCGCCGGCAAACAACAATACGATGCACAGGCAGGCAATAGAGGTAAAAACATCGGGGTGTATCATAGATACCAGCCATGGTAATGATGTACACTGCGACAGGAACAGCACTACCAATACATGGACAACAGGTAGCCGGGCAGGAGCAGTAAACAAGTTAAGCACCCTGCCTATAAGCCATGACACAATGAATGCCTGCGCGGCAACGGCCAGCCAAAGCGAAAGCCCGTTGATGCTAAATAACCGCAACAGCAGGCCGTAGGTAATGGGGCGATCGAACGGAGTTTCTGGCTTGAAGCCGGAAGCTATGTAAGTGCCCGCATCGGGATCCATAAGCGGGTAATGGTTGTACACAGCAGGCAGCAACAGCAGGGCCGTGCACACCAGCATCGATACATAATAATTGATCCGTTTACCGTTCATCTAACGCCAAATATAGGATACCGTATCTGAAAGCGGTCTGTAAATATTGTCAGAGCCATTCTTTAACTTGCGGCATACAATTTTACATAATCATGCGCATCATAACATATAATGTGAACGGCATAAGGAGCGCCGTGAAGAAAGGATTTATTGACTGGCTGAAGACCGACCCGGCCGATATTATATGCCTGCAGGAGATAAAAGCGCACCAGGAAGATGTGCCTGTAAAAGATATAGAAGCTGTTGGGTATAAGGTATATTCATTCTCCGCACAGAAAAAAGGTTATAGCGGCGTTGCCATACTTACCAAAATACAGCCCGACAATGTGATATACGGCACCCAGATAGAGCAGAGCGATTTTGAAGGCCGGGTGATACGCGCCGATTTTGGCGACAGAACGCTGATCAACGCCTACTTTCCCAGTGGCACTACCGGCGGCGAGCGCCAGACCTATAAATACCAGTGGCTCGACGAGTTTTTTGCCCATTTACAGGAACTGAGAAAAACCCGCCCGAACCTGATCATCTGCGGTGACTACAATATATGCCACCTGGATATTGACATACACAACCCGAAGGGTAACAAGAACTCATCGGGCTTTTTGCCGGAAGAGCGCCAGTGGATGGATAAGTTGTTCACCAACGGGTATGTAGATACCTTCCGCCATTTTAATAAAGACCCGCACCACTACAGCTGGTGGAGCGCGTTTGCAGGCGCCCGCGCCAACAACAAGGGCTGGCGCATAGACTACGTGAACGTAACCGAACCGCTGAAAGAAGCGCTGAAGCATGCGGAGATACGGCCCGATGTGGTGCATTCTGACCACTGCCCGGTGTTTTTGGAATTGAATTAATTTTATGAGCAAACTAACCTCGCTCTTCAGCAGCGATAAAAGCAAGAATAAGAAGGGCACCATTATCATTAATATACTATTTGTGGTGTTGCTGATACTGGTGATCAATCCATCTACCAAGGGATTGCTGATGCGAGGCCTGATGAAGGTGGGATTGTTTCAACCTCCAGTGCCCGTGAATGAAAAAGGTGTGGCGGGTAATTATACAGGCTATTTCCGCGGACGGGATAATAAGATGACGGACATTGCATTGCTGAAGGGCAAGGTGGTGTTCGTTAATTTCTGGGCCACCTGGTGCCCGCCCTGCCAGGCGGAGATGCCATCAATTAATGCCCTTTACGAGGCTTATCAACACAACACTAATGTGGTGTTCCTGGTAGTGGATGCTGATGGCGACCTGGCAAAGTCGGGCGAGTTTATGGACAAAAAAGAATATAGCATGCCGTTGTATGTAGCAGTGGGCAATGTGTCGAAAGAGCTGTTTGGCGGCAGTATGCCCACCACATCTATAATAGACAAAGCAGGAAGGCTGGCCATGAACCATGTTGGTGCTGCCGATTATAACAGCGCTAAGATGCACAAGTTCATAGATTATCTTGTAAGGAGGAGTGCTACAGATACATCGGCCTACCGGGCGGAGTAACGTGGTGTAAAGCCTCACCCGACCCTCTCCAAGGGGGGGGAAGGTGGCGTCCGACAATAAAGAACTAGTGGGGGTATCTTTCGCTCTTTCAGAGCTTTTATGACTTCAATTCTATACCCGGGACTGCCGTCCCGGGCTATTATCTTTCGGTCTTTCAGACCTTTTTTCGCTTAACTAAATGATATTGCCCCGATGGTAGGCTTTATTATAATAATGGGATTCTGCGAGTTGCCAAATGCTTTAGACTCCTTTTTAGCCTAAGGGGCTTGTCTCAGCCGGTCTATCATCTCGGTGAACTTTTTATCGGAGTAGTCTTCCTTTTCCTCTTTCAGGAACACTACCCTGCCCTGCTTATCGATGATGACTGTTGTGGGTAGTTCGCCATGGAAAACGCTCTCGGGCACGGGGCCATCTACGCTGTATATCTTCAGGCTGTACCCTTTTTCTTTGAAGTAGGCAGTAGCTTCGGGGATGTTATCATCGAGGCAAATGGAGACGAACAGCACATCGGTATTGATATCGTAGTATTCTTTCAGTTTGTTTATAGAGGGCATTTCCTGCTTACAGGGTATACAGGCCAAAGACCAGAAGTTGACAAAAATGACCCTCCCCTTTTGCTGCGCCAGGTCTATGGTTAGCCTGTTGAGGCTTTTGAGCTCGAATTTTGTTATTGGTTTGGTGGTATCTGCCGGGCTGGCCCACGCGGCAACGCCCCACAGCAACAATACCATTACCAGTATATACCTGAAATTGAACTTCATATGTAATAAACAACTACCCGAAGATACTTACCTTATTTTGACCGAACTGCCTGTTTTCCTGTATTTATTATCACGGAACTCATATTTACGGTAAAGGGTAAAATCAAACCTGTCCCGGCCCTTAATTTGTTTTGCCAGTTCAGGTGGTGAGTCAGTACTGTCGTATACCGGGTCGGGGGTATAGCGTATAAAGGTGCCTTTTATAGCCAGTTGCATGGGCCAAAAGGCATTGGTACTGTCTTGTTTATTCACTTTTATCTTCACATCCCATACCGATGATGGCGTATTATACCGCTTGACCTGTGGCACTGCCATTACCTCTTTAAACCTGCCGTCTATTACAGAAATTACGTACAGTTCGGCATAATATACCGAGCCACCACCACCGTTCGCATCATAAAAGTACCACCCCTGCTTATCTGGCCCAAGTTGAATGCTGTGGAGCCTGGGCAATTCCTGGAAGGCGCCATGGAAGCCCAGCGCCATATCAAATGTCTCCAGTTGCCATTCGCTGCCTGTTTCTTTAAACAACGCCAGCCCCATCATTACGCCTACAAACCGGCCACAGCTCATACACAGGCAATTATCACCGTCGCGCGTGGCAAACGACATTAGTATATACCTGTTGCCTGCCTTATCTGTATAGTGCAGTGTATCGCGCAGCTCCGTTACGTTCACGGCATGCGGAAAATACACCATGTCGTCCCAGTTCTGGAATCGCTTGCGGGGTATCTCCTTACTTATCCATGCTACTATATTGATGCGCTCACCTGAATCTATCCACCGGAGAAAATTCCTGTATTTGCCGGGAAATAGTGCCTGCAATGCTTTTGTGGGTACAAACGGGCTGCTTACCCGTGTACCTTGCATCCCTATAGAAGATGCCGGTATCACTTTAGGGTAAAAGTCGTAATCATCGTTAATGGTGATGGGCCGTACTTTTTGTGGATGCTTATTGGCTTTTGTATGTGTTTGCCCGCTGCCGGCAAAGCCGCATAGCAGCAACAGGAACATAGTAAAGAGATATCTGAGGGTGTACATAAAAATAAGCGGAATTGACCTAAAGTTGCGAATAAAAACATAAAAAACAGCCATTGAACAGATAGAACGGCAATAGCCTTAATTTTGAGCAAACAACCAAAAACAATGCCCCACAGCAGCAGTCTTAAATTGCCTACTCCGTCAACAACGTTCGACAATTGCCTTATTTCGGCATGCCTGAACAGGTTGTTTACAGATAAGCGCGCTGCCAATACCACTACTATAGATATTCTTAAGTCTATCGATGATGTACCTGCCAATGTAGGCGCCCTGGCCGGAGATGGGCAGGTAGAGATGACCAACGAAAGATTTAAACTGCTGGAGCGCAACCTGCCCGACGCAGGCCACCGGTATGCCATGATAAAGCACAACGGCAAACCTGTGCTGTTTGCCTATTACCAATTGTTTACCCTTACTAGGAACAACTTTAACCTGGCTACCGATAACGCGTTTACCAAGGGGCTGATAAAACTATTCACCAGCCTGAAACGGACGAAGGTGCTGATACTGGGGGATGCACTGCAGAATGAAAAAAACTGCTATTGCTACGACAGGACTGCCCTGAGTGCCGACCAGGCCACGGAAGCGGTAGGCGCACTGGCAGAACGGATAGCGTATGACGAGTGCGCATCGGCCATATTACTGAAGGAACTGCCGGAGCTGACACCTGCCACGCGGAAGCTGTTTGCCGGCAATGGTTATATACACCCGTTTGAAGATAATGTAATGGAAATGCAGGTAGACCCGAAATGGCAAACGCTGGCCGACTACCTGAAAGACCTGGGCCGTAAGTACAAAGCCAGGGCCAATAAAATACTGGCCGCTATAGATGGGGTAACGGCACGGTTGCTGACAGATGACGAGATAACCCGCTACGAAAAGGACCTGCACCAGCTATTTATGGCTACGGTAGATCAGCAGCCTTTTACGCTTACCCGCCCGGCACAGGGCTTTTTTACGGATATGAAAGCACTGTATAAAGATGCCTTCCAGATAATGGGCTACTTTAAAGAAGGCCGGCTGATAGGCTTTTACAGTGCTTTTTCTGAGCCCGGCACATACAACATATACTATATAGGCTTTGATTATGGTGAGAACGAAACGCACCAGATCTACTTCAACATACTGTTTACGGGGCTGGAGCAGGCCATATTGCAGGGCAAGGGCCTGCTGCAACTGGGCCGCACATCGATGGACGCCAAAGCCAGCCTGGGTGCCAAAGCCCGCGAGTTGAATTACCTGCTGAAGATGGAATACATTCCCGATTTTGTAGTGAACCGCTTCGTTAAGTACTTTGCCTCGTTCGAGAATGCGAAGTGGAAGCAGCGGAACCCGTTGAAGAATGGCTCAATGGCTTAATGGCTCGATGGCTCAATTCACATTTGCTGCAATTCCCCCTGCGCCACGGCGCGGACATTGATCTCCTCGTCCTTTAGGGAGAGGCCGAGTGAGGGTTATACATGCGATATTGCTAACGAAACACCTTTGGCGCTCTTTGCGTGAAAGCTTGCCGAATTGGCAAATTGCCAAATTGTCGAATTGAAATACCTTTGCCGGATGAATGAAGATCTCATACCCGAGGATACATGGGATGATGAAGACCCCGATGGGGACGTTATAGAGGCAGACGGAGAACCCGTCATCAGGTTCCAGATGACCACTAATGCCAAGCAAGAGCCGCTGAGGATAGATAAATTCCTGATGGTGCGGCTGGTGGGTGCTACGCGCAATAAGGTGCAGCAGGCGCTGGACGACGGCATGATACTGGTGAACGGGGAAAAGGTAAAATCGAACTACAGGGTACGCCCCAATGAGCATATAGTAGTATATGATACCCGCCGCCCCGAAAGCACGGAGATAATAGCGGAGGATATGCCGCTGAACATTGCCTACGAAGATGAGTCGGTAATGATCATTAACAAGCCGAGCGGCATGGTGGTGCACCCTGCCTGCGGCAACTATTCGGGCACACTGGTAAATGGTGTGCTGTATCACCTGCAACAAAATCACTCCGATACCGGCCTGCCCCGCGTGGGCCTGGCGCACCGTATAGATAAGGACACAACCGGCCTGATGGTGATAGCCAAAACCGAAAAGGCCATGACCGACCTGAGTGCCCAGTTTAAAGCCCATACCGTGCACCGCCGCTATATAGCGCTGGTGTGGGGCGACCTGGAAGAAGACCAGGGCACCATAAACGTGCCTATAGGCCGCAACCTGCGCTTCCGTAAAATAATGGACACATTTCCCGATGGTGAACATGGGAAGGAAGCAGTGACGCACTATAAGGTATTGGAACGCTTTAACTACACTACCCTGGTAGAACTAAGGCTGGAAACAGGCCGCACGCACCAGATACGCGTACATATGAAGTACCTGGGGCATCCACTGTTTGGCGACACTACTTATGGTGGCGACAGGATAGTAAAGGGGACTGTGTTCAGCAAATACAAGCAGTTTGTAGATAATTGCTTTACCATACTGCCGCGCCAGGCGCTACATGCCAAGGAACTGGGCTTTAAGCACCCGGGCACCGGCGAAATGGTGAAGTTCAACTCCGAATTGCCGGCAGATATGACCGAAGTACTGGAGAAATGGCGACGCTATACCGCAGGCAATATGTATAAACCGGGTAGTACAAACGAGTAAATTGCCCGCCACAAAGTATTCAACAGTATATTTGTATATTATTGAAAATCAATAAAAATAGGTCATTCAACTGTTAAAACTGGAGCAAACGCCCCCGTTTTCATGGATATCTGACCTGAAAGGATTACTTTTGTGAAACAAGCCCTACGGACTATTATTAACTTTAATTAAAATTTGATTCGTATGACAATTTTGAATGCAAATCCGCTTTTGCTGACGTGGATGCCGACAGGTGGAGAGATGATCGTATTGCTGCTGATAATAGTAGTATTATTTGGCGGTAAGAAGATACCTGAGCTGGCAAAAGGCCTGGGACAGGGTATCCGCCAGTTTAACGAAGCGAAGGATGGCATTAAAAGTGAGATCGAGAACGGAATGAAAGAAACTCCGAAAGAAAAGATCAACACTACCAGCAACAACGCTTAATACCTTACGGGTATACCCCCAAATAATAAGACATTTATTTTTGTAGGCTTCCCTTTAAGGGTTGCATGCTTCACCGCTTTAACAACGATAAAACATGCAATGTAAAGTTCTTTTGACCAGTGTGATGATAGCACTGGGTGCCGTACCAGCAATGGCTCAGCATAAAGCTATCGTAAAAAAGAGTGCCACGGCAGTTGGCAAGTCCGACTCCACAAGTATCAGATCAAAAGGTACCCTGTTGGCAAGTAATGCTGTTAACAGATCTTACAATCCCGAATTACTTTCTTACGGCCATGTGCCGCTGGCAGGCGAAAAAGCCTACTTTGGTGAGATGAACGAGTATGTGAACGACTTTGTACGCAAGTACATGGAATCTCATAACCGTACACTGAGCAGCGTGCAAAGCAACAGCGCACAGCCTTTCTCTGTTATAGACAACGTACTGGAACAGAAAAAGATGCCTAAGGAACTGAAGTACCTGGCCGTTATAGAATCTGCCCTGAACCATAAGGCGGTATCGCATGCCGGTGCTGTGGGCCCATGGCAGATGATGGAAACGACCGCTAAGATGATGGGCCTGAAGGTGAGCCGTAAGAACGACGAGCGCACCGACTGGAGCAAATCTACCGACGCCGCTACCAAGTACCTGGACCTGCTGTATAGCCAGCTGAACGACTGGCTACTGGTAGTTGCCGCTTACAACAGCGGACCAACACCGGTGCTGAGGGCTATTGAAAAAACAGGCAGTCATAACTTCTGGGATATTAAAGAGTACCTGCCGCGCGAAACACAGGGCCACGTACTGGCCTTCATTGCTACGGCAAGTATCTTTGAGAACCTGGGTAAGTTCATAAGCCTGGGTAGTATACCGGTAGACTTTAAGTTTGGTAAAGACAGCAAGGAAGATGAGGCTATGATGAAAGAACTCATAGCAGCATCGGCACCGGGAGCTATGGCCAATGCGCCAAAAACAACTGCACCTGCTGCTGCAACCACGGCCAAACCAGCCGCGGCTGGTACCACACCGGCTCCTGCACCAGCCCTCGTTGTAGTACCTAAAAAGGTAACTTTTACCGACGACGAGCTGAAGAACATGAACATCCTGAAGGTGGATCAACCAATATCGCTGGATGTGATGGCAGTGGAAATAGGCCTGGATAAAAAGCTGATGACCCGCTGGAACACGGACTACGACCAGTTTATGAACCATACGTATGCAACGCCTTATTACAAGCTACGCATACCTAAGGATAAGACAGACCTCTTCCTGCAGAAGAAAGACCTGCTGGTAAAAAAGACCGCAACTGCCGGTAAGTAATTTTTGAATGATATTATGCTTTTAAGGCCACCTATAGGTGGCCTTAATTATTTGTGCTAATTGCACGGTACACAATATTATTTGCCAAATTTTGTTAAAGAACCACATCAAACTACACTTGCCCATTATGAAAAGCCAGATCATTGTTGCTATAGCCTTTATATCCATCGCGCTAAATGCCTGCAGTAAAAAAAACAATACAGGGCCATACACTAGTGTTACCCAGGCATTTGCCGAGGTGGCGCCAAAGTCCAAAACCGTAACCCTGGATGCCGGTGCCGGTGGATCATTCTATGGCAACAGTGGTTCTCGTTATGTATTCCCACCCAATATATTCAGAACGGCATCGGGTGCACCAGTTACAGGTGCTGTGCAGGTGCAGGTTACAGAATACCTCAACAAGGCCGATATGCTGTTATCTGGAATGTTGCCCGTAAGCGCCGGCAAACCATTGATATCAGGTGGCGAGATATACGTCCGCGTTACTCAAAATAACACAGAACTTTCCATACAAGGTGCTTATCGCGTGAACATGCCAATGAACGCAACGCCTGACCCCGATATGAAAATATTTTCAGGACGTGCTATCTGGCCGCCAACTCAGTCTCTTGCACCAATAGGTGTAGTGTGGTGGCCTAACCACAGTACATCTTCAGCTGTGGTGCTCTACAATAACGATACAACTACAATCATAGCCGACAGCCTTAATATGAGTAATGTAGATCGTTTTATGACCACGCCCAACTACCAACACTTCTTTGTCAAGCTGTCGGTTCAAGGCGATATTGCTTTTGATGATAAACAAGTCAGCGTGTTCACACTATTCACCCAGTACAATACAGTGTTGCCTATGTACAGTATTAACAACCACGTAGGGGAGGAACGCAGCGTGCCCAACATACCGGTATACTTTATAGCCGCTACGATAATAAACGGCCAGCTATACGCGGGCATAACAGGCGCTACTCCGGCCACGGGTGCCAACTATAGTGTAGTAATGAAACCTACCACACCGAAGGAATTAAAAGCGCAGATAAAGGCGCTATAGGATGGTTGTTCTTGCAGAGTATGACGATAGGAGGCAAGTAAATATATATTCAACTATATTTGCGCCCATAACTTAAACAATAAGAACTATGAAGAAGAATTCTGTTCTCTTTTATTTAGTCCTGCTCCTGTCAGCGTCATCCATTGCCAATGCCCAAACTATAACATCTATTGCAGGCAATGGTGTGCTGGGATATGGCGGAGATGGTGCGGCCGCAACGGCGTGTTCTTTCTATAACCCAACCTGGATAACGCAGGACAATACGGGCAACTACTATATAACTGACAGGCAGAACCATAGATTAAGGAAGATAAACACCGCCGGTGTCATTACTACTGTTGCCGGAACCGGCACATCTGGCTATACCGGAGATGGCGGGCCCGCGACTGCAGCAAAACTGGCCCGGCCAACAGCAGTAATAACCGATAACACCGGTAACATCTATATTTCGGATTACGACAACCACAGGATACGTAAGATCAATACGTCCGGTATTATCAGCACCTTTGCGGGAACCGGCACTTTCGGTTTCTCCGGAGACGGCGGACCGGCAACGGCAGCACAATTGGATCATCCGTATGGCCTCGCATTAGATGCCGCTGGCAATATGATAGTAGCCGACGAATATAATCATTGTATCAGGAAGATCAGTACTTCCGGTATTATTACCACCATTGCAGGCTCCGGTGGCACATCAGGCTTTGTAGGAGACGGCGGACCAGCAACGGACGCATTACTGTACTATCCGCATTATATTACCCTTGACAATGCCGGCAACCTGTTCATAACCGATAACTCTAATCATCGCATCAGGAAAATAAATACTACCGGCACTATTAACACCATAGCCGGCACAGGCTCTACGGGCTTTAGCGGCGATGGCGGACCAGCAACGGCTGCCAGCATCAACTGGTGCGGAGGCTTGGCAACAGATGCAGCGGGCAACCTTTACATTGCCGACCATAATAACAATCGCATCAGGAAAGTAAACACTTCGGGTATCATATCCACTTACGCAGGCACGGGTGTTGCAACCAGCTCCGGCGATGGTGGAGCCCCGCTGAGTGCCGGCATAAACACGCCCGCTGATGTGTATATAAATGCACTGGGAGAAATGTTTATACCGGAGTTCAGCACACCGCACATCAGGAAGATATCACTGAACAATCCTCCCTATTTTACTGGCGGAGCAAGCGATACTTTTATAATTTGTCATGATGTTGAAACTGTAACTGTATCATCGCTGGGGGCAGCGGATGTTGATAGCGGCCAGACTTTGACCTGGTTGCAAGTGACTGCGCCGACACATGGAACTGTAACAGGCGTGCCATACAGCACAACTGCTACCGGAGACACCATAACACCTTTGGGTATTTATTACCATCCTGCCGCAGGCTATACCGGTACAGATAGCTTTACAGTATCTGTAAGTGATGGCATGGCAGCAGATACCCTGGTCATGTACTTTACAATAATGCCGTCACCTGATGCAGGTACCATCTCCCTGGCTACAGATACCCTGTGCCTAGGTGATACTTCTGTAGCCACATCGTTGGTGCCGGGAGGTGTATGGGATCTTACCAACACAACAGTGGCCACCATATCTGCTACCGGCACCCTTACTGCATCTGCAGCCGGAGCAGATACTATAAATTATTCTGTGGCTGGTTTTTGTGGTATCGCTGTTGCCCAGCTTGCTATTTACGTGCAATCTGCGGCCAACTGCCACGTAGGTATATCACAAGATCCCTCTACATTTAAGAGCAGCCTGCAGCTATACCCTAACCCGGCAAGCGGACATGTTACAGTGCACATCAATACCCTCGGGAAACAGGTAGTAAACGTAGGCGTATGGGACATTACAGGCAAGCAACTAGCTGAATACTCATTGCCAACCAATATGGACAATGAGCTTCCGGTAAACCTGGCTACAGGCACTTACGTTGTAGGTTTTGACAGTGCTGATGGTTTTACGGCACAGTTGCTTTCTGTGATGAGATAAGCGAATTGACAACTAAGTATTTTATATGCCCGGACAATGTTCCGGGCTATTTTTTTTCTACTGCTTCAGTGTGTGAAATTTTGTTAAATGATATTCCGATAACAAATTTGCAATTAACTTTGCAATACAAAGTACTTTTACGCATGGACGGCCTGATTAGAAGCTATTTCGGCAGCACTGGCGGTGTATCTGCATAAACGTATAAAGGTGAGCAAATAAAACAATGAGCACGTTTGTAAAAGAAGATTCTATAGTGCGCCGCATATGGGGCGATAGCGATGTGGTACTGTTCATATTTGCAGGATCGGCGGCGGAGTTTGCGCTGAACAAGGCAGTGGACTGGCTGTACTTTACAGGCAAGCTACCGGCCGACCCGCTGGGCCGGCTGTTCTCTACAGTTGCCTATGCGCACCGGATCATCTTTGCCGATACCGGGACGGCACATAAAGCCATAGATGCCATGACCGCCATACACGGCGCTGTGGAGAACAGCCGTGGTGCCAGGATACCCGATTGGGCGTACCGCGATGTGCTGTATATGCTGATAGCGTATTCCATATCGTCGTTCGAAGTACTGGAGCGTAGGCTGACTGATGACGAGAAAGCAGAAGTGTATGACGTGTTTTACCGCATGGGCAGCAGGATGGGGCTAACAGAACTGCCTGCCACCTACGATGCCTGGCTGCCCGACAGGCTGGCCCATATGCGGGAAGACCTGGTGTATAACCAATACACGCCCGACCTGTTTCAACAATATAAGAAACACCTGGGTGGGTTGAGATATGGTATTATGCTGCAAGTGCAGGCCATACTGGCGCAGGGGCCGGTAGAAAGGTTGTTAAAGCTGAAACCTTCATATGCCTTTAAACACGTGCTCAACTTTTACCGGGCTACCAGGCGCACCAGTGTGTTGCAGCACATAAGGGGCTTGTTGCTGCCGGCAGCTTATAAGGAACAGATAGCAGGGCTGAATAAGTAAGGTAATTCTATAAGCCCCATCCCGGCCTTCTGCAAAGGAGAAGGAGATCAATATTCGCGCATCCGCGCGGATTGGACGGTGATTTTATCATTTACTTTAAGGTTGTTTATCCTAAATTTGTAACATGCCTGTGAAGCCATCGGGTTAAGACCCAATGCTATTATAACCGGCCCTTTCAGGGTCCGCTATTATTGCAGACGTGAGCGTATTCCAGATAAAACCAGTTGAATGTTGAAAAGTGTATTGCGCGTAACAATTATTAGTGTGCTTATGGCTATTGCCCATGGTGCGCAGGCGCAAACAGATGCCCAGTCGATGAAGAATTTTCAATTATCGTGTACGCGGGTGGCAGATGCGTATAAGAAGTTCAATGATTCGCTGGCGAAGGATTTTAAAAAGAAGGGGCTTAACTACCCGCCCAAAGATATATACCTGCGCGCCTTTAAAGCATCGAACGAACTGGAGATATGGGGCCGCAACAATGAAACCAGCGAGTACAAGCTGATAAAAATGTACCATATCTGTGCACTATCGGGGCTGCTGGGCCCTAAGCGTGCCGAGGGCGACAGGCAAGTGCCGGAGGGGTATTACTTTATTGACGATTTTAACCCCAAGAGCGACTACTACCTATCTATGTTGCTGAACTACCCCAACTATTCTGATAACCTGCTGGCTACCAAACCCAAAAAAGGCGGTGATATATACATACACGGCGGTTGTGTAACCGTGGGCTGCCTGCCCATGACCGACGAGGGCATAAAGGAAATATACACCCTGTGCCTGAATGCACGCGTAAACGGCCAGGAGAATATACCGGTGCACATCTTCCCTACCCGCCTGGACACCAAGAGCTGGGTATACCTGAAACGCGAATACCGCGACTATCCGCAAAGCATAGCCTTCTGGTATACGCTAAAACCGGGCTACGACTACTTTGAGAAAAACCATAAGCTGCTGCCAGTAATGTATAGCCCGGAGGGGTATTATGTGAACTGAGTGAAAAGTCAAAGGTCAAAAGTGGATGGTTGAGATACTTTTACGTTGTTTCTTTAAAAAGTACCCGATTAATTTCTGATTGTTTATTTTTGAGGATAAATTAAAAAGATCGCTGCGGGGCAGCTGTTTATATATTATGCAGGTAAGATCAATGGCAGAATTCGCTGCAAGCGGCGAAACACCGGAAATACTTTTTTGGGTAGGCTGTGCAGGCAGCTTCGACCAACGGGCACAGAAGGTGACCAAGGCTTTTGCCACCATATTGGATAAGGTAGGTGTTTCTTTTGCTATTATGGGTAAGGAAGAATCTTGCACGGGCGACCCTGCGCGCAGGGCCGGCAACGAGTTCCTGTTCCAGATGATGGCATATAACAACATCAACCTGATGAACGCCTACGGCGTAAAGAAGGTGGTAACTACCTGCCCGCACTGCTTTAATATTTTAAAGAACGAATACCCAGCCCTTGGTGGTAACTACGAAGTGATACACCACACTACCTTCCTGCAGCAGCTGATAGACGATGGCAAGATAAAGCTGAAAGAAGGTGGCTCTTTTAAAGGCAAAAAGATAACCTACCACGATAGCTGCTACTTGGGCCGTGGCAATGGCATATACGAGGCTCCGCGCAAGGTGCTGGAGTTGTTTGAAACTGAAGTGATAGAAATGAAGCGCTGCCGCAGCAATGGTATGTGTTGCGGTGCGGGCGGTGCGCAAATGTTTAAAGAAGAAGAACCTGGCACAACACGCGTCAACTTTGAGCGTGCCGAGCAGGCGCTGGAAACAGGCGCTACAATCATTGCCGCCAACTGTCCGTTCTGCACTACTATGCTTACCGATGGGGTGAAGAATAAAGAGAAAGAAGACAGCGTAAAGGTGATGGATATAGCTGAAATGGTGGCTATGTCGATGGCGTGATAATTGTGTGGTTACCTGCAAATAGGGCTTTTATGAAGAACAAAACACTGGTATTGGGCGCATCTGAAAATCCCACCCGCTACAGCAACCTGGCTATAAAAAAGTTGCTGGGTCATGGGCATAGAGTGTTGGCCGTGGGCAGGAAAAGGGGCTTTGTAGACAGCGTGGAAATAGTTACCGACAAGGAGCCAACCGAAGAAGTAGACACGGTGACCATGTACATGAACGCCACCCATCAGCAGGAATATTACGACTACATTTTATCACTTAAACCGCGCCGCATTATCTTTAACCCCGGTGCTGAGAACTACGAACTGGAGGAGATAGCCCGTGCCAACGGTATACAACCCGTGGAGGCTTGCACGCTGGTAATGCTGAGCACAGGGCAATATTGATAAGGGGTTCTCTATTGATTTTTCCCGTTACAGAATTAATATAAGCAATACGCAGAATAGCTTTGTAAAAGCATAGCCCTGCTTATCTTTACCCATACCAAAAAACGAACACAACAAATGAAACGCAACGCTACCGCCGTTTGGAACGGATCAGGCAAGGAAGGCAATGGCCACCTGACCACCCAGAGCACTACGCTCAATAACACACAATATTCATTCAACAGCCGCTTTGCTGATGGCGTTGGTACCAACCCTGAAGAACTGGTTGCTGCTGCCCATGCCGGCTGCTTTACCATGAAGCTGACCTTTGTACTGAACGAAGCTGGTTTTGTACCTGACGAACTGACAACAAGGTGCGACATTACCCTGGATAATGGAGCAATAACATTGAGTGAACTGAACGTGACTGGTAAGATACCTGGCATCACCGCTGAGAAATTCCAGGAGTGTGCTGAGAATGCAAAGGAAAACTGCCCGATATCTAAACTGTATAACTGCGAGAAGAAGCTTACGGCTACACTGGCGTAAAAAATAATCTGAGCACATAAATTCTAAGGGCTGACCAATGCGGTTGGCCCTTATTTTTATTTGTAAAATCATGCTTAAGCGGACACTTTGAAATACAGGCATAACAGTATATATTAGTACCTATTATTTACTTAATCACCAATTCATGGAAAACGTTTCAATCATTTTCGCCTCTATAGAGGCAGAGAACGCATTAGACTATTTAGCAGACCGTATAGAACTACTGCATTATGCAGGCAACGAATTATTTGCGGATGATAACACCACCACAGAAATTGTGGCCAGGCGCTATGCTACCGAAATGCTGAGCAAGCCGCTACAGCAGACATCAATTCCCGTAGGCCCGGAGATAGACCTGTCGCAATTGCAGGACGATAAACTTGCGGGTATCCGCGATGAATATGCCTGCATGCTGAAGGAGATCAAGGCTATGTTCCCTTTGTCCGACAACGAACATGTGGAAGCTAACCAATTAACCTACCTATCATCAGCATACGGCGATTACCCGGCCAATTCGCTGACACTTAAGCAAACCACTAACCTATCGGTTTGCTACTATGTATATCCGTACATACAGGTAGATGTGGCGCAGCAGCAACTGGTAAGAAACACACCAGTGACCAGGCCATTAGCTGCCCGTTCATTATCATCCAGCCTCAGCTTCGGCAACCTGGCCACTAAGATAGCCAAAGCCATTGCCGGCAAAGTAGGCGGCGGCATAGGCGGACTGATACTAAACCTGCTGATACCGGATGAAGGCACCCTGACCGAAGATTGGGAAAAAATAAACAAGTCGATTGAAACGACAGTAAAAAGAGAATTGGTAATCAACAACCAGGAAATTGCACTGATCAAATTGAAATCTTACATAAAAGACTTCAATACTGAATATGTAACAAGAAAGAAGAACGGTCAGTCTACCGGCGATCTCTTTACCTACCTTGAGAGAAAGGATGAATCGCTGAAAAACGATGTAGTTGCCTTGTTTATGTACAAAATACCTGAAGAGTACGAGATGGAGGCATCTACGTTCGGCAATTTCATGTTGTGCGCCAACATACACCTGGCCCACTTACAGGAGAAAGCCCTGTTGCGGCCAAACCAGTCAGACAAAGCGGTTGTATCTGCATGGGCAAGGGAATACTACAACTACGCAAAAAGCGCTATGGACCGCATAAAAACCAAGCGCATGAACATGATATCAGTGGTAGAGCCTTATAACTATACACATTGCACTGTTGGGAAAAGCCAGGATTGCTATAGAAGACAGGGGTTCAAGTTTACGGATAGTTATCCGCCAACAACTGAAACAAAAAATGAATACGGCAAAAATGAAGAGGAGGCAGTAAAAAACAGGACACAAGACCAGCTGAACAACTATAAAGCGCAAAAGAAAGCGGCGCTGGAATCGAACTTCGAAACCAATATCAATCCGATACTAGAGAACTGGAGGGTATTGTTTGACAACCCGATCCCATTCAAAGAGCCGGAATTCAGGTGGTAAACCCTTATATAGAACAGGCGTTTGCAGAGAAAGCAAACGCCTGTTCTGTTATAAGCTACTGTAATAACAAGATAGATGCTCCATAGTGGTAACTGCAACTACAATCGCGCCGGCCCACCCTCCGGATTGTAGCGCACAAAGAATGCGATCCACATAGACCGGGACAGTCGCTGGATGACCGGCTGCAGGATAAGCAGTGCTAACGTGCTGGCCCCCAGCCAATAGAAGATACTGTTATCGCTGATGGAAATAAGCCCCGCCAGGTAAGTAGCTGCAAAAGAGATGGCCAGGAATGCCACGCTCAGCGTATAGCTTACATAGCCGGTACCGAAGTAAAAGCCCGTCTGCAGCTCGAATGGTTGACCGCATACCGGGCAATGTTCCGGCATATCCATGTTGTGGCCGAAATTGTAAGGGTTACTATTGCTAAACAGCTTGCCCTGCCTGCACCTGGGACACCTATTGGTGAATACAGATGAAATAAGGCTTCGTTTCTTTATTTGTTTTTGCGCGCACATATCAGTGGTGTTTTTTCCTGAATTCCTCAGGAGTGATACCTATATATTTTTTGAAAAATTTTGTGAAGTAAGAATTATCAGTAAAGTTGAGCCGGTAGGCTATCTCGCTTACGCCAATGTCCAGGTTTACCAACAGCCTTCGCGCCTCCAGCAATATGCGGTCGCGTATCACCTCCCCTGCCGACATGTTCAGCAGATCGCGGCACAAAGCATTCAGGTGGTTGGGCGTAATGTATAGCATGGCTGCATATTCTTTAGGCAGCTTCTTCTCTGCAAAATAAGTATTCACCAACTTGCGGAAGTTGAACAGCACCAAGTGGTTCTGGATGCCTGCTGACACATTAGCGCTGGTGCAGCGATGTACGTGAATGAACAGGGACATCAACTGCGCGCAGATCATATCATTGGCAAGTGCCTGCGCGTTACGTACCTCATCTATTATTGTTTTAAAACATTGCTCAACCGCTGGCAACACATCGGCAGGCAACACCAGCACACTATCTTTGGCTATGCCCTGCAGAAAAGAGAACTGGTCGGAATAGTTGCCATCTTTAAGCAGGGAGTGGCACAGGTGGGCAGAATAATTAACGATGTAGCCATCTACCTCGCCTTCAAAATTCCAGCTGTGCACCTGGCCGGGCACCATAAAATATATCTGCCCCGGCACTACGGGAAACTGTTCAAAATCTATGGTATGATACCCACTGCCTTTTGTGAATAGCAGCATATGGAAAAAGGTATGCCTGTGCGGTGCGTGCAGGTTAGGATGAATGTCCAGGTAGTCAGCAAAAGGCAGGGCAATGACCTGCTTTTCCCTGTTTTCTACCTCCTGCAACGATTGTATATCGTATACGGGAATGGTATTTTTTACCTTTTTATTCATGGAGCAAAGATACCACCACCAACACATGCTGCATTGTGATATTCGTCATTGTAATGGTATTTTTTACTGATGAGCATAACTGCAAAGATAAATGCCCCAGTAGCTACGGCATGTTTTTTATGTTTTTTATCTTTATGCCTAAACCGTAACCAATGAGCTGGGAAGAAAAAGATAATACGCTGTACCGTGCGTTTACATTCAAAGACTTCAGCGAGGCATTTGCCTTTATGACGCGCGTGGCCATACTGGCCGAAAAAGCCGACCACCACCCTACCTGGAAGAATACCTATAACAAGTTGGAAATATGGCTGAACACACACGATGCCGGCAATACGGTAACTGATAAGGACAGGCAATTGGCTGCTGCTATAGATAAGCTAAATAAGTAGTACAGAAATAATTGGCATGGCATTTGCCATTGAAAGAGTAGAAAACAATTTCAACCACACAAAATAAAATCAACACAAGTCATGAAAAAATTAATGCTTTTGCTTTTCGCCGGTACATTATTGTTTGCTGCAAGTTGCACCAAAACAGGTCCACAGGGTCCTGTAGGCCCAATGGGTAATGCTAATGTAATAGGCGAAGACGCATTTAACGTAAGCAGCTGGAGCGCATCGGGCAACGGCTGGATAGCTACATTCTCTGATCCTAATCTTACGAACGATGTATATAACTATGGCCTTTTTGAAGTTTATAAATTATATAGCTCAAGCGGCTGGACCAACCTGCCTGATATGAATGGCGTAACAGCTACCGTATTCAACTTCAGGCCGGGAGCTTTCGATATCTTTGTATACAACACCGATGGCAGTGCTACAGCTTTCCCCGGCACTATAACCTTCAGGGCAGTAGTAATACCAAGCTCTTACAAGCAAGCACACCCTAGTACAGACTTCAAAGATTACAACACAGCTGTAAATGCCCAGGCTGCTGCTAAGTTGCAACACTAATACTGATCAATGTTCATAAAACTGAGAGAGCGCACTTTAACGGTGCGCTCTCTTAGTTTATAGATGTTTTTGCTAAAACAGTTTCTTCAGCACATTGTATATAATGTGCGGCTTAGATAAAGTATAGAAATGCAACACAGGTGCGCCGTTCTTCAGCAGGTCGCGGCATTGCTGCAACAACCACTCCGTGCCTACCAGCTCTACATCCGCGTCGGTTTTACACTTCATTATTTCGGTATACAGTTCCACCGGTATCTCTACGCTAAATACCCGAGGAATAACGGTCAACTGCTTCTTAGTTGATAATGGTTTAAGCCCTGGTATTATAGGTTGATTGATGCCGGCCTCCTTGCATTTGGCCACATAATCGTAATAATGCGCGTTATTAAAGAACATCTGCGTAGTTATGTAATCAGCCCCAATATCAATTTTACGCTTTAGGTTGGCGATGTCTGAAAGCAGGTTTGGTGCTTCAAAATGTTTTTCCGGGTAGCCGGCAACTCCTATACAAAAATCAGTTTTCACACCATCCAGTATGTCATCTTCCATGTACTGGCCATTGTTCAGTGTGATGATCTGCTTTACCAGCTCATCGGCATAGTTATGGCCCTGCGGATGTGGTACAAAGAATTTTTCATTAGCAGCTGCATCGCCGCGTAAAGCCAATACATTTTTGATGCCCAGGTAATGCAGATCTATCAGGGCATTCTCGGTTTCTTCTTTACTGAAACCACCGCAGATAAGATGCGGTATAGCCTCTACCTGGTACTTGTTCATAATAGCCGCACAAATACCAACAGTGCCGGGGCGCTTGCGTATCTCTACGCGTTCAAAAGTGCCGTCGGGGCGCTTCTTAAATATTTGCTCTGCGCGGTGGTATGTAACGTTTACATACGATGGCTTGAACTCCATGAAGGGGTCAAGAGTGGCATAAAGTGAATCGATGCTTTTGCCTTTTGTCGGAGGGAGTACCTCAAAGGAAAGGATAGTTTTATCCGTTCCTGCTAAATGCTGTGTCAGTTTCATGTGTCGGACACAAATTTAAGGCAAAGACACTATAGAGTTGATATTTAAGGCCTGAGCCATAGCAAATTATATAGGCCACATGCTTGTGCTGTGGCCTATATACCTTGACTTGATGTAAAAGCTTAACGCCAATGACCGGGAACCCACACCCAGCCGCGCGGGCGCTGGCGCCAATGGCCGGGAACCCACACTGCACGCGGGCGCGGAGGCTCTGCCCAGCGGCCGCCAACAAATACATACTGGCCGCCGCGCATTTCCCAATCCTCATCTACCCACACATGGCGCGGGCTTGGGGCTACTACACGTTCGTAGTGGGGCCTTGCCGGTCTTATCTTAACATATATCTGAGCGTAACCCGATACTGCACCGGTAGTGAGCGCCAACGCAGTAATGAACAACATTTTCTTTAGTGTTTGCATGATATTTACTGGTTTAGTTACAGATATACAGACTAAATAATCATGCCTGAGTTTAAGTTATAGCAATGCTAAAGCATCAGCTGCTCATGATCTTCTTCCGGTGTGTGGCGCCCCATTTGGCCATTTCCAGGATGATCGGTTGTAGTGTCTGGCCATAGTCCGTTATCTCGTACTCAACGGTAACGGGCCTCGATTCCTGTACGGTACGCCTTACCAGGCCATTCTGCTCCAGTTCGCGCAGTTCTTTAGACAACATTTTAGCACCAATGCCATTCACTTCCCGCTGTAGCTGCAGAAAGCGCTTTTTACCGAAACTCAGCGATGCTATGATCTCTATCTTCCACTTGCCGCTGATAATATCCAGCGTGTCGTGGATAGACAACATATACTTACGGCATTCCCCGTGCTGCATTTCGGGCGTTAGCTCAATGTTTACCATATTCAATACTTTACAAAAGGAAACTACTATACAATAGTATATCGCTATCAAAAGTATAGTATTTAAATGGAATTTTGCTGCAAATAAAAAAGCAAATGAAAGCAATAAAGATCACTTACTGGGCCACAACAGGTTGGATGTCTGCAATGATGCTGATGTCTGGAGCGATGTACGTAACCGCTCCGGAAGTAAAAGAAGGATTCGTACACCTTGGATTCCCTGACTACTTCAGGATAGAACTGGCCATTGCCAAACTGCTGGGAGCTGTGGCCTTAATACTACCCTTTGTGAAAGGCCGGGCGAAGGAATGGGTATATTCCGGGTTCTTCATCACGTTCATATCAGCACTGATAGCCCACATATCTTCCGGAGATCCTGCCAGTAAAGTGATGGGGCCGGTAATAGCTATGGTACTGATGGGCGTATCATACGTAACTTATCATAAAATGCATCATACTATTAACTCGTGATTGGCAAGCCGGTTGGTATATTTGCTGAACGTACCAACCGGTATTTTATGAAAAAGTCAGCAGCAACGCGATTAACCATACTCCAGAAGGCCTTCGAACTGATCTACATGAAGGGCTACCAGGCCACCAGTATAGATGAGATAATAGCCACTACAGATGTGACAAAAGGTGCTTTTTACTACCATTTTAAAAACAAAGATGAGATGGGGCTGGCGGTCATCAACGAGATCATGTTCCCCAGTATGCACGAGGCATTTGTTGCCGGGCTCAGCACGGCAGATGACCCCGTGAACGATATTTACGGACTGATAAAAATGCTGCTTATTGATCACCCATTGCTTTTGGTGCAATACGGCTGCCCGGCTGGTAATCTTACGCAGGAAATGTCGCCGCTGGATGAACAGTTCAATACCACCTTAAGAAAACTGGTGGGCGACTGGCAACAGATCATCGTCAAAAATATCAGCAACGGACAGCTAGCAGGAAAGGTGCGCAAAGATGTTGTTCCGGAGCAGGTGGCCTACTTTGTAATGTCGGGCTACTGGGGCATACGTAACTTTGGGAAACTGTATAACAGCAAGGATGTTTACCATTCCTACCTCGCCGAACTGAAGCGATACCTGCAATCCTTACAATAGTTTTACAAAAACATACTAATTAGTATGTTTTTGTTTTTAGCTTTGCATCGTTAGGTGATCAAACGATGTATAACACACTTTTATTTCTTCATTCCTGGCTGCGTTGGGCAGTATTATTAAGCCTCGTCCCATCCGTAGTTATCGCAGCATTTGGCTATTTCAACCGACTGCCATTTACCAGGGCACATAATGCACTGCGCCATTGGACGGCAACCATCGCGCACATGCAGCTCGTGGCCGGTATATTGATTTACACGCAAAGCCCGATAATAAAATATTACTGGAGCCACAACAGCGAAGCGAGTACCGACAATATGTTCTTCTCCGTGATACATATTACCCTTATGCTGGCGGCGGTCACCCTGATCACCATCGGGTCAGCAAAGGCCAAAAGAAAAGATACCAGCGCCGATAAGTTTAAGACAATGCTGTATTGGTATGCCTTAGGGCTTACACTGATCCTGGTAGCTATACCCTGGCCATTCTCACCACTTGCCGCACGTCCGTTTACAAGATAAAAAATAGAAAAAATGAAAAAACTACTGACAACAAATGTGGGCAGGCTACGCATTATTGCTGCCCTGGAGGGTGTATCGCTGATAACCCTTGTATTTATCACGCTGCCTATGAAGTACATGATGAATAACCCGGCAGGTACAAAGCTAATAGGACCAATACATGGAGCGCTGTTCCTTTTGTTTGTCTTCAATACACTGAGCGTAGGTGTGGAGCAGCAATGGAAGTTTAAAGAGACCACCTGGAAGGTGTTGCTGGCATGCGTTATACCATTTGGTACGTTCTATATTGACAGGAAGGTGCTGAGTAAAATTGCCTGAAAATAGCTCATCCACTCTAGAAAGAGCTGGACACCATTGGCATGTACAAGAAACAGAAAAAGGGCGCGTTAGATAACGCACCCTTTTTACGAGTATGATGAAAGCAATTATTTTGCTTTTGCAGTAGCTTTTGCTGAAGCGTGGATCTGCTTCTTTTCCTTGATACGTGCAGACTTACCTGAACGCTCGCGGAGGTAGAACAACCTTGCACGACGTACGCGGCCAGACTTGTTCAGAACGATAGAATCGATATTTGGTGAGCAGATCGGGAAAAGACGCTCAACGCCAACACCATCGGATATTTTACGAACTGTGAAAGTAGCAGTAGCACCAGTACCCTGACGCTTCAGCACATCGCCTTTGAAAGACTGGATACGCTCCTTGCTGCCTTCTATGATCTTATAGTTTACTGTGATATTATCACCTGCTTTGAAGTTTGGAAATTCTCTCTTTGCAGTAAGTTGCTCGTGTACAAAAGCTACAGCTTCCATTGTTAATTTAATTTTGGGACTGCAAAGGTAATAATAAAATCATTTACAACAATTATTTATTTTCCTTTTTTTCTGACTTTTTTGAAGCCAGATATAAAAAGGTCCTTGCAGCAGTATAAAATGTAGTGAAACTGATGCAAATATAGTTCAATAGCCATTAGTATTTAGCACAGCACTTGTATATATTTGTTTACATAAAACTATTGCAGGAATGAAAAAATGGGGGATAACACTATTTGCTGCTCTTGGCTTTTCGGTAAGCTATGCCCAAAACGGGCTATACTACCTGGACAGCAAATATGAGGATGACCCTATGGATGAAATAACGCACCTGGACCTGGGCGTGAATTTCCTATCTAATAATATGCACCTGGGCCGGAAGGATAAGAAAGCGGTGCCTTATATTACCCCATATGTAGGGTACACGTTCAGAACCGGCTTCTATATTAATGGTTCAGTATCGTACGGGGCAGTAAAGAAGTTTGGCCATGTAGACAGGATGGCTATAGAAGGCGGCTACGACAGAGTATGGGGCAGGAGTTTCCTGGCGGGTGTATATGCCGGCCAGTATTTCTATCATAAAAAAAGCACTTCGGTAAACGCAGCTATCACCCAGCAGGCAGGTATTTATGGTAAGTATCAGAACGACCTGATAGAACCACAGCTGGATATAATATACAATAACACTACCCTGGCACCTGATTACCTGATCGATTTATCATTAGACCACCGGTTTCAGCTGGCAGATAAAAAACTAAACATCTACCCTACTTTCTCGTTTTACACCGGCACCCAGCATTTTTATGACGCGTATTATGTGAACCAGGTCTCGCGGGAGAGCGGCACCACTGTAAGCACAGCTGTTGAAAACCCGGGCAAAATAAGACCGCTGAATGTAGAGCTATCGGTAAAGACAACGCTGTGGGCAGGTAACTGGATGTTTACACTGACGCCTGCTTATACAACGCCAATAGGCAGTGGCAATGTAACACTACCCACCGGCGTAATACACGAAAAACTAAAGCCCAGCTTTTATGTAGAACTGGATGCATGTTACCGGCACCCCAGAGCAGCTATGGTAAGATAATGCTCAAATTCCAAGTTCCAGGAACCAAATTCAAAGAATCAAAATCCAAATTCCAAGGCTCAGAAACTATAGCACTATTGCAAGGTTCAGGTTACTGAACAAATTACAAAGGCCCGAAACTGGCATCAGTACAAAAGTTTCGTGTTGGTAACGGGAGCGAAGAGTTGAAAATAATATTTGATGACCGAAGAAGAAATTGCTTATTTTTAGAGCAATTAACGTTTGGCATAATTCTACGTTAAAAGGACCAGAATCATGTTTAGGGCATGATAAGGTCTATTGATAATGCCTAATTTTACGTTGTATTTATAACTAATCATGAATAGTCAACAGTTTTCGAATTACACAGTGCTGGAAAGCAGGCAGATACCCGCGGGTGCCATTTCCAAGAAGTTTATGGCGGGCGTGTTTCTGTGGATGTTTATAGCGCTGGGTATCTCTGCAATATTTGCATGGTTATTTGCGGCTAACGCCGACCTGCAAAGTTTGCTGTATATGCTTACTAACCGCGGCCCCAGGCTTACCGGCCTCGGCATGCTCATCAGCTTTGCGCCCCTGATCTTTGTATTTGCCATGTCTATCGGCTTCAATCGTTTTTCATCAACAGTGCTTACTATATTGCTGGCAGCATTTGCTGCGGTAATGGGCATGAGCCTGAGCACACTGGTTATTACCTATACATCGGCATCATTGCTGGCCTGCTTCGCATCGGCTTCGGTAATGTTTGGCGTTATGGCGCTGATGGGCTACACTACGGATAAAGATCTTACCTCTTTTGGCTCTCTGCTTACCATGGGCCTTGTAGGTATGATCATCGCCAGCATGATCAATATGTTCCTGCACAGCGAAATGCTGTATTACATTATCAGCTATGTAGGTATAGCCGTATTCCTGGGCCTTACAGCGTACGATGTACAGAAACTGAAGCGCATAGGTGCAGGTATTGAATTTGAAGGGGTATCTAAAGGCGACACGCAAAAACTTACTGTTATGGGTGCCCTTACATTGTACCTCGATTTTATCAACCTGTTCATCCTGTTGCTGAGGGTTTTCGGCAGAAGGAGCAACGATTAATAATATATTGAACAATAATAAAAATGCCCGCGATCAGATCGCGGGCATTTTTAGTTATATCCTACTGGCAAATATCATTACATCAATTCAACAACTACCCTTGAATTCAACAACTACCCTTGTCATGGCGAGGTGTTATTCGGGAAACCGCAATCATTTAACCAATGACAGCCCACCCACCGAGTGTCACCCTGAGCTTGTCGAAGGGCGGCACGGACACGAGCTCTGTCATGGTAAGCATGTCGAACCAGGGTCGGGGTGAGGATTAACAGGCATGCCGTATTTTAATGCATAATTGGTATTACGTCATTGTCCTGTAGGGACAAAAGGGTTGTAGCATATGTTTATAAAAGCATTAGCGTGCCGTAGGTACGCAATTGTCACAACACTGTTCTGCCGTCTAAATGATATCAATTTCCGGGAGGTGGACCACCAAAACCACCGGAACCACCCGGCCCGCCACCAGGAGGGCCAAATCCGCGGGGACCGCGATGTCCGCCATCAGATCCTTCGTTCATCTCCGGCATTTGCCCTTTAAAGTTGCGGATGGTGTAGGTGAGCTGGAACATGAAGTACTGCTGCAGTACCGTGGTTACATTGTTCTCTACGTAGGTATCGGTAACCGTACGCGTTACGCTGCGGTTCTGGTTCAGTATGTCGAAGGCAGTGACGCGGGCCTCCAGCGCTTTACTCTTCAGCATCTTATAGCCCAGGTAGGCATTCCAGAGCAGGTAGTTCTGATCGCCGGTACCACTGAATGCTGCGTAGTAATTATCGGTTATACTGGTATTGAACACAAAGTTCTTCAGGAAGATATAATTGGGCTTAGCTGAAGCAGTGTGGCTGTAATAGTTGTTGTTGGCCGACGTTTGCAGGGTGTTCTTCACCACGTTGTAATTGCCGAAATAAGAAACTGTAAAATCGACGTTGGCGCTAATATTACTGCTGATGACCACACCTGCCGAAGGCGCATAGTTATCAGCATAGTTGGTGCGGTAGTTAATAAGGCCGGGCGTACGTGTATAGTTAAGCCCTGCATTCAGGTTCAGGTTGCTCTTTATAAATTGCAGCGGCATGCTGTAAGTGAGGAATGCACGCTCGTTGAAATAACCATTAATATTGACAGGCAGCGTAAGCTGGCTACCCTTCTTTACCAGTGTAGCTGTTTCGGTGCGTGGTGCCTGGTAAAGCGTATCGTTAAGCGGCTGAATGGTAAGGTTACCTATGTAGTTGTTGATGTAATTAGCATACAGGTTAACAAAGAAATTGCGCTGCGTTTTAGACTTGGTCATCCCATAACGCAGTATCAGCGTATGCTCGTAATCCTGCTGCAGATCGGGGTTGCCTGTTTTCAGCAACAGCGGATTAGTTACATCTACTACATTTTGTAACTGAGATACACTTGGTGCTACGGTATTGGTACGGTACATGATACGCAGATTACGGCCATCTGTGTAGCGGTAGTTATACATGGCATTGGGCAAAAAGCCAGGAAAGGCACGATCTACATTCAGCGTATATGGGAATGTCTGCTGGCTGGTAAGCATGGCATATTGCACATTGCCCCCAATAGAAAAAGTAGACTGCTTATCGCCCACCCGGTAACTGATACCGCCGCGTTGCGTATTGTAGGTAGTGTTGTACTTATTAGATAGCAGCGTATCAAAGGTGGTATACTCCTGCGTAGCTGCATTTTTATCAAAGGTCTCCCTGTCGGCCTTGCTTTCGGAAAACGATGGGTTGTAGGTAAACATCAGCTGGCCTTTTTTGCCTATTGGTTCAGTGTAGGTAACATTGGGCGATACTGTATAGCCATTGCTGTATGTGGTGTTGTGCTGATCGTAGTTGATAGCGGTGGCATTACCGTTGCGGTAATAGGTGTTTTGGGAATTATATACGCCATCGCCACTTTTCTCGTTGAGCGATGTATTTACATTCAGGGAAATAGTGCGGCGTTGCTTTTTGAACTTGTGCTGAAACAGGATGTTATTAGACGAGCTGTAACCACTGTTATCGGAACTATTGTAGTTGTGAGAACGGGATAGGGGAACATCAACAGAATCGCTGGTGGCCAACTGGGAAGTACTGCTATTGTTGTGCTGAAAGCTAACACCGGGCGTAAATATGATAGAGTTGAAAGAGTCGATAGTATACTCGAACCGGAGATTGACCCGATTGTTAGTGTTCATCGCTTCAGATGTGTCGAGTTCTTTGTATTGTATGTTGGAGTAGTAATTACGATCTATATCTGAGTGCGTGGTATTATCTGTTCCATTAAAGAAATAGCTGCCACTTACCTTCAGCTTCTTGCCCCAATTATCGCTGTAGTTAAAGCCGAGCGAGTTTGTTGTAGTAATACCGTTAGACTGACCAACGAAGAAATTGTTGGCACCACCTCCTCCACCACCGCCATTACGGCCACCGCCACGGTTACCGCCGCTGCCCGAAGTAACGCCCAGCAGATCTTGTGCAGAGAAGTTTTGCTGATTGATGTTATTGGACATACCAACAAGAGTAATACGGCGATCGCCCTTAAAGAAGTTTACGTTACCTCCTACGCTGTAGGTATTCTCAGTACCATAGCCGCCATATAGCTTACCAAAAACACCTTCGCGCTTACTCCCCTTGGTAATGATGTTCATCGTCTTCTGGCTGTTGCCATCGTCAAAGCCCGTAAACTGCGATTGGTCGCTCAGCTTATCAAATACCTGTATCTTATCAATTATCTCTGCGGGCAGGTTCTTCAGTGCGGCCGATGGATCGGTACCGAAGAAAGGCTTACCATCTACGTATACCTGCTGTACCGTTTCTCCATTAACCTTAACACCATTGTTATCAGATGTTACGCCCGGCATCTTAGCTACCAGGTCTTCGGCTGTGGCATCGGGGTGTGTTTTGTAAGCGTCGGCGTTGAACTGGGAAGTATCACCTATCTGTGTAGCGCGGGTTTGTTTGTCTTTTACTGTAACCCCCTTCAGTTCTTTGTTAGATGAGGTCATGCGGATAGTACCTAATAGCGCATCCGTACCGGAGATAGTTACCGAGTTGGTCACAACATTATATCCCAGGTAATTGAATTTGACCATGTACGTGCCATTGGCCAGGCCACTTACAGTAAAGTTACCATCAGCATCAGTTACATTCCCCGTTTTGGCGTTGGTATCTACGGCATTTACAACCGAAACAGACACACCTATAAGTGTACTGGTATCACCATTATCAACAACACGACCACTGATGGAGTAGGTTTGAGCGGAGACATAAAAAGAAAAAAATAGAAGTGTAACTAATAGCGAATGTGTGCGTAAATTCATTTTATAGATGTTAAGAAACCAATTGGGATGGAAAAATACACAAAAGGTTTAATCGCCTTACCCCATTAATTATTCGCCAACTGTAACAGGCTGATAATCTTTATCCTTTCCCCTCCCTTTTAGGTATTCGTATCCCGCAACGTTCATTAATAACAAAAGCATACCATAAAAGGTATCCTCCACCGGGATAGTGAGCATACGTATACCCAGGTTATGATCGTTATTGTACATCACAACCGTTCGCCCTATAAAGCTACCGGTAAGTACACCGTTCGACAGGAAGAATGGTATTAATATCAGCATAAAGCAAAAGAAGAATGCCGGCAGGTAGGCAACCTTCTTTACAGAGAGATAACTAAGAAAGAGCGCCAGCAGAATGAATGTAACGGAAGTATATAACCGCGGCAGGTTAACCACCGCCACTATCAGCAATACTGCAACAAACAGCCATTTAAATATCTTACCCCGGGCAGCTACAGAAAAAGTAAAGAACCGGGTAAGGCAGTGGTAGGTAAACGTGCAGGCATAAGGGATACAGATAAAAAACAGGTATTCTTCCAGCGGCAAGCCAAACAGGTAAAGCCCAACCACATATTTCGGGTTAAAGCTCCACACGCCAAGCCACGTAAACAGCACATCCCACGCCACAAAGAAAAGGCCTGTGAATAGGCACGGCAAATAGAAGTATCGCCACTGGCTGATGAAATCGAAGCAGGGAACGAACGAGAAAATAAAAGGAAAAACAATGCAGAAAAAATCTACCAACAGGTAGGTATAATGTTCAGACATCAGCTTTTCCGTTTTAGCGCATCAGCAAAGTATTTTACCGGCACCCATAGCATACCAAAGCATTCGCCATGCTCTTTCTCCAGGTGCTTGTGGTGCATTTTGTGTGCACGGCGGATGGCCCTGAAATAAAAATTATCGGAATTGCGCAGGATCTTGAAACGCTGGTGAATGAAGATATCATGCACCAGAAAGTAAGCAAACCCATATATGGTGATACCGATGCCTATGAACATTAACCACTGCAGCGGCTGATAAAACGAGCCTATAGCCAACGCAATGATGCCCGGAATAGCGAAGATGAGAAAGAAATAATCGTTCTTCTCGAAAAAAGAAGTGGGGTTCTTTTTATGATGATCTTCGTGCAGGTTCCACAACAGGCCATGCATTACATATTTATGCGTCAACCACGCCACACCTTCCATGGCAAAAAAGGTACCTACCGTTATTAATACATTAACCAACCACATATACACAAATTACTTAAAAATACTCTTCAGCACTTCGGCCCTATAGTTAAAAATATCTTCTAATTTTTTCTTTACTATCAGTGTATGCGCTATAGTACCCAACACACCCATAGGCAGTGCGTAGCGCACGTCATCATGCATCAGCACTCCCCCATCCTGCTCCACAAATGTGTGTGTATGCTCCCATAGCGAATATGGCCCTTTCAGCTGCGTATCTACAAATTTTTTCATTTGCACTACATCACCTATCTCTGTTATCCACTTTAGCCGGATACCGAACAAAGGCGTTACCCTATACTCTATATGCAGTCCTTTGTGGATTTTATACCCGTCGTCGAACTTAGAAAGCACCTCGAAGGCCATATCGTCGGGCGTTATTTTTGCCAGGTTCATTGGGGTGGAAAAGAAATCCCATGCTTCCTTTAGCGTCACCGGCAAAAACTGTTCTTTATGTAGTGTGTAAATGTTCATCTATTTGAAGATTTCAAAAAAATGGTCCTCGTAACATATTTTGAACCATTCGGTAAACTTGCCCGGATTTGCACGCAGCTCTTTATCCAGCATATCGGGGCTTACATAACGCCATGCTTTTACTTCATCAGCATCGGGCGTTGGCTTTTCATTAGTATGGCCTACAAATACATGATCATATTCATGCTCTGTAAGACCATTGCCCATTGGCGCGTTGTAGATAAATGTGAAAGCCCGGCGCAGCTTTGCCTCCAGCCCCATTTCTTCCTGTAGCCTGCGTTCGGCAGCTGTCCTTGTACTTTCTCCCTTACGGGGATGGGTGCAACATGTATTCGTCCACAAACCGGGAGAGTGATATTTACCATCAGCCCGCTGCTGTAGCAACAGTTCCCGTTTATTATTTAAAATAAATACCGAAATAGCCCTGTGCAAAAGCCCTTTCTGGTGGGCTTCTATTTTATCCATAAGGCCGATCTCGTTATCTTGTTCGTCAACCAGTATCACCTGTTCATTACCTGTATCACTCATATATTATAGTATGCTGAAAGAATGTCGCAAATAGGAGGCCATGAGTAACCGCAGTTTACCGGGGGTAGAAATGCGCACACGCTCCATTAAAATTCTGGCCGAAGGTATGCCGCTTATTTTATTGAACAATGACCTGTAGTAAACGTAGGCTACATATACACCGAAACGGGATGTAGCCGGGAGCATTTTAATGCCCTCAAGCGCCTCATTAAAATCTACTTGTATCTCGTGCTCTATCTGCTTTTTCTGGTGTTCGGAAAAGTCTTCAAAATTTACTCCGGGGAAATATACCCTGCCCAGCTGTTCGTAGTCAGCCTTCACATCGCGCAGGAAGTTAACCTTCTGGAAAGCCGCGCCCAGCTTCATGGCACCCGGCTTCAGCTTCTGGTATAGCTCCTCGTTATTATCTGTAAATACGCGCAGGCACATTAAGCCCACCACCTCAGCAGAGCCCAGTATATAGTTTTCGTAAGAAGAACGGTTATGATCGGCCTGAACAAGATCCATCTCCATGCTATTGAGGAAGCAGGTGATCAGCTCCGGTTCGATATTAAAGTCGTGCACGGCTTTCTGGAAACTGTTGAGTATAGGATTCATGCTGATCTTACGCTCAATAGCCTTCCACGTATCTTCCTTGAACTCGCGGAGCAACTCCTCTTTGTTATAATCGTGAAAAGTGTCTACGATCTCATCTGCAAACCTTACAAAGCCATAGATGGAATAGATGGGTGCCCTCAGCTTTTTGTTGAGGCAATAAATACCAATAGAAAAGCTGCTACTGTAAGTAGTGGTAGTGTGCCTGCTGCAGGCTAGTGATACATTGTCGAAGTGTTGCTTCATGAATCGGATATTTAAAGCACTTTTATTAATTGTTCTGCTGCCAGCTGGCCGGACACCAGCGAGGGTGGCACTCCGGGACCCGGTACTGTAAGCTGACCTGCGTAAAATAAATTACTCACCCTCCTGTTCTTCAACGATGGCTTCAGCACTGCGGTTTGCCTTAAGGTATTAGCCAGGCCATAGGCATTTCCTTTATAGGCGTTATAATCATTTACGAAGTCTTTTACACAATAGCTTTTGTTGTATAAAATATGTTGTCTCAGCGGCTCTTCACAGTATTTTTCCAGCCGCTCCATCACCATATTATAATATCGCTCACGTATTTCAGGTGTATCCTCTATGCCGGGCGCGATAGGTATAAGCACAAATAAATTCTCTTTGCCGGCTGGCGCTACAGAGTCGTCGGTTTTAGACGGACAGCATACATAAAACAGCGGATCAGACGGCCATTGAGGGTGCTCATAGATCTCGGCAGCATGCATGTCCAGCGATGTATCGAAGAAGAGATTATGATGTTTAAGCGCAGCAACGCGCTTATTTACACCAAGATAAAACAATAAACTGGAAGGAGCAAATGTTCTGTTCTCCCAATACGTTTCGTTATAGTTAGCAAGCGATGGATCCAGCAACTTGCTTTCCAGGTGATGATAGTCGGCGGCGCCAATAACGCCATCCACTTCAAAATCACCTTTAGAAGTACTCAGCTTCTTTGCTTTGCCATTGGTTACTACTATTTGCTTCACCTCGCAATCTGTAACAAATTTCACGCCCAGCTCCTCTGCCAGCTGATGCATTGCCTCCACAATACGAATCATCCCCCCCATAGGATACCAGGTACCCATAGATATAGCCGCATAGTTCATCAGGCTATACATGCCGGGTATGTTCTTTGCGGTCTCCCCAAGGAACAGCACCGGGAACTCCATGAGCGCAACAAGGCGGGGATCTTTAAAATACTTGCGCACCTGCTTACTTACCGAGCTGAACATGTTCAAGCCCATGGCACTCATCATCACTTTCGGGGTCATAAATTCGCCCCACGACAGGCATGGCTTGTATACCATGTCCCCCATTGCTACATCGTACTTGTACTTAGCTTCCTTTAAAAATTCAACCAGCTTTGCGGAGCTACCTTTCTCTATCCGCTCAAATTCAGCGCAAAGCGCATCAAAATTTGCCGGGATATCCAATAGGTCATCCTTGCCAAATACCATACGAAAGCCGGGATCTAATTGAACCAGTTCGTAATAGTCGGACGTCTTTTTCCCGAAGTGGGCGAAAAAACGATCGAAGGTATCGGGCATCCAGTACCAGCTAGGCCCCATGTCGAAAGTGAACCCTTCCGCGGAAAACGAACGGGCACGGCCGCCTACGGTAGCATTTTTTTCATATACGGTTGTGGTATGCCCCTGGCGGGCCAGGAAGCATGCTGCTGCCATACCTGCGAAACCACTCCCTATTACTGCTATCTTCGGCACCTCTGTATATGTTGTTTAAATTTCTTCTCAAAAATATAAACAATGTTACAACCGAAATGTTAAAGCGTGAAATTAATTTTACAAATGATCCAATAGATCATTGATGCCCGCGAGGTGAACGATATGATCAGAATTCAAAAGCAGGTCTTTGAACATAGAGCTGTCGCCGGAGAAATACACTTTTGCCTGCGGAGCCATTGCTGCTAGGTCGTTCAGTTCGCCGCTGATCTCTGCTACTGGCCGGGGTGAAGTGAAGAATGTGAACAGACCATTGGGATTGATCGCCTTCACCACCACGCCAATATCTTCATATGGCACGTTCTGGCCCAGGTATATGGTGCGGTAACCGCGGCTGCGCAGCAGATAGTTGGTGATCAATAAGCCGGTTTCGTGCCATTCTTCGGGCGGCAGGAATAACACAAATGTCTTCTCCGGGTTAAGCGGCAATGGCAGTGTATCTAAAGAGGAAATGATCTTGCGCCTGATGATGCAGGAGGCAAAGTGCTCCTGTATAGGTAAGGCTTTCTCCGTGCGCCACAGCAGGCCGGTCTTCGTAAGAAACGGGTAGACAACGTTTACTATAGTTGCAAAGAAACCCAGCTCTTTTATCGCCGAAGAAAAGGTATCTTCTATGATCTGCTCGTTGTAGCCAAGCATACCCTCTGCCAGCTTACTGATGTATGCTGCACATACAGCATCGCCGGCGGGCTGATGATGCAGGCGCACAATGTGCTGCGTAAATTCAGCATCGGAGAGCGCTGCTATGGCCGATATTTTAAAACCATTGGATAACAGCGTGGAGATATTCAACAGCCTGATGAGCTGCTCGCTGCTGTAGTAGCGCCGATTGGTTGGCGTGCGCGATGGCATGATCAGCCCGTATCTCTTTTCCCATATGCGAATGGTGTGAGCCTTAATACCAGACAAGCGCTCCAGATCGTGAATTTTATACTCTGTCAAAGCCAATTTTTGTTTAAGCAAAGTTAAACAAAATTCCTGCTAACCAAATTTGCAGGGAAATTTATTGTCTATGGCTGCTTATTAAACTATTGAGTCAGCTAAACCGTGTTGTAATAAGTTGCGTACCTACGGCACGCCTATGCTTTTTTTACCTATACTACAACCCTTGTCCCTACGGGATAATGACGTGAAATGATACTCAAATTAGTTGTCGAATTGACGATTAAAAAACTTATCTATTCCTTGGCAAACGGAATGTAAGGCTGATTATAGTGCCCTTACCGTAGAAAGAGTCGATATATATCTTGCCATTCAGGCGGCCTGCACGCACGTGCATATTGTTGACGCCGTTGCCCCTTTTCACACCTTTCAGATCAAAGCCCAGCCCATCGTCCCGCAGTGTCATCTGTAGTACGTCTTTGCGCTTCATGCTCACATCAAGCGATACATTCTGCGCTTTGGCGTACTTCAGCGCATTATTGAGCGCTTCTTTAAAGATCATAATGAGGTTGCGGCTCATATCCATAGGCAGCTTATAACTACGCCATTTCTCTTCGATACCAACAACACTGAATTTGATCTCGGTATCCTGGAAGAGTTCGTTACCAAAATCCTGTATCCGCACAAGTATCTCGTACAGGTTGTCGTTAGATGGCTTCAGCGACCATAGAATATCTCGGGTGCCGCCATATAGCAAAGTGGTGTTTTCCTCTATCTGGCTGAGCAGTCTCAACACCTCGGGGTTAGGCTCTACCTTATTCTTCAGTACGCTGGTCAGCACATTGATGCGGGTGAGTTTATTGCCTATCTCATCATGAAAGTCTTCGGCTGTGCGCATGCGTATTTTAGACTGCTCTTCTGAGCGCAGCCTTGCCATCAGCTTTTGCTTGCGCTGCTTGCGCTTATTGTATATTGATTGCAGGAGTATGCCAATAAGGATGCAGGCAACAAGGATACCGGTACGGAACCACCATGTTTTGTGATAGGGCGTTATGATCTCGAACTTATACACCAGTTCGGGGTGCTCTGCCCCACCCGAGCCCAGGCACTCTACATGAAATGTATACTTACCTGGCGGCAATGCTGAATAGGTAACAGAATTGGTGGTAGACCATTCGGACCACGGCGCATCAATACCCTCCATGCGGTAGCGGTAAAGTACCTGCTCTGCTCCGCTCATGGTTATAGCCTGGAAGGTGAATGTGATATTATTCTTCCTGAACGGCAGTTCAAGCCCCTGAGGTACACCGTACCATGGGTCGAGGCTGCTGTAATAAGACCTGTCGATACTGCTTTCGCCAACCAGCTTCACCGATTGCATGACAATACTGGCAGGCGCGGCAGATACTACAATAGAGTGCGGCTGATAATGCACGGCGCCATTGGTAGTGCCAAACCATATGCTGCCATCGCCCAGCTTCAGCACGGCGTTGATGTTACTTTCCATACCGGCAACGCCCTGTGCCTTGCCATAGAAAGTAACCTGCGGATTATTGCTTTTGTTAAACGATATCTTATGAATACCGAAGCCGGTGCCTACCCAAATATTGCCTGCGCTGTCGTCGATAATGTTATAGATGAAATCTGAGCGCAGCCCGTTGGCTTTATTGATGACCTGCGCCTGCCTGGTAGCCATATTGAACCGTATAACGCCATTATCGCTGCTGCCCAGCCACAGATCATTACCCTTGCGGATAAAGCAATTGATCTGCGAACTATCGGCAATTGTTTTGGTAGTGAACGGGGAAACTACCCCGGCATTATAGAGGAACAGCCCATCCTTTTCGGTGGCCATCAGTACGCTATCCATGCCTATAGACAGGAAAGAAACGACGTGTACCGATGACTTAACCGGTATGGTACGGAAGGTATCCCGCTCCCTTATCAACACGCCGAAGCTGAAGCCTATCCACAACCTTTGCTCAGGATCTTCGTACAGCCGGGTTACAAAGTTAGTGGGGAAACCATGCTGCGGCGCGGTGTACTGCCGGAAGGTCTCGTGATCGTATTCGAAAAGGCCATTTTCTCGTGTAGCTACCCACAGGCGCTGATCGTGCGTGTAGCACAGCGATGTAATAGCCGGGGTATTCTTTGCCGGGATATAGCGGGGCGTGATCTTGCCATTATTGAACACAAACAGCCCCGACTCGTAAGTACCCAGGAATAATGAATCGCGCTTGTTGGACGCTATGGCCATTATTTGTGCGCTGGGCAGACCCATTGACTCATCCAGCACTGTAAACAGCGTGCCGGAAAACCTGTAGATGCCCTGCCCGTCCGACGACATCCATACATTGCCCTCGTGGTCAGTCATCACATCATAGAAAACGTTATCGCACAGGCCGTTCTTTTTATTATATACCTGCAGAATATTACCCGATAGCTTTAGTACGCCGCTGCCCGTTGCCAGCCAAAGTGCGCCCGTTCTGTCCTGGCATATGGAGCGGACGTTGGTGTAGTTGAACGGTTGGCCATTCAGTTCAAAAACCTTTAGCTTCCTATCGGCCAGGTAATAGAGGCCGGCTGTTGTACCGAACCATACACTGCCGGCTGCATCGCGAAAGATGTTCAGAACAACCGGGGCCTTCTGGTCGCCGGTCATGGCAAATGTCAGTGTATCCCATTTGGTTCCGCTGCGCCTGTAGACGGTATCTCCCTCGGCCACCCACATAGCGCCGGAATCTACAAATAGCCCCGAGAGCTTACCTGCCGTGGCCGGCGTAGTAAAACTGTTCAGCTTATCGTGCGCCAGGTAATAGATATTACCGCCAACGCGCCACCAAACCGTATCGTGTATAATGTATATATCCTGCAGGGCATTTACGGGATGCTGTACACTGTTATCCAGTGTATAATTAGTAAAAGTGGACCCGTTAAATTTGGAGAGCCCTTTCTGTGTGCCTATCCAGATGTTGCCTTTGGCATCAGCGGCTACGGCGTTCACCATATTGAGCAAAAGGCCGTTCCGTACGGTGTAGTTGGTAAAGGTGCGGCCATCGTAGCGGGACAGGCCGCCCATGGTACCGACCCAGAGGTTGCCTATCTTATCCTGCGTAAGACACAAAGCCTGCGACTGGATAAGCCCTTCATCTATATTCAGATTCTGAAACGAATAGCGTTGCGCATATACCCCGCCGGGGGTACATGACAATAATACGATCAATATAACAGCGCAAAATCTGCCTATAAACCTGGAGCTCTTCATTTCTGTGCGTGAAATTAAATGATATGCAGCTTTATTCCATCACCTCTTTAGGGGTGTGCTGGTTTTACGTAGCCACAGGGTTGAAACAATGCGCTATTATAGCCCGTCCTTACGGACGGTGGGTATCGTAAATGTCCAAAACAAGGGATGATGACACGATATCGAGTTGCAGTTTATGCCGATTTTTATTTTTTACACTAATCGGCAATTTTACTTTAGATGCTGGCCCTTAATGTGCTGATATTAAAAGACATGAAAATATTATGATTTTCTTTCTTTTTGCACATTGTGCAAAAAGTGCAATTTTTTCTGCCGGTTTTCTGCCGAGGGCAGTGGCAAAAATTGCCGGTTTATTGCTGGGGAATATTGTTGATCTCATAATTTAGAAATTGGGTTTACTGTACCGTAAAGATACAACCCGGGAGTGGCGGTTTCCAAATATTTCTTTGGTAGATATTGTTGCCTGGAGGCCTCGGACGCTGCATCATAACTATGGCGATCGGAAGATCGCCACTCTGGCACGGCGAAGTCAAAAAAGACTTCGCCGAACTGTGGATGGCGATAAATTATAGCATTAATGAAGCGCGGTTTGAAAATAATACTGGCGGAGTATCTATTTTTGCATGGTAAACTATAACTATGGCAACAATAACTATTACCCGTTCCAGCGAATATACAAATGCCATGAGAAGCTATAAAATAATACTGGATGGCAAAAATGCAGGTAAGATAGGCAATGGCAAAAGTATAGACCTCTATGTTGAGGGTGGCACTCATACATTACAATTCAAGGTGGACTGGTGCGGCAGCCAAACCATTACTTTTGATATAAAAGAAGACGGCGAAAAGGAATTCCATATATCTGCGTTCCGCTATTCTAAGACAATTATGCCTGTTCTCCTGGCTTTGGTTGTAGTAAATATACTGGCAACCACCTTCTTTAATTTTCATTACCTCAACTATATATTTTTTCTGGTACTTCCTGCCATGGTCTATATACTTACCGTAGGGCGCAACAAATACCTGACACTGGAAGAAGTACCAACCAGCTAACTTGATCTGTTCCACCCAAAATAAAAACAGGCACCGTGATAGCGCCTGTCTTTATATAAAGTGAGTCAGACAGATTACTTAGTCTGCTTGTCTTCTTTCTTAGCGTCTTTGTCGCACTTAGCACCTTTCTTGTCTTTGCAGCAAGCAGCGCTTTCTTTAGTGCATTTTTCGCCTTTCTTCTTGCAGCAAGCTTTTTCCTGTGCAAATGCAGAACCTGTAAGCATAGCAGCAGCAGCTACTAATAATGTAAGTTTTTTCATTTTTAGTTGATTTTATGTGATAAAGATAGAAAATATTCTGAAAAAGGAAACTGACTGTAGTCACGAGATTTGTTAAAATGCACACATATATCATTAGCTAATAATCAAAAAATAAAATGATTCCGCACCCGTTAGCTTTCCAGTCAAAATTAGTTAGGTTTGCGTCCGCTTAAACATAATAATATGCAGCAATCAGTATTAGATACAATGAATGCAATGGGCCATGAGCAGGTGATGTTCTGCACAGACCCCGCAACCGGCCTTAATGCTATTATAGCGGTACATAACACGGTGCTTGGTCCATCGCTGGGTGGTACGCGCCTGTGGAACTATAAGAGTCACGACGAAGCTATTATAGATGCCCTGCGCCTGAGCCGCGGCATGACCTACAAGAGTGCCATCAGCGGACTGAACCTCGGCGGCGGTAAAGCTGTATTGATAGGTGATGCATCGAAGCTGAAGAATGAAGCTTACTGGCGCCGCTATGGCCGCTTTGTAAACAACCTGGGCGGTAAGTACATAACTGCAGAAGACGTAAATACTTCTTCTAAAGACATGGAGTACATATACATGGAAACCAAGCACGTAACCGGTGTACCTGAGTACCTGGGCGGCAGCGGCGACCCTTCTCCTATTACAGCTTATGGCGTGTATGTAGGTATGAAGGCTGCCTGTAAAAAGGTATATGGCAACGACAGCCTGAACGGTAAGAAAGTACTGGTGCAGGGCGCAGGCAATGTAGGCCGTACGCTGATAGACCATATTGTAGAAGAAGGTGGCAAAGTATATGTTAGCGACATTAACCAGAGCAACATACAAAAGGTTACTGAGAAGCACGGCAGCAAAGTAGAAGTGCTGAATAATGATAGCATCTTTGATACTGAGTTTGACATTTACGCACCGTGCGCCCTGGGTGCCAGCGTAAACACTGAAAGCATCAACAAGATGAAGTGTGCTATTATTGCCGGTGCCGCCAACAACCAGCTGGCCGACGAAAATGTACACGGCCCTATGCTGATAGAAAAAGGTATCACTTATGTGCCGGACTTCCTGATCAATGCGGGTGGTATCATCAACATCAGCGTAGAACTGGAAGGTTATAACCGCAACCGCGCCATCAGCATTGTAGATAAGATCTATGATCGTACGCTGGAGAACTTCCGCCTGGCAGAGACCGAGAACATACACAACCAGCTGGCCGCAATGAAGATGGCTGAAAAGCGCATCAACGATGTGGCTAATTTGAAGAGGGGGATTTAGTTTTTAGTCGTAAGTCATAAGTCGTAAGTCGTAAGTTTGGCTTACTTAATATTATTGAGCCGGGAAGCAGTGCTTCCCGGTTTTTGTTTATACGTAAGCTTTGACAACTTTTAAAAAGTTGTCAAAGCTAATTATAGGGAGGCGAAAGAAGTGCAATTTGTTCTCTTGTTTTGTGCCCCATGTGCTGATTGTCGGCGGGGACGCCAACAATGGTCGGAAGCATAAGATTTGACAACTTTTAAAAAGTTGTCAAATCTGGTTATAGGGAGGCTAAAAAAGTGCAATTTGCTCTCTTGCTTTGTGCCTCATGTGCTGATTGTTGGCGGGGATGCCGACAAGGGTCGGAAGCATAAGCTTTGACAACTTTTAAAAAGTTGTCAAAGCTGGTTATAAGGAGGCTAAAGAAGTGCAATTTGCTCTCTTGCTTAGTGCCTCATGCGCTGATTGTTGGCCGCAACGCCAACAATGGTCTGAATTGTTGCGTACCTACGGCACGCTATATTATATTATTCATCCAGCTACAAACCTGTTGCCACCTAACGGGGCAATGACATGATACCGATATGTGATGATGCTGACTGGATATTAACAACTACCTCTACCCCCAAAACAAAAACGGGATGCGCAAGCACCCCGTTTCATTATCTATACGACAGACTTACGACTATCGACTTATGACTGATTAAGCTGTGATACCTACGTTAGGCATTTCCTGAGGATACAGCTTGTTTTCCAGTTTGTGCCTTACTGCGTCGAATGCAGCCAGCGTTTCTTCTATGTCCTGGTCGGTATGTGCAGCTGTAGGTATGATGCGCAGTTCTATCTGACCCTTAGGTATAACAGGATATACCACTACAGAACAGAAGATGTTATAGTTCTCGCGCAGGTCGCAGGTAAGCTGAACGGCATCGTACAGCCCACCCTTCATAAATACTGGTGTTACCGGTGTGTTGGTAGTACCCAGGTCGAAACCACGGTCGCGGAAACCACCCTGCAGCTTACGTACATTGTGCCACAGCTTTTCGCGCAGTTCAGGTTTGCCGCGCAGCAATTCCAGGCGCTTCAGGTTGCCCACTACAAATGCCATAGGCAGTGATTTGGCGTATATCTGCGAGCGCATGTTGTAGCGCATAAAGGTCAGTATCTTCTTATCAGCAGCGAGGAAGCCACCAATGCTGGCCATAGACTTAGCGAAAGTAGAGAAGTAGATATCGATACCTTCTATACAGTTCTGCTCATCGCCGATACCTGCACCACGGCTGCCCATAGTACCAAAACCATGAGCATCATCTACAAACAGGCGGAACTCGTACTGATCGCGGAGGGCAATGATATCCTTAATAGCACCCTGGTTACCGCTCATGCCGAACACTCCTTCAGTTATTACCAGTATACCACCGCCGGTTTTCTTTACCATTTCGGTAGCACGTGCCAGCTGCTTTTCGCAGTCGGCAATATCGTTGTGCTTGTATACATAACGGTGGCTTGGTATCATACGCAGACCATCTATGATACATGCATGAGACTCAGCATCATACACAACCACATCGTGACGGCCACACAGTGTATCAATAGCAGATACCATACCCTGGTAGCCAAAATTGAACAACATCGCATCTTCCTTGCCTACAAACTCCGCCAGGCCGCGCTCCAGTTCCAGGTGGTAATCGGAGTTACCACTCATCATACGTGCGCCCATAGGAGAAGCCAGGCCAAATTTGGCAGCCGCATCGGCATCAGCCTTGCGTACTTCAGGATGATTAGCGAGGCCCAGGTAGTTGTTGAGGCTCCATACTATCTTTTCCTTACCGTTAAACTTCATACGGTTGCCTATCTCACCTTCCAGCTTTGGGAATGCGAAATAGTTAGGCGCTTTCTCAGCATAATCTCCGATAGGCCCGAGCCTGTTGGCAAATTTGGCAAAAATGTCCATATATGTATCTGTGTTTAATTTAATATTATATATTCGAAAATCTTTCCTGATACGGAGAAAATTCCGAACATTTGCGCGGCGAAATTAAGAAAAATATAACTGGTTCGCCTCCCTGGGTTATGCACATTTGCACCAACATGTTATTAAAGAAACGTTATTTATTGGCTTTCATAGCGTTATATGTTGCTTTCAACGGGTTTGCCAAGCAGAAAACATCAACCGTTAAACGCCCTAAGCTGGTAGTAGGTTTAGTGGTAGACCAGATGCGCTGGGACTACCTGTATCGGTTTAATAACCTGTATAGCACGGGCGGTTTTAAGCGACTGATGGCGGATGGGTATAACTGCCAGAACACCATGATCAACTACCTGCCCTCTTATACTGCACCGGGACATTCTTGTGTATATACTGGCTCTGTACCGTCGATCCATGGCATTGCCGCTAACGATTGGTACGACAACTATACAGATAAATACGTGTATTGCACTGATGACAGCAGCGTGCAGGAAGTGAACAGTGGCAGAACAGGCGGTAAATCTATGAGCCCGCGCAACCTGCAGGTAACCACCATTACCGATGAGCTGCGCCTGGCCACCAACTTCAGCAGCCGGGTATATGGCGTGGCTATTAAAGACCGTGGCAGCATATTGCCGGCAGGCCACCTGGCCAATGGCGCCTACTGGCTGGACGACAGTACAGGCAGCTTTTGCACCAGTACCTATTATAAGAATACATCGCCTGCATGGCTGGCAGCCTTTAATAAGCGGCATGTGGCTGATAGCCTGATAAAAACAGGCTGGAACCTGCTAGACCCTACCAAACAACTGTACACTCAAAGCCTTAGTGACGACAATAAATACGAAGGCAAGTTTAAGGGCGAGACTGCCCCAGTGTTCCCGCATAGTGTTGCAGGATTAGGTGCAAAAGACAAATACAATGGTTTTAAGGCAATGCCCGGCGGTAACTACCTGACCCTGCAAATGGCGATGGCCTGTCGCGATGGTGAAAAACTGGGCGAAGGGGATGTTACTGACTTCCTGGCCATCAGCCTGTCTTGCACCGATTATGCCGGCCACCAATTTGGCCCCAACTCTATGGAGGTAGAAGATATGTACCTGCAACTGGATGCGCAGCTGGCCGAACTGCTTGTCTACCTGGACAGATCGGTTGGCAAGGGCAATTATACCCTTTTCCTTACTGCCGACCACGGTGCGGCGCATAATCCGCAGTTCCTTATTGATAATGGCGTGCCCGCGGGCTTCCTTTCTACGGACTATAAAAAAGAGGTAAATGCGTACCTGGCGGGCATCTACAAACAAGCCAACCTGGTGAAACACTACGCTAACTACCAGTTGTATGTTAATGACTCAGCCATCAGGGCTTACGGATTGGAGCGGGGCAAAGTAAGGGCGAGTATACTGGAGTATCTGAACACGCGACCTGAACTGTCTTATGCCATAGACCTGGAGAACCTGAATGCCACTCCCCTGCCCGAGCCCATCCGCACCATGGTGATCAATGGCTACAACCGCGACCGCAGCGGATCTATAGAACTGATACCGGATGCAGCCTGGTTTGAAGGGCATAGCAAAACCGGCACCACCCACGGCACCTGGAACCCTTACGACACGCATATACCGCTGTTGTGGTACGGCTGGGGCATACTGAAAGGCGAAACCTACAACGTGGTGAACATGACCGACATCAGCGCGACCCTGGCCGCTCTGCTGCATATACAGATGCCGAATGGGTGTGTGGGGAAACCGATTGTTGAACTACTTCGTTAATTTGGCAATGAGACAATTCGACAATTTGCCAATGCCCATCAATCAATTGCCGAATTATCGAATTGTCACATTACAAATGAATAAACCCGATCTCTGCCCCTTCGCCAAAGGCTTGCCTGATGCGCTCAGGGTGGGTGTCTGTGAGGATGACCTGGCCGAAGGCTTCGCCGCGGATGATGCTGAGGAGTGCTTCCATGCGACTTTGGTCCAGCTTCTCGAAGATATCGTCTAATAGCAGCAATGGTAAATGGCCGAGTATCTTGCTGAGGTAAGCGTACTGCCCCAGTTTGAGGGCAAATAAAAAGCTCTTCTTTTGCCCCTGCGAGCCGAATTGTTTGAGCAGCATACCGTTCAGGGTAAATTCCCAATCGTCTTTGTGTATACCGCGCAGGGTACGCTGCAGGCGCAGGTCCTGCTCCAGGCCGTTCACCAGCCATTCGTCCATGGTTTTGCTATTCAGGTCGCTGGTGTAGGTAACGCCCAGCACTTCTGCGCCACCGCTGAGGCGGTGATAGAACTCATTTAACAGAGGCAGGAAGTCGATCAGGAACCTGCTGCGGCACTGGTGTATATAGGCGCCATTGGCCGACAGCCGGCTGTTATAAAAATCGAGCTCTGCATAATTTGCCGATGCTTTGAAGGCCTGCATCTTCAGCCACGCATTGCGCTGCAGCAATATGCGCTGGTACTCCATCAGCTTCTCCAGGTATTCCTTATCTACCTGGCCCAGTATGCTGTCTATCCAGCGGCGGCGGGGTTCACTGCCACCATTTATCAGCTCTGTATCATCGGGGGCTATCATTACTGCCGAATAGCGACCTATATGGTCGGTCAGCTTTTCATAAGCCACTTCGTTCTTGGATACTTCTTTCTTAGCCGCTTTCCATTTGCAGCTTATCTTTTCCTCTTCGCCGCCATGGTTGAACAGCCCTGTTACCCTGAAGCCGTCCATGCCCATCTGCACGCTGTTTTGCTGGTAGGCGCTGAAGTAGCTTTTGGTATAGCACAGGTAATATACAGCATCCAGCAGATTAGTCTTGCCGCTGCCATTCAGCCCCGTAATACAAGTCACCGGCGCATCGAACTGGAACACGGATGAGGTGTAATTCCGAAACTGTATAAGCGATATTTTATGTAACCGGAGATCGTGCTTCAAGAGGTAGAAAATGCTGCTGCAAAAGTAATGAGTATTTATACGCTATCGTTCATAGAAACTAACGGGTATATAATATCAATATATAAGCTGTGCGTACCAATTTTTTTATAAATTCGCACAAACTTTGAATAATAGTGCAAACGAATTTCGATAAGAAAACCTACCTGCAGTGGTACGAACAGATGCTGTTGATGCGTAAGTTCGAAGAAAAAGCAGGTCAGTTATATGGTATGCAGAAGATACGCGGTTTCTGCCACCTGTATATAGGCCAGGAGGCCGTTGCCGCAGGTATGATGTCTGCATTGCGCGAAGATGACAACCTGATCACCGCCTACCGCGACCACGGCCTGGCGCTGGCAAAAGGCATGACGGCTAACGAGTGTATGGCTGAGCTGTACGGTAAAGCCACAGGCTGCACCAAGGGTAAAGGCGGCAGTATGCACTTCTTCTCTAAAGAAAAAAGATTCTTCGGTGGTCATGGTATAGTTGGTGCACAGATAGGCCTGGGTGCAGGTATAGCATTTGCCGACAAATATAATAACAGCGACCGCGCTACCATATGTATGTTTGGCGATGGTGCTGCCCGCCAGGGTATGCTCCACGAAACATTCAATATGGCTGTGCTGTGGAACCTGCCGGTGATCTTCATTTGCGAGAACAACAACTACGCAATGGGCACATCTCTGGAGCGTACTTCTAAAGTTCTGGACATCTACAGGCTGGCCGACGCATACGATATGCCAGGCGACAGTGTAGACGGCATGAGCTGCGAAGAAGTGCACAAAGCTATAGAACGCGCTGTGCGCCGTGCACGCGAAGGCGGAGGACCAACCTTCCTGGAGATAAAGACCTACCGCTACCGTGGCCACTCTATGAGCGACCCGGCGAAGTACCGTACCAAGGAAGAGCTGGAAGAGTATAAGGAGCGCGATCCTATTGCAGCTGTTCTGAAAATGATAACGGAAAACAATATGGCTACGGAAGAAGAGATCAACGCTATCAACGATAAGATAAAGAGTGAAGTAGATGCGTGTGTGACATTTGCGGAAGAAAGCCCTTACCCGGATGACAGCGAACTGTATAAAGATATTTATACCGACGAGAACTATCCTTTTATCATTGATTAATAAAGGTATTTATCCCCAAACTTCTCTTTAAACAGGTGAATAACCCACTGAAAAGAAGTTTGGGGATATACGTATATATAATTATCTTTGCACACTTCTGAAAAATACTAATAAGCATTTCAAATAACTCATGGCAGATAACATTACGACCTCATCGCACGACATCGATTATACACCGATAGATAATATGCAGGTGGCTTATGAAAAGAATAAGAAAATCATTACCACTGCTGGTACTATCATACTGATAGCTGTTATTGGCTATTTTGGTTATACTAAATGGTATAAAGGTCCTGCTGAAGAAAAAGCATCAAGCGCGCTGGTTATGCCGCAGCTTTACTTCCAGGTAGACTCCCTGGACCTGGCGCTGAACGGCGATGGTAAGAATCTTGGTTTTACCAAAATAGAAAAGAAATACGATGGTACTGCGGCAGGCAACATGGCCCTTTACTACGAAGGTGTATGCTACATGCGCAAAGGCGATTTTGACAAGGCGATCACTGCTCTGAAGAAATTTGACGGCAAAGGTACACTGCTCGGCTACCAGGCATGGGGCAACATAGGTGTTTGCTACCTGGAAAAGGGTGATGCAAAGAGCTCTATAGAATACCTGAAGAAGGCTACAGGCAATGCAGCTGACCAGCTGGTAACGCCAATGTACCTGTATCACCTGGGTATGGCTTATGAAATGACCAACGATGTGAACAACGCCAAGGAAACTTTCAAGAAGATCCGCGATGAGTATCCGCGTAGCATGGCAGCACGCGATATGGATAAGGAACTGGCTAAGCTTGGTTCTTTAGACTAATTTCAAGAATTGTTTTATCATATTCTGCACCCCGGCTATACAGCCGGGGTGTTTTGTTTTGCCACGATTTAATTGAAAAATAACACCCTGTCAATAACCTCATCATAAAAGTATTTACCTTCATAACAGCAATTATCTGTAAGTAGCAGAGTATCAAAGTTGCCATTCTTGCAGAATGATAAATATCACTACATGTCTTTATTAAAACGTATAGACAAATACAACGCTGCGGCACCAACAGTGTTATACAACCTGAAGATGGCAGCATTGCGCGAAAGCCCGTTCCGGTTTTACAGGGGCACCTGCCACCTGTTTGCCGAAGACCTGAGGAAGGTATATCATCCCAAAACAAGTATAAGGGTATGGAACTGCGGAGACGCTCATTTTGAGAACTTCGGGTCGTACAAGGGTGATAACCGCCAGGTATATTTTGACCTGGACGACTTTGACGAATCGTTCCTGGGCAGCCCGGTTGCTGAGTTGACGCGATTTATGACGAGTATAGCGATTGCCGGCATGCAGATGGGGACAACAGGCGTACACATCCATAAAGCCATTAACGACATACTACAAACCTATGTAAGCACCGTACAAAAACGCAAAGCACTGATGCTGGAGGCGGAAGTAGCGCCGGGGGCGTTCAAAAAATTCTTCAGCCAGATGAGCACGCTGAACCGGGAGGACTTTATTGCCCGGCGTACCATAAAAGAAAAAGGGCTATTGAAGCTGAAGATAGATGACAAGCGATATATGCCACTGGAAGAGAATAGAAAAAAGGAATTATTCAAAAGCCTCAGTCCGCTGATAACCAAAAATGCACGTTTCTCGGAAATGGTATTTGAGGATGCGGCAGTGCGTATAGCGGGCACCGGCAGCCTGGGCCAGGAGCGCTACTGTATATTGTTCTACTCTAAAAGAAAGGGCAAGCAATACCTAGTAGACGTGAAGGAATCGAGACAATCGTGCTACAGCGGCCTTAGCGGCAGCAAGCAACCTAAATTCCGCAACGAGGCGGAACGGATAATAGCTACGGGCCATGTAATGCAATTTACGCCACCCGCCTTTATAGCGCCACTGCGAATGGCCGATAAATGGTTTGTAGTAAAAGAGCTGCAACCTACCGCCGACCGCATGGCGCTAGACAGCTTCGATAAAGATTTCCACCGGCTGACTGATGTGGCAATGGAGATGAGCAAGCTCATTGCCTACGCGCATATAAGAGGATGTGGCAATTACGGAGCCTCTACTATAGACGAACTGATCAACTTTACCGCTAAAAGGCAGTGGCAGCGCGATGTAGTGGATCTATCGGGAACGTTGGCGCTGAAGAATAACAAGTATTACAAAACGTTCTGTGCTAAAAAAGTGTAAGGGGTTATAGCAAATGACACAAAAACTAAAACGGCGCTGCAAGATGCAACGCCGTTTCTCATTTCAATATTTTATCTGTTAGTCCCTATTCTCATTATTACCACGGCCTAAGCGGTACTGTATTGAGAACTGGAGGGATGGACTCTTGAATAGTTGATTAGAAACCGTCCTGGAACCACCATCCTTAGCATTATCCCAAACTGTCTGTACATTGCGCAGATCGAACGTAACATTCGGGGCTACCCTGTAAGACAAGCCGAAGATATAGCCTACACCGAAGCGTGCCCTGAAATCGGCATCGTGTATGTTCGGATTGGCCGCAACCGTGTTATTGGCAACTACAGGCTTAGTGATGATATTAGGATCTACTGACTGAGCGATACCTGGATCTGCGTTCACAGCCAATGTATACACAAAATTGCCTCCGGCAAAGAAACTACACTTGCCTGCATTGTATCGCATAGTAAGTGGTAATTCAAAGCTGTGCAAGGTGGCAAAACTGTATGTCTGTACCACTGAGTCCTTCTCGAAACCACCCGATACTGCAGTATACTTGTTGTAATAATCATTCATTGAATAATTATTATTTACACGGTGGAAGTATTTGAGTTCGGTCATGAATGTCCAGTGTTCATCCACTTCGAATGCGCCGGTGAAACCAAACTGGAAGCCGCGGAAGCTGTTAGGTCCAAAGAAGGTACCATTGATACCGGCTGTAAGACCGGGAGCAAACTGGGTGTTACCCAACTTGAATTTAACCTCGTTGAACTTATCGCTCAGCTTCTCGGCCAGGTTCAAACCGTGTCCTTTCTTAAGGGGCGGCTTTTCGTTAACTGTTGTTGATGTAACGGGCGGAGCTGCATTAGGTACCACACTTGCAGGAGCTGTAGCGGCAGGTTGAGTTGCAGCTACAGAAGTGGTTAACGCCGGATCAACCGCTGGTGTACCGGCAGATGCCAATACATTGTCTGCAGGCTGCAACGTGTTAGTAGCGGCACCTTTACCAGCTACCGTATTAGTAGTTGAAGGTGTTGTTCCCGTACGGGTTGCAGTTGTTTTTACTGCACCCTGCTTAGGCGATGTTTTAGCAGCGTTGGTACCCTGGGCATTGGCCGTGGCCGTAGCTTTTTCTTCGGCAGCTACTTTGGCAGCATACTCTACCGCAGCTTTTTCGGCAGCAGCCTTTTCGCGGGCCTGCTTCAGCGCCATGGTCACCTCATCTATAGAAATGGTATCCAGCCTCGATTCAACGTGATCTCCGTAAACGCCGGTCACCGTTTGGTGCAACACTATGCGCTCCAACACTTTTTTACCCTCTATAGGCTTAACCGGTGCCTGATCCCTGGCGGCAGCTACAATTTGTGGCTGCAATGCAGGTGATTGGGCCAAGCGACCCGGTGCCTTTTTGTTGCTTTTTACTGTACCAGCTACGTATATACCTGCCAGCTTACCCGTTTTAGCCACTTTAGCATTTACGGCATGTGCGGCAACGGGCGCTTTGGCAAACAGTTTCTTATTTTTTTCAGTTATCTCAGTTATTGCAACAACTGCTTTCTTTTTAGCTGGGGTTCCAGCTACGTTGTTTACCACCTTCTTTTCAGTAGTATTGGTTGGCAGCAGTGATTTTGCTGTAGCCTTTTTGCCAACGGCTATTGGAGCATTACCTGCTGCGGTGGCAGTTTCCTTAACTGCAACTGGCAGGCTGGTATTACCAACTGTTGCAGACGCAACATTTATAGTTGGCGATACATTATCGTTAGTGCCGGCTACATTATTATTATTTACATTATTATTATTGCCAGCCAAAGTAGCGTCAGCTACTGTACTGGTAGCAGTGCCGGTTGGTTTGTTATTAGCTATACTTGTTATGGCCGCAGTACCCTTAGTTGCTACTGAGCGGAAAGCCTGGCCGGCCTTACCCTTGCGAACAGACGGTGCTGAAGCGTTGCCGGAAGCTGCAACATTATGGTTGTTTTCGGTAGCAAGGTTACGAGCAGGGTTGTTAACTGTGCCAGCATGTTTGGTAGTAACCGGACCATTTACAGTGGCAAGATCACTTGAAGCAGTTGACCTGGTATTATTACCGGCAGCAAGCAATGAACCTTTTACCAGGCTACCGGGGGCAGCAGGCTCAGCAGTGGTTCTGAACGCTGTTGTCATTTCATAGCCACCCACACTTACCGCGGCCATCAGCATGGCCACACCGCAGTAGCTCATCACCCTGTTCCAGTAAATGCCTAAAGGTTTACGGCGATCTTCTTCGTCCAGCAAAGCCGACATGCGGTTCCACGCACCGGAGCGCTCGGGCTCCGACGCACCGCTGAGGCGCTGTCTTACAAGATCATCAATATTTATGAAGTTATTATCCATATGGATAAATTTTATGCTTTTAAATGCAATGATAATTTTTCAATTTTCTCTTTCAATTGCCGCCTGCCTTCCGACAAGTGCCACTTTGATGTTCCCTCACTTATTCCTAAAAGGTTACCTATCTCTTTATGGGTAAATCCTTCCATTACGTACATATTAAAAACCGCCCTGGTTGCTTCGGGTAACCCCTGCACCAGTTGCAGCAGCTGATCATAATACAGCTTATCTGCATGGTCTTTTTGTACTACTTCATCCTTTTCCACCAGCACTACTTTTTCAGAATAACGGTTATTCTGTTTTACGTAGTCTGACACTGCGTGAAAAATGATCTTACGCAACCACCCTTCAAAAGAACCCTGAAAATTATATTGACCAATTTTTTGGAACGCCCGCAAATAACCATTATTCATCACCTCTTCCGCCTGCATCTCATGGTCTATATAGCGCCGCACCATTGCCATCATTTTTGGGTAAAACAAGTGATACAGCTTCTCCTGGGCGCTGCGCTCATTGCGCACACAACCCTGAATAAGTTGTTCAAGCTCGCTTACCTGACCTGTTGCGGTATATGCCAAAGCTATAGACAAGTATAGTGGTTATTAAATATTTACAAACAATAAGACTGTTATCCTTTCGTAAAGGTTGGGTGACGACCTATGAATTGATACTAAGTTAACGATTTCGGGGGTGAAAGGCCCAAATTAGTGCAGTTTTCTGCACACCTACCACATATTAATATTTTACAACCTTGATAGCCCCGCTATTCCTGGTGCTCCCAGACAACCTTACGTAATATATAGCCGGAGGAAAGATGGAGACATCTACATAAGTGAATTTTCCGGTGAGCGGAGCTACTGCCACTACCTGGCCAAGACTATTTATGATGGAATATGAGTCGTACAGATCGACAAATGTGTGTATGGTCACTGTTCCGTTTGCTGGTGTCGGTGTCACTTCAGCCTCGGCCTGGCAATCCTGTATCAGTATATTTTTTTCGGCAAAGCAACCATTAGGCGCTGTATAACGGATCGTCCCCATGCCTGCTTTTGTCACCATTAACATATTTTCGTTTTGTATAGCGGCATTCCCTGCTTCGACCGACCATTTACCACCGGTTGTATTGTCAGCAAGGAGCGAGGAATAGCCTGCACAAGCGGTATCAGTAGCGATTATTGGAGAAGGCTGCTCCTTTATCTCTACCGGAAACGAAGTATCTGTGTAGCCGCACGAGTTATATAACCTCAGTTTTATAGCATCATTGCCAGCATTTCTGCCATATATATACGCTGTGATACGTGTGGCAAATACCTGTTCAAGATACTTTACACTGTCTATGGATGGATTATAATATAAGTCGTTGACCAACCCAGAATAGGTGATAATAGCAGAATCCATTTGTCCGTTGCAGACTGATATTTTCGACGGCGTAATAACTGCCGGGGCAGGTTTACCGAACACCGTCACCTGAACCTGGTAAACACTTATGCCACACATATTGGACGAAACATTAATAATGGTATCTATACCTACGGCCGTTCCCCAAATGGCTCCAATTCCACTTACAGACACTTTGCCGTTTTTAGATGAAGGTACTCCCTCACATAAAAAGTCTGTGGTACCACTGGTCAGTCTTGCGCCCGACCATGGGCCGATGCAAATACCGTTAGAACCGCCTATACCATTTACTTCAAAATAAGCATTCGGAATAGGCATAATGGTCATGTATTTTACCGCAGTATCTCTGCCGCATTGATTGGTCACTATATACAAGATCGAATCATGCACAGCATAGTTACATTCAAACTGGCCGGCGCTGATACCGTTTACCCATCCGTCGTGTACGGAGGCATGTAAATTTGTAGCCAACCAACTGCCCCCTGCGGCCGTAGTTAGCAGGTGCACGGAATCGCCCGGGCACACGCTGTCTCTTCCTGTGAGTAAGCCGGCATTCGGGAAGGACAGGATATTGACCACAACATCTACAGAAATTGCAAAGACTGTATCATGAGCCGCATTTACCAGCAAACACGTAATGGTGTCTGCATTGCTCAATGTATTTGAAGAATATACAGGCTGGTCGGCCCCTACGTTGACCCTGTTTCGAGTCCATTGGTAATGAGGCATAACGTCCGGCGTGGTTGCAGTAAAGATTATTGCGGAACCGGAGCAGACAGAAGTATCGGATGCGGTAATAGAAATAGATTGCGCACTAACCCAAAAAGGCAGCACTAATAAGATGGCGGATAGGTATTTCATTTGGTTATAGCGTTTTACCAAAAATACAAAAAAGCCGCTATATAAAAACAAGAGCTGCCGGGTGTTCCGGCAGCTCTTGTCATATCAACATTGAACTTTAGTTCTGCTTTGTATTCATCATTTTCTTAGCTTCTATGCTGAGTGTGGCATGTGGCACTGCGCGCAGGCGGGCTTTATCTATCAGCTTACCTGTAACGCGGCATACACCGTAGGTTTTGTTTTCGATACGGATCAGCGCTTTTTCCAGGTGATTCATGAACTGGATCTGGCGGCTGGCCAGCTGAACCAGTTGCTCACGCTCCATAGCGCCGCTACCGTCTTCAATGTTCATATACCTGTTCTCAGTATCTTCAGTGCCAGCTTCATCTTTACGGGTGATAACGCCCTGCAGGTACATCAGTTCTTTACGTGCAGCTTCCAGCCTGTTGGTGATCAATTCCTTAAACTCAGCCAGATCTTCATCGCTGTAACGGTAAACAGTTATTGGTGCTACAGGTGCTTCGTCAAGCAATGAGCGGTAAACCTCTGGTTGGTAACCGTTTGCGTTATCATCAGTTGCATGCTTAGATTTATTTTCCAGCTTGCGGTGTGCTACCACTACCTGTGGTTTCCTTTCTATAGAGCGGGCAGCAGGCGTAGCAGTAGGCCTTGGCAACGGGGCCGGCGCTGCCTTTATAACAGGCTTTGCAGGTGCCCCTTTGGCAGAGCTTTTGGCAGGTGCGGGTCTTTCAGCTACAACTTTCTTTACCGGTTCAGCTTTAGGCGCTGGTTTTTCGGGCATAGCTTTTTTAGGTGCTACCTTAGCAGGAGCAGCTTTTACGGGCGCTACCTTGGCTGGTGCGGCCTTAGGTGCCGGAGCTGCTTTTTTTGCCGGGGCTGCTTTAGCCGGCGCTGCCTTAGGAGCAGGAGCCGCTTTCTTTACCGGGGCCGCCTTTTTAGCGGGGGCCGCCTTTTTTACTGGTGCTGCTTTCTTCACAGGTGTTTTCTTATCTACTTTTGGTTTGCTAATGGGTGTCGACTTTTTTACCGGCGCTGACTTTTTTGCCGGGGCACTTTTTACAGCAACTGCTGCTTTAGAAACATTTTTAGCGGAGGCCTTGACCGGGGCAGCTTTTTTTACAGGCGCTTTTTTTGCTACTGCTTTAGCTGGGGCAGCTTTGGCACTCTTTAATGCGGCGGCCTTTTTTGCCGGGGCAGCTTTTACTGCTGCTTTTACATTTTTAGCCGGCTTCGCCGCTGCTTGTTTCTTTGTGGCCATGATCTGGTTATGTTTTTAATATAGATACCTTAAACATTATCTCATTAACATCAATTTCTATTCCACCCTGTATTTCAGGCAGATAGTTGATCTTTTCTGCCAAAATTTCGGCGCAAATATAATCATTGAAATTAATTATTGTACTTTTTAATGCCTCACGCTCTTCCATATTCACTACTATCTTATCTGTCACTTCCAATCCACTCTCTTTACGTATTTTCTGTATACGATTAACCAGTTCGCGGGCATTCCCTTCGTCCTGCAATTCAGGAGTAACAGTAATATCCAATGCAACCGTTAAGTTATCCTTATTACCTACAGACCACCCTGGTACATCTTCCGCAATTATATCTACGTCGGCTATTTCTATCTTTATATCCTCACCGTCAACCGGCAATACAAAGCTCTTTTCACGCTCCAGTGTGCCTATCTGATGCTGATCCATCTGGCCTATGGCCGCAGCCACAGCCTTCATCTTAGCACCCATGCGGGCACCGAGCGATTTGAAGTTAGGTTTGATCTTCTTTTTGATAAAGCCTTCACTGTCAGTAAGATATTCTATACCCTTCACATTTACCTCGCTCATTACCAGCTCAGCTATTTTCTCTATCTGCTCTTTGATATGCGGGTTGATAACAGGTACCAATATGCGCTGCAACGGTTGACGCACTTTGATATTTACCTTCTTACGTATAGACAAAACTATAGAAGAGATATCCTGCGCCAGGTGCATACGCTCTTCCAGATCGGTATCTATCAAAGATTCATCGGCAACAGGGAACATTGCCAGGTGGGCAGATGTGCTCTGGTTGCGACCGGTTACCCCATTCAGGTTCTGGAACATCCAGTCGCTGAAGAAAGGTGCTATTGGTGCAGAAAGTAATGCCAGCGTTTCCAGGCATTCATACAATGTCTGGTAAGCACATATCTTATCAAATTCGTATTCACCCTTCCAGAAACGGCGGCGGCACAAACGAACATACCAGTTGCTCAACTGTTCATCCAGGAAATACTCCATAGCCCTGCCAGCCTGGGTGGGTTCATAATCTTCCAGGAACCTGGTAACATCCTTCACCAGCGTGTGCAGCGATGACAGTATCCAGCGGTCTATTTCAGGGCGCTGGCTTACCGGTATATACTCTTCCTTGAACGTAAAATTATCTACATTGGCATATAGCGCGAAGAACTGGTAAGTGTTGTATAACGTACCAAAATACTTGCGCTGAACCTCCTTAATGCCTTCTAAATCAAACTTTAAGCTATCCCACGGCGATGCATTGGTAATGAGATACCAACGGGTAGCATCCGCACTGTATTTGTGGATAGTATCGAACGGATCTATCACATTGCCCAGGCGCTTACTCATCTTGTTACCGTTCTTATCCAGCACCAAACCATTGCTCACTACCGTTTTGTAGGCAACACTATCGAACAGCATAACAGCCAGCGCATGCAGGGTATAGAACCATCCGCGAGTCTGGTCTACGCCCTCGGCTATAAAGTCGGCCGGGAAGTTGTTCTTCAGTATATCCAACGCGTTAGTCTCGAACGGATAATGCTGCTGCGCATATGGCATAGCTCCACTGTCGAACCACACATCTATCAGATCCGGCTCCCTGCGCATCGGTTTACCACTATCGGAAACCAATATGATCTGATCTACAAATGGTTTATGCAGATCAAGATTCTCCCTGTTGATTACCTGGTTAAGGCCCAGAGCACTATTGGCTTTCTCTGCCTCAGCCATCAGTTCGTCGATGCTGCCGATGCACTTCATGGCACCATCCTCATCGCGCCAAACAGGCAGTGGTGTACCCCAGAAACGGCTACGGCTCAGGTTCCAGTCCACCATATTCTCGAGCCAGTTGCCAAAACGGCCCTCGCCGGTAGCCTTCGGCTTCCAGTTGATTGTCTTGTTCAGTTCCACCATCCTATCCTTCATGGCAGTAGTACGGATGAACCATGCATCGAGCGGATAATAAACTATTGGCTTATCGGTCCTCCAGCAATGCGGATAGCTATGCTCGTACTTCTCTACCTTAAAGGCGTGACCGGATAATTTTAGCTTTACTGCTATATCTACGTCCACATCCTTATAGTCAGGATCGTCTTTATAATTCTTTACATACCTGCCACTAAACTCGCCGGTGTAGTCGTTAAACTTACCCTCGCGGTCTACCATGGTCAGTATGCCTATATCGTTCTTCTTCCCTACCCTGTAGTCATCTGCACCAAAAGCAGGCGCGGTATGTACTATACCCGTACCATCTTCTGTAGTTACAAAGTCTCCGGTTATTACCCTCCATGGGTCACCACCGGCTACTTCGCGGGTATTACCGTCGAAGGGCAGCAATTGGTTGTACCTGATGCCCTCTAACTCGCTTCCCTTAAACTCTGCGATTATGTGCCATGGTATCACCTTTGTATCCGGCGTAAACAGCGTAAGATCAGCGCTTTGTGCTTCTTGCTTAAAGTATTTTCCAAGCAGGGCTTTGGCCAGTATTACATTGGTAGGCTGATGCGTGTATGGATTAAAAGTTTGTACAAGAACGTAATCTATGTTCGGACCTACTGTAAGGCCGCAGTTGCTTGGCAGTGTCCATGGCGTGGTTGTCCAGGCCATAAAGTACACTTCGCCTGCTTTTTCTGCGGGCAGCAATCCACCACCTATCGGTAATTGAACATATGGCTCCCATGCGTTACGGGCAATCTCGTGCAGTTTTGTCTGCAATGGATTTACCGGCTTACCATTATGTTCTGGTTTAGCCAAACTGAACATGGCCACAACAGTAGTATCCTTTACATCTTTGTAAGTACCCGGCTGGTTCAGCTCGTGACTGCTAAGGCCTGTGCCCGCTGCCGGGGAATAAGGCTGTATGCTTACACTTTTATAAAGCAGATCTTTGTTGAACAGCTCCTTAAGTGCCCACCAAAGTGTTTCTATATAATTATTGTCGAATGTGATATAGGGATTGCTCATGTCAACCCAATAACCCATTTTCTCAGTTATGTCCTCCCACTTATCCTTGTACCGCATTACTACTTCGCGGCATTTCTTATTATAATCTTCTACAGATATCTTTTTACCGATATCCTCTTTGGTGATGCCCAGTTCTTTCTCTACAAAAAGTTCTATTGGCAACCCATGGGTATCCCAACCTGCCTTACGCTCTACCAGGTATCCTTGCATAGTTTTGTAGCGGCAGATCATATCCTTCAGGGTACGGGAAATAACGTGGTGGATGCCCGGCATACCGTTAGCACTTGGTGGTCCTTCGTAAAAAACGAACGACTCGTTACCCCTGCGCTGCTCCACACTTTGTTTAAAATATTCACCCGCTTTCCATTTAGCAAGCATATCCTGCTCTATGGATGGCATATTCAACCCTTTGTATTCAGTATATTTAGTCATTAATTCTTCTTAATAATCAAGGTGATATGTAATAAGTATAGATAGACCTCACCCAATCTACCAAAAAATTCCGCGCAAAGGTACGGTACATTTTGCGATTATCACTCATAGAGTATTGCGGTTATGCACCATGTATGCACAAATTAACAGCAAGTAAAAGAAGAAGCCTGGACTCATGCCCAGGCTTCAGTTACCTATTTACAATTTATATTTTTCCGATAAGTCCCTGCAGGTATTTGCCATATCCGCTCTTCATATATACCTGGGCCTGCTTTTCCATTTGCTCGTCGTTGATCCAACCATTACGATAGGCTATCTCTTCGATACAACCTATTTTGAGGCCCTGGCGTTTTTCAATTACCTCGATGAATTCGCCGGCTTCTATCAGAGAATCGAAAGTGCCGGTATCCAGCCATGCAGTACCACGATCGAGGACACCTACCTTTAATTTACCTTTTTCAAGATATACTTTATTAATGTCGGTAATTTCCAACTCTCCCCTATGTGAAGGCTTAATAGACTTAGCGACGTTAACTATATCATTATCATAGAAATAGAGACCAGGCACAGCAAAATTTGATTTAGGCTGTGTTGGCTTTTCTTCTATGCTTAATACATTGTAATTTTTATCAAACTCTACAACACCGTAGCGCTCAGGGTCGTGTACCTGGTAAGCAAACACTACTGCACCATCAGGATTAGCATTGTTTTTCAGCAAAGTGCCCATACCGGAGCCGTGGAATATATTATCGCCCAGCACCAGCGCTGCAGGGTTGTTACCTACAAAGTCTGCACCCAGGATGAACGCCTGTGCCAGACCCTCGGGCCTTGGCTGCACCACATATTCAAAGCTACACCCTACCTGGCTACCATCGCCCAACAGCTTTTTAAATGCAGGCTGATCTTCCGGAGTAGTTATGATCAATATCTCGTTGATACCCGCCAGCATAAGCGTGGACAACGGATAATATATCATTGGCTTATCATATACCGGCATCAGCTGCTTGCTAACCGCAATGGTTAACGGGTAAAGACGAGTACCGGAGCCACCGGCGAGTATAATTCCTTTCATGTTTTAGTTGTAAGTCGTAAGTCGTAAACAGTTACCCTGGTCAAAAACTTACATATGAACAATAAACTACTAATTATATTGCTTGCTGTAATATTTCTGATAGTCGCCTGAGGTTACGTGATCCAGCCACTCCTGGTTGTCCATGTACCAGTCGATGGTTTTAGCCAGGCCTTCTTCAAATGTTACTGACGGATACCAACCCAGTTCTTTATTGAGTTTAGTTGCATCAATAGCGTAGCGCCTGTCGTGGCCCGGACGATCTTTAATATAAGAGATCAGTTTTTCTGACTCACCTTCGGCACGGCCAAGGCGCTTGTCCATCTCTTTGCACAGCAACTTCACCAATTCAATATTCTGCCATTCGTTAAAGCCACCAATATTGTAAGTTTCACCGTTCCTGCCTTTTTCGAATACCAGCTCTATAGCCCTTGCATGATCTATAACATACAACCAATCGCGGGTGTATTTACCATCACCATACACAGGCAATGGCCTATTATTGCGAATGTTATTAATAAACAGCGGTATCAACTTCTCAGGGAAATGGTTAGGACCGTAGTTATTAGAACAATTAGTAAGCACAAATGGCAGATGATATGTGTTGCCATAAGCCCTCACCAGGTGATCTGATGCCGCCTTTGAAGCAGAGTAAGGTGATTGCGGATCGTAAGGTGTTGTCTCTAGGAAGAAACCTGTTTCACCCAAAGAGCCGTATACCTCATCGGTAGATACATGATAGAAACGCTTGCCATCAAAGTTGCCTTTCCATGCTGCCAGTGCAGCATTAAGCAGGTTGGCGGTACCCATAACGTTGGTTTGTATGAAAGCATTAGGATCGGTTATCGACCTGTCCACATGACTTTCAGCAGCAAGATGCACTACTCCGTCGAAGTTATATTTTACAAAAAGCTCATTAATCTTTTCTGCATCGTTAATGTTGGCGTGCTCGAAGGTGTAGTTAGAGGCATTTTCAATATCCTTCAGGTTCTCGAGGTTACCTGCGTATGTCAAAGCATCAAGGTTAACGATATGGTATTCAGGATGCTTATTAACAAACAACCTGACTACGTGCGAACCAATGAATCCCGCACCACCTGTTATGAGCAACGTTTTCTTCATGGAGGCGAAAATAATTTAAAAATCTGAAGATTAAAAAATATCAGGTCTTTTATCGTCGGTGTCAATCATTATTAAAACATTAAATGGGCAATGCCTTGCGACACTGCCCATTACTCACTCATAACACACACATTAGTTTATTGCTATCTCTTTCACTGTAGGCTCTACGTTTTCCTTTTTAGGAAGGGAAATGTTCAGGATGCCGTCGGTGTACTTCGCAGATATTGCGCTCACATCGATCTTGTCATTCAGCGTAAAGCTCCTCTTGAAAGACCTGATCGAATATTCGGTACGCAAGGTTTTCACCTGGCCTTCTGCACTTTCTTCTTTTACCTCATTCTTATGCTCGTAAGATATAGTAAGAATATTCTTATCTACGTTTACGTTAAAGTCTTCCTTCTTTACACCCGGCGCTACCACATGCACTTCGAAAGCTGTATTAGTTTCTTTAATGTTTACCGGTGTAGATAATGCACTGGTTTCTTCGTTGATGCGTGACAGACCTGCATTGAACATGTCTTCGAATAATCCGCCAAATGTTCTTGGTACTACGCTGTAATTTCTTTTCTGATACATGGTTCTATTTTTTTTGTTTTTTAATTATTGATTTGACTGGTATAATGCAAATGCTGTACCGATGCAATTTTTCGGCCATTTTGTCTAAACAACATAAAAATGTGCGCCATTTTGTCAAAACAGAAAATTGCGCACTGACAAAAATACAAACCAGCTAATTAGATGACGTAGTGCAACCACTTGAAAACCTTCACTTTACGGTGCAAATAGAAAAAATGATGTACTAATCAAATTGTTACCGTAACCAAAATAAATTTTTGAATTCCGAACCTTTTTCAGATATTTGTGCTACTGACGATGGGTTAGTAAGTACAGTCCCTACCCGACATACCAAGGTGTGTCGGGTCTTTTTTTGTTTCTGCATATTTTTCAGCAGGCTTAATTAACCCACGCTCTATCCACATTTTTCCGTCTCATTTTCTTTTTCTGCTACATACCAAAAGATATTATGAAATTGGCATCATTAATGCTTATCATTTATTTCTAACACGCACTAATGGATAATAAGATCGTCAACACCAGGCTGGTGATTGAAACAATTACTGTGTTTATATTGGTGAGCTGCATGGCATGCGGTATTATGTATTTGCCGTTGCCGAAGGTAGCACGCTGGATCTTGTACTTGCCCGTGCTACTGTTCCAGGGTTTGTGGTTTTACCGCTTCTATATTGTTGGACATGAAGCTTCTCACGGAAAATTATTCAAGGACAATAAGACGGCTAACGACTTCTGGGGTTCGGTTGTGCTGCTGCCGTTAATGGTACCCATCACCATTTACAGGAAGATACACATGTTTCACCACGGCTTCAACCGTAAAGATCATCACACATCGGCGCTGGATACTTATGTGATAAAAGGAAAACCATCAGCCATTAAAAAAGCCTACTATTATACTATATGGTATATCAGTGTGTTCATGGGTGGCTTCTTCATTCACTCCCTGGTATCAATACTTTTATTCCTGTTTGTGCCGGTGTCATTATCTAAAAGAATATCACCAGCATTTAATAACTGGACTGTTGCCGACCAGGTAAAATCTGTTGCCCTGTTCTCGCTGGGCGTGGCATTACATGTAAGTGTTTATCTGCTGGCTGGTAAAGATGTATACCTATACACACTTGGGTATCCTATGTTATCATTTGCATGGATACTCTCTGCACTGGTGTATATCTTCCACTACGACACTACTACGGGAACCGGCGTAAGATTTAATGTGCGCTCTGTAAAACGTGTGCCGGTATTTTCCTGGATACTGATGAACTTTAATGAGCATGCCACCCACCACCAATATCCGAATATACCGTGGTATGAATTACCTGCTAAAAGCACTCCCCTGCCACAGGAATATTCCGGCAAGAACCAGAACACCTGGAATTTCTTCAGGGCAATTGCTAACCAGCTAAAAGGCCCACACATAGTATATGAAGACCAAACTACGTAGAGCGCGGCCGGATGATGCCGATGCGTTTATAGCTATTAAGGAACAACTTCCGCTAACACTGAGCAATGGCGATACAACAACAGGTGGATTTTTGCTGGGCACAACAGCTGACACATACCGGGAATACATAGGCAACAGCTATTGCCTGGTAGCAGAGGAAAACGAAAGGGTAATTGGCTTCGGCATTATATTCCCCGATGAGGTACTACGCGCATCGGATGTATGGATGAGAAGAGACACTGCCACCTGGTATATTGATCTTGAGCACTACGAAAAGCAAAACCTGTGTTACTTTGAGCAATTTGCCTTTTTGCAGGGACATAAAAGAGCTGCCGTAGCGCTGGCCTACCATGTTACCAACCTGGCATTTGGTATGGGCCATACAGCGATGTTTACCACTACAGTAAACAAACCTGTACTGAACCTTGCAGCAATACCCTTTATTAATGCGGCCAATGGCAGTAAGGCCGGCAATATAGACGAGACCTACCCGATAATCGGGCACATCAATTCCGACATATATGTGCTGGATGCAGCAATGTTCTACCAACAAGCAGCAGTACATTCATTATTACCATTTGTAAAAATGCACACTATCCAGCTTACATGAAAGAAAAAGTAACACCCTACCTCAAGGGCCTGGCCCATGCCGATGCTATAAAAAGGCAATACTATGTGTCGGCAGACGAGCCCTTGAATGAGCCCTATAATGATCCGTTGCTGGAAGACAAGCACGAGGTAGTAAAGGGTCTCATACATAAATATGCCAACCGTGCATTGATAAAGGTTAGCTACCAATGTGCGGCACATTGCCGCTTTTGTACGCGCATCAGGCAAATTGGCAACACTGAGGGAACACTGAACGACACCGATATAGATAATATTACTACCTACCTGCAGCAACATCCAGAAATAAACGACGTAATACTATCTGGTGGCGACCCGTTGTATACGCCTGCAATAACCACCCGGTTGTTACAACACCTTACCACAATAGATAGCATAAAAGTAGTACGGATAGGTACCCGCCTGCCGCTGCAGCTACCTGCTGCCATCAGCAGTACTGCCCTTGCACCGCTATTGGCCCTGGTAAAAGAAATAAGCAGCAGGATGCCTTTTTATATCCTGCTCCACATCAACCACCCCGAAGAGCTGACTGATGAAGCGCTGGGTGCTATACAACAGTTACGCACACTTGGTGTTACCTTATTATCGCAAACAGTTTTTTTGAAGGGCATAAACGATGACGCTGACGTATTAGAACACCTGTACAACAAACTGTACCATGCGGGTGTTGTTCCATACTACCTATACCATTGCGATGCGGTGGCGGGCATACAGCATTTTGCTGTAGACCTTGCAAAAGAAAAAGAAATTGCCTCGTTGCTGGCAGCACGACTGAGTGGTATTGCCTGCCCCACCTATGTAGTAGATGTAGAGAACGGACACGGTAAAATACCAATGCCACTCAGTTTTTCTCAATCAGAAAATTTGCTGAAGGACTTTAACGGCACGTTGCACACTATACAGTAGTGAACAGCCCCAGCATATTGGCAGCGATATCGGGACGGCGAACACCCAGCTTTATAATGTCGTCTTTATTGATACGGAACAGCAACGTATCGCTTTGTGCCTTGGCCGATGCCATCTTCTGGTCGTCGGTATCTATTTTTACGAACACCTCTTTACCACCCTGCTGCATGATCTCCTGTATACCATTATACATAGATACAGCACCATAGTATATAATATATATACTATTGCCGGGTTCCCCCTCCTTGTATACCATTTCATTGTTCTTGAAGCGCTGCTCCTTCATTATGCCGGATATCTCCGACAACATATCCTGCGTAAAGTGTTCGAAAATAGGAATGCTCTTCAATACCAGTATGCGTTCTATCTTCAGCAGCGGATCTCCTTCAACATCGGCACCGAAGCTGCCACTGGAATCATCGCCTACCATCCTCAGCACAAATGGCTTACGGCTCAGGGCCAGTTTTACCATCTCGGTGATCATCTCTTCCTTATGTTCCCTGTAGCGGCTTAGTACTTCATCAGACAATACCAGCAGATCAGTATACAAAGCGGCGGCCTGTGTCCATGGCAGGTATTTGCTCTTCTTCTCGCCCAGCAAAATAGCATCGCTTACATCGGCAGTTATCTGCTGTTGATAGAATTGGGCCAGGTAGGTCTTCAGCTCACCACAGTCTTCCAGTTCATATACCGGCAGGAATCTCTTTTTGTGGTTGGCATCCAGGGTAGCATCCAGCAGGGCGACCAGCTGACCTGTATTATTACCTCCCTGGTCGTAAGCCAACATTATTTTGCTGAAGGTCTTTTTATCGTACATCAGCGATAGCAGTAAGAGCATGCGCCTTTTGGCATTTCTCACTTCTGTCTCTAATGCGTCTTTAAGCATCAGGGCGCTGCCATCTAATGTATCTATATAATGACAACTGGTATAAATGAGCAAGCCTGCATTCACCAGCTTCAACTCTACCACACCCCTGTCGGCATCTACCTTGTCCACCTTCAGGTCGTGCAGTACCTGCAGGCATTCGTCGAGCAATACAGTTTCTGCTTCCGGCAAGAGGCCACCGGCAATTACCTGGGCGGCTGCTGCATCGTCTAACAGGCGGCAAAGCAGGAGCACCTGTTCCGGGAAACGCTTTAGTATATCGGTATGTTCCTGCAGGTAGCTGACCGCAGTGTTTTTATAGGCGGCTATGGCATGCAGCACATCTTCAGTAAGTGCAGCATCGCCCAGCAGGGCAAACAATGGCGACAGCAGCTGCGGATTGACCAGCTTACCGGCAGCTACAATAGCCGCTCTCCGCACTTCGGGGTCTTTATGATCAAAGTACTTTTGCAAGTGCTTGTAATGGATCTGCAGCTTAATATCGCCTATAATAGAGGCGGCCATGATATTCAGCTCCTGCTGCGGAGAAGCGATCAAGTCGTTCAGCTTTTGCCCGGCTATCATAATGATCTCGGGGTTGCCGCTTTCCATAAGGCCACGTAGCGCTGCCTCCCTCAGTTTAGGGTCCGGGTTCTCCAGCAGTGCATTATACTCGTCTGCGAAACTATCCTTATACCTTGCACCCAGGTGCTCTACAGCTGCCTGCCTTACTTCCGGCGACGGATCATTAATGCTGAGCTGTATCAGTATATCCGTATCAGAGAATGGCGTATCTACCGACATTTGTTGCAATGCATACAGCCTTACCTTATCGGCTTCGTGCCTTAACAGCCGGTCGGGCTCCATCTCAAAGAAGTGTGTATTGGCCTCAGAACATACCTTGTACGCATAAATGACATCATCCGGGTTACGGCTGTTCAGCTTCTCCTTTATTATACTTTGCGAATAACTATTAAACGAATCTATTGCCCGCGTAACAAGGTTACGTTTGATCATAGCCTGCCGGAACGCATATATGTACCTGCGGAACGATGCAAAAACAAGTATGGCAGCGATTGCACCCAGCAACAGCTCTATAATGGCAGCAGTCTCGAAATCGGGCAACTGAGGACGCCTGATGAAATAATAGATAATAACCCCTGATGCAGCCAGGCCCAATGGCTCAGCAACGGTTTTGATGAATATATAAGACCGCTGGCGGATGTGCGCAGACAACGGCTGGGTAAGCGATAGGAACACCGGCATGTACAAACTATCCCTGAAGACCTTGCCCCCTGCCAGCAGCAGGATAAAATACGTGAGGTAGTAATCTTCCTGGCCTACGCCCTTGTGCAATGCAACGATACCCGCTATAATAATAATGAACACCGGGAACGACAGCATAGCAACTGTAGCACCTATTTTTTCCAGCATTTTATTAGTGAGCAGTGTTTTGCCGATGGCGGTAAACAAGCTAGCCACACCAAACACAATACCCAGGTAACGGGCAAGGTCGGAAGCACGATGCAACCTATCCTCGATAATTGACAGGAAGGTAAAATTAGCAACCGAAAAGATGATAACAACAACAAACGCCAGGGCACACAGCAACAGCAACAACCATTTACCATCGAACCGGAACATTGATGCCTTGTTCTCTTCTGCAGTAGGCAGGCGGCCCTCCTTGGCATACCGCGGATCGAGCAGTTGATATAAAACGATAGCGCTGAGCAAAAACAGCAAGGCTGATATCAGTAATAAGGTATTCAGTTCTACCACCTGCACCAGGAAACCAACAGAGAAGAAACCCAACATCCTGGCGGGTATATCGCGCATGTTTATCCAGCCGAAAAGACTTTTGGCCTCACGCGTTTCGAAGAAGAGATTGGACAGGCTCCAGAACTCCAGGTCGCTGAACGTAAATAAGAGCCTGTAGCCAATAAATAACATGAATGGCACCAATGTGCTGGCCCCCAACTGCGTGCCCATATACAAGGCAACCACAAACAGGGCAACCAGCCCAAGCAGGGGTGCCCGCTTACGCATAGATATTTTTTGTACGATAAGGTCGTAAATGCGGCCAATGATAAATACAGCACCTGCGGACACCAAGAAAGCACCCGGAAGATCGGCAGCAACGAACGATGAAAGGAAAAGGGAAAAAGCTACAACAAAGAACAGCGAAAGCGCTAACCCCTGAAGAAAATAATAAATAAGTAAGTGCCGGACACGCGGCGGTTCAACAATTCTTGTGTCTTCTTTTTGGGCAACGGTCTGAGCGGTCTGCATCAAAAAATTCTTACCTGGCTTAATGGAAGCACAATATTACCTCATTGTGTAATTTATTGTCTATAGCCCTACAGCCTATTATCGTTAGCAATTAGTTAACGACTTTCATAAATAAGAAACATGAAGTGTATGTAGTGGAAAACCATTAAAATAGCCTCAGTTTTGCCAGTCTATCCACTTCTTTGTTGATGATACCCTCCAGCGCTTTTTGCCTGGCTTCTTTATTCCTGTATATCAACCTATGGTCTATTACTGCCCTGGCAATGTCTTTTACATCGTCTTCAATAACATATGTACGACCCTGCACCAACGCATAAGCCCGGAGGCATTTTAAGAAAGCAATACCGCTACGGGTAGATGCACCCAATGATATTTCGGCATGATCTCGGGTGCCACGTACAATGTTGCTTACACTGCGTACAATTTCGTCATGCACCACTACGCTGCCCGCCTGTGCCTGGAGGTCCAGAATGTCGTTCATGCTCAGCACCTGGGTAAGGTCGGTGAGATTCTTTGCTATATCCAGGTATTCGCGGTAAATGTTCAGCTCGGTAGCTTCATCCACGTAGCCAAAGTATATCTTCATAAAGAAACGGTCGAGCTGGGCAGCAGGCAGTGGATAAGTGCCTTCCATTTCTATGGGGTTCTGTGTGGCTATGGTAAAGAACAGCCTTTCCAGCTTCAGCGTAGTATCGCCCGATGTGATCTGGTGCTCAGCCATAGCCTCCAGCAGCGCACTCTGCACCTTGGGGGAAGCACGGTTGATCTCATCGGCCAGGAGCACATTACTAAACAATGGACCGCGCTTGAACACAAACTCTTTATTGATATCGTCGAAAATATGCGTACCTATCAGGTCCATTGGCAGCAGATCGGGGGTGAACTGGATGCGCTTGAACACCACTTCCTCGCCTGCCTTATCCCCGCTGATACACTGGGACAGTGTTTTCGCCAGTACGGTTTTACCCGTACCGGGGTTATCTTCCATTAATATATGGCCACCTGCCAGCATACAGGTGATCACCAGCTCTATCTGTCGTCTTTTGCCACGAATTACTTTCTCTACATTATCTATCAGTTGCTGTATAGCCTGTGTGGCGTCTATATTCGTATGCTGTGAAACAGGGATGTCCATGTATTGGTTGATGTCTTTGATACAAGTTTACAGATTAATGGTGTACAAAAACATCAACATCCTCTAATTTTTTGTGAAAACAACATATGCTGGCAAAGCAGCCAGCCAAAATGCAAATACATAGTTAAACGCACTATTCAATAAAAATATAATGGCTTACATAAAGCCATACCTTTTAGTGTATTGTAACACAAGCCCAGCTTAATCATTTTATAATAGGGATATGCAACCGCCCTGTAATATATATTTTATAACTTACGAGTCTGAAAACTGTACCCGCGTTTATTCAGCTTCTTAGCACCATTACAAAATGATGACACTTTCTACACTTAAGGCTAACCGGTTTTATGGTTGGTTACTGACGGCTACATTAGCACTTTCAGCAATTACAGCATCGGCGGTAGTGCCTACCATTACCGCGGTAGCACCTGCTTCGGGCGTGCCGGTAACAGGGTCGGTAACCATTACGGGTACGGGCTTTAACGATACAGCAGGCAGAAACGTAGTGTGGTTCGGCAATATGAAAGGCACAGTGACCGGGGCATCGGCCACTTCGCTGAATGTAACCGTTCCGGTAGGTGCAAGATATAGCGAGATAACCGTACTGAACCTGACCACCCGGTTATCAGCAAAATCGCAGGCAGTGTTTGCACCGGACTACGACAACAGTTGCCTGGTGGCGGGTAGCCAGACGTTTAAGCCGAGGGTGGATTTCACCATCACCGGCACAGCTAACCCTGATCCTTGGCACACCGCAATTGGAGATATTGATGGCGACGGCAATGCTGACCTTATTGTTTGTACTTACGATATATATTCAAACCCATTTGGGTATTTATATATTTATAGAAACAGCGGCAACCAAGGTAGCATTTCTTTTGAATCTCCAGTTTTAGTACCTACTGGCGGAGGAGCCTTCCAAGTCAAGCTGGCAGATCTTGATGGCGATGGCAAATTAGATATTATCACAGCCAGTTCTGGAACAAACCGAATTGCTTACTTAAGAAATAAAAGCACTCCTGGTAATATTTCATTCCCTGCTTATAATTCGGGATCTTCCAGCTTCCTCTCGCACGGAGCATCAGATGTTACCATCGCTGACTTTGATGGTGACGGCAAGCTTGACATTGCAGGATGTGTATATCAAGACAACATGGTCGAAATATTTCGAAATACTCTTACTTCCATACCTACCAACGGATTCCCTTCAAATAGCTTTACATTCTACCATATAGACCTTCCGACCGGCTTTACCCCTGTTAGTCTCTGTTCAGCTGACATGGATGGAGATAATAAACCTGACATCGTTACATCAAATGCAACCGACGGCTCAATTTCTGTCTTTAGAAATATCTCTTCTGTTGACACATTTGTGTTCGAATCAAATGTGGATTATCCGGCAGGCACAACTTGCAGCCAGGTACGTCTCGTCGATTTAAATGGCGATAACAAACCAGAAATAATTGTAACAAATAAAGGATCGGATGATATTGCAATATTTCAAAACAACGTTATATCCACCCCATTTGATGGCTCTTCTTTTACAAGTGTGAACTTATCTACCGGAGCTGGCACTCAACCTGCCGCCGTTGATTTCGGAGATCTTGATGGTGATGGAAAAACAGACATCGCGGTAAGTTTAGGAAACGGAAATGCAGTAGCTATATATAAAAACACGTACAGCGGTGGTGCTATAACTGCATCTGCATTTACCTTGGGCAGCACACTTTCTACCGGTGCTGCTTCAGGCCCAGCCGGGGTAACCGTTGGCGATATTGATGGCGATACCAAGCCTGATATTGTTGTAGGTAACATAGGCACCGACAATGTATCCATCTTCAAAAATACAGCTGTACCAGATACCGTATCTATTACCGGTACAGACAGCGTGTGTGTGGCCGCTGCTATTACGCTTACCAACGCGCATTGCACTAATGAACAGGTATACTGGAGCGTGAGCAATGCCACTGCTACCATTGTGGGTGGTAGCGGTGCTGCCGATGTAAATGCAGTGATAACAGGTATAACTGCCGGTGTGGATACGCTAACGGCTACTGTAGTATCGCTCTACGATACCAGCTATGTACATTATATAATACGTGTGCTGCCAATTGGCGACACCGGCACTATAACCGGCGCCAGCAATGTATGCGTAGGCTCTTTAATAACACTTACAGAAACAGTAACCGGCGGCACATGGGGCAGTACTGTACCAGCAGCGGCTACCGTAAGCGGCGGTGTGGTAACCGGATTGGCAGCAGGCACTACCGTTATCACTTACACGGTATCATCGCTCAGCTGCGGATCGCTGAGTGCACACCACCTGGTAAATGTAAATGCCCTGCCCAATGCAGGCACCATATCCGGACCTGGCGGTGTATGTACAGGTTCGTCTATCAGTCTTACAGCATCTGTAGCCGGTGGTAACTGGTACAACCGGTATCCCCTGATAGCTGCTGCAATACCTGCCGGCACTACCAATAACATAACCGGCCTTGCAGTGGGCACCGACACTATATTATACGTAGTCACTACCCCGCTCTGCGGATCAGACACAGCTATAAAATCGGTTGGCGTGGTGACAACAGGTATATCTCTGCCAATTACAGGTGCAGATAGTGTGTGTAACGGCGCAACCATAACGCTGGCCAATGGTGCAGCAGGCGGTACCTGGAGCACACTGGGCACTGCTATATTATCGGTTAACGCATCATCGGGCGCAGTTACCGGCCTTAGCGTGGGCACTGCCACAGTTACTTACACGGTTACCTATGGCTGCGGACCTATCGTATCGTACAAAGACATTACTGTAAAAGCCATACCTAATGCAGGCTCAATAACCGGCCCGGATAGTGTGTGCCGTGGTGCTACCATCTCCTTGACCACTACCGGCAGCGGCGGTGTATGGAGCAGCAGCGCTACAAGTACCGCTACAGTATCGGCCACGGGTGTGGTTGGCGGTGCATCGGCTACATTGGCTACCGCTACTATAACTTATACGTCATCAACATTCAGCTGCGGCAACCAAACAGTTACGCACGATGTAACCGTAAAACCTCTAGCTAATGCCGGTACCATAGTAGGACTGGATAGCGTGTGTTCGGGCGCTGTTATTACCCTTACCAACCCTACGGCTAGTGTGGGTACATGGTCATCACTCTCTACAGC
>CAZPOT010000009.1:0-30654 GCA_964588295.1 uncultured Flavipsychrobacter sp. | reverse complement strand
GTGTGGGTACATGGTCATCACTCTCTACAGCTATTGCTACGGTGAATGCTGCAGGTGGTGTGGGTGGCGTATCGGTGGGGCTGGCTACCACTACCATTACATATACAGCATCTACCTTCAGCTGTGGCTCGGCTACGGCTACACATGCAGTAACGGTGAAGCCTCTACCTAACGCAGGTACTATCACAGGGCCTACTTCGGTATGTTCCGGCACTACCATTTCTCTTAATGCATCTGCACCTGGTGGCACCTGGAGCAATGCCGCTACGGCTACGGCAACCGTATCAGGTTCCGGCACTACGGGTACTGTGGGTGGTGCATCGCCTACATTGGCATCCACTACTATTTCTTATACTGTTTCTACTTTCAGCTGCGGATCGGCCTCTGCCACACAACTTATTACTGTGAACCCGCAGCCTGATGCAGGCAGCATTGCCGGCCTGTCTACCGTGTGCGAACAATCGAACATTACCCTTACCGATGCGGCAACAGGTGGCACCTGGAGCAGCACCAACACAGCTGCGGCCACTGTAGCAGGCGGCGTAGTAGGTGGTGTAGCAGCTGGTAACAGTACCATATCTTACACAGTAACCAATATTTGCGGTAGCGTGGCAGCCACACTTTCTGTTGTGGTGAACCCACTGCCGGTAGCAGGCATTATAAGCGGTGCTACCACTACAGTGTGTGAAGGTTCCATTATTATATATACCGACCCTGCACCGGGCGGCACCTGGGCCAGCGGCAATACAGGCGTAGCTACAGTAACCGGCGGCACTGTAGGCGGTGTAGCTGCGGGCAATACATTGATATCTTATACAGTAACCAATAGCTGCGGTACAGCGTTCGATACCATAGAGGTGAACGTGAACCCGCTGCCGCATGCGGGTGCCATCTCCGGCACTTCTTCTGTGTGCGAGGGGTCTTCTGTATCGCTTACAGTATCGGCAACGGGTGGCACCTGGGGCACCAGCAGCCCATCTACAGCCACAGTAACTACTGATGGTGTAGTAGGCGGTGGTATTGCCGGACCAGTAACCATATCTTATACCGTCACCAATTCCTGCGGTACCGATATTGCCACTTATCCGTTTACGGTGAACCCATTACCGCATGCAGGCACCATTAGCGGTGTACCTAATCTGTGCCCGGGTACAACAACCGTATTATCCAGCACCACAACGGGCGGAGTATGGAGCGTTAGCCCGACATCTGTAGCCACTATTACAGCAGGCGGTGTGGCAGGCGGCGTAACGCCGGGCAATGCTACCGTGCGCTATGTGTATACCAACGTGTGCGGATCCGACACCTCTACCTTCCCTATAACAGTTATTGCATATCCTGTAGCGGGTACACTTTCCGGTCCGTCGTTGCTTTGTCCGGGTGCTACTATATCGCTTAGCAGCACTGTAACAGGCGGTACCTGGAGCACCCTTACCCCTACGGTGGCTACCGTGGTAGCGGCTACCGGCGTAACAGGTGGTGTAGGCCCCGGCACGGCTACCATACGCTATACCGTAACCAACTTCTGCGGTTCGGCATCTGCCACAAAATCGGTAACGGTGAACCCGATAGTAGTACCATCGGTAACCCTGACCATCACGCCTAACGATACTATATGCGCAGGCACGGCCATCACCTTTACAGCTACGGCGGTAAATGGCGGCCTTACGCCAACCTTTACCTGGACCAACTTCGGGTCTTACATAGGTTCGGGCAATCCGTTTGTGTACACGCCCGATAATGGCGACAATATTACCGTAACGCTTACCAGCAGTGCACCATGCCCTGTGCCGCCTACAGCTACGGCCCCGGCCACCAGCTTCCTGGTGTATCCGGTGGTTACGCCTGTGGTTACTATTACGTCATCGGTACCGGGCGATGTCATCAGCTATTGGGGCCAGTTGGTTACCTTCTTTGCCAATGCTACGTACGGTGGCACCAACCCTACCTTCCAGTGGTACTTAGATGGTGTGCTGGTTGCCGGGGCTACCTCTTCTACGTTCACCACATCGGTAGAGTCTCCCGATACCGTATACTGCATTATGACCAGCGACCTGGAGTGTGTAACTACCAACATAGACACCAGTAATATAAAGATCATTACCACCGGCACGCTGGGCATTAATAGCCTGGCAGGCACTATAGATGAGGTAAACATCTACCCCAATCCGAACAATGGCAGCTTTACTATCAGTGGCACAGTCAGCAGCACCGGCAATACATCGGTTGAGTTTATGGTAACCGATATGCTGGGCAAAACAGTGTTCACAGACAGGGCCGATGCCATGAACGGCGCCTTTAAGCACAGCCTGAAGCTGGGCGGCAACATACCGCCGGGCAATTACCTGGTAAGGATAGTAAAAGATAACGATGTGCGCACAGTGCGGTTTACACTGAACGACTAACAAAAACTAACAAAACAAGCAGATAAGGGGTGCCCAAAAACGGCATCCCTTATTTTTAACCGCTAATTAAAACCCGTTGGCAACATATTGTTAGTTTTTCATACCAACTAATATATGTTTGTATAGTTGAACATCGCACATCTTATTCTTTGCCACTCCGATCCACAGCAGCTTAAACGGCTGGCTGACAGACTATTGCATAGTAATGCAGATGTATATATACATGTAGATAAGAAGACAGACGTAACGCCGTTCACCACCCTGCTAACGGGCAATAATATCCACTTTATTACCAACAGGGTAAAAGTGTACTGGGGCGATTACAGCATAGTGCAGGCCACAATAAATGGCTTTGAACAGATACTGGCCACAGGCAAACCTTACGACTATATACAGCTGATGAGCGGGCAGGATTACCCGCTGCAACGCATAGAGGCATTTCATGCCCACCTGACCAAACACCCGGGCAAGGTGTTCATGCACTACGAATCGGTAGAGGAGCAATGGCAGGAGGCGCTACCACGCATCCGCCAATACTACTTTTCTAACCTGAAGATACCCAGGGGCACTTACCTAGTAGAGAAAATGGTGAATGCCCTGCTCCCCAAACGCAGGCTACCCGCGGGTATTGTGGCCATGGGGCGCTCTCAGTGGTTTACGGCAAGCAGGGAAAGTGTGGCCTATATAGTGGATTATATAAAGCGGGAACCATGGGTATCGCGGTTCTTTAAGTATAGCTGGGCGGCCGATGAGCTTATCTTCCAGACCATTCTGTACAACTCGCCCTTCCGGCAGCATATGGTGAACGACAACCTGTTGTACCTCGATTGGTCGGCAGGGGCAGCCAGCCCAAAAGTGCTCACCACGGCCGATGCCCCGGCTATTGTGGCATCGGGAAAATTCTTTGGCCGTAAATTTAATGCCGGCACAGACTGTGAAATATTAGACTTCCTTGATAATATTGCAGTAACTGCGTAGATATTCATGTCCAAAAAGGTTTCCATCATCAGTGTTAACTACAACCATAGCCACGTTACCGATGCTATGCTCGACTCTGTGTATACCCACAACACGTATGCACCTATAGAGATAATAGTGGTGGATAATGGCAGTAAGGACAACCCCGTACCGGCATGGAAAGCTAAATACCCGGGTGTCACTTTCATCCGCAGCGAAGCTAACCTGGGATTTGCAGGGGGCAACAACCTGGGCATACAACACGCCACCGGCGATTACCTGTTCTTCATCAACAACGATACCGAGATAACTCCGGGACTGATAGAAACACTGGTAGACACACTGGAAAAGCACCCGGAGTGCGGCATCATATCGCCCAAGATAAGGTACTACGATAAGCCCGATATGCTGCAATATGCGGGCTTTACCCCTATGGATTACTACACCTGCCGCAACAAATGTATAGGCCAGTTTGAGACCGACAACGGCCAGTACGACAACCTGACGGGCGAGACAGGCTACATACACGGCGCTGCTATGATGCTGCCCCGCACTGCCATGGAAAAGGCAGGGCTGATGCCGGAGAACTACTTCCTGTATTACGAAGAGATGGACTGGTGCGAAAAAGTAAAGCGTGCCGGCTATACCATACGCATCAATATGCAGGCGCTCATCTACCATAAAGAATCTATATCTGTAGGGGCAAAAAGCGCCCTGAAGGAGTACTTTATGAACCGTAACCGCATCCTGTTCATCAGGCGCAACTGCGGGCTGGCTACCCGTGCCATCTTCTGGACCTACTTCCTGTGCGTCGTTACTCCGCGTAACATACTATCTTACCTGAAGGATAAACAACCATTTACCGGTGTGCTGCTGAAAGCCATATGGTGGAATATGACCCACAGTACCGATAGCGCCGACCTTGGCTACCCTGTAGGCCGTAAATAAGGCCATGCTGTAATGCCGCCCTTACTTTGTAGCTTTGAGCGCTAACTATAAACACTCATGAACGGATATTCATCTTTCCAGAAATTCACATCGCAGGCCGAGGCCGATGAAATGGCGCAGGTATTGCAGACTAATGGACTACAGGCCACTGTAGAAAAAGACCAGGAGGTGCTGGATAAAAATTTTGTAGGCACCCAATACGATGTATACTACCGGGTAATGTTGCCTGCTGCCGACTTCGACCGGGCATGGCAGGTACTTATCACCACCTCGCACATTAACCTGGACGATGTGCCTGCCGATTACGAATTACTCTCGTTTTCTAAAGATGAACTGCTGGAGGTACTAGCCAAGCCCGATGAATGGGGCGCATATAACTATAACATTGCCATAGCCCTGCTGCGCAAACAAAATGTAGATATAGATATGGCCAAAGTAGCGGCCATAAAGCAGGCACATATTGCCGAAATAGCTACAGAGCGCGATTTATCCGGCTCGTGGTATGCAGGTGGTTATGTGTTTTCTGTATTGGCCATTTTTTGTTACTTAATGGGCATGAGCGGCACCTATTACTGGCTATACAGCTTTTATTTTCTGCCGGGTTCGCTGGGTATAATACTGGGTATATACATACGGTTTGTACGCAAAACACTGCCCGATGGTAAGCGCATGTTCTCCTTTAGCAGTAAGGCACGCACCCATGGCCTGTTTATGATAGTGCTAGGTATTGTGGCCCTGCTGCCATTAATGCCGCCATTTGCCAATATGGTGAGAGAGTTCTGGGGCATACGTCCTTAGCCCGTAGCAATTGTAAAATGCATTATCTTACGCCCGTTAGCACGTTATTTATGGCTACCCGGTAAAAAATAACCGCATGATCATAGCATTCTGGATAAGCATATTTATTGTTTTTTATACCTTCTTTGGCTACGGCATAGTGCTGTATGCACTGGTAAAGCTGCGCATACTGCTGAAGGGCAAACGCCCCATACCCGACAATGGCGGCAACTGGCCCACAGCCACCCTTATAGTAGCTGCCTATAACGAGCAGGACTATATAATAGAAAAGATAAAGAACACCCTTGCCCTTAACTACCCGGCGGGTAAGCTGGAATTCATCTTTGTAACAGATGGATCGTCAGACAAAACGCCCGACCTCATTAAACAATACCCACAGGTGAAGCTGATGCACAAGCCTGAGCGCAGTGGCAAGATAGCTGCCGTGCACCGGGCTATGAAGGAGGTAACCACCGAGATAGCCATATTTACCGATGCCAACACCTTTTTGAACAAAGACGCCATACTGAACATATGCCGCCACTACGCCGACCCTACCGTAGGCGCCGTAGCGGGCGAGAAGCGGGTGAGCATAGAAGATGTGGCCGATGCTACCGCCGGTGAAGGCTTTTACTGGAAATACGAATCGAAACTGAAGACGTGGGATAGTGAACTGTATTCGGTAGTCGGTGCAGCGGGCGAACTGTTCAGCGTGCGTACCAGCCTGTATATACCGGTGGAGCCGGATACTATACTGGACGACTTTATGATATCTATGCTGATAGCCGAAAAGGGCTACCGCATTATATACGAGCCTATGGCCTTTGCCACAGAAACAGGATCGGAGAACGTAAAGGAAGAACTGAAACGCAAGGTGCGCATAGCAGCAGGCGGCATACAGAGTATAGTGCGCCTCAAAAGCCTGCTCAACCCCTTCAGCCAGTTTGTGCTGGTGTTCCAGTACATCAGTCACCGAGTGCTGCGGTGGACGGTAACACCCTACTTAATGATACTGGCCTACTTCCTGAACCTGCAGATAGTACTTACGGGCGGCAATATCTTTTACCTCATCATACTGGGTTGCCAGGCACTGTTCTACGGTATGGCCCTGCTGGGCTACCTGCTGGAAAAGCGCGACATCCACATAAAAATACTCTTTATCCCCTACTACTTCTGCATGATGAACTACGCAGTACTGGCCGGCCAGCGCAGGTACCTGAAGGGCAACCAGAGCGCCGCCTGGGAGAAGAGTAAAAGAAAGTAAGCAACAGTAAACACATAATTTCCATTCAAACACAACCACAGCCGCTGTCCTGTCTTCGGACAGACAGCTATCGGGTAGGACTAATTATGTGCTACTTATCCGTAGCCATCCGAAAACAAATACGTCCGCTTGTGGGCTGTCTGTCCTAAGACAAGACAGCGGCGTTGCTTACTTAAAAAACGGTCGGAAATACCCTCAAAAACACCCCATTTTTCGTGCGGAGATTTTTTTGCAGAAATAATACAAAAACATAATACCCATCCCGCTCATAGCGAATCAACTAACAGGAGTTATCCACAAAATGGCGATCTATGATAGAACGTATACGTTGTATCATAGCACGGAAAGTGTACCACCATGTATTTCCGATTTGCTGGTTTTGAAAGGCCAATGCACCTTTGTGCCTCATAAAAAAATCTTATCATTCATGACCACAAACAACCCGCTCTTTGCGCCCCGCAACGGCAACAGGCACCGCTCCCTTGGCCCTATGGGCCAGCACATTATTGCCGATGGCGATAAGCTCTACAAGATAGTCACCAAAGTAACGGAACACAAGGGCATCTTTACTATACGCACCGCCACCCGGTGGATAGAGGAAGCCAGGCTACGGCCAATACCCCGCATGCTGTTTGGCGAGTTCTGGTTCGAAGGGGAACTGTGCATCCTCTTTGCCGATACCAACCTGGGCAAGAGCATCCTTGCCGTGCAGATAGGCAACAGACCGGTAAGCAGCCCATCCTGTACTTCGACTTTGAGCTGAGCGACAAGCAGTTTGAGAACAGGTATTCGGTAAACTACCAACAGCACTACGCCTTTGACGACAATTTTATGCGGGTAGAGATAAACCCAGAGGCCGAGATACCCGATGGCGTAACCTTTGAGGATTTCCTGAGCCACTCGCTGGAGCGCAGCATTGCCGAAACCGGGGCAAGGATACTGATCATAGACAACCTTACCTACCTGAAGAACGAGACCGAAAAGGCCAAGGATGCCCTGCCGCTGATGAAGCAGCTAAAGGCGCTGAAGAGCAAGTACGGCCTCAGTATACTGGCACTGGCCCATACTCCCAAGCGCGACCTTACCAAGCCCATTACCCGCAACGATCTGCAGGGCAGCAAGATGCTGATGAACTTCTGCGACAGTTCTTTTTCTATAGGCGAGAGCCATGCCGATACCAGCCTGCGCTACCTGAAGCAGATAAAACAACGCAGCACAGAACAGATATACGATGCCGACAATGTATGCGTATGCCAGGTAGTAAAGCCGGAGAACTTCTTGCTGTTTGAACTGATAGGCCACAGCAGCGAGTACAAGCATTTGAAGCAGCAGAGCGAACAGGAGGCAGATGACCGCCTGGCAGATGCTGCGCAGATGAAAAAGGATGGCGTCACTAACGCTGAGATAGCCCGCAAATATGGCGTATCGGAAGGGGCAGTGCGTAAGTGGTTCAGGAGAAGCGAAGCTGCGAACCGTTAATAACACGTACTGCCACGTACCTCTCGTACTAAACGTACCACTCGTACCACTCGTACCACTCGTACTAAACGTACCTCTCGTACCAAACGTACTCCACGTACCACGGTACGTGCGGTACGAGGTGGTACGGGCTTCGCTCACCCTCATCCGCCACCCTATGCACCGCTACACACTACAGCCCTACCAGGGCACCAACAGCCGCTACCACTGCCCGGCCTGCAACCACAGTGGCAAGACATTCAGCAGGTATATAGATACTGAGACCAACCAACACCTGCACGCTACGGTAGGCCGGTGCAGCAGGGAGGTGAACTGCGGCTACCACTACAAACCGGGGCAATACTTTAAGGATAATGATATTACCACTCCCCCACAGCTATACACACCACCGATAGTGCCGGAAAGGCCCACCTCTTACATACCTGCCCATATCTTTACCGCCAGCCAGAAATGGTACACAACCAACCACCTGCTGCAATACCTGTGCAGGCTGTTTGGTGCTGTGGTGGCTGGCCGCCTGGCCGATAGCTACCATATAGGCACAGCAAAGCACTGGCCGGGGGCTACCGTGTTCTGGCAGGTAGATGTGCAGGGGCAGGTAAGAACAGGCAAGATAATGCTCTACAACCCCGCTACGGGCAGGCGGGTAAAGGAGCCCTACAACCACATAACCTGGGCACATACCCTGCTGCAACTGCCCCATTACCAGCTACAGCAATGCCTGTTTGGCGAGCACCTGCTGGCCCACAGCAACAAACCCGTAGCTATAACCGAGAGCGAGAAAACAGCTATGATAGCCAGTGTATTCATGCCCCGGTTCACCTGGCTGGCAGCAGGCAGTATCAGCAACCTTACAGCAGCCCGGTGCAGCATACTGAAGGGCCGCAGGGTCATCCTCTTCCCCGACCTGAACGCTTACGACAAATGGGCGGCTAAAGCCCATGAACTCTCCCACATCACCCACTTCACCATAGCCGATACCCTGGAACGCCACGCCACCGACGAGGACAGGCTGAAGGGGCTGGATATAGGGGATTATTTGGTGGAGGAGAGTAAGCGATATTAAATACCTATACTACACTATTGCTGTATGCGACCACTGCAAGGGGGTATTTTTCACGTTGTATTATTATTCAAGGTTTTGTACTATTGCTTCAGATACCTTAATAATTCTATGACTGAAGATGATATAAAAGAGGCATTATCGGACGCCTTCATTAGTTTGATCGCCTACGCAGGTGACTTTGGTATTTCTAAGCACCAAAAGGATTACGGTGTTGATATTTCTTTGGTTAAATACATTAGATACAAAAAGCCGGTCGGCGACGGATATAGCTATATGCCTGACCCGAAACAAATCGAAATTCAATTAAAGTCTACTACTGAAAAACAAATAATACGAGATCCGACTCATCTCACCTATCAATTGCGGGCAAAGAATTACAATGACTTAGCAACAAGATCTAAAATTGAATATACTCCGCTAGTTTTGGTATTGTTTGTCTTGCCAGATGATCGTATTGAATGGCTCGAAATTGGTGGAGATGATATTAAACTCCGTAAGCATGCTTATTGGTATATACTTCCACCAAATTCACCAACCACAGATAATAGCAGTACGAAAACTATAAAAATACCTCTAAGTAATTTAATTGATATAAATTTTTGTGATAGTATTCACAAACTCATCTATAAATAGCAATGTCTAGCACTATTAAAAAAATATTGGTATTTTTAGTTAATAGAGGTTGGGAGATATCTACTATTAATAGTCGTTTTTTTGAATTTCTACCTCCGCATTCGTATGAATTTCCTTCGGACTATACTTTTTATATACCAATTAATAACAAATCAATTGAGTCAAAAAAATTTACAGAAAATGTAATTTTTTCTATTGCTCAGTTATATGGAATGTCTGTGGACGATATGAACTTACTTTTTAAAAAAGGTAACGAGATATTAAAAATTAGGGTTCATGACGAAGATAATATTGAAGGCAAAATAAAGTTAACAACGTTCAATGACGTAATTTTCTCAATTAAATCCATGCTGGGTAATACTGCTTCTTTTGTGATTGAAAAAAATCAACAAGCAAAAGAGGGTCATGGGAAGGAGGTGCAAAACTATGTTGACAATTGTAGCGTTTTACAAACGGAAAAGGGCAGCTTCATTACAAAAATCCAGCTACCCTCCGACAAATTATTGAAAAGTAGTGCCCTATTTAACGGCACTAATATATATTCTAAGGATGTTAATAATAAGCTGTCGGAAGTTTTGACATTTGTAAATGATTTGGTATTTGATAGAAATCCGGATGACATCACTGATGAATTTCTAATAGAAAACGACGATGTAATTGATGTGAAAATACTGAAAGATATTAAAAATTTATACGAAAAGACTAATATTGATAATATTGAATTTCAGTTTCACGGCATTACTAGAAGTAAGCAAATTGCTACTAAATCAGTCTCGAGAAACAAGCTTTACAAACTAGACGAATTCATAAAAATAGTCGAAACAAAGACGATTGAAAAAGGAGAGATTACATTTATTGGAAAGATAATTTCATTTCATTCAGATGATCCCGATGGCAAAAAAAATAAAATTACAATGGGGGGAATTTACGATGGAGAGGAAGTTATTGTTACCGCAAAGTTGGACAGTACTATGTATAGATTAGCTACTTCTTATCATCTAAATAAACAATCTATTAGCGTTAGCGGATATGCCAAAAGGATAAAAAATAAAATCACCTTTGTTGATTTTCCTGACAACTTTCTGCCCGTTTAGTAATAGTCACCACGTATTCCTTTTCGGATAGCATACAGCATTAAGCTATCAAACACCCCTAAAACATACCTCGTACCAGCACGTACCTCGCGTACCATGGTACGTGTGGTACGTACGGTACGAGCGGTACGAGCCGGTACGTGCTGGTACGGATTTTTATGGCGTTGATAACCATGAAGAGCGCGCCTGAGACCATCGAGATAAAATTATCGGCTAAGAAGCTGGCTACCATGTATAAAGATGGCCGCCACAGTGCCGATGCCGTGAACCTGGTATATGTAAGTGATACCATGCCGGGTATAGCCCGGGAAACCACCGATGCAGGCGTGTACTATAAGCTGAATGGCCGCGAGGTAAAGGATAAAAAGACCCTCCAACGCATCCGCACCCTGGTACTGCCACCTGCCTGGCAAAAGGTATGGATCTGCCCCGACCCTATGGGCCACCTGCAGGCCACCGGGTACGATGCCCTGAACCGCAAGCAGTACCGCTATCACCCGCTATGGAATACCGTTCGCAACCAAACCAAGTTTCACCACCTGCACGATTTTGGTAAAGCCCTGCCACACATCCGCCAGCGCCTGCAGCACGATCTGGCACTGGCCGGCCTGCCGCTTAATAAGGTGCTGGCCACCGTAGTATCGCTCATGCAGTGTACCTGCATCCGCATAGGCAGCAGCATTTACGAGAAGCTGTATGGCTCCTTCGGCCTTACCACGCTCAAGGATAAGCATGTGCGTTTCCAGGGGAGCACCATGCAGTTCAAATTCAAGGGCAAGAAGGGTGTGATGCACGATATATCGCTGAAGAGCCGCAAGCTGGGGCGCATTGTACAGCAATGCAGGGATATACCGGGCAAAGAACTGTTCCAGTACATAGCAGCTGACGGTCAGCACCACCCTATCGATTCGGGCATGGTGAATAACTACATAAAGGAAATAAGCGAGGGCGAGTTCACCGCAAAAGACTTCCGCACCTGGGCAGGCACACTGCACGCTATAGAGGCATTCAAAGAACTGGGCTTCGGGGTTACAGAATCGGCCATGAAGAAGAACGTAGTGGCCGCGCTGGATATGGTGGCCACTAAGCTGGGCAATACCCGCACGGTATGTAAGAAATACTATGTGCACCCAATGGTAGTAGATCACTATCTTGATAAAACAATAGATAAATACCTGGGCCGCTTTGCAACTGCAGAGTGCGGTGGTGAAACAGGCCTAAGTGCCGAAGAACTGGTACTTATGGACATGCTGAAGGACAATAGCAAAATAGCAGTAATAGCCGCATAAACAGCAACGCCTTACCTAAATAATAACAGCCGCCCTTGCATGTGCTAAGACGGCTGTTGTCATTCTTTCAATAAATAATACCGGATGGATGTCAAAAATCGGCATCAACATGTCATTACGCCGTAGGTGTAAAAGGTTTGTAGTATAAGTTGTAAACCTTTTGATGGTGTGCCGTAGGTACACAACAATTTATCGAGGCGTTTTTATGTTGAAATGGCATAGATCAGTTCACATACAGATCCTTCTGCAGTTTACCACCGGGGATCACCGCATATTGATCGAGGTCGGTAATGCCGGCATTGGCCAGTACCTGTTCATCAAGAAAGAGGTTGCCGGTGCACTCTCGCGATGGTTGGTTCAGTATCCATGCGGCACAATCGGCCAGTATTTGCGGTTTGCGGCTCATGTTCATCAGCATATCGCCGCCCAGCAGGTTCTTTACAGCAGCGGTAGCTATGGTGGTTACCGGCCACAGCGAGTTGGCCGCTATTCCATCTTTCTTAAACTCGGCAGCCCAGCCCAGGCTCATCATGCTCATGTTATACTTGCTGATGGTATAGGCTATGTAAGGGCCCATCCACTTAGGTGCCAGGTCTATTGGCGGAGAAAGGGTAAGTATATGCGGGTTGCCCGACTTCTTAAGGAACGGTATACAATGTTTGGTAACCAGGAAGGTACCCCGCACATTAATATCATGTATCAGGTCGAAGCGCTTGGTCTCCATCTGTTCAGTGCCCGCCAGCATGATGGCCGATGCATTATTGACCAGTATGTCTATGCCACCCAATATGGCTACGGTTTGCTGCACGGCGGCCAGTATCTGCTCTTCGTCGCGTATATCGCACTGTACGGCCAGCGCACGGCCACCAGCTTCGTTTATGGCCCTGGCCACACTGTGTATGGTGCCACCCAGCCGCGGGTCTTCATTTACCGATTTGGCTACTATGGCCACTGCACAACCCTCTGCAGCCAGCTTCATGGCTATGGCCTCCCCTATTCCGCGGCTGGCGCCAGTTATAAACGCAACTTTGTCTTTGAGCATGGTTTAAAGTTAATGAGACAATTCGACAATTCGGCAATTTGACAATGTGGGAGAATGCGGCAATGTGAGCGAACGTCTTAATAGTCTATACCGATGAGGGAGAACATGTCCTTATAGTTGTCGGCAATAAGGGTGGAGTTGGTGAAGTCGGTAACGGAGGATAGTGTGGAGAAATCGATAGTGTTGGGTGTTTTCAGTACCTCGGCAGCATTGGCCTTTAGCTGCACTGTTTTGTGGCCATCGGCTGTCAATACCAGTGCCTGCGGGAAATCTATCTTTATCCTGCGTATGTTATTGACCGGCTCTTTAAAACCGCCAATGTGATACTCCACAATATGTCCGGGGCTTTTAGATACGGGAGAAGTGCCCTCCAGCTTCAGGAATACATAGCCGGTGTTCCAGGTCCAGAACATGGCATTCACAGGGTCTAGAGCGCCCGACTGCAGGCCGGTTACATTGTGCGCGCTATCCACACCTATTATGAAGCTGATAGAACTGTATTCGCCTGCCGGGGCATCGGCCCACTCTATGTGCTTGGTCTGCGGGTCTTCTTCATTCACCAGGTAGTAACCGGGCAGCGGATGATCGGTACCATCAGTGCCACGCAGTACTATATTGCCGATATAATACTTGAACTTGGTTACGTTAAACTGCTGGCCCAGCTTATTGGTGTAAGTAGCAGTGTCCAGTTCCAGCTGGGCATCATTTACATAATGGCTGATATTGACCACCAGCGTACCCTTACCGGCAGGCAAAGAAAAAGCCATGACAACCCCAAGGATCGTCATGGCCAGTATTGGTATGTATAATGTTTTAAAAGCCTTGTTCATTGCGGTAATCAAAGCTACGGTAAATTATTTGGCAACTACTACCTTGTAGCTCTTGCTATCGGCACCGTCTGTTACGCGCACAATATAGAGTCCGTCGTATACGGTCTGCAGGTCGAAGTAGCAGATAGTGCTGCCCTGGTAAAGGGTTTGGGTGCTTACTACCCTGCCCAGCTCGTCTATCAGCTCTACAGTACGGTTTACCTTGCTGCCCAGTACACACTGCACTACCAGCACATCTTTGGCCGGGTTAGGTGCAATAGTTACCTCTACATTGGCTTTCGCTACATCGCTCACCTCTGTAGTGCTGGTGTAAGTAGTGGTGCCCGATGGAACAGAAGTAACTGTTGTTACCACTTTAGTACCATAGAAAGTAGGCCCTACCACATATGGGTAGGTAGAGTTCCATACACTATCTACCGTAGCAAAATAGCAGTAAGTACCACCGGGATACTCAGGCGTTTTGCAGAAGCGGCCATTGTGCTCATCCAGGTAATCGGGCGTAGCGGCAGATGTAGGCACATACTGATAATCTTCCCTGTACTCGCCCAGCGGATGGGTAGTGCTCACCACCGGTCCCGCAGTAACGGTAGTGCCATCAGCATAAGTAGTGCGGGTAGTAATGCTACGCAGGTGGTAGCTCGATTTCATTCTTACTATGCCGCCGGTACCATCTGTATTCTTATAGGCATACGCACCATAAATAGGAAAACCATCGTAAGCATAGCCTATCAGTGGCGAATGCACCGTAGAGTCTATACGGTACAAGCCATCGGCCAGGTACAGGTTGCACACATTAGACACCACATTCAGGTCCATATTGAACGCGCTCGGGTTCTGGTGATGGTGGTAGTTGGTACCGGCAGGGTGCCCCTTGGCACAGTCGAAGCCTGCACGTTCTGCTACCACTGCATCGCGGTTCCATACGCCATCGCCCATGCCGCCCAGCGGGCCGCCTGCGTCTGCACCGGTAGATGCTTTGTAAGAAACCCCATCGCGATAGTCGAACAGGGAAACACCATTGATGAACACGCCTATAGTGCCCAGCGTAGTGGTAGCCAGCGTGCCCGTATTTTGCACAGGGGTAAGTGGTATCTTGTATATGTTGTGGTTATTGCCGCCCTGGTTGGGGTTACCATCCAGGTAGGGGCCAATGATGTAGGCAGGTATACCGCTGCAGGTTACATACACATCGGTAGTATTGTAGTTTACTGCCTGGCAGTTGGCCGGGTAAGATGCATCCACTATTGGCGTAGAGCTGCCACTAACATAGTGGCGACCTGTAAGGCCTGTGGTATTCTGTATCCAGCTGGTTATGGCCGGCCCCTGGGCAAATACCGATGGGGTGATCAGCATGGCCAGGGATAGTGCACGCAAGAGTTTCTTCATACAAGTTATTTTGGTTGTTGTTATATATGACGGTGTTTGGATAACAATCCTTCGTTCGGAGGGATAAATGTTTAGCCTTAAGAGACACGGATAAGTTATTAATTTACAAATTATCTATTTACTAATGGGTTAGTGCTTACTTTTGACACGTAATGAACGGTACCCTAAGAGAGATCGCCAATTTTGTAGCTGGTCTATACTTCCAGAATAAAGAGATAATAATACTTATAGCCCTGGGCATGGCGTGCGGCGTAATATCGCAGATAATACTGCCCGGTAAAGGCTTCGGCATTATTATGACCATTATAGTGGGCATTGCAGGATGTTTTATAGGTAAATACTTCATGGTAAAGTACATTACGTTTATAGATAACAAAACGATGAAGATAATAGTAGCGGGTGTGGCCGGCACTATGGTGCTTTCCTCAGTAATCAACGTGCTGCGTATAGGCCAGCCCAAGCATAAAGACAAAACCAAGTGGCGTAATAATGCTTAGCGCCATTCCCCAACTTTTTTAACAGAAGGCCGCCGCATGGTGGCCTTTCTTTTTTATGGTTGTGCGCATGAGCATAGTGATGATATTGATATTGGGCGGCGTGATAGGCTTTATAGCACAAATGCTGATGCCGGGCCGCGGATTGGGCATGATCTCTACAGTACTGGTTGGTGTAGCAGGCTCTTATATAGGGCAGCGCTTTATTGCAGACCGGCTGGACAGATGGATAAGCGACGACCTGTTAAGAGACGGTGTAGCTGCCTTGCTTGGTGCAATGGTGCTGATACTGGTAATTAACGTGCTAAGATGGCTGGCTAATATTGATGCAAAGACACGTATAAAAGAAAGACACAGGCAGTATGCCAATAAGCACAAGTATGTGCGTACGCATTAAAACAACAATGGCCACCCGAAAGGATGGCCATTGTGTTTTGAATACTATATAATTGCTTATTCAGCAGTTTCTGTAGTTTCAGTTGCTTCAGCAGCAGGCGCTTCTGTAGCAGTTTCAGTTGCAGCAGGAGCAGCTTCGGCTGTTTTACCAGCACCAGCGCTACGACGGCTACGACGAGTTTTCTTAGCAGCACCAGCTTCAGCAGCTTTACCGTAGATCTCGTTGAAGTCAACCAGCTCGATCATCGCCATATCAGCAGCGTCACCGGCACGGCGAGGCAGTTTGATGATACGAGTGTAACCACCCGGACGGTCACCAACCTTATCGCTGATAACACCGAACAGTTCCTTGATAGCTTCCTTATCCTGCAGGTAGCTGAACACCACACGACGGTTGTTCATGTTGTCTACCTTGCAACGGGTGATAAGCGGCTCAGCGAAAACGCGGAGTGACTTAGCCTTAGCCAAAGTAGTAGTAATACGCTTATGCTGGATAAGCTGGATTGTGAGGTTACACATCAGGGCCATCCTGTGGGACTGTGTGCGGCCTAAATTTTTGATCTTGTCTCCGTGACGCATGACATTGTTGTTTTAAATCCTTATACCGTGTCAGGAATTATAAGGGGTTTGAAAAATAAAAAAGTCAAAAGCAAAACTTTCAGGTTTTAACTTTTGACTTATGAGTTTAATTAGATATCGTCGCCCCTGCGGAACTTGTTGATGTCCATACCGAAATGAAGACCGCGCTCGTGGAGCACCTGCTCAATTTCAGACAGTGACTTCTGGCCGAAGTTACGGAACTTCATCAGTTCTTCCTGGGTGTACTGTACCAGCTCGCTCAGGGAGTTGATCTTAGCAGCCTTCAGGCAGTTGAACGCACGTACAGAAAGTTCGAGATCTTCCAGCGGAGTGTTCAATACCTTACGAACCAGCAGTGTTTCTTCGTCAACGATGCTTTCCTTTTCTTCCTTACGGGTATCCAGGGAAATGTTCTCATCAGTGATGATCATCAGGTGCTGAATGAGGATGCGTGATGCTTCCTTAACTGCCTCTTCAGGATGGATAGTACCATCGGTGATCACTTCCATGATCAGCTTTTCGAAGTCGGTGCGCTGTTCAACACGGGTATTCTCGATGTTGTACTTTACATTCTTGATCGGCGTGTAGATAGAATCGATAGCGATGAAACCAAGAGGAGCGTCTGCAGGGCGGTTCTCTTCAGAAGGAACGTAGCCACGGCCTTTGCCGATGTGCAGTTCTATCTGGAAGTTAGTGCCCGGGTGCAGGTTGCATATAACCAGCTCAGGGTTCATTACCTGGAAGTTTGGCAGTGCTTCGCCAATCATACCGGCAGTGAATGTTTCTGTGCCTTTAATGTTGAGATCGATCTTTTCAGATTGAAAATCATTGAACTCACCCTGAGCTTTCAGGCGAACCTGCTTCAGGTTCAGGATGATCTCAGTTACATCTTCCAGAACACCTTTCAGTGTAGCAAACTCGTGGTCTGCACCTGGGATCCTGATAGCAGTGATCGCATAGCCTTCGAGTGAAGACAAAAGAACACGACGCAGAGCGTTGCCGATAGTTACACCGTAACCCGGCTCAAGCGGGCGGAATTCAAACTGGGCTTCGAAGTCAGTTGTTTTCTGAAGTGCTATCTTATCCGGTTTCTGAAAATTCAATATAGCCATATAGACCTTTATTTGTGAATTGTTTTTTTGTTAGTTCTCTGTAAAGTATTAAAAATATTGGCGCAAAATTAACGTTAAACGGTTAAAGGAGCGCCAATATACTAAAAACTTTATAATTTTTGCAACAATTGGCCCAAAATAACCAGTAATAACTGATTACTTAGAGTACAATTCGACGATCAGCTGCTCCTTAATGTTCTCAGGAACTGAATCACGCTCAGGGTGTGCAATGTATGTACCCTTCATATCTTTTTCATTCCAGTCCATCCAGCTGATCTTAGGATTCTTAGCGCGAACCATGCTGGCAACTGTACTGTTCACCTTGCTCTTAGGCTTCAGTTCGATAACGTCGCCTGGCTTAACCCAGTAAGAAGGGATGTTAACGATCTCACCGTTAACCAGGATGTGCTTATGAGACACCATCTGGCGTGCAGCAGGGCGTGTAGGGCAGATACCCATACGATATACTACGTTGTCCAGGCGAGATTCCAGCAACTTAATGAGGTTCTCACCGGTTGCACCCTTCAAACGGGCAGCTTCTACGTAAGTATTAGCGAACTGCTTTTCCAGCAGGCCGTAAGTGTACTTAGCTTTCTGCTTTTCTTTCAGCTGAACAGCGTACTCACTTGGCGCTTTGCGCTTGCGTGTACCACCGTGCTGGCCGGGAGGGTTAGAGTTTTTTGAAAGGCTTTTGCCTGAGCCCAGGATAGGCTCGCCGAAAATACGGCAGATTCTGTTCTTTGGTCCTGTGTAACGTGCCATTGACGATTTTTTGTTTTAGCTGCCCCGTCTCATTCAAAATCGTAAATCCGATCCGCGACAGCAACTGTGTTAAATAAAAACTTGTTAATTCGACAATTCGGCAATTTGACAATGAGAAATGATTGCCAAATTGCCGAGTTAATATGTGAGATTGGCAGAAAAAATTGCCAAGTAAAATATTGTTATACCCTACGCTTCTTAGGAGGACGGCAACCGTTGTGTGGCAGAGGAGTAACATCCTTGATAGATACTACTTCGATACCAGAGTTGCTGAGTGAGCGGATAGCGCCTTCGCGACCTGAACCAGGACCCTTAACGAAAACGTCAGCTTTCTTCATACCTGCGTCGGTTGCAACTTTAGCGCAATCCTGAGCGGCAGTCTGAGCTGCGTATGGAGTGTTCTTTTTAGAACCACGGAAACCCATCTTACCAGCAGAAGACCAGGAAATAACCTGACCAGCCTTGTTGGTGATGCTGATAATGATGTTATTGAAGGTAGCGTTGATGTGCACGTCTCCGTGAACGTCTACCTTAACTACGCGCTTTTTAGCGACGGTTTTAGCTGATGCTTGCGCTTTTGCCATTTTGTGTTTAAAATAAGGTAATCAATTAATGAATAAATCAGCCGGGGCTGATGCGTACCACTCCTACCCTGCGCAGCTATGCAGTATCCGGCAGTGGCACTAAGATTATTTCTTCGCTGCCTTCTTCTTACCTGCAACAGTTTTGCGCTTACCTTTACGGGTGCGGCTGTTGGTACGGGTACGCTGTCCGCGCAGAGGAAGACCTTTACGATGACGAAGACCACGGTAACAAGCGATATCCATAAGGCGCTTGATATTCATCTGCACTTCAGAGCGCAGCTGACCTTCCACCTTGAACTCAGTGTTGATGATGTTACGAATTGCGGTCTGCTCCTCATCATTCCACTCCATTGCCTTCTTATCGTAATTGATACCAGCCTTGTCCAGGATGTACTTGGCAGTGCTTTGGCCAATGCCGTAAATGTAAGTGAGCGCTATTTCGCCACGTTTGTTCTTCGGAAGATCTATACCAGCTATACGAGCCATTGAAATCTAATAATTAATGATAAAAAATTAATAAATATTATCCCTGCCTCTGTTTAAAGCGTGGATTCTTTTTGTTGATAATGTACAGCCTGCCTTTGCGACGAACTATTTTGCAATCGGCGCTGCGCTTTTTAATGGATGCTCTAACTTTCATACAAGTAAGTATTCAAAACGGTTAATAAACTTATTTATAGCGATAAATTATGCGGCCCCTGCTCAGATCATAGGGGCTCATCTCTACACCTACCTTATCACCCGGAAGGATACGGATGTAGTGCATCCTCATTTTTCCGGAGATTGTAGCAAGTATTTCATGCCCGTTCTCTAACCTTACACGGAACATAGCATTAGATAATGCCTCAATGATAGTTCCGTCTTGCTTAATAAGAGACTGTTTAGCCATAATTTTTCGGACTGCAAAGGTAGAGAATATTTTTTAAATAACACGCAAAAAAAATTATTATTCGATTTTTTCGAGATTTTTTTTGCTATAATGCGGCGGGAAGTGATGGTTTTGTGGTGCAAAGGTACAGCAAAGGATACAATAACACACATTTTGCAACCAACCACTTAAGCTACACAGTTGAAACACTGTACTACTAAGATACACACTTCATGGCCGAACCGTGTTATATTATTGTCCTGTCCGCTTATGGTATCCGCCTACCCTCCCCGCTCTCTGTTATCAGTTTCTCCAGGCGGGATAAACGGGTCTTTTCCTGTTTGGCATCCATTATGCGGTGGATCATCTGCTTTTTATAGCCGGGTGGCTGGTTGTTGAAGAAGGTCCAGGCGGTTTTATTCTTTTTGAATATGGCTTCGTATTCTTTGGCCAGTGGTGTTGGTTCTTTTTCGTAGCTGTATATAGATGACTTATGCTCTTTGCGCAATTCATAGGCAGCCAGGCCTTCGGGCATCATCAGTCCTTCTTTCTTTAGCTTTTCTACTTTGGCAATATTTATTGAGCTCCATATGCTGGTAGGTTTGCGAGGCGTGAAGCGGATGGTGTAACTCTGCTCATCCCGGTTCTTACGTACACCATCTATCCAACCAAAACACAGCGCCTGGTCTACAGATTCCGGCCAGGTAATAGACGGGATGCCAGAGTCCTTTTTGTAAAAACCCACCAGTAGTTCTGTTTCCTTCTTATAATGCTTCGTCAGCCAGGTACGAAAGGCCTGCTGGTCTTTAAAGAATGTAGGTTCCATGTTTCAGTCAAAAGTCAAAACCTAAAAGTATCCAATTACATGGAATATCTACCCCAGCAGTGCTACTTTTCCCCTTCATCGTCCTTAAGATGTTTACGGGCTTCCCCCTGTGGCATAATGTTTTTATGTGCATTGGAAATAAAACACACAAAACATGAGATCATTACTGTACATCATAGCTGTTATCCTTATCATAGGATGGCTATTGGGCTCCTTCGCCTGGCATGCGGGCAATCTTATTCACATTTTGCTGGTGCTGGCCATCATATCGCTCCTGCTCGGTTTTATCCGCAGGGGTTCGGTATAAAGAAAAAGCGGGCTGCACTTACTGGTGCAGCCCGCATAGTTTTATTAGGCACCTTCTTACTTCTTCATCAGGTTGCCGGTAGCAATACCCTCTTTAGCTACTATACGGTAGAAATACATACCTACAGGCAGTGTTTCTGCTGATATGGTATTGATTACACCAGTAGCAACTTTCTGTGTCATTACTACTTTGCCGTCGGCAGAGTACAGTTGCATATCCATATCCTCGTCTACAGTGCCGGCGACAGATACAAACCATTTGTCGTAAGCAGGATTAGGATAGATATTAACCCCTATTACGCCGCCGGCATTATTAACAGATGTGATAAGACCAGACGGATAATAACTGGTTCCACCACCGCTAAGATTAGTAGTCATGAAATGCGCAAAGCAGGTATCGCCACTGCGGGTGAGCGACCACTGAGACGTAGACGCTGCAGCGCCGTAAGTATATGCATGAATATTAGCAGCTGTAGCACCTGTAAAGCCCGCAGATGGATTTGGCGCGATAGCGCTATCTGTTCTGTACATTTTAAGACTGGTAACCGGAACGGTTCCCGTAACTGAGCCATCTATATCAGCGCTATCTTTTACTGTGAAAGGATATACTACTTCCACAGCAGTCGTCGGCCTTCCTTTAGCCACAACGCTCCAGTACCTGTTCATAGCGGTATTGGTAGCTGCAGCGCCTATGGTACCAGCTGGGAAGGTTGTAGCCACCCCGGTACCGCCACCCCAGCCTGTCAGTGTACTCTGTTTTACAGAGAAACCTGTAGTATTAAGGTTACCGATATTATTCCCGTTCTTCTTTACCATCAGCACCAAAGTATCATCAGCAGTACTGGCTGTATTTTTATCATACCAATAATAAGTGTAACCGGTTGACATATCTGTACATTCCCGGTTAGCGCTTATAGTACGGTTTGCCGTTACAGGTGCAACACCCGGATGATATACAACACCACACGTAGATGAGAATTCCTGGTTAATAAAATGCCTTACTGTATCGCCAGGTTGCAGGCCAAACCCATTGCTGAAATTAATACCGCTCGACACCAAATGACAATAACTCATAATAGTGCCGCCAACACTTGAACTAGGCCTGCCTGCAGGCGCAATACACGATCCTTCTAAAGTATAGCAGCTGTCTATAGCATAGTTACGCGCTGGCCCCCAACAACACTTGTGCGTATGCGGAGACCCAAGGTTGTGCCCCAATTCATGAGTTGACACCTCTATCTCCCACGAATATGAAGGAAAAGCACTAACACTGGTACTGGTAGTATTGTATAAGTGACAAATGGCATAAGGACCGAAGAATTGAGGTGCGTAATATGGCTGACACATGCCGTTCAGCCAGGCTACACCACCCATCTGGTCGTTAACATTAGTTACTCTTGTTGTAAACAAGTTGGCCACATCGCAACCATATAGTGTATTCTGTGTACGCTTACCAAAAGTATCTAACCACTTATTAATATCCGAAGACAGTGCGGGCATAGACGCGTAAGTATCGGTGGAAGTATTTATTGCTACATACTTCAATACTATCTGGATGCTCTCGTTTCTGTAAATAGTAGCCTTTACATTAAACAGGGCAGTAAGATAATTAGTAACTGTAGTTACGTTAGCACCCTTTTTAGTGTACATAGAATAATCAACTAACTCGTAACATCTAACCTGGGTGCAGTTATTGTAAACGTCATTATTAGCTGTAGTGGTCGTCTTACGGGCAGGAAGCTCTAGAGCCGGCAACTCATCTACACCACATTTAGGTGCATTTTCCTTATTAATGATATCATTGTCGTTATATAATATATAGTTCACGTTCCCCGGACCTGCACCGGTCATGGTATTAGGTACCAGCACATAGTTTCCTTCACCAGGTATAGAAAACACACCGTACACTTCGTTATTGAAGAACGAGAAAGCCACCAATGAGCCGGGGATACCCTTTACTATACCGCTATAATACAGGCCTGGCGTATAATCTACCTTAGTGTCGCCATTAGCTCCATTAGCATGTACTTGAAAATCGTTAGAGAAATTATCGTAACGAGCCAGTTCTAGCGTATAAGAGCCGCCATCCATATTGGGGATGACCAGATCAATAGCAGTTGCCTTCTGTTGCATAAAAGTTGCGATCTTGCTGAAGTTGATAGTCAGCGGCTGTGCTTTTTCTACAGCCTGCAACAACTCTTTCTGATCAAAAAGGCGGTCAGGCTGCCAGATACCGCCAACCGTCTTAAAGGTGTGCGACTCACCCACGTGCCTGATAAATGCATCGAGGGGCTTTTCTTCCACCTGGGCCCTTGACGTAAAGGCACACAATGCAATGAGACACACGGATAAAAAATTACGCTTCATATATATTTTAATATTTTAGTAACCAAAGATATTTTATTTGAACATTATTCCCGAAATTTAGTGGGCGTTTCCGGGCATCGCCATTGCGAATTAATTCTATGACGATATTCCTCCATCTAACCAAAATAAACAAGCATGAAAAAAACCTTATTGGCCTTATTGTGCACCTGGGCAGGCATACAGGCGCAGGCTACCACACCGGTATGGAGCACAGATGTAGCCCCTATCCTGTATAACCATTGCACGTCTTGCCACCACGATGGCGGCATTGCACCGTTTTCGCTGATGACCTACAGCGAAGGTGTGGCCCAGTCTACTGGTATGCAGCACGATGTAAGTACGGGGGTAATGCCACCATGGCCCCCAGACCGGAATTATTCCAGGTTTGCACATGAGCGTATTCTAACTACAAGCGAGGTAAATACGATTGTAGACTGGGTAAATGGGGGAACACCCTCGGGCGATCTGGCCCTGGCACCACCCCCACCTACCTATGCAACGGGAGGTACACTACCCGGCACGCCCGACCTGGTGATCCGCATACCTACCTACACATCTACGGCCACAACGGGAGATGTGTACCAATGCTTTGCCGTGCCCAGCGGCTTACTGGCCGATAAATATATAACTGCCTTTGAAGCAATACCGGGCAATGCGGCTATTGTACACCACGTACTGGTGTTCTCCGACACATCGGGCGAGTGTGCAGCCTTGGATGCTGCCAGCCCTGGCCCCGGCTACCCCAACTTTGGCGGTGTGGGCAGCAATAATGCCAATATGGTGGGCGCATGGGTGCCCGGCGGCGCACCAATGGTATACCCCAATGGTTTTGGGTTAAGGCTGCCCCATGGATCGGATATCGTGTTCCAGATACACTACCCCGCCGGCACTACCGGCATGGCCGACAGCACTGAAGTGCATTTTTATTTTGCACCAACAGCTACCGGGATAAGGAATGTATATATAGAGCCTATACTAAACCACGAGAGTAATATCAACACACCGCTGAACATAGCAGCCAACACTACGCAAACTTACCACGAGCAGCAAGCTATCCCCTTCGACATAACCCTGCTTGGCCTGGCACCGCACATGCACCTGCTGGGCAAAAACATAAAGAGCTACAGCGTAGCGGGAGCGGACACCACCAAACTGATCAGTATACCGAAATGGGATTTTCACTGGCAGGGTTTCTATGCTTTTCCGCGGCTGATACACGTGCCGGCCTTTGCCAGCCTGCACGCTGACGCTTTTTACGATAACACTACGGCTAACCCCGAAAATCCCAACTCGCCGCCACAAACAGTAACTGCGGGAGAGAATACCACTGATGAGATGATGCTGGTGTATTTCATTTTCACCCTGTACCAGCCGGGAGATGAGAACATAATAACAGACTCGGCAGTAGCATTGAATACACCTTCGCTCAGCAGCAGCTATTATCATGGCCAGCAATTGCTGAACAGCTACCCTAACCCGGCATCGGAAGAACTGGTAGTAAAATGCTTTTTCGACGCGCCGGATAATGCGACAGTTGATATGACCGACCTGAACGGTCGTGTTGTGCGCCAGCTGATGATGGGCGGCAATATAAATAAAGGCTATAATACATTTAAATATTCTGTAGCCGACATACCACCAGGCAACTACTTGTTGCGCATGCGTACGAGTCAGAAGATACTGACAGATAAAATAACGATAACGCATTAAGCAGAAACGCTCCCCCGCAGGGAGCGTTTCTGTTTCGGTACCTTGTTGATCAAGATTAGTAATACATTAACCATACCCACCTTATCTTTACGCCGTCTTTCACAAAAGCACACATGAATAAAACTATCTTAATAACCGGGGCTACATCGGGCTTCGGCAAAGCCATTGCAGAGCGTTTTGCAGCAAATGGATACACTGTTTGCATTACAGGCCGCAGAGCCGATAGACTGGAGGCATTAAAAAGCGAACTGGAAGCGGCACACACCTGCACGGTTATACCATTACAGTTTGATGTGCGCGACAGGGCACAGGTAGAAAATGCCATCAACGATCTGAAATTGAAAGTTGCCGGGATAGATATACTGGTAAACAATGCGGGACTGGCATCGGGCCTCAGCAGCATACAGGATGGCGATATAGATGACTGGGAAGTGATGATAGACACAAATATTAAGGGTTTACTATACGTTACGCGCATGGTAGCGCCGATAATGACACAGCAGGCATCGGGGCATATATTCAATATAGGCTCTACGGCTGCCAAAACCGTTTATAAGAATGGCAATGTGTACTGCGCCACCAAGTTTGCGGTGGATGCACTAAACCAGGCCATGCGTATAGATATGCTGAACTATGGCATAAAGGTAACCGGCATACACCCCGGCATGGCCGAGACAGAATTCTCGGAAGTGCGTTTTAAAGGCGATAAAGAAAGGGCGAAAGGTGTTTATAATGATCTGAACCCGCTAAGGGCAGAGGATATTGCTGATATTATATGGTACTGTGCTACCCTGCCGGCACATGTGTGCATTAACGACCTGACAGTAACCTGTGTGAACCAGGCAACCAGCTACTACACTATTAAAGATAGCGACAGAATAAAGCCGTAAGTCATAAGTAGAAAGTATAAGTCGTAAGCTGCATTGTATTAGCAGCATCCGATAACTGTTTATGACTTATCCTTATTGCACTGTATATGATTTTGACAACAACTTACGACTAAGTACTTACGACTTACGACTAAATTATGTTTATAGCAGAGACAAAAATAAGAGTGCGCTACGGGGAGACCGACCAGATGGGCTACCTGTATTATGGCAATTACGCGCTCTATTATGAGGTAGGCCGTGCTGAAGCCATCAGGCAACTGGGGTTTACTTACCGCGAGCTGGAGGAGATGGGTATTATGATGCCTGTGGCAGAATTGAACGTACAGTATTATCGCCCGGCTCTGTACGATGACCTGATAACAGTAAAAACGCTGCTTAAAGAATTACCTACCGGACCTAAGATCCAGTTCCACTCCGAACTATATAATGAAGCTGGTGTATTCCTGAATAAAGGGGTGACCACGCTGGTATTCTTTGATCCTAAAGAAAAGAAGAAGGTGAACATGCCACCGGTATTGTACGACCGGCTGGTGCCATTTTTCAATACAGATACATTAAAAGGCGCTGAAGAAGCGCAAAAGCCATGAGCAATATAAATGCTGTAATAATAACCATTGGCGATGAACTGCTGATAGGCCAGACAGTAGACACCAACAGCGCCTGGATAGCCCAGCGCCTGAACGAACTGGGTATTGATGTAAAACGCCGCGTAGCTGTGGGTGATGAGCGCCTGGCTATCATTAACGCGCTGGATGACGAGTCGGAAAGAGCATCGCTGATCATCATTACCGGGGGACTGGGGCCTACATCCGATGATATTACCAAGCCATTGCTGTGCGAATATTTCGGTGGCACACTAGTACGCGACGAGCGGGTATTAGCTCACCTGTATGAATTGTTCAAACGCCGCAACAGGCCGGTAATAGAGCGCAACCTGAAACAGGCCGACGTGCCGGATAACTGCACTGTGCTCTTTAACGAGATGGGTACAGCCCCCGGCATGTGGTTTGAAAAAAACGACAGGATATATGTATCGCTGCCAGGCGTGCCGTTTGAGATGAAACACATAATGGAGCATGAGGTATTGCCAAGGCTGAAGCACCATACCAGCGATGCGCTTGTTCACCGCAGCCTGGTAACGGCAGGAGAAGGAGAAAGTTTTATAGCCGAAAAGCTGATGGCTTTTGAAGACAAACTGCCGGGCCACATAAAACTGGCCTACTTACCGGATAGCGGTTTTGTGAAACTGCGCCTTACCGGAAAAGCACAGGATATCACAAACCTGAGCAGCGAACTGGAGCAATTGCAGGCAGAAATATCGGGCATACTGGGCAGCATAGTAATAGCACATGAAGATGTACCAATGGAGGTGCTGCTATCGCGTACACTGCTGGAACGCAAGCAAACCGTAGGCCTGGCAGAAAGCTGCACGGGCGGTTTTATAGGCCATACTCTTACGCAGGTTTCGGGCGCATCCGCTTATTTTATGGGCAGCATTGTAAGTTACGATAATACCGTAAAGGAAAATGTGCTGGGCGTGCCGCATGCCACGCTTGAAGAGAATGGAGCTGTAAGCGAGGCAACAGTAATAGCTATGGCCCAGGGCGCAAGAAAAGTACTGAATACCGACTACGCTTTGTCGGTAAGTGGTGTACTTGGCCCTACGGGCGGTACCGACCGGGTAAAAGTGGGCACTGTATGGATGGCAGTAGCGTCTGCTACTGAAGTACGCACCAAAGAATTCCGCTTTTTCTACGATAGGGAACGGAATAAAGAAATGGCGGTAAAGAATGGAATATTGTTCCTTTGGAAATTCATAAACGGAAAACTCGGCTAATGGTATTTTTAATAGGAATGCCGGGAGCAGGTAAAACATACTGGGGCAAAAAAGTGGCCGATGCCTATGGCTATTCGTTTACCGATCTGGATGCCTACATAGAAAAGAAGGAAAAAGCCTCTATAGCTACGCTATTCGAAATAGAGGGCGAAGATGGATTCCGGGACATGGAGAACAGGTATCTTGAGCAAATCATTCGCACTGCGGAACCAGACGCGGTAATTGCCTGTGGCGGCGGCACACCTTGTTTTTACAATAATATGGACATGATGCTGCAGGCCGGACAGGTCATTTACCTGCAAACAAACACTGAGCAGCTCATCAGCAACCTGCAAAACGACAAGGTGCAGCGGCCCTTGCTAAAGAAAACCACGTCGCTGGAAAAGACCTTATCTGATATGCTGGAACAGCGCAAAGCAGATTATGAACGGGCGCAGCATATTTTACAAACGGAAAACATTTCGCTGACTACTTTTGAAAAAATTCTGACCAATGTATAAGCCGGCATTAATAGCAGGTATAACCATGGCTGCCCTGGCGGTAATGCTGGGTGCATTTGCCGCCCACGGACTGACCAAGGTATTGCCACCTGAAAAGATAGATGTGTTCCAGAAAGGTGTTACCTACCAGTTTTACCACGCTTTTGCGCTAATACTGGCTGGTATTGTTTATGCATCGTTCCCCAATAAGCAGGTGGCCATGACAGTGCCTATGTTCCTGGGTGGTATACTTTGCTTTTCCGGCACATTATATTTGTTCCCGCTACTAGAGGTGAAGAATGTAGCCATACCAGTTTTCGGGCGACTGATAACACCGCTGGGTGGGTTGCTGTTCATAGGCGGGTGGATCATGTTCCTGCTGGGTATTGTAAAGAAATAAACACACTGTATGAAAGTTATAGCACTTATTCCGGCGCGCCTGGGCGCTACCAGGTTCCCTTCTAAATTGCTGGCATCGCTGAAAGGCAAGAGCGTCATCCGCCGCACCTATGAATCAGCTATGGCAACCGGCTTATTTGATGAAGTAATAGTGGTGACCGATGCCGACGAAATAATGGATGAGATCATCCGGAATGGCGGCAAAGCGGTAAAGAGCCAGGGTGTGTATGAAAGTGGCACCGACAGGATAGCAGAAATAGCCGCCAATATGGACGCAGATGTGTTTGTGAATGTGCAGGGCGATGAGCCATTTGTGCAAAAGCAACCGTTGGAGGAGTTGCTGCAACTATTTACCGGCGCAGACGGAGATAAGGTACAGGTAGCATCGCTGGTGCAAAAGCTAACGAACCCGGCGCTGATACAAGACCACAATTACGTAAAAGTGGCTCTGGCGCTGAATAATGATGCGTTATTCTTCTCGCGTAGTGTACTGCCTTACCCACGCAATAAAGAGATTGACATTCCATATTACGAGCATATTGGTGTTTATGCTTTCCGCAAGCGGGCATTGATGCAGTTTACCAACTGGCCCATGACGCCACTGGAAGCTGCAGAAAAGATAGAATGCCTGCGCTTCCTGGAGCATGGCGTACCATTGCGCATGGCGATAACGCAATATATGGGTGTGGAGATAGACACTCCGGAAGATATTATCCGTGCTGAAAAGCTGATGGAAGAAAAAGGATGGAATTAATTTAATGGCTTAATTGCTGAATAGCGCAATGGCTTAATGAAACATAAATAATAAGACCACCCGAGAAGGTGGTCTTATTATTTTATATTAGTCAGTTAGAATTTCTTATAAAAACAGGTTATTCGCATCTTTCAGCAGCGGCTGCTTCTGGTCTTTTTCGGAGATAATGGCCTGTGAGATGTCCATTTTCCAATCGATACCTATTGCGGGATCGGCAAAGTATACCCCACCTTCACACTCTTTACTGTAATAGTTATCACATTTATAGAACACCTCGGCAGTATCGCTAAGTACCGCATAACCATGGGCAAAACCATGAGGGATGAGAAACTGCAGCTTATTTTCTGCAGACAGTTCTATACCATACCACTGACCGTAAGTTTTACTATTCTTACGGATATCTACCGCTACATCCCATATAACACCTTCCAGCACGCGTAGCAACTTGGCCTGCGGCACAGGATTGTTCTGGTAGTGTAAACCACGCAACACGTTTTTAACCGAACGGGCCTGGTTATCCTGGATGAAGTTTAGCGGGCTACCGGCATCATCGAAAGTGCTTTTGCGAAAGCTTTCGAAGAAGTAGCCGCGCTCATCGCCCAGTACCTTGGGTTCCAGTATCAGGAGTCCGTCTATATGTGTTTTAGTAACTTTCATGCAATAAATTTAGCCTATTATTTCAATTACACTACGTGTTATAAATTCCAGTTCCTCTTCACTCAGTTCAGTGTGCATCGGTAACGATATCACCTTATCCTGCAGCATATCGGTAGTTGGCAATACAGATGATGCTACACCAAATTCCTTTAGCATGTTCTGCTTATGGCAAGGCACCGGGTAGTATATCATAGAAGGTATTCCCTTTTCTGCCAGTTTCTGCTGCAATACATCACGATCAAAACCATCTATCTGCAGTGTATATTGGTGAAACACATGATAGGTGTATGGCGCGCGATACGGCGTAGTGATCTTAGGATTATTTTTAAATGCCTTATCGTAATAGTCGGCAGCCTTACGACGCTGGTAACAATATTCGTCAAGTTTGCGCAGCTTTATGCGCAGCACGGCAGCCTGTATCGTGTCCAGGCGGCTGTTACAGCCCACCATTTCGTGATAGTACC
>CAZPOT010000008.1:258591-259435 GCA_964588295.1 uncultured Flavipsychrobacter sp. | reverse complement strand
CCAGGTTTTGCTTTTATAGCAGTTTTGTAAATAATAATTTACCAACTACTTCAAAGAACTAATGCAAAGATACTGATTATTGAGGTAAGCGCTTTGTTAATATCAGTAATGCTTAGGAAGCATTTTTGTGTGCCTTATGCGCAACACAGTTATAGACTTACTATTGATCTTGTACGATACGTAATAACTCAGAATGAGCACCCTACGATAATTGCCTTCGTTATCTAATTTGTTACTGTCGGGTGGGTTTGAGTGAGGGTGTTTTGCACATTGCTCAAGTTTAGAGAGAATGGTCTTTTGCGCCGCCTGAGCATTGGCAAAAGAATCGCCCGCAATGTAGTCTATTGCTTCATTGAACTGTCTGATGGCTAAGGCAGTCCATTCTATCTTACTTTTTGCCATCCAGGTGTTGCTTAAAGATAGCTAACGCTTCCTCATGACTATATACCTCTCCCCGCTCTATCTCCGCTTCTGCTTCTGCAAGGTCTTTATTGTATTCTTCAATCGTCAGCGGACGGCCTTCTTCTCCAGGTGCAATGGTGTTGATGTATTCAAGCAATGATTGCTTCTGAGCTTCAGACAGGCGCTCAATAGAATCGTGCAGGCTTTTATCAAGGTTAGATACTGTCATACCATTCAGGTTTATACAAATTTACCAATATCTGTTGATAGTGTAAGTTAATATATAAGTAAAATGGCCCGCACAAGGCAGGCCATTTTGGGAATCTGGTATTTGTAGTTTGGCGCCTCTGTTACATGTTTCTCCTGTACTGGCCACCACCCTCAAACAAGGCTTTAGATACCTGGCCAAGAGAGCAGTATTTTACAGTCTCCATCAGTTCGG
>CAZPOT010000008.1:0-258535 GCA_964588295.1 uncultured Flavipsychrobacter sp. | reverse complement strand
AGAGCTAAGGAAGGTATTTACGCCTATGATAGGGAATTCGCCGGTGTGTTTCAGCATCTCGTAGTGCAGGCTCTCTTCCTGTATCTTACCGCGCTGGTACATGGTTTCCATAGCACCCAGCACACCGCCGCGTTCTGTTATCTTATCAAACTCGGTCATCACAGCTTCTTCTACCAGGTCGGTAAGCTCTTCTATCACAAACGATCCCTGCAGCGGGTTCTCGTTCTTAGCCAGCCCCAGCTCTTTGTTAATGATCAGCTGTATGGCCATAGCCCTGCGCACGCTCTCTTCCGTAGGCGTGGTTATGGCCTCGTCGTAAGCGTTGGTGTGCAGCGAGTTACAGTTGTCGTATATCGCATACAGCGCCTGCAATGTAGTACGGATGTCGTTAAAGTCGATCTCCTGTGCATGCAGCGATCGGCCGCTGGTCTGGATGTGATACTTCAGCATCTGTGAGCGCTCGTTGCCACCATACTTGTGCTTCATTGCTTTAGCCCATATACGGCGTGCCACACGGCCTATTACGCTGTATTCAGGGTCTATACCATTGCTGAAGAAGAACGACAGGTTTGGCGCAAAGTCATCTATATGCATACCACGGCTCAGGTAGTACTCCACAAACGTAAAGCCGTTAGATAGCGTAAATGCCAGCTGAGAAAGCGGGTTAGCGCCAGCCTCTGCAATATGGTAGCCGCTTATAGATACTGAATAGAAGTTACGTACGCCGTTCTCTATAAAGTACTGCTGTACATCGCCCATTACACGCAGAGAGAATTCTGTAGAGAAGATGCAGGTATTCTGTGCCTGGTCTTCCTTCAGTATATCCGCCTGCACGGTACCGCGCACCTGCTTCAGGGTGTCGGCCTTTATCTTGGCGTATACATCGGCAGGCAATACCATATCGCCGGTTACGCCCAGCAGCATCAGGCCCAGCCCATCGTTGCCCTCTGGCAGCGGGCCATTCTCAGTAGCCGTAGCTACACCGCTATGGTAGTATGGGCGCTCTACGCCTTTAGCCTTATATATCTCGTCTATCTTCTTGTTTACCTCAGCTTCAAGCCCGTTAGCCCTTATGTACTTCTCGCACTGCTGGTCTATGGCTGCGTTCATAAAGAAGGCCGTCATAGTAGGTGCCGGGCCGTTGATGGTCATAGACACCGATGTCTTCGGGTCAGCCAGGTCGAAGCCGCTGTATAGTTTCTTCGCATCATCAAGGCTGGCAATGCTCACACCGCTGTTGCCCACTTTACCATAAATATCAGGGCGGTGGTCCGGATCCTGGCCATAGAGCGTAACACTATCGAATGCCGTGCTCAGACGCTTAGCCGGCAGTCCTTTGCTCACGTAGTGGAAGCGTTTGTTGGTACGCTCTGGGCCACCTTCACCCGCAAACATACGTGTAGGATCTTCGCCCTCGCGCTTGAACGGATAAATGCCCGCAGCGTAAGGGAACTCGCCGGGGAAGTTCTCAGCCAGCGCCCATTGCAGTATCTCGCCCCATGCTTCAAAGCGTGGCACTGCTACCTTTGGTATCTGCAGGTGGCTCAGCGATTCTGTGTGCGTCTTTATCTTCAGTTCCTTATCCCTTACCCTGAAGCGGTAATACTCATCGGTATATTGCTTCTTCTTGTCTTCCCAGCCTTCCAGCATAGCCTTGTTCTTAGGGTCAAGGTCCATTTCTGTTTTGCTGTATACCTCCTGCAGTGTTTTTACCAGGCGATCTTTATCTTCAGTATCGCTTGCCTGCAGCACTTCTATCGTTTTCTTCAGTCCGAAGAGCTTCTGCGCTACTACGCTCTGGTCTTTGGCCCACTTGTCGTACTTGCGGTTGTTCTCGGCTATCTCGCTCAGGTAGCGGGTGCGGCTTGGCGGAATGATGTAGATCTTCTCGCTCATCTCGTCAGTAATGGTGTACTGTGAGTGTAGCGGTGCGCCGGTCTTGTCCGCAATGGTATCCATCAGCGCCTTGTACATAGAGTTGGTACCCGGGTCGTTGAACTGAGACGCTATGGTGCCATACACCGGCATATCATCAGGGTTCTTGTCAAACAGTTTGTGGTTGCGCTGGTACTGTTTCTTCACATCTCTGAGAGAATCCAGTGCACCGCGTTTGTCAAATTTATTGATCACCACTACGTCGGCAAAATCCAGCATGTCTATCTTTTCCAGCTGTGTAGCAGCACCGTATTCCGGTGTCATTACATACATGCTCATATCGCAGTAGTCAGTTATCTGTGTATCGCTTTGGCCGATGCCCGATGTTTCCAGTATGATCAGGTCGTAATGCGCAGCCTTCAGGATGTTTACTGCATCCAGTATGTGCTTGGATACGGCCAGGTTGCTCTGGCGGGTAGCCATAGAGCGCATATACACGCGGCTGTTGCGGATAGCGTTCATGCGGATACGGTCGCCAAGCAATGCACCGCCTGTCTTCCTCTTAGAAGGGTCAACAGAGATGATGCCTATGTTCTTGTCTTTAAAGTCTATCAGGAAGCGGCGAACGATCTCATCAACCAGCGAGCTTTTACCGGCACCTCCTGTGCCTGTAATACCCAGCACCGGTGTCTTGGATTTAGCCGCCTGCTCTGCAATATTCTTCATAGCAGCCTGCGTCTCCGGCATATCGTGGAAGTTCTCAGCAGCAGATATCAGGCGGGCAATAGATTTTACATCCTTTTCAACTACATGGCCCACTTCGCCATTCAGCTGTTGCCCGGTAGGGAAGTCGCTCTTCTCCAGCAGGTCGTCTATCATACCCTGCAGGCCCATACGGCGGCCATCATCGGGGCTGTAGATGCGGCAGATGCCGTAAGCCTCCAGTTCGGCTATCTCATCGGGCAATATAACGCCGCCGCCGCCGCCAAATATCTTTATATGTCCGCAACCCGCCTGTTTCAGCAGGTCGTACATGTATTTGAAGTATTCTACGTGGCCACCCTGGTAGCTGGTAATAGCTATAGCGTTGGCATCTTCCTGTATAGCACAATCTACCACCTCCTGCACACTGCGGTCGTGGCCCAGGTGAATAACCTCGGCACCACTTGCCTGCATCACGCGGCGCATGATATTGATAGAGGCATCGTGGCCGTCGAAAAGGGATGCCGCCGTAACAAGGCGCACTTTATTCCTTATAGAATAAGACATACGTATAAATAATTATATGAAAAGCTCCGCAAAGTTACGGATTATAGGGTGAAAAGGGCAGGGGGTGGGAGGAGATGGAGGTTTTTCTGCATATAGCAAAGAACTATGCAAGTTTACTCGTCTTATAGAAGGACGAATGACAAATTACAATAGCAAACTCTTAACACATATAAGCATATATTTGAACAGATAGGTAAGAGACATGCGTAAACCAAATCAGATAACCATACCCAATCCCTGCGCTGAGCGCTGGGACGAGATGCGCCCTTCCGGCCAGGGCAGGCACTGTAATGCCTGCCAGAACACGGTTATCGATTTTACTGCCATGACCGATGAGCAGGTATTGAATGTGTTCCGCCATGCCAGGGGGCACACTCCATGCGGGCGTTTCTTGTCTACTCAGCTCAACAGGGAATTGAATCCGGCGCACAAACCATCGTGGTGGGGGCGGCTGGCGGGTAAGGCTGCAGCACTGGTATTGCTGTTACAGTCTGTCTCAGCTTCAGTGCACGCACAGGTAGCAGGGGCTAAAGCGATAACAGTGCAACACAGTAACGATAAAGAAGACCTTCCGGCAATGACCAGCATTAACGGCCGTGTTGTCGAAGGCACTGCAGAAACACCGTTGCCCAACTACCAGGTAAGTATAGCTGGTTATAAGGCCACCACCGATAGTATGGGTTGTTTCACGTTATTTATCCCGGCTTCAATAGCCGGTAATAATGCTACTATGTTATGCCATCCGGTGGATACATTGGCTCCCGGTTATACATGCAATGTGGTTACTGTAAATACTGCTGAATATGCAGGCAACAAGAAGGAACTGAAGCATATATTTTCCAGGACGGTATTCACTACCCTTACTGTGCCCACAGATAATGTGTACCACCTCGATCCTAACCAACGATATATTGTCCAGGGAGTGCCACCACAAAACCCTGTTATGATAAGGGCGTTTGATACAAGTGCGCTGTATGTAAAACTGAACTACTACAAGGTAAAGAGGCATGTAAAGCGCATATATAAACCAAAGAAGAAGTGAAGAAGCCAATAGCCATAACACTCCCCAAACCCTGCGAAGAAAGCTGGGATGAAATGACACCTGTAAATGGTGGCAGGCATTGTGCCATGTGCTGCAAAACGGTGATCGACTTTACCCTGATGAGTGATGGCGAGATAATAGACATCTTCAGGAAAGCCAAAGATAACCCACCTTGCGGGCATTTCCGTGCATCACAATTGAATAGGGAACTGCTGGACACCAGGCGTAAATCATCGCTTGTAGGCATATACGCCAAAAAGGTTGCTGCGTTGTTGCTTTTAGTACAATCGGCAACAACAGCAATGGCACAGCAAAAGAAGCCGGTGAACAATCTCACTCAGGGCATTAAGAAAAAGACCAAGCCCGCCGGCAAACGCATAGTAGGCTGTTTGGTCAACTACACCAGCAACGTGCCGGTGGCAGGTGCCCGTGTTTGGGTTAGAGAGTTGGGCATAGATACTATAACCAGTATAGAAGGCTCTTTCGTTTTTACATTGCCCGATAGTTTTAACAAGGCTACTGTGCTTGTTGAAAGCTCCGGGCAACCAGCGAACAGTTACACTATAGTAGAGGAAACTATAACCCTGGCAGACATTATTGCAGGTAAAGAGATTACACTTTACCAGTATCCCGTTACCAGGTTGCCCGAACAAATCATAGAGCGCAATGCGCTGCGAGATAGGACATATACCGGGATAGCGCCTATGCAACATATGGATATAACACCGAAGCGCCCTAACTTATGGCAACGGATAACACACCTGTTTAAAAGGAATAACCGATGACGGCAGCACATAAAATATTGCTGCCCGTATTGCTGCTCTCAGCTCTTTCTTTATCTGCGCAGAAGAAGCCGGTAAAGCATAAACACGCACGCGGGGTGGTAGAAGCACCTCCGCCTCCGGAGATTATTATGTACGTGGAACAACACCCTGAGTTTCCGGGTGGAGAGGAGGCCATGCACAGGTTCCTGGATGCAAATATTCGCTACCCTGATGCGGCCCGCGAGAATGACATAGCCGGCAGAGTCTTAGTGCGCTTTATGGTTAATGAAGATGGCACCATAAGTCATGCGAAAGTGGAAAGAGGTATTGGCTACAGGTGCGATGAAGAAGCGCTACGTGTAATTAGGGCTATGCCCCGCTGGCATCCGGGTAAAGTAAATGGTAAGCCCGTAAGAGCCATGTATGTATTGCCGATCACTTTTAGGTTAATATAAGCATTTGGTCTTGCTGCTGCTCCTTATCTTCACGCCAAACTTCACTTATGAAATGTATTTGTTGTAGCCTGTTGGCTATGCTCCTGTTGGGTTTATCGTCCTGCATGCAGATACTCGGTATCAAAAAGCATCACTACGTTGGCCGGGAAGAATTGGCGCGCCGTGATGCCCGCGCAGGCAGGCATACAGCAGTTGTGTTCGACACTAGTACAGTGAAAACTATTTACAAGACAGCATTGCCCAAAGACGTAAAAAAGAACCTGGTACAACCCATGCAGGTATGGGTGTTGACGCCCGATAAAGTAGTATGCAACAAAGTGAACTGCTATTGCAAAGGCTTCCCCAACCTTAAGTGGCAACTGCCCGCTATGTATGCCAGCCATTTTATTTGCGAGCCTGTAGCGGATAAAGAGGTGCCGGTTATCCGCAATCTTTTTCAAGTGCCACCACAGCAGGCCGATACCACAATGGTTATCACTTATGCCTTTGTAATGGGCCGGCAGAGCAAGCGTTTTCTCAGGGCCTGCAATAAGCTGCACCGCCAGCACCCTTCATTCAATACCTGGTATGTGAATATGGACAATACCTTCAAATAGTATAAAGCAAAACGGGCGGCATCTTTTAGATGCCGCCCGTTTCAATTACTATAGTGTTTCAATTACTTGTTCAGGAACAAATGGAAGGTATCACCACGCAGGCCTACGCGTGTTGCCTCCAAAGGTATAACCTCGTTAGGGGCTATGTTGCCAAGGTTTACGTTAGCGCCCAGCAGCTCCAGGAAGTATACCTGCTGCGCTTTCTGCGGTGCTTCCCACATTATCTTTTCCGATGGTATCTGTGTCAGTATTTCCTGCACCAGGCCTTCGCGCACTTCGCCGCTGCCGCGGTATATACCTACATTACCGGCCTCGCGGGCTTCGGCTATCACATACGATGCGCCTGCTTCCAGCTCTGCACGCATAAGCTCTATCCACTTATACGGTGCCATAATGTGCGTGGCATCCTTGCTACCCACTTCCGACCATACTGTTACATGCTTGGCCAGCTTCTCTATGTAGCCACACTTTTCAATGTGTGGTATAATAATAGACCCGTCCGACACCTCGGCATGTTCCAGGCCCAGGTCTTTGATCACTTCAAGGTAGTCATCAAACTGGTTACGTACCAGGAATGCTTCAAACAATGTACCCCCCAGGTACACAGGTATGTTGTGCTCGCGGTATATGGCTATCTTTTCTTTCAGGTTGGCAGTTACAACACTGGTGCCAAAGCCCAGTTTCACTACGTCTACATACGGTGCGGCAACCGAAAGAAAATCACGTACGCCAACAAGGCCCATGCCTTTATCCATTACCATGGTTATACCATTGGTGCGAGGCTTTGCCGTGCGCGCGGGCATATTGTTCAGCTTAAAATTCATGTATTGTGGTTTTTAAGTTTATCATTAAGATATGGCCGGTAAAGGCTATACCCACTATCCTATAGCTTGCTCCAGGTCGGCTATCAGGTCTTCAATAGCTTCAATACCTACGCTCAGGCGTATCAGCGAGTCTACCAGTCCATTGGCAATACGCTGTTCGCGTGGTATAGAACCATGCGTCATAGTTGCGGGGTGACCTATCAGTGATTCTACACCGCCCAATGATTCTGCCAGCGAGAATAGTTTGGTCTTGCTCAGTACAGCCAGTGCCGCATCTATATTGTCGTCTTTCAGCGTGAACGAGATCATACCGCCAAAGCCCCGCATCTGCTTCTTGGCTATGTCGTGGTTCGGATGATCCTCAAAACCTACCCACAGCACCTTGCCCACCTTAGGGTGGTTGCGCAGGTAGTTGGCTACTGCCGCACCATTCTCGCAATGGCGTTGCATACGCACGTGTAGTGTTTTAATACCACGCAGCACCAGCCAGCAATCGTGCGGACCGGGTACGGCACCACAGCTGTTCTGTATAAAGCGCAGCTTTTCGTCAAGCGCAGCGTCTTTTACTATCAATGCGCCGTGCACCACGTCGCTGTGGCCGCCAAGGTATTTGGTGGCAGAATGCAGCACTATGTCAGCACCCAGGTCCAGCGGTGTTTGCAGGTATGGAGAAGCAAAAGTATTATCGGCCACCAGCAGCAGGTTATTGGCCTTGGCTATTTTAGCGCAGGCTTCAATATCTATTACGTTCAGCAGTGGGTTGGTAGGCGTTTCTATCCATATCATCTTAGTGGCCGGTGTCACGAACTTGGTAATGTTCTGAGCATCGTGCATGTCTATGAACTGGAACTTGATGCCATAGTTGGCAAACACCTTGGTCATTATACGGTAAGTACCGCCATACAGGTCGTTCGATACGATCACCTCATCGCCCGGTGCCAGCAACTTCATTACCGCATCGGTAGCCGCCATGCCGCTGCCGAAAGAAAGGCCATGCGTACCGTTCTCTATAGCCGCCAGTGCATTCTGTAATACAGTACGCGTTGGGTTTTGTGTGCGGGCATATTCGTAGCCTTTGTGGTCGCCGGGCGCAGCCTGTACGTATGTGGATGTCTGATATATCGGGGTCATGATAGCGCCCGTGGTAGGGTCTGGCTCTACGCCCGCGTGTATCAGTTTGGTATCTAATTTGTAATTTCCGTGTGCCATAAGTGTGTGTTATTGCGTGTGCAAAGGTATTGGTTTGCCATTTATTTACTAAACGGCGGCTGTTATCGGTTTGGTAAAATAGACCGCGTAACAAATTAAGTATATTTTTTGTTAGCTGTATATGTTGGCGGTCAGTGTTAGTTGATTAAGCAACTTATACACGGTTTAGTAATGAACATTGGTAGATCTCGACATTTTCACTCCAATACCCCCACCAACCTTTCCACCTGCGCTTCGGTATTGTAGCTGTGCAGGCATATGCGCAGGCGCTCCTTGCCTTGTGGCACCGTGGGGCTGAGTATGGCCTTTACCTGTAGTCCTGCTTCCTGCGCGCGGGCGGCCATAGCCGTTGCCGATTGATTGCTGCCGGTAACAATTGCCTGTATGGGGCTGCGACTGTCTATAAGCCCGGTAATACCTTTTTCTTCAGCCCGTTGCCTGAAGAAGGCTATAAGATCATGTAGCGGTGCGGGGTCGTATGACGGAGACGAAAGGTAGTTGTAGGCGCATTGTACGGCCTGTATAGAATGCTGCGGTAATGCAGTGGTATAAATGAACGGACGCGCAAAATTGATGAGGTATTGTTGCAGCAGCTTGTTACCTATTACAGCGCCTCCATGGCAGCCCATGGCCTTGCCGTAAGTGTGTACCCGGGCAAAAACCTGTTGCTCCAGCCCAAGGGCACAAACTAGGCCTTCGCCGTGTTTGCCGAAAACGCCGGTGGCATGCGCTTCGTCCACTATCAGTTGTGCATTGTATGCCTGGCATAGTGCGGCGATAAGTTCGAGGTGGGCGATGTCGCCGTCCATTGAGAATACAGACTCCGTAATAACGATGACAGGTCCCCCGCCGCTATGGCGCTGTAGTTTTTCAGACAGGTCCGAAACATCATTGTGGAAGAATTTGTATTTACGCGGAGTAATGGCCAGCCGTATGCCATCTATTATGCTGGCATGGCACAGCTCATCGTAGAGTATGGTGGTATGCTTCTGTCCCAGTGCCGATACCAGCCCCAGGTTGGCATCGTAGCCCGAATTGAAGAGTACTGCTGCTTCGGCAGTGTGGAAGGCAGCAATTGTAGCCTCCAGTTCCTGTGCCCCGGTGTTATTACCAGAAAGCAGGCGGCTGCCGGTAGATCCGGTGCCGCCTGCTTTGGTATATGTTGTTGCTATCAGTTCATTAAGCAGACCCGTATTGGCCAGCCCAAGATAGTCGTTAGAGAAGAAGTCAACAGGTTGGGTTGTGGTGCCCAGCTGCCGAAGGTTGCCCGCTGCGCTGCGCTCATCCAGCCTGTCCTGCAGCAGCTGCTCAAGCGTGCTCATGCTGCAGCTCGTTATTCTTCACACGTGGGTCGTGGTCTGCAAACGCTGCTTTCGGCTTCAGGCCTAGCATCTCAAACATCGCCATGTCGCTGTTAAACTCGGGGTTTGGCGTCGTCAGCAGCTTATCGCCGGCAAATATTGAATTGGCACCTGCCATGAAGCACATGGCCTGCTCTGCTATCGATAGGTCTAGCCTGCCTGCAGAAAGGCGCACTGCCGATTTTGGCATCACTATGCGTGCAGTAGCTATCATACGCACCAGTTGGTCAAAAGGCACCTTGCTGTTCTCGCCCAGTGGCGTGCCCGCTACAGGCACCAGTGTATTAATAGGTACAGATTCAGGGTGCTGAGGCAGGTTAGCCAGCGTCAGCAGCATGCCTACACGGTCTTCGTTGGTCTCGCCCAGGCCTATTATGCCGCCGCTGCATACAGATATACCTGCCTTGCGCACATTAGACAACGTGTTCAGGCGGTCATCATACGTACGGGTGGTGATCACTTCGCTATAATGCTCTTCCGATGTATCTACGTTGTGGTTGTAAGCGTAAAGGCCCGCATCAGCCAGCTTGGCTGCCTGGCTTTCGGTAAGCATGCCCAGTGTGCAGCATACCTCCATGTCTAGTGTATTTACGGCCTTCACCATTTCCAGTACGCGGTCAAAGTCGCGGTTGTCGCGTACTTCGCGCCATGCTGCACCCATGCAGAAGCGGGATGCACCACCTGCCTTCGCATTCATGGCTGCGGCTACTACATCGCTCGTCTTCATCAGCGCGTGCACTTCTACGCCTGTGCTGTAGCGTGCCGCCTGCGGGCAATAGGCACAGTCTTCGGAGCAGCCGCCTGTTTTTACAGATAGCAGGCTGCTGATCTGCACCTCGCCAAATACATGATTGGCATTGTGCACATTTGCCGCTTCCAGCACCAGCGACAGCAGTGGCTTATCGTATATTGCTTTTATCTCTTCTCTTGTCCAGTTATGACGTATTTCGGCCATGGCGTTCTATTTGAGCAGCGAAACTATCTGATTTTCGGCACTAATTAAAATTTTGGCTTTCCGTGGAGCTACATTATATTTGTTTTCTGTAGTATAAATAGTTTGTTTTTATTTATACGTTTATTTAATAGACATTCTGCTGAAACCACACCTCCATGAACGGATAGGCCCCCGCACGCTGGCAACACCTCTGAAGGGTGCTGTTATCACTTTGAATACAATAAGCATGGCCCAAAAACGATTGATCATATTGTTCCTCTGCTGCCTGGCAGCATATGCCCCTTATGTAAGGGGGCAGGCTCCCGGTAAATTGCTGGAACAGGCACGTACCGCATCTTCCGACGGGCAGCGAACCGCCGCCTATAATAAATTAGTATCGTATTACAAGCCGTTTAATATCGATTCTGCCTATCACTATGCCGAAGAAGGGCTTGCTGTCGCCGTAGCGCATAAAGACATAAACGGAGAGGCAAGTATGGAAGAGCTCATTGGCCGGCTCGATCAGTCGCAGGGCCGCATAGAAGCCGCCAAGCGCCGTATTACCTATGCGCTTAGTCTCTACACTTCTGTCAATAACATAACAGGCATTGCCTCAATGAATAGCAGCCTGGGTGCAATAGAAGCTACCCAGGGCAATAACGAAGCTGCTATGCCTCATTTCCTGAAGGCGCTTAGGATCTACGATAGCCTGAAGACAGACCCTCAGGGACTGATGGTAGCTAATATGAACCTGGGCTGCCTCTACCTGCAAAACGGCGATACCATCAATGCCTCCCGGTACCTAAGCCGTGCCGAGGAGATCAGTAAGAAAATACCCATATCCGATTTTACCATATCGCTCTACAACTACATAGGTGTGGAATATGCCATGAAGGGTAATATGGACAAGGCGCTCGAGTACTTCAAAAAGAACGTAGCCATCAGTGATAAGCCTGAGTTTACGCCCTCGCATGTAGAAGCCCTGCTATACCTGGGCAGCTTTTATAACGACCAGGGTGATATCGCTACAGCGATGGAATACCTGCTGCAGGGACTGGCTATTGCAAAGGAAAAGAAGTTGAAGGAAACAGAGGCCGATATCTTGTTACAGATAGGCAATATGACATCTGCCAAAGATCCTGATGAAGGTTTAAAGTATGTAAACCAGGCGCTGGCAGCCAGCGAGCAGATGCAGAGCAAAACGCTGAAGATGGACATCTATAAAGAGATGGCCAGGATATATGAGCTGAAGGGCGATTACAAAAGTGCCAATGATGCCCTGCGGAAGTCAGCAGCATATAAGGACAGTGTTACGCACGTTAATAAGATAAAAGAGCTGGCAGGGCTGGGTGCGGTATATGAGCTGGAAAAGTCAAACATACGGGTAGCTGAGATATCGCGGCAGCGCAACCTGGTCATTGGGTTCAGTGCATTGCTGGCCGGTGCACTGGCTGCGGCAGTTGTGCTCTATCTTAAAACCCGTAAGATGAATGTGCAGCTGATCAAAAATGAGGCCGAGCTAAGGGAGCTCAGCAACACAAAAAATAAGTTGTTCTCCATCATCGGTCACGATCTCCGGTGGCCGGTAGCCCGTATCCCTACCATCCTCGATATTGTTGATGATGATTCTCTGGATGAAGATGAAAAGAAGTACATGATTGATAGTCTTAGAGAACATACCAAGGCTACTGTAGAAACGTTGGATAAGTTGCTGTATTGGGGTAAATCGTTGATGGACGGCCTGCAACTGGCGCCCGAGTGGTTCAACCCCAAGCCATACATACTGCAGACCATAGAACTGAGGAAAATGGCCGCCATGGAAAAGGAAATAACAGTAGGCGACAGGGTGCCCGATGATATAGAGCTGTTTACCGATCCTAACCATTTCGATTTTATCATCCGCAACCTGTTCAGCAATGCCATTAAATTTACCCCGGTAAAAGGCGAGATATACTTCGATCTGGATAAGGTAAGCAAACCTGGCTTCTACATATTCTCCGTAAACGATAATGGTGTGGGTATAGATGAGCAGCGGATGAAGAAGATATTTGAACCATTCAACAGTAAGCTGGGCACGGCCAACGAAAAGGGTACAGGTATAGGCCTTATGCTGTGCAAAGAGTTTGCTATGAAAAATGGCGGCGACTTGTGGGCAACCAGCGATCCGGGAGTAAAAACGTCGTTCTATTTTTCCATACCGGTTAAGAAGAAATAAAAATTTATATGACAGTATTGGCAGGGGCTCACGCAATGTGAGCCCTTTGTTATTTAATACTGGCACATTTTTTAAACCGACCATCATAAATAAGTGAAAGAGATTAGTGGGTTACATGTAGGCTATTTCAGGAATGTGTTGCTTAAGGCTGCGTGTGGTCTGCCGGTGTTTTATCGCTTATGTATACCGGCGTTTGCAAAAATGTTTAGGAGGTTACTACATACTGTGATCATATACCTCGCGCTGCTGCTGCCGGCATTTCCGGCGTTAGCGGATGCAGATACCTTGATGGTAGAGCGCTGCCGGGACCAGGTAAGCGCATACGCGGCCGTGGGCAGCGATTCCGCCACTTACGTGGCAGAGCAGGCGCTGCTGGGCTTCATAGCCCGTGGCGATCTGGAAGGCCAGGCCCAGATCATTTCTTTGCTGGCCAACCTCGACCTGGAGCAGGGCCGTTACGAACAGGCCAAGATACGTACCCTGTTTGCATTGGATATATACCGCAGGCGATCGCTTTACCGGCAGGTAGTAACGGCGCTCAACTTTGCCGGCACGGTAGAGCTGGCGCTCAACAACAGCCGCCGGGCCGAAGAATACTTTAACGACGCCCTGGAACTGCACGATACCATACCCAGCGATAACAGCGGCCTGATGCTCACTTACATGAACCTGGCCAGGGTATATTTGCAGAACAACGAACTGGAATCGGCACAGAAGTTCTATTCTCTGGCCGAGCTTACGGCTATGCGCGTGCCGGTGTCAGATTCGGTAGTCTCCCTGTATCACAACATAGCAGCACTGTATACAGCTGAAGGGCGGGTAGAGCCGGCGCTGCATTACCTGGAAAAGGCCCTGCAGGCCGCCGAACAGGCCGGCTTGCCCGACGCTGCGGCTCACAGCTTCTTCTTGGTAGGGAAATATTACGAGGAGGCTGGTGATGCGGCCAGGGCGGTAGATTACTGGAACAAGGCATTTGATATTGCCTGCAGTAAGAACATGTATGCCCTGCAGATGAACATACTGCTGAGCGCAGCCGCTATTGCCAAGCCACAGTATGTATCGGAGTACCTGGATAAGGCAATGGATATCTGCAACAAGCTGCGCAACCCTGTAACCAAGGCGCGCCTGTACGGGGAGATGGCCTTGCTGTACGAGCGACAGGGGCAGTACATGAATGCCCTGTATGCCGCCCGCAAACAAACCCGCATAGTAGACAGCATAGACAGGATAAACCGGGAAAAGGAATTCCGGAGTAAGAACATATTATACGAGCTGGAGCGATCGAACCTGAGGGTAAAGGCGCTGCAGCAGTTGTCCAGGAAAAACGCTACGCAGAGTACTATCATTACTCTCTTTTCCATCTCCACTCTTGTAGCCTTCGTGGTTATGATCTTCCAGTATAGTAAAGCGAACAAGCTGAACCGCCGCATGGCGCAGCACGAAAAAGAGCTGAACAACCTGAACAATATGAAGAACCAACTCTTCTCAATAATTGGGCACGATCTGCGGGCGCCGCTGGCCAAAATATATACTGTGCTCGATCTGTACGATGAGGATGTATTTACTGAAGAAGAAAAGAAGGAGATAATACTGGACCTGAAGGACCACACCAAGGCCACCAGCGATACTCTGGACAAAATGCTGTACTGGGGAAAAGCGCTGATAAAAGGCGATGGCCTGAGCCAGCAGGCTTTTGATGCCAAACCGGTTATTGCCCAAAGCATAGCGCTGAAGCGGAGTGCTGCAGCAGATAAGCAGATCACCGTTACCGATACTACCCCGGAGCAGAACACCGTATACGCCGATAGATCGCATTTCGATTTTATTATCCGCAACCTGCTGGCCAATGCCATCAAGTTTACCTACCAGCGCGGGCGCATAGACATTGGCTGCATTACAGAGCAGGGTAATGAAATGGCCATATTTTACGTGCGCGATACCGGTAAGGGCATGAGCAAACAACAATTGGCCAAACTGTTCGAACCCTTCAATACCACCGATGGTACCGACCACGAAAAAGGCACCGGTATTGGCCTTATGCTGTGCAAGGAATTTGCGGTAAAGAACGGCGGCGACCTGTGGGCCGAAAGCGAAGAAGGAAAAGGCGCTACCTTCTATTTCTCCCTTAAAAAGACCAATATCAACCTCGATTGATGCTGAAATATTAAAAAATACTAAAGTTTTAGTGTGCGGGCAGTGTTGCAGGCACTTAAATAGGATTTTTAGCTTTACCTTAGTCTCACTAAAATAGTAGAATACTATGGCTTCTGAGCAAGCAAACATCATGGAGATGTGGGGAGAGTTATCTTTTCCCGGTAAGGAAATGTACAAACTGGATGAGAATGGTGTGATCACGTTGTCGCCAACGGCTTTGGTAAAAGAGCGCGAGATAGGCGTGGTGTCACCCGATACCTTAGATACTGTGGTGAAGAACCTGCAGGAGAAGTTTGAACAGATGATGTCGAAGGTGAGGGAGATGGAAGTGGAGTGGATGGCTACCGAAGATAAGAACAAGCTGGCCGACAAGATAGAGCAGCTGAAGGGGCTCATCAACAGCACACAGGCTATGGGCGATTTTGAAAAGGCAGCCCAGATCGTTAACGACTGGGAATCGTCTATAAAGAAAGCGTCCGATGAGAACCTGGCAGCCAAGAAAGCCCTGGCAGAACAGGCCGAGGCATTGGCCGACAGTACCGACTGGAAAGAAACAACACAGGCCTTCCGCGACCTGAACGAGAAATGGCGCCTGAGCGGCTTCCTGGATAAGAGCCGGAATGATGCCTTGTGGAACCGTATAGATAAAGCCCGCGAGCGCTTCCTCGATCGTAAGCGTGCACACCACAGCGATGAGGAGAAAGACCTGCTGGTAGCGCTGGATATGAAGCTGGAACTGGCCGAAGAAGCCGAGAGCATGACCATGTCTGAAGACTGGAAAGCGACTACCGAGAAATACCTGAACATAATAGAAAGATGGAAGGGCCTGGGCCGCACCATGCCTAAGAAGAACGAGGAACTGTGGCAGCGCATAATGACGGCCAAGAACCACTTCTTCGACCGCAAGAAAGCGCACTTCGATAAGATACAGGTAGAGCAGGAAGCCAACTACGAGATAAAGGCCGGATTAGTAGAAAAGGCCGAGGCTTTAAAAGACAGCACCAACTGGGGCGCTACCACCAATGCCATGACCGCCCTGATGGAGGAATGGAAGAAGATAGGCCGTGCGCCACACGATAAGGCTGAAGAACAGTGGAAGCGCTTTAACGATGCGCAGGACCATTTCTTCCAGGCCAAAAAGCGCTACAACGATGATATGCGCAAGGTGCAGGATGCCAACTACGAGCTGAAGTCGGCACTGCTGGCCAGGGCAGAGGAGTTGAAAGACTCTACTAAATGGGGAGAGACCACTGCCGAACTGAACCGCATATTCGATGAATGGAAGACCATAGGCCCTGTGCCGCGCGAGCATAACAACCGCATATGGGATGCCTTTATAGCGGCCCGCAGGCACTTCTTCGACCGTAAAGACGCCGACCGCGAACAGCGCAAGCAGCAGAATGATGCTTACAAGGCTGCCCGTGAGGCACGCGATATAGCTGACAAAAAGCACCGCGAAGCCCGCGAAAAAGCCGACCGCAAGGAACGCATAGAACATGCTAAAAAATCTATCAGCGGTGTACACAACGAGCTGGCCGAAGAAAAGGAAAAACTGGCCGACTTTAAGAACGCCATACAAAACATAGTGCCGGGCAAGAAGGCCGAAGAGCTGCGCGCCCACCTTACCAACCTCATCAGCGAAAGCGAAAAACACATTGCTGCTTTGGAAAAGAAAATAGTAAAAGTGACCGAAGAAATGACCAAAGTAATAGAGCACGAAGAAAAGCACGAAGCCGCCCCCGCAGCAGACACCACCCCGCAGGAGCAAGCCGCTGAATAAAGGTTTCATATAGATAGTATAGACAAACAGAGCAGGTACTTATGGTACCTGCTCTGTTGTTTTTAATGGTTATTAAGCACTGGTCGAGCCTCCCCACATACAGTTCATTGTGAGGTGTTATTCGGAAATCGCAAACATTCTCCAACGACAGCTCACCCACGGAGTGTCACACTGAGCCTGTCGAAGTGCGGCACGGACATGAGTGCCCTCACTGGAAGGCATTGAAGCAACCTCACATGCGGACGTATGCGTTTTAGATTGCAATTGCACCTTAGTTACATACATCACGACCTTTGTTGCGCGTCCCCGCCAACAACCATCGGGGTGGGTTCGTGCGGCAACTATAACCTAAAAAACCTCCTGTCGCGAGAGTTAGCGTAGCGCTCTCGTGACGACACAGTTGAACGAGTCTCTGACTCGCCACATGCAGACGTGAAACCCACCCATACACTAATCCAGCAACTGCGGCCGCTCCCTGTACACCTTCCAGATGAACTCACCAAAGAGCGTATTGGCCCAGGCAAACCATGCCCTGCTATACTTCGATGCATCATCCTTGTTGAACGATTCGTGCATGAAGCCCGTGCCGGCGTGTGTTTTCTGCAGGGTATCCAGGCAGGCTTTTATTTCTTTCTCGTCGGTAGAGGTAAGGCCGCGCATAATAATGCTGATAGGCCAAATCATATCCATACCTACATGCGGACCGCCAATACCCTCGCCCGCAGTGCCTTTAAAGAAGAACGGGTTGTTGTCCGATAAAAGGAACTTGCGTGTATTGGCATACGTAGGCTTATCCAGCAGCTTGCTGTTGCCCAGCAGGTAGGGCAGCGATAGCAGCGATGGCACATTGGCATCGTCCATCAGGTTGTGGCTGCCATAGCCGTTCACCTCGTAGGCGTAGAGCGACAGGTTGCGCTCTGTTTTTATAGTAGCATTTTTCAGCAGGGCTTCCTCTACCTGTGCGGCCAGGGCATATACCTGCGCGGTGTCTGCCGTTACATCGGCCTCCTTCAGCATCTCCGCCATTTGCTGCAGCGATACTACGGCAAACATATTCGACGGGATGAGGTACGGGTACACCGTAGCATCATCGCTGGGGCGGAACATAGAGCAGATAAGCCCATTGGGCTTAACCGGGTAGCCATAGCCATTCATGGGTATGCTGTCTGTAGCGTAGGGGCTGCTGCGCATAAAGCGGTAGGGGCCCTTGCTGTCGAAACGCTGCTGCGTTTTAAAGGTCTGCACCACCAGGTTCATGGCCGCTTTCCAGTTGTCGTCCATAAACGATGCATCACCTGTTTGCTGCCAGTAGCCGTAGGCCAGGCGTATGGGGTAGCAAAGACTGTCTATCTCCCACTTGCGCTCGTGTATGCCGGGCTGCATGGCGGTGTCGTCATTCTTCCACTCACTTATCTTGGTCTCGTCTTTATAAAAGGCATTGGCGTACGGGTCTTTGTTGATGCACTTTACCTGGCGGTTGATCACGCCCAGTATCAGCATCTGCAGTTCCTTATCCTCCTTGCACAGCGGCAGGTATGGCCATACCTGTGCCGATGAATCGCGGAGCCACATGGCATCTATGTCGCCGGTTATTACGTAGGTGTCGGGCTTGCCGTTTACGGTGCTGTGGTCTACGGTAGTATCCAGTGTATTGGGGAAGCAATTGCCAAACATCCACGCCAGCTCTTTATTGCCAATGCGCTTACTTACCTCGGCTACCAGTTGCTCTACGGCCTTACTGGTAAACTTTCGTTTTTCGGGAGCCATCCTTACCACCGGGAAAATACTTACAGAACCATTGCCGCCAAAACTATAACGGCTGGCCACCACCCCGGCAGCCGCCAATGCCGAAGTCTTAATAAAGAAACGCCTCTTCATGCTTTAAATGTAATGTGAAAATGGTTGAGGTGGAATGGGATAGAATAAATTTTTTGTGAAAGCGGGTATTGGCGTTATTGATTTATTTATAAAACCTACCTGAACAATATTTAGACAGACGGTACAATTAGCAAAATGATGGGTTTGCAAGATTTCTGTCAATAGGTTATTTACTTCCCAATAACTTCTTTCCTGAAATGAACACCCCAGTTCAATATCTCATCGAGAAGCTTTTTCATGGAGTTGCCGAGGGGTGTTAGTGAGTATTCTACGGTTACGGGCATGCTGTCGTAAAGGGTGCGGGTGATGATCTTGTTTTCTTCCAGGGCTTTGAGTTCCTGCGAAAGCATTTTGGGCGATATGTCGGCGATGTCTTTTTGTATCTCTCCGAATCGTTTGGGGCCGAAGGTGAGGGCTATGACAATGGGTATGCGCCACTTGCCCTGTATCACGTCAAGTGTGTCGCGTGTTATCATCAGCTTGTGCTGGCATACGTGTTCTTTCTGGTTCATATCCCTTGCAAGTTATTGCCTGGTTACCCGCAGGTAACTACTTACTAATAGGTAACTACTATATATTGGATAGTGAAGGTAGGTACTTTTGCCATGTAAACAAAACAACAAAAGCAATGGCAAATACTACAACATGGGTTATAGACCCAATGCATTCAGAAGTGCATTTTAAGATCAAGCACCTGGTGATCTCTACTGTTACCGGCTCCTTCAGGAAGTTTGAGGGCAAGGCAGTAACAACGGGTGACAACTTCGACAATGCGCAAGTGCATTTTACAATGGATGTGAACAGCATAGACACCAACCAGGCACAGCGCGACGGGCACCTGCTGGGCAGCGATTTCTTTGCAGCCGAGCAATACCCGCAGATATCCTTCGAGTCGACCTCTTTTGTTAATACCGGTGGCAGCGATTATATAATGACCGGCAACCTTACCATGAGGGGCGTAACCAAGCCTGTGGAACTGAAAGTGGAATATGGAGGATCGGAAGACAATGGACATGGTGTAAAAAAGCACGGCTTTGAAGTAACAGGTATTGTTAACCGTAAAGAATTTGGCATGACCTGGAATAAGCTTACCGAAGCCGGTGGCATGGGCCTGGGCGAAGACATAAAGCTGGCGGCCAATATACAGGTAGCAGAGCTGGTTGCCGAAACGGTTTAGTATTGATCAGTCAACTATTATAAAACCCTTGCGTAAGCGAGGGTTTTGTTGTTTTGAAATGATACGGTCCTCATTCAATAACTGAAAACGTTACCTTTAAGCGCTATTCAAATGTTTGCCCTCAATCATGATAAGACCATATGCTATATTATGCCTTGTATTCAGTTCTGTTGCGTGTTGGGCGCAATCTGTAACGGACTATGATGGGAATGTGTACAACACTATTAACATTGGCAGCCAGACATGGATGAAGGAAAACCTGAAGGTTACGCATTTTGGCAACGGCGCTTCTATCCCTACTACGTTATCTCCGGCAGCTGTAGATTCAACTGCTTTGTTCCAGTGGGCATATAATGATGACACTGCCAACGTAAACATTTACGGACGGCTTTATACATGGTTCGCGGTGGTCAATTGGCAAAATATATGTCCGCTGGGCTGGCATGTACCAGATACTGCCGACTGGATGACGCTCACCAACTTCCTGGGAGGTGACTCTATTGCCGGGAGTAAAACGAAAGAGGCAGGTTTGACTCATTGGCTCACCAGTGATACTGCTGTTGACAACTCCAGCCTTTTTACCGGGCTACCGGGCGGCTTTCGCGGTAATCCTTCGGGCTACAACCAGTTGGGAGCCCTTGCCAGTTTCTGGAGTTCCACACCTTTTGGCAGCAGTTCTTTTCAGCGTGGCGTATGCTATAACCTGCACGCTAACGACCTTTATCTTGCACAGTCGGTGGCCGTGGCCAATTGTGGTTTATCTGTAAGATGCATTAAGGATAATTCTTTTGGTATACATGATATCGGATCACAGAATGAACTGCATCTTTATCCCAATCCTGCGATTGACCGGATATCGCTGATATCAGCCCAGCAGTTGCACTCCGTCTGCATTTACAATGTAACCGGTGACCTGGTAGATAGAATAGAGAACATTGTTGAAAAAGCAATTACAATAAACACCGGCGAACTTACCAATGGTATGTACCTTGTTTACATAACCACCGCTGACGGCACTACAACTGCACGAAACATAATAATAGCCAGGTAAGCATATCTTGCATCAATACCAGCAAAGCCATCTTACCCTCGGTAAGATGGCTTTGTCTATTATTATTGCGTTTATTATGCCTGCGGCCTGTAAGACAGCATCCAGTCTACATCGTACTTATCGGTGAGCATACCGAAGGTATCGCCCCAAAATTCTACCCGTGGTGTATGAGTGGCTTTACCACCGGCAGATAGCTTGTTGTATACTTCGTGCAGTTCTTCGGCACTGCTGCAGTTGAGCGACAGGGCCATGCGCTTGCCATTGCTGAGGGGAGCACCCATGCAATTGTCGGCAGCCAGCAATGTCATTGTTCCGTTGGTAAGGCTGGAATGCATGATCATGCCGTGTTTATCGGCAGGCATTTGTGCTGCAGCAGGTGATTCGCCAATGGTCATCAGTGTAAGCTCTCCGCCCAGGCACTGCTGGTAAAAGTTCATCGCCTCGCGGCATTCGTTCTCAAAAAATACGTAGGCTTCAATGTTTTTCATTTTGTTCCGGTTTTTGTTCTGTTACAAAAGTACCTGTAGCCTGTGCTAAAGAGCAGGTGCCTTTACAGCTTTTTGCGGGGGATTTACGACAGTCTAAAAACAACTATCTCCCAGCAACAATAAATATTGCTGCGTTCCCGGCCGGCGTGTATGCTGTAACTATAACTGACCTTGATGGTAATAAGGCGGTACAAAAAATAACCAAGCAACAATAGCCAGATTGCTAGTGGCTAAACTCCGATCTGATAAAATATAAAATGACACGGGGTCAACATTTGCATGTTGACCCCGTGTGTTTTATTGCAACCGGTTATTCTTTGTTCATTGTATATATTCCGTACTCTTTTATTATCTGGCTGAGGCGCTGATAGTTTTGCAGGAAGTATGTAGTATATGGCACCTCATCATCGCGGAAGCTGATGAATGCCCCCTCCGTTTGCGGGAAATTATACTCACGGCAACCGGCTATCCATTGCAGCGGCCACCCCGCTTTAGGGTCGCATTCATTCTTCCACCAGGCCTGGTACTGCACCGTGTAAAAATTATGTCGGTAAGGCATGGAACAACCAATAGCATCAGGATAGTTTTTGTGCTCTGTATAGTAGGGCCCGGTGATAGCGCCGAGCGTTGCATAACAGTTTACTGCGCATTCATTGCTCTCTCCTTTGGCCGGCACCAGCTCAGACTGCAGGCTGCGGATGACGTTTATACGTGCTTCCTGCCGTAGTATAGCATGCACGTCATCGGCAGACCTATCGGTATTGCCCAACCATTTCATCACCTTTGATGTGATCTTGTGCGGAGCAGGATCATCGCTATCGGGCGGTATGTAACCGAGATCCCTGTTATTGGTTGTTGTTACGGGAGCTACATCTACCGGCATATCCCACGTGCGGAAGATATCGAAGTCGTCGTCAGCCAGGTGTATGTTATGTTTCGGGAACGACCTTCCTCCGCGTAGCATAGGCCGTGCACTGTTGTGCTCCTCTACCTTGCTGATGAGCGCCTCGTCAAACAAACTTTCATCAACCAGATCTTGTGCTACTGCACCCTCCAGGGCCGGCCGCCTCATCTTCAGGTTGCGTTGTACCGGCTGCGATGCTGCTATAGTTATATTTATCTGCGTTGGCGGCAACTCATAAAACCATTCTTCGAGGGCTGCAGTCAATTGCTCGTGCGATCCCTCGTAATATCCGAAGAAGGTACAGTCGTGCGCTGCCTGTGTAATGTCTGCTGATACATCTTCAGGGTTCACTGCAGCTATCATCAGGTTGGTACCTATCAGGCGTTTGTTCTTGCGGGGCTCAATTATGGCTTCCCAAAGTTCCAGCACTTTAAGCGCTGGCTTGCCCTGCCACACCAGGTTGAACTTAATAGTATCGGGCGGCATAGGAAATGCCCTGTATATAAACCTGGAAACTATGCCGCAGCTTACACCGCCGCCGCCTCTCAATGCCCATAAAATATCCTGCTTCCATTGCTCTAACGACTCGTTGGTCACTTCCGCCACTTCACCACTCTTCAGTACTATCCTTGCGCCAATAAGGTGTTCTGTACACATGCCTTGTGCGCGTGTCCAGGGCCCCCAGCCGCCGCCCAGCGTAAAGCCGGCTACATTTACCGTTCCGCAGGTGCCGTGCGGTATACATACCTTCAGTTCACCCAGCTTTACAACAAGGTCTTTAAAGGCAATGCCGGGCATTACACGCAATATCATCTTGTCATTACTATCCTGCTCTACTTCGTTCATCCCGCTCAGGTCTGCCAGCAGTGCATCATCGGCAATGCACAGGCCTTCGTGATCGTGGCCGCCGGACCTTACCTTCAGCAGCCAGCTATACTTATCAGACAGCTTCATAGCTGCAACAATGTGCTCTTCTTTTGTGCAAAAGATAATGGCCAATGGACTGCGAAAGAACCGGGTGTTGAATATCTTACAATAGTCATCATACTCTCCCTCATCGCTATACCTGCGGATGAGCACGCGAGGCATATCGGGGTTGTTTTCCCAGGATAGCAACTCACCTATAAGTTGTTGTTCATTTCCGTTGTTTGTGTTGTTCATGCTGCTTTTTAGGTTTAAATTGCATTATCAGTGCTCTTCAAATCTGGCTTTGGTGATGAGTCAGTAATAGCAAGTTGCTTCTGTAATCTGGCCAACTCACCAGCAATGGCATAAATGAATAGTTTAAACGAAAATACAATCCTTTAAATAATTTATTGCATTTTAAATTTTAATTTATTTGAGCTCATTAACATTTTTGAACACTTTTTTATGCGCTTTAAAGATTTGAGTGACAATTGCTTATTTTAACCGTAGCATAGCAGCGCAACAATGGTTCCAGGAAATAATAAGGTTTACAGTTCTCCATTTAATATCACCGTACTGGTGGCAGGTATTGGCTTTTTTATAGATGCCTTTGATCTGTTCCTGTTCAATGTATATCGTATACCGTCGCTCAAAAGCCTGGGGCTGTCGGGCACAGAGCTTACCACAACGGGCGAGCGACTACTATCTATACAAATGGCAGGCATGATGCTGGGCGGCATTATTACCGGCATCTATGCTGATAAGAAAGGACGTGTCAGGGTACTGTTCGGATCTATACTGCTGTACTCGCTGGCCAACTTTGCCAATGCCTTTGTTCATGATGTGAACACTTATGCGGTCATCCGTTTCCTGGCAGGCGTAGGGCTGGCAGGCGAACTGGGTGCGGGTATAACGCTGGTATCGGAAAGTATGTCGGTAGAGCAACGGGGCTACGGAACTATTATGGTAGCCGCACTTGGTGCGCTTGGAGCAGTAACTGCAGGGCTACTGGGCGACTTCCTGCCTTGGCGATATGCATTTATGGCCGCGGGAATAGCGGGGGCAATACTGCTGGCGCTGAGGTTGAAGTCTTTTGAACCTTCGATGTTCAGCGACAATAATGCAACGGGAAGTAAACGGGGATCACTTATCCTTCTATTCTCATCGCCCGGAAGAACGATGAAGTACCTGGCCTGTATACTTATGGGCATACCTATATGGTACAGTATTGGCTTACTGATCACCCTATCGCCCGAGATAGCAAAGGAGCATAACATAACGGGGCTTAAACTTTCTACCTGTTTTATCCTCTTCCAGGTGGGCATTACTACCGGCGACCTGCTGAGTGGTGTGCTGAGCCAGGTATTTAAAAGCAGAAAGAAGATATTGCTTTCTTTTATGACGCTGGGCATACTGGCTACAGCTGCTCATTTTATGCAGATCAGTAACAGCCAGCAATTAAATGTAACCTCATTCTTTATGGGTTTGGGGTGTGGCTACCTGTCGGTGTTTGTCACGTCAACTGCCGAGCATTTTGGCATCAACCTGCGCGTTACTGTATCGGCTACCGTAACCAATTTTATGCGGGGAGCGGTAGTGTTACTGATACCACTGCACCAGGCACTTGAACATCTGTTTGGATTGAGCCTTACCGGGGGACTAGCTGCCACAGGTTGCATTGTGTGGACGCTGGCCATCACCTCCGCATTTATCCTGCCGGATACCTTTGGCAGATCGCTGTCGTTTACTGAAGATTAGTTGCCGTGCGGATGATCTCCGCAGCAGCGGTGTTAGAAGCGTGGTTATCGCCCAGTTTATGCCATAGTTCGGCATAGTCTTTTTTCAGTTGTTCTTTTGGGGGGCCTTCGTGCAGTATGGCTGCCAGCGATGTTTTTAGCTGTTGTTCGTTCAGGTCGTCCTGTATCAGCTCTCGCACCACTTCTTTGTCCATTATCAGGTTCACCAGGCTTATGTATTTTATCTTCACCAGCTTTTTGGCCAGCCAGAACGATATGGGATTGCCTTTATAACAAACCACCTCCGGCACACCAAAAAGCGCGGTTTCTAAAGTAGCAGTGCCGCTGGTTACCAGTGCGGCCGCGCTCTGGCGAAGCAGGTCGTAAGTAGCGCCCTTTACCAGTTTTACTTCAGCAGTGCCAGCAATTTCTTTATACAGTTCATCAGGTTGAGCGGGTGCCTGGGCTATCACAAATTCATAGTCAGGGAAGTGTTTTACCATTTGCAGCATTACCGGCAGCTTGGCCTTTATCTCCTGGCTGCGGCTACCGGGCAGCAGGGCTATTACCGGCTTAGCAGATACCGGTACAGGGGCGGGTTTGCTTTTTTCTTCAGCTACAACCTCTACCAGCGGGTGCCCAACATAAATTACCTTATAGTCCCACGTTTTATAAAATGCCTCTTCAAATGGCAGTATCACCAGCATTTTATCTACATCGCGCCTTATCTTCTTTACGCGGTTCTCTTTCCATGCCCACACCTGTGGCGATATGTAGTACACTACCTTTATCCCCTGCTTTTTGGCCCATTCTGCTATGCGCATATTAAAACCGGGATAGTCTATCAGCACCAGCACGTCGGGCTTATAGGCTGTTATGTCCTTTTTACAGTTATCTATATTCTTTAGTATGGTAGGCAGGTGTTTTATCACCTCTACAAATCCCATAAAGGCCAGTTCGCGGTAGTGCTTTACCAGCGTGGCGCCGGCGGCTTCCATGCGGTCGCCACCCCAGCAGCGTATATCTGCCTCAGGGTCTTGCCTGTGCAGCGCCTTTACCAGGTTGCTGCCATGCAGGTCTCCGCTTGCCTCCCCGGCTATTAAATAGTAGCGCATGCTGTTACCACACGTATCTTACCAGTACTATAAATACCACCCACAGCATGGTGGCTATGAACACGCCCCTGGCGGCATTGTCCCAGCGCTTGCTGTTGAAGTAGATGAACGGCGCCAGGTTGACCAGCTGGCTGAGCGAAAGCACCTTAAAGGTAATATCCTTACCTATAGACAGCCGGGTAACGTAGTCTGCCAGTTCATCGCTGCGGAACCACAGGTACTTCATGATGAGCGCACCTATAAGCGGACCAATCAGCCCCAGCAAAAGGCCTATTATTGGATTATTAATTCTCATAAATCAGAAAAGTGATGCAATATACAACCTGTTGCCGCGTAATGGCAGCACCTGTTAGTTAAAAATTGGCACGCGGTTTGTTTTACAGCACTGAAATTAAACATCTTAAATAAATTTTATTAATCTTGCACACACAAAACAAGTCTGGTATGAACAAGAAATTACTTCTATGTCTTTTAGTGGCGCTATCGCCGATCCTCTCTTTTGCACAAGGCGCTCTTACAGTTTTCTCTGAAGATGGCGACCGCTTTTATCTCGTACTTAATGGTGTAAAGCAAAATCCTACGCCACAAACAAATGTGCGTGTAGATGGCCTTACGAGCCAGTTCTATTCGGCCAAAATATTGTTCGAAGACAACACGAAACCTGAAATAACCAAGAGCGTACCGGTAACCGACCCCGGCACCAGCAATTTTGCAGAAGTTACCTACAAAATAAAAAGAACAAAAGACGGCGAACTGAAACTGCGCTATTTTGGTGCAACACCCGTACCGCCGGTTTACAACCCTCCTGCTGATATGTACTATGTGCATTTTGGCCAGTCGGCTCCGGTATCAGGCGGCGTAGTAAGCCAAACCACCACTACAACAACGACTACAACAGGAACGCCAAACGGCGCATCGATAAATATGAATGCCGGCGGCATGAACATGAATGTGAATGTTTCTGATCCTAATACAGGTATGGGTGGTGTGAACATGAACATCAACGTAAATGATGGCAGCATGGGCGCTACAACCACAGCAAGCCATACTACTACCACAACTACACGCGTGGTTTCATCATCTTCATCTTACAGCGATGGTGGTTATGCCACTACCGCACCGCCACCATCAAACAACGGCGGCTGCATGTACCCAATGAGCGCATCAGACTTTGCAGGTGCTAAGTCTACTATCGGCAAATCAAGCTTCGATGACACCAAGCTGAGCACTGCTAAAACGGTAATAGCACACAACTGCCTGAGCACCGCACAGGTAATGGAGATATGCAAAATGTTCTCTTTCGAAGAAAACAAACTGGCCTTTGCTAAAGAAGCATACTCCCGCACAACAGACCGCAACAACTACTACAAAGTAGGACAGATATTTACCTTCGATTCTAACAAAACAGAGCTGAATGAATTTATCAGCGGCCAGTAATATAGTAAAATAGCTACAAAAAGAGAGGGGTTAATGTTCTAAACATTAACCCCTCTCTTTTGTATTTTAGCATCCGCCTTATTAGCGTATCAGGTGGACCAATTTACTTTCATCGGTTATTACTACCTTGCCCGATTTGATGTCTATCAGTTTCTCGGTCTTAAAGTCGCTAAGCGTGCGTATCAGTGATTCTGTGGCGGTGCCCGCAATGGTAGCCAGTTCTTCACGGCTCAGGTCTACCACAAACGGCTCTTTCTTGTTTACATGGTATTTCTTCAGCATGCTCACCAGCGCTTCTGCTACCTTCTTGCGCAGGGTATTGTATGCAATGCCCAGCAACTGATTTTCCTTGGCTACTACATTCTTTGACAGCAGCGATATCAGTTTTTTAGCTATCGACGGATTACTGTTCAGCAGGTCTTCAAATTCCTTACGGGGTATCAGTGCCAGTTCTGTTTCCTCTATTGCTTCAGCAGTTTCTGTATAGGCCGATCCTTCCAGCAGGGCTGTATAGCCAAAAAAGTCGCCTTCATTGTACAGGTCTATTACCAGGTCTTTACCGTCCTCGTGCGTTTTGTAGGTCTTTACCTTGCCTTTTTGTATATAAAAGAGATAATGAGGATGGTTACCCTGCTTGTAGATGACCTGCTTTTTCTTATAGGCATTGGAGTTACTTTCTTCAGACAATGCTTCCAGCGTCTTGGTATTTGCCACCGCATTCTGCAATTCTCTTAGCCCCTCAAGATCTGCAGTCAGGGTCTTCTTGATGATCTCATTCTTTTTAAAGCGGCTTTCTATTGCGTTCAGCAGTTCGTTACCGGCAAATGGCTTAGTAATGTAGTCGTCGGCACCCATCTCCATTGCTGCGCGAAAATCGCTGCGCTCGCTCTTGGCAGTAAGAAATATGAATGGGATGTTTTGCGTAGAAGGGTCTTTGTGCAATATGTGCAACACGCCGTAACCATCTACACCCGGCATCATAATATCGCATATTATCAGATCGGGCACATGCTTCTGCGCCACTTCTATGCCTTCTTTGCCATTGGCGGCGGTCAGCACCTTATAGTCCGATAGTGTGAGTATCTCAGCTACATTCTCCCGTATATCTTCGTTATCCTCTATTACAAGAATAGTTTTCATATCTTATTGTTTATTGTTTGCAAAGGTAATGGTGAACTTGGTGCCTTTACCCAATTGGCTATGGCAATCTATCTTTCCGTTCATCAGCTCTGTGTACTTGCTTACTATATGCAACCCCAGGCCCGTACCCTGTATATTGGTAACATTCGATGACCGGAAAAACCTCTTGAACAGGTTATCCCTATCCTCGTCTGGTATGCCCAGCCCGTGATCTTCTACCGCCAACACAAATTTACGGCCCTTATTCTCCGTGGTCAGATCCACAACAGACCCTTCGTTAGAGAACTTAATAGCGTTAGATAACAAGTTGGTAACAATATGCTTCATCATAGAGGCATCAAGATATACCTTACTGCTGCCTGTATGGTTATAATTGATTGTTTGCCCCTTCTTCAGCAGGTGCTGCACATCGGCAATTACTTCATTCATCTGGTCGGCAATAGCATACTCCCGGTAGTTGGCCTCTATGTTACCTTCTTCTATTTTACCTACCGACAAGAAATCGTCCAGTATCTCTGTCAGCGACGTTACAGAAGTTATGATCCTACGGATGTGCTTCTCGCGCTGCGGCTGCTCTTCTTCTTTGCTGTACTTAGATAACAGGTAGGCAGATGACAGCACAGCGCTCAGCGGCGTACGGAACTCGTGCGATGCCATAGAAACAAAGCGCGACTTTAACTCATTCAGTTCCTTTTCCTTTTCCAGTGCAGCCCTTAGTTCGGTTTCGGCCTTTTTCTTCTCAGAAATATCAATAGCTATACACAGGAACCCGGATATCTCGTTATGCACATCCTTCAGCTGCGTGATATTCAGTGATACATAGAATGTACTGCCATCCTGCCGTACGTAATGCCATTCCTGGTTGTTATTATCACCGGTGGTTGCAGCAACTTTCAACACATCAAACGTGGCAGGTATTACCTTACCCGACGCTATGCTCAACTCTTCAGCCTTCAACTCAAGCTCTTTTTCCAGGTGAAACCTGGCTACATTGAGCGCGCCTATTGCCTCGCCGGCCTTATAACCCAATGCCTTTTCAGCTGCCGGGTTAAAGAACTGCAACATACCATCTTCGTCGGTAACAAAAATAATGGCACCCGCATGGTTCCATATATTATTCAGAAAAGTGTTAACGCGCTCCAGCTCGGCATCCTTGCGCTCGGTTTCCTTTATCTGGTTGCCCAGTTGCTCTACCGTTATGGCCAGCGATTGCGTGCCTTCTTTTACCTTTTCCTCCAGGTGCGTATTCAGCTGAATGATCGCCTGCTCGGTTTCCTTACGCTGCGTGATATCATTGATAAATGCCAGTGAATAATTGTCATCACCAATTTTATAATGGCCCAGGCTCACTTCTACGGGAAACTCAGTGCCATCCTTTTTCTGGCCGGCAAGTTCCATACCAAGGCCCATAGGCCTGCTATGCGGATTAGCGCTGTAATCATTACGATGATGTACATGGCGCTCCCTGTATCTTGATGGTATCAGCACTTCTACCTTACGGCCTATCAGTTCTTCCTGATCATAACCAAATTGGGTGGCTATGTAGTTATTGGCCATCTGTATCTCTCCACGACTATTCGTTATCAGTATTCCTATACTGGCAAAGTTAAATAGTGCGTGAAAGGTGTCATTATTTAACGTTGTAAACGGCATGCTTAAATGTAGTGCAAATTTATCAGACATCATATTTGCAGTGTTTTCCAAGGTGTAACAAATTGAAACTTTGATCCATCCGGCGCTACTTTACTGTCTAAACCCTTATTTTTTGTGGCAACAGCAAGAGTGTACCACTCCGTTTGTGACCTGTGTTTTAGGGCTGAGGTAAGGAATACCCAGGTTGAGCCCGCGGATGAAGAAAATGCATCCGAATATGAAAACTATGGCCGGAGTGAACTTTTTTAAACTCAATCCTTTGCGCACCACTATCCAGTTGCGGAAAAACGTAAGGCCAATGAGCATAGGCATAGTACCCATACCAAAAAAGTAAGTAAAACCTACCGCCTGCTGCACAGTGGGCAGTGCAAGCGTGGCAGATAAGGCCATATATACCAACCCACATGGCAATAAACCATTCAGCAGGCCGGAAGCAGCTATAGCACCCAGCCCTGGGTTGGCCATATAGCTGCCGAGCCGTTTTGTAACGAAGCTGCTCCATGGCATTTTCACCTGCCACCTGCTGCTTAATGGCAGAAAAGACAACAATCCCGCTATCAACAGGATACCACCCAACGTCATAGACACATATTGCTGTACCCTGGGGTTAAACACCTCCCGGAAAGAGTATAACACCACCGCCATAGCGGCATATACAGATACGCGGGCAAAGTGATATAGCAGGATACCTGCCACTTTCTTTGCACCCTTCAGCTGGTGAAATGGCAGAAAAAGCATGATGGGGCCGCACATGCCTGCACAATGCAAACTACCCGCCAGCCCCATCAGCAATGCTGTTATATATACCGGTATCATGACTTATGCAGATCTAACTTGGCTTCGTAATAGTATTGTTTACCATCAGCGGAATAACTGATCTTCAATTGGTAAATTATGTCGTGCAGGGCATTGCGGGGTATCACCATTTTGTTGTCGGTAACACTTATTGCAAAGTCTTTATCCCATTCCTTATTTACGGCTGCATAGAAATTTACATTACCCTTCAGCGACTGTTTTGCCACATCTGCAGGAAACTCGATCACTACTTCACTACCGTTAGCATGTATCTCCGGATTCGCGGTAAGCAACGCCTGGTTCTTGCTGGCATTCAGCACATCCTGGTAGGCAATCTCATCTTTGTAGTAGTCTTTCGATACCAGGTCTATCTTCTGGTGGCTGCTGGCAGTTACCAGTGTAATGATCATGGCCATAAACCCGGCATATAAGATCGCAATCTTCCACCCCCATCCTATCTTCATAAAAAGCTTTTTTTGGTTATTTATCTGTAAATGGTCCCAGGAACGATGTGCTTATTGTGGTTAGCTTTTTACCGTTCTCCAGTACTGTTATTTTTATCGGTGTCTTTCTGCCGGTCATAGAGCTTTTATCCATGTACACGAACATTGTTCCCGCTATAATGCCATCCTTTGGCACGTGTAGCTTCGTTTCTCCTATCAGCTTGATGGTGCCTTTAAAATTCTCCGGTACCAGTTCCAGGTCTTTATCCTGGAAGGTCTTGTTCAGCAGCTTGTAGTTATACAGGTTGCTCATCTGGTTGTTGGGCTGTTCCTGGTACAGTTGGCCCGGTGTTCTTAATAGTGTTACGCCTACATCCTTACGGCTCAACAGCAGAAACACGAGCAAACCCAGCAACACACACTGTGCAAATATGTAGGCCTTCATTCTTAGCGTGAACACCCACGGCCTTTTCTTGGCTATATTGTTCTCAGACGCTATCCTGATGAGGTCTCTCGGCAGGCCTACCGCATCCATCATATTGTTGCAGGCATCAATACAGGCAGTACAGTTCACACATTCCAGCTGGGTACCATTCCTGATGTCGATACCTGTAGGACAAACCTTCACACATTGGTTACAATCTACGCAATCGCCCAGCGTACGCTCTTCGTTCTTTTTAAACTTGCCACGCTTTTCTCCTCTCTTATAGTCGTACGCAACAACCATGGAGTTACGATCGAGCAACACACCCTGCATACGGCCATAAGGGCAAACCACAGTACATATCTGCTCTCTCATCCACAGGTATATAAAGAAAAAGACGGTAGTAAATACGGTAAGCGAAACAAACGTACCTACATGCTGGCTAAACGGCTCCCTGATCATTTTGATCAGCTCATCTACGCCAATGATATAAGAGAAGAATACATTGGCTATCACAAAACTGATGAGCCAGAAAGCAACCCACTTAGCAACTTTCTTCAGTATCTTATCTGTATGCCACGGTGCCTGTGCCAGCATTTTCTGCTGGGCTGCATTACCCTCTATCAGGTACTCCACCCTTCGGAACACCATCTCCATAAAAATGGTCTGCGGGCAGGCCCATCCGCAAAACACCCTGCCAAACACCACAGTAAACAAAGCAATGAACACAATAAAGGTGATCATGCCTATCGCGAAGATGAAGAAGTCTTGTGGCCAGAAGATCTGTCCGAAGAGAATGAACTTACGCTCCAGTATATTGATCAGGAACAGGGGGTGGCCGTTCACCTTTAAAAATGGCAGCCCGAAGAGCACAACCAGGTAGAATACGGTAAACATTGTCCGCAGGTTGTATAACTTACCTTTCGGTTGCTGTGGAAACAACCACACCCTTTTCCCTTTCTTATCAATGGTCGATACCTTGTCCCGGAACGAATCCATTTCTTTATTCTGCGCTGTCATTCTGCTTCTGTTCTTTACCCCTGGCTCTTCACCACGTTGTTACAACTTACTCTCGTTACTTCTTAGTCACTGCTTCCGCAGGCTTAGCACTATCGGCCTTTGTACTGTCGGTTTTGCTGCCACCTGCTGCTTCTATATATATTTCTCCTTGTGGCGCCTTAGGACTAGCTGGCTTAGTACCCTTCAGCGACTTGATGAAGCTGGCCAACTCCTGCATTTGCTTAGGGCTCAGATCATCCTTCCAGCTCTTCATACCCTTATCCTGCCAACCGTACTTGATAGACTTGAACACGTCCTTGATGCTACCACCGTGCAGCCAGTATTCATCGGTCAGGTTTGGTCCCACATTACCACCACCATCGGCTACGTGGCATGCGGCACAGTTCTTCACAAAGGTTTCCTTACCTGCTGCTATACCATCTGCACCCAGCATTGTCACAGTGTTCTCGTCTACGTTGTTGGCAGATTTGGCCAGGTAGGCTGCTTTATCTGCTTCGCCCTTCTCCATTTCTGTTGTATACTCTTCTTCCTGGCTCTGGCCATCGTGAGATATGTGGAAGCGATAGATGTAGATAATGGAAACAAAAATGGTAAGATAGAAACCATATTTCCACCATGGCGGCAGGGCATTGTCCAGCTCCTTGATGCCATCGTAATCGTGATCCAGCATGATGTCCTTTTCCTTCTCCACAGCTGTTGCACTGTTGAAGTTGTCCCAGAACCAGCTCCTCTTTACCACTTTCACAGTCACATCTTCCGGCTTGCTCCGTACTACCTTCAGCAATACATGTATGTAGTAAGACAGGGCAAAGATGATCACCAGTTCCAGCAACAGGATAATGGTCATCAGGTAAAAATCGCTCTTGGCCATACCGGCGATAGAAGTAGATACAGGAGCCTTTGCTTCTGCCTCAGCGGCTGCAGCCTCGGCCCATGTTCTTGCAGACAGCAGGGTAGCTATCAGCAACATCATCAGCGCCTTGCCGGCTGTGCCACCCTTGCTCTTTTCATCCCTCACCTTCTCCTGAACTACCATAGCCAGTTGCTTCAGCGTATTGGCCAGCATACCTATCACAAACAGCAGGATCAGCATTAATCCTACAAGGCTCATCTGCGTTACATTATAGCTATTGCCTTCAGTTGGTGCCGCGGCTTCGGTGGCGGCCATCCCTGCTACCGGCAGCAGCAGCCCCAGCGCAGAAATTATAGTTGCTTTTTTATATAAATGCATATGATTAGCTTTTTTTGTTTAGATACTTTCGGCATCACCGAATGGCATACTCTTAAGTTCGTTGATATAACTTTTATCAGCTTTGAACGACCAGAATGTTACTACTGCGAAGAATAGGAAGAAAATGGTCAGGGAGCTCAGGGGGTATATGCCCACGCCTGTTATCGTCTCCAGATAGTGTATGAACTTCATATTATTTAGCAGTTGTTTTTTGTTCCAGTTTAATGTCTGTTCCTATCCTTTGCAGGTAAGCTATCAGCGCTATTATTTCCTTATCACTCTTCACTTCTATCTTATCTTTTGCCAGGCTTGCCGCTATGGTTGTTGCCTGCTTTATCAGGTCGTCATTAGCCTTTTTGTCATAGCCTTCTTCATATGGTACACCCAGCGTTTGCATTGCGCGGATCTTAGCACCTGTAGAACTGATGTCGATAGTTCTGCGGAAGAGCCATGGGTAAGCAGGCATGATAGTACCCGGAGAAATGCTTGATGGCTCGTACATATGGTTGAAGTGCCAGCTGTCAGGATACTTACCGCCGATCCTTGCCAGGTCCGGACCAGTGCGTTTACTACCCCACTGGAACGGGTGGTCGTATACAAACTCACCAGCCTTAGAGTATTCACCATACCTTACCACTTCGCTACGGAACGGACGAACCATCTGGCTATGACATACATAACAACCTTCCCTTATGTAGATATCGCGACCCTGCAATTCGAGCGGAGTATATGGTTTAACACTGGTTATAGTTGGTATGTTAGACTTCACCATGAACGTAGGCACCATTTCCAGTATACCGCCTATAGCTACTACCACCAGGCTCAGTACCAGCATCTGTATTGGCTTGCGCTCAATAACCCTGTGCCAGTGATGGCTGCCATGCTCCACAAATTCTTTGGTAAGTGCCGGTGCTTCTGCTTCTTCTTCGTCAAGTACATTACCTGCCTTGGCTGTCTTATATAGATTATAGCACATCAACAGAGCACCTATCAGGAATAATACACCACCTATACCGCGCATTGCGTAGAATGGCTGCATCTGCTTAACAGTATCCAGGAACTGGTACTTCAGTGTGCCTTCCGGAGTAAACTCTTTCCATGCAAGGCTCTGCATAAAGCCAGCCCAATACATAGGCACTGTGTAGAATACGATACCCAGCGTGCCGATCCAGAAGTGCTGGTTGGCCAGCTTCTTAGAGTACAGCTTAGTACGGAATATTTTAGGGATCAGGTAGTACAGGATACCGAATGTGAGGAAGCCGTTCCAGCCAAGTGCACCTACGTGTACGTGGGCAATGGTCCAGTCTGTAAAGTGGCTGATAGCATTTACGCTCTTCAAACTCAGCATTGGGCCTTCAAAAGTTGCCATACCATATGCAGTTACCGCAACCACCATAAATTTAAGAACCGGATCTTCACGTACCCTGTCCCATGCGCCCCTAAGGGTAAAGAGACCATTGATCATACCACCCCATGATGGAGCGATGAGCATTACAGAGAACACAGTACCCAGTGATTGTGCCCAGTCTGGCAATGCAGTATATAACAAGTGATGCGGACCAGCCCATATGTACAGGAATATCAGCGCCCAGAAGTGGATAATAGAAAGCCTGTAAGAATATACCGGCCTGTTAGCCGCCTTTGGCAGGAAGTAATACATAAGGCCCAGGTACGGAGTAGTAAGGAAGAACGCTACCGCATTATGACCATACCACCATTGTACCAGTGCATCCTGCACACCTGCATACCATGAATATGACTTCATCAGCGAGTAAGGTATCTCTATAGAGTTAACTATATGCAGCATGGCAACGGTAACAAATGTGGCTATGTAGAACCATATGGCCACATACAGGTGCCTTTCCCGGCGCTTAAGTATAGTACCAAACATGTTGATGCCGAACGTTACCCATACCAGCGCTATCAGTATGTCTATAGGCCATTCCAGCTCGGCATATTCTTTACCGGTGGTATAGCCTGCCAGCAATGTGATGGCCGCCAGCACTATTATGGATTGCCAGCCCCAGAAATGCAGCTTGCTCAGCGCATCGCTGAACATACGGGCTTTACACAAGCGTTGCAATGAATAATAAACCCCCATGAAGATACCATTGCCCACAAAGGCAAATATTATGGCATTGGTGTGCACAGGGCGTACACGGCCAAACGATGTGGCCGCCTGGTTCATGTTCAGCTGGGGGTAAACCAATTGGAATGCCGCGAGAATACCCGCCAGCATACCAACAACTCCCCACAGAATAGTGGCATATGCAAACCACTTTACGATCTTATTGTCGTAGTAGAATTTGTCTACCTGTGTCGAAACACCTGACTTGCTCATTTCTGTATTCATATGTTAACGTTGAGTATTACTTTTTTTAATGTCATCATCAAACAGCATTCTCATTGCTGCTCCTTCCCGGTCGTTGTACTGGTCTGTATAAACGCTCCAGATGAATGCCCCGAGGAACGAAGCAGCCACCAGGAGGCTGACCAGTACTAAAACAATAAATGCGCTCATAGGCTTTTCTTTTACGGTAGCAAAACTATCTCGCTGTAAAGGGGGGCTTGATGACGCTGCTCAAAGCACTACCTGATTGTCGTCAGGCTTTCGGGATGATTTGTGACAAGTGGAGTCTGATGAGCATCAGGATTCCTGTAAAAACAGCTTTTCCAGGCGCTTGCGGCCCTTTTCGCCCAGTATCCGCCACGGAGTCATCGGGCGTTCCATCCGCAGATCAAAGCGCTCTATGGTGTGCTTCCTTATATGCTGTATCGCTTCTTCTACCGAATCGGTAAATAAATATAGCTGTGCATCTGCCTGGCCTATCGTGCCTTCAGCTATCATTTTCTCTATATGTTCCTGTAGTTCTTTATGGTATTCACAACCCATCAGCACCACCGGGAAGGCATATAACTTACCCGTTTGTATAAGGGTGATCGCTTCAAAAAATTCATCAAGGGTGCCGTAGCCGCCCGGCATTACCACAAATGCCAGCGAGTATTTGGTGAGCAGTACTTTTCTTACAAAGAAATAATCAATATCCACCCACAGGTCCAGGTAAGGGTTGTGTTTTTGCTCATGCGGGAGCACAATATTACACCCCACAGAATGGCCGCCTGCCTCCTGTGCCCCACGGTTAGCGGCCTCCATAATACCTGGCCCGCCGCCGGTGATGACGGTAAAGCCCAGCCTGGCTATGGCCTTGCCCATTTGCTGCGCCAGCTGGTAGTAATGGTGTGTTTCCGTAAACCGTGCCGAACCAAAGACCGTAACACAGGGCCCTATAAAGTGAAACTTCCGGAAGCCGTATATGAAGCCCTTCAATACGCCGGTGAGGAATATCAATTCCCGCCAGCGCGAATGCGGGCCGTCCAGGAACTTATTTTCCTGTCCCGTTGTTCCGGTCACTTTGCCTGAGGGAGAGATGTTCATACGGTTGGCTTCTTCACCAGCTCATCGGCCTGGAAAGGACAATAGTGGATCTCGTCTTTACCTTCTTTGTTCTTTACAAACCATATGCAGTCAAACATACTCTTGCTATACTCATTCGCCAGCACATCGTAGTGCCGGCCACGCACCGTCATATCCGGCCCTCCGGATATGAGCCTGACCTTATCGCCGGGCAAAAATTCAGTAGCCATAATCATTCATTTTTTTGTCAAAAGTAAACTAGCTGCTATCCCCTGCCGTTGATGGCCGTCATTGTGTAGAATGTTCCTTATCATGCACCCTCAGCGCTGGTATGGCGCTGCGTTGTCGTAATCCAGGTCGGTAATTTCCCAGTGAAACCAGTCAAAATCTCCCTCGGCAAGTTTCCATACGGCCCGGCCTTTCGATGGCACTGTAATACCGTCGAATACAGTGTACCCGGTTACCGGCACCCACCATTGCTCCAGGCTGTAATGCCCGTCCTTGTTCATATACCGTAAGGCTTCGAACGACTTTACCCTTCCCGCTGCATCAAAGCGAAAGATACCACTGGCGTACTTATCATTATAGGTAATGGTAGCCATAGCGCTTACAGAGTCCAGCTCCTTCCAGGCGATCAGCGGACTTAGTGCTGCCGACGGGAACCATTGTATCTCTGCAAGATAGCGCAGCATACTGCCCTGGTCGGTCTCGGCTCCGCTGGCATCGGCTATATCGTACATAGATGCTATGCTTATCTGCACATGGCCATGCCCTTCTTTATAAACATCTTTACCTGCTATATGGGTTACACCATATTTTATCCTGGCCAACCATATAAAGGCCTGGTGGTCGGCATTAAAATATTGCTCTGCTGTCATGTCCATCCAGCGGCCATTTGGCTCCATACGCAGCTGCCCGCGCTGTTTCAGCCGCATAAGGCTTATACCCATATGCCCTACAGTGCCGCTGTTCGTCAGCCATTTCTGCACCGGTGCAGGCAGCTGTGCTATATCATGCTTACTTATTATACGGTTGCCTTTGCGTAGCAGGCTCATCATAGTACGTACTTCCTCCATGGCGTTCCGCTCAAATCGCCAGTCGGCAAAGTTGGCTGCAAGCGGTATCAGCAGCAGGGCGTTTACTATTGTTCCATAGCGGGCATCTTTCCACCGGGTTACTACCAGCAGCATAGAGAGCAGTATGGCAACCAGCCCGCCAACCCACCAGTAACTATGCAGCGCTGCCAGCACACCCGCCGCCATAAATGCAGTACCGGCCAGCAGCCACAATAGCCGCACCACAGCTTTCGAAAATCTGCGCCCGCCGCTCTTATAGGTTGGGCCACGTCCTTTATACCCGGAAAAATGTATGAACCCATGTACAATAAGGGCTGCAGAAAGAACATAGGTAAACATGGCAATAGCATTTAGTCCGAACCAAATGTATCTATCCGGCTACAGCTCTTTGATGACCATCATTATACTATATCACCCCTTATCAAAATATCTATCAGTGCAATTGCTGACCATCGTCATCATTCACCGTTGTTGCCCGCTCTACTTTTGATAAAAATTCGAACACAATGAGTAAAGTAAATATCAGCCATGTGAACAATATGCATAACCAGTGGTTGAGAGCACTGAATTTCTATAAAACTGAGACCGCTATCATGCGCGGGTTGCTGACAGAAGTGGCAGGCAAGAATACAAATGCCGATATGCTGCGCGAAGTAGAGCACTACGAAAATCAGTTTCGCATACAGGGCAATAATATAGATGCTATCTCCCGCGATATCCATGTTAATATCGATGCTATAGCAAAAGAAGCAGCCCACTCTTCTGCCGGCTATATAGAGGGTGCACTGGTAGAAGCACACAACAAACTGGCAGAACTTGCTGCAACGCAGGAAAACACCATGCGCGATCTGATGCACGGCTTCCGCAAGTTTGCTGCACAATGGATGTAAAAAGAGTTTTTTGGTTAAGATCGGATATATATGGTCAAGTGGCGCCGGTTTCGTCCGGGGCCGCTCTTTTTTAAAGCAATAGCAACACACGTATGGACAACCTGGCATTATTGAACAAGTACAACGTTCCCATTCCCCGCTACACAAGCTACCCTACAGTACCTTACTGGCAGGAAGGCATATCTGCAACAGAATGGGCAAAGAACTTCACCAGCCAGTTTACGCTTGGCGGTGCACAGCTCAGCCTGTACCTGCATTTGCCATTCTGCGAATCGCTGTGTACCTACTGCGGTTGCAACAAAAAGATAACCACCAATCATTCGGTCGAAGACGAGTACATACAGGCGCTGCTCCGCGAATGGACCTTATACAGGTCGCTCATGTCGTCTAAGCCTGTTATTAAAGAACTGCACTTGGGCGGCGGTACACCAACATTCTTTTCTCCGCAAAACCTCCGGTTATTACTAACCGCCATCCTTAATGATTGTATCATACCTACAGGCCACGAATTCAGTTTCGAAGGACACCCTAATAATACTACGGCAGAGCATATGCAAACCCTGTACGATCTGGGCTTCCGCAGGGTAAGCTTCGGCGTTCAGGATAACGACCCTGATGTGCAGTTGGTCATCAACCGCATTCAGCCGTTTGAAAATGTGCAACAGGTAACCGCAACTGCCCGTAGCATAGGCTACGAGTCTGTTAATTACGACCTGGTTTATGGATTGCCCTTACAGACGCCGCAAAAAATGCAGCGCACACTGGAGCAGGTCATTGCTCAGCGGCCAGACAGGGTGGCCTTCTATAGCTATGCACACGTGCCCTGGACCAGCAAAGGCCAGCGCCTTTTCAATGAAAGCCACCTGCCAACTGCAGAGGTGAAGATGCAACTATACCGCCTGGGTAAAAAAATGTTTACCGACGCAGGCTATATCGACATAGGCATGGATCATTTTGCATTACCGCACGACAGCCTGTGCGTTGCCGCAGCAAGTGGCAAACTGTATCGCAACTTTATGGGCTACACTACCAACCCGGGGAAATTATTGCTTGGTCTCGGCGTTTCGTCAATAAGTGACACCGGCACGGCATTCGCCCAAAACAGCAAAACCATACACGACTATTATGCTGATGTGAACAGCGGAAAACTCTCTGTAAAAAAAGGCTATTTCCTCAGCAACGAAGATGTTGCCTTCCGCCGGTACATCCTCGATATCGTATGTACCGGGCAGGCGATCTTCGACCTTAAAGATCTGCCACTGCTGGAGGAGTTCTCATTCCCCATGCTTAAGTCGTTGCAGAACGATGGGCTGCTTACCTACGATTACAACCGTGTTACCGTAACGCGCCTGGGCAGGCACTTCCTGCGCAATATAGCCAGCGCCTTCGATCTGCACCTGCGGCGCACGCAGGAACACACCAGCAATAAATTCAGCAAGGCTATATGATGCTGTAGTTTAGACATAACGATTGCACACTTATAAACAATTATATGCCCTGCCCAACAACCGGCAGGGCTTTTACATTATTTTTGGTGTATGAACGGCTTCACCATCAACTTTATTCTCAGCAGGCGGCAATTGCAGCAATACCAGGCACAATATGCACGCAAGTTCCGCAGTGTTGCTGCCTGGCCCACACTCTGGTTTGCTGTTCTTTTGCTCATAATGGGTACTTATTTTGTTTCCCAAAAGATAACAACTGGCAAAGAGGGTTCCGATCCGCTTATATTCTTTTGCTTCTCTGTACCGGCGGCATTTGCACTTATGTTCTTTATAGCCCGTATACGCGCCGGCAAAACCTACGATACTAACCCCCGCCTGCATAAGCCTATAGATTACACGTTCAACGAACAGTTTGTGAAAATGAAGGGCGAGAACTTCGAAACCTCATACCCATGGCCCGATGTGTTGAAACTGAAGATCACTAAAGAGTTTGTTGTGCTGTTTGTGTCGGCATACACAGCAGTGGTTATCCCTACCGAACACATTACCGATGATGAGGTAGCCTTCATCAGGCAGCAATTCGCCGCCAGCCGGAAGAAAGGAAAATAAATCAGATTACTACAGCCGCCGCAACGATGCTATTATCTTCTTTGTATCGCTTTTAGGTATCATCACCAGTCGTTTATCCTTGCCATCATCTACAATAAAGTTACTGCCATAGCTCCATGCAGTGTGGCCCACATCAAACCAATCGGTGGCTACCCAGTTCTTTACCGGCCCATCAAAGTCTTTAGGCTCATAGCCCAGTTGCACCTCGCCGAAAACGGTCTTTATCTCATCGGTGGGCGTATACACCATATCGCCAATGCCATCTATACCGGCGCGCATTACAAAGCGCTGGTGCTTGCCATTGGGCAGTTGCTTTATGTAGTATATCTCCAGCACCTGGTCTTCAATACGTACTTGCTTGTCTACTTTTGCTATTATCTTATCCACCTTAAACCCGGCAGGCAGCCACGTGGGCAGCGGTATCGGGTAGCGGCTTTTCGCCTGTAACAATACAGACATTTGTGCTGCAGTAAAACCCGGAAAGCGATGCATGGCCTTTACCTCCGCACCGGCGGCCTTTTGCTGTGCATAGCTATTCGCAGGCCGGCTGGTAAAAGCCAGCACTATTATAAAAAACAGGTGTATGCTATATTTCATTCTGGTGATTTCAGGAATGGCAACAGTTCTACCTGCGAACCCTGCTTCGGGTGCTTCCCGCATCATGTTCTTGAATACGTGCCATATACTACAAATATAACTTTCAGCTACTAATGTTGTATCCCCTCGGCGGTACGCCATACAGATTTTTCGCCGGGCATTGTATTCACCACAATTTCGGGGAGATATCCACATTTTGCGCAACGCTGTATTATGCCGCAGGCAAGGCTTTCACCAGTTGCAGGTAGCGTTTTTGGTGGATATCTTCTCTGCCGTATTTGCGCGGCCAATAGTTTTTGTTGCCACCTTTGTGTGGTAAACCGGTTATTTAATCAACCATAAAACAGTAAACTATGATCATCAACATCACCGCCCTGGCCGAGATCGTTATCACCCAGATAACCAGTATCCACACCAACATCATGTCGCGCGAAGAAGGGCAACAGTACCCAACGCAGCAGGAAGTGAATATGGAAGTGCGGCTCATCAACAGTCTCGACAAGTTACGGAAGCTGGCCATCTACTTTGCCAAACAGCCCGGCTCCGAAACCAGCAATACGCCTGCTCTGCCACTCAGCCAGGCATCCGGTACTCCTGCACCCGCCGCTAACGTAGAGGAGCGCCGGCTGGGTCCCGGAGATTCTCCGCTTAGTGAGCAAGAGCAGCATGAATACAGCTTCCTCATCAAAGACTATTCTACCTATCCTGGCAGCAGCACCATAGAGTTCCGTGGCAAAGCGGTTAGCCGCTGGTGGCTCACTTATAATGTATTCCAGTTCTGCAAAAGTAAAGACCGGCATTTCATCCACGATGAACAGCACTTCCGGCAAACGGTAGATATCAATAAACTGAAACTGGATATGAATATGTATTTCTACAGCAAGGCTGCATAGCACAAGGTTGGGAGGAGTACGACTATTCAAACTTCGCCGGTGTATAGTATTTTTGCCTGGCCTCATTTGGCGCTCAAAACAATGACAGCAGAACAGATCCTCGATCAACTGAAAGAACTCGGACAAGAGTCTTATAAAAAGGTCATCATGAAACATGGCATACCGGAACCGGTATATGGCGTTAAGATCGAGGAGATGAAGAAGATCGTGAAGCAAATAAAAAATGGCCACGAACTGTCGCTGAAGCTGTACGAATCCGGTATATACGATGCCATGTACCTGGCCGGCCTGGTAACAGAGCCCGAAAAGATGACGGAGCAACAGTTGCAGCACTGGGCAGAAAAAGCCAACTCACCTTCGTTGCGGGAGTACACCGTTGCCTGGGTGGCTGCCGAAGGTCCGCACGCTATGAAGAAGGCTATGGAATGGGTAGACGCTAAGAACGAACACCTGCAGTCGATAGGATGGTCTGTGCTCGGGAACCTTGTGTCGCTGAAAGCCGATGCCGACCTGGATATACCCCTGCTCACCAAACTGCTGAACAGAGTAGTAAAGGATATTCATAATAGTGGCAACCGCGTAAAGCTGGCTATGAATGGTTTTGTAATAGCACTGGGCATATATGTACAACCACTGAACGAAGCCGCTAAAAAAGCGGCAGGCGATATAGGCAAAGTAACTGCCGATATGGGCGACACCGCTTGTAAAATACCCGCCGCTGCCGAATACATAGACAAAGCTGAAAAGAAGAATGTAATAGGCAAGAAGAAAAAATCGGCCCGCTGCTTATAAATGCTATAGAAAAGATTCCTTTTATAGCGCTATAGCAGACTGCTATTTGCCTGTGCTGTATATTTGAATAATACAAACAGCAACAGATGGCGCAAACTACCATAGAACAGTTCTATAGAGACATGGATACCAACCTGCCTGCCGGTGTAAGCCGGGAGATTGGCCATTTTAATGTTTTCAGGTATGAAGATGTGATAGCCAGGCTTAAGATAAAGCCGGTAATGCCTTACAACAAGCGTACTTACTACAAAATAAGCCTGCTCACCGGCCACTACAAGCTGGAGTATGCCGACAGGGATATAGAACTGTCGGGCAATACGCTGCTGTTTGCAACCCCGCGCATCCCTTATCGCTACCTGCCGTTGGAGGCCGACCAGTCTGGTTACTTCTGCGTGTTCACAGATGAATTCCTGGTAAAGAATAAGAGTGGTGTGGCACTCGATGAGTTGCCCATATTCAAACCCGGTGGCTTCCCCGTGTTTACGATACCAGATGAAGAAATGCCCGAACTGCAGGCTATCTTTCGCAAGATGAATAAAGAGCTATCGTCCGATTACGCATTCAAGTACGATCTGCTGCGCAATTACGTACTGGAACTGATACACTACGGGCAAAAGCTACAGCCTGTAACTGCGCAGCATACAGCCCATAATGCATCCGAGCGTATATCATCGCTATTTGTAGAGTTGCTGGAAAGACAGTTCCCTATAGAATCTGTACAGCAAAAACTGGCATTACGTACAGCCAAAGAATATGCAGACAGGCTGGCAGTACATGTCAATCACCTCAACCGCGTACTTAAGGAAACAATGGGCAAGACCACCACAGAGCTCATCGCCTCGCGCATTACCCAGGAAGCCAAGATATTGTTGAAACAAACCGACTGGAACGTATCGGAAATAGCCGGATGCCTGGGCTTTGAAGAAGTGGCGCACTTCTCTAACTTCTTCAAAAAACAAACCTCCCTGGCACCGCTGTCTTTCCGCTAAAAAGATCAATAAGCAGCAGTTGTTTGAATTTTGCAAACATCTGTTTGAAGCACACAACAGCTATATGCTGTTAATAGCTCAACTTTGCTGTATCAAAAAATCACAAAAACGAAAACAAAATGGATAACAAAAAAATAGCCCTTGTAACCGGCGGCAGCCGTGGCCTGGGCCGCGACATGGCCATCAACCTGGCAAAGAAAGGCCTTAACGTAGTGCTTACCTATAACAGCCGCAACGATGAAGCGCTGAATGTGATAGCCGAGATAGAAAAAGTAGGCGGTAAAGCAGCAGCAGTGCAGCTAAACACCAGCAGCACCAAAACCTTCGCAGCGTTTGCAGAACAGCTGAAGGCAACGCTCAGTACTACTTTCGGCACCGACCGTATAGATGCACTGGTGAATAACGCAGGCACAGCGCTGTATGCTCCCATAACCGATGTTACCGAAGAGCAGTTTGACGACATGATGAACATACACCTGAAAGGAGTATTCTTCCTTACGCAAAAAATGTTGCCGATGATGAATGACGGTGGCAGCATCGTAAACATCTCTTCAGGACTGGCCCGCTTTGCTTTGCCCGGCTCCAGCGTATACGCGGCTATGAAGGGCGGCGTGGAAGTGCTTACGCGCTACATGGCTAAAGAATTGGGTCAACGCCAGATAAATGTGAACACCGTTGCTCCGGGAGCCGTGGAAACAGACTTCGGCGGTGGCAGGGTTCGCGACAATGCAGATATGAATAAGATGGTCGCGTCCATGACGGCACTGGGTCGCGTTGGCCTGCCAACCGATATCGGCGCTGTGGTAGCCTTCCTGTGCACACCAGAAGCAAAGTGGATCAATGCCCAGCGTATAGAAGTATCAGGCGGTACACTTATATAAATAGCTATGCCGCTACTCTTGCGGCACAGCCAAACTATGTTCCAGTTGCACGGCAAAATCGTGCAACTGGTCTATGTTTACATGGTCCATCACCACTATCTTATACCAGCCCGGCGCACCGGAATGATCATCCGGCACCAACCCGAAAGCTGCTGCCAGGCTCGCAGGCACATACCGGGCCTTGATAGTAATGATATTCATACGCGGATGCCTGTAGTACTCTACCTGTAGTTCGTCCAGCTTTCTACACATCCAGTCGGTACGGTACAGCAGCTTGTTTATTTTCTCCAGCCAGCCAAAAGGCCCGTAGGAGAAGAGTATCATCCATATAGCTATAGCATTGGCACCACTACGGCTGCCACTCAGCGTCATATCCATGCCATGCACATAGCTGGCCTCTTTGGTCATGGCATATTGCATCAGCCCCTTCCGTGCTAAAAAGATACCAGTACCATAGGGCGCCTGCAACATCTTATGTGCATCTAACGTTATAGACGACACTTCCGGATTACTGAAGTTCAATAGGCTATCAGGATCACTGGTGGGATATATGAAACCTCCGAATGCAGCATCCACGTGCATTTTATACTGTACGCCATATTGCTTCAGCACGCCTGCATAAACACTGGGATCATCAACACTGCCAAACATGGTGGTGCCCATATTACAGTACACAATAAAGTACTTTATACCCCGGCTCAGGGCATCGGCTACGGTAGCCGCAACGGCCGCACTGCTTACAGTCCGCTCGTGCTCGGCTACCGCTACTGAACATACATGTATGTTCAGCAGGTTGCCCGCCTTTACTACCGAGTAGTGGGTATCGGCGGAGCACAGTATGGCCACCTGGCTGTGCCGGGCGTTATGCTCTTCTATAAAGTAGTTACGGTATATCCATGCTGCTTCTATATTGGCCTCAGTACCGCCCGCGGCTACATAACCATCACAACTGCCGGGCCGGGCTTTAAAGAAATCAACGCTCAGCAGCTCTATTACCTCTCGCTCCAGTTCGTGCGTACCTGCAAAAAAAGGTTCAGAGCTGCCAAAGGTGTGGCAACCAATGTGGTTGGGGTTGGCCACATACGTTCTCAGCAGTGGTGCATCTTTAAGAAAGGTTGCCTGGCGGTAAAACACCTGCTCGTCCAATCTCGAGGCTGGTATGCCCAGGCATACATTGTCGGTAAAGTCTACGTTTGTTGCCAGGGCCTTGGTTATGCGCTCATCCTGCTCTGCATGGCTCAGCCGCTTCCAATACTTCATTTCCATTATGCTTATATCTACTTTACGTACTTAATGATTTGCAGGAGTGATGTTACCACTATTGTTGCCACCACTATATAGCGAAACAACTGCTCCGATATATACCGCAACAACAACTTGCCTATGTAGCTGCCCACTATGCCTATCCCCATCAGGAAGGGCACCATCAGCAGCAGGTTGTGGGGAAAGTAATCGTTGTATACATATATTATACTGCGGCTGGCATCTACTCCAAGATCAATAATTGCTGATGTAGCGATGAATACATCTTTAGGCAGGTTAAAGGCTGCAATGGTAATACCCCTTACTGCACCACCGGTACCCACCAACCCCGCCAGGAAACCCGACACGCTGCCACCTGCTACCAGGTTGAAGTTGGACTGCTCTATCCGGGAGCGCATATTGAACAACAGGAACATACTTAACACTATCAACGCTACGCTCATCATCAGGTCCAGCATCTGGGTCTGCATCCGGGTAGTTATCAGGGCACCCAGCACAACAAACAATACAGCAGGCACGCCCAGCTTCAGCGCTATGTTCTTATCAACACCTTTCCTGAATAAAAAGATCTTTGAAATATTGCTGAACACATGAAATACGGCAGTGATACCAAGTACTGTTTTGAAATCGAAGAAAAGCGAGGCCAGCGGTATGAATAGTATAGACGAGCCGAAGCCCGACACTGTACCTACAATCTCGGCCAGTAGCGCCAATATCAGAAAGATGCCGTACTCCTGTATCATCAATGTGTATTTGCAGGTTCATGCATGTCGGCAACAAGCCTCGATCGCAGCTGAACCCTGTTTAAAGATGACAAGTTACGATAACCGAACACGATAACTACCAGTATGCCCGAAAGTGTAATAAGCATACCCATAATGCCAGATATGCGGGCATCGCAGCCGGGAGATGAGAATGCCACATCTATGGTCGCGTGAAACACCGCGCAGATGAGCACATTGCCGCGGGAAGAATTGTAGAACCATGTAGTGAGTATACTGCCGGTAAGCAGGCTCAGCAGCCAGCCTATGGCTCCGCCCATATCCATATGCATATAGCCAGGCCTGTATAGGAACAGCGGCGCATGCCAGCCGGCCCAGAAAACCGTGAGCAACAGCGATGCTTTAAGGGCGGTATACCTGCCCTGCAGCATAGGCAATGCTACACCACGCCATCCCATCTCTTCGCCTATACCAAACGTAAGTATGTTGAACATGACCACCTCGAACACGTTCCATCCTGCCAGCTCATTACTGGTACCTATGTGGGAAAGATCGGCGGGCATGTGCAGCCATTGTTGCCCAATCAGCATACTGATGAGCAGCAAAACAAATGGTCCCAACAAAGCAATGAATAGTAAAGGCAGGTTATTTATGGAGATGCCGCTTTTTAACAGCCTGGATGTAGCCTTGCCATTGCTGAAAATAGTAACCAGCAGCGCTGCCAGCATAGGACCATACGCACCCAGGGCATGCTGAAACCGGAGATGCGGCAGACCGGAGATGCCTATAGATGGACCATACAATGGCAGCCATATTATCCACGATATGACGTATGCCAACAGGAAGAAAATTGCTAGTCGCTTCATAACAGTGATTGAAGGGCAAAATTATTCGGGGCACGCGCGGCGCCGGCTGACGAATATCATGCTAACCGGTGAGCATGGTCGCGTACGGGGCGCGCATGGTTCAGTTGCTTTGCAGTCAAATTCTGATACAATGTATATTCAGCAATTGTATACCGGCTGTCTGGCCCAGGCAGCATACTACATAGAGGCAGGCCATGAAGCTGCAGTTGTAGATCCCATGAGAAATCCTGAGCCATACCTGCAACTGGCCAGGGAAAGAGGCGCTAAGATCAAATATGTGCTCGAAACCCACTTTCATGCAGATTTCGTATCCGGCCATATAGACCTGGCCAATAAAACGGGTGCTACCATTGTATTTGGCCCCAATGCTACACCCGGCTATCGCGCACATGTAGCTACTGATGGCGAGATGCTGCCCTTGGGCGATATTCATATACAAGTACTGCATACTCCCGGGCACACCATAGAGTCTGCATGCTATATGGCAATAGACAAGGATGGCCAAGCACATTCTATTTTTACAGGAGATACGCTTTTCATTGGTGATGTGGGCCGGCCAGATCTGCTGAGCGGTAACCTGCCTAAAGAAGAGTTGGCCTCAATACTGTTCGATTCGCTGAACGCCAAGATAAAGACATTGCCCGATGATGTAATTGTATATCCCGGCCATGGTGCAGGATCAGCCTGCGGCAAAAACCTGAGCACCGACAGCCAGTCTACCATTGGCAAAGAGAAGATGTTCAACTACGCCCTTAAAATAACGGACAGGCAAGCTTTCGTTGAAGCGGTAACTACCGATCAGCCGGTTGTGCCGGGCTATTTCTTTAAAGATGCAGCCACCAACAAAGGCGGCTATACTGCCTACGATGCCGTGCTGGAGAAGAGTCTGAATGCACTAGATGCCCGCAGCTTTCATGCTATGCAGAAGGATGGCGTGGTAGTGCTGGATACCAGGATGCCTGCTGATTTTGCAACAGGATTTGTACCAGGGTCCCTGAACATAGGCCTTAATGGCGACTTTGCCGTATGGGCCGGTACGCTTATAGACCCTAACGCCAATATTTTGCTGGTGGCAGAGCCAGGGAATGAAACAGAGGCCATAGAGCGCCTGTCCAGGATAGGCTACGATCACGTGGCCGGTTACCTGAAGGGGGGCTTCGAATCGTGGCGTAGCAGCGACAGGCCGTGCGACCATATCAACATAATAGCCGGCAGCGATATACAAGAACTGCTGAACGTTGGCGATCATGCCTTGCTTGATGTACGTAACCGCAAAGAAGCAGCCAAAGACAGGATAGCTGGGGCGGTGCATGTGCCTTTAAATGAACTGGCCGGGAAGGCAGATACACTACACAAAGAACACAGCTGGCTGGTATACTGCGCCGGTGGTTACAGATCTATGATAGCGGCATCATTCATGAAGCTGCATGGCTTCAGAAACGTAGCCAGTGTAGAGGGTGGAATAGCCCAGATACGGAAGGTGGCTCCTGAGCTGATAGAGTTGGGCATGGAAACGGAGTAAACAATAACATTATCATTAAATGCATATTGCAAACACGCAGATAACTGTGCATTAACCATATTGGCTGTGATACACCTTCAAATGGTTGTTAAAACACTTGAAAACATGATACAAATCATTTTTGGGGGATATACCTCCAAATACATTTGCGATTAGAACAATAAGTTTATGGTGGCTAGAAAGTACCAGGAGTATACCGAGGCAGCGTTACAACCCTTTGCAGAACAACTGCAATCGGACTACTATGATGCTACCGAGACCCTATGTGTAAAGGCAAGAAGGCAGGCAGAGAAAATAAAGAGCATTGAAAAATCAGCTACACAGCTACAGTACGTACTGCAATGCGAGCGAATAATAAATGATATTGAAAGCCATATACGCGAACGTAAGCTAACGTATATGCCCTACATAAGCACGCTGTCTGAAAAGGTAAGAGACAACCACAACTGTACCAATTGCTCCGGCAATTGTAAGATAAACCATGATGTACATGTACTGGAGCTGAATGTAACGAACGAAGAGCTAAAGAAAGTAATGGGCAGGTTGCACATGATAACACTGCCCTTGTACTCGGAAACTATATTCCCTGATGAATACCGGCTGTTGCGCTCCAACATGGCATTGCTGGAAACAAGCGTGACGGAACTGTTCTTCCTGGAGAATAACTACCTGATCCCAAAGATCATAGAAGCACAAAAGAAAATAAATGCAGGCATCAAGTGAATATGATACGGAGGCCAGAAGTAAGCCTAAAACACAGCAGGAATGTTACCACTGCGGCGCTAAATGCTTAACGGCCAATATTGCAATAGATGGTAAGCTGTTTTGCTGCGAAGGCTGCAAGCTGGTATATGAGATCATCAACAACAATGGGCTATGCGACTATTACACACTGCAATCGCACCCCGGGCTATCGCAGATAAAGGCAGTACGCAACGATAAGTTTGCCTATCTTGACGATGAGGCAATAGCCAATAAACTATATCAATTCAATAACGGCGACCTTGCCATAGTTACCTTATACCTTCCGGCAGTACACTGCAGCTCGTGCATGTGGCTGCTGGAGCACCTCAACAGGCTGGATGCCGGCATCAGCGAAAGCCGCATCAGCTTTACCGCCAAAGAAGTAACTATCCACTTTGTTAAAAGCAAGATCACGCTACGCAAAATTGCGGAGCTGCTCACCACTATCGGGTACGAACCTTATATAAGCCTGCAGGATACCAGCACCAAAGAACTGAACAAGCATAATAAAACGCGCATCATAAAGCTGGGTATTGCAGGTTTCTGCTTCGGCAATATTATGATGATGAGCTTCCCCGAATACCTGGCGGGGCTGGGCATAGAGGAGCAATACGCGCACATGTTTCGCTACCTTAACCTGCTGTTGTCGCTGCCGGTGTTCTTCTATTCTGCAACCGAGTTTTACAGCACAGCCTGGGCAGGCCTGAAGCAAAAGATACTGAACATTGATGCACCAATTGTACTGGCATTGGTGATTACCTTTTCCCGCAGCATTTACGAGATACTTACTAATACCGGCGCAGGCTACCTGGATAGCATGAGCGGCATTGTATTCTTTATGCTGGCTGGCCGCATTGTACAAGACCGCACTTATAAGTCGCTATCTTTTACCAGGGATTATAAGTCTTACTTCCCCATAGCAGTAAATGTAAAAACAGCCGCCGGCACCGAAAGCAGGCAACTGGAAGACCTGCGGGAGAAAGACCGCGTGGTATTGCACCATGGCGAGTTGATACCTGCGGACTCTGTAGTAATGAATGGCAATGCCATGATAGACTACAGTTTTGTAACCGGCGAAGCTGAGCCGGTGAAAGTAAGAGCAGGCGAAACCGTATATGCCGGCGGTAAGCAAACAGGCGAGGAACTGGAGATAGAGGTGGTAAAACCCATCGCTTCCAGCTACCTCACATCGCTGTGGAACCATTACGCCTTTAAGAAAGACAAGGCAGACAGTAATGACAAGAACAGCATAGTACATATACTCAGCCGCTACTTTACCGTAATACTCTTTACACTGGCACTAGGCACTGCAGCCTACTGGTATATGCACGATGCATCTAAGATCATCAATGCAGTATCGGCAATGCTTATTGTAGCCTGTCCGTGTGCGCTGTTGTTATCTGCAACATTTACCAACAGCAATATCCTGCGCATATTCGGGCTTAATGGTTTGTTCCTGCGCGATGCTACGGTAATAGAGCAGATGGCCAATGTTGACGAGGTGGTGTTTGATAAAACAGGCACTATTACCACCAACAACGGCAGCAACCTTCATGTATCGGGCCACCAGCTTACCGAACTGGAAAAAGATATTGTTTATGCTGCTGTGAAGCAGAGCAATCACCCCAACAGCAAGGCACTTGCTGCATGGATAGGTGAACGCAAGCCCATACTGCTGGAGCATTGGGAAGAACAACCAGGTAAAGGCGTAGAGGTGCAATACGAACATATGATGGTGCGTGTGGGATCTGCAACCTTTACAGGAACAGACACCGGCAACGAGGATAAGGCAACAGTATACATAAGAATAGGAGACAACGTAACATCTGTACACGTTAAGTCGTCCTTCCGCGACGGCATACCTGGCTTGCTGGATCAATTGCGAAAAAGATACCGGCTGTCGCTATTGTCTGGCGACAATGAAAAGCAGAAGCGAGACATGCAAAGTGTATTCGGCGACCAGGCTAAGCTGCTGTTTGACCAGAAGCCGATAGACAAATTGCAGTATATACAGAAAGAGCAGGCCAACGGCCATAAGGTGATGATGATAGGTGACGGGCTGAACGATGCCGGTGCACTGCAACAAAGCAACGTAGGCATAACCCTGGCCGACGACGTGAACAATTTTACGCCGGCATGCGATGCGATACTGCGGGCCGAACAGGCAGGCAAACTATCTGCATTGCTTGAACTATCTAAGGTAGCGGGTAAGGTTGTGAATGTGAGCTTCGTGGTATCTGTTATGTATAACATGGTAGGGCTATACTTCGCTATGCAGGGAATGATGAAGCCAGTTACCGCGGCTATACTGATGCCCTGCAGCACCGTAAGTATTGTGATACTCTCCAGCGGACTGAGCAACCTGATAGCGTGGAGAAAAGGATTGAAAGTAAAGGACCTGTAGTTTCTTTAGAAACAACGAGGAGTAGTTATATGTTAGTGAAGCAAGATACCCGGATGTCCATCCGGGTTTTTGTTTTACTGAAAATAACGGATAGCGTTTTACTCAGTATGGCACGCTTTGACATTCCGATTTTAACTCAAACTATATAATACACCCCAGTAATATTAATAGCAAATCTTATAAAAACATTTTTACTGCAAACTGACAATTATTTTTTTAATATTTCCTCCGGTAGCCGATATATTTACGGCTCCTAATCAGTGCCATGAAACAACTTAAACCATCTATCCCTACGCACAATTTTGCTGCGCAGGAAGAGCTGAAAGCGGGTACCATAAAGTACGTTCCGATAGAGCAACACAATGAGTATGTATATTCTGACCCTCACCGGCACAACTACTTTGTTGTCCTTTTCTTTCACCAGGGCGGCGGCAATCATCTTATCGACTTTGTACAATACCCCATTACCGACCGTAGTGTACACCTGGTAAAGCCCGGACAGGTACATATGCTTCAAAGGGCTCCCGGCTCACACGGTGCTGCTATACATTTCTCGAAAGACGAAGCAGTCAATTATCCACCGGTCAGCAAACTATTGCAGGCTGTCAGTTATCCCTTGCATAGTCATGATGCAGCCACCTTCGAATCTATTACAATAATGCTCCGGTTGTTGCAGGCCCAGTTGCCCGACGGCAATCCTGAAGTAGCTACAGCCTGCCTGGCAATGCTCCTGTTAAAATCTATTGGCTATGACAATGAAACGGAGACCAAACTAAGTGTGGGCATTCGCCAGCAGTTCAGCTCATTCGAACAACTGGCCGAGCAACATTATCGTGATGGATATAAACCGGCATGGTATGCAAAACAACTCAGCATTTCGGAGAAAAAGCTGAATGAGTTATGTAAGGATGCCGCAGGAATGACCGTTGGTAATTTTTTAAAGGAACGCATATTACTGGAAGCAAGGCGATTGCTCAGCCATTCGGGCGGCAGCATAAAAGAGATAGGTTATTATCTTGGCTTTGATGACCCTGCATACTTTGCGCGCTTTTTTGCCAGTAATACCGGCACTACTGCGAGTGCTTTTCGAAAAAAACACACTACCTGACCTTGCGGGACGAAAAGTGCAAGACAAAGTGCAACTTGTCCATTTTTCCGCCTATTACGCCACGCTACCTTTACAGCGTTAACATAGCCTACGTATCACCGGTGATACATAGGCTACTATAATCATTATCAAAAAAACAAAACATGAAACAGATCTTACTTGCAGCAACCTTGCTGGCAACGTTTTCGTTAACTGCCGATGCGCAGCGGATGACCCTACACGAAGAGTTTACCGGAGAACATTGCGGACCATGTGCAGACGTTAACCCCGGTTTCTGGGCGCTTTGTGACAGTGGCTCTAACCCAAACAAGCTGATACACATTTCTTACATGGTGCCCATACCTGCGCCTGGCTTTTATTGCAACCGCACGGCGGCCATCCATACTGTGCGCTCTGCATACTATAGCGTACCATTTGCACCTTATGGCCGATACGATGGTATGGTACCTAATACCGACTGCCACGGGGGCGATGATCCGGGCCAACCTGTTTGTTTTACCCAGGCCGATATTGATGCAGAAGCCGCCCGGCCAGACTCTTTTACTATTACAGCCTCCAGCGTATGGAACAGCAGTTACGACGGGGTTATCACCACGGTGACAATTACCTGCACAGCCGCCTGGAGCGCATCTGGCGCTACCCCAAACGTAAAACTGCGTGCTGCACTTGTGCAAACCAATGATTTTGCCACACCTCCGGGCTCTAATGGCGAAACACATTTCGAAAATGTGGTACAGGCAATGTATCCGGATGCCAACGGCACGTTGATAAGCGGGGCATGGACTACCGGAGAGACACATACTTACACAGTTACGGGCACGGTCCCGGCATGGGTGGATAAAAGCAAATCGCCTTATATGGTAGTATGGATGCAGGATGATAACAACCAGGCTATACTACAGGCTGCAAAGGCCCTGCCACTTACACTAACGCTTGATGCAGGTCTTGCCTCTTCCCATTCCGGTGTATGTGTAGCAGGATCGGGTGGCCCTGTTTCCCCATTGGTATCGCTGACCAATACGGCAACAACAACGCTTACATCGGCCACTATTTATTACCGGATAGATGGCGGCGCACTACTGACCCAGGCATGGACAGGGTCATTGGCTGCCGGAGCAAGCATAAATGTGCCGCTTACGGCCCCAACCGTTGCTACAGGCGTTCATTCTTTATATGACTCTGTTGCTTCGCCAAACGGCATGGCAGACGTGAATGTTGTGAACAATGCATCTACCAGCACGCTCCTTGTGCTGTCGTCAACACCGGCGCCATTGCCATTAACCACGAACTTTGAATCGGCCCTGCCGGCAAACTGGTTGTTCTTTGACCCCAATACTAATGGCCAGAACTGGTCGATAATAACAGCAGGTAACCATGCTGCCGGCAGTAAGGCTGCAAGCTTCCAAAGTTATAATTATGACCGGGGAGAAATCGACTACATTATTATGCCTGTTGCAACATTACCGTCAGATGCTTCACTGAATTTCTGGGTGGCGTATGCCCCGTATAATTCTGTAAGCAATGACCGGCTTGAAGTGATCTACTCTGCAGATTGCGGCACCACATGGACTGCATTATATAATAAAGCAGGCTCTGTACTGAGCACAACTGCAAGCACCTTTGATCCTTTTGTACCAACAGCAACACAATGGCGAGAGGAGAATATATCATTGTCTGCATTGCCTGCCGGCGCTATACTGGCCTTCAGGGCTACAAGCGATCATGGCAACAGCATTTATGTAGATGATATAAATGTACGCGGAACTGCGGGTGTAAAGACCATTACTGCCTCGACCCCAGGACTCGTCCTCTACCCCAATCCTGCTAAGGAAATCATCAATATACAGCTCAACCTGGAGGCGAATTCGCACGTACAAATTCTCCTGACCGATGTTACCGGACGGGTGATCAGTAAAATTGCGGACCAACAGGCCGAGGCCGGAGCGCCCACCTTTACTGCCAATACCGCAGCTATTACTCCTGGTATATATCATATAGTACTGCACACAGACTACGGAACCACTACACAGCAGATCTGTATTGTAAAGTAATTGCACCCTTAAAGTACAAAACCCCTGATTCATGCGGCCGGCATGAATCAGGGGTTCTTTTTATTGGCGACTCTATCACAGTATAATGGCTTCTGTAGCCAAATTTGATAGTGGTTTATTATTAGCTCATTTGCCATACAAATACACCACGACGATCAGAAAAGAAGGGGCATAGTAGGTATCGCTAAAATGCAGCATCTTATTTATTGGTACAAAAAAGCCGACTCCCTTTCAGGAGCCGGCATATGGTAGTAATTTTAAATTACAGATTAAGCACCTACTGCTGCACGTACGAAAGACGTAACAGTAAGACCTGCAGAAACACTCTTCAGGTAGTCGCCAACTGTTTTACCTGCATCCTTAACGAAAGCCTGTGGCAACAGTGTGTTTTCCTTGAAGAACTTGTTCAGCTTACCCATAGCTATCTTCTCAGCCATGTCGCCTGTTTTGCCTTCAGCAGCTACCTGCTCCATAGCTATCGCTTTTTCGCGGGCAATGGTATCAGCAGAAACGCTGTCGGCATCAACACCCAGCGGGTTCATAGCAGCTATCTGCATAGCTACGTCTTTACCTGCAGAGATGATAGCATCGGTAGCAGGCTGGTTAAGGCCAACCAGAACACCGATGCGGTAGTTAGAGTGGATGTAAGCTACAACAGCAGCTGAAGTAACCTGCTCGAAGCGAACGATGTCGATCTTCTCGCCGATCTTAGCTACCATTTCCAGCAGTTTCTCGCCTACTGTAGCACCTTGCATAGCCTGTGCTTTCAGGTCGTCGATAGAAGCCACCTTAGAAGCCAGGGCGATCTCAGCGATCTCGTTAGCGAAAGCGATGAATTCAGCATTCTTGGCAACGAAGTCAGTCTCAGAGCTGAGGTTAACCAGGATACCGTAAGTATTGTCTGCAGAAGCCTTAGCTATAGAAACACCTTCTTTAGCATCGCGGTCGCTACGGTTAGCAGCAACTTTCTGGCCTTTCTTACGCAGGTAATCGATAGCTGCTTCAAAATCGCCATTGCTTTCTGCCAGGGCCTTGCGGCAATCCATCATACCAGCACCTGTCTGCTGGCGCAGTTTGTTTACTTCTGCTGCAGTTATTGTAACTGTGCTCATTTTATATTCTTTTTAATTGATTTGTTTAAAATATAATACCGCTTATTTCAAACGGTGTGCAAAGTTCACTTTTTATTATTAAAGCCCCAAATGCGGGGCTTTAATAAAGTGTTATTGTTTGAATCAGTTATTTGTCGTGGTTCCTCCTTCGGCAAGCTCAGGATGATAAACTATTCCTGACAATAACTGATGGCTATTAAAATTAGCGCTTAGCAGGAGCCGGACGGCTGCCACCGCCACCAGGACGGTTACCACCACCACCACGGTTGCCACCGGCACCGCCAGGACGATTGCCGCCACCGCCACGGTTGTTACCACCGCCACGGTTGTTGCCACCAGGACCGCCTGCGTTGTTGCCACCGCCTGCAGCTGCACCACGGCCACGGCCACCACGACGACCACCTTCGTTGTCTTCGTCAGTCAGTTCCATACCGCGTGTCCTTTCGTTCACTTCTTCTGTTTCATCTTCATCCTTAACAGAAGCCCTTTCCTGCAAACCTTCCATGATGGCAGCAGTGAGGTAGTTAGTGATGATAGCGATAGACTTGGTAGCATCATCGTTAGAAGGGATAGCGAAGTCAACCTTAGTAGGATCGCTGTTGGTATCTACCATAGCGAGGGTAGTGATACCCAGGCGCTTAGCTTCTGCCAGAGCGATATGTTCGTGGCTGATATCCACGATGAACAGCGCTGCAGGAGTGCGGCCCATCTGGCTGATACCACCCAGTACTTTTTCCATTTTGTCTTTGCTGCGGGTAAGGGTCAGGCGTTCCTTTTTAGTTACGCTGTCCATAGTACCGTCTTGCAGCATTTTTTCGATGCTCAGCATCTTCTTTACGCTCTTGCGAATAGTAGTGAAGTTAGTAAGCATACCGCCCAACCAACGCTCAGTAACGAAAGGCATGTTCACCTTTGCTGCTGCTTCAGCTACTATTTCCTTAGACTGCTTCTTAGTAGCTACGAACATGATCTTCTTACCGCTCTTAGCGATAGATTTCATTGCTGCTGCAGCTTCTTCGAGGCCTTCGATAGTTTTGTTAAGATCTATGATGTGTATGCCATTCTTTTCAGCAAAGATGTAAGGCAACATTTTTGGATTCCATTTTTTCTTCAGGTGGCCGAAGTGAACACCAGCTTCCAGGAGCTGTTGGTGTAATGTTTTATTATCTTCCATTTGAATAATTTCTTGATTGTAAAAATTTGTTTGAATAGTAGAGATACCACTGCAGGTATCTCCATGCATCCATTAACGTTTAGAGAACTGGAAGCTACGACGTGCCTTAGCCTTACCGAATTTCTTACGTTCAACAGAGCGGCTGTCGCGGGTAAGCAGGTGCTGCTTCTTCAGCATCGGGCGATATTCAGCATTGATCTCGCACAGTACGCGGCTAAGACCCATCTTTATCGCTTCAGCCTGGCCTTTAGGGCCACCACCCTGAACATTTACAACAACGTCGAACTGATCCATTGCTTCAATGGTCTTCAAAGGAAGCTCTACCTGGTTCTGCAGGTACATGATAGGGAAGTAATTTTTATATTCTTTGTTGTTAACCGTGATATTGCCGGTGCCTTTGCTCACATATACGCGGGCAACAGCTTCTTTACGACGGCCAACGGCATTTTTCTGTTTTTCCATTTTTATCCGGAATGTTTATTTATTCTTTAATAAGGATTGTTACGATCTGGATTATTTCATTTCTTTAGGGGCCTGTGCCTGGTGTGGATGCTCAGCGCCTTCGTAAACGAATAATTTCTTGTACATAGCACGGCCCAGGCGATTCTTTGGCAGCATACCTTTTACAGCGCGCTCGATCATCAGGTTAGGACGGCGGTTGATCATTTCCTTAGCGGTTTCGATCTTCTGGCCACCCGGATACAGTGAGTATGTCTGATATTCCTTATCTTCAAGTTTGTTGCCGGTCAGCTTCACTTTACCTGAATTCACCACGATAACATAATCGCCGCAATCGAAGTGAGGAGTGTAATATGGCTTGTTTTTGCCACGCAGTGTTGAAGCTATCTTAGATGACATACGACCCAGGGTCTGGTTAGTAGCGTCAACAACATACCAGTCGCGCTTTACGATAGTTTCGTTAGCAGACTGTGTTTTAAAACTTAAATGTCTCATTGTCAGTGTATAATTTTACTTTATTCGTTATTCCTTAGTTCTGTGCGTTAAAAACGCCCCGAATTTTGGGATGGCAAAAGTATGACCGCTATGCGATTGCACCAAATATTTCATTAAGATTTTTTATCGACGCGTTGTAACTAATTGATTTTCAATTATAAAAATTGCAAAAAAATTTCAGAGGGTGGGTGAATGAGTTTAATTTCTTAAGCCTCAGGGTTGCAACCCTTCGCTATTGTAACCGCCCCTTACAGGGTCTGAAACCTCCCCGTTTTGGTGGTATGGGGTAATTTATAGAGATTTACGTATTCTAAAACACTTACGGGATACTTATGAAAAAGGTGATCATTCTTTTGGCCACAGGGGCTACTTTATCTGGCAGCGCTATGGCGCAGGGTAAAAAGCAGGCCGCTCCGCCACCAGCACCGGCCACACAGGCTGCTGCCCCGGCGGCACAGTCGGGCACTATGAATATGAAGGATATAGAGGGCAAGTGGAAGATAGACCATGTAGATATAGACATAAAAGGCACAGACGGAGAGGTAACAAAAGAAACACAACCCGGCGGCGATGAGGATTTTATGGAGTTTGCCAAAGGCACCATGACCAGCTACATCAGCGGCATGTCTGAAAGCAAAGTATATACACTATCGGGCGGCTCAGTTACCACCAAGGGCGAGGGTATTACCGATACCTACAAAATAGTATCGCTCACCAAAACAGCTTGCGTGTTATCCCAGAAGGTAGATGATGATTCCGGGACGGGAACAAGGGTGATACATTTGAAGAAGTAATTTTGTTGCGGCCCCGGTGGGGCCGTTTTTGTTTGCTATCAACGCTTATATTTTAGCTTTGGGTCTCTTTTGGTATGAAACACATAAGTAACCAAAATCACCCTCTCTTTCTTCAATACCTCATAAATGACAACAAACGGGAAGCCATTTAAAGGGGCCTCCCGATAATCGCGTTTCTTTTTCGGGCAGGATTCAGGATTTTCTGATATTCTAAGAAAAACTTGAGACAGGGCATTTATAAACCGTCTTCCGAGTCCGGGCAACCTATCTTCGTACCAATTGTAGGAATCATTAATATCCAAGACAGCTTCGTCGTGTAGTTCTATTTTAAAAACAGGCATTATCACACGTTTTTACGGGAAGAAAGAATTTGTTGCTTGGCATCTTCCCATGATACACCTTTTACGTTACCAGACTTGTATTCATTGCTACGTCTATCTAGTTCAGCCAAGAAATCTTCGTCTTCCGACCACTCATAACCTTTGATCTCATCTTCAACCATTGTAAAGATCGCCTTCACCTTCTTATCATCTGCTACACGGATATATTCGTATAGTTTTTGCCTTATCGCCGCCGTGGTCATAATGCTTAGCTATTTATACAACAAATTTATGCATTAATCTACAACGATAGGAACTCTTAGGTACAGCTTTTTTGCTTTTAACTTTTGACTTTTGCCTTATATCCTACCTTTGCGTATGTCTTTTTTTAAAACAGGGAAGCCGTTCATTATTGCGGGGCCGTGCAGTGCGGAAACGCGGGAGCAGGTGTTGCAAACGGCAGAGGGGCTGGCGCCGCTGGGTGTAGATATGTACAGGGCCGGTGTGTGGAAGCCACGCACCAGGCCAGGCTCTTTTGAAGGAAATGGTGAACAGGCACTGCAATGGATGCAGGAAGCCAAACAGCAATATGGTTTAAAATATACTGTAGAGGTGGCAGAGCCTGCCCACGTGGAGCTGGCGCTGAAGTACGGCGCCGATGCGTTGTGGATAGGCGCACGCACAACGGTAAATCCCTTCCACGTGCAGCACCTGGCCGATGCGGTGAAGGGCATAGACATACCCATGCTGGTAAAAAACCCGGTAAACCCTGATGTTGAGTTGTGGGTGGGCGCTATAGAGCGTTTTGAAGCAGCGGGCATTACTGATATCGCTGCTATACACCGGGGCTTCTCCGGCTATAATACACCTGTGGGCTACCGCAACCAGCCCAACTGGCCCATACCTATAGAGCTGCGCAGGCGCAGGCCCGAGCTGCCTATTATCTGCGACCCCAGCCATATAAGCGGCAAGCGGGTACGCATAGCGGAAGTGGCCCAGAAGGCCATGGACATGCACTTTGACGGGCTGATGATAGAAACGCACATCAACCCCGACGAGGCCTGGACCGATGCCCGCCAGCAAATAACCCCTGCCCAACTGGGCGACCTGCTGAGCAAGCTGGTATTGAGGGATGAGTTTACCAACGACATGGGCGTGCAGGTGCAACTGGAATACCTGCGCCAGCAAATGGACGCCGTAGATGTAGAGATACTGGACCTGCTGGCCAAGCGCATGGAGCTGAGCGAGAAGGTGGGTGAGATAAAGAAAGCCGCCAACATGACGGCCTACCAGCCTGCCCGCTGGCGCGAGATGATAGAAAGCGTAACCAGCCGCTGCGACATTACCGGCCTGGACAAGGAACTGGTGATAGCGCTGTATGAAAAGATACATAATGAAAGCATACGCCGCCAACTGCAGATATTGGGCACAGGGATAGAAATAAAAAAGTAAATTTACCCTCTTAAAGCATTAGCAATTGGCATTAGAACACCATTTGAACCATAGGGCACGTTACGACCAACAGGTTGAAAACTCGGCTAACTATGTGTTACCATTTATTGAGCAAAGCGTATCGGTAGGAGCCGGCAGGAACATATTGGAAGTGGGCACTGGCGAAGGTGGTGTATTGAAGCCGTTCATTGAGCGTGGCGCCAATTGTATAGGAGTTGATCTTAACCCCGATCGTATAGACCTGGCCAATGAATTTCTAAAGGAAGAAGTAACAGCCGGTAAGGTAGAATTCCTGCTCCAAAATATATACGAGGATAGCTTTACCAAACGCTTTACGGGCTTTTTTGATGTGGTGATCCTTAAAGACGTTATTGAACATGTTCCGGAACAGGAGCAATTCATAAAGCATCTTACCACGTTGCTTCGCCCCGGCGGTATCATTTTCTTTGGCTTCCCCCCGTGGTACATGCCCTTTGGTGGCCACCAGCAGGTATGCCGCACCAAGTGGGCCAGCAAAATTCCTTACTACCATATACTACCAACGTTCATTTACAAAGGCCTGTTGAAGATGGCTGGCGAGGAGGACGTGATCATAAAAGAGTTACTGGAAATAAAAGATACACAGATAACCATAGAACGTTTTGAGCGAATTGTACGCCATGCCGGCCTGCATATCAAACAGAAGAAGCATTACCTCATTAACCCTATTTACAAATACAAATTCGGGTTGCAGCCGCGCGTACAGTTTACACCTATTACCTGGATCCCCTACTTCAGGGATTTTGTGACCACTTGTGTTTATTACAATATAGGGAAGTAATGCTCACTGGTAAGAGCCACAATTGATGGCTACTTTTCCAGGTGCAACTGTTGTAGCTTGCTGCTATCGGTAGCAGCCCATATGTTGTTTATTTGCCGGTAAATTACCGCTACTTTTTGCGATGGCCGCATCTCGCAACCATTGTCTGTAGGCACACCTTTCTCGATACTGTACACCACTATACATGAGTCGCCTGTAATGCGCCATGACGAAGTAATGTCGGAGCAAGACGGAGCACCTTCATATTGCGCCTCCATTATCTGGTTGGCCTCACTTCTTTCCGATAATTTGCGGAACAGGCATATCCAGGATGACGAGAAGGATGCACCGTGACCACAAGTGTAGGTAACAAAATAGTTGCCCCGCTTCTGCAAGGCACCGATACGGCGATTAATATCGCACCAATCGCAAAAGAAATCCTGAGCTGCTTTATATACCCCGTTCTTGTCTACCTGTATCAGCTTGTTGCTTTCTACATTTCCCTTTTCGTCCGATGCCACAACGCATAACAGGTAGCCGCTATCGTCGGTTTTGTAGTATTTGCCTAAGGTATCGGTTGCCTTCCATTGCTTCCACCAGGTATTCAGCGTATCTGCCAGGTCGTTCATCTGCAGGAACACCAGGAGGTCTTTTTTAAACACGTACCCCGAATCGGCAGCAAGCTTAAGCGGGTAAATGACCTTAGCTTCTTTATTGGGCTTTTTAGGCATGCCCATGTCAAGGCAACCCTGTAATAAGGCAGCGAGCATAACCAATGCCCCGGTCAGTTTAACGATCCCGTTCACACTCTTCAGCTTCATTTATGTTCTTTAGTATTTCCTGTCTATTACGTAGTTTACCAGTTCCTCCATGGCATCGCGTGCCGGAGTTTTAGGGTAGGAGTATAAAATATCGAGCCCGGCCTGCCTGTATTCCATCATTTTCTGGGTGGCATAGGCAATCCCCCCCGATGCCTGTACCAGGTTGATCACCTCATTTACTTTGTGCCTGTCGGTGCTCTGGTTTTTTACTATGTATATGATCTTCCGCTTGGTGGCACTATCAGCGTGCTGCAGGGTATAGATAAGCGGCAGGGTCATTTTCTTTTCTTTGATGTCGATCCCGGTAGGCTTGCCAATATTATCCTGACCGTAGTCAAAAAGATCATCCTTTATCTGGAAGGCGATGCCCACCTTTTCGCCAAAAATGCGAAACTTCTCTGCGTCCTCGCTGCTATTGGCAGCAGACAGTGCACCCGCGGAGCAGGCTGATGACAGCAGTGTTGCCGTCTTGGCACGTATGATCTCGAAGTACACACTCTCATCAATATCCAGCTTGCGGGCCTTTTCCATCTGCAGCAGTTCACCCTCGGCCATTTCCTTTACCGCACGGCTGGTTATCTGCAATATGTTATAGTCGCCATTGTCTATAGACAGCAGCAGGCCGCGGGAAAGCAGGTAATCGCCTACCAGTACAGCTATCTTATTCTTCCAGAGCGCATTGATGGAAAAGAAGTTGCGGCGCATCATGGAGTTGTCCACCACATCATCGTGCACCAGGGTGGCCGTGTGCAGCAGTTCTATCAGCGATGCCGCACGGAACGACACCTCGTTAACGTCTCCGGCTATTTTGGCCGACAGGAATACGAACATAGGCCTCATCTGCTTGCCTTTGCGCTTGATGATGAGCTTCATTATACGATCGAGCAGGCCGTTGGAACTCTTTACACTTTCTGAGAATTTCTTCTCGAAAAGCGCCAATTCATTACCTATGACCTTGTGTACTAAATCCATGTAGCTACTCCTTTTCGGAAAATTTGAGTGTAAAAGTCGATTAAGTAACGCTAATTGAAAAGAAAAATTTTATGGCATAGTCCTTTTACAAACAATAAAAATCCCAAACGCCTGTTAATGTTAAAATCGCACTTTGGATTTAGGGGCCGGTAAAGTAACTTTGCACTATATTTTGCAAATTAAACATTTGTCTAATACAAACACACATACATATGTCGATTAAGAAAATGTTATTACTGTCTGGCATGACGTTAATAGCCGGCCAGGCGGTTATGGCACAAGAGACCCCAACTCCGGCAACTACTCCGGGCCAGGGTGCGGCCCCGGCCGGCACTCCTCAATGGTCGAGCCGTGACATGACCTACAGGGGCAAGGGCTACGATGTGCTGGACTCTGCTTACTACACCAAGAAACAGAGCAAGCAGTATCACCAGTACATGGAACACCAAACTGCGTTCCCGCCAATGCCGCGCAACCAGTTTGAGGTAGGTTTCGGCTTGGGCAGCTATACTATTTCCGGCGATATTCCAGCGCTGAGTGTATTTAATGGTAGCGCCGGTTTTCATCTGCATGTGCGTAAGGCATGGGGTTATGTGTTCTCTACCCGTTTGCAATACATATATGGCGTGGCCAAAAGCCTGGATGCACAAAGCACAGTAAGCTACGGCGCACCTTATAGCAATTTTGGTTACACGCCGCTCAATATGGCCGGTTCGGGCAACCCTACGGCTATTTACAGGGCTATCCGTATGGAGTCTTCTCAGCTGAACCTGGACCTGATCTTCAACATCAAGAACATCAGCTTCCACCAGGCAAGGAACCAATTTTCTTTCTATGGCTACTTCGGTCTTGGCGGCTTGGCATACAAGACCCGCGTAAACGCACTGGACGGCAACTATGCTGCTTACAAGTTTACAGGTGCGGGCGGTATCATTACCGACCCTAAGGCTGACAATAAGAAAGTACGCAAAGATCTGCGCAGCAAGATGGACAAAACGTGGGAGAGCGATGCAGAGCAAAGCAACAATGCTACCAAGTTTGCCAAGAAGACCCTGGACTTTTCGCCAAGCATAGGTGCTGGTGTTTCTTACAAGGTAAACAAGAAGATCAATATCTCTATAGAAGATCGTTACAGCTTCCCCAGCGATGATTACCTGGATGGTACCAGCTACGGCAAGCCTATTGGCAACCAGATGAGCGTAAGCCAGGGCCCCGATGGTGTGAACTACTTCTCTGTAGGCGTGAACTACAATGTACCGCTGAAGAAAAAAGCAGTTGAGCCACTGTACTGGATGAACCCACTGGATCATGCTTACAACGAACTGTCTTACCCAAGGCATATGCTGCTGCCTAATCCTGTATTGCCTGATGAAGATAATGACGGTGTTACCGACCAGTTTGACAAGTGCCCTAAAACACCTGCAAGTGTAGCTGTTGATGGCCATGGCTGCCCAATGGATACCGATGGTGACGGTGTGCCAGATTATAAAGACAAGCAGCTGATAACTCCTACAGAGTGCCAGCCGGTGGATGCTGATGGCGTAGGCCACTGCCCTTGCCCTGACGATTGCGGCGGCGAAGGTGGAACTAAAAACAGCAAAGGACAGTGCAAGCACGTACAGGACGGTGTTATCCGCTTCTCTAACAGCTCTAACCTTACACCGGCTATAGAAGCACAGCTAGCTACACTGGCCAGCCAAATGAAGATGGACCCTAACTGTAAAGTAGTAGTAATGGGTGGCGGTAACGGCAGCAAGAAGAAAGAGCAGCAGGCTTGGGAGCGTGTGAACAACATCATCACTTACATGACCGACAAGCAGGCTATTGCCCGCGACCGCTTTATCTTCCAGTACGATAAGGGCGACGATGTGAACGTGGTAATGTTCCGCTCTGCAGAAGCTGGCGAAACTGGTCCATCAACCACTCCTCCTCCACATCCTGAACTGAAGTAATTAATCTTAGTTTATATTCAGAAAGGACTGACCGAAAGGTTGGTCCTTTTTGTTTTGGAGATATGCCTCAACAAATATTTTAAGCTTGACACATTTCAACCCTTATCTATCTAAACTCACTGCTAACGCTTTAATATAGTAACAGGCTGCCGGACAGTTACTGGCCAAAGTTCAATCATGCACTCAAAACATAATACACCATCTTTATTGTTGGGTGTCGAGTAAATTCTTGCCCTGTAACGACTCGGAGTAAGTTGGACTGTAAGTTCTACACTGTTTGACGGACAACTACGTAGCTGCACTATACCTGAACTAAGTTCGATGTCGGCTTCAGCAACGTGATTAAACTGCGTTAGATCAGGGCTCCTTCTCGCGTTTTCTAAAACGTTCAGAATTCCTTCCACCTTAGTTTCATCAGTGTTCATAGTTACACCTATGATGTCTCTGTTTACAGATATCCTGGCATCATCGGCTTTTTCTTCCCAATGAACATTATTCACTGATAAACTATCGGCAATATAAAATTGATCGTGGAAGGTTGAGAATTTGAATGGCTTCGGATCTTTCATATAATAGGGTTATGATTAAATGACTTTCAAAGGTGTACCATCTATCAAATCGCTTTACTTCATCGCCATCTTAACACCACGGGCCATAGCCGTGAGCTTTGATTTGAGCACATCAACAGGGGATATTGTAGCCTTCGCCGGCTGGGTATATTGCCTGACAGGGATGGTATCTATTGCTTTGTTGTAATTCTCCAGGCAGATATCCATGGTAAATTGCGATTCTGCCAACTGGCGGGCCGATGCCTGGCGCGTGCTTACCGGCACTGCTGCTATCTGCTGTATGCGGCTTACCGCCTCTTCTATATTGCCTACATCAAATACGCCGAAGCAATCTTTGGCCAATGGATGGAACTCATAGTCTTCTATACCGCTTACGCGTGTGCCCACAAAACCACAACCCATAGAAAGGGCTTCCATCATTGATATGGGCATACCTTCAAAATCGGAAGTCAGTATCACTATATCGGCATCTGCCATATAATTTTTCACCTCCTCCTGCGACCGCCAACCATGAAAGACAACGCAATCCTCCAGTTGTTGCTCCTTATTTTGTCTTTCCAGTGCCACTCTATATTCCCCCCCGTCACCAATTATATCTATCTGAAATCTGGCACCTTTGGCTTTCATGACCGCTGCTATTTTAAGCAGGTCGCCGGTACGTTTAGGATGTTCAATGATCCGTCCGGCGTACACAAGCTTGAGCACATCATTTGGTGTTACTTTCGGGCGAAACTCATCCATATTAATGCCGCATGGTATGGTAAATATTTTGGAGGGCGGCACATGCGGTGCCTTAGCCCTCAATGTTCTGCTTACCCTGCCCGATACACAAGCTATGATGTCGGCGTCCTGTCCAAATTCCTGCGCCAGTTCATAATGGTTGTCGGCATCAGAATGGAGGACACCTACAATGGGGTATGACGTTTTCAGACCTACGGCCGATCTCCATACAGTCTTATCCTCGGATAGGATAACCGGAATGCCAACCGGCAACTTTGCCAGCAATTTTTTGTATATAAAGCTTTGATATTGCGGAGTGCCGAACTCAAAGTCGCGCCCCACGAGGGTAGTTATAAGATTGATGTTATTATTGCCAGCCAGCAACTGTATCATAGTTTCCCTGTTCTTACCCGAATAGAAAACTACCGCTGGCTCAGGCACTACAAAATAAACCTTGTATCCTTTTTCATCGTATGCCAGTGCTGCATCAGCCATCCAGCGGGTTACACCACCTCTGTGATACGGATGACAAAAGAACGCTATTGACCTCTGCATAAATTACAGCAATATTTATAATGGTAAAAACTATCTCGCAGCTTGCTCTTTAACGATACTGTCGTGCCAGCGCGCAAAACAGATAATGCGCCATGGTGTAAAGTCGAACTTGCGTTTGCCTTCCATCATATCAGCAACATATGCCTTTACCTTATCTACAACCAGTAGCTTACCGCCAAAGGCCTTGCAAGCCTTGTCTATCTCCTGGTTGAACCAATCGCGGCCCTCGTTTTTAAGCCATAATTCTTCAGGTGTAACAAACCCCATCTTATCCCTTCGCTTTTCCACTGCGGCAGGTATCACGTTATGCATGGCTTCTCTTAGTATGTGCTTGCGGATACCATTCCGGTACAGGTAGCGCTCCGGCAGGCCGGCAGTAAATTCTACGAATTTATAATCAAGAAACGGCGTACGCGACTCTACACTCCAAGCCATAGAGTTATGATCTTCATAACGAAGTAGCGAAGGCAGCGGTTCTCCGTACAGCTGGCGACGCAGATTTTCCTGCAGATCTTTAGCGCTGTCCGTATACCATCGTGCAGGCTCTCCACCTTGTATAAAGTCTACAATTTTTACATCGTCTACTTTCACCTTACCTGGCAATAACGCGGCAGCACGCTTGCCATAAGCCAGCTGCATAGCAGCCAGTATAAAACCCTTAGGTATCTGGCCGTTTTGCTTTTTATACGCTAAAGCTTCTTCTACAATAGCGCTGAAATGGCCCTTTTTAAAAAGCCCTGCATAGAATGGTATATCATTACCACCATAACCCGCCAGCTGTTCATCGGCACCCTGTCCGTCTATCATCACCTTCAGCTTGGCATCATGGGTGGCTTTGAATACCGCCCACTGGCTAAACTGTGATGTGCTGGCCGTTGGTTCATCCTGATGCCACAAGAAAGTATCTAATTCGCTCTTCAGTTGTTCAAACGAGGGGAATGTCTGGTGGGCCTGGGCATTAGTCTGCCTGATGACCTCTTCAGCAAATTGCCATTCGTCATATTTGGCTTCTTTGTAGCGGGCAGTAACTGTTTCCTGGCCTGCCGATTCTCCACGGGCCTTCAGCAGATCAGCCGCAATACATACAATGGCAGATGAGTCCAGACCTCCGGAAAGGCAGGATCCTACTGTAACATCGGAACGCAGCCTCAGATCCACTGCGTCTGTAAGTAGCTTCCTGAACTCGTCAGTAGCCTGTTTAAAGGTGCCGGTCCATTCCCGCGGCTTCAATGTATACCACTTTATGATGTCGAACTTATTATCCGTCCTGGTGAGGTCCATTTTTATGTAATGACCACATGGCAGGCTGACGACATTTTTATAGAAAGTTTCGTCAGTCTGGTCGGCAGCTCCGGTAGCCAGGTACTTACGCGCAATTGGTTCATTCAGCTCAAACTTAAAGTCGGGTGATGTGCGTATCTGCTTGATCTCTGAGGCCAGGTAAAGGGCGCTTGCACCGTCAAAATAGTAAAGTGGCTTTACCCCAAAGCGATCCCTGATGACATAGAGCATCTGTTTCCGCTCATCAAGAATGATAATGGCAAACATCCCATTAAAGCGCTCCATGCTTTGCTCGCCCCACTGTTCCCATGCATGCAATATCACTTCGGTATCGCATGTAGTATGGAAAGTATGGCCAAGTTTTTCCAGTTCTGCTTTTATCTCCAGGTAGTTATATACCTCGCCATTAAAGCAGATGGACAGACCTGCTTTCTCATATACCATTGGCTGGTGGCCCAGCGGCGACAAATCGAGAATAGACAGGCGGCGATGGCCGAACCCGACACGAAAATCTTCGTTGCCAGTTAGTGTGTCATACTTCCAGTACTCGTGTGTAGACGCCGCAGTATCGGCGGCGGCCCATACTTTGGGTTTGCCGCCGGGCATCCATGTAAGGAAGCCCTCATCATCTGGACCACGGTGACTGATGATAGAAGAAGCCTTTATTAATACGCCCGATTTTTGATCCGGCCGCTTATTTACGATACCAAGTATACCACACATTATCTAGTCTCTTTTTAAAATTGAATATTTGATGTTAACAGCTTTATCGGGGCCCAGTAATTTACCCAGCATGCTGAATAGCAGGTTCCCTTTAATTTTTACCGGCCAGTAAACCTGCTTGGCTAGCGCAAGATACTCAGCAGCCAGCCCGGGGTGTTTATGCCGCAACTTCTTCCAGAAATTGAACAAATATATACTTAACGCCTCATAACATGCTGTATCGTTTGCGTAGCTGCTTTGCTTTAATGTAGCATAAAAACGCTTACGGAGTGTAAGGATACTTTCCAGTTTGACCGGCGAATCGGCTGTGCCAACCCTGTCATCTAAAGAATGTGTTCTGGCAAATACCCTCGTGCCATCAACAACGCCGGGCATCTGTAATCCGTTGAAAGCAGCGCGAACAAACAGCTCCACATCCTGGTTAATCGGGAGACCTGCCTCATGCCCACCAATTTCGAGCAAAAAGCTCTTCCTCCAAACAATGGCAATTGGCGGAATAAAATTACCCCGGAAGTTATTTATGATGTGCTGACGGGTATCTGCCGCGGTAAGGTTTGCCGGATACTTATGCTTAAATATAACGAACGATTCCGTAAACGCGCCATCAGACTTAAAGAAATCGTACTGGCCGTAACATCCGCTAAGCCGCTTGTCAGCCTCCAGCATCTCTATTTTGTTCTTGAAGAAGCCAGGGCCCACCAGGTCGTCCGAATCCAGGTACAATACATAATCTCCTTTGGCTACCCGCAACCCTGTATTACGAGCGGTAGCAGCCCCCTTGCCGCTATTTTCCAGTATGATAACCTCGGGGAATTGTTGTCGGACCAAGTCCATCACTCCGTCGGTAGATCCGTCATCAACCGCAATTATCTCCATGGTTACACCCGGATGAAGCTGAGGCTGTAACGAATCAAGCGTGTAGCCGATTATATCTTTCCTGTTAAATACGGGGATGATAACACTAACTGTACTCATGCATATTACTTATGATATCCGGGGGCTGGTTGGCCACAGCGCGCAAATACCGCTGTCTACCGGCACCAATATATTGATTAAAAATAACCATATAAATCAGCACCGCAAATATAGCTAACAAAAACAGGGTTTTATCTATGCCATATGTAATCTTATGGTGATTTTACCGCGCGACACCGGCCCCGGGCATGGCCAAATTATCATTAGATATAGTATGAATTGTTTTATTGCTGTTTTGTGTACTTTTATCGCGTTAACTAACCGGAGGACTTAAACAGTAAGGATGACAGTGCAAAAAGTAGCTATAATTGGTGCAAACGGCTTTATAGGCAGCAATCTTACCAAAATGCTGGCCGGGAATGACCAGGTAGAGCTACTCCTTTTTGGCCGCGGCGAAAAGAGCATTTCAGGCAACGGCATTCCTTACAAGCAGATAAACCTGAATAACAGCGAGCAGCTAACCGAATACTTTACCGCCGTTGATGTGGTTTACTTCCTTGCATCTGAGACCATACCGGCCACCAGCTGGAACAACCCCAAACTGGAGATCACTAATAACCTGCTGCCGTTTGTGAACTTCCTGGAAGTAGCAACAAATGTGGGTGTGAAGAAAGTGATCTTCGTTTCCAGTGCCGGTACCATATATGGCCCTACACAGGTAGCCGCCAATGAAGATGCTATTAAGAATCCGTTCTCTCCATATGGCATCACCAAGCTTACCATGGAGTATTATCTTAATTATTTCAAAATAAGATCGGGCCTCCAATACGATATTTACCGGGTCTCTAACGTATATGGCGAGGGGCAAAATATTGCTAAGGGACTGGGCATCATCAACACCTTCCTGGAAAAAATAGTTACAGATAAGAAGGTTGTGGTGTTTGGCGACGGCAATAACGTACGAAACTATATATACATTACTGACCTGGTAACACTGATGGCTAGTTCGCTGAAATCGATACATGTATCGCGCATCCTCAATGCATCGTCTAACGACACGCTGAGCATTAACGAACTAATACATATAATGCGTGAGATAATACCGGAACCTTTTGAAGTAGAGTATACACCCAACAGGCAGAGCGATAATGCAGCTATTGTGCTGGACAATTCCCGTATACTGAAGCTGAACCCACTATTTACCTTTACCACCATAGAGGATGGCATACTTATGACCTATGAAAAAATAAAAGAGCGCCTAAGCGCCCTTTACTAATTTGGTAAGTATATCCAGCAGTTTTTTTGAGTTTTCATTATCGTTGCCCCATACGTTTACGATAAACTTCCTGGCGGCATCTCCAAGTTGCGCACGCCGCTGCGGATCATTCAGCAGGCTGAGCAGTTCTGCGGAAAGGGTTTTTACATCTTTCGGATCTATGAGTATACCGTTCTCACCACTTTTTATGATCTCCGGGTGCCCGCAGACATTGGTTGTAATAACCGGCAGACCCGATGACATAGCTTCTGATACAACAGTTGCCAGGCCCTCCCAGTGCGACGGCAGACAAAATATATCGGACATGTTATAGAATACGCTCAGCAGATCAGGAGCAATCTCACCCTGATCATAGAAATATGGTTGCAGACCACGGTCTGCTACTTCTTTTTTAATGTCCAGGTCCTGAGGCCCTGCATAACCGCCTATCAAAAAGAAGTTGGTATTGGTTTTTCTTATTTCTACAAGTGCATCAAACAGGTCGAGCCAGCCTTTGCGCACAATGGGTGAACCAACTATCAGGATAACTGTTTTATCCGCCGGTATTTTATAATGTGCCCTAAGCCTTTGCTTCTTTTCTTCTGTCACCGGTTTGAATTTATCATAGTCGATACCGAAGTAATTGACCTGATACGGAATATTCTTTTCTGCCAGCTTGCAAACTTCGCGCCCCAGGTAGTCCGCATTGGTCAGAACCAGATCTGCGGCATTAACGAGGGCTTTAAAATCCCTCATATTAGCCTCTGTATAGGGGGCCCAATTTATAACATCATCGCCAATGCCCAGAACGGCGCACTTTACCCCAAGTTTTTTAGCCGCTACACGAACAAAAGCTGCACTAATGAGCCACTGAGCATAGAACACATCATTCTCGGGGTCAAGTTTAATATTCTCCCTTTCAAAAAAACCAACAATCGCATCTACATATCGCTCTAGATACGTCTTCTTCACAAAACGGTTGGGCTTCATGTTGGCAATACGGGGATGGTAAACCGTAATACCATCATATTCTCTACGATATGGGTAATTGAGCTTTTGGTTTTTTTTCCAATCGGCATTCAGCTCGGAAAACGGGAATGGCGGATTCCAGGCAACAGGCACTATTACCTTCAGTTCTGCGCCATTACTGATAAGGCCCTTATATTGCCTGTGCGCAAACGTTCCTGCCCACCGCATACCGGGATAATCGTATGGATAAAAAGATGGGAAAGCCCAGATCCTCATACCGCGCTATTTTTTGATTTTTAATAAAGAAGGGAACAAAAGAAGAGTAACCACATAACCCACCTCCTTAACATTTACAGAAGGCTGATATTTAAAATACCATGGCAAGTATTTTTTTATACGGCCAAGCCGCTCAGCCCAGCCTTTGTCCTTAGACCCGTAGATCAGAATAGTTTTCGACATTTTGAACAACTGTTCACGGAACAATGTGTCATACCTGTACTCCAGGTATTTATTGGTATCCTCATACAGTTCATATTGTTTGATCAGCGCTTGTTCCTGGTGGTCTTTAGATTTGGTGATACCTCCCGGATGCATGCGGTACACTGCAGTTTTTCCAGGTATCATTTTCCCTTTGCCCTTATCTAAAAGCATAAGATGCAGCCCAATATCGCCGCTGATGGCCTTGTAATAGAAGTCAGGCATAGGGCTTGGCAGTATATTGCGGAAGAGAAGCGTAGCTGTTGGAATAAAAACATATCCGCACCTTACCACGTCTTCAATTGTCACAACATCTTTCGTCCATTCAGGAAATGTACGGGGATGCTCCGAGCCATCGGCATTAATCGTCGCAATGTCGGAAAAACAGAGAGAGAATTCAGGGTTCTGCTCCAGGAAGTCTACCTGCCTTTGTAATTTATGATCGTCGATCCAATAGTCATCTCCCTCACACACTGCCGTGTATTTACCTTTGCAAGCTTGTAATGTCCGGATGAAATTACCCATCATCCCATAGTTCTTATCAGACGGCAACAGTTCGATCAGGTCGGGGTATTTCGCAGCGTATTCTTCACATATACTCCTAGTGCCATCTGGGCTTTTGTCTTCTCCAATTATTAATTTAAACTTAAAGTTCGTCTTTTGCCTTACAATACTATTTATTGTTTCAGCAATAAATGCCTCGTGCTTATATGCTATACAACAAATACTAACAACTAGCTCGTTCATACTAATGCGTTTTGATTACCTTTGCAGGACTACCTACAGCGGTTACGTTGTCAGGTATATTCCGGGTAACAACACTTCCTGCACCAATTATGGAATTGCTCCCAACTTTTATACCTGGCAAAATCACAGTTCCCGCCCCTATCGAAGATCTGCTTCCAACACTGGAAAATCCGGTCAATACCGTATTAGGTGATATTTCGGCAAACTCACCGATAACCACGTCATGGTGAATGTTTGCTCCCGTGTTAATCAAAGCGCCCCGGCCAATATTCACATTTGCACTTAGAAACGCACGGTGCATAATATTTAGTCCCTGGCCCAAAATAAGATTGTTCTTGCTCAACTGTGCACTGTCTGCAATAACACTAACCGGTACTCCGCCTATTTCCTTGAATTTATTAAAAAATTTCTCCCTTAGGTTTGGTTTGCCAACTGCAAGAACAAATTGCGGGTCGTGTGCAAAATATTGCAGTACCTCCTCGGTGTCGGATATGGTTTTTATTTTTTGTGTCCATAGCCGATCTCCCCCCGAATGAAATTCTTCATAAAAGACAAAGTCTGGCCATTTCTCATATCCAAGAACATCTACTATTTCCCGCGCATGCCCACCTAAGCCAACTAACAACATTAACGATAGTTTTGAGATCTTAAAAGTAAGCGTGCGATCATGTCAATTTCTTCCGTACTCAGTGTATAATATAATGGCAAGCAAAGTATCCGGCGCGAAATATCATCGGAAACAGGCGTACTTTGAGGCGTGACATAACTAAGCGAAGATAACGAAGGATAGAAGTAGCGACGTGTATATATATGATACGCTTCCAGATCAGCCATGGCTTTTAGCAAAACTGCTTCGCTCTTAAAAATCACCGGGAAATAAGAATAATTGTATAAAGTATCGGGTTGTATCTGCTGATATGTAACATCTAATCCTTTCAGTACAGATTTATAGTAATTACTATCCGATCTCCTTTTAGCCAGTATCTTATCCAGATACTTCATGTTGCAAAGCCCCATAGCTGCATGAAACTCGCTATTCTTGCCGTTGATACCAACACCATTAAAGGTTGTAGGCGAAGTGTGGCCGAAATTGCGCAAGCGGGCCATTTTATCTAGTATGGCCGGGCTTTTTGTGAATACAGCACCACCTTCCACTGTATGGAACAGTTTTGTGGCATGGAAACTTGTGGTACTAATATCGCCAAATTCGAAAATTGAGCGGCCATTATACATAGTACCGAAGGCATGAGCAGCATCGTATATGACAGTAATATTATGTTTTTTTGCTATCGCTTCAATTGCCTCCACATCGCAAGGATTGCCAAACACATGCGTAGCCAGAATTGCTGTGGTATCAGCTGTAATAGCGGCCTCTATCTTAGTGGGATCTATGTTAAGGGTATTGGCGTCAATATCTACAAATACGGGTTTGCAACCCTCCCAAACTATTGAAGAAGTGGTAGCTACGTAAGAAAATGGCGTTGTAATGATCTCTCCCTTAAGGTCGAGTGCTTTGATGGCTATCTGTAGCGCTATGGTACCGTTATTAAGAAATAGCATGTGATCCAGTTTCAGGTATTCCTTCACCCTCAACTCAAGTTCATTTACCAAAGGGCCATGATTAGTAAGCCATTCCCTGCTCCAGATACCGGAGAGGTAATGTATGTAATCATCCATCTGAGGAATAAACGGTTTCGTAACGGTTATCATAATCAATTACTTTAAAGAAAAATCAAGATTTGGTCTTACTGCACCTTCCCATTTACCATACCAATTCAAATTACGCGCGCCTTCAGCCACTTCGAATGTGAGGAGATCGTCGATTGAATAAACGATCGAAGAGGTGTCCTTAACAAAGAGCAGCCTTATAGAATAAATACCATCGTTCAAAAGGTTGCCAGGAATACGTAATACAGATGAGTGGTCTCCAACGTCTAATGGCTTTGACTCTGTGACGACATTGAATATACATATGCCTGCAGTAGAGTTAAGGTGCAGGCTTACATTAAGATTCATTTTTGTCAAAAGTGCGAAATCGAACTTCAACAAAAGATCGGAAGTAACCAGAAATACGTCTGAACTATCTGTATTGACAACTTTAGCCTCATGCAACCTTATGAAGTCATTCCCCGGAGCTTCTGTGGCATCCCATCGTATGTCCGTTCTGTTTTTTACTTCGCGCTGCAGGTAGTTATTGATCACCTTTCCGGTAGGTCCATGATCTACTACAGATCCTGTTTTCATGTATAATGCCGTTCTACAGAGCGACTGTACGGCCTGCATATTGTGGCTAACAAATATGATGGTACGGCCATGGCCGGCAACATCACTCATTTTACCAAGGCACTTTTTTTGAAACTCAGCATCACCAACCGCTAACACCTCGTCTACAATTAATATCTCAGGCTCCAGGTGAGCGGCTACGCCAAACGCAAGACGTACATACATACCTGACGAGTAACGCTTTACAGGCGTATCAATATACATCTGCACGCCTGCAAAATCCACTATCTCGTCAAACTTTGCCGCGATCTCCCTTTTTGTCATGCCAAGGATGGCACCATTGAGGAATATATTTTCTCTACCTGTAAGTTCAGGGTTAAAGCCTGTACCTACCTCCAGCAGCGATGCAATGCGGCCTTTTATCTTTATCTGCCCCAAAGTGGGACTGGTAACGCGGGATAATAATTTAAGCAGTGTCGATTTTCCGGCGCCGTTCCTGCCAATGATACCCAGGGTATCTCCCTGCTGTACATCAAAGGTCACATCCCGTAAAGCCCAGGCATAGTCGCTTTCGGCCTTTTTAGTACGGTCGTTCTGTACGCCTATCTTCAAATAAGGGTCCTCTTTACCCCTTGTCAGCGCCCACCACCTTTTCAGGTCATGACTTAGCGTGCCCGTGCCTACCTGGCCCAGCCTGTATTGCTTGGAGACATTCTCAACCCGTATTGCTATTTTGTCAGACATTATCTTCTATTAAACAGTATCTATAAACCTTCTTTCTACTTTACCGAACATCATTAACCCCAAAAGGAAAATAACTATAGTAAATAGAATGGAATAGCCCAGCCAGAAATAATTTAGCGCTCCCTGCCCCAGGAATGAAAATTTGAAAGCTTCAAATATAGATGTTAGCGGATTGAGCCACAACCATATCTGCTTATCAGCAGAGATCTTGGACATAGGATATATGATAGGAGTGGCGTACATTAATAACTGAACGCCGAAAGTGATAAGAAAAGTAAGATCCCTGTATTTGGTGGTTAATGACGTAATGATGATACCAAAGCCAAGGCTCAAAACAGACAAAATGAGTAGCAGGAATGGCAGGTAAATCATATATATGGTTGGATGCACCGACTGTTTGATAAACACATAGTAACTCCAGACGATGAGGAACAGTCCAAACTGGATAAGTAACTTTAAAAAGCCAGATACTGCTTTTGATAATGGTAGTATCATACGCGGGAAGTATACCTTTCCAAAAACAGCGGCGTTATCGGTAAATGTTTTGGATGTGATGTTTAAGGTGTCTGCGAAGTAGTTCCATAATGATACGCTGCCCATATAAAAAAGTATGGGCGGAACATTATCTGGCGTGAGTTTAGCAACCCTGCCAAACACAACGATGTAGATGAGTGTAGTAAAGACGGGCTGTATCAGGAACCATATTGGCCCAAGAACAGTTTGCTTATATACGGTTACAAAGTCGCGCTTTACAAAAAGCGTTAATAGATCTCTGTAGCGCCATATCTCTTTTACGTTAAGTTTGACCTTCCCGGTTTGTCCCCCAATAATGTCATCCCATTGCTCGTCGGGAGGATTGGAATATGCAGCAGTATTCATTATTTATTTCTTTTTCCAGAATTGCCAACTCTTTTTAGCCGGCTTATCGTTGACATAATAACCATCTCCATAAGAAGCTCCGTAGCCATAACCGTAACCATAACCGCCACCATAACCATAACCGTAGTTTTCTTCGTAGCCATAGCCATAAGCGAAGCCCCTGTTAGCTATAACATCGTTAACTACAATACCAAGATTTGGCATTTTACTGGAGATAAAGAGATCATTAGGAATATTGAGCTGAGCTTTATTGGTATATCCTTGCCTTACAATGTATAATGCCAGATCGGCATATTTGTATAGCAACTGCGCATCCGTTACTAAACCAATAGGCGAGGTATCTATGATCACATAGTCGAATTCATTTCTAAGTTTTTCAAACATATTTTCTGTCTGCTGCAGCATGATCAGCTCTGCAGGATTGGGAGGAATGGGGCCTGAAGGCAGGATAAACAAGTTGTCGTCTAGCCCGGAAGGGACTATAATATCGCTAAAGGTGCTGTTACCAATAATATAGCTGGAGAAGCCCGTATTATTATCCAGTCCAAGCATTTTGGAGATTCTTGGTTTGCGAAGGTCAAACTCAAGCAATACAACTCTCTTGCCCGTCATGGCAAATGTAATAGCAAGATTAAGCGCTATGAAAGATTTACCCTCGCTACTCATGCTGGATGTAATAAGCAGGGTTTTCTTTTCGCTATCCGTAAGCATATACTGCAGGTTGGTACGCAAAGCACGGAACTGTTCTGCTATAAGTGTGCGGCTATTGCGCTCTACCGCAACGCTCTGCCTTGACACATTATTACCTATCTCACCAATAATAGGCACGTCCGTAGCCTTGATAATATCGCCCTTACTAATGATTTTGATATTAAGCCCTCTACGGATAAGAATAAAGCCAAAAGGAATAATAAGCCCGAGCAACAATGAGGTGGTTAATATTTTAGACCTATTCGGCGAAACTGGCCAACCTTCAGTCATTGCCGGATCAACAACAAGAGCATCTGCCACAGTTGACGACTTCTCTATTGCTGTCTCTTCTCTCTTCTTCAACAGAAATACATAGAGGTCCTGCTTTGTCTGTTGTTTTCTTGAATAGTCCAGGAACATACGCTCTACATATGGAACGTCGCGTATGTTGGATTTGATACCACCCAGTTCTGATTTTATCTTATTAACCCTCAGCTGAACCTCTCTTTTTGTTGAAAGCAGCGACCGCTGGATGTTCTCTTTCAGTTTATTCTTTTGATCAAGCAGATTCTTAACATTAGGATTATCTTTAGTATTAACTATTAAGCTGGTTTGTATTTGCTGTTGCAAGTTATTGAAACTAGTCATCATTGTAGACAGACCTTCATTTTCGAGCAAAGACGCAGGCAAAATCATTGATTCATCGTTATCCGCTTTCTGCAGGTAGTCACTTACACTGCTTATCGCATCCAGTTGCACTTCCTCTTCCGACAGTTTTTGCAGGGTAGCAGCGCTGGCACCTACTAATGCACTTGACTGCGCGCCCATATCGGCGATCTCATTTTTTTGCTTGAACCCGACTATCTCATCTTCTACACCAGAGAGTTCACCGAAAACTATACTGAGCCGATTGTCAATAAACTCCATGGTGCGCTCGGCTATAAGCGTACGGCTATTAATATTGCGCTGCTTGTATACGCGCATCAACGTGTTAATTATGTCAACGGACCGCTCTGGTATGGGATCTAGCATGGTCAGCGTCAGGCAGCTTGTAGCTTTACCTTTAGACACGATCTCTACCGCGTTCATATAGCGCTTAGCCGCAGCTATTACCGGGCTAACATTTACGTAATAATCAATATTTGACTTTACGAAATACGGCGTTTTGAAGACTACCAGCGCAGAGTTATTTACTGATACAGAATCACCGTACTTCACCTTTACCGTAGATTTGGGACCGGTAGCTATGAGGCAATAGTTGTTATCAATAGGTGTTATTTTAAAAGAGTGCGCAGCAACAGCACTATCTAAAAGTATAAGTTCAAAAGGCTTTTTGCTATATACAATTGTTGTTTTGAATCTGCCGGGTATCGAATAATCATAGTTAAGATTTAGACTTTTTACCACCTCTGCCATCATCGTACGGCTACGGAGTATCTCTATCTCGTTATCAATGCTTATCCTGTTATTGTTGAGTTTTAATGCAGTAAGGATATCTTCCTGACCTGTGGAGCTTCCCTTTTTAGAGTCGTTGATCATCAGCTCGGCCGAAGAGCGATAAATAGGCGTAGCATACCTGAGACGAAGGTTACCCAAGATAAGAGCAATAACAACACTGGCTAATAACCACGGCCAAACTGTCAGCACCGTCGTTACTATCCATTTAAGATTAAATATGCTATCGTCCGTTTTACGCGTTTTTTCAGGCGTAGACGCTTTGATTTCTTCCATTCGCTACAAACTATTTAAAATTCCTATAGGACAATGCCAAAGTCAAAACGGAAGCCAAAGCAGAAATGATGCCTACGTTACGTAAAATGCTATTGTCGGCGCTTTGTACCTTGAATTTGGAAGGCTCTGCGTATAAGATATCTCTTTGTTTCAAATAAAAATAAGGCGATTTGAACAGATCAGTCGCTGTAAGGTCGAAACGGATCATTTTTTTGGTATTCCCTTCAGTTCTTATTAACAACAACTGCTTCCTCTTGCTCTGCAGTGAGATATCGCCGGCAAGAGATACCGCCTCAAGAATATTTACTTTCTCACTAGGTACATTAATTACTTTTGCCGCAAACTCGCCCAGGCAATAAATATCGAAATTGACTATTCTTACGTTTATTACAGGGTCCTTATAAAACTCTTTAGCTTTCTCTTTTATCAATTCCCTCGCTTCAGAAGTGGTTAGTCCCCCTACATGCACAAATCCAATCATAGATAGCTCCACGTTACCATTCTTATCGACAAGAAAACTAAGGAAGGGGTCGACGACAGTTTTTATACCCTGTAACGGTGCATTCGTCTCTGCCTGCATCAGTGTTTGTACGTTGATCAGCAAGATATCATTAGGCAAAATGACAGGGTCGACAAATTTGGTTACGCTATCTATAATATATGGTTTAGTAGTAGAGAGGCTGTCTTTAACGCTGTAGAAAAAAACAGCTTTTTTAGGGGACAGGCACGAGCTGAACCCTATAAGACATGCAAAAATTGCAATCGTCACCCGTAGAACTACCCGCGATGGAAATGCGACCATGATATCAATTTATTCAAAATTAGTTAATTATAATCCTTTCGCCGACACTGTGGGCAAGTTACAGCCTGGCTGTTGCCACTCCTGTGCCCAGGCATCCCTTCACGTCGTAAATAACTGCGTTGTCCTTTACCGTTTTTTTCCAGTCTTGCTGCAAGAACTCGTTGTGCGCCACGGCCAGCATCATAGAGTCGAACATCTGTCCTTCCTTCAATTCAGAAACTGTTTCTATGCCATATTCATGCATAATATCTTCGGGCTTGGCCCACGGATCGTATATGGTAAGGTCTATATTATACGATTTTAATTCCCTTATGATATCTACTACTCTTGTATTACGAACATCGGGACAATTCTCTTTAAAAGTAACACCCAGTATCAGCACTTTTGCGTTCTTTACGGTAATATCCCTGATGATCATCTGCTTTACGAACTCGCTGGCTATATATTCGCCCATGCCGTCGTTAAGGCGGCGGCCAGCCAGGATGATCTCAGGATGATAACCCACTTCCTGTGCTTTTTGTGCCAGGTAGTAAGGATCTACACCAATACAGTGGCCACCTACCAGGCCCGGCTTAAATGGCATAAAGTTCCATTTGGTCCCCGCGGCCTTCAAAACATCGTGTGTATCTATACCCAGTTTATTAAAAATCTTAGCCAGTTCGTTTACAAATGCAATATTGATATCGCGCTGAGAGTTCTCGATAACTTTAGCTGCCTCCGCTACTTTTATGCTGGATGCTTTATGTGTGCCCGCAGTAATGATAGAACCGTAAAGACCATCTATCACGTCTGCAGCTTCGGGTGTTGAGCCTGAAGTAACCTTTAATATTTTAGCTACTGTGTGCAGCTTATCGCCCGGATTGATACGTTCAGGAGAGTAACCGCAGTAGAAATCTGTATTGAATTTAAGACCAGAGCATTTTTCCAGCACAGGTACACACTCTTCTTCCGTTACGCCCGGGTACACGGTAGACTCATAGATAACGTAGTCGCCCTTCTTTAAAACCTTGCCTACAGTTTCGCTCGCTTTGTACAACGGGGTAAGATCCGGGCGATTGTTTTTATCTACCGGGGTAGGCACGGTAACTATATATACGTTGCAATGCTTAATGTCGTCAAGCGAATCTGAGCAGAACAGACCATTCTGGCCTACTGCGGGAGCCGAAGCCACTGACACCTGCCTGAGCAAGTCGTCTTCAACTTCCAGCGTCAGATCTTTATTATCACGCAGTTCTTCTATTCTTTTCCTGTTGATGTCGAAACCAACCACAGGGTAATATTTACTGAATTCTACAGCCAGGGGCAGGCCTACGTAACCCAGTCCTATAACAGAAATGCAGAATGGTGTATTTTTCATTAAGTATTTTTTTTATAAAAACTTTACAGATTACATGGAATTTGTAATCTGAATAGTTTGCAAAAGTAGTTTTTCCACCTTGCATTATCAAACGCAAGTCAGAAACATAATTTAGAATTCAAAAAGGGATAGTTGACCAAAGTTGTGTACAGGCGCGACTTCAAGATATTACCTATAGCAGCCGCATGCTTTTCATGATGCATGTCCGTGCCACAATAGTCGTACATGCCCTTTTCGAGTAGCTTTCCGGCTGCATTGGCCACATTAGCTCCGTAGTAGCCTGTGAGCGACAACAAGTTGAGCTGAAAATAGCAGCCGCGGTCTTTTAATTCCAAATATTTATCGAAATTATTATGTAAGGATTGATAACGTTCGGGGTGTGCCAGAATTGGTTTATAGCCCTTAGCCTGCATATTAAACAAAACCCCATGTAACATAGGCGGTTCAAACATCATAGAAAACTCAACCAATACCTCGTTTTTCTGCACTGTAAGTAATGGCTCTTTCTGTAGCAGATCTGCGAAATATTCATCTATGTAATATTCTGCTGCGGCATTAATGTTAAGATTAATATTATGTTCCCGGGCTGCAGTTTTTAGTTTTTCCAGCCCCTCGCGTATTGTTTTATTCGTGTTGGGGTAAAAATCTATCATTACATGGGGTGTTGTAACCACCGATGTGTACCCCATCTGTTCCATGCTCTTCAGCAGGGTGATGCTATCTTCTATGGTTTTGGCTCCATCGTCTATACCCGGAATAAAATGGGAATGCATATCTGTACCCAAGAAGGAAAAACTGGCATTATCTGGTATAGGAAGATCGTTGTATTTCTCCTTTTCACTTTTCTCTCTCTTAAAAAACCTCGAAAACATATATTGCAATATAGCGCTATTATTTTAGGTTTTAACTGTTTAGGGTGAGATTATTGATAAAGTCAGCTATCTCTGAAGGCCTTAATATTCTATCAACTTTCATTATATCTGCTGCGCTGCGCGGCATTACCGGCACATCGGCCGTTTCAGGATCCTGGATCGCCGTAATCGCACCGTACCCGGCAGCGGTCTTCATACCCTCAGCACCATCGGTATTGGCACCAGAAAGCAGCAGGCAGGCCAGCGAATGGCCGTATGCCCGGGCAGCAGACTCAAAAGTAACGTCTATACTAGGCCGGCTGAAATTCACTTTCTCCGAAACATCGAGCGACATAGTATGATCCTTCTCTATGAGTACATGATAATCGGGCGGTGCGATATAAAATGTACCCGGAACGATCGTTTCCTTTTCATCCACTTCCTTTACCGGCAATGATGTTTTAGTGCCCAGGAGATCGACCAAAAGATTGTTGTCTGACACATTTTTGCGGTGCAACACGAGTATTATTGCAAGGTCCAGACTTTTCTTAATAAAAGGTATAGCATCGATAATCACTTTTACACTGCCGGCCGAGCCGCCAATGACCAGCAACCGGGGGGAAGATATCAGGTTGTTTTGCGCCATATCTTTTCTCCGGGTTTCAATAATTTATATTGCTGCGACATGCCGGAAAATTTGAGGGTTTCTTTGGCACCCAGCGCAATGAAGCCAAATTTGTCGAGGCTTTCGTCGAACAAATGAAATACCTTGTCTTGCAATGCCTTATCAAAATAGATGAGCACATTGCGACATATGATTACCTGAAACTCGTTGAAGGTAGAATCGGACACCAGGTTGTGCGTCGAAAATATCATCTTCCGCGACAGATCTTCATCGAACTTGATATAACCATACCGAGCAGTATAGTAAGCGGAAAAGTCTTTACGCCCGCCCGCGGCAATATAATTTTCGGAATACTGTTTCATTTTAGCCGCCGGGAAAATACCCTTTCTGGCAGACTCCAGAACCGCAGCATTAATATCGGTGGCGTAAATAAGAGTTTTATGCAACAAATTAGCCTCATACAACAGGATGGCGACTGAATAGGCTTCCTCGCCTGTAGACACCCCTGCGAGCCATATCCTGACAAAAGGATACGTAGCGAGTACGGGCAACACATGATCCCGCAGCGTTTGGTAGAAATGAGGATCGCGGAACATTTCTGTTACATTGACCGTTATCTCTTCTACAACACGCTTTACATATGAAGGGTCGTTGAGTATCTTATACCTGAATTCAGCAAACGAAAGAAATTTATCCAGCCCGAAAAGCCTTTCGAACCGGCGCTTCAACGATGCCCGTGCGTAGCCGGAGAAATCATAGCCATAGCGGTCATGCACATCGGCCACCAACATTTCCAGTTCATCATCAGAGATCTGCACGTTACTGTTTGTTATTTCAAATGGGTTTGTATAATGTTAATGAGTTTGTCTATATCTATAGGTTTAGACAAGTAATCATCGGCACCTGCAGCCAGGCATTTTTCACGGTCGCCCGTCATGGCCTGGGCGGTTACGGCTATTACGGGTATATGCGCTGCCGTTTCCTTTCTCAGCAACGGTATAAGGGAATAACCGTCCATCTCCGGCATCATCATATCCATCAATACAATGCCGATCTCGGGATCTTTGCGGATGAGCTGCAGGCCATCGTTAGGAACTGTGGCAGAAACAAAACCGTATCCGCGTGAGCGGAGCACGGCAGATAATGCAAACACGTTGCGGTTATCGTCGTCTATAATCAGTATCTTCTTCATATGCGGTTACTTGTTTCTATTCTGCTGTACCCGGTTGAAATAAAGGCAACACAATGATGAATTCTGCACCTTCGTTCTCTGCACTTTTAGCGGTAATAACACCGTTGTGCTTTTCTATTATTTTCCGCGCAATAGCAAGCCCTATACCCGTGCCTTCATATTTACCAATAGGATTGAGCCGTTGGAAAATAGTAAAGATCTTCTCGAGGTACAACTCATTAAAACCTATGCCATTATCTTTTACTGATATACGACAATAAGCACCAAGCGGATCTGCAGGACTGTCTACCTCTTTAGACCTGACCGTATATTGCGTGATAGTAATAACCGGGGGCCTCTCCGGCAATGAAAATTTAAGTGCGTTGCTGATAATATTCTGGAACACCTGCCTTATCTGCCCCGGGATAACATCGAACACGGGCATAGGCGCTATAGTTATTGTTGCCTGTTTTTCCTGTATAGCGATCTCCAGATCTACCAGTATACTGTGCAATATCTCATTCAGATCGGCACGCACAAAGAGGCTGCCCACCGACAAGCGCGAGAAAGTAAGCAGATCGTTGATGAGTTTGGCCATCCTGTCGGATGATGCAATTATCTTATCGAAGTATTCTACTATCTCCGGCTTCAGGTCTTTTTTATATCGCTCCCGCACAATGGAACTGAAGACCTGTATTTTACGCAATGGCTCCTTAAGATCGTGAGAAGCCACCGAGGCAAATTGCTGCAGGTCTACATTGCTTGTTTCCAGGGCTCTATTTATCTCCAGCAATTCCTGGGTGCGCTCCGCCACTTTTAGCTCAAGCGTAGCTGCTATCTGTTTCTGTTCATGGATATCTGTGAACGTTCCTACCCATTTGCTGATGATGTTATTCTGCATTACGGGCCGCACGCTGAGCAGATGATAGCGCGATTCCCCGGTGTGCCTGTCCACCAACGCTACTTCGGTTATAGCAGATTCGCCCCGCTCTACCACAAACGACCAATAGGCATCAAGCGACTCGTTATCGTGAACGGCAGGAAAAACGCTTTTAGATTCAGAATATTTATACCACTGCTCATTAACATACTCTATTACCCCTTCTTTATTCGCGGTAAAAGCTATCTGGGGAATAGACTCCAGCACGGATTGCAGCTCCTGGGCTTTTTTAAATTGCTCGTACTGGGCATTTTTACGCACTTCAATTTCCATCTTCAGTGCTATCTGCATTTCGTTCAATTCGCGCGACTGCTCGTACAGCCGGCAAAACGTGCGCACCTTCAGCAGCAGAATATCCGGATCGAATGGCTTGGTAATGTAGTCCATACCACCAGATGAATAGCCGCGGGCTATAAACGCTTTTTCGGTATTTACTGCCGACAGGAATATGATGGGAATGTTTTTGGCCTTGCTATATCCCATCATGGTCTCCGCTACTTCAAAACCGTCCATGCCCGGCATCTGCACATCAAGAATGACCAGCGTGTACGATGTTTTCAGTATCTTTTTCAGCGCCTCCTCTCCCGATAAAGCGGTATCTACCTGGAAGCCGTTGGTTTCCAGCAGTATTCTCAGCGAGAATATATTTTCCGGTTTGTCGTCTACAATCAGTATCATACTTGTCTCTGCGTCCGGCTGGGCGAACACCTTACTTTCCTTTACTTTCATACAACCACACTCTTAGGAGAGATAGTAATTGATCTATATCTACGGGTTTTGAAATATAATCTGACGCACCTGCGGCAATACATTTATTTCTATCGCCGGTCATTGCTTTAGCCGTAACTGCCAATATAGGCAGGCTGCGAAATGCCGGCATCTGCCTTATTTTACGTATCGACTCATAGCCATCCATTTCCGGCATCATCATATCCATCAGCACTACATCCACATCCGGGTTGCTCATCATCTGCTGTATAGCATCTCGTCCATCCATAGCAGATATCACTTTCATATTGCTATGCTCCAGTGCCTTAGTGAGCGAGAATATGTTGCGTACATCATCATCTGCTATCAGCACTTTCTTGCCCTTCAGCACGTCTTCCAGCTCCAGCTTTTTACCTGCTACCGATCTGGTGTTCTGCGGCTGCTGTTCCTGCCCTTCCACCAGGTGCAGAAACAGGCCAACCTCATCCAGTATACGCTGGTAAGAGTGTGCTGTCTTCAACACAATAGAATCAGCATACTGCTTGATGCGGCTTTCTTCTACCCGGGACAGGTTTTTACCTGTGAACACAATAATAGGCAGTTTTTCGAAACCTGGCGTTTTCTTAACCGTCTCCAGCGTCTCGTAAGCGCTCTGGTCGGGCACTCCCATATCCAATATCACACAATCTACTTCTTTTTTCTGCAATGCATTCACACTGGAGCGGATGTCGGAACGTATCTCTGCATTAATGTGGAAAGATTCCAGGTAATATTCCAATGCCCTTGCATGCCGTGGGTTCTCTTCTATGATCAACACCTTCTTAGGATCGCGCGTAAGCGCCTCCTTAAGGCTGCCAAACATTTGCTGCATCTGCTCCAGCGCTACCGGCTTATTTATAAAATCTACCGCTCCACTCAGCAAACTTTCCCTCCTGGCATCGGTTGACGACATGATGTGCACCGGTATGTGCCTTGTTTTAGGATCACCCTTCAGCTCATCCATCACCTGCCAACCGTTCATTACCGGCAGCATGATATCGAGCAGAATAGCCACCGGCCTGTATTTATAAGCGAATGAAAGCGCCATGTCTCCCCGTACGCAAACGATGCCTTTATAACCACTACGGCGCGTGAAGGATAACAGCGCGGATGCAAAATTAGTGTCGTCTTCTACTATCAGCACCACATTATCCTGCTCTTTAATATCATCTCTGTCATCTGGTATATCTGCAGGTATCTCCGGCCCCACATAACCTTCCGAATTTTCTTTTAACGCCTTCTGGAATTCTGCAGTTTCTTCACTCAGAACGGGTATATTTTCAAAGAGCGGGCCTTCAAGTACATCGCCCTTTGTAACCGGAATGGTTACTGTAAACGTACTGCCCTGGTCAGGGGTGCTCTCCAGGGAAATATGTCCTCCCAATAACCTGCTCAATTCCCTGCTGATAGACAACCCGAGACCTGTGCCTCCATATTTCCTTTTGGTAGATCCATCGGCCTGGCGGAACGCTTCAAACACCAGCGCCTGCTTGTCTTCCGGTATACCTATACCCGTGTCTACCACCTTGAACGAGACGGCAGGATGATCATCGGAACCGGCTGTAACAACATCGAGCGCCACGTAACCTTCGGAGGTAAACTTAATAGCATTAGACAAGAGGTTCCGGAGTATCTGCTCCAATCTCAGCTTATCCGTTTCAATTATTTCCGGCAAGGGGGGAAGTACATTGAACCGGAGTTCGATCTTCTTATCCCTTGCTATGGGATCGAACAAGGAGCGCATATCATCTACAATTTCTGCAACGGTCACGCGGCTCACATCCACATCCATCTTGCCGGCTTCTATCTTAGACAGATCCAGTATTTCGTCAATGAGGCTCAGCAAGCCATTACCAGAACTCTGGATGACCTTTGCCGATTCGACCTGCTCTTCGTTAAGGTTTTTCTCATTGTTTTCTGATAAGAGCCTGGACAAAAGCAATATGGAGTTGAGCGGTGTGCGCAACTCGTGAGACATGTTGGCCATGAATTCAGACTTGTAGCGTGTGCTTTGCTCCAGCTGCTCAGCCTTTTGCTGTATCTCTATATTGCGCTCAGCTATCATCTGGTTCTTTTCTTCCAGTAAGCGGCTGCGCTCTTCCAGGTCCATGTTGGTTTGTTGCAGTTCAGCTTGCTGCACTTTCAGTTCTTCTTCCGATGCCTGTAAGCTTTCCGTCTGCGTTTCCAGCTCTGTATTTAAAGCTTCCAGTTCGCTCTGCTGGGCCTGTAGTTCTTCCGATTGAGCTTGTGTTTCCTGCAATAACTCTTGTAGCTTTTTCCTGTTTTGTGCGCTGGCCACAGAAATACCGGCTATGCCAGACACCGACCTCAAAAATTCCATTTCCCGGTCTGTAAATCCGGAAAGTGTATGTATTTCCAATACGCCATTAATATCTCCCTGGTTGTAGGTTGGTATAGCGATAACCGCACCTGGCCTTATATGGCCACCACTGTAGGTCAGCACCACCTGATCGTCTTTAATGTTTGTCCAGATAATCTCTTTACCATTACTTAAGGCCTGGCCCGCTATTCCCTGGCCGGCCTTTAATACCTGCCGGTCTTCGGGAATAGTCAATGCATATGCGGCCTCCAGCTCAAGCGTATCTTTCTCCTGTAGCAAATAGTATGCTCCCGACTGGCCACTAGTGTAGGCTACCACAAAATCTATGATCTCACCCGCCAGCGCATGTACTGTCTTATCCCCCAGCATTTTACTGTTAAGGCCGGCTATACCGCCCTGTAGCCATTCTTTATCAGAAAGCGTATTGAAAGAATATTCAAGCGACCCTGTCATTTTATTGAGCAAGCCAGCCAGGGTACCCAGGGTATCTGCACCGCTATCTTTTATCCTGATGGAATAATCGCCGGAAGCAATCTTCTCGGCCAGGTTCTGAATGATGTTGATGCGGTTGGTAATATCAATATCTTTTTCCTCAAGCTCCTTTTGCAGTTGCGTGCGCTTATCTACATCTGAAACTATCCGGGAAAAGAAAACAATTGTAATGATGAGTGACAAGATAGCAGCCACCACAATAACTACCGGTGTGTAGGTGGCATATTTACTTAGCTTCTGCATGCGCATATCCAGCAGCACCCGCTCACGCGATTCCATTAGCCCCACTAGTTTTCTGGCCTCATCCATGTAGCGCTTACCAGCCTCCAGGTATTCCATATCTACAGGCAGCCCCTTTCTTTTATATTCTATCAATTTTTCTAATGCGGAGAGACGCCCGACGATCACCTCTTTAAGCTCTTTTGCTGTGGCCTGCTGCACCGGGTTATCGGAAGTGAGCGCCATGATCTCTGTAAGTTTGGTCAAAGACCGCTCATAAGCACCATTATATGGCTGCAGAAATTTCTCATCGCCCGTAAGCAGGAATCCCCGTTGGCCTGTTTCGGCATCTTTTAGAATGGAGATAGACTCTTCCAACTCCTGTATCACTGAATCGGTATGATTAACCAGCCCATTGCTGTACATCAGGTTGCGTATACTGTTGTAAGAGGCAACGGAGCTTATAATGAGCAGTATCATAGAGATACTAAAACCGATGAAAAGGTTTCTTTTAATGGTAGATCGCATTAAAAAGTGCCCTGTTTTTATAGCATGGGGGCTGTTTAAAAATACATATTAATAGCGACAATTACATATTGCCCCAGACGGTAATCCCTATGTCTTTAATTAGCAGTAGATTAAACATTCTGAGCCACCGAAAGCCTGCGATCTGTTATCTGCAAACGGATACCTTTCGCCCCACGAAACTCAAATTCCTGGTGCGACGTAATGAGGAAGGAAACGCCCTGCACGTGTGTATGCTCAATGAGTTGCAGCAAGTTGTTTACCGACGGCTGATCGAGTGTGATCAACGGTTCATCGAGGAGGATAAGGGATGGGCTGCCAATAAAACCCAGCACCAGCGACAGCTTCTTAGCCATGCCGCTGGAATAAGTGCCTATCTTGTTATTAATGTAACTACCTGCGCCCAGCGTTTGCACCAGTCGCGCTGCTTGTGCAGGATCGGCCTTTTTGGTAGCTACAAAAAAATCCAGCAATTCTGCGCCTGTAAGAAATGCAGGGTACAAAGGTTCGGCCTCGGCATAGTTTACCTTGTGCCGGTAGCCAATGCGATCGGCATTGATCTCGGAACCAGCCACTTCTATCTTACCTAAAAATGGAATAAGACCGGCAATAGATTTAAGCAGGGTAGTTTTACCAGATCCGTTCTCTCCTTTCAGCCAATAGAGTCCGTGCGCCAGTTGCAGGTCGGCACTTATGATGGGCGTATCATTATAGGTTTTGCTGTATTGCAGGAAACGGATCAAAACAATAAGGTTGATTTATCCGAAAAATAGCAAGTAATCTGTTAACGGAAACGAAAATGTGTGGTCGTGCCTACTTCATGAACAGGTACATGAACCTGATGGTCCACATATTGTTGTACTGCGCGCCCTTGGTGATGTTAGGTATATTATCGCGGATACTGAGCAGGGAGTATTGGAAACGCAGGTTAAGAAAAAGGCCTTTATACAGGTGAGCAGAGCCCCCCAGTAATATCTGGTAGTCGCTTTTTCGAAAAGGATATTTTGTCTGGTCCAGCGGGGTGGTTTGTGGCGGGTTAGTAGTGATGTATTCATTGGAAGTACCTAACCTGGAGTAAGAGAAGCCGGCACCAAAGTGATTTTTATGATCATCGAAATAATTGATCATGATCGGTATCTCGCCGTAGGTAAGGTCTGCCCCGTATTTAAGTATGTAATATCCTGCGGCAAGCAATTGCGGCTCTTTAGATACACTACCCTTTTGCGATAGCAGCACCTCGATACTGCCCGCAATATGCTCGTCCAATTTAAAGAACACCACGCCACCTACGTTCATGCCTTTGCGGCTGTAGCCGGCAAAATTGTCACCGTCAATCTGGGTAAGATTCACACCGCCTATCAGACCACCATAAAAAGTACGGTTTTCGTACATAGCATATTCTTCCTGCGCATGCAGGCTGAAACCTGCACCGATAAGAGATAATAAGAGGGCAAATGTGAACTTTTTCATTGAGTACAGTTGGCAAATATACCTTTTATATAAACAGGTACATCAGGCGAACGGTCCAAACGTTATTATATTGTGACGCTCTTGAAATTCCGGGCGGCACGTTGGTGCGGATGGGCAAAACTGAATACTGGAACCGGAGATTGGCAAACAGCCCCTTCCATATATGCAACTGCGCCCCTGCTATCAGCTGGAAATCGCTTTTTTTGAACTGGTACTTACTGAGGTCGCCCGTATATGGAGGCGTAGTAGTTACCCGCTCGGTGGCATTAAGCAGCGTACCATAAGAGAAGCCCACACCTAGGTGGCTGCGGTGCTCGTCAAAGAAATTGATCATCACCGGTATCTCGGCATAGCGCAGGTCCACACTGTATTTTGTTATCAGCAAGGTGCTGTCGGTGTCTCCAAAACGGGCAATGTTACTGCGGGAGCCCTTCTGGCTGTACAACAGTTCGAAACTTAGCGCAGCGTTCTTGCGGATCCTGGCATAGGCTATACCGCCCACGTTTGCACCAAATTTGTAATAGCCCGCAAAGTTGTCGCCATCTACCTGGCAAAAGTTGCCACCGCCTATAACGCCAATAGAAAATATCTTCGGGTTGCCATTCTTGTCATCCTCTACCTGGGCCATTACCCTGGTGGCGGTGCAAAACATACTTAAAAAAAACACAATAGCTGTTATTGCTCCGAATTTTCTACTTTTAACCATCGAAACAGCGGGAATAAAATGAGTTTCAAATATACGCCGAATACGCTTAAAAAACTGGAAGAGCTTTTTGAAGAAGCGCGCTACGTAGTGCGTTTTGAGAAAGGCCATTTCAACAGCGGGTATTGTGTGCTTGAAGATAAGCGTATTGTGGTCATCAATAAGTTCTTTAACGTGGAAGGCCGTATCAACGCGCTGGTGGAAATATTGCAGAACATTAACATAAACGAAGAAGAGCTGAGCGGCGAAATGCTGAAATGGTACCGCCAACTGAAAGAACAACCCGACTTTGGCAAGCCCGATGCGGTACAAACACAAATGGACCTGTAGTGAAAATAACATTCTTAGGTACGGGCACATCGCAGGGCGTTCCTTTGATAGGTTGCCATTGCCCGGTATGTACCAGCACTAATAAAAAAGATAACAGGCTGCGCAGCGCTATACTGGTGGAAGCGCCGGAGGCTACCGTAGTAATAGATGCAGGCCCCGACTTCCGCTACCAGATGCTGCGCGCGAAAGTAGAGAAGCTGGATGCTATTGTGTTTACCCACAGCCACAAAGACCACGTGGCCGGGCTGGATGATGTGCGCGCATATAATTACTTTCAGCAGAAGGCCATGCCCGTTTATGCAACGCCTGAAACACAGGTGGTGCTGAGAAGGGAGTTCAGCTACGTGTTTGATAACCCTACATACCCTGGCATACCGCAGCTGGACCTGGTGACGCTGGACCCTGATCAGCCGTTCAGCATTAACGGACTTGAATTTATCCCTATAAAGGTGCGCCATTACCAAATGGAAGTGCTGGGCTTCCGTATAGGCAAGTTTACTTACATTACAGATGCCAACTACATAGCACCGGAGCAGCTGGCTAAGGTAAACGGCAGCGACACCCTGGTGCTTACCGCGCTACGCCACGAGAAACACCCATCGCATTTTACACTGGCGGAATCTATAGAAATAGCACAAGGCCTTGATATACGCAATACCTGGTTTACCCACATCAGCCATCAGCTGGGCCTGCACGACGAGGTAAATGCCACCCTACCAGCCAATATGCAGCTGGCATACGATGGGCTGACGCTGGAGTTTTAAGAATAGTCGTAAGTCAAAAGTCGTAAGTCGTAAGTCGGCTCATCAAATCATAAATAAGTTTCAGAATTTTCGGACTTTTGCCATCCGATTTTATCGCATACAACAAACATGGAATATAATTTCTCTGAAATAGAGCAACACTGGAAAAAATACTGGACGGATAACCACGTATACAAGGTAGAAAATCCCACACCGGGCGAAACAGCTAAACCTAAGTTTTACGTGCTCGACATGTTTCCTTACCCAAGTGGTGCCGGCCTGCATGTGGGTCACCCATTAGGCTACATAGCGTCCGACATTTACGCACGCTATAAGAGGCTGTGTGGCTACAACGTGCTGCACCCAATGGGCTTCGATGCATTTGGCCTGCCGGCAGAGCAGTATGCATTGGAAACAGGGCAGCACCCTGCCGTAACTACCGAAAAGAATACTGCCCGCTACCGCGAGCAGCTGGACAACATTGGTTTTAGCTACGACTGGAGCCGCCAGGTGCGAACCAGCGATCCGAAGTATTATAAATGGACGCAGTGGATATTCCTGCAGTTGTTCCACAGCTGGTACGACAGGAGTAAGGACAAAGCACGCCCGATTGCCGACCTGGTGAAAATATTTGAACTGACAGGCAATGATGGCTATACTTGCCCCGGCGATGAGACGTGCAGTTTTACAGCAGAGCAGTGGAAAGCTTATAGCGAAAAAGAACAGCGCGCCATACTGATGAACTACCGCAATGCCTACCAGGGTTATGCCCAGGTATGGTGGTGCGAAGCACTGGGCACTGTGCTGGCCAACGATGAAGTAGTGAATGGTGTAAGTGAGCGTGGTGGCCACCCCGTAGAGCGCAAGAACATGCGCCAATGGTTTTTGCGCATAACAGAATTTGCAGAGCGCCTGCTGAATTCTTTAGACAACCTGGACTGGAGCGAGGCGATGAAAGAAATGCAGCGCAACTGGATAGGTAAGAGCAATGGTGCTGAAGTGAAGTTTAAGCTGGCTGAAGGTGAAGGTGATGTACTGGTATTCACTACCCGCCCCGATACCATATTTGGTGTAGACTTTATGGTGCTGGCGCCGGAGCATGAGTTGGTGGACAGCATCACCACGGCAGAGCAGCAACAAAAGGTAGAAGAGTATAAAGCGTATGTAAAGAGCCGCAGCGAGCGTGAGCGCATGAGCGAGGTGAAGCAGGTGACAGGCGCGTTTACAGGCGCGTATGTACTGCATCCATTTACCGGAAAAAAGATACCGGTATGGATATCGGAGTACGTATTGGCAGGCTATGGCACAGGCGCTATAATGGCGGTACCGAGTGGCGATGACCGCGACCATGCGTTTGCCAAGCACTTCAACATAGACATTACCAATGTATTTGGCGAAGCCTATACGGGAGACAAGGCCTATAGCAGCAAAACCGGCACCATAGAGAATAGCGACTTTTTGAGCGGCATGCAGGTAAGCGGTGCCATTGATGCAGCCATAACAGCATTGGTTAATGCGGGTGTGGGCACCAAGAAGGTGAACTATCGCTTGCGTGATGCTGGCTTTAGCCGCCAGCGCTACTGGGGAGAGCCTTTCCCGATAGTTTATAAGGACGATGTACCTTATGGTACCGACGAATTGAACGATGCCACATTGTCTCAGTTGCCCGTAGAGTTGCCGATGGTAGAGCATTACAAACCAGGTCCCGAAGGACAAGGTCCATTAGCCAACATACCTGAATGGATGGCAGAAGGCCGCGAGACCAACACTATGCCTGGCTACGCAGGTAGCAGCTGGTACTTCCTGCGTTATATGGATCCGCACAATGACAAAGAATTTGCCAGCCGCGCGGCAACCGATTACTGGCAGCAGGTAGACCTGTATGTAGGCGGTACCGAGCATGCCGTAGGCCATTTGCTGTACAGCCGCATGTGGACCAAAGCCCTGCATGACCTGGGCTATATCAGCTTCGATGAGCCGTTTAAGAAATTGTTGAACCAGGGGATGATACAGGGGGTATCTTATTTTGCAGAGAAACTTTTTGCAACACCGGAAGATAGCAATAAGCCATTTAATCCGGGACCATACATTTGTTCATCAGAGATATCAGGTAAAATGGATATTGAAAACCACATCTTTTTACCAGACGATCAGCCTTTACGTATAAGAGATGCTCATAAGTATATTGACACCAAGAATAGACTAACTAAGAAAAACTACGAAAAGCTATTAACCTTACATAAAGATTATCTGCCTGGATTAGAGAACGTACTATGGGACGATCAGCTAACAGAGGATGACGAACAGTATATCCAACTCAAAGCTGAAGTTGAAAAAATGTCCAAGTCCAAATACAATGTGGTCAACCCGGATGACATCGTAAAGGATTATGGCGCTGATACCTTCCGAATGTACGAGATGTTCCTGGGGCCTATAGACATGAGCAAGCCATGGGACACCAAGGGTATAGAGGGTGTGCATCGTTTCTTAAAGAAGTTGTGGCGCCTGTATGCCGATGAGCAGAAGGGATGGATAGTAACCGATGAAGCGGCAACAGATGCTGAGCTGAAAGTATTACATAAGACCATCAAGAAGATAAGCGACGATATGGAGCGCTTCTCTTTCAATACATCGGTAAGCCAGTTTATGATAACGGTGAACGAGCTGAGCAGCCTTAACTGCCACAAGCGTGCTATACTGGAGCCACTGGCCATACTGATATGCCCGTTTGCGCCGCATATGGCTGAAGAGCTGTGGCACAAGCTAGGCCATAACGATAGCGTAGTAAAGGCAGCATATCCGGCATACGAAGAGAAGTATACCGTAGATAACACTAAGAACTACCCTGTGGCCATCAATGGTAAAGCCCGTGTAGAAATGGAGTTTGCGCTGGATGCTGCCCAGGCCGGTATCGAAGCTGCTGTATTGGCCAACGAAGCCGTGCAAAAATGGATGGAAGGCAAGCAGCCTAAGAAGATCATTTTTGTAAAAGGCAAAATGATCAATGTGGTGATATAATGAGTCAACTACATAAAAGCGGAGAGCAGGCACATTGGCCTGCTCTCCGCTTTTTAGCATATTATATGCGATCTTATTCCTTAACTATTTTAAGATTGTGCGTAGTGATACCGTTGCTGATAACACGTGCACTGTATATACCTACCGCCAGGCGGCTCATATCTACATCAAGTACTTTAGTACCTGCGGCATATGTATAGCTGCGCATCAGGTTACCGTTCATATCTATCACTTCTACAGATATATTATTCAGCGGAGTTTCGTTCAGAACGATCTTTGTATTGTTGATAACAGGGTTTGGATAAACCAGTGTTTCATCTGTGCCAGCAACTACATTGTTCACTGCTGTTGGCATTGTCCTGCGCATGGTCAGGTCTTTTACCGGAACACCGCCACCTACACTGCCCACACGGCTAGGAGAAGGACTGGTTGTTTTGTGGTATGCAGTAAGCATGCCGGTCATATCATACATTACAGAGTAGTTACCCAGTACAGCACTATCACCGTAGTAGTTAGCTACCATATAGCCAATATTAGCGCTGCTTGCATTGTCGTAAGTAATGTTCATATGCGCATTGTTATAGGTATTTGTGTGCAACAGCAGGGACAATACCAGGTCAAGGCTCAGATCGGTGTTTATATAACCGCTAGTGGCATCACCAAAACCGCTGGTGCTGTTGTCTGTGTTAAACTTTACCATAGCTCCTGTGTTAGCATCAAAGCCAAATGCCTGTGTAGTGGCATCGCCCTGGTAGCCGGTATAAGCCATAGAAGTAAGGTTGGCAGTGCTGCCATAGTTGGCATCGCCTGTTACGTAAGATATAGCTGCGTCGTTAGAAGCAATAGCACCTGTCATAGAATTGAGCTGTACGTTGGTAGCACCGTTGTTACCTATTACACGTATCCTGTTGTTGGCAGTGGCAATGAAGCGGAAAGCTACATTCAGGTAGTTGCCGGAACCATCATCAGAACCCAGGTTCAGTGCTGTGGCAGTTGTATTTACAGCTGTCACATGGCCATTGGCTGTGTCAATTCTGTACAGCTGGTAATTGTGTGCGCCGGAGTTATAACCCAGGCCATACAGCATACCATCAGAAGAGTAGTCTATAGCTACCATTGTCTGGCTTGATGTCATACCATTCAGGCGTACCATCCTGCGGATATTGCTAGGGTTGTAAGAATCAAAGAATACCAGGTTACGCATGTTCAGGGTAAGTGCAGTTACCAGGTGACCCATAATAGCAGATGTAGAATCGCGCTGCATACCAAATGCTATATCGCGCACATTCAGCGTACCACTACCTATGGCACCCATATCTGTCATTGTACCGGTTACGCCACCATCAATATCGTAGCGATACAGGTGAGCGCCACCGCTCAGCAGGGAAGTACCTGTTACATACACCCAGTTGTGGTGTGTTGCCGTGTCATACCATGTATCCATACCCACGCCGCTGCCCGGCATAAAGGCAGTGCCCGCAGTAAGACCTACGGAGTGCAGGGTGTTCATAGAATAGTTCCAGCCATTAGCATAGCTGCCTGCATCCATCATTACCAATACGTTGTTGGCTGCATCGTAGCCCACCTGCTGGCTGGCATCAGAACCGTAAAAGCTGTTGGTAAACGCTGTTGCTGCCATAATGCCTGAACCGATATGAATATCGCCCGTGCCGAATGAAAGCCCGCTGGTACCGGTGCTGCTGATAGCGCCTGTTGTCGCATCCATCATATAGTTATTACCGTTGCGGCCCATAACGCGGATCTGGTTATCCATGCTGGATACAAAATCCATAGAGGCATTGGTTGTTGAGCCGAGATCCAGGCTGGCCATAGTACCACTGACTGCAGTAGCTGTGTATGTAGTGCCTGATGATTGCAGCCAGTACAGTTCACCCATCATGGATGTTGAGTCATAGCCCAGTGCATACAGGCGGCCATCGCTTGGCCTGCTGTCCAGGCTTACCAACACTTGTCCGCTGGCTACGCCTGTAATGGCGTATGGCCCGCTGATGCTGGATGGAGACGATGGATTGCTCATGGTAAAAATCGTGTTGCCTGTAGCAAGACCATAAAGTGTGGCTGCTGCAAACGATGGCGAGGCGTAGAGTAAACCTGCCATTAATGTTGCTTTGAGTAGATTGCGTTTCATAAACTTATTTTGTTAGTTTGTTATAGGGCCAAACCTGACAAAACCATACCAGTTATGGCACTTTGCGCCATCGGCCATCTTGTTTTTACGGGACTCTGACAAATACGATAACTATGCAACTATCGTGATATTACAATTCTATTATAGATCAACTTCCGTGGCAGTCAGCCAGTTGAATAACTGACCTGGCAGCGAATTGCAGGCTAAACCGGGCGTAATGAATACCGCATCAGCATAACTGTTAAAATCCTATCTGTTGCTGCGGTGGCTCTTCCCACATTGTCATTTGTGGACGTTTTTAACCACAACTAAATAAAAAAAGCGGCCCCGAAGGCCGCTTTTCACATCTACTCACTATAAAAACCAATCTAAAAATTTATTTTGCCTGGGCAAATTCCAGCTTGATGTTCAGGCTTACTTCGTCGCCTACAACAGCACCACCGGCTTCTGTCAGTGCGCTCCACTTCAGGCCATAAGCTTTACGGCTTATCTTTCCAGAAGCTTTGAAACCAGCCTTGATGTTGCCCCATGGATCTTTTACTGTACCACCGTAAACTACAGCGAAAGTTACTTTCTTCGTTACGTCGCGGATGGTCAGGTTGCCCTCCAGTACATAGTTGTTACCGCTTGTTTTGCGGAAAGCAGTGCTGGTGAAAGTCATTTTAGGATATTTTTCAGCATTGAAGAAGTCATCGCTCTTCAGGTGCTTATCACGCATTTCATTGTCCGTGTTGATGCTGTTCACGTCTACATCAAAAGCAACCTTAGCGTTGTTGAAGTCGGCAGTAGGCGCATCGATAGTACCGTTGAACACTTTGAACATACCTTCTACTTCAGATACAGTAAGGTGAGTTACTGTGAACTTAACTGAAGAGTGAGACGCATCAACATTCCACTTTGCAGGACCTGCAACAGGGGCAGCCGTCTTGGTAGTAGTGGTTGTCTTGGTAGTTGTCTTAGTTGTTGTTTTGGTCTGGGCGTTGGTTGTCAGCGCAGCAGCTGCAAAAGCCAGGAACAATGTAATTTTTTTCATATTGTTTGTTTCGTTTTGTAGTGCAAATATATGTACATACACGCATTTTGGAAATAGAATTCGGCAATAGAGGTATAGGCCCATGAATAAAGCCATTTAAAGTGGCGCAAATATTACTTGTTATTGAACATGTTTATTACTTTAGCGTAATATAATACCTGCTCCGCGGGTATGTAAATATCTTTTGCATGAAAAAACCGATACTCGCAACAGCCCTTATTGCAACCTCTCTTGCCGCTAACGCACAGCATTATATGGGTGTGGCTACCGGCAACTGGAGCGGCATGAGCAGCCTTTACCTGAACCCGGCCAACATTGCCGATAACAGGGACAGACTGGTGATAGACCTGCTGAGCATTAATGCAGGTGTAGATAATAACCTGGGCAAGCTGAATACAGTTGGCGGGCTTAAGCGATTTATTAATGGTAACAGCACTAATATTAATGATGTATTTACTTTTTCAGGCAAGCAAGACTTTAGCCTGGTAGCCCCGGCTGCAGAAGTGCGCGGCCCGGGCGTGATGGTGGCTATCAACCACCGCCACAGCATTGGCATCTCTACCCGGCTAAGGGCTGTGAACCAGTTCAATAATTTCAGTCAGTCGCTTTACCGTACCGTTACCGATTTTGATTACACAACCGGCACGAATATAGACCTGGTATCGAAAAACTTTAACTGGACCGGGCACGTATGGGGCGAAGTTGCGCTTACCTATGGTGCCGTTATAATAGATAAAGGCCATCACGAACTGAAAGCAGGTGTTACCCTCCGCTACCTGAATGGTATTGGCTACATAGGCCTGAAGGGTGATAACCTGGACCTGCACTACGCGCCGGGACAGGATTCTATTTATGCCCGCAATACAGCAGTGCAATATTCAAGCAACCTGGTAGGCAGCAATAGTTCCTTATCAGCGGGGCTAGGTAGCAATAGCATCTTCGACCAACTGGTAAATAGCAAAAGCGGAAATGGCTTTGGCGGAGACTTTGGCGTAGTTTATGACTATATAGAGAACCCGGAGGCGACCCGTGGTGAGATGGACGGAAAAGTGGTGAGCGACCAGACAGTGAACCGCTACAAACTGAGGCTGGCCGCATCGGTTACAGACCTCGGATCTATATTGTATAACACTAATAACAACTTTACTGTAGATATTAAGGGCAACGGATACATTACAGGCAAAGGCCTGGCCGATAATGTAAAAAATACCGACGACCTGAAAGCATATGCCACCCGGCAAGGCTTTTCGGTAGATACTGGCCGGCAGCAGAACAGGTTATATATGCCCACAGCACTGGTATTTAGTGCAGACTATCATGTATGTAAGAGTTACTATGTAAATGTCACTTACTTTAATAATGTGGTAAACCGCCAGAACTATGGCAACTCTTACTATAACCAGCTTACGGTAACGCCAAGGTTCGATACGCGCAGATTTATGGTGGCAGTGCCCCTTACCTACAGCATGCTGGCCAACGACTTTAAAATGGGTATTGGCCTGCGGGCATATGGCTTTTACATAGGCAGCGATGATATGCTTGCCTTCGTATCGCACCAGCATGGCATGAATTTTTATGTAGGTGGGTTCGTACCGTTCCATAAAAAGAAAGTAAAAGACAGGGACGGCGATCATGTATCTGACAGAAAGGACAAATGCCCCGATGATGGCGGCCCATGGCGCAACCACGGCTGTCCGGAAGATGAAGCAGATGGCAAAAACGATGATGGTAAAGACCGCGATAATTAACAAAGATATTTGCGGAGCCCTGCACTGTCAGTAGTACTTTTAATGATAAATTTGCACCAATTAAAAACACATACAGATGAAGAAGACATTATTACTTTTGGCCGGTAGCGCAATATTATTTGCATCTTGCGGCAATGGCGAATCGAACAAGGCTGCGGAAGAAGCAAGGGTTCAGGCAGCTAAAGATTCTACTGCAAGGGCTATAGAAGCACAGAACCAGGAAGCTGCACAGGCTGCTGCTGCACAGCATGCTGCTGACTCTACTAAAATGGCTGAAGACGCTAAGAAGGGTACTACCGGCACAGCGACAAAAGGCTCTACAAAAGGCCACGGCACTATTACCAACCACGAAACCACTGCACCTGCCACGCCGGCACCTGCACCAACAATTGGCAATGGTAAGCCTAAAATCACTGATCAGCCACAGCAGAGCAGTGATCCTAACGCACCAAAAACAATTGGCAACGGCAAACCTAAGATCAGCAAATAATAATCAGATATTAAATAAAGACAGAAAGGCGGGTATTATACCTGCCTTTCTCTTTTATATAAGACGCTCTTAGTTATATACCAGGATGTCAAACGTCTCTTCTTCTTTAGATTTACAATCTCACGTCATCTTTTCATCCCACGCTGCAAGCCCCCTTAACCGGTGCTTCAGTACATACAAGAACGGCTGCCCTAGGGCAGCCGTTCTTGTATAAAGATCAGACACAATTATTTTGAACCTGTGAAAGTACAAGTGTTTGATATAGCGCCGTTAGTTATTGTGTAATGCACAGTCAGTGCGCTTGAACCTGTAAGCTTACCAGTACCAGAGAAAGTGGCACCGCTCTGAGTACCAGAGAATGCAAATGAGTCTGCAGCGATCATTGTGCAGATAGCAGTAATGTTGTCGTTGTACAGGTTAGTGTAAGTAAGTTTCAGCGCGTCAGAATTTGCGGCCAGTGTGACTGAGTAATTATCTGTACCAGTAGTGCAAATTTCAGAACCAGTGTAAACACCTACAAATTTATCCCTTGATTTGGTTTCACAACGTGAACCTTCGTAGCCCACGGGGCATGTACAGTTACCACCGGAGCAAACACCGCCGTTCTGGCATGTTACATCCTTACACTCATCTTTAGAGCAAGAGGTGGAGAAGATAGCGGTAGCTGATGCTACAGTTACAAGAGCGCTCAGCGCAATAAGACGAAATTTTTTCATATTCCTGCTTTTTAAATTGGTTAATTGGTTATAACTGCTATAAATTTTGTGCCAAAGATACTCGCTTTGCCGTTTGTAAGCAAAATGGAGATAATAATTTTATATTTTATTAATTGTTACAGATGTGTTTGCTGGTATACTTTTCTATATTTGTCGAGGTGATCATGTGGATAAAAAAGACTTTGCCGGCACTGTGTTGCACGCTGCTGCTGGCGGCATGCGGCGGCAATGATGGCAATAAACAGAATGGTGCCCAGGCGCAATTAGATTCTGCCCTTAATGTGACCAGGGATTCACTTACCCGGGCATTAAAAGCACAAAACGATTCCATAATCAATGCCGAATCAAAGCGCGTGGCCGACTCATTGGCCGCAGCCACGGGCAAAAGCGAAACTGCACCACGCAATAGTACATCGCACGCAGTGCCTGCGCTTACACCCCCTCCGCCACCACCCAGTGCACCAACAACGCCGCGGCCGGGTAGTCACTAGGTTTCACATACAAGCAACAACAGTTTATAATAAAAAAGAAGGGTGCTCTTTGCGAACACCCTTCCAGCTATTGGTAAGATTAAAGAATTATAATTTGCTGTAGGTACCAGTACAGGTATATTTAGTTCCCTTTTGATCTGTGTAAGTGTGCGTAAAGGTAGTGTTGTTGGTTAGCACAAAATGTCCCTCCAGTGTATCTGTAGTAGCAACACCACCTATAGTATGGGTAACATACTGGCTGCTATAGTCTATTGTTGTTGGAGAACTGATGGTGCCATTGAATTTAACATTGCTGCCACTTCCAGCAATATTAGAGATCATCACTTTAGAGCTATCGTTAGTACTATCTATAGTAATGATAACAGCCCCGGCAAGTGTGTCTGGCGTACAAGCATCAGTTCCGGCCCAGCGACCAATAAAAGAACGGGTGCCGCAAGTAGGCCCTGTAAACCCTAGAGGGCAAATACAAGTGCTGCCGCTGCAAGAGCCGCCATTACTACAAACTGTGTTCTTACATTCATCTTTAGAGCAGGAAGCGTAGAAAATAGCACTTGCTGATGCTATAGTTACAAGCGCGCTCAGCGCAATAAGACGAAGTGTTTTCATATATTAAATATTAAATTGATTATTTGTTTGTTAGCTGCAATTTCCGCGCCAAAGATAACTTCATAAATTTTCAGGAACAAGCCGAAAAAGTAGCTGGTCCCTATTTAACAGCTTATTAATGATTTTATTGCCATCGCCAATATAAAATATTCGGCGGCCGTAGAAGCAAACCGTTGCCGAAACGGGGAATTTTTTCAACATTATGCGGTGCAATGTCTTCATTTACTATTTGTTATACACCAAATTGGTTCAGGTGATGGTCAAGATGTTTATAAAACATATTGTTCCATTCCTGCTTATTCAATGGTCCGAAGGAATGAGATTCCTTACCGTCAAAGTGTGCAATGCCCAGTTGTTCCGTTTTATTCAGGTAATCTATCAGGCGCTTTTTCTCTGTTTCAAACTCCTTTTCATCCGTAATAAGAAAAGCCGGGGCAGTGCGCGAATTGTGCTTATATGGCTTTTCTGTTACCACAGCACTCTTCACAAACGCCTTCAGCAGCAACCGGGTGAACCCGGAAGGCTTCGGGTGTTTGTTATCGTACACCATTTCGTAAGTTACGCAGCAGTGGGCCAGCATCTGCGATACGCTCATTTTGCCCCACCTGGGCTGTGTTGCGGGAGTAAGCGCGTTTATTCTGCCTATGACCTCATCGGTTACGCTGCGGGTAAAAATATTAGGTAAAGCCATCGGGTATATTATTGCATAAAGGTAATTAATAAACTATCTGCCTGTTGTATCGTGTTTGGCGGTATCGGTGCGGGTATTTGTTGCCGGCGTCGGGGTATTGCCATGTTTGGCACGATACATGCCTTCGCGCAGCAGAAGATATCCTACGGGCAGAAAAATGAAAAGTGTAACAATTACTACGAAAGCTCTCGCTTTTATCATCGGGCCGATCTGTTTTGTAACAGCGAAATTACGCCTTCCTGCTGCAATATCCGATACCCGATCCTGTCGTTCGATATGCCGGGCTTCAGCTCGTAGGTGAACTTATAGTCGTCGTTCTCCATTTCGGTAACAAAGTAGGCAAACAGAATATCTTTGTGCCCCTCAAACTTATGTGCCACTTCGTAAAGGTGCGTGGAGAGGATCATCAGGTGATGATTATGGTTCAGCAGGCCGTCCATTACCGCCTTGGTGCATTCGTACGCATCATGCACATTGGTGCCTTTAAACAGCTCATCCATCAATACCAGGTGTGGTTTATCCTGCTGTATTCTTTCTGCAGTCTGTTTTATGCGCTGCACTTCGGCAAAAAAGTAGCTTTCGCCTTTCAGTATATTGTCCTCTACATGCATATTGGTAATGATACCATGCAGAAAGCTGATGCGCAACGCCTTTGCCGGCACACCCATGCCCAGGTGAGCCATCAGCGCCCCAACGCCCAGTGAGCGCATAAAGGTGGTCTTGCCCGACATATTGGCCCCCGTAATCACCAGGAAGTTGCGGCTATTGTCGAAGCGGATATCATAAGAAATGGGAGTGGCTACCAGGGGATGGTACAGTTGCTCCATCTCAAACTGGATGGGCGCTTCCGGTAGTATTTCGGGAAATACCCAATTATGCTCTTTTGTCGATCTGGCCATTGCCTGCCATGCGTCCAGGCGGGCATACATGGCAATAAGCCGATAGACCATGCTCTTCATCTCGCGACGGGCAAGATAGTTGAGCTGGGCGAGATCTGAATATTTGGTATCATTGGTCACCGCCATCATTTTCTCCACGAGGCGATGCTCCAGCTCTTTACCAATATTGTCCAGCTCTACTTTTAGCAATTCCGGAACATCATTGCGCTGGGCAATATCTGCCAGTTGCCGGCAGCCTTTCAGGAAATCCGAAAGATGCGAGAGGGAAAAGCGGGCCAGCGTATACTCCTGCTTGTTCAGTATCCGCTGAATGAACGAACCCATCAGCAAAGTGATGCCTGTAGGCGGTGCGCTTACCTGGTCGGCCGACTCGAAAAATTTTTCGAGCATGATGATGGTGCCGTTAGATATTACTTCGGGCCACAAACCAGGGTTGGCATGCCAGAATTTTACTGAATCCTGCAGTTTCACCAGGTGATCAGCATTAGCCGGCGGCTGGGCAATATGCTTTTTCAGATGATCCCGCCCTGCCTGCGATGTAGTACGGTCTATTAACGAAAAAATACCCCCGGTTGCATCAGAGGTATATATTGAAAGGTCTTTTAATGTTGTTTTATCGTTCCTCATCTATCGAATACAAGTCTTTGGCCTTTATAAAGATCCAAAACCTTGCCTTTTTCATAAACTACATTACCATTTACTATTGTTTTTTCTACTGTTGCCGGGAAAGTATGCCCTTCAAACGGAGACCAGCCACATTTATATAGTATGTTATTCTTCTCTACCAGGTAAGGAGCATTCATATTTACCAGCACCAGGTCGGCGTGGTAGCCTTCCCTTATATAACCCCTTCTAGCTATCTGGAAGCACTTTGCCGGAGCATGCGCCATTTTCTCCACTACCTTTTCTATTGTTATGCGCCCCTCTTTTACATATTGCAGCATCAGTAACAGGGAATGCTGCACCAGGGGCACACCAGCGGGTGCCTGCTTGTAAGGCAGTTGTTTTTCTTCCCATGTGTGTGGGGCATGGTCGGTAGCTATAATATCCAGGCGATCATCCAACAATGCTTCCCATAGTGCAGCCTTGTTCTCAGGTGCTTTTATTGCGGGGTTGCATTTTATCAGGTTGCCATATCGCGCGTAATCGTCAGCAGTAAAATGCAGGTGATGCACACATACTTCTGATGTGATCCTCTTTTCTTCCAGCGGCAGCATATTGGTGAACAGCTGCAACTCGCGGGCGGTAGAAATATGCAGGATGTGCAGGCGGGTATTGTGCATCTTAGCCAGCTGGATAGCGGAGAATGAGCTCTGGAAACAAGCCTCCACATCGCGGATCAGCGGGTGATAAGCAGCATTATCAGGGTCAGGATATTTTTCTTTATTGGCTGCCACCACTCTTTCATCCTCGCAGTGGGTAGCTATTAATAGCTCTGATTCCGAAAATATCTTGTTGAGCGTTACGTAATTATCCACCAGCATATCGCCGGTACTGGAGCCCATGAATATTTTTACGCCGCAAACATCTTTTTTCTTGTCGTTGGTTTTTAGTACCTCATCTACATTATTGTTCGATACTCCCATAAAAAAGGAATAGTTGGCTACCGATGTAGCGGCAGCAATGGCGTATTTATCTTCCAGTAATTCCTGCGTGGTTGCGGGCGGGTTGGTATTAGGCATCTCCATGAAGGAAGTAGTTCCCCCTGCTACAGCTGCCGCAGCTTCGGTAGCGATATTAGCCTTGTGGGTCAATCCGGGTTCCCGAAAGTGTACCTGGTCGTCAATAACGCCCGGTAGCAGATGGAGTCCCTCGCCGTTTATCTCCTGGTAAGCCCCGCTAACAGATATATTGTTGGCTATCTTCTCTATAAAGCCATCCTTCAGCAACACATCACTTATATGTGTTACTCCTTCATTTACAACGGCTACATTCTTAATTAATATAGTGCTCATGTATCTAAATTGGCGCTGTTAATTAATATCTGCTAAATTTGTTTTGCAAATCTACCATTTACGTATCTGTAAAGCATCTTTATGCATAAAAAAGCCTACCTCTTTTCCGCATTAACATTTACCATGCTAAAGGCGGCAGCCCAAACTACCTACATCCCGATGGGGTCTGACAATTTACTGTTGCTGGACAGGCTGGAGACCCGCTCTGGCAAACTGTGCGACAGCCTGAACCTGAGTGACAAAATGGAATCGCGCATGCACGCGGTAAAATTCCTGGAAAAAATACAGAACGACACTGCCGGCGCAGGCCGTTACAGCAAAATAGACAAGTTCAACCTGCAGAATATGGTAGGCGAGAACGGCGAGTGGACAGAAGATGAAAATGGTTTTATCCCATCAAAACATCCACTGTTCGGAAAAATATATAAAGACAGGTACAATTTTGGCCGGGTAAAAACCAAAGACTTTTTCCTGGCTATCAACCCGGTGATCAATGAAGTATCTACAATTGATAAATACAGTGGCAAGGGCAACACGTCTGTAAAAGGGCTGGATGGCTACCATTTGTATAACAGTCACGACCTGGAGTTCCGGGGCTGGTTTGGTAAAAAGATAGGGTTCTATACCATGCTTACCGATAACCAGGAATCGTTGCCAGGCTATGTGTATAACTATGCCCTGAATGACGGAAAGCATATGCGCGTGCCAGGGGCAGACTACTTCCTGGCACCTAAAAAACTGGGCGGTATATGGGACTACTACAATTCCAGCGCCTATGTTGATTTTGCTGCAGTAAAAGACAAGGTAAACGTAACGCTGGGCAATGGCCGCAACTTTATAGGCGACGGTATTACCAGCCTGTTCCTTACAGACGCATCATCGTCAATGCCCTTCCTCAGGGTACGTGCCCGCGTGTGGCGTCTTAACTACGATGCGCTTTACCTGCAGCTGACATCGCAATACGATAAATTCTCCGGAGACCAAACGTATCCGCATAAGTATGCGACTATGCATTTCATCTCGTTCAACGCTGCCCGCTGGCTGAATGTAAGTTATTTTGAATCTATAGTTTTCAGCAGAGGTAACAATGGATTTGAACCCAACTACTTCAACCCTGTGGCCTTTACACTTGCTGCCAATAACTTTAATGGAAGCGGGGATAAATCGCTCATCGGCTGGTCGTTCAAAGCTATTGCAGCTAAGCACTTCCAGTTCTATGGTCAGTTTATGCTGAATGAATTCAAGGCCTCTGAATTATTCAGCGGCAAGGGTTGGTATGGCAATAAATACGGGTTGCAACTGGGAGGCAAATATTTTGATGCGTTTGGCATACACAACCTGGACCTGCAGGCAGAAATGGACATGGTGCGCCCTTATGCATATGCAGCCAAAGACACGGTGCAGAACTACACCAACTACAACCAGCCACTGGCCGATCCGCTGGGCTCAGGATTCATCAAAATGTATGGCATAGTACGCTACCAACCGGCAAAGAATTTTATGATAACGCTGAAGGCGATGAGTTACGTGAAAGGTGTGGATACCGGCAGCGCTAACTATGGCAACGACATATTTAAATCGTACCTGACTGCAAGCAAGGAATATGGTGTAAAGATGGTGAATGGCCCTAAAAGCCGGGTTACGAGTGTCAATATCAACCTAAGCTACCAGGCCGCACGTAACTTTTATATAGATGCGGGTGTGATCATGCGCAGCTTCGACAATACCAATAAAGTATACGGAGGATATTCTACTGTAGGCTACGACCCTGCCGGGCCGCTGAGCGCCAACGTTATGTACCTGGGCATCAGGCTAAACTCGCCGAGAAGGGATTATAGCTTCTTCTAAATCTTTTGATACAAATATTAAGATGCCCGGAAAAAAATTCCGGGCATCTGCTATTTAAGAGGGTATTATTTCCCGCAGCATTTCCTGGCCATTTGCTGCATAATAGGTACAGGTCATATCGGTAGTACTAACCATCCACTTATCTACCCCTGCGGCCGCAGCCTGCGTACAAAATGTAAGGTAATCCGTTTCCCCGCGTTGGTGAATGGTTAGTGCATCCTTTAGTTGTTGCACGGAAGAGATGGATGCAACTGGTAGTTCATGGTACTTAGCCGGGGTGGTCAGTTGTTCGTCGTTGGCATCAGCATATATGGTAACACCATCGGCAACAAAATGTTGATACCCCGTAATACCTATCTGTTTGAAACTAGCGATGAGCGAGGGGAAATCGGCACCTGAGCGTACCTTGGCAAATTCAGCCTTAATTTGTTCTAACGTAAACATATTGTGTTGTTTTATACACACAAAAGTCTCTATTGTGCAACCCGCTGAATTGTAAAAAATCGTTTTTCTACTTTAAGCCGGAAAAATATTGCTCCGGAGTTTCGCCGGTGAATTGCCTGAATTCTTTAATGAAATGAGATTGATCATAATAGCCGGCATCGTAGGCCAGATCGGTCAGCGAGGTTGCGGTCTTATAATTGTTCAGTGTATACCTGAAGCGAATAATAGTGGCATATTTACGCGGCGATGTGCCAATTATTGCCCTGAATCTTTTCTCGAGCGGGCTCTGGCTGATGTGCAGCTCTTTGGCCAGGTCTTTTATGCGGATATTGCCCCCACATGCATTGATCCTGGTTACAGCAGCCATTACAAGTGGATCGGGCGTATAAGTACGCATACATGCAATAAGAAACTGCTCGGTCACTGATATTCTTTCTGCATCGGTGCGGGCTGCACAAAGCTGATCTTCGAGAATAAGCAGCGTAGAGCGGAGCACAAAACTATCGAGCGAAACCTGGGTGCTGAACAGTTCGTGAAGCGGCACATTGAAAAACGCCGCCGCACCACCGGGCTTAAAATAAATCAACACCGATCCGATAGGGCCATTGTTGGAGAATGAGGCTACGCTTGAAGTAAGGCCTGTAATACCAGCTTTGGATAATGGCGTTATTTGGTCATGGTTGTGCACACTAAGACCACCACGATATTGCAGGCCAATGACCAGCTGCGGGCCGGGAATTACTTTATACGTATCAGGCAACTGGCTTTCCTGTATAGCCAGCATTGCCACATAGGGTTGTAACTGCGGACATGGGCTGAAGCTTTCGAATCGCGATGACTCAACCATTTGCTGATGTACCGGTTTCCCTGAAACGCTTGGTGAGCACAATAAAAATGTAAAAAACCAGGAACGGTAACGGTTCGGTAAACCGGTTGCGCAACCCCGCGCCAACCTGTTTTATGATCTCGTTGTGGGTAATGCCGAAAATAATAACTGTAGCAATAAAAGTGCCTAATACCAGCGCATACAGCCCCAACCATAGCCATGTAACCCACCTTTCTTCCTTCCTCCAGTTGATATAGCCAATAGCTGCCGTGGCCAGGAATGCGACAATGTGCACAACCTGATTTACCGCCGGGCTGAACAAATTGGTTTTAGTTGTACCAAAGTAATCGACATTGGCCCAGCTAAGCAGGATGATGATAATAAGAGAAATGATGAACAGGCCCCTACGCTGCATTGATAGCTGCCTTTTTAGTATATAAAACCCACAGGTAGAAGACCGCCAGGTAGATAGCCGCAGTGAACAGGTAGTGATGACTGATATCGACCCAACCACGGTGTGCAATATTAAGCCAGCCTATAAGTGCGCAACGGATGGTATTGAACACATAGATGTAGGGCAAGCCTATAACAGTAAATATCAGCCTGCGCTTAACCGAACTCGGAAAACAAAACAGAAAGGCTATGTAGAGTACAATAATATCTAAAGCATTACAAGGATCGAGGATGCCCAAAACGCCCTTACCACCTACGGTGATAATGGCTGCCCGCGTTGCATTCTGGTGAGCATACAGCGCTTCTACATTGCCATAAAATACCGACATCAGTTTGGCGGTAGAAAATGCAGTTGCATTTGTCAGCGCACGATCGGGTATGCGCACAGGCGCAAGGACGAAGGTGTACACCACCTGCCAGGCTACAAAAATGATCAACGCCCTGATAAGAAACGACCTTACGAGAGGGGGAACCTTATAATATAATACTTTCAGATCGGCCAAAATGCTTGTGCTAACGGCACAAATTTATAACAGTTTCACTTAAGAATTGTGACTAAAGTGTTACGTGAGTCAAGGTAGTCCGAAAATAATTATATAGTTGTTGCTAACTTTACAATGACAGTGAACGAAGAGAACCTAGAAAAGATAAGAAAGCGCCTGCAAGAGCCACTACCCGGACTGGAGGCACAGGAGCGGATGATGGGCAGGGTAAAGAGAATACCCGGGGAAGTACCTGCTACAGCACGCCCCAGCGCTGTGCTCTGCCTCATTTTCCCTCTGAACAATGAGCCGCATGTGCTGTTCATGAAAAGAAAAGAGGATAATACGCCGCATAGCGGGCAGGTAAGTTTTCCCGGTGGTAGTTATGAACATACGGATGCCGACTACAAAGCTACCGCACTACGCGAAGCCCAGGAGGAAGTGGGCATCATGTCTGCAGACGTAGATATACTGGGTGCCTTAACGTCACTGTACATACCCATCAGCAATTTTAATGTTTACCCGTATGTGGGCTTTTCCGCACAGCAACCAACATACAACCTGAGCCGGGCAGAAGTATCTTACGTGCTGGAGATACCACTAAGCCAGCTTTTTGATCCGGCAATCAAAAATGTGGTCAATGTATCATCGCCGGCAGTGCAGGGCGTGCAGTTTAAAGTAAACGCCTACATACCCGACGGCAAGACCGTTATCTGGGGTGCTACAGCCATGATCCTTTCTGAACTGGAAGAGATACTAAGGCAAACCGGGATGATTACTTCTTCCCTTTAAGGATAGAACCATACTCAGCAGGCTGGCCTATAAGAGCAAGCGCTTTGTCCAGGTCCTGGTCGTGCTGCATATTGTTAGCTATGCGGCCACGGTTGTAATAGTAGCGCGATACGATCTCGTTTTCCAGCAGATGCTTTACTACATCCTTATTCTTCAGCAGGTCTTGCTTTTTATCGTGCGACAGTTTAGCGCGCAATGCCTCAAATTCCTTCTTCGAATCCTCGTAATACTTTTCTTTTTCGGCACGCGACTGTAGCGAATCAAGCTCGGCTTCGGTTTCCGTCTTGTAAGAGTAGTCCTTCTTCTCCAGCCATTTGGTAAAGTCGGCAAACTCAGCCTCTGTTAGTGTAAACTTAGATGCCTCGGCTATTGTTTTATGCTTACCCGCATATTCGGTTGCATAATCGAAGAAATAATTTTTAGTGTAAAGCGCCATGGCTATCATAGGGCTAGGCGCATCCTTCAGCTTAATGTCTGGCTCTATACCTCCTCCACTTAGCACCTTACGGCCATTGCGCGTGCTGTATGTCTTCCTCAGGGAGTCTGCAAAAACACTCACAGTATGGTCAGCATTCCTGTGGGTATAGTCGAGCGCCTGTATGCAGCGGCCGCTTGGCGTATAGTAGCGCGCAATAGTAAGTTTAAGGTGAGCATTAAACCCTAGCGGACGGGTTACCTGCACCAGGCCCTTGCCGTAAGAACGCTCTCCTATTATTACGCCACGGTCCAGGTCTTGCATAGTGCCCGCTACGATCTCAGATGCAGAGGCAGATGACTTGTTGACCAGAACTGTAAGCGGCAGATCTTTATTCCAAACAGGACCAGATGTTTTATAGTCCTTGTCCATATCGGGTATCTTACCGCGGGTAGTAACTACAGATTGGTTGCGGTCTACAAATATGTTGCAGATATTCACGGCCTCATCTACTAGGCCTCCCGGGTTATTGCGAAGGTCCAGCACCAGGCCCTTTAAGTTGGGCTGTACTTTCTGCAAGCTATCATACGCATCGCGTACCTGGCGCGCGCAGCCTTGTGTAAACTGGGTAAGCTTAACAAATGCAATGTTCTTATCAGGCCCCAGCAATGTAGTATACGGCACACTGGATATTTCTATCTCTCCGCGCGTAATTATCTTCTGAGATTCTACGGCAGTGTAAGCATCCTTTACCTTCAGTGTAAGCTGGGTACCCGGAGAGCCTTTTAGTAACAGGCTCAGGTCATCGATGGTTTTACCCTTTACCGACTGATTATCCACCGTCATTACAATATCCCCGGGGTGCAGGCCAGCCTTTTGTGCGGGGCTGTTCTCGTATACATCGCCTATATAAATATCGTCGCCCTTACGGTGCATATTCGCGCCTATACCGCCATATTTACCTGTGGTCATAAACTCGTAATCTTCTATGTCCGACTCGGTGATGTAATTGGTATACGGGTCCAAGTCATCAAGCATAGCATCCACGCCTGTTTTTACCAGCTTACCAGGCTCAATAGGATCTACATAATAAGTGTTCAATTCCTTGAAGAGATTATTATAGATATCGAGGTTCTTGGATATTTCGAAATAGGGGTCTTCGGCGCGGCCGTGAATGAACAATGCAGCAGTAGCTGTTAGTGCTGCACCGGCAACAAACCCACGAAACCCTTTAATATTTTTTAGCGACATATATGGCACAGATATTGTTCTACAATTATCAGCAATGTACGAAATCCAAGGTTTTTCGGACCGGCAATACTGCATATTTTAACTAAATGAAAAGTAAATAATAATAGAGAATGTGTAAATTGTATCGCAAACTCTTTCCATGTTTTTTACAATGAAAAACAAATTGATACTTTTATTGATTGCCATTCTGCCAATGATCTCTGCACTGGGGCAAACACCTTTTATGGAGGGCACAGTAAAGTATAAAGTTGTTTTTGAAAGCAACGAGCACAAAACGTTTACCGGCTTTTACACCTTTACTATAAAAAATGCACAGATACGCAAAGAACTGACTTTGAGCAATGGCTTCCAGGATGTAGTACTCATCAACACCAACAACAATACGGTTTACTCCCTGCGCACCACCAGGAATGGTAAGAAGTTTGCCATTCAGCTGTCGGCAGACGAGTTGAAAGCCCGGCAGGAACCTTATCGTGGCTTTGTATTGAAGGAGCAAAAAAGTAAACCGCGCGAAATTGCCGGCTATGCAGAACAAAGGGGCGTGCTTAATTACAAAAACGGCAAAAGCGCTGAAATATCCTATACCAGTAAATGGTATATAGACCAGAGCATAGCCTTTGAGCGATTCCCAGATGCGCGTTTTCTGCCATTGGCCTATTCCTATACCGATGAGGTAAAGGGCTTTACCATGCATATGGAGGCCGTGGAGATCAGCAGCACACCTGTGGAAAATTCACTTTTCCGTATGCCGGCAGACTACAGGGTAATTTCTAACGAAGAATATAAACAGCTGAGCGGCCAGTAAATTATTTTGTGCAGATGCTTTGATATTTGAATAATGCCTTCTATCTTGCCGATCATTATTTTTTAACTATCAAACAAATCTGTATGAAAAAACTGCTTTTCGCTATCACGGCGCTTGCATTCAGCGCAACATTGTTTACCTCTTGCAAGAAAGATTACACCTGCACTTGCAAAGTAACAGTTGGAGGAACAACAACTACACAAGCAATTCCGCTTAACAACACAACAAAGAGTAAGGCGCAAGACGACTGTAATGCTGCAAAAACTACCTACACCAGCTCGGTATCAACCGCTGACTGTAGCTTATAGTTTTGTAAGAAATAATAAAGAAAGGAGCGCTGTTGCGCTCCTTTCTTTATTATCAGCAAGCTTATTTACCGTCAAAAGCTGTTACCCTTGCGTTATCTATCAGCAATGGCTTATTGCTATACCCATTCCAGAAGCTGATCGATGCGCTGTCTGCATCAATGCCTTTGATGTACATATCTACAGATATCGTCTGTTTCTGCCCTTCCTTCAGAATACGATATACCCTTACGATATTCTCCTTTTGCTTTTTGCCATTCCTGTATACACGACCAATCAACTGGGCCATCTTCCACACGTCAGTTTCACCCTGTCTGCTATACATATCAGCACTGAACCGCAACCAGCTTTTGCCACCGGTATTGCAGGCAAATTTATATTCTATTACCTCCCTGTTCTTATCATCAAGTAAAAGAGAATGTAGGCCCTGCAAAGCTGACACTGTATTATGGATAGATGTATCGGCTTCAAAATCGTTACTATACACTACAATGCTATTTTGCGGTGTACCTTCATACAGGTCAGGCCCATCGCGCAGGGCCATGGTACGTTCCGGCACCTGCCACCGTCCTATCACTCTTGTGTAATAGGCTTTGTTCATGGTCTCAGAATCGAACAATTTACCGCCATGACATTGATAAATGAACCAGAAATCGAGGTAAGCAAACAGCAACACCACAGGCGCCAGCATAATTGTAAGCCAGCGACGCGAGATCACCACCTCTGTTAGCGACGCCAGCGGGAACATCATCATTGCATAGCTCTGCACCATGGCGCGGCCACCATACCACCAAATACTCCAGCAGCAAACAACATAGTAACTGAGCAGAAAAAAGGTAGTTATTGCCACTTTATTTTTGCCGCGCAGCCAGAATGGAACGAAGCCAATAAAAGCAAAAATGGGCATAGGCGTGTAACGCAGCCAGCCCGACCGGTAGCTAAAAGTATAGTTGTAAAAGCTGGGCGAGCGGAAATACAAATGCTGGTCCTGGTAGCTATAGAATAACCAGTGCCCCGATGCGTACTTCCAGTATATAAGCTGGATAGAGACCACTAAGGCAGCGCAGACACCCATTACCAACAGCGATCTGAATTGTTTTATTAACAACAGAAAATGTTCCTTAATGGCTGTAAATGATAAAGAGTTAAGCCCCCACAGTAGCGGGATAAGTGCGGATAATACTTCGGTAGGGCGAGCAAGCGTGGCCAGGCCGGTGAGCAACCCGATCCTTACCGCATATTTTATTTTGAACGTACGGTAGAAGTAATGCGTATTGAGCAGCAGGAACACGTACAGCGTAAACAACCAGCCGTGCGACATGCCCACATCTATCGCCGCATTATTCAGGTAGTTGGTGCCCAGCACCAGCACCGCAATAACAATGGCAACTACTTTATCAGCGTAATAATATAGGAGCAACTTGCGCAAATACCACAAGCCCAAAAATGCCACTATTAGCGCACCCAGCTGTAAGCAAAACTGGTAGGGTTTTGAAAATCCATCTTGCGGATAGCCCAACGCTCCTGCCGACAAATGCCCGGCCACAAATGATGGCAGGAACATGACGGCCATACCCGATGAGTACTTCATTACATAGTTGCCATCGGGCAACTGCACTGCCTGCTGAAAATCGGATGATGGACGATATTTATTGAAGACACTGTCTTTAAAACCCTGGTGCTTCAAGTCTTTATAGACGAACAGGGATGGGAGATACCAGTAGTAGCCCGACACATCCCACGATATAGCCGCTTCACCGCCGCCGTATTGCCAACGCGGATGGAAAACAAAAGAGGTAAACCCCAGCACTACAAAGCAGCAGATACATACATAACGGGATAAGATATTGCTGCCAGATAGTGCGCTCATTGAACAGTGATTGTGCTGCTAAGATAACAATACAACCAGGAAATTTATTGTGTTCGCTCCTGGCCCTGCACCTTGCTACCTACATCAAAAAGGCGGTAGGCTAGTGCTATTGCGGCATCCTCTGGCTTTTTCCAGTTGAAGGCTTGCTTCGCGACGATGTAATTCCCGCCCCGGTCTGTTACCGAATAAGTAATATTCTTTTTATCGCCTGAGCCTGAGAAATTGATATAGACGTTTACGGCAGGTATACTGCTGTTGGTTACCCAATTGATGTTGCAGTCTTTCAATCTGTCGGTAACTTCTTTATCTTCTGTACCACTTACGTGCAGTATCATGTTCATAGGCATACCGCTATAAGGCACCAGCTGCGGGTAGGTTATGTATAACTTATACAGCCAGTCGTTTTGGGCGGCCTTATCTTTTTGCTCTTTGGCACATTCGGCCTCGGCCTGGAACAAGCGGGCAATGTAGAGTTTTTCATACTCCTCGTCTATCTCTGTGTTCTTAAGCAATGCATCCAGCTCGCGTTTAGCTTCTGCGTACTTGCCCTGCTTTATTTTAAGACGAGCGCTGAACAGCTTAAAATACTTACGGATGAGCGGACGCCTGTCGGTAGCTGCTTCCCGTACGAAACGGGAAATGAAATACTGTGTACTATAGTCGTGCACAAGATACCATATCTCATCCCACGACACGGTACTCTCGTTAGAGAACAATTTATAGATCACCCTGTCGCGCTCCGGGTTTTGTGCAAACTGGTTAATGATAAAATATTGCATGGTGTAGCGCTCCGCTACCTTGCCCGACATGGCGAATAACACCGATGGGTTGTACCACCAGTTCTTATGCTCAAACTGCTGCATGCTCCATTCGTGCTCCTTGCCTATAAGTTTCAATAACTGTATGCTGAATTCGTAATGAGCCTGCCCCAGTGTGGTGCCAATATGTACTTCTTTAAATTCTGTCGCACGTTGGGCATAGCGTTCGGCCTCTGCTATCTGGCCATCATACATAAGGCTGCGCGCCAGGGCAATATTATACCAACCGTAACCCGGGGTGGTGCCATTGGCTTTGATCATATCCCTAGCAAGTTGCATGCCTTCACGGGGGTGAGCTTTATAAATATGCAGGATGCTGCTGTAGTAGGCCCATTCCTGCAGGCGATGGTCGCCATTGTCTTGCTGGGCTGCTATCTTGTATTCTGCCTCTGCCGCGCGAAAGTCGCCCGATACAGCCTTAAAGGTTGCATAGTTGTTGTGCGGCAGCCGCCCGGCCTTGCGCATAAGATCAAAGTAGTATTCCGCAGAATCTATATTGAACGCGTAACTGTACAATATGTTCCGATAGTGATACACGCTCATTTTCTCGGCTTGCTCTACGTTGGGCTGTAGCCTTTCGTTGAGCGGCTTGTTACGGGCAATTACAAGCATAGCCGTATCCAGATATCGCTGTGCCAGCGCTTCGTTCTCGGCTATAGAATTGCGGAGAAAGCTGTACTTACTGCTAGTATAAAACCGGTTACGGTGTACCGTCCACGCCATGTAGTCATATACATCAAGGTAGGCCTGGTTCTGGAAATTGAATTTCTTTACCCTTTGCAATAGCTTAAACACCTGGTCAGGCTGATCTGTGTTGCTGTAACAGTTCATCAGGTAGTTAGCTATAAGCGTGTAGTCTATCTGCAGCTTGTATATGGGGAAGTACGTCAGAAAGTCCGGCGTACGCGTCATTAGCGCCTTACGGTAATCTCTTTCCAGCAGGTCGAGCGCATGAGACAATGGGTATATGGCATTTTTAAAACCCAGGTAATCGGCAGCATGATTGAATTTATAAGAACCTTCGAACAGCCAACCTACGTAGTAAGTGCTGTCTATGCGTTTGAACTCGCGGGAGCGGGTGAGGGCGTCATCGCCATTCACATCCTCGCTCATGCGCTTGGCATCGATCTGGAAATAGCGCTGCTCCATTTTGGCTGCAGGGTGCGGTGGCCGGAACTGGGGCGGTATCTCGTCGGGCTTCAACTGCCGCTGACCGCTTTGTGCCCACGCACTTGCTGTAAGCAATAGCCCGCAAAATGCCAGTAAATGAAATTTATATTTGGAACGCCTGTTCAAAGTGATCTCCTGTGCTTTTAAAAAAGACAATTAAAGATAGGCTTACAACAGCAATTGAGATGATGCAGGCAAATTTTTTAACTTTTATATTTACCCTACCTCTTCATAATCAATATAATCGCCCTCTTTGCGCTTTTTACGCGCCGGGGTGTTTTGCTTACCCAGCTTTTTATCCATCTCCTTCAGTTGCTTCTGCATCTGCTTCAGCTGCTCATTGGTGGTCATATTGATGCTGAACATGGAGAAAATGTAGCGCTTCAGCAGGCTGTACACCACGCCAACAGCTATGATAAATGTGATAACCCGTAGTATCATTATGGCACAAAGGTAAAGAATGAGGCATGAAGGAGTGTTAACAAGACCATAAATAGAAAATCCGGGAATATATCCCGGATCTCTCTTAAATATCCTGAAACTTATTATTCTAAATGACAATCGTGGTAACCGTCAGTTACACCTGGCTGGTTATATGAGGCACATTTCTTCTCGGCATCAGAAAGAGAAAGATTACCCAGATCAGTAACAAAGCCGGAGCCTGAAATGCCACCGGAGCACCTGCAGGTTTGTCCGCCACCATTTTGCTTGTAGTCGTTTTTGGTGCATGCAGCTATTACTAAAACCGATGCTACGATAGAAAGTGTGGTCACTATGGCCTTCATATGTACGTATTTGGGAGGGTGAAGATATAAAAAAGCTAATGTTTGTCCAAATTGCACTTGCCCAGTTCACTTACTGTGCCAGGAGTATTATTTTTACTACTATAAATACTTGCTATGTATAAATGTTGGCGGCCATTTTTTGTACTTGCGCTTTTATCTATCACCCATTTTTCGTCCTATGGGCAAAATGTAGCCTGGAGCAAAGGCCGGCAGTTGACCTGGACCGATTTCCAGGGAATACCCGATGCCGGCAGCAGTTACTATGCCTATACCGCCACCCGCACCACCTACAAATCGCAATGGGGTGACGACGGTAACATCTCCGTTACAGTTGTCTGCGAATTCAACCCATCCAGGTCTTGGAAAAAACAAGTAGACCTAACAGATGCGTTGCTACGGCATGAGCAACTTCACTTTGATATTACAGAGCTATTTGCCCGCAAGATGCGAAAAGAGTATGCAACCTATTGCCAGACGCACAAAGCTTCGGAAGAAGCCGGTGCCGACCTGGATGGCATCTTCAAACGGGCGCAGGAAGAGCTTCACAAATACCAGGATGCCTACGATACTGAAACAGACCATTCTAAAAATAAAGCCGAACAAGCAGAATGGGATAAGAAGATAACTAATGAGTTGAGAGCGTTAGATAGTTATGCATCAAAATAAATGAGCTGCTCCATTTAGAACAGCTCATTTAACAATTAGTGCGCCTGCAACCAGTTTTGCCCGCTGCCGGTCTCGGCATTCAGCGGCACACCGCCGGGCAGTTCCATGGCACGTTCCATACACATCTTTATCAGTTCTTTTACCTGGTCCACTTCTGCGGCCGGCACATCAAATACCAATTCATCATGCACCTGTAGTATCATCTTGCTCTTCAGGCCGCTGTGCTGTAGTTCTTTGTACACATCTATCATGGCCAGTTTTATCATGTCGGCAGCTGTACCCTGTATCGGCATGTTGATGGCGTTTCGCTCAGCATAGCCGCGCACGGTAAAGTTGGCCGAGTAAATATCCTTCAACCAACGCTTACGGCCCATCACAGTTTCTACATAGCCATGCTCTTTGGCAAAGTTGATGGAGCGATCCATGTACTGCTTAATGGACGAGTATTGTGCAAAGTAGTTGTCAATAATGGTCTTGGCCTCGCTGCGGCTGATGCCCAGATTTTCAGATAAGCCAAATGCCGACTGACCGTAGATAATACCGAAGTTCACCGCCTTGGCAGCGCGACGCATATCGCCAGTCACAGCACTTTCCTCCACGCCGTATACTTTGGCTGCTGTTGCGGTATGTATGTCCCTGTTGTCTTTAAAGGCCTGTATCATATTGGCGTCGCCGCTTATGGCAGCAACTATGCGCAATTCTATCTGCGAATAGTCGGCCGACACCAACACGTGCCCAGCATCGCGCGGAATAAAGGCCTTACGTATCTCGCGGCCACGCTCCGTGCGAATAGGTATGTTCTGTAGGTTGGGGTTGTTACTACTCAGTCGACCTGTTACTGCTACTGCCTGGTTATAGCTGGTATGCAGCCTGCCCGTGCGCGGATTGATAAGACCGGGCAAAGAATCTACATAAGTGCTCTTCAGTTTGGTGAGTTCGCGGTAGGTAAGTATCTCGTCTACTATCTGGTGTTTGTTGCGCAGCTTGGCCAGCACATCCTCGCCGGTGGCATACTGCCCGGTCTTCGTCTTTTTCTGGCCGGCATCTATCTTCATAATATCGAATAATACCTCGCCCAATTGCTTGGGAGAACCTATATTGAAGTTGACGCCCGCATGTGTATATATACTGCTTTCGGCCTGTTTTATATCGCCTTCCAGCAGCTTTGAATATTCGTTAAGAAATTGGAAGTCGAGGTTTACACCTTCGTACTCCATATCCAGCAATACCGGCACCAGCGGATTTTCTACCTTGGCAAACACGCTACGCACCTCTTTGCTGTCCAGCTCTTTTTCAAACACCTCTTTGAACTGTAGTGTCACATCGGCATCTTCAGCCGCATACTCTTTCACTTGCTCCAGTGGTGCATCGCGCATGGTTAGCTGACCCTTGCCCTTCTTGCCTATCAATGTTTCTATAGATACCGGTGAATAGCCCAGGTACTTTTCGGCCAGCATATCCATATTACGTTTGCCATCGGGGTCTATCATGTAGTGCGCCAGCATGGTATCAAATATCTTACCCTTCAGTTCATGACCATACCATTTCAGTATCATCATGTCGTACTTAATGTTGTGACCTACCCAGGTGATGTCTTCTTTTTCGAACACCATACGGAATTGTGCCAGTGTAGCCATTACACTCTCGCGCTCGGCAGGTACAGTTACATAGTAAGCAGTGCCTTTCTCCCAGCAGAAACTCATGCCCACCATATCGGCCAGGTTAGCATCAATATCTGTTGTCTCTGTATCAAAGGCAACTTCCGTTTGTTGCATCAGCTTGCCAACAAGGTCTGTTATCTCCTCGGGTGTTGATACCAGTATATAGTTGTGTTCTATATCGGTAATGGTTTTAAAGTTACCAAACAGTTCGGGCTCAGCTTGTTCCGCAGGGCTTGTTGTGGGCACATTGGTGCTTTGCGCTACCGGCTGTTGTTTAACAGGGTTGCCAAACAGATCGAGCACTACAGGTTGCTCTATAGTGGGTGCGCCGCTATCGCCCAGCACACGCTTAGCCAGTGTGCGGAACTCCAGCTCATTAAATATCTCTGTGAGCGCCTCTGCATTCTTCTCCTTCACCCGGAAATCCTCTTCGTGGAAGGGCACATCGGGCACATTGGTAATAATGCGTGCCAGCTTCTTAGACATAATGGCCAGCTCTTTGCCATTGCGCACCTTCTCACCCAGGGCGCCCTTTATCTTATCAGCATTTTCCAGCACACCTTCTATGGTGTCGTACTCTGCCAGCAGCTTGGCAGCGGTCTTCTCGCCTACGCCGGGTATGCCGGGTATATTATCTACGGCATCGCCCATCAGGCCCAGCATATCGACTACCTGGTCTACGCGCTTAATGTTCCACTTCTCGCATATTTCCTTTTCGCCGTATATCTCTTCTTTATTGCCCTGGAACGGCGGCTTGTACATGAATACCCGCTCGCGCACTATTTGTCCATAGTCCTTATCGGGTGTTACCATATATACAGTATAGCCCAGCTCTGCAGCTTCCAAAGCCAACGTACCTATAATATCATCCGCCTCGTAGCCATCCTTCTCCATGCAAGGCAGGTTAAAGCCTTTTATGATGCGCTTGATGTCGGGCACTGCTGCGCTCAGGTCTTCCGGTGTTTCCTGGCGGTTGGCTTTATAGCCTTCAAAGTCGGTATGGCGCTCTGTAGGTGCCGATGTATCGAACACTACAGCCAGGTGGGTAGGCTTTTCTTTATTGATGAGGTCGAGCAGCGTAGAGGTAAAACCAAACTGCGCATTAGTATTCTTTCCCTTGCTGGTGATGCGGGGGCTACGGATCAAAGCATAGTATGCACGGAAGATAAGTGCATACGCATCGAGCAGAAATAATTTCTTTTCAGGCATACCCGCTAAGGTAAGCCAATATGCGGGAAGGGCAAAAGGGGGCATGTAATAACCCACGCCCTGCGATTGCAGGACCTGTTTGGTTATTGTGTTATTTAGGATAATTATTTGGCGAGTAACATTCGTTCCAGTACTGGATGATAACGCTGATCGTATTCTTCAACTTTTGGTAGGTATCAGGCTTCAGGAAGAAACCCTGTACCGACATGGTATAGGCTTCGTACACCGCCTTTTTATCTACCGATGTGGAAAAGAATAAATACGGGATGCACTTGGCACTAAGCCCCTCATTGGTGTGTACCATTTGCCTCAGTTCAAATCCACTCAGCTTTGGCAGATTGATGTCTGATAAAATGATAAAGGGGTATACATCTCCTTGCAGGTACTCCAGTGCATCTGCGCCATTCTCAAAAAACGTTATCTCGTTCGGATAGTCCAGTTCTTTAAAAATGGACGCCAGTATATCTCTGTCGTCCGGGTCATCTTCTATTACTATAATTGGTCCTTGCTTATTCATATATGCATATGCTGGTTAAGCATATGCATATAAATAGCGTACCACAGTATAAGACAACGTTTTAGAACATGGCTATCTTCTCCATTACCATGCGTTTCACGTCGTTCAGCGCTACGCGATCCTGTTGCATACTGTCGCGGTAGCGGATGGTTACTGTGCCGTCTTCCTTGGTCTGGTCATCTATGGTTACGCAGAACGGCGTACCTAATGCATCCATACGGCGGTAGCGCTTGCCAATGCTGTCTTTCTCCTCGTAGAAACACCTGAAATGCGGCTTACAGCTATCAATAAGATCGCGGGCAATTTCCGGCAAACCATCTTTCTTTCTTAAAGGTAATACTGCCAGCTTTATAGGTGCCAGCATTGCCGGAAGCTTAAGCACTGCGCGGCTATCTTGTTTTTCTTCTATGCTCAGGTCTTGCTCTTCATAGGCTTCGCTCAGTACCATCATCACCGCACGGTCCAGCCCTATAGATGTTTCTATTACATAGGGTACATAATGCTGGTTGATCTCTGTATCGAAATAGGTAAGCTTCTTTCCACTGTACTGCTGATGCTGTTTCAGATCGAAGTCGGTACGGCTATGCACACCTTCCACTTCCTTAAAGCCCATCGGGAAATCATATTCAATATCGCAGGCCATATCTGCATAGTGCGCCAATTTCACGTGGTCGTGGAAACGATAGCGTTCAGCCGGTATGCCTAGCTTCAGGTGCCAGTCCATGCGTGTTTGCTTCCAGTGTTCGTACCATTCTTTTTGTGTGCCGGGGCGCACAAAAAATTGCATTTCCATCTGCTCAAATTCGCGCATACGGAATATGAAGCCGCGTGCGACTATCTCGTTACGGAAAGCCTTACCCGTTTGTGCAATACCAAAAGGTATCTTCATACGGCCGGTTTTCTGCACATTCAGGAAGTTCACAAATATACCCTGTGCCGTTTCCGGGCGCAGATACACTGTGTTAGCCTCATCTGCCACAGAACCCATTTCTGTAGAGAACATCAGGTTGAACTGGCGGATGTCGGTCCAGTTACAAGTTCCACTAACACTGCATTTGATCTTGTTATCTTCTATCAGCAACTTAAGGGCCGCATAGTCGTTAGCCTCCAGCAGTTGCTCCATAGTGTGTATCAGCGCTGCGCCTTTTTCTGCATCCAGGGTTTCTGCATAGGCTTCTATCAGGTGATCAACACGGTAGCGCTTCTGGCTGTCCTTGTTGTCTATCATCGGGTCGCTGAAGTTATCTACGTGGCCGCTGGCCTTCCATACTGTAGGATGCATAAATATGGCCGCATCAATACCCACAATGTTATCCTGCATCTGGGTCATGCTTTTCCACCAGTATTCGCGGATGTTGCGTTTCAGCTCAGCACCCATCTGACCGTAGTCGTAAACTGCGCTCAGACCGTCATATATTTCACTCGATTGAAAGATAAAACCATATTCCTTGCAGTGCGCAATAATGGCCTGCAACTTATTATCATTTGCCATAGTGGCGCAAAAATATAATAATAAAGGGAATTACATGGAGCGGAGATAATCCAGTACGGTTTGCGCCCGTGCATCAAGCGAATGATCCTTAAGTGCCCGGCGGTGCCCGGCCATACGGATATCATTCCTCAGCTGCTCATCAGGCAGGAAACGTTTTATCTGCTGCACCATTTCCTCAGGACCGTCAAAAAAGCCACACTCCTTATCCTCCTCAAAACACGCTAGCGACTCTTCATTGCGCTCGTGCAACATAAACCCTGCGGCTCCCGGTATATGGAACGTGCGCGATGTGATCAGATCACCCGACGACGACCCGACGCGCTGCTCAGATAGTATACCCAGGTTTATTTTAGAACATTGAATGGCCATAGCATACAGATCGCCCAGGATCTCGGTACCCTGTATGCTATCATTAAGAATTGCAGAGTTCGACTTAAACCATTGTGCGCCCCATATTTTAAGATCTATGCCCGGCACATTTTCCTTTATATAGCTGAGCCATTGCTCTTTTTTAGGCGACCATGTGCCTATAAAGGAGGCATCGTTGCCATAAATGGCTAATTCCTTTGCCGTTATCGGTATCTGGCGGTGAATTTCCGGATCGTAACCGTGCGGCACTAATTTCATGTTCTTTACCCCGTACTTCTCGCTCATATCCTTAATACCAAATGTTTTGGTAGTAAATATCAACTCGTAGTGTGGGATACATTGCGGAATATACGGCCCATGGGCGGTAGTACTCACATCAGGGAAGAATAACGTCAGGCTGCATCCCCGCTGCTTAGCCAGTTGCAGGGTGTCAGGAGTAACAAAAGTACCCTTATAAACCAGCAACACTTCAGGATCGAACAGCTTTATCTTATTCTGTATGCTAGTATTGAATTCCTTCACCTGCCGGGGTCTTATCAGCCGTTCCATCACTTTGGTCAGCTTATCTTTAGACTGCAAACTGATGTGATAAAACTCATCAGCTATTTCTATCATGCAACCTTGCCTGCTTAATGCCTTAAACAGACCACCTGCATTACTGCCCCGCCATAGTGGACCTACACAAAGTATGCGCATAATAATTTCTTAGCTATATAGAAAACCAGATAAAAAGAGAGGTAGTTGACCACAATCTGCAGGTCAATCGAGATGCCCGTAAGCGCGAACAATAACATATATCCTCCCATAATTGCCCCCGGTAAATTGTAGTTTGATGCTGAAAATTCGCAGGCGTTCCACATGCTGCGAATTAAAAAGCCAAATAAAAAACAACCAATTATTACTCCGATCCAGCCAAAGTCAATATACATTTCCCCTGGTATAGTCATATTAACTGAGTTGTTTACAGTTTTTTCTTCAGAGACATACCCTGCACCGGCTGCAACAGCAAACCATTGTCCTATTGCGATTTTGGGCTTTTCCGGCCATAAAAAGCGAGGAATTATGGCTGCCATTAATGGGGCAGAAACGGTTCCATCATAAAATCCGTTGATCTCTACAAGTTCTACCACCTTTGAAACCTGGGCTAGTGTGCTTGAACGATCAATAAATCCACCTCTATCCACTTCTGGGGTGGCGGATTGAACATCAACAACCTCATCAGCATCGTCTCCATCTTGCGAAAGATACAAGTCATATAAAACACCACCAAAATCTTGCCTGTTGCCTCCTAGTTCTTTAAACGCATTAATAAAGAGACCTAGCGCAACAAAAAGAGGGATTATACGATAGCTAAACAATACTGATAAGTTGCGTTTTCCGCTAATAAATCCAAAATAAAATATAAGTGTAGGTAATATAATATTAATACGGACATAAGAATGAAAAATGCCATTGTAGGTCTGTATCATATATAAAATTAATGCATAATTTCTATAGCGAGTGTTACTTTCATCGGCAGCCCAAAGACGAGCAAAATAAAGTACACCAATGATGCCTATATACCCAAACACTTTTATTATCGCAATAGGTATCAGCAGTGTCGTGCCAATTTGTATATAAAAAAGCCCTGCTATTACCATTATATAAAATAAATTTTTCAAGAGAGCCGGACCTATTTTTAATCCAATGGAAGGGAGAGAAGCGTTTTCAGCCAAAAAATAGCCGATAAAAAAAAGACAATTGCCAACACACCATATTTGAACAGCCTGCGGTATATGTTGTGGGGCGGCAAAATGGTACATAATGTTAGTGCCATTTTTTATACGAGTAAGCAAGGAGAGATTTCCAATATTTGCTATTGAGAGACCAATTATGTTGACAGTATACGGTGTAATAATCTCTCGATTATTCTTGATAAGGAAAATAAGACCAAGCGCGCATTGCAATAAACTGAAATAAAGCAACGTATCCGGCTCAAAAAAAGTGCCGAACAAAATATAAAATGCCAGGAAAATTATATGTAATATCATTCGCAGCTAGACCACTGAATCTTATGTAACAGGAGACAAAGATAGAGTATTATGTTACTGCCTGTCGATGCATATTATTATTTTTAAGAAAAGCGCAGTTTAAAAAAGCATTCTTTACAGAATGCTTTTTTAAACTAAACATTTTATACAATTTATATTACTCCGTCACCACTGCGCCATCTTCCTTCGCCTTGTACGCTTTAACCTGCTCCAGGGCATCTGGTATTACGTCGCTGATGATAATAATGAAGCTATCTTTGATGGCATTCTTCATGGCAAACTCAATAGCTTCCGACTCTTTCTTGATCACGGTGATCTTTTTGGCAGGATCAACTGCGTAAATGCCCTTTGTCATCAGGTCTATTATCTCCTGCTCCGTACGGCCACGCAAATTCTTATCCTGGCGGATGATGATCTCATCAAATATCTGGGCAGCCACTTCACCAAGGGACATGATATCCTCGTCGCGACGATCGCCCACACCAGCTATGATGCCGACCTTTACAGATGCTTCTACCGATGACAGGAACTTACCTATCGCTTTAAGACCATGCGTATTGTGCGCATAGTCCAGCATTACAGAATAATTCCTGAAATGGAACATATTCATACGACCCGGCGTTTGCGCCGGAGATGGCACGAATGTTTGCAGCGCCTGGCGGATATCTTCTGTTTTGAAATCCTGTACATAGGCAGCCAAGGTAGCTGCCAGCACGTTCGCAATATTGAACTCCGCCATACCTGAGAAGGTAAGCGGTATGTTGGTCACTTTCTCTACACGTATCTTCCAGCCGCCCTTTAATATGGTAATAAAGCCGTGTTCATAGATAGCAGCCAAACCGCCTTTAGCACAGTGCTTCTGTATACGTGGATTATCTTCATGCAGCGAGAAGTAGGCCACTTTGCACTCCAGCTGTTTGTGCATATCATACACCAGGTCATCGTCGGCATTCAGGATGGCATAACCACCGGGAAATACCGTGTTGGCCGCAACCGCTTTTACACGGGCCAGTTGCTCCAGCGTATCTATACCACCCAGGCCCAGGTGATCTGCCGCCACGTTGGTCACAACAGCCACGTCACAGTTGTGGAAGCCCAGACCGGCACGCAGTATACCACCACGGGCGCACTCCAGTACAGCGTAATCGACAGTAGGGTCTCTCAGCACAAATTCTGCCGATATCGGCCCGGTACAGTCGCCCTTCATCATTATCTGGTTTTGTATATATACACCATCGGTGGTGGTATACCCAACTTTATAACCCAATTGCTTTACAATGTGTGCTATCAGGCGGGTGGTGGTAGTTTTACCATTGGTACCCGATACGGCAACAATAGGTATACGCGCGCTGGTTCCCGGTGGATATAGCATATCGATTACCGGCTCTGCTACATTGCGCGGAAGCCCATCGGTAGGGTCTAGGTGCATACGGAAGCCTGGAGCGGCATTCACTTCCAGTACAGCCCCTCCATTTTCTGAAAGCGGAGTGGACAGATCTGAAGCCATGATATCGATACCGCAGATGTTGAGGCCAATGATCTTGGCAATACGCTCAGCCATGAACACATTAGTAGGGTGTACGTAGTCAGTAACGTCCGTGGCTGTACCGCCGGTGCTCAGGTTAGCGGTTGGCTTCAGCCACAACTCCTCCTTATCAGCAATTACGGTGTCCAGCGTATACCCCTTCTTTTCCAGCATATCCATGGTGAAGTCGTCGATCTTAATAGCCGTCAGCACTTTTTCGTGGCCGTAACCGCGACGAGGATCCTGGTTAACGATATCAATAAGCTCCTTTACAGTATGCTTACCATCACCAATAACAGCCGCTGGTGTGCGCAATGCTGCGGCTACAAACTTATAATTGACTACAAGCACGCGAAAGTCGCGACCAGTAATGAATTTTTCGCAGATAACTGCGCGACCATATTGCTTAGCGGCTTTAAGGCCGGCTACGGCATCTTCCCAAGTGCGGATATTAGTTGTAGCTCCCTTACCGTGGTTGCCGTTTACAGGCTTGGTAACTATCGGGTAGCCTATCTTATCTATTGCTGCCTGCAGGTCTTCCTCGTCGTAAATGATGCGGCCACGCGGCACTGGTATCTCCGATGCTTCGAGCAGGTTTTTGGTCTCTTCTTTGTCGCAGGCTATCTCCACCGCTATACTGCTGGTGGTACTGGCTATTGTAGCCTGCACGCGCTTCTGATTAACGCCATAACCCAACTGCACCAAAGAATGCCTGTTGAGGCGGATATATGGGATCTTCCTTTTGATCGCCTCATCAACAATAGAGCCGGTGCTCGGACCCAGGCGCTCATCTTCTCGTATCTCTCGCAGGTTCTGGATATCTGCGGTCAGATCGTATTCAATATTGTCTGCAAGGGCCTGTGCAATCTTCACGGCAGCTTTAGCGGTGTATATGCCTGCCTTAGCTTCCTGGTAAGAGAAAACAACGTGGTACACGCCAGAGTCTTTCGTCTCGCGTGTGCGACCATAGCCGGTATCCATGCCCGCGAGTGTCTGCAGCTCTAACGCTATATGCTCTATCACGTGGCCCATCCATGTGCCTTCTTTAATGCGGGAATAGAACCCACCAGGCACCCCTTCGGAGCAGCGATGTGTATAAAGGGTAGGCATCATGGCCGATATCCTGTCCAGAAAACCGGGTATTTTGTCTGTAGGCCTTTGTTCCATCTCCTCAAGATCAAGGAGCATAACTATCAGTTTATGTCTTGTTGGCGACCAGTAATTGGGGCCATTCATTGCTTTAATGTCGAGGATCTTCATACTTCACTAATTTTAAGTGTATTAAGATACATGTTTTATTGAGCAAATCAAATATTTGTCTTTTTTAACAGCGGAATTTTTCAGATTCCATTTAAATCCAAAAACATGCCAGGTACAATATGTATTGGTTTTGGGTCGTTTATATTGTCGTTGCCATTGTTTACGGTTAGCATAACATTCTTTATCAATTATAACGTGGCAAGAATGCAAGCTATACGCCAAAAGAATATTGATGTGGGGTGTTATTGTACTAGTCGTCTCTTTTGGGCCTTGTTCAACAGGATTTTCAGGGGCTGCATTGCTGATTTTATTACTACCTTAGATTAACCCGTCATTAAAAAATCATCACAATTTATGGCTATAGCATTCTGGTCGGTTCTATCTATTCTTCCGGTAGGTTTCGTGCTCACTGTTATCCCATGGATAAAAGACTCCGGCCCGCTGGAAAAGACCGGCGTTTATATAACCCTGATTTCCGGAATTGCGTCTGTATTGTTTATGATCTTTTTGGTAGCTACCGATAATGTAAAATACGTGATATGAAAAACTGGCTTTTTATTGTCCTGATTTTGTTTTGCACTACTGCGTTCGCCCGATCGCGCAACGAACGAGCCATCCGCACCATGCTGGCAGCACAAGTTACAGAATGGAACAAAGGCAATATTGATGGCTACATGCATGGATACTGGGAGAACGACAGCCTTGTATTCATCGGTTCAAGAGGGCCTCGCTACGGCTACGATGTGACACTAAAAAAATATAAAGAAGCTTACCCCGACCTTGCACATATGGGGCAGTTGACCTCGACCATCACCCGTATTCAAAGGCTATCTCACAAGTACTATTTTGTTATCGGTACCTGGGCACTGAAACGCACAGCCGGCGACGTGGGTGGTAGTTATACGCTCCTGCTGAAAAAGATAAAAGGAAGTTGGGTGGTTGTTACTGACCATAGCAGTTAGAATAATGGGCGCTAAGCCAAATTATAATTTATACTAACTTTACAATATGTACGTAAGAGAGCCTGCTATAGCCTACGGAAAACAGAAATTTACAGTTGAGGAGTACCTGGAAATGGAAAATGCCAGCGATGAAAAGCATGAGTATTACCAGGGAGAGATATTTGCCATGAGTGGTGCCAAGCAGGAGCATATTGTTGTTTCGGTGAATTTGCTTACATCACTGAAAAACAATCTGAAAGGTAAGCCCTGCCGTCCGCACAATAATGATATGAGAGTGTATATACCGCAAAACACACTTTTCACGTATCCGGATGTTTCTATTGTTTGCGGCGAGCCTGAATACCTGAATGACGATGAATTTAATCTGCTGAACCCGAGTGTGATATTCGAAGTATTATCGCCTTCTACAAAATCATACGACCGCGGCGACAAGTTTAAATTATACCGCGCCATACCAACGCTCAGGGAGTATATTCTTATTGATCCCGACAAGATAAATATTGAAGCCTACTATATTAATGGCGATAATGAATGGGCGCTCCGTGAATTGAATGACATCAGCGCATCACTTACCATAAAAACTGTAGATATTACGCTGCCACTTGCAGATATTTACGAGGATACTAAAATAGCAAAAAGGATATAACCCTTCCTACAAAACATATCTGTAAAGATGTTATTGTTAAGAAATGATCCCGGACAGTGGTAAGCGGCAAATTTTTCAATAAATTGTGTAGCTAAATCAAGTCAGGTCATGAACAGAAGTATCCGCAAGGTTGCCATTTTGGGAAGCGGCGTAATGGGATCGCGCATTGCATGCCATTTTGCCGGTATTGGAGTACAGGTGCTACTGCTGGACATTGTGCCGCGGGAACTTACTCCGGCTGAGCAGGCCAAAGGATTGACCCTGGAGAACAAGGCCGTTCGCAACCGCATAGTGAATGATGCTTTGCAGGCTACTTTAAAAAGCAAGCCTTCGGCTGTTTACACCAAACAGGTAGCTGCACTGGTGCAAACCGGCAACTTTGACGATGATATGAAGCGCATTGGAGAATGCGACTGGGTGATGGAAGTGGTGGTTGAGCGCCTGGACATTAAACAAAAAGTATTTGAGCAGGTAGAAAAATACCGAAAGCCCGGCACGTTGGTTACCACTAATACATCGGGCATACCCGTGCACCTGATGAGCGAAGGCCGCAGCGACGACTTCCGCAAAAACTTCTGCGGTACGCATTTCTTTAACCCGCCGCGCTACCTGCGCCTGCTGGAAATAATACCTGCGCCAAATACTGACCCTGCAGTTATAGACTTCCTGATGAGCTATGGCGACCGCTTCCTGGGCAAGACTACTGTGCTTTGTAAAGACACTCCTGCATTTATAGCCAACCGCGTAGGTGTGTTTGGTTTTATGGCAGTGTTCAAAGCCATGCAGCAGGTAGGCCTGAACGTAGATGAAGTAGATGCACTTACCGGGCCAATACTTGGACGTCCTAAATCTGCCACATTCCGTACGGGCGATGTGGTAGGGCTGGATACGTTGGTACATGTAGCTAAAGACCTTCCGCAGAATGCCCCGAATGATGAAGCTAAAGACTTCTTCATCCTGCCCCCCTTCCTGGAGAAAATGATAGAGAACAAATGGCTGGGGGATAAGACGGGGCAAGGCTTTTATAAAAAAGTGAAGAACGCACCTGCTGCGCCAAAGAAGGAGGAGAAAGCTGATTTTACATTATCGCCTGAAAACAGGGGCGATGAGAAAAAGGTAGCTACTGCACAGCAGAATGCAGGTAAAGGTTCGGAATTACTTACCCTGAACCTGGAGACAATGGAATATGCGCCTAAACAAAAGACGAAGTTTGCGACCATTGAAGCTGCCAAACCGGTTGACGACCTGGCCCAACGCCTGAAAGTGCTGTACAAAGGCACAGATAAGGCAGGTGATTTCTACAGGCTGTTCCACCACATGCTATTTTCTTATGCATCCAACCGTGTTCCGGAAATATCGGACGAGCTATATAAAATAGATGATGCTTTAAAAGCCGGTTTTGGCTGGGAAATAGGCGCTTTTGAAAGCTGGGATGCGCTGGGTGTACAAAAGACGCTGGATGCCATAAAGGCAGAAGGCAGAACTGTAGCGCCATGGGTAGAAGAAATGCTTGCCGCCGGCAATACTACCTTCTACAAAACACAGAACGGCAAGCGTATGTATTACGACATACATACGAAAACCTACCAGCTTATACCCGGCCAGGATGCCTTCATATTGCTGGAGCATATGGACGAAAAAGTAGTGTGGAAAAACAGCGCCTGCAAGCTATACGATATTGGTGATGATGTGGTAGCCCTGCGCTGGAACACCAAGATGAATAGCATTGGCGGCGAAGTGCTTGCCGGAGTGCAGAAGAGTGTAGCCATAGCAGAAGAAAAATACAAAGGGTTGGTAATAGCCAATGGTGGTGCCAACTTTAGCGCCGGGGCTAACGTAGGTTTGATATTTATGTTTGCCGCAGAGCAGGAATACGATGAGCTGGATATGGCTGTGCGCCAGTTCCAGGCTACTACTATGCGCCTGCGCTATAGCAGCATCCCTACTGTAGTAGCCCCTCATGGGCTGACGCTTGGCGGCGGTTGTGAGATGTGCCTGCATGCCGATGCTGTGCAAGCCTCAGCGGAAAGTTATATCGGCTTGGTGGAAGTAGGCGTGGGCCTGATACCGGGCGGTGGCGGCAGCAAGGAAATGGCTGTGCGCTCACACGACCGCAACATAAAAGAGGACGTAGAGACTAACTACCTGCAGCAGTTGTTCATTAATGTGGGCACAGCCAAGGTGTCTACATCGGCACACGAAGCTTTTGAGAATTTTATTCTCCGTAAGGGCCATGATGGCATATCTATGAACCCCGACAGACGTATAGCTGATGCTAAACGCAAAGTGCTGGATATGTGGGAGAGCGGGTACACCCAACCCGCACCGCGCAACGACATAAAGGTACAGGGCCGTGGCGGCCTCGGTGGCATACTGGCAGGCGTGCACGGCATGTGGCGCGGCAATTACATAAGCGACTACGATAAGCTGATAGCTGAAAAGCTGGCCTACGTAATGTGTGGCGGCGACCTTAGCTACCCGGCAACAGTAAGCGAACAATACCTGCTGGACCTGGAGCGCGAAGCCTTTTTAAGCCTTTGCGGCCAAAAGAAAACACTGGAACGCCTGCAGAGTATTTTGACTACCGGTAAGCCGTTGAGGAATTAGTCAAGTCCTGGATAACGCTGTTAGTATGTTTTCATCTCTTTTATTATGAATGTGTATTTTTGCATAAACAGGGTGTATGTCGCAAGTGATCGATAGAGAATTAGAGCATTATATGGGATTGCTTAATGCCAGTCAGAAAAAATCAATTCTGGCTGTTATTAAGACTTTTTTAGTTTCCGATAAAAAAGAAGAGCGCATAAGCCGTGCCCAATACAATAAAGAGCTGACAGAAGCAGAGAACAGAATTAATTCCGGAAATTATTTATCTCAGGAAGAACTTGAAAAAGATGCTTCAACATGGTAAGTACTCGGGTTATAAAATGGGACTTGCAGGCCAGAGAGGAGTTAAAAAGAATAGTAGTTTATATCGGGAAAGATTCAGCGCAAAATGCACAGAAAGTAAAAGAAGAAATAATAGATATCATTAGGTCACTTCCTCAACATCCTCTTCGCTTCCCACCCGATAAGTTTAAGGATGACAACGACGGTACCTATAGGGCATTTGTCAAACACAAATATCGAATTGCATATCGAGTTGAAGATGCAGCAATTTTGATATTAAGAGTAAGGAGTGACAAACAGGAACCGCTACCCTATTGATCAATCAATTCCCGCACATATCTTTCTTAGCAACAATACTATCCATCTGGCGAAGGATGGGATACCACATGTCTGTGTACTTGTTTACGTGGAGCGGCACGTCTATGTCTTCCCGGAAGAGCGATGAAATAAGGTCGTGAGCAGTACCTGCGTTAGCATCATTGTAAAATATATTGTCCCACTCGCTGGTCATGTTGCGCGCAGCTCTCAGGGCAACGCCGTTACTACCCAATATAAATGGGTGTGGCGAATGCTGCCATGAAACTGTTTCCATAGTGGTGTCGGCGTAACGGGCAAACAACAAACAAAGATGATGGATGTTGCCGGACACACGTGCCTGCAGCTCTTTACAGTTCTCTTCGTGGTCAGGGCGCATGCGCCACTGGCTGTTCTCTATACTAAAGGGATCGCGGTTGGCGGGAAATTGAAGATCATTGCGACGCAGAAAAATATTCTTGTGCACCTTGTAGACAATTCGTTCTCTTGCATCATCTTTTGACGGCTCTACCATATTGCCCTTCTCATCAGCAAACGGATAAGTTACTTTCAGTACATTCCTGTCCATATCTACCACATCCAGCTCCCAAACTTTATTATATAAAACCCGTTTGCGTTCTGATACTAGCTTTATTTTATGACCGTCGAAAGACCATTTTCCGTAGTCGAAATAGCAGGGCTGGTAAAATGTGTAGGTTTTATCTTCTCTCAGGTTCAGAAAAGCATTGTCCGCAACCCTATCTTCATCGCCACCCTGGTTGTCAATGTTCCATAACCCAGCAATATTGTCTTTGCTTTGGCTGGTGACACATCCGTAAAACCCGCTTATGGCGGGCATTACAACAATAACATAACATAGTTTAAGAAGGTAGTTGCGCATGTGGTTTTAACTTTATCTATGACTGGCGACAGGTTATAATTTAGTAAATTACAGTGCAACTAACAAAAGATTTTTTACAAAACGCATTACGAAATAATTTATTGTTCGCGCCAATTAAATGTATGCAATAATTCCAAATATTAATTGATTGCTGTCACCCGCTTTTTAATAATTTTATTAGAACATCGTGTTCCTCCCTTCACCTGCCGGCAAATTCATAACCACTACAAATGAACAACAATGAGTGCTAATACTACACAAAAAGGACTGCGTTTTGAACGCCAGTATACACAAGACGGCAAGAGCCCGTTCGACATGTTTGAATACGATTACCGCACATCGGTGATACGTAACCCCAATGGGGAAAAGGTATTTGAGATGACCAATGTAGAGGTACCTGCACATTGGTCTCAGATAGCTACAGACATCCTTGCGCAAAAGTATTTCCGCAAAGCAGGTGTACCTATGCCTGATGGCACTACCGGCGGTGAAACATCTATAAAACAGGTGGCACACCGCCTGGCAGACTGTTGGCGCAGCTGGGGCGAGAAGTATGGGTACTTTGCATCGGCCAAAGATGCACAGGTGTTTTATGACGAGCTGGTGTTCAGCATACTGATGCAGAGCTGTGCACCGAACTCGCCGCAATGGTTCAATACGGGCCTATATAACAGCTATGGTATAGCAGGAAAAGCGCAAGGTCACTATTATGTAGATCCGGCATCGGGCAAGCTGGAAAGATCTAAAAACGCGTACGAGCGTCCCCAGCCACATGCTTGTTTTATACTGAGCGTTGATGACGACCTGGTAAATGACGGCGGCATTATGGACCTGTGGGTGCGTGAGGCGCGTATATTTAAATATGGCTCCGGTGTAGGCACCAACTATTCTAACATTCGTGCAGAAGGTGAGAAGCTGAGCGGTGGTGGCACATCGAGCGGGTTGATGAGCTTCCTGAAGATAGGAGATCGCGCAGCGGGCGCTATAAAGAGTGGAGGCACTACACGCCGCGCTGCAAAGATGGTATGCCTTGATCTTGATCATCCGGAAGTAGTAGACTTTATAGACTGGAAAGTACAGGAAGAAAAGAAAGTAGCCGCGCTGATAGCCGCAGGTTATGCATCGGACTACGAAGGCGAAGCCTACAAAACGGTATCGGGACAGAACTCTAATAACTCTGTTCGCATACCAAATTCATTCTTCCATGCACTGGATAATAATGCAGACTGGGAAATGACGGCTCGCGGCAACGGTAAGGTAATGAAGACAATGCCCGCTAAAGAACTGTGGGAGAAGATAGCCTATGCCGCGTGGCGCTGTGCTGACCCGGGCACACAGTACGATTCCATCATCAACGAATGGCACACGTGCCCTGAAGGTGGACCGATACGCGCGTCCAACCCATGCTCAGAGTACATGTTCCTGGACAATACCGCGTGCAACCTGGCTTCTCTGAACCTGCGCCGCTTCTTCGACGAAGAGACCAGCACATTTGATGTAGCCGGGTTTGAGTATATGACCCGCTTGTGGACCGTAGTGCTGGAAATATCTGTACTGATGGCACAGTTCCCGTCGCCCGAGGTAGCACAGCTAAGCTACGATTATCGCACACTGGGTCTTGGCTATGCCAACCTTGGCTCTATGCTGATGGTAAGTGGTATAGCTTACGACAGTGAAGAAGCACGGGCAATAGCCGGTGCAATAACAGCCATAATGAACGGTGTTGCTTATCGCACATCGGCAGAGATGGCTGCCAGCCTGGGCACATTTGCACGTTATAATGAGAATAAAGAACACATGATGCGCGTGATGCGCAATCACCGTGCTGCTGCATACGATGCAGCTGATGCCTACGAAGGCCTGGAGATAAAACCAATGGGCATTAATGCCAAGTATTGCCCCGATTACCTGCTGAAAGCCGCCACCAAGGCATGGGACGATGCTGTGCAGATGGGCGAACTGTATGGCTACAGGAATGCGCAGGCAACGGTGATAGCGCCTACAGGTACCATAGGCCTGGTAATGGATTGCGACACTACGGGTGTAGAGCCTGATTTTGCATTGGTGAAATTCAAGAAGCTGAGTGGTGGCGGATACTTTAAGATCATCAACCAGAGTATACCGGCAGCCCTTAAAAAGCTGGGCTATAAGGCAGAGGAAGCAGATGCCATTGTAAAGTATGCCAAAGGCCACGGCACATTTGCCGGTGCCCCATACATCAATCACCAGACGCTGAGTGAAAAAGGCTTTATAGCTGAAGAACTAAAGAAGCTGGACACTGCTGTAGAAAGCGCTTTCGAAATAGGGTTTGTATTTAACGTATATACCCTTGGCGAAACATGCCTGCAGCGCCTTGGCTTTACTGCTGAGCAATACTATGCGCAAGACTTCAGCCTGCTGCATGAACTGGGCTTTACAGATGAAGAGATTGACACAGCCAACGACTATGCATGTGGCACCATGATGATAGAAGGTGCCCCTTTCCTGAAGAAAGAACACCTGCCTGTATTTGATACTGCCAACAAATGCGGCAAGCGCGGCGAACGCTATATACACGCGCATGGCCACATCCGCATGATGGGCGCAGTGCAGCCATTCATTAGCGGTGCGATATCCAAGACCATCAACCTGCCTAACGAAGCAAGCGTTGATGAGATAAAGGATTGCTATTATCTCAGCTGGCAGCTGGGCCTTAAGGCCTGTGCGCTCTATCGCGATGGCTCTAAGCTGAGCCAGCCGCTGAGCACCAAGAGCGACAAGAAAAAGAAAGAAGAAACAAAAGAAGAAACTGCTACTGCACAGGCTGAGCCGCAAACGCAGATAGTAGACATGAGCCTGCTGACCATAAACGAGTTGCTGGAAGAAGTGAACAGGCGCGTGCAGGAAAGCCCCGATACGCAACTGAAGCGCGAGCTGAGCCGCATAGTAGAGCGCAAGCAACTGCCGGCTAAGCGCAGAGGCTATACCATAAAAGGTAAAGTTGGCGGCCAGGCCATGTTCCTGCGTACGGGCGAATATGGCGATGGCACGCTGGGCGAGATATTTATAGACATGGCCAAAGAAGGCGCTACCATGCGGAGCATGCTCAACAGCTTTGCAGTGGCTATTTCGGTAGGCCTGCAATATGGTGTGCCGCTGGAGGAATATGTAGATAAGTTCATCTTCACCCGCTTCGAGCCATCGGGCATAGTAGAGCATCCAAACATCAAAACTGCGACGTCTGTTCTGGACTATATCTTCCGCCTGCTGGCTTACGAATACCTGGACAGGGACGACCTGGTACATGTACCCGATCCGGAAAAAGTATCGCGGCACGATGAGATTGAAGCCGAGAAGCAACAGGAACTATCGCAGGTGCGCGTAACGCCTGCTAACAGCAATACCGCCAAGCCAAAACCTGCGCCCATAGTACCAACACCGGTGGCTGCGGTAGCCCAAAATAACAGCGACCTGAAGAAACTGATGGGCACCAGCGCCGATGCACCTGCCTGTCGCCAGTGCGGTAATATAACATTGCGTAACGGCACCTGCTATATGTGTCCTAATTGCGGCACTACTACGGGGTGTAGTTGAGGCCGTAAAATAGCTGACCATATTAACGCCGGTGTTTTCTTAAAATACCGGCGTTGTTTTTAAGGATTGACTTAAAGCAGCTTTTGAATATGCTCAATTTGTGATTGATGATTTTTTACTCCTAGCATCCTGTCAGCATTTGTATATGCTATAAGCAAGAAGTTTAGTATTAAGATATCGTCTTCTCCTGTCTCAGCCTCAGGATTGTCTTTAAAGTATTGCAATTCATTTTCAAAATCAGCTATCACTGCTTTATATGCTTGTAATGCTTCTTCTGACCTACCTACTTCTTCCTGGAGTTTTGCCATGGCGATCATATCTGGCCCAACCATCGCCTTATAATGCGACATAATACAAAGTGTGATGGAAGTCCGCATCCACTGGACGTGAAACTGGGATTCCTTATCTCTCTTCTGCTCAAAATAATGTGCAAACCAGCCAAAATTATCACGCATCTTAGAGCCATAAGCCCACGTCAACGCCGTTATCGGATTTGCAGGGTAACCGTTAGCTTCTGTTTCCACTACAGCAGCAATGGGCTGTACCGAATGGAACAGTCTTTTTAATACCTTTTCTTTAATTGCATTTTGCTGATCATTCTCATCAAGGGAAAATAGCAGCTTCAATAAGTTTCTAAAAAGAGTGCTGTTATCATCACTTATTATTGTTAAATCAGCCTCATCAAGTGTTTTACTGCTGCTTGCGTCAAGCAGTTCAAGAAGAATTATCGTGAATTTATTTGTCTCTTTATCTTTACTACTCTTAGAAAAAAACCTTCCAAAGAAACCCTTATTAGTTGTTTGCCGGGTCAGTTTTTCACGAACCTGCGAAATATCATTGGCCAAAATAAGTGACCATATTTCATTGTCGTCTTCTTTTAAAAATCGGGCTGTTGTAGCATTGGCATGCATAGAAAATAAAGATAGACAATTTGCTGTCGAAAGTTCTGGCCTTTCAAGGAAACTAAGCGATTAGCTTTACAGTAAAAAGCCCGCGTTTCACATTGCGGGCTTTCGTTGTTTATTGCAAGTCCTTTAAAATATTCATGTTGGCATTCTTGCCAAAAAGATCCTTGTATCGTATACATTGCAACTGCCCATTTTTTATATGTATCACTGCCGGTGTTATATCGATATTAAATAGCTGAAAAAGCGGACTGGCAGACTTGTCGTCACCAAATGAAAAATCACTAGCACCATAAGAAAATAACGACTCTTTAAGGTGGGGAAACAACTGTACGTTCTGCGCCATTGCGTTCTTCCGGGCAAATACGGTAGAATCAACAACTGTAATACAGTAAATATCACCCGACCGCAGGGAATCTGCTATATACTCATCAAGTTCAGTAAAGCATTTCAGGCAGCATTTGTTGTTTCTCAATACAAGGTAGTACTCTTTATCAGCTTCGGGCTGCCATTGTCTGTTGCTCCCGTCGTATACCCTGGCAGGCAGCTTCTGCGCAGCCGAACTAAAGAAGACAAAAGCAAGTACCAGGGTAGCAACGCCTACTTTATAGTCCATGTATAGTCCCATAGATAATAGTTAAGCGGATTAGTCTCATAAAAACTGTCCATCTGCTTTTTATAATCCGATGACGTGATGTTCATAGCCGGTCCCACTTTAGTACTCAGCTGATAAATGTGTCCATTGGCAAACATCATTTTATCGGAATAAGTAAGATTTAATGGGAAGGAAGCCGCCGTGATCGTATAGTCGCTGTTATTCTCCATTTGTTCCAGCTGATCTGTTACAACCAACCGCCAGCTTTTGCCTTTGCGTTGCCACACGTCAATTAAGCGTCGTTCCCATCGTCCGTTAGGCACTGTCTTAGACACTATTATATGATCATTATCCAGAAAGTGCACCTTTTCTATTCTGCTTATGCTATCGGTTTTACGCATGGCGTACAACACCTCTTTGATACCGTTGGTTTTATATGCTCCTTTGTCCAGGCTATCAATAGTATGAATAACCGTAGGATCATTAGAGAAATCATTGCCGTGTAGCTCTGCCCCTTCTTCAAACGATGAAAGGCGCAGCAGCTTTATCTTATAAGGGATTGTTTGCGCAATAGCAATATACTCGTCGCTCTTGTCAGTAAAGTTATTAACAAGATGAGTATACGATATATAGTTAAACTCGGGATGAATGTACTTAACAATTGCTCGTTTCGAAATATCGTAAAGCAGCAATTTGGTATTTACAGAGTCGTCCTTGGGATGGTTATTATATATTTTACGGAAAACCAGCCGGTCAGTATCGGCAAACCAGGCACTATAGCAATGCATGCTATTTATAGCAGTAATAAACTTTGAAGGCACTTTGGCGTTGCCGTTAGTAAAAAGATAAGTACTATCCATCACTACAGCAATATACTTATCATCAATGGCAATATCATCTGCCGACCAACCGGTAGCAGTTGCGGTGGCAGGAAAAGGCAGATATAGACTATCTATCGTGCCGCCGGCCAAATTTAGTTTGTACACAACGTGCCTTATCATCATACTGTCTCTGGTATCGCCAATGCCGCCAAGGTTAGTGCGCGTATAGTAAATATCGCCTTTATACTGCGTGTAAACTATGCGGTCGTTAACGTTGATGTTGAGTTGTATGCTGCGCTGAAAATTAAAGTGTATGTTTGGCCGCGCACGCACCGAGCTATGCCAGCACAACATGAATACAAGAAGCGAACTAAATAAGTGTTTTTTCACAGGATAAGCTTTTAAGGCAAAATACTTAACCTACATGAAAAATGAATGCTTTTCTCTACATTATTTTTATTATAAAATATTTTCCGATAACGGTAAAAGCCCGCGTCTTGCAGCGCGGGCTTTTGTTTGCAGATAGGGTCTGCAGGAGAATTAAACATACACTATCGTAAATAACTTTTAGAATGTATACTTGATCATTGGCACGGGGAAGAAACTCTGCTGGTATACAGTAACTATCTTCCCTGTACGCCTATCGTAATACTTACTGAATACGTTCTGGCTATTGGTTACGTTCTGCATATCCAGCGCAACCTCAAGCGTGCTTTTCCTGTACTCCTTACGGTAGGCCAGCTTTATATCTGTGCGGAAATAGCCTGGCTGTTGCTGAGAGAAGGCCTGGTTATCTATATACACAGCCTCTCCCGCAGTATGCGATTGTGCAAGGTCTATCGGTGTCAGGTAGCGGCCGCCCACGCTGGTCATCTTCAGGTTCAGCGCCAGTATATTGCCTCTTGCACCTACTTTAAATTCCTTACCAGCCAGCACATTAAACACATATCCTGTATTGAATGCTGTATTCCGCTCTACGCCATCGCTACCTTTATACTTCGACTGGAACAGTGATGTAGTTACCAGGAAGTAGTATTGCTTTTTAAAGAAGCGCTCCAGCGTCAGCTCAGCACCGTAGTTAGTGCCTGTGCCTTTATTTACCAGGCTATCAGCATAAGAATTGTTGAAGTTGGCACCATTGTTCAGTTCAGAGTATGCAGTAGGGCGTTGCTCTACCGGCACATTGCTCAGTGCCTGGTAATAGCCTTCTGCTTTCAATCTCAGGTTGTCGGTTATATTCCAGTCGTAGGTAAGTACAAAATGGTTGCTGCGGGTAAAACCGAGATCTTTATTGGTATAGGTAACAGTGTTACCCACCTGTGTTGGTATATAATACGTAAATAATGTCTGCGCCTGGTGATGCAGGCCGTAGCCTGCGCTCAGTGCCTGTCGCTTGTTCAATGCGTATCGCATGCTTACACGTGGCTCCACCGCAAACGCCTGGCTGATGGTGAGGTACTGCATGTGCAGACCACCTACGGCAGACAAATCCCCGGAAAACCTGTGCTTCCACTGGCCGTATGCCTGCCCCAGGCCATAGTTGCCTTTACTGTTTATATTGGTTTCATCTGCGCTGCCCGGGTGATACTGTTTATCGTAAAGATTGAATATGGTATGATCGTACGTAAGCCCTGTTTCAAAATTATCCTTCGCACTTACTTTATGCGATACCGTGTAGATCGCCGACAACTTACTTGTGGTGAATTTATGATCATACGTAGGCAACTCTGTATTGTTAGTATAAACAATAGAGTCTTCATGAAATTTCTCGTAGGTAGCTGCATAGCCGAGCGTGAGTTTTGAATAAGTTTTCGGCGACAGTCGCTGCTCATAAGTAACGCCAGTTACCGATGTGAGGTAGTGGCTCGTTTGGTTCACCATTGGATCTCCCCCATATAGCTCAGTTTTGGTTGTATCTATATCGCGACCAAGGAAGCCTATTGAGCTGGTGCCGCTAATACCAAATACACTCAGCTTTGCCGTCTTGCTCAGCTGCGATGTTATTTTAAAGTTCAGATCCTGGTAAAGTGGCGTAGCGCTGCCTGTACCAAAGTTGATGCCTAACTTCTGGAATACACCGAGGGTAGAGTACCTGTAGTTGACCAGGTAAGAGGTACTTTTCTTTTTGCCCAACGGCCCTTCTGCACCCAGTTCAAAGCCGTTGAAGCCCATCTGCGCAACAAATTCGTTCTTATTCTTATTGCCATCGCGCAGCTTTATATCAAACACGCCTGCTACTGCATTGCCATACTGTGCGGGAAAAGCACTGGTCATAAAGTCAGACTTATCAATGTTATTGTTGTTGATCATGCTCACAGGCCCGCCGGTGCTGCCAAGGGAGCCATAGTGGTTGGGGTTGGGAATATTCAATCCGTCCAGTTGCCACAACATACCAGCGGGTGAGTTACCACGTACTACTATATCATTGGTAGCATCGTTGCCGGATGCTACACCGGCAAAGTTGGCGGCCATGCGCGATGGATCTCCCAGCGCCCCTGCATAACGCTTTGTCTCATCTACATTAAAAGAGCGGGCACTCACTTGTGCCATCTCGTTATTGGTGCGTGTTTTGTCCTTGGCCTTGCTATACACTACGGTCACCTCATCAAGCTTCTTCAGCTCTTCCTGCATGCCTACATTCACGTGCGATTCTTTTCCAGCTATCACCACTATATCATTTACATACTTTGGCTCATAGCCTATAAAGGTCATCCTCAACGACTGCCTGCCAAGTGGCACCAGTAGCGTGAAGTTGCCGGCAGAGTCGGTAGCGGTACTGTTGGCTGTAAGGCCATTGTTCATTTGTACCACCACAACACCCGGCAGCGGCGCCCTGGAGGCTTCATCATATACGCTGCCGGAAATCGTTTGCAGTTGTTCCTTCTTTGCTACCTGGGCCTCTGCTCCTGTTAAAAAGCATAGCAAAGCCATTAACAGGTAAATCCTGCTTAAGTGTTTCATGGTTACTATTTTTGTGTGGTTGTGTTCGTTTACTGGTGATGTGTTGCCAGGGGCTGCATCAAATTAGAAAGTAATGGAGGATACATTAGAGGAGCAGATTTTCAGTAGTGGATCACCTTGCCGGAACCTGAGATGGTTGAGTGGATAGAAGGGTTGCCCAGGTAGTATACACTACCGCTGCCGGAGATATTTACGTCAAGATTGTCGCTTACATTTACTTTTGTGCTACCGCTGCCACTGGTACGGGTGTTACATGTTTTGGTCAGGATGTTCAGCATATTAATATCGCCACTGCCACTTATCTGCAGCGACTCGTTACGTACAGTACCGCTGGCTACGGTAATACCACCGCTTCCGCTTATGGTACCATATAGATTAGATCCGTTGAGCTGTGCCACATATACGTCTCCCGATCCGTTTACCTTTAGTGTCAGGTCGCTGGAGATAAGTGGCTGTAATACCTTAAGTGTCCCCGAGCCATTTACGCCCAGGTTGTAGGCAGCAGGTGCGCTTACATAGGCGGTCAGCCTGGTATGCCTGCCTATATTGGCCAGCGGCTTAAAATTCATTTGCAGCACACCATTCTCAACCGACGTCTGCACTTCGCTGATGATGTTTGCCTGGCCTACGATCTCTACTTTATAAACCGAATCTTGTGTAAAGTATACATCGCCATCTATACCAGCATATACTCCGCTAAAGCCTGTGTAGTTATAAGTCTGGGTAATGGTTGGGCCTTCTCCGTTTATACGGTGGCAGGATGTAACGGTGAGTGCTGTAGCAGCGCAGAGCAGAGAAAGAATAACGCTTTTCATGTTTAACTGTGTGTTTAGAATGTTTAACTGTGTGTAGTTTTTTATTGCTTGTATATAAGTGAGACAGCCCAATTATTTAATACCCCTATGCCATCTAAAAAAATTTTTGCCGTCAGATATGTAGCTGCACACCGGCTGTTAACCCTACGTGTATATCGTACCTGTTGTTATAGTATCTGTCGGTCCATATGGTTGTATGTTGGGGAAGGATATCGAGCGAACGGGTATAGCTGGCAAAGTTCACCGATGGTCCTGCAAACAGTTCTACACGTGCTATTTTCAAACTGGGAAAGAGCCTTACTCCTGCGCTGAAAAAGTACCGCCCATCAAATCCCGTAAGCGTGTTAACCACCGCTTCTACATTGCCCCTGAAGTGCCTGGAAAATGGAAGGTGTGCGCCAATGCCAGCACCCACAGCATACAGGCCGTTGCCCTTGTAGCTATTTACACCTGCACCAACCATACCATACATAATGCGTCCGCCAGACCGGAAGGTAGCCATCGTAGTGCCGGTTTCGTCTACACTCACACCTATTGCCTTCTCTCCTTTCTTTATCAGGCTAACGAGTCCTATAGGGTAGTCGCTGCTGTCTGCTATATTAACAAACCCTGCTACCTGCACGCCCTTCACCTGCCGTGCCACGTTAATAAATCCCGCTATCTGCGCACCTTCCACCACATCGGCTTTGTTGATAAATCCGGAAAACTGTGCAGTGGCATTCATAGCCTGGTTGCTAAAGCCCGACACCTGCAGGCCTTTGACGCTGCCAGTTGCAGTGTTATTAAACCCAGCCACCTGCATACCCGTTACATCTAAGGCGGCATTACCAAAGCCGGCAAACTGTGCATGTGCATTCCTGGCCTTGTTAATAAAGCCCGCAAACTGTGCGCCGCTCACGTTATAGTATGCTACGTTGGTGAACCCGCTGAACTGGCCTCCTTTTACATTGGCAGCCAGGTTTAGTAAACCTGCAAACTGGGCACCTGTTACATTCCCCGTCACATTCACTACTCCCGCCATTTGCAGTCCCTTCCCGTCGCCGCCTACTACGTTCACCACGCCGGCCGCTATAAGGCCTCTGGCGCTGTCGCGTACTACATTGGCTACGCCGGCAAGGCACAGGCCATTTTCTGATGCTGATACACCTGCAATGGCATTAATGGAAATATAATTGTTACAGTGCCACGCCCGTATACCATTTGTACTCAGGGGATAAATAAGGCCAATATTGGCACGTGGCACAAGGGACTGTGCGGTAGCATATTGAGTAATGCCCAACAGCAATAGCAGCGGTGTTAAGATCTTTGTCATTGTCTTCGTCGTTTGAAGTATGACAACTATTACACCCTATACCCCTACTTATAGCCTGTTGTTTAAAAAAGATTAATTCCTGCTTGCCACCCTATCCAGGCAACGGTACCGCTCCTTTTACTTACCAGGTATAAACTATTACCCGGCTCAAGTGTCTGGTAGCCCTTGCCTTCATGTACGCTTATCTCGCTCAGGTTTATCGATGGCCCTAAGTGTATGGACAACTCTCTGGCCAATTGTATATCGCAGCCGGTACGAAATTTAATAATAGTCGGCGTATTAGCCGTATCGGTGTACATACTTACGGAGGTAAGCTCTGCTATTATAGCCACATGTTTGCTAATGGGTAATTGCGTGCCTATACCATAGCCCAGGCCAAATGCACGCCTTTTAGGGTCTATGTTATACCCTGCTGTGTAGATGCTATACAATCGCTTGTTACCGCCGAGGAAGGTTATGTTGGTATTAAACACGTCGTTAGAAGAAAGCGATAGCACATGGTAGCCCTTCTTAATGATGTTGAGGAATCCAATGCTGTAACCGTCAACGCTATCAGCCACATTAATAAAACCTATCTGCACACCCTTTACTTTACGTGCACGGTTAATGAATGCCGCCTGTACGCCATGTACATCGCCCCAGGCGCGGTTTTTAACACCCGCAAGTTGCATACCGGTAACATTGCCTTTGGCCCTGTTGCGCAGGCCAGCCAACTGGAACCCCTGAACAGCAAAGGTGTCGTTCCGCCTGTTCTCTACCATGTTATACAAACCCGATAGCTGGAAGCCATGGAAGTTACCCTCTACCGATCCCTTAATGCCGGCTATGGTCATTCCCTTCACGCTACCCCTTACCTTGGTGTTGATGCCTGATATCTGCAGGCCCTTTACAGAATCATTTACCACATTAGTAAGCCCGGCTATCTGCAACCCGGTGGTCTTACCATTCACTATGTTGAACAGGCCTGCTATCTGCACATACTTTACATCCTTCTTGTCGATGTTAAAGGCACCGCCCAGCTCAAACCCGTTCACACCCGCAGCATAACCTCCTATCGCATTGAAAGAAATGGCATTGGTCACCTGCCCGCTCAGTTTGCCATGCGAGCCCAGGCCCGGCGTCAGCGATACCTGGAACGGCTTATCAACAAAAAATTTGCCCAGGTTAGCACTCTGCTTGCGCAGGTTTACCGAGAATAAATGCTTGCCCAGCCACGATCGCTCAAGGCCCGAGTACTGTGTTACTTCAAAATTGTCCAGCACATGCTCACTGGGTGCAAGCGACACATCAAAGTGATAGTCCGATCCGGGTGTAAAAACTACCGTGGTATCCGAATAAAAGGAACCCATGCTTACGGTTACTTTTGCGGCGGTGTATTTATCAGTTTCCTTCAGCAACAACTTGTATCGACCATCAGCATCCGTCAGTGTAGATGCCAGGTATTGACGCTCAAAAACACTGGCATCTGCAAGCGGCAACCCTGTGTTGCGATCGGTCACCTTTCCCCAAACGGCGAACCACTTTTCTTTAACCGCCGGCTGTATGATAACGTGGTCGTTTGTTTCGTGGTACTGGAATCTGTCGCCGAAGATGATCTCCAGTGTTTGCCGTACAGTTTTGTTACGAATATTGACAGTAACAAGGCTATCATCGTTTATTATGGTGCTTATATATGAAAAATAAAATCCGCCCTGCCGGCTTATATTGTCCAGCACCGTTTTAAGCGGTTTGTGATTTACTGAGACGGATACTTTTTTATCCAGTAATTTCTGTGCAATGGCCTGTCCGTGGCCACACATGGCCACACCAAATAACAGCAGGAAGAGGAACGCTTTCCGGTGAAGGTGCATCTGCAAAAGAGAGTGTATGTCTTATTTTATAATGATGACCGATCCGTTTCTTACTATATTTACTTTGTAAGTTTCCTTTATCACATTTAAAATCTCATCCAGCGGACCTTCGTCAAAGGTAGTGTTGATCTTCGTATCTGCAAGCCTCGGATCATCAATTACCAGGTGTGCATCATACGCTTCGTTAAGTATCTCTGTCAGCCTTTTCAGCGTTATATCGTTGCACACAAATTTTTTGGTGCGGTAGTAGTTATATAACTCATCTTCATTGTTCTGCTTCACCGGCGTATCGCGCGTGGCCAGCACAAGGGCTTTTTCATGGGGCATCACCCTTACGCCATACTGCTTTTTCGATACTTCTACTATTCCTGTTTCTACTATCACCTCGGTCCGCTCACTATTGCTCTTTACGTTAAAGGATGTACCCACCACTTTTATGCTGCTGTTGTCGGCCGCAATAATAAACGGCTTTGTTTTGTCTGGCGTTACATTGAAAAAGCCTTCCCCCTTCAGCGTCACATTCCTTGTTTCACCCTTAAAGCGGGCCGGGTAAGTGATCGATGCATTCCTGTTAAGTGTCACTGTCGATCCGTCCGGCAATGTCGCCACCAGCGTATGGTCTCCTGCTATTTCTGTTACCATACTGCCCGGCCCGGCCGTAAAGTAATATACGGCTCCGCAGCCTATCAGCATCACAAGCATTGCCGCCGCTTTCAGCCAACTGAAGCTATTCAGGGCTATTGTTTTCCGCGAGGCCGGCAACACTACAGGCGGCGCTTCCTGCTCGTCGGCCTGTATGCGGGCGGAAAACCGCTGCCAGGCTGCATCTTCATCTACAGTGCTTGCTGCGGCCAACTTTTTACTTTCGTCCCATATCAGCTTAAAGTTTTCAAAATACCGCTGGTTCTTTTCGTCCTGCGTTATCCATTCCTGCACCAGCGCACCTTCGTCAGGAGTAGCCTCCCCCAGCAGGTACTTCACCAGTACATCATCCATATCTTCTGTTTTTCTGTTCACGCTATACCTGGTTTTAAAAGGTGAGTAATATCATTATCAACGATGCCGGTAAAAAATCTACCAGTTTCAGGCGCAGCAGCTTCAGCGCTTTGCCCATCTGGTTCTCTACCGTTTTCACGCTTATGCCCAGCCGCTCCGCTATCTGCATATACTTCAATTCCTCGAATCGGCTCATCTGGAAGATGGTGCGGCATTGTTCGGGTAGCTCTTTCAGCGCTTCATCAAGCTTTTGCTCCAGTTCCCTCATTTTTGTCTTGTCTGTTGCATTGTCAGAATGGCTCATACTATGTGCTGCATAACTTCTGTAAGACGCTTTTACCTTTTCGTGTTTCAGGTGGTTTAGGCTGTCGTTATACACGGCCCGGTATAGGTAGGCCTGCAACGATTGGCTGATCTCTATCGTTTCCCGGTTTTTCCAGAGTTTGTAAAAAACATTTTGCACTATCTCCTCGGCCATTACGTCATCTCTTATTATCGTTATTGCATATGCATGCAATGCCTTAAAATGACTTTTAAAAGCCGCTTCAAAAAATGCAGTCCCGTCTTTTACTCCAGACATTTGCAGTATCTCTGCTTGCATTATCATGTTTTAGATCAGGTCAAATATAATTGTCCTTACCATATAAAGACAATTCAGTAAGGAAATACCCCTACCTCATTACAAAAAATATTTTCGACGCCCTGTAGAAAAGATTTTATACTGTTTTTTTATGAAATAATTATTAATGATAACAAATCAGTTATTAACTTTGGGGGAATAAATTCTATGAAAACATTTTTTAATGCCATTTTAATCTTAACAACGCAACCGGTTGATTTGCAATGATTAGAACCAGCATCTGAAAAGTGACTGAAGGGTTAATGCTTTTAACAGAGTAAAATTTCGCCTTATATTACCTACGCATGCCAGAGCAGGAAGAGGAGCATAGCGAAGAGAAATTTGATGATCTTCGTCTTGAAAATGAAATTAAAAAAATAAAACTTGCCTTAGAGCACGGAGGGAATCTTATATCCCCTTCCGACGAACCTTTACCCCCTGAAGTTGAAAGCCAATGGCTGGATTACATAAAAGAGTTTGAGCAGGAACTGGCCAAAAGGAAAAAGATACTTGTTTATAACATGCTTGGCAGGCCAAACTACCGGCTCGTTAATACTATCCCGGACAACGAAATTACCGAGGAACTGAACAAGATACGCGATCTGCTACATAACCACGCAATAACCGTTGATACTGTTGCCAGGGTAGATGATCGCGAACTGTACCGCTTTATTACCGAAGAGATCTTCAGGGAAGAAACCAACGATTTTAATATAGAAGGTTTGATCACATGCTTCATTTACGAAGAGTATCATCCTAACCACGAATACGACATCCGTGCCCGTTGTACCGAATTCGTGCACCACGTTCTGGATAAGAAAAAAGAATGGGCACCCGATTACCTGGGCCTGGCAAATGAACTGCAGACCGGAGATAGCGCATTATCTAAAAAGCAGGCCACCCGGAAGATCATCCATTTCCGCGACTCATTCAGCAGGTTGGTCATACTCAATTTTGCAGTTAATGCGGTCCACATCAACGGGGATACAGCAGAGGCTGAATGCACCATCCATTGCACAGGTATAATAGAGGACACAGACGAAACAATGAATTTTTCCGGCGATTGTAACTTCTCACTCATCTACACCTCCAAACTGTGGGTGATATCGAAAGTAGATATTCCGGGCATACGCTTTTAAGATATTTTCAACGCTATCAACTGGCGACTATTATATTACCGAACTTTTCAGTTTTAGCTTAGTTTTGCAGCCTTATTTATATATAATGCTTACCGCAAACGAGATACGCCGTCAATTTTTAGATTTCTTCCGCAGCAAAGGACACGATATTGTGCCTTCTGCGCCCATAGTTGTTAAGAACGATCCCACCCTTTTGTTCACCAACGCCGGTATGAACCAGTTCAAGGATTTTTTCCTGGGCAATGGCACACCATCTAATACACGTATAGCAGACACCCAGAAGTGCCTGCGCGTAAGTGGCAAGCACAACGACCTGGAAGAAGTAGGTGTAGATACCTACCATCATACCATGTTCGAGATGCTGGGCAACTGGAGCTTTGGCGACTATTTTAAGAAAGAAGCTATAGACTGGAGCTGGGAACTGCTGACGGAAGTGTACGGCATACCTAAGGATAAATTATACGTTACGGTTTTTCAGGGCGATGCCTCTGAGAACCTGCCGATGGATGAAGAGGCCTTTAACTTCTGGAAACAGCATGTGCCGGAAGACCGCATCCTGATGGGCAATAAGAAGGATAACTTCTGGGAAATGGGCGATACAGGCCCATGTGGCCCATGCAGCGAGATACATGTAGACTGCCGTACAGAAGAAGAAAAAGCACAGAAGCCCGGTCGCGAACTGGTAAATGCAGACCATCCGCAGGTGATAGAGATATGGAACAACGTGTTCATGCAGTTCAACCGTCAGAAAGATGGCTCTCTTGTTCCGCTGCCAGCTAAGCATGTAGACACAGGCATGGGCCTGGAGCGCCTGGTGCGTGTATTGCAGGGCAAGCAAAGCAATTATGATACAGACCTTTTCACCGGCACTATCGCTCACATAGAGCAGATGACCGGTAAAAAATATGGCTATACAGACAGCAAGCAGGATGTAGCCTTCCGTGTACTGAGCGATCATATCCGCGCTATAGGCTTTACCATTGCCGACGGTCAGCTGCCATCTAATACCGGTGCAGGTTACGTTATCCGCCGCATATTGCGCAGGGCAGTGCGTTATTACTATACATACCTGGAATTTAAGCAACCATTGTTGCACAAGCTGATGCCAATACTGGCTAAGCAGTTCGAAGATGTATTCCCCGAATTGCAGAAACAGATAGACCTGGTAAGCAAAGTAGTGAAAGAAGAGGAAGATGCCTTCCTGCGTACACTGGACAAGGGCCTGAAGAAAATAGATGATATAGTAACAGAAACAAAAGCGCAGAATACGACCATCATCAACGGTAAGTCAGCTTTTGAATTATACGATACTTATGGCTTCCCTATAGACCTTACCCGCCTTATTGGCAGCGAGCAGGGACTGGAGGTAGATGAGGCTGCCTTTACCGCAGAGATGCAGCAGCAGAAAACCCGCAGCCGTGCAGCTACAGCCTTGGATACCGACGACTGGGTAGTGCTGAAAGAAGCTACAGGTAACACTTTTGTTGGCTACGAGCATACCGAAGCTGAAGCCAGCATCATGAAGTATCGCCGGGTTAAAACCAAGGGCAAAGAACTGTATCAGCTGGTGCTGGACACTACACCATTCTACGCAGAAAGCGGGGGACAAGTAGGCGACACCGGCGAATTCATCTTCCCTAATGAAAGCATACAGATAATTGACACCAAGAAGGAAGACGGCCTGACCATACACTTTGCTGAAGTAATGCCGGAAAATGTATCGGCACCTGTACTGGCTAAAATAGATGTTACCAGGCGGTCTGCCACCCAGGTGCACCACAGCGGCACGCACCTGCTGCACGCAGCCTTGCGCGAAGTACTGGGCACACACGTGGCACAGAAAGGTTCTTTGGTAAACGATAGCAACCTGCGCTTCGACTTTTCTCACTTTGCTAAAGTGACCGACGAAGAGATAGCACAGATAGAGCGCATTGTAAATGCCAAGATACGCGAGAACGTACCGGTGGTAATAAAAGAAATGAGCAAGGACGATGCTGTGGCCATGGGCGCAATGGCACTCTTTGGCGAGAAATATGGCAATACCGTTCGTGTTGTTATCATGGATCCTGACTACTCTATAGAGTTGTGTGGCGGTACGCACGTTGGCAACACCGGCGAACTGGGCTTCTTTAAGATAACCAGCGAAGGTGCAGTAGCAGCCGGCGTACGCCGTATGGAAGCAGTGAGCGGTATAGCAGCCGAGCATTACATTAACGAGAAGCTGGCGCTTATCGATAGCATATCTGCACAGCTAAAGAATGCTAAAGACCCTGTTAAGGCAATTGAGAAGCTGCAGGACGAAAAGAGCACTTTAGAAAAGCATGTAGAAAGCCTGGAAGCCCGCCAGTTAGTAGGCATCCGAAACGAACTGCTGACCAAAGACGAAATGATCAACGACCTGGTATTCGTAGGCCAATTGGTGAACGTAAGCAGCGCAGATGCACTAAAGAAACTCACCCTCGATCTGAAGAGTCACCTGAACGACCACGTAATAGTACTTGGAGCCAATATAGACGGCAAGCCTTTCGTAGCAGTAGGCATAGACGAAAAAGTAAATGCCGCCCGCGGACTGGATGCCGGCAAGATTATTAAAGAACACGTAGCCCCTCTGATAAAAGGCGGCGGCGGCGGGCAGAAAACTCTCGCCACAGCCGGCGGACAGGATGTAGCCGGCCTACAAGCAGTAATTGATAAAGTGAAAAGTATTTTATAAAAGATAAGAGCGGCTGCGAGGCCGCTCTTATTGTTTAGGCAAAAATTAATTTGTCATAATTGTTAGCAAAAATGTTTTTGTCAAACCGTTAGCTGTATTAACTACAGTTAATAGTATTAATTTTAAAGATGGATAACCATTCAAATCCACCCTAAAACATGACTGAAACAGAAAAGGAATTATACGAATTAGTTTGCCTACTCGGCATGAAACAAAAGAAGGCACTACTCGCTTTCTTGAAGACAATTGTTCCTGCGAAAACGGCTCCAAGCAAGGAGAAAGCGCCACTGAAAAAGCGCTAGTAACTATTAATAGAGATCCGCAACAATGAAAGTAGCGCTACCCCTTCAGCGCCCTTTTATACAACTGCACCGTATTCTCCAGTCCCAGGTAAATAGCATCTGCTATCAGCGCATGGCCAATAGATACTTCCAGTAACGACGGTATGCTCTTGCTGAAAAAGCCCAGGTTGTGCAGGTCCAGGTCGTGGCCCGCATTAAGTCCCAGCCCTTTGGCTACGGCTACATTAGCAGCGGCCACATACGGCGCTAACGCTGCATCGCGGTTGGTATGGTAGTGGCGGGCATAGTCTTCCGTATACAATTCCACACGGTCAGTACCGGTATCGGCAGCACCGGCTACCATATCATTTACCGGGTCTACAAAAATCGATACGCGGATGCCTGCTTTCTTAAACACCTCAATTATTTCGCGCAGGTATTTCTGCTCCTTAATAGTATTCCAGCCATGGTTGCTGGTCAGCTGGTTGGGGTCATCGGGCACAAGCGTTACCTGTGCCGGCTTTGTTTCCAATACTAATGCCACAAACTTATCTTCCAGCGGGTTACCCTCTATATTAAACTCAGTGGTAATGATCTTTGATATATTTCTTACATCGCTGTAGCGTATGTGTCGCTCATCCGGTCTCGGGTGCACAGTAATGCCATCTGCACCAAATTTCTGGCAGTCTATAGCCACCTGCAGCACATTGGGGTTTTCACCTCCACGGCTGTTACGCAGCGTGGCTATCTTATTTATATTAACGGAAAGTTTGGTCATTGCTGTGTGTAATAACGGGACAAAGGTAAGGCTTTATCTAAAGGCCTCTCATTGGTCACGGTCGCCTGCAAGCCAGATAAAAAGATAAAATATACCAACGCCTAACAGGGCACCTATACTATCGGCCACTGCATCCATCAATTCCGATGCGCGGCCCAATGCCGGCAAAAGTCCTTGTAATATTTCAATGGCTGAGCCAAACACTACCGCAATAGCAAATATGGTCAGCAGCCAGCTTGCTTTTAAAACCGGCTTGCTGCATAGCCAGAAAAAAGCAAACCCGCCGAAGAAAACAAAATGTACCCATTTATCTATCAGCGGCACATCTACCTTCGGCACCGTTTTAGCCGGCATAAAGCAACCCGCTAAAATGATCAAGGTCCATAGTATTGCTATGAACCTTGACCTTTTATTAAATTTTGAAGTTGTCGTTTTTATCTGCAACATCCGCCAATTAATCTACCAGCGCTTTGTAAGCAGCAGCATCCAGCAGTGCTTCTACATCTGCAGGACTGTCTACTTCCATCTTTATCATCCAGCCTTTACCATACGGATCGCTGTTCACGCTTTCAGGGCTGCCTTCCAGGTCGCCGTTCACTTCAGTGATCGTGCCGGCTACAGGCAGGTACAGATCAGAAACGGTCTTTACTGCTTCTACAGTGCCAAATATCTCATTTGCACCCAGGTGCTTGCCCTCCGCAGAAATATCCACGAAAACGATATCGCCCAATTCGCGCTGTGCAAATTCAGTGATACCTACTGTAGCGATGTTACCCTCAATGCTGATCCATTCATGATCCTTAGTATAGCGTAATGTGCCTGGAAATTCCATTTGTCGATTTTTTGCGATAAAAATAAGGTAAAATAATTGAACACGCTAATCATCCTGATAAAAAACAGTTGCCCGAAATCCAACACTTTATTTTTAACTATTATTACTTTCTGCGTGAAAAACATGTAGAAAACCAATCTCTTCACCGCCTCCATTTTTCGTAATTTTGCACCTATGCAGAATTACTTGGAGGGACTGAACGAGCCGCAAAGAACGGCAGTGGAACACAGGGATGGCCCTATTATGATCATAGCCGGTGCCGGCAGCGGAAAAACTAAGGTATTGACCACCCGCATAGCCCACCTGATGAAGAACGGAGTTGATGCTTTCAATATATTGGCGCTTACGTTTACCAATAAGGCCGCAGCCGAAATGAAAGAGCGTGTGGAAAAAGCCCTGGGCAACAGTGAGGCCCGCAACCTTTATATAGGTACTTTCCACTCTATTTTTGCCCGCCTGCTCCGGTCCGATGCTACCAAACTTGGCTACCCCAGCAACTTTACCATATACGATACAGACGATGCCAAAGGCATCATCAAAGACATTGTAAAGCAGATGAACCTGGACGATAAGCACTACAAGCCATCGTTCGTGCTCAACCGTATCAGTGCTGCAAAAAACAGCCTCATAGGCCCCGAAGAATACCGTAAGGATAGCGCCATACAAAGCGAGGATGCCAAGAGCCAGCGCCACAAAATGGCTGATATATACCAGTTTTATGCCAACCAGTGCATGAAGAACGGCGCAATGGATTTTGACGACCTGCTCTTTAAAATGCACCAGTTGCTCACTACCTTCCCCGATGTGCTGGCCAAATACCAGCACCGCTTTCACTACATCCTTATCGATGAGTATCAGGATACCAATGCCGCACAGTACTCCATCATAAAAATGCTGGGTGCCGTGCGCGAGAATATTTGCGTGGTGGGCGATGATGCACAGAGTATCTATTCGTTCCGCGGCGCTACCGTACAAAATATCCTGCAGTTCCAGGACGATTACGATGATGTAAAGGTGGTGAAGCTGGAGCAGAACTACCGGTGCACGCAGAATATAATTAATGTAGCCAACAACGTTATCAGCAACAACCAGAAGCAGATACCCAAAGAACTATGGACGGACAATAAGGTGGGCGAGAAGATAATGCTGGCCCGCACCATGACCGACAACGACGAAGGTCGTTTCGTGGCGGATGCTATTAAGGAACAGCAGATGCGTAACCATTACGCCAACAAAGATTTTGCTATCCTGTACCGTACCAATGCACAAAGCCGTTCCTTCGAAGAAAGCCTGCGCAGGATGAACATACCGTATAAATTGTATGGTGGTGTATCGTTCTACCAACGTAAGGAGATCAAAGACTTCCTGGCCTACCTCCGCCTGGTAGTGAACACACGCGATGAAGAAAACCTGAAACGTATCATCAATGTACCAGCCAGGGGTATTGGCAATACTACTATCACCAAATATGTAGCAGCTGCGGCGGAACATAACACCACCTTTTGGGAACTGATAGAGCAGGGCAGCGGCAATGCCAAGGTCGATTCGTTTGTGCAGATGATCAAGTCGTTCCAGTCTATGCTCACTACTAAGAATGCTTACGATCTCGCATTTGCCGTAGGTAAGTATACCGGCCTGGTGCAGGAGTTGTATAACGATAAAACTGTTGAAGGTCTTGCCCGCTACGAGAACGTGCAGGAATTGCTCAACTCAATAAAAGAGTTCACAGAAACGCCCGATGAGGAGGGCGAACTGCACGACAAAAGCCTGGGCAGCTACCTGCAGCAGATATCGCTGCAAACAGATGTAGAGAACGACAAGGATGAGAATGTAGATGTAGTAAAACTCATGACCATACACTCTGCCAAAGGGCTTGAATTCCCATGCGTGTTTGTGGTTGGTTTGGAAGAAACACTCTTCCCAAGCTCTATGAGCCTGTACGACAGAGCCGGGCTTGAAGAAGAACGTCGCCTGTTCTATGTAGCCATCACACGTGCTAAGGAGCGTCTGTGGGTTACCTATGCCAACAGCCGTTACCGTTTCGGCAGCCTGGTACAGAACGAAGAAAGCCGCTTTGTGCAGGAAATACCATTAATGTACCTCGACCGCACTTTCAGCGGTGTAAGCAACAAGCCAGGTGGTGGCGCAACTAAAACTGCACCCAACTTCCAGAATCAGAACTTCGATAAGGTTCCGTCGCTCAAAAAACTGGCCGATAAGCTGGCCACTGCCAACGCAGCCACCCAGCAAAAAGTACACACCCCATCTGCCGACTTTGCCGCCGACGATCCGGCCGACCTACAAGTAGGCATGAAGGTAGAGCATCAGAAGTTCGGCTTCGGTAGTATCACCGGCATAGAAGGTAGCGCCAACAACCCTATAGCCAGCATAGACTTTGGCTCAGGCCATGGCGTAAAAAAGATAATGCTCAACTATGCTAAGTTGAAAATAGTGAAATAGCTTTTTTAGAAAGAAAATAGCACAGCCCCGCATTGTAAGAGTGCGGGGCTGTACTATTTTTAGCTACGATACCTTTCTATTTTTTTATCATTTCCTGCAAGGAGCCAGGAATTCTCATTTATGCTCCGCAATCCGTACAATACCCCGATAACCAATAATTTGTATTTTCTACCCTGTACCCCACGGGTATCTTCACACTCAGATTGCCCGGCAGGCACTCTACCTTGCCACAGCCAAGGCAGCGGAAGTGGGCATGATCATGCTCATGACGTTCCTGTTTACAACTTTTACATAACGCGTAGTATGCCTTGCCATCATCAGATGTTGCTTTATGCACCACGCCATCTTCGCAAAAGCTGTTTAATACACGGTATATGGTCACCCTATCCATTCTGCCTTCTATCGTATGCTCCAGCATATCCTGGCTCATGGCACTGCCTGCTCGCTCCAAAAGTTCACGTATCATTTGTTTGGCAGGGGTATTGCGCTTTTTCATCTATCACAAAGTTAATGCAATTATGTTGCAACTATCATAATTATGCTTATTATTGCAACAAAATTGCAACAAGGAAAATCATGAATATAAATACATTCGAAGTAATCATTATCGGCGGTAGCTATGCCGGTCTTTCAGCAGCTATGGCATTAAGCAGATCATTACGCAAAGTGCTGGTTATTGACGCAGGCAAACCCTGTAACAGGCAAACACCGCACGCACATAATTTCATTGCCCACGATGGCGATACGCCTGCTTCTATTGCGACAAAGGCCAGGCAACAGGTGCTTGCCTACCCTACTATTACGATAGTTTCAGACATTGCGGTAATAGCCGGCGGCAATGATGGCGCATTCATAGTAACTACAGAAAGCGGAAGCGAGTACAAAGAAAAAAAGATATTATTAGCTACTGGCGTAAAAGACATACCCATGGCCATTGACGGTTTTGCCGAGTGTTGGGGCGTAACTGTGCTGCACTGCCCTTACTGCCACGGTTATGAGGTAAAAGGGCAGAAACTGGGTGTGATTGCCAATGGCGATATGGCTTTTGAGTTTGCAAGGTTCATCCACCACTGGTCACCCAACCTTACGCTATTTACCAATGGTAACGCATCACTTACTAACGAACAGCGGCAACAATTGGCGGTTAAACGTATTGCTGTAGTGGAAAAAGAAATAGCTGCAATAACTCATACTTCAGGAAGGCTGAATAGCCTGGCGTTTACCGATAATACTGCGCATACCTTGGATGCCATATTTGCCAGAGGAGGCATTGCGCAACATACCGATATTGCAGCACAACTGGGTTGCGAAACACACGAAGTCGGAATGGCTAAGGGCTTGCTGAAGGTAGATGACTTTAGCAAAACAAATATAGCTGGCGTTTTTGCCGCGGGCGATAACTCAACACCTATGCGGTCACTGGCAATAGCTATTGCAGCAGGCAATAAAGCTGGTGCTATCATAAATCATGAACTGATAACAGAAAATTAAACTACTCAATACCTTTAAAAAGCTCATCTATATCAATAGAAAAGCCGGACAACACTGTTGATGAAGCCAATCCGTCTACCAACATACGAGATGCAGCATATTTCCCTTCAATTAGTGTATGGATCATAATTCCCGGCTCATCAGGATATACAACCCAGTATTCTTTTACACCAGCTTCTTCATACACTTCATACTTATTCTTCAGTTCCTTTTTGTTGTTAGACTTAGAAAGTATTTCAATCACAATATCAGGTGCACCTAAGCATCCTTTATCGTCAAGTTTTGTAAGATCGCAGACAACGCAGATATCAGGTTGTAACACAGTTATTATGTCTTCGTCTTCCTTCGATTTGCGGGGGAACCTGACATCGAACGGTGCAGAGTAGAGTTCACAGCTACTACCATTTAGGAACATAAAAATGTAACCGTGAAGTCGCGAAGATATTAATTGATGCTTTCTCCCCGGCGCAGGACTCATTTTGAAAATGCGTCCTTTTATAAGCTCAACACGCTCTTCAAACTTCCATTTAAAGTAGTCTGCATAGGTGTATGTCTTATCCATGTCCAGGTCCGCCAGTTTCATACAAGTGTTTTTACAAAGATAAATATAAGCATGTTCCCATAACAAATAGCCCCCGCTCTCGCAGGGGCTATCAAATTATCTGTAGTTAAAATTAAGCCAGTTTCTTCAGCTCTTCTACACGGGCTTCACTATCGCTCTCAACCTTCAGAGAGTCGCTCTTGTCCATGTCCACAAGTACCGGAGCAGCTACAAAGATTGAAGAGTAAGTACCTGTTACCACACCTATCATCATCGCGAAGGCGAAACCACGGGTAGCTTCACCGCCCACAACAAACAGGATAACCAGTGTCAGGAATACGGTCAGTGATGTCATGATCGTACGGCTCAGGGTATCGTTGATCGCGCGGTTGATAACGCTCACCTTACCTTCGTTCGGCGACTTACGGAAGTATTCGCGGATACGGTCGAACACGATAACGGTATCGTTCATAGAGAAACCACACACTGTAAGTACCGCAGCAATAAAGTGCTGGTCTATTTCCAGTGCAAATGGCACCTTACCTTTAAAGAAGGAGAACACAGCAAGTGTTACCGCAATATCGTGCAACAATGAAAGCACGGTACCCAGTGAATACTGCCATTTGCGGAAACGCAGCAATATGTAGATAAAGATAGCTGCCAGTGAAAGCACAGTCGCCATTACAGCACCACGCTTCAGGTCATCAGATATTGTTGGCAATACCGTAGTAGACTGCTGCCTGTAGTTACGCTTGAAGCCTTCCATGGTTGTTCCTGCTGGCAGCAGGTTTTCCTTGGTCAGGCCTTCCAGCAACTTCTCTTCCACTTGCTTGTCTATATTCTGGCCAGCCTTGGTGATCAGGTAGTCAGTGGTAATTTCCAATTGCTTGTCGTTACCTATTGTTTTTACAGTAGGGAATGTTCCAAAGTAATTTTTCAGCTTGCTCCTTACTTCCTCAGTAGTGTGTGCTGCCGGGAACTTCACCCTGTACGCACGGCCACCGCTGAACTCCACACCCTTATCGAAACCTACAAAGAAGGTGCTGATACCAGCCAGGAACACGATAACAGAAATGATGTAGGTATACTTCCTCGCTTCTACAAACTTAAAGTGCGCCTTACGGAAGATGCTCTTAGACAAGCCTGTGAAGTAGTTGAAGTGACGCTCGCGGCTGGTGTACATGTCTGTGATCAGGCGTGATACCAGGATACCGCAGAACAACGACAACAGGATACCGATGATCTGTGTAGTAGCAAAACCTTTTACAGGACCAAGACCAAATACAAACAGGATGATCGCAGTGATCAGCGTAGTGATGTGACCATCTAATACAGGAGCGTACGACCTCTTATAACCTTCGCTTACTGCATCTTTATAGCTGCGGCCTGCAATCAGTTCTTCTTTTATACGCTCAAATATGATAACGTTCGTATCCACTGCCATACCAATAGTAAGTACCAGGCCCGCTATACCAGCCATCGTAAGTGTAGCATGCAGCAGGGAGATAGACAGGATACCGATAGTGAACAGCAGGTTCAGTATCAGCGATATGTCAGCTACAATACCACCGGTGTTGTAGTAAACCAGCATCAGTACAAATATCACCACGAAGGAGATGATCAGTGAGTTGATACCTTTATCAATGTTCTCAGCACCCAGGGTCGGACCTACCACTTGCTCAGCAACAATGTGTGCTGGCGCAGGCAGCTTACCGCTCTTCAGGATGTTGGCAAGGTCATTTGCTTGTTCCGGGGTGAAGTTGCCTGATATTTCAGTACCACCGCCAGATATTTCGCCTTGTACGCGTGGGCATGAGTAAACCTTATCATCAAGTACCACGGCAATGAAACGACCAACGTTGCGGCCTGTCATTTCCTTCCACAGGTGAGAACCTGTCAGGTTCATATCCATGTATACTGCCTGCTTGCCGTTCAGCTGGTTAAAGTCAGCACGTGCATTGGTAACATTGTCACCTTCCAGTTTTGCATTGCCTCCCGGTGGCACCTTTACGGCATACACCATCAATACAGGGCTCTTACCTTCTTCTGCGCCAAATATCAGCTTCACGTTTGGTGGCAATTTAGACTTTACTACATCCAGTGCCAGGTATTTGTTCAGCTTGGCTGTATCCTTCTTCTGTACAAGACCTACAACCGGGCCGCTTACTGCCTGGCCATTCTGTGGATCTATGTAAGGGTTCATCAGTATGAACAGCGGGTTCTTCGCCTTAGCCTCTTCGTCTTTCAGAGAGCCGGCCTTGTCACCACCAGCAGCAGGGGTAGCATTCTTGTCGCTCTTAGCCAGCATGTCCTTCAGGCTGCTGGTATCTTTAGCGCCCGCTGCCTTCGCGGTATCAGCGGCTGCAACAATTTTCTTAGTTGTATCTGTAGTATCTACTGTGCCTGCCAGGTAACGCGCCAGCGCATCGTTGGCGGCAGATAAAGACTGTATGATCTCTTCGTTGCTGTACGTTTCAAAGAACTGCAGTTTAGCTGTAGCCTGCAGGTACTGGCGCACACGCTCAGGGTTGGTTACGCCTGCCAGCTCTACAGAGATAATGCCTTTCTTCTCGTCCAGGTTCAGGTTCGGGCTGGATACACCAAACTTATCTATACGTGAACGAAGCACATTGTATGTACGGGTGATCGCTTCTTTAGCTTCTTCGTTCAGTACCTTCAGCACTTCGTCGTTGGTAGACTCGCGCAATATCTTCTTTTCACTTGGCTTAATGAACAGCGCAGCAAGGTTGCCACCAGGATTCTGAGACAGGTATGACTCTCCGAAAAGAGTAATGAAATTAGCATCGCTGTTGGCCTTCTTATCCATAGCAGCAGCTATCGCCTTGTTCAGCGCCTGGTCTTTAGGATTGTTAGACATAGAGCGAACCATCTCATCCAGGCTCACTTCCAGCGTTACGTTCATACCGCCCTGCAGGTCAAGACCTAGCTTCAGCTCCTCTTCTTTAGCAGCCTGCAGCGTGTACTTCTTAATACCTGCATTGAATATGACCTCGGTCTGCATGCTGTCAGAAATAGCCTGGTAACGGGCTTCCTTCAGCTTCTCAACAGAGTCAGCAGATAATCCGGATGATAAGGCTGTTGCATACTTCTCTGCCCAGGCATGCATTTCTTTTTCCTTGTTTCTTACCACGAAGGTTATTGACAGCTGGTAGAGCGCAAAAACGATCAACGCAACGGTAAAAAACTTCACCAAACCTTTTAATTGCATAGGTTTTAATTCAATTAATATTACGTAATATGTTTAAAATAGGTTGGCAAAGATAGGATTTAAAGTAAAAAAACCTACCGTCCCGCCAATAATATATATTATTTTCGTGAAAATAGCAAGTCCTGACCACATTTCAGGTTAACTCCTTGATATATTTTACAGCATTATGTCAAAACCGCTCGGCCATCCCCAGCCCGAACAGTGCATAATCATATATTGCCGGGTCGGCAGGGTTAAGCTCTGCCAGTTGCCGGGTCAGCAGTTCAGCATTATTCCAGTCGGCCTTATCAGAGGGCAATAGCCCCAGCCGGTGAGCTACCCTAGCCACATGCACATCCAGCGGGCACACCAGTTGGGCTGGTTGTAGCTTGCTCCATATACCAAAATCCACGCCTTTATTATCCCTGCGCACCATCCACCTCAGGTACATATTCAGCCGTTTACATGCCGAATTGCGCTCGGGTGTGGCCACATGTTTCCGGGTCCGCTCCGGGTGCTCTATAGAAAAGAAGTAGTGATTAAAATGAATGAGCGCATCTTTTACATTAGCCTCATGGTATTCCTTTGCCGGCACAAAGGCATCCTCCAGGGTATCGCTTTGGGCATAGTGCCAGCTCAGGAATGCTATAAAATAAAGCAGGTCGGTGGTATTGAATGTGCGGTGTGCAAAATGCAGGAAGCGCTTCAGATCCGTTTCCTGGTGTTGAGTAATGAACTGATATGGAGCATTATCCATATTCGCCATTATTTTATTACAGCTATTAATGATGGATGTCCGGTTCCCCCACGCCAGCACAGCCGCAAACAACCCCGATATTTCAATATCCTGCTTCCCGGCAAACTGGTGCGGTATACAAATAGGGTCTTTTTCTATAAACGCCGGCCGGTTGTAAAGCGCCACCTTTTCATCCAGCAGCTCTTTAAGGTCCATTATCTTACTCATCTGCACAAAGTTACCTATAAAACCAGCGGCAGAGTTTTTGTAACAACCCAGGCACACGCACCGGCCAATGTTTCTCCGCACTCCGTTTACTATATTATTGTTATCGGGCAGCCTCGGCGCTGCTGCTCAGCCTGTTGTCATACACCACAAGAAAAGAAGCTCCTCACATATACAGGATCTGTATAAAAAATATATTGTCGTTCGCGCCTACGAATCTACCAAGTTCAACAATTTCCGGTTTATCGATGGTAAGACCAAAGTCATCTACAAACCCAACGAGCACAACAACCTGGGCATGGGCTTTACCTATAAATATATAAGTATCAACCTTGGCTTTCATATTCCCTTTGCAGATAAAAACCCCGACATATATGGGAAAACCCGCCAGCTCGACCTCCAATCACACATTTACAAAAGAAAATATATTATCGACTTCTTCGGGCAGTTCTATCGTGGTTTCTATCTCGATAATCCCTCAATACTATCCAATTACAGCCCATCTCTGCCCATAAAACGCCCCGATATGCGCAGCCGCGATATCAGCCTGCAGGTGCAATACGTATTTAATAACAACCGTTTTTCATACAATGCCCCCACTTACCAGAACGAGATACAGAAAAAAAGCGCAGGGTCGTTTATTGCAGGTGCAGGCATATTTCACGCCAACGTGCGGGCCGACTCTTCTATCATCCCCGCCACCCTCACCGACACCGGCTTCTTCCATCGCGATGCTTTCACCTCTGCCGGCCATATAGGTGCGGCAGTCAGTTTTGGTTATGGCTACACCCTGGTCATCCATAAATATTTCTTTGCTACCGCCATCCTTACCAGTGGGGCAGGCATAGGCTATTCCTGGCTGCGCGAGGCTGGCAGCTCGGCCACCGGCACCTGGGCACCGCGGCTCGATGCCAACCTGCGTTGCGCCGCCGGTTACAATTACGGCCGGTACTTTGCAGGTGTTACCTACATAAGGTTGCAAACCATGGGCGGCAGCGCTTACCCCGCCACCTGGTTGCAAACCAACCGGGGCAATTTCCGGGTAATAGTGGCCAAACGCTTCCGCTATAAAAAAGACCTCCTGCCGGAAACTAATATCATCAAGGCTGATTAATGACCGGCTAATACTACCGGGTATACCTCAAGCCATATAATTCACTACTTTTACACGTTTTTATAGCTTTTTATGAACAATGATCAGAAACGCCCCGTGCGGGTGTTGGTGGCCAAAGTGGGTCTCGACGGCCACGACCGCGGCGCCAAAGTAATCGCTACATCGCTGCGCGATGCCGGGATGGAAGTTATATATACTGGCCTGCGCCAAACGCCAGAAATGGTAGTGAACGCCGCCCTGCAGGAAGACGTAGATGCCATAGGCATCAGCATACTTAGCGGTGCGCATATGACCGTTTTCCCCCGCGTCATAAGCCTGATGAAGGAAAAAGGCCTCGGCGATGTGCTCCTCACCGGCGGCGGTATCATCCCGGCAGAAGATATGGAAGAACTCAATAAACAGGGTGTAGGCAAACTGTTTGCTCCCGGTGCACCAACTTCCGAAGTGGCCGAATACATCAACAACTGGGTGGAAACTAACCGCCGGTAATTATCTTAAATACAAACACACACTATATGTACAATACAATACTCACTACGCTTGAGAACGGCATATGCATCATTACCGTTAACCGCCCCGATAAAATGAACGCTCTTAATAAAGATGTTATCAGCGAAATAGGTGCGGCTATGGAAGAGGTATACACCAACCCTGAAATAAAGTCAGCGATCATTACCGGCGCGGGCGAAAAAGCCTTTGTTGCCGGTGCAGACATATCAGAATTTACTTCATTGAAGAAAGAAGGTGGTGCGGCTCTTGCTCAGCGAGGTGCCGACCTCGTATTCAATAAAATAGAAAACTGTCCTAAGCCTGTGGTGGCTGCCGTAAACGGTTTTTCACTGGGCGGCGGCTGCGAACTGGCCATGGCCTGCCACTTTCGTGTAGCATCCGAAAATGCAAAATTCGGCCAGCCGGAAGTAAATCTTGGGCTCATCCCGGGCTATGGCGGCACCCAACGCCTCACCCAATTGATAGGCAAGGGCAAATGCATGGAGCTGATGATGACCGGCGATATGATCGGTGCCGAAGAAGCTAAGGCACTCGGCCTCGTAAACCACGTCGTTCCCGTTGCCGACCTCCTGGCTAAGACCAAAGACATATTGCAAAAGATACAGACCAAAGCCCCGCTGGCCATCACACATATCATCAACCTCGTTAACCAGGCGGCCAAATGCGACCCTAAAGGTTTCGACAACGAGATAGATGCGTTTGGCGATTGCTTCGATTCCGAAGATAAGGTCGAAGGCACAGCCGCATTCCTTGAAAAAAGAAAACCTGTGTTCAAAGGAAAATAATTTATTATCTTCAACCTTCAAAAATGTTTTATACATGCGGGCATTATTTATCCGTAGTCTCATAACGCTGACAATGACCGGTATCATCAGTACCGCGTCATACGCACAGGACGCATCACGAATATTTATCGAACCAGATGGCTGGTCGATAGGTATGAATCTGGGTACGACCGATATGTGGGGCGATGTGGGCACCAAGACCGTACCAGACCACTATAGTAACAGTAAATACCTGGACAAGGTGTTTGCTATGGGTGGCATGTTTGGCCGCTACACTATACACCCCTGCCTGGCAATAAGGTTTGGCATCAACTATGGCTCTATTTACGCTACCGACGAATGGAACTACGATAAGGCTAAATACGCACCTATACAGGGTTCTGACGCTTACCAGCGCTACGCCCGCCAGCAAAAATCAAGGTCCGATATATTTGAAGGCCTCCTGATGGTGGAATTTATGCCACTGCGCTTTAACCCTGAGTCTAACAGGGCCAACCGCCGCGGACAGGTAGTTTTCGGTGCCGGCCTTGGCTACTTCCACTTTACACCAAAGAGCACCGTGGCATTAGGTACTAAATGGGTAAACATCTACGATCTGCATATAGAGGGCGATGGCTTTGGTGCCGGATTCCCACCATCATACTCTCTGTGGCAGTTCTGCATTCCTATGAGCATTGGGTACCGCTGGGATATCGGCAAGCACCTCAACATCGGGGTGGAATATATGTATCGCAAAACCTTTACCGACTACCTCGATGGTGTTAGCGGTAAATACATAGACAAAACCGAATACGCAAAGCACCTGTCGCCGTCAGAGGCATCAGATGCAGCCCTTATACAAGACAAAGCATTTTACAACCACCTGGCACAGCCTAATGTAAAAGGCAACATTCGTGGCAATGCATCCGATAAAGATGCCTACTCCTCCATCAGCATCTCCTTATATTATAAATTGCTGAGCCGCGAAGGCAAATGGTGGCAGCGTTATTGATCATCCTCAATACAGTATAAAAGCAAAAGCTGTGGTACCTGCCACAGCTTTTGCTTTTATACCAAATAGACAACTAATTTGAGTATGATTTCAAGTCATTGTCCCGTAGGGACAAAAGGGTTGTAGCATATGTAAACAAAGCATAGGCGTGCCGTAGGTACGCAACTTATTACCACACAGTTTAGCTGTCTAAATGCCTTTATACCTGCTTACCCCTATTTTACGATCTCGTTTTTGAGGGCATAGATCACCAGCCCGGCAATATTTTTGACGCCCGTCTTTTCTATAAGCGACGATCTTATCCCTTCTACCGTCCGCGGACTTAAAAATATCCTCGCAGCTATTTCTGTGGTTGTAAGTTCCTGGCAAATAAGTTTTAATACCTCGGTCTCGCGCTCGCTCAGCAGTATCGCATCTTTCAGCTTCTGTGGCGTATTATTCTTCAGGGTAAGCGCTTTCAGCATAGTATTGCTTACCAGGTCGTTAAAATAATGGCCGGTTTCATGTACGGTATGTATTGCCTTTTTTATCTCCTCAGAATCAGCATTCTTTAAAAGGTAGCCGCTTACCCCAAGTTCCAGCAGGTGCATAATAATGTGCTCATCATCAAAAGAAGTAAGCATAAGTATTTTTATACCGGGGTAAAGTTGTTGCAATGTCTGCGTAACTGTTATCCCATCCATGTCCGGCATTTTCAGGTCCAGCAGTACCACATCAGGTATCTGCTCTTTAAATAGGGCAATCAGTTGGCTTCCGCTGTCAACATCGCCAATGCACTTTAGTTGCGGATCATCAGCCAGCGCATAGCGCAGCCCCTGGCGAAATATAGTGTGATCGTCGGCTATTACGTATGTTATCATGCTGTAGTAGTATCTCTTGGGGTTTCAGATAGCGGCACCATCAATACTATAGCAAACTCTGATTCATTGATCTTATTAAATTGTATGGTGGCGTTAATAGATTTGAGGCGGTTAACAATGTTCTTCAACCCGGTAGCACCATTCTTAAATACCTGGTGTTCATACATATCATGAGACATGCCAATACCATCATGCATGAACACGATTTTTATTCCTTCCCCGCTTGCGCTGGCATGTACCCGTATTTTTGCGGCGCCAGAGTGTTTCAGGATATTATTAATCAGCTCCTGCGATATCCGGTAAGTGGCCAGTTCCGAGTTGTCGGCCACCCTGGGTAATGTACCGTTGCTGGTATATGTGGCCTTTACGGCGCCCGAAAGATCAAGCGTTTCTACCATAGACTGCAAGCTGCGCTCCAGGCCAAGGTATTGCAGCGTTGCCGGCTGTAATTTATGCGATATGTTTCTGATGGTGGCTATGCTCTGATCCAGCAGTGTTTTTGATCTGTTGATCACTTCCTCATCGTAGCTGGCATCTTTGGTCTTATAAAGAAACAGCCTTGCCGATGCCAGTGTTGAAACAACATCGTCATGAAGTTCTGCTGCTATACGGTTACGCTCTTCCTCCTCGCTTTGCAAAGAGGCCTTTATTAATTCCAGCTCCTTTTGTTCATTTATTGCCTTCAGTTCCAGCTGATGCCTTATCGTGCTGCGCTGGTGCAGCATAACAAATAGTATGATACTTAATGCCAGTACCAGCATTACAGCAATACCTATGATGATGAGTGTCTGAACGTTCATTATTCAACGTTCCTTTTCATGAACGAAATGGCTATCAATATACTAAATAATATATTCAGTATGTTATGAAATATCCATAAGCTGGCAAGGAAGGAGGCGTCTTTAGTATGCAGATAGCCGGCAAACAGGAAAACAAGGAAATTACCCGTGCAATAGATAAGGAACGCCACGTTCACCCAAAAAAATGAAGATTTGTCCAGGAAGATCACCTCCCTCGTATTCAGTAGCGAATGGAAGCCGATAATGGCATACACTATACAGGAAAAATCAAATATCGCCCCGCCTATAAGGTTCAGCCGCAGCGTATTACCCGGTATATTGCTTAAGATATATAGCAATATAAGTATGCCGGTAACTACTGGGAACAACTTCTTATTCTTAAATACTTTGTTCCGGTAGTATGCCGAAATAAGCACAAACTCCAGTATAAGAAATACATTCTCCGCAATGGCAAGGTCTGCAGTAATACCATTGTGTTTGGAATAGGTGCGTATAAGCAGCGACGCAATATCAAAAGAACACCCCACCATGGCATAATACCATAGCAGGGTGTTTCTTTTTCGCAGGCCAACAGCCAGTGGAAGTAATGGGGAGAATATTGATATATAGTATATTATCCAATAGCTCATCGTCTCAATTGCGTTACGGCTCACCTGGAAGGAGGCCTTCTATTATTACTATTTTGTGGGCGGTATCGATCCGCTCAGATCCCAATGCGTAACTGTATTGTCTGCATGGGTTATCTGGAAAATGATATCCTGGCAGTCTGCAGGCATTGGTGCACTACGCGGATCAGGATTAGCCTTAGTGAAGCCGAAGCTTTCTATGGGCATGCATTTGTCAAGAACAAAATAGAACGCATAAAATAGCGATATCTCGTAGTAGCGTACTGTTTGCCCTACATTGAAAACCACTTCCAGTTCTATGTCATCGTTATTATCGGTTGGCTTGTTATCCGATGTAAACACCTTTACATACGATTGACAATTGGGATCCTCCACGTTTATGGCTTCCCATATCTCCTCCGGCGTGAATGTTTTCAGCGGAGGTAAGCGACCTATGTTTTTAAAATAATTCGCTTGCCATGTCTTAAAGGTCTCTGGGCTGATGTAATTCCTCAGTAATGCAAGTTGCATAGTTGCTTCATTTGTACATGATAACATAAGTATGTGTTTTTAATAATGAATAATTGTTCGATGCAACAAATGTATATGAACACCTTACTTAAAGCAATAGCAACAACATACTATAAAATATAAGCACAACTGTATTTAATTGATAATCAAGTATTTTCAAAATTCCACAACTAAAAATACCGTATTTATACGTATCGGTTTCCGTAAAATTACTCAGCATCACAGCCAATAAAAACCGTGATATACCTCATTGTATTTCAGTGATTTCTCTCTTGTGCAGCCCTCGGTTGCGATAGACCTTTGCATCAGGTTTTTTTCTTATCCGGATAGAAAACACCCGTTAGTGGTTGTTCGCGATAACCACACAACGTAACCCTTAAATTTTGCATAACTGCTCCACACAGTTGCTTAAAGTGGGAGGAGATATCCGAAATGCCTTGAACGAGTAGGAACACTTAAAAACTAAGAAAATGTACAACGAATTATCTGCTGCCGATTTGGCAAAATTATCTCAGTCTATTTCGGGCTCTAAATCATTCGGGCCGCTCACCATCAATTACAACATTGATTTCTCTATTCCTCAGATCACAGCTTCAGCAACACTTTTCGGTGTATCTATTGGTGCTATCAATATCAATCCGCAAAACCCTACTGCTACCCTGGGTGGCAGTGTAGGATTCGGTAAGGCAGAAGTAACCCTCACCGCCGACTTTGCCAAGAAACAACTGCTCTACAGTATAGATGTGGAAGTTTTCGGCAAAACCATCTTCAGCGGTAGCGGCGTACTCTTCAGCTGGGCTTCTCTTAATGCCGGCATGATGCAGGGCCCTTCTCTGTCAAAAGGAGCCATACTCGCTCAACTGCAGAAAGAAGGTGTAACCAACCTGGACCAGTTTGCAGATATGCTGCTGCAGAAAGTGCACAAAGATGGCAACCCTAATGGCCCTGTAGTTAACAGCGCCATTGTATACGAACATGGTTTCGTTTCTCACTAAACATCACCACCAGGGGGGTAAGCGCTCCGTCAGCGTTTACCCCTCTTTAATAAACCGATCAGCAAAAATGAGCAACAAATTATTGAGCGAACAGAACCGGCGCAACATGATGGATGGCATAGTGTCGTGGTTGAATGTCAATTTAGATCAATTTTCGTTCGCTCCTCAAAAGAGCTATAGCGTTGATCCGCTTTCTGTAAAGACAGACGTGTCTAAAAAAGCGTTCATAGAACTGGGGCTTGCCTTACGTATGGCCCGCAGATCTCCGGCACTACAGCGGCATCCCGGCATCAAAAACCTGGAAAACGGCTGGCTGGATATCCTGTCACGCTCAGATTTGTTTTTTGACATCAACAGGCGCCTGCAACTGTTTCCTTTCAGTGTAGTAGCCTTGTCTGTACTAACATCTTTGGGCGGCCATGCTAATGAGGCTCATCAGCGGCTGCAGTTACTGCTGCAGCGCGGCTATATCGACAGGGTGGAGCGGAGCGCATGGGAAAAGGTAGATATGAAATACTATATCGATGCCGCGGGCCTGTCGCACCAATTTCCATCCGATGAGGATCTCTGCGCAGCATCATGTCTTTCCAACCTGCCTTTGCTGCCCTACACCAGTAATCACGACCTGTATGGCCTCACCCACTTGCTATTCCACCTGTCAGACTTCGGCGTCCGCGATATGAAACGCCTTCTGGGCGATAAATACGATGACGTGCAAAACTATCTGGACCTTTCTGTGGCCATGTGCCTTGTGGAACAAGACTGGGATCTTACAGCAGAGTTATTGATCAACCAGTATTGCATGAGAAAGACCTTTACACCTGCCGACAAAGATGCCGCCTATATATTGTACCGCAGCCAGCAGGCTGAAGGCTTTATTCCCGGCAGGGCGTGGGTAAAAGACAAAACAGGAGTTGGTAGCGCACAAGCTGATTTTGCTGACGTATACCACCCTACCATTGTAAGTATGATACTACTGGATTGCGAATACAACTAAACATACATTGATGACAGATATCTCTACCCTTAGCGGGCATAAAGTCGCCGGCTGGCTTGTTGCCCAGGCTCCGCAGATACCACAGGTATGCCTTACAGATATGCTGGCGCTTACACAACTCTGCAGCTTGCTGAACGGAACGCTCTCCCCTGCGCTGGAAGAGGCCATTGGCAGGCAGTTAGCCCAATACATGGCTGTAGACTATACATCGGTATCGCTCTTCACTGCCTTACTGGCAGCCTGTGCGGTAAGTGAATATGGTACTGCCGGGCAGGCTGGCGCAGCACGGGAATACTTGTCGGCAATTGCCGGGCAGCACGAGGTGAACTTTTGCAGTAAGAATAAAGCCATGCTATCTGTGTTGCAGAACAAATACAATAAGCACGAAGCCGCCGAGATAACCTCCGGACTTCCCCTATGGAGCTATGACAAGCAGGGCTCCGTTAATACACTGCTCGATGAGATCGAAATAAAAAGCTGCTTTGGCTGCAAACCGATCATCGCTGCCGTAGCAATGGAAAGCAAACTTGAAGGGCTCACCATGTCGGCATTCAAATCGTACGATATACCATTGGCATTAAGATGCTTAAGATCCAGGAACTACCTGGCGGAAGAGGCATCTTTTGCCACACAAACCGCACTCCGTTTCCTGCAATACCAATTCGACGACAATGGCAATTTCGGCGACTTTGAACCGGTCTTCGAACATATAGATCAGCCTGCACAATCTCACCTGGTTTATAATATTAAACTTACGCTTGCACAGCAGGCAATATGGACACTTTATGAACTGGAGGGAAAACAAAACAGGGTGCTGAACGACATTGCAAAGACATTACAGAAATACACCACCACAAAAAACAAAATGATCTATGCTTAACAACCAACAGATCGCCGACTTCAGGGAAAATGGAGTACTGATCATAAAAAATTTCTTCCATGCAGATGAGCTGGCCGCATGGGATAAAGAGATAGCTGAATTTTATAGCAGCCCCACTACAAAAGAGGAATGGCAACATGCTTTGAAAACTACAAAGCGTAGCACCAGTAATTTTAGGTTTACCCGCAATCCTTCTCCTGGTGAACACCCGCGTATGAAAATATTGTACACCTGCCTCGACAGTACATTGAACTGGGAAGGAGAAAACCAGCTGATAGTACGCCGGCCGGAACCTGATGCAGAATGGATTGGTGCGCGCGCACCGCATCTTGATTTCCCGGTGTATGACAGGATAAGAACAATGGCAAACTTCGTATTCTATGTAGGCGACGTATATACTAACGGAGGTCCGTTTATGTATTGGCCGGGCAGCCATATCACAGCGTGGGAGTATTTCAGGGAACATCCGCAGGATTATATGGCCGCCGGCGACATAAGCCAGGATCAGGTTTTTTCAAGGATCAGGAAGCGCCTCCCTTCCGATGCCATACAGTTTACCGCTGCAGCAGGCGATCTTATGATATGGCATTCGCTCATCTTGCATTCGGCGTCTGTTAATCAATCGGCGCAACCACGTAAAGCTGTTTTCGGCAGGTGGGGAGCAAAGCTACAACCCGGCGAAGCTCATTTCGATTTCAATAAAGACATCTGGACAAATTGGAATTTACCGTCCTGGTAAAAATTGATGAGGTGTACTTAAACACCTCATCAATCCGCTATCTCTGCAAAAGAATCGCTGCAACCCCGTGCATAGCCTTGTTGTTCTTCCGGCTTGTCCTCCGGCATATGTTCTGTTGGTATATCCGCTTGTATTTCATTATTCTCTTCCTGCATCTTCAGTTCGGTTTTTAGTTCACTCTTCTGCTAAAAAAATTTATACCAAAAGGTGTTAAAACCTATTGGCCTTGCCCTGTCAGCAAGGCCTTCGCCACTATATCAGCGTAAATCTGTTATTTTGCGCTTCATATCAGCCTTTGCAAACCAATGCACGACAGGTTAATTAACTACATAAACAGTTACCTGCCTAAAAAGCTCAACCCGGAAGAGGAGCGCCTGGTTGTCAATACCTTTAAGCATAAAAGAATAAAAAAACACCAGTTCATCCTGCAGGAGGGAGAGATATGCAAAACTTTTGGCTTTGTGGCCAAAGGCGCACTACGCCAATATAGTGTTGATGAGCATGGCAGGGAAAATATTTTGGTATTGTGCATTGAGAATTGGTGGGCCGGCGATAGGGAAAGCTTTATGAAAGAAACACCATCGCCGTTTTTCATTGATGCGCTGGAAGACACCGACATGCTGTTTTTGCAGCGCCAGGATGCTGACGCAATCCAAAAACTACCGTTCATGAATGAGCTTGGCCTTGTACTTGCAGAGCGGCAGGCTGTCAGCTTGCTAAAGCGTATACATGCTGCCAACACACTTACGGCAGAGCAGCGCCTGGCAGAGCTGGAGCAGACACACCCCGCTTTTTTGCAGCGCTTCCCCCAACATATCATAGCATCTTACCTGGGCATGACCAAGGAGACCCTCAGCCGCATAAGGGCAAATGCATCACGCAAATAGGTTAGCTATCAGGTAGCTCCGTTGACATTTGTCAACATTTTTTTTTTACCAATTGTCATTGCTGGCCGGGCGCACAGCAGGCAATTTTGTGTTGTCATTCAAAACAAAGAACAACATGAAAAAATAAGATCATCAGCCCTTATTGCGCCGTTCGATACCCATACATTTTTTCTCCTGTTGGCGTTCACAACCATCAGGCCATTCTGTGACAACTATACTTCAAAATAACTAAGACAATGGAAAAACAAGGATCTTCCAAAACCATAAATACAGTATTGTGGATAGCACAGGCGTTCATTGCTGTAATGTTCATCATACCGGCATTTATGAAAATGCTTCAGCCAATAGCAACACTGTCTGCAATGCTGCCATGGACAGGGCAGGTATCCCCGGCTGTGGTAAGAACGCTCGGCCTCATCGATCTGTTGGGCGGTGTTGGCATTATTCTGCCGTCCTTGCTGCGCATAAAGCCCCGCCTTACCGTATGGGCCGCATATGGCAGCATATTGCTGATGGTTAGTGCTATTATCTTCCACGTGTCGCGCGGAGAGGCTTCAGTAATAGGGTTCAATATTTTCCTCATCCTCGTGCTGGTATTTATAGCCTGGGGCAGAAGCACCAGGGCGCCTATATATGCCCGCTGATAGCCTTACGGTAACAACCCGAGAACAGGCACAAGTATTCCGATAAATATGAACTGCCGGGTGCGAACCATCCAGCTGGCCAGGTAACTCTCCAATGGTGCAGTTGGGTATTCACGCCCTGGCAAAACTATTGCACTAAAGACTACTCCGGAATATGGTATTGTTGTCTCATACTATTTTACACAAAACACAATAAAACAACATAAGCAACCAACTGTAAAGCAAACAAGTAACAGCACATATCCACAAAATGGCGTTACATGATAAAACGCATGCGTTCTATCATGTAATTTCTATTTGCTGCGCATCGCAAGTTGTCTCAACTTTGCACCGTGGCCTATACTTTTACCATGCTTCAGCCACAGCTATTACTATGAAAAACTATCAGCAGAAACCGGCAGAAAAATTGCACAGAAAACTGCACAAATTGCACACTATGCAGAAATGAAGAAAAGTATAATTTGTATAACTATGCCCGCGTCAATAGGTTACATACGTCAACCTAAAGTAGAATTGCACACAACTATCAAAAAAATAAAACCGGCAGAAACTGCAAAAACTGCCGGTTCCCGGCAAATACCGATCGCTACCCCGCCAATCATATCATGACCTGGTTCAAGCAACATAACTCATTCATAATCAATACCACCATGACCCGATCTGTTACATTTTTTATTTACACACCGCTACGCTATCCCAGCACCTTACTTCTCGATGTTGATATATTGCCCATAAGCCCGTTAAAGAACCTGTTGCGCTCCTTCTCACCCACCGTACTGATGAGTACCGACTTCTTCATGTTGTTGGCTACAGAGCGCATGGTATAGTTGCAGAATTCGGTATCGTGGGTGCGCATAAAGTTCATCACAGCGTGGTTCAGGTAGGCGGTCTGTATGCCATCGGTCCCTACCACTATCGTGTTGTGCCCCAGGAATACTTCATTATAGTATAGCTCGTAAGCGCCGCCTTTGCCATTGGGCTTATCGCCAACTAAAAACTTCTCGCCGCACTCGGCCTGTTCCTTAATGTGGTTGATGAGTATGGTGAGCTGGTCGTAGAGCATCGCTATCGTCTCTTTTTTGCCAAACACACCTGCATCATGATAATACTCTATCTGCCTCAGCGTGGCATTTACGCTCTCTGCTATCCATATCTCTGCCGATGGCACCTTACTATACAGCTCTATGATCTGCCTGCCCGTTTTGCCAAATACCGCAAGCAACTCATTGTCCTCAAACTGCATGCGGCTGTAAGATGGGTAGTACATCACCGACTTCATCCAGAAGAAGTACTTGAATGCAGCCAGCTCCGGGAACTGAAAGTGATAGAAGATGGGAATGTCCTTGGCTTCGTAATACATCTTGCGCTCTTTGGCAGCGTTTATCTGCTGCAGGCCAGCCAGTATCTCGCCCAGGTAGTAGCCAAAGTCAAACTGCTCATTATCCAGGTTGCGCCCGTGAAAGATGGTACTGTCGCTGTCTATATGCATTACCTGGTCCAGCGATATGTGGTAGCGCAGGCTCAGTGTCTTTATCTCCTCAAAGGTCAGGGCTTTCTCACCGCGTATGCGGCGGTAAGCACTGTCATTGCTGATGTTCAGCGCCTCGGCCACATCATCGGCCAGCGATAGGTTGGCAGGCAGGGCAGCCTTTATATGCTTAAAAAAAAGTGACTGGATGTCGTTGGTGTCCATAAAAGGCAAAATACTTTTTGCAGGTATTACTAACCTGCCCGGTTTCTTTAGTACAAATTACTAAAAACAAGGCACACAGGCTACTGTATTTGCAAAGCGCAACCAATAGCACCCAGCTATTGTAACCGGCTGTTACGTTTTGCGGTTACTATCAGCACCCAGCTCGCATGTCAATTTCGTATACGCAACACTGCACAGCACCTTTGTCCTGTCAATCAAAACAATTTTTTTTATGAGAACACTTATCGCAACAATAGCATTGTTCATCAGCCTTTTTAGTGCAGCCGCAGCAAGCGCGCAGGATGCGCCTAAGCCCACAATAGCCGTGCTGGGTATAGACTGTAAAACCAGCCAGGTACAAGACTCCGAGAGCATTACCTACATGGTGCGGCTGGAGCTGGAGAAGACGGGCGTATACACTGTTATGGATCGCTATGAGATAGCCGAAGTGGTAAAGAAAAACGGGCTGGACATCAATGGCTGCTTCTCTAAAAGCTGCCTGGTAGAAGCCGGCAAGGCGCTGCATGTAGATAAGATGCTGAGTGGCAGTATAGACCTGATGGGCGCTAAGCTGGTGATAACGCTGCGCCTGGTAGATGTGGCCACCGGTAACATAGAGAAGAGCAACGCCACAGAATACCTTAACCTGCCCGAACTACAGAAGATGATCCGCATATCGGTGCTGAAAACAATAGGCCTGGAGCCCGACCCTGTAATGACGGGCCAGCTGGTAGATTATGATGTGCCTATAGCCAGCCCTAAAAATGCCTTCAAACTCAACGGGCCACGCATGGGCTTTGCCTACATGATGGGCGATGCGGCCACTACGCTTACCGCTCCTGAAAGCAAAGGCGGCTTCAATATGTATGCAGCGCAGTTCCAGTTTGGGTGGCAGCAGGAGGTGCAGTATATAAGCGCGGGCAACTTTCATGCACTGATAGAGAATGTGTTCATGGTGAGCGGGCTGGAGAGCGGCAGGGCCATACCCAGCTACACGCCACTATTAGGCTTCCGCTTTGGCAAGAACGCCTGGGAGTTTGCCTTTGGCCCTACCTTCAGGCTGGTGCAAAAGGCAGATGGTTTCTATGACGTGAATGGCCTTATTGGCACCGCCGGCGAATGGCACCTGAAAGACGACTGGTTCAAAAACAGCAGCAACCCGTTCCCCAACAGCTACGATATTGTTACCCGGCTGGATAGCCGCGGCTACCTTACAGTATCTACCGGGCTGGTCATTGCCGCGGGCCGCACCTTCCACAGTGGCTACCTCAATATACCTGTAAATGCCTACGTGGCCCCCCACCGCGAAGGCACATCCATGGGCATCACCTTCGGCTTCAACATACAAAAGAAAGACCGCGCCCAAAAGAGAGGCGACATTTACATAAAAGCTAAAATAACCCACCGATAAAAATAGTTTGTTGTACCAATTTGTTTTGCTGCTAATTTGTTCTATTTTGTCCATCCAATTCATTATCTATGAAGCAATTATCACTATTAGCAGCCCTGCTGCTGCCCCTTTCTGCGGCCTTTGCCGGCAGCGGCCAGAACGAAGTAAGTCTACCTCGATATTATGGTGGCTATGGCGGCGGTAGCGAAGACATCGAGGGTGTCCGCATATTCAGCAATATAGTTCCGCTATACAACGTAATGCCGCAAAAAGCAGGCAATATCACCGCCACCGGCGGGGGCTTGGGTGTCCAGTTGGAACTGGGCGTTAAAGTGCCGTTCACAATTAGCCGCGGCTACGGTGGTGGTGGTGTCAATACATTTCTGTCATTCTCATTGGGATACCAGGTAGCCAACATTAAAACAAAATATACTGATGCCCAAGGCAACAGCCACGAAGAAAACAGTAGCTTCGACAAGGTTGTATTACCAATAGCTATAGGCGGCTTGCATGGCAATGGCAGAGCCCGCTTTTTCTGGCAGGGTGGCCTGGCGATTGGCTATATGGGTGGATCGTCGCACACCGGACTGGTAAAATCTTACGATCCGTTGTCTATTGCGCCATTCATTAGTCTTGGTGTCTCCGGCGATGGCGAAATAAAGCGCGGTCCTTTGGCAGGCCGCAATGCGAAATCCATGTTTGGGCCGTTTTTCAGTTACACGGTAAACAACATGACATCAGTGTCAAATGCAACCGCTCATAATTATACTATAGGCCTGCAGTTAACATCTGTATTCCTGTAGGTAATTCAACTATGCAAGATGTACAATTGCTCACTTCCGGCCCTTTGCCTTTACCGGGTGGTCAGCATCAAGCAGCTGCTGTAGCTTGCCAACGCTTGTCTTCCAGAAGTTGTCGTAGTAGTTCAGCCATTCGTGCAGTTCGTCGAAGCCCTGCTTGTTCAGCGTGCAGTAGCGCTCGCGGCCAATGTCCTGTATCACTACAAAGCCGCAGTACTCCAGCATCTTGATGTGCTTGGAGACCGCAGGCCGGCTCATTTCGAAGTTCTCGGCCAGTGTATTAATGCTCATCTTGTCGGTAGAAAGCAACTGCAATATCTGCCTGCGGCTGGGGTCGGCAATGGCTAAGAAGATGTCTTGTGTGTTCATTTGTGTTGTGTTACCAATTCTGTAAAACGGGTCTTTATCTTGCTACCCCATCCTGCATTCATAGATACATAGGCCATCAGGTTCTTCAAGCCTTTGAAGCCGGTGTGCTGCAGTTGCAGGGTGGTGCCGGTGCTGTTGGGCGTTAGTGTCCAGGTGACAACAGAGTTGAGATTGATCTTGCCATTGTTGCCGCCGCGCCAGCTATATACCAGCTTTTGCATGGGCACCAGTTCCAGCACTTCGCAATATACAACACCATCAAAACCAAATGCCTTCATAGGCATAGTGTGGAAGTTGAACTTGTGGCCTACATCAGGCTTAAAGTCGTTCTTCATCAGCCATTGGGCTATCAGTTCCGGCGTGGTCAGGTACTGCCATACAATATCCGGCGATTGTGCCAGCTCCCATACCTGGTTAATGTCTTTGTTCATAAAACGCGTAACTTTTTAGTTACACAAACCTAAATGTAACTTTTAAGTTACACAAATTTTTCGCCAAGTTTTTTATCTTTCAGCTATGAAGTGGTACAAGATAATAGCGATCATCTACCTGCTGGCCGCAGCCGGCCTCATCTACTGCGGAGTATCTTCCAAGCTCTCTATGCCCGCCGGCCACCAGGGCGTATGGACCGATGCACAGATCAAGTACCTGACAATGGGAGGCATATGCCTGGTGATGGGTATAGTAAGCCTGTGGCTGGACAGAAAGAAAAAGGTAGCCCAATAAAAAAACCCGGCTAAAGAGCCGGGGCAATGAAAAAATAATTACTGCTTCCTCTAAAAGCTACTTTAAAACGGCAAAGTACTCTGTAAACATAGGCATGTTATTAGCCGTAAGTACAGTTATAATGTAGTTGCCATTGTTCATTGCGTTGTCCAGGTCTATATGCAGGTTGGTGGTGCCGGATACAGTACCTGCCTGTATGGTTTTGCCTGTAAGATCTGTTATCACATACTTGCCGGCTGCTGCCTGCGTACCGGAAACCAATATGTTCAGTTCTTTGCCTGAAGATGGGTTGGGGTATAATACTGTTGTGACGCCGCCTGCGCTCATGTCGTCCATTCCTACGGGTGTCAGATTATCGGTGTGCATATACTGGTTTTTGGGTGTGGTGAAGGAAGCGTCGCTGCCATAGTAAATGGAATAGAGGTAGTTGTAATAACCTTTTCTATAAAAATTGTACCTGCAAACAGAATCGTTCTGCTGGTTCTGAGAGATGCTGAAGGCTGCCATCAGCGTTGGCGGTGCAGGAGCACCACCCAGGTAAAAGCTATCGGTGTTGTAGGATATTATTTTATCCATCAGTACATCGTACTGCATGCTTGGACCCGATGCAGCATGTACGGTAAGCTTACCCCAGCCTACTATAGTGTCTTTGCGGTAAGAATAGAATACCTGCTGGCCGGGTGTGTGGCTGAGTGATGCAGACGCTACAGACAACTGGAAGTCTACTGCGCGGCGGCTGGTCGATTCCCACGAGCTGTTAGCGGTAAAAGGGAATTGCATTACCGTGCGCGGCGTTGATGCTATTACATTCTGTGCCGGAAATATAAGAGAGTCGGCAGTGCTGCCTGTGAAGGCAGACAGATCGTAAGCCTGCGCCGATAGTGATAGACCTACATCCTTCACGCTGGTGCTGTTAAAATCCAACTCTGTATTGGTGTAGTAAATAAAGCCCGGGGTAAGTGTTTTACCGCCGGCAGTGTTTACATCTACACCCAGCGACGTGAAGGCGGAGATCGTTTCAGGTGTAAAAACATTGACAAACGCGCCGCCGCTGTAGGCGCCATAGTTCCACACCTGGTTATTGCCCGTAGATGGGTTGGCTAGCGGGTTGGCGGAAAGATCCTGGCAGTTAAAAGTTGATGGCACCGGAATATCGGTGGCATTAATGGTTATTGCCTGGCCAAAAGCAATAGAGGCCAGAGGCAATACGCTGAGGAACGTAAAGAGTTTTTTCATGTTGTCGATTTTTTCACAAATGTCCGTTTGCGATCAAATCCGGGCAATAGTGGGTAACCACTATTTACAGCATGTCCTTATATTGCAAGGCAAACTTCAGCAACGAATTTTTACCCTCCAGTTTCAGTTTGCGGGCAATGTTGGCCCTGTGGTTCTCCACGGTATTGGGGCTGATGAACATGTTGTCGGCAATATCTTTAGAAGTCTTGCTCTGGGCTATCAGTTTGGTGATCACTTTCTCTGTAGGGGTCAGCTGCTGGTACAAGGCTTTCACAGCATCGGGCATGCCCTCTTTTACGTGGCTGGTCAGATATTCATTTATCTGGCGGCTTACGTAAGGCTTGCCGGCGGCTACAGCATTAATACAGGCCACCAGTTCATCTATAGCATTATCTTTAAGCAGGTAGCCCATTACGCCGGTTTCCATGGCGGCATCAAAGAAGCGGCGGTCTTTGTGCATGGTGAGTATGATGAAGCGAGTAACATGTTTTTCGGCAAGTACCTTTTGGCATACATCAAGGCCTGTGAGGCCGGGCATGTCTATATCAAGCACAGCAATATCGGGCAGGGCGCTGATGATGAGCTGGTATGCGGCCAGCCCGTCTGCGGCCTCGCCCACCAACGTTACCCCGGGCACGCCACTGATGACGCTGCTGATACCACTGCGGAAAATAGGATGATCGTCGGCTATGATTACTCTGCTGCTCATATAGGTATTGTTACGGTTATGCGTGTGCCTTCGCCATTGCTGTGCATTGCAAAGCGGCCATTCAGCAGCTTTGTACGCTCTTCCATATTCAGCAACCCAAAAGAACGAGAAGCTTTACCCTCTATGGCGCTTGTGTCAAACCCCCTGCCATTGTCCATAATGACCAGCACTATCTTGTTCTTTACCAGGTTGCCGGTTACCCTTATTGCTTTGGCATCTGCATGCTTTACCACATTGTTCACTGCTTCCTGTATAATACGGTACAGGTTTATCCGGGTGTTCTTGTCCAGCAGCTGGTCTACCTCCACCAGGTCGGCACTCAGGAAGATACCGGTGGCTTCCTGCACCTTCTCCGCCAGGGCGTCTACGGATGCGGCCAGGCCGTACTTATCCAGCTGGTTGGGGTAGAGGTCTTTAGAGATATTACGCACATCGTCTATAGTGTGCGAGATGGTCTGACTGACGCGTGGTATGTCTACATCGCCACGGGCCAGCTGATTTTTAACGAACAGGATATTCTGGCCAATGCTATCGTGCAGCTCTTTAGATATGCGCTGCTTCTCTGTTTCCTGAGCCTGCAGCAGGGATTGTGAAAAGCTGACCTGCATGTTCTTTATCCTGCGCTGGAACCACGCGAAGGTGCCCATGCCGGCTATGGCCAGCACTAGGAATCCGGCACCTGCCCATACCTTCTCCCTGAACTGCCGCTGCTCCAGCTTAGATGCATTCAACTGGTTGGTCTTTTGCAGCAGGGCTATCTGCGCCTGCTTCTTTTCCAGGTCGTGAACGGATGACAGCAGGGTGGCCTTGTTGGCATATGAGGCAGAGTACAACGAATCGTGCAATTGCGCATATAGCTTATGTGCTGCCAGGGCTTTTACCGGCTGGCCAGTATTCTCGTATATAGTGGCCTGCAGCCTGTAGCCTTCCACCTTCCAGTCGCGCGATTTGATAAGTTCTGCGTAATACAAAGAGGTATCGAGGTACTGCTGTGCTTTGGCCCATTGCTTTAGTTTGGCATATATCTCGGCTACGTGTTCGTTCACCACAGCCTTACGGTAGTTGGTCTTTACTCCCTCCGGGTAGTTGAACACCTGGAGGAGGTACTTTAGTGCTGTCTGGAATTCGCCTATCTCGCCGTATACATTACAGATATTGTCGAGCCCCAGTATGATGTCATCATCACGATGGGCTTTGCGGGCTGCTTCCAGGTTTTGTTCCAGGATGGACAGTCCACCCTGTACATCGCCGCCCACAGCTTTATTGAAGCCTATCTCGTAATTAAGACTTATAGTGTCTATATGCCTGTTAGCGGTCTGCAACTCCTGCTTACTGCTATGATAGTAGGCTGTGCTATGCTCCATATCATTAAGACCCTGGTACAGTAGCCCAATGTTGTAATAGAGGCGTGCAGAGTGCCAGTGCATACCTGTTTTGGATGATATCTTAAGGGCATCGAAATAAGTTTTCATAGCGTCTTCGGTCATGCCGGCAACTTCCAGCATTTGCCCGCGATTCATCAGCGCCTTAACCCTAAGGCTATCCATATTGAGCTGTTGTGCTATCCGCTCTTGCCGGGCTACTATATCGCTGATCTTTGGAGAAGCGTTCTCCGCTTCTTCGGAATACACAGAGTCGAGCTGCGCGAACACCTTCAGCGAATCGCGGACGGACAGCTGCGCCATGCTGTAGTAAGCACAGCCCAGCAAGAGCAGCAATAGTTGTATGCATCTGGACATAAGCAGTTGGAAAGCCGCCATAAAAATATAAAACAGATGCTGTGGTTGTTGTAGAAATTTGAGCTACTGTACAGGAAACCTATCGTAGCTGAACTGGCTGAAGCGGACAATGCCAAAATCTTTGGGCGTTAAGGTAGTATCGCTGGACGAGCTTACCTCGAGCGAGTCGGCTGCTACATTGAAAGTATAAGAGCTGTTCTCCACTTTCGATAAGAACCAATCTGTTTCTTGCTTGTTATAGCAAAAAGTGAAGTAGTGCTCCCAGCCGCCTGATGCCAGGCCGCCATAAGAGGATACAGTAAAGCAACCCTGAGTATCAACCTTTATGCCGGTATAAGGGTCGGAAGTTTTGGCACCACCCATATCGGTTCTCATAACAAGACTATCGCATTGCGTAGCGAAGGTATAGCCCTTGCCGGTGCCGATGAGGATAACAACCAGACGATCGCGCGGTTCAGCAATCGCGTCGCTATCGTGCTGTAGCACCAGGACCAGGTCTTCCATCTTGTCTCCGTTAATGTCGGCTTTTATACTGTCTCTTGCCGAATAGCCGACGGGTATTTGGTAAGATGCCGGCCTATTGCAGGCGCAGATAGTAACAGCACTTAACAATACGTAGTATATAGGTTTCAGCAGCAGTTTCATAGCATCGCTTAGTTTTCAAAATTCAGCGATGCATTTACCCATTCAGCATCGAAGGAGGCATTGAACTTGCGGTAGAAGTTGAGGGCGGGTTCGTTCCACTCCAGCACCTGCCATACTATTCCACTGAATTTGCGCTCTTTTGCTTCCACAACCAGTGCATCCATCAGCATCTTGCCCAGCTTGCGGCCACGTGCTTCTTCGGTAACAATGATGTCTTCCAGGTACATGCGCTGGCCTTTCCAGGTGCTGTAGCGGATGTAGTAAAGCGCAAAGCCTTGTATCGCGCTATCTTCCTCGGCCACAAAGGCCCACCATACAGGGTTAGCGCCAAAGCCGCTTTCAATAAAATGCTCCAGCGTTACCGTCACCTCGTGCGGAGCGCGTTCGTAGTGGGCCAGTTCGTGCACCAGTTCCAGCATACGGGGGCAATCTTCTTTTGTAGCTCTTCTTACTATGGCTGTTGGCATAATTGCATTCAAATATAGTGGTAAATAATACACTTAGTTTATGTACGCGCTAATACGTCCACTGTTGCTGCAAACAAAAACACAGAATATTACTTATGTATAATTTCACATAAGTATATTGCGAGTGAAGTGTCAACACAATGCGTAGGACATTAAATTATATTGAATCACCAATTATTCTGCGGTTGAAAACCCCTTAGTATTCCTAATATATATATCGCACCAGCATATGTCTGCCTCTTTACTATGGTTTAAACGCCAATGCATTAATAAATAATTATTTATTAATGGTTTATAGCATAGTGCGTATTCTATGCCCTGCCGACAAATACGGAGTTCCAGAATATTATCTATATTTGTCCGGTACGCAAAATCTAAATGGAGCAGACACTTTCGATAGTTATACCCGCATATAACGAGGGACCTACAATCCACTTAATACTGAACAAAGTAAAGAGTGTAGTTTTATCTAATGGGATAAAAAAGGAGGTCATTATTGTCAATGATTTTTCAAAGGATAACACCGAAGAATCTATTCTGAACTATAAAGCTGAAAATCCTGACCTACCCATATCCTATTATAAACACGAATATAACCAGGGTAAAGGTGCTGCGCTGCATACCGGTATAGCTAAAGCGACCGGTGATTATGTATTGATACAAGATGCAGATCTGGAGTATGATCCCGATGAATATAATATATTATTAAAACCAATTATAACTGGTTTTGCAGACGTTGTATATGGCAGCCGATTTATGGGGGGTAAACCTCACAGAATTTTATTTTTCTGGCATTCTATAGGTAACAAGTGGCTAACGATGGCGTCTAATATGTTTACCAATCTGAACCTTACGGATATGGAAACATGCTACAAAGTTTTCAGGCGTGAGATAATACAAGGAATAAAGCTGGAGGAAAAGCGTTTTGGCTTTGAGCCGGAGGTAACAGCCAAGATATCTAAAATACCTAAAATACGTATATATGAAGTTGGTATCTCATATTACGGTCGTACCTATGAAGAAGGTAAAAAAATTGGAATGAAGGATGCTTTTCGTGCGCTTTATTGCATTATTAAATATAATGTTTTTAAATAGCCATAATGAAAGATAAGCGAATTTTTCATAAGGTTTGGCTGACACTTATCACTGTTATTTGTTTTGTTATAATATCTTTAGTAACGCATATTCCGGGGCAAGTAACAGAAATTAAATTTATATATCCTGACGCGCAGTCTTACATGCGCGCTGCTCGTTATCTGTACACACAGCATTTTTTCGCAGATCCGGTAAGACCATTCGGCTACCCCGCAATAGTTGGTATTCCTTATATGTTTGGTGCTGCCGATGCTACAGTTATTTGGTTTGGCATTTTTATAAACTTTATTTTCTTACTACTATCTGTATATGTAATTTATGATATAATTTCTAGCTATGCTCCCCGCGCAGCATTTGCGATGACTCTTTTGTTCATCTTTTCTTTCTCAAACCTGTTGATGGTTTATCAATTGATGACAGAGATATTTTTCATTTTTATTTTACTACTTGTCGCAGCCAATCTTCTTAAATATCTGCAGTCAGGAAAGGAGAGAAATTTGTGGATCGGTATAGGAGCACTCTGTTATTCCGTAATTGTACGGCCCATATGTTTATACTTCGCCTTGATGGCACTATTGATATATCTCCTATTATATATAAGAAAAAGAAACTTTAAAGGTATTGCTTTTATTATTTTGGTATATGTAGCTACCATTGGTCTTCAATCTGCTAACATGTACAGATGCTACGGGAGATACACACTCTCTTTTATCCAGAATTATACGCTATATAAATATCTTATAGTAAAAGCCCAATACCTTCAGCAGGGGCGACCTGGTAAATTTGGAGATTTTTATGAACTAAAGGACAAACAATATAATGAGCTTTTAGCTCCATACGCCAGTCCGGACAACATAAAACAATACTGGTATGTTTCTGACGACTATACGAAGCAGGAAGTAACAAAAACAATGAAGGAGAGCAAAAGTGCAGTATTAAAGTCATATTTATATAATGTGGTGGAAAATGCACGAAGTGGTTGCGGTGTTCTGGAAGTATTGAGAACAAATGACAAAAAATTACCGGCAGTAAAAATGTTGGCAGCTGCAACCAAATATCAGAACATATTGTTCACGTTAATGCTGCTTCTCCTTACACCGGTTGTATTTTTATACGGCGTAATAAAATATAAAAGATTATCACGCGTTTATCTTTTCCCTGTAATTATATTGATAATGACGTCATATATTGTACTAACGGCTGGCATCTCATTCTGGCAAGCCGACAGGTTCAATTTCGTATGTTATCCATTTTTTATCTTATCTGCGTTATTTTTCATCAATACCATAGCAAATAACCGTAGACATTCAATTGATCGGTAAAGATCAATTGAATGTCCGATATATATGCTGGCACTATGTTAATATAGTTGCCGGTAACAATACTATAAATCTTATTGCGTTTTTCATGTACTGCGATGGCATGTCTGCATCGAGCAAACCTGCAACAATTGCGTATATTTTTAATAACTTGAGCACACACTTAAAAGACAACAACTAAAAGCATGAGTACACAGGGCGATATATTATGGGTAGACGATGAGATAGAATCGTTGAAGTCCCAGATCATGTTCCTAACTAATAAAGGCTACAGCGTTACAGCCCTGTCTAACGGCTACGATGCGCTGGAACTGCTGAAAGAAAAATCGATGGACGTGGTGTTGCTTGATGAGAGCATGCCCGGCCTTACCGGCCTGGAAACCCTGGGTAAGATAAAGGAAATGCTGCCGCAACTGCCTGTAGTAATGATCACCAAGAATGAGGCGGAGAACATAATGGAAGAGGCCCTGGGATCGCAGATAACCGACTACCTGATAAAGCCGGTGAATCCTAACCAGGTGCTGCTGAGCCTGAAGAAGATAATGGATGGTAAGCGCCTGGTATCGGAAAAGACGACGGTGGCTTACCAACAAGACTTCCGCAACCTGTTTATGGCGCTGAACGATGGACCGGGCCACGAAGAGTGGAAGGAACTATACAAACGCCTGGTGTACTGGGAACTGGAGATAAGCCGCAGCGACAGCCCCGAGATGATGGAGATATTGCAAAACCAGAAGAGCGAAGCCAATACTGAGTTCTACAAGTACATAAGCAAGAACTACGCTAACTGGATAAAGGACAATGGCAAGAGCGGACCACTGTTCTCTCATCGCCTGTTTGAGACCAAGGTAGCGCCACACTTGCAACAGGGCAAGCCTACCTTTTTGGTAGTGGTAGACAACCTGCGTTTCGACCACTGGAAGGCGCTGCAGCCTACCATATCAGATTCGTTCAGGGTGATGGAGGAAGACATGTATTACAGCATATTGCCTACGGCCACGCAGTATTGCCGTAATGCCATATTTGCAGGCATGATGCCGATAGATATTGAGAAGCATTTTCCGCTGGAGTGGAAGAATGATGACGAGGACGGCGGCAAGAACCTGTATGAGGAGAAGTTCCTGGCTAACCAGCTGAAACACCTGAAGCTGGACAAGCTGAAGTGGCAGTACGTGAAGATAACCAACAATGATGACGCCAAGATACTGGAAGACAATATTCACAACTACCTGACCAACGACCTGACGGTAGTGGTATACAACTTTGTAGACATGCTGAGCCATGCGCGCACAGAGATGGAGGTGCTGAAAGAGCTGGCGGGTGATGAGGTGTCTTACCGGTCGCTGGTTACGAGCTGGTTTGAGCACTCGCCGCTGCACAGGGCATTGCGTAAGATAGCTGATAAGAACATACAGGTGCTGATGACCACCGACCATGGCAGTGTGCGCGTAAAAACGCCGAGCAAGTGCGTGGGCGACAGGCAAACGACATCGAACCTGCGCTACAAGCATGGCCGCAACCTGCAGTTTGAGAACAGAGATGTGCTGGCCTTTAAAGACCCGAAGCTGGCGGGGTTGCCTACGCCTAATGTGAGCTCATCGTTCATATTTGCAAAGGAGGATGTTTTCCTGTGCTATCCTAACAATTACAACTACTACGTGAACTATTACCGCAATACCTTCCAGCACGGAGGTATATCGCTGGAGGAGATGATAGTGCCGGTGGTGAGGATGGAGAGTAAGTAGGCTTGTTGCGGAGTTTCACGCCAAGGGCCGCAACGATAGAAAGTTATTATCATGGTGAGCTTGTTGAATCCATGATAATAACTTTCGCTATGCGATAATGAAGCTCATGACGCAATCATGGATTCGTCCTTCGGCAGGCTCAGGATGACATAGCTCACCATGACAGCTACGTAATGGCGTTACGTATTTTCTCTTTAATAAATACTGTATTTTTAACGCCGGGCTATAAAGCAGCCCGGCGTTTTTTTATGTCTACATTTAGCATAGCTATTCATGGGGGGGCGGGTACTATTTTGCGCAGCAGCATGACACCTGAACTGCAGCAGCAGTATGAGCAGGGCCTGCAGGCCGCCATAGACAAGGGCTATGCTATACTGGAGAGCGGGGGCAGTGCGGTGGATGCCGTAGAGGCAGCAGTGAGCAGCCTGGAGGATTTTCCGCTGTTCAATGCAGGGCGTGGCAGCGTGTTCAACAGCAAGGGCGGGCACGAGATGGACGCAGCCATAATGGATGGCCGCACGCTGGAAGCAGGCGCAGTGGCGGGCATCAGCCACGTGAAGAACCCGGTGCAGGTATGCCGTGCTGTGATGGAGAAGAGTGGTCACGTGATGCTGGCCGGTGCAGGTGCCGATGAGTTTGCCAAAGCACAGGGCTTTGAACAAATGAGCGATGATTACTATTACACAGAGCAGCGCTACAAGCAGTGGCAGGAAGCCATGAAAGAAGGCGTAGTACAGCTGGACCATACCGATAAGGAAAGCAAGAAGTTTGGCACCGTAGGCGCAGTAGCGCTGGATAAAAACGGCAACCTGGCCGCTGCCACCAGCACAGGCGGACTGACCAACAAAAAATTTGGCCGCATAGGCGACAGCCCGATACCTGGTGCGGGCACTTATGCCAATAATGACACCTGCGCTATATCGTGCACCGGTGTGGGTGAGCTGTTCATCCGCCGCGTAGTAGCCTACGATATATCTTGCCTGATGGAGTACAAAGGCCTGACCCTACGTGAAGCCTGCGACATAGTAGTACAGGACAAGCTGGTGAAAATAGGCGGCGAGGGCGGCCTGGTGGCGGTAGACAAGCACGGCAATATAGAAATGGCTTTTAACAGCGAGGGTATGTACCGGGCATGTAAGAATAGCGATGGGAGGAGTGAGGTGTTGATATATAGGTAGTGCGGGAATAATACCCTCATAACTAACACCAATACCCATTCCCTGCCTAAATGCTACCTTTGCAGCAGAAATAGCGAGAACATATGGGCAAAGTAGCCATTAATATAGCCACAGGCAGCCTGCTGCAGGAAGAAGTGATAGTAGGGATAGACCTGGGCACCACCAACAGCCTGATAGCCATAGTAAAGAGTGATACACACGAGCCGATAGCCCTGCGCGAAATAGACGGGCTGACGCTGGTACCATCTATTGTGCATTTTGACCAGATGGGCGGCACTACCGTAGGTACTCCTGCCAAAGAACTGCTGGTAAAAGAGCCGGAGCGTACCATATACAGCGCCAAAAGGCTGATGGGCAAATCTTACAAAGATGTAAGCCACGACTCTGGCATGTTTGCCTATAATATTATTGATGATGGTACTGATGCGCTGGTAAAGGTGCAGGTGGGCGATAAGTTCTATTCGCCTATCGAGCTGTCGTCTTATATACTGAAGGAGCTAAAAAAGCGTGCGGAACACATTTTAAAGGTTTCGGTAACCAAGGCGGTGATCACTGTACCGGCTTATTTTAACGATGCGCAAAGGCAGGCCACGCGCGATGCAGGCCGCCTGGCGGGACTGGATGTGTTGCGCATTATTAACGAGCCGACAGCAGCCAGCCTGGCGTATGGCCTTGGCGTAAAGGGCAGTGATGAAAAGACAATAGCGGTTTACGACCTGGGTGGCGGTACGTTCGATATGTCTATACTCACCATTAACAACGGCATATTCGAGGTGTTGGCTACGCATGGCGATACCTACCTCGGTGGCGATGATATGGATAACCTGATAGTTCGCTATTGGCAGGAAGATGCTGGCACCAGCGATGATGCACAGGGCTTCGGCACACATATAGATAAGGCACTGGCACAGGAACTGCGTGTAACAGCCGAGCAGGCCAAAAAGCACTTGACGAATAATGATGTGTTTGAAGGTGAGGTGGCCGGCCGCAAGGTGCGCATAACCAAAGAAGATTTTAACGGGCTGATACAGCCGCTCATAGACCGTACATTGCACTCATGCACCAGCGCATTGAAGGATGCCAACCTGGGTGTTGGCCAGATAGATGCGGTAGTAATGGTAGGCGGATCTACAAGGGTGCCGGCGGTGAAGGAAGCGGTGAAACAATTCTTTGGCCGTGAGGTACATGATGACCTGAATCCTGATGAAGTAGTAGCGCTGGGCGCTGCAGTACAGGCCGATATACTGGCAGGTAAGAATACCGAAATGCTGCTGCTGGATGTAACCCCACTATCGCTGGGTATAGAAACCATGGGCGGACTGATGGATGTATTAATACCGCGCAATTCTAAAATACCTACCAAGGCAGGCCGCCAGTATACTACGCAGAAAGACGGACAAAGCGGTATGCGTATCACCGTATACCAGGGCGAACGCGATATGGTACAGGACAACCGCAAGCTGGCTGAACTGAACCTGAATGGTATACCTGCTATGCCTGCGGGCCTCCCTAAGGTAGAAGTGACATTCTTAATAGATGCCGACGGTATATTGAAGGTGAGCGCTACAGAACTGCGCAGCGGTGTGGCCCAGAGCATAGAGGTGAAGCCTCAATACGGCCTTACCGATGAGGATGTGGAGAACATGCTGATGGACTCCCTGACCCACGCCAAAGACGATATACAGATGCGTGCGCTGATGGAAGCAACCACTGAAGCACAGCAGATGCTGGAAACAACCGAGAAGTTTATTGCAAAGAATAGTCACATACTGAGCGACGATGAAGTAGCTGCGACCAAGGCCAAAATGCAGGACCTGCGCAATGCTATTGAGGCCAAAGACAAGGACAAGATACAGCACGAAACAGAAGCGCTGAATGAAGTATCGCGGCCGTATGCAGAGCGGGTGATGGATGCCGCGCTGAAGGATGCGATGCGGGGGAAGAAGATAATCTAGTTTATTCAGGCCGGTCAGGAGACCGGCTTTTTTGTGCGGGTAGCACTGCCGCGAAGTAGCTGTAGGTCAAACGTAGCGGGGCAGAAAGTGGTTTTTAATGATTCTGGTCATGAATAAATAAGAAAATACATCCGTTTTTTATTGTTCTAATATGTTGTGTGGATGAAATTCAGATTATTACTGCCATTCTATATAAAGGTGAGTATTATATACATATGCTTTAGCTTAACGTATATATACCTTTCTGATGTTTTTTTGATGAGGATTGCCAACCAGGTCGATGTGTATTCAGTATTTCAATCTGTAAAAGGATCGCTATTTGTATTAATATCCGGTGGGCTCATCTGTCAACTGACCAAAAAAAACAATAAAAAAATTGAACTCTATTATGCTGCACTTACTGAAGAACGAAAAAGATCGTTCGATAATCTTAAAAGATCGGAGGAAAAGTACTGGACAGTTTTTAATCATAATCCATTGCCAATGTGGATATATGATGTAGACACTTTAAAATTTTTATTGGTGAACGAAGCTGCCTGCAAAAAATACGGCTATACAACAGAAGAGTTTTACGCCATGGGGATAAATGATATAAGACCGGCCACTTATAGAAATATCATTCTGGATTATGTAAATATTGCCGTAACCACGAAACACAAAATATGGCGACGCCCATTTAAACACCTGACAAAAAGCGGAAAAGAGCTGGTTGTGCATATTGAAAGTGCAGAGATAAGTTTTGATAACAAAATAGCAAGATTGGTGACGGCTACTGACCTCACGCATAATATTCAACAAGAGAATTTATTGGTTGAGGCCAACCGGAGGTTACAAAACGCTAGCGACATTGCGGGGTTGGGCTATTGGAGTAAAGACCTGATTACGGGCAAGATCTATTGGTCGGATAATATGTTTAACATATTTGATGAAAATAAGGACACATTTGACATAGACAATAAAAATAGTGCGGATGTTGATCTGCATGTAGAAGAAGAACTTGTAACTGTAGCTACGCAGCTTCCGGGGGATACGAAGGTAAAAGAGATAGAGCGTTGTATACGTACTAGGCAAGGGATGGAAAAGTGGTTGTTAGAAAGAGTGTCGCTGGTTAAGGATGCAAATGGCACTCCAACAACCGTAGAAGGAATTGTTGTGGATATAACTGAGAGAAAATTGGCCGAGCGAAGAGTAGAGATCAGTAACGACCGGTTTAAGATGGTGGCCAAAGCTGCCATAGAAGCGATCATTGATTGGGATATAGTTACCGGTGATATATTTTGGGGTGACGGATTTAAACAGCTATTTGGCTATGAAAACACGACCGAAGACAGAACATTGTGGATAAGAAATATACACCCCGAGGATAAATACCGGGTCTTACTCAACTTGGTAAGAGCTATGGCGAACACGGAGCAAATGATTTTCATTGAGAACTTCAGATATATAAAGGCAAATGGAGAAGTATCTTTTGTAGAGCACAGAGGAGTATTTACCCGGAATGACCATGGAAAAGCGATCAGGGCAGTTGGCGCGATGATAGATGTAACGCATTTAAAATCCAGGCTGGCAACCATCAAGCGGCAAAATGAACAATTAAGAGAGATAGCCTGGGTACAATCTCATGTTGTTCGTGCTCCGCTTGCTAATTTGCTTGGGTTAACGGATATGGCCAAAAGCATGTACGAGGAAGGAAAGATACCGATGGAGATATTGAATGGCATGGGAGAAAGTGCCCAAAAACTGGATATGGTTATCCGGGACATTGTAAGGAAGACCGAGGAAATAGACAAAATCCACGATCATTAAAGAGGTGCTAATCCCCTATCCATTCAAGAATCTCGTTCGCCCCTGTTTGCGGAGGATACTCCTTTTTCCTGAGCAATTTCGCCAACTTATTAAAATACACAGACTGCTCTCCCGGCTGCAGAATGGCTAATTTCTTATACCCACTTTCTTTACATTCATAACCTATAGCCATTTGGTTAAAAGTCTCGCTATTTCCCTCTTTGTTGTTATAATTATGCTCTGCAAATTTTCTAATTATTTTAAATAGCGTATCATCAACCATTACCTTTTTAAGAAACATATCACTTATGTAACCCGTGTTGTAGTCGCAACCATCTTGTTGAGCTTCAGCATTGAGAATAATTAATGATGTTGGCGTTTTATCAGAAGGGCCGACAAACAAGAAACTCAAATGTTCGCAAGCCGGCCGTTGGCCATAGACCAATATAGTTGAGAAGAGAAGAAATATAGTCAATAGTAGTCGGGGCATATGGAGTCGTTTCGTTTACTAAAGTAAGAAAACCAGGCTCACTTGTGTTGTCGCTAGAGCGCTGCGCTGAATTCGTCACTACTTTAGATAGTAGTGTAGTAACCTCGAATTAGTGCTGATATTTATGAATTCTTCGCCGGTATTACTTTCTCGGTTACGAGTTTGCCGGTTTTTTCGTCTTTGCCGGTGAATTCTATGTAGAGGATGGTAGGCTTGAAGGAAGCCGGGTTATCCAGGTGAAGGAAAATCTTTGACAGGCGGATATTCTTACCATTAGCGGTTACATAGGCATTGTATTTTTTGCCATCCTTTTTGTCCTGCTTTACTGTAATGTCTATCTTCTTATAGGCGGCTATGTTTATTTTATAAGCATTGCCGGCATCGTCCATTGGCTGCGCTATTACACCGTAGGCCAGTTTCTCTTCTATAGGCAACAGCTCCTCGGTGCTACCACCCTTTGTATATTTTATCCAGTAAGCGTGAACGGGTTTGGTTATGTCTACGGCACCATCGGCCAGGTAGTTCATATCATAAATTACGGTATTGCTATTAGGGTCTCGCTGCAGGTAAAAGAGACGGTTCTTGCCATCTTTGGGTACAGGCAGGCCCTCCTGCGCAAAGCAGGATAACCGCATGAAAATAAAGAGCGCGCATAATAGGCTAAAGCTGCGTAACATAAACGATACTTTTCACGGTTTATATACTAAAAAGCATGCCATTTTGAGGCATGCTATCTTAACTCTTTTATAATTCTTTCCTCAGCCTGGCCACAGGTATATTCAGTTGCTCCCTGTATTTGGCCACTGTGCGCCGGGCTATGTTATAGCCCTTTTCTACCAGCATATCGGTAAGGTGCTCGTCGGAAAATGGCTTGCGTTTATTTTCTGAGCCTATTATCTCGTTAAGGATCATCTTTACTTCTCGTGTGCTCACCTCTTCGCCGCTATCCAGCTGCAGGGCTTCGGAGAAGAAGTATTTCAGCTTGTAGGTGCCGTATTCCGTTTGCACGAACTTGCTGTTGGCCACGCGGCTAACGGTAGATACATCAAGGCCGGTCATCTGGGCTATGTCCTTCAGGATCATGGGTCTCAGCGCCGACTCATCGCCGGTGAGAAAAAACTCCTTCTGAAAATCCATAATGGCCTGCATTGTATGTAATAACGTGTGCTGGCGCTGCTTTATTGCATCAATGAACCATTTGGCAGAATCAAGCTTCTGCTTGATGAACATTACGGCTTCTTTCTGGCGCTTGTCTTTTTTCTGGCCACGCTCGTAGGCGCGCATCATCTCTTTATACCCTTCGGATACGCGCAGCTCGGGCGCGTTCTTAGAGTTGAGTGATAGCTCTAATATGCCATTGTTGTTATATACAAAGAAGTCAGGTATCACATAACTCTCTGCCTTATTGACAACTGCAAATGCAGAGCCGGGCTTAGGGTTCAGCTTGATAATGATATTAATGACGTTCTTAAAATCGTCATCGTTCAGGTTCATCTGGCGCTGTATCTTATCGTAGTGCTTTTTGATGAACTCGTTGAAGTATTTATCCAGTATGGTTATCGCATCGCGCACCGGCTTGGCATCCGGCATACGCTTCAGCTGCAGCAGCAGGCACTCCTGCAGGTTCCATACGCAAATGCCTGCAGGGTCAAACTGCTGTATCTTGCTGATGAGGCCGTTGATCTCCTCGGGTGTGGTATCTATATTTTGCCCAAAAGCCAGGTCATCTACCAGAGAATTTACCTCGCGCCTCAGGTAGCCGTCTTCGTCCAGGCTGCCTATTATCTGCTCGGCTATGCGGTGAGAGCGGTCGTCCAGCTCCAGCATACCCAGCTGGTCAAGCAGGTGATCGTGGAAGTTGCTTTCCACGCTGGCAGGTGTTACCTGGCGTTCGCTGTCGCCATTATAATAATCGCTGTCGTAGTCGTAGCTGCGGTCGCCGTCGTCCTCGTGTTTCAGGAAATCGTCCAGGTCTACCTTGTCGGCGGTGTCATCGCTCAGTTCCACATCGTCTACGCCTTCGTCAAAATCTTCGTTATTATCGCTTGCGTTTTCGCCCAGGTCGTATTCATTGTCAAGACTGCTGGCCTCGTTTTCAAGGGCAGGATTATCTTCCAGTTCTTCCTGTATGCGGTCTTCCAGGCTGGCAGTAGGTATCTGCAACAGTTTCATCAACTGTATCTGCTGCGGAGACAGCTTTTGCAAAAGCCTTTGCTGGTTGGATTGTCTTAACATAACTGATTTACAATGCTACAAAAATAAAACGAAAAGCTACACAATATGTTACTTCGGGCAGCGGCACAAAATTCAGGCAAACAGCTCGTTTCAAATGTTAAATTACTTTTTTTATCGCGGGCAAGATTGTACCTTGTGAGGTCTCTGAATACAACCACTCAATGAGTAAAAAGCCGTATATATCTCCCTCTTTTACATATACCCCGCTGGAGGAAACGCTGGAAAGAAGACCGAAGAAGAAGCAATTGTTTATAGGCATACCTAAGGAAAACTCTTTCCAGGAGAACCGCGTGCCGCTTACGCCCGATGGGGTATCGGTGCTTATTAACCAGGGGCACGAGATAGTGGTGGAACATGGAGCGGGAGAAGGCTCTTTTTACTTTGACAATGACTACAGCGAAGTGGGCGCACGTATTGTGTACGACAAAGCAGATGTATACAAGGCCACAACCATACTTAAATCGGCACCGATAACCGAGGAGGAAGCGCCCCTGCTGCAGATGAACCAGGTGGTGATATCGCCCATACACATGCCGGTGCTCAAAACATCGCTGGTAGAACAACTGATAGCCAAGAAGATAATAGCCATAGCGTTCGAATCGATAATGGATGAACATGGCGGCTTCCCTATTGTACGCTCTATGAGCGAGATAGCAGGCAACTATGCCATACTTACCGCAGCCCGCTACCTGGGCAATACCGATAATGGTAAGGGTGTACTGCTGGGCGGTATATCGGGCGTGCCGCCGGCAAGGGTATTGATAATAGGTGCAGGAATAGTGGGCGAGTTTGCTGCGCGGGCTGCATTTGGCCTGGGCGCATCGGTGAAGATATTCGACAACTCGATACACCGGTTAATGAAGCTGCAGAACAACATTGGCCGCAGGTGCTTTACATCGGTAATAGACCCTGTAGAGCTGGCCGAGGAACTGCGTAGCGCCGATGTGGCCATTGGTGCGCTGAAACCTATAAACGGCCTTACCCCTATGGTGGTAACCGAGCAGATGGTGAGCAATATGAAGGCCGGATCGGTAATTATAGACGTAAGCATAGACCGTGGTGGCTGCTTTGAAACATCGCACGTAACCAGCCACGAAAGGCCGGTGTATAAAAAGTATGACGTGATACACTACTGTGTACCCAACATAGCATCAGGCGTATCGCGCACAGCATCAAGGGCCATCAGCAATGTATTGATGCCGATATTGCAGCAATGTGCTGATGTGGGTGGGGTAGAGGATATCATTATTACATCAGGCAAGGGCGTACGTAATGGCGTGTACCTGTATAAAGGCTGCGTAACCAGCGCACCAATAGCCAAGAAGTTTGGTTTTAAGTATACCGACCTTGACCTGCTTTTTGCAGGACAGATGTGATGATCCTGAGAACTTTACGCAATTTATGAACGTTCGATTGTTGCGCTTGCTGCCTGTTGCAGGCTGCATTATAACTATAATCTGCCTTCCTGCAATTGTACTGGCTCAGCCGTACCAAAACACCATAGCGGAGTTGGACCTGAAAGGCCCCGTTAAAGAATTGAAGCTGATCACTATAAAACACGAGGGAAGTGGGGGTTATTCTGACACCATGGTACTGCTCTTCAGTTTCGATAAACAGGGCCGTTTGTTGCGTCGTACTTCCAACGCTGGTAAAACAGAATTTACCTACACTGATACAACCGCAACAGAAATATCATTTGATCACAGTGGAAAGATAGAGCGCGCATTCCGGTATCACTACAATGCGAAGGGTGAATTGGTTGAGACGCGGGAGATGGATAACTATACAGAGCGCAGCGTGCCTTTTTTTGAGGCGCTATGTACCTACGACGAGCACGGGCTGAAAAGGCAGGTGGTGTGGCCAAGGCAAGGCTACAGTAATGATACGACGGTATGTATTTATAGCTACGACGACCAGCGACGCCTGGTAAAGGAGGAACATTATAAACTGAACGCGAATGTGCATTACACGCCCGGAACGGCAATACAGGATGGCACTAACGATATTATGTTCCGACCATCGTTACACTACCGCACAAGAATCTATAGCTATAACAGCAAGGGCGATGTTGTATTCGATACCCTGGTGGATACACGCAGAAAGAACATCTATATTGCCAGCAACAGATATAGCTATAATGCAGCAGGCAAGCTGAGCAAGGTAGAAAATTTCTCAGTAGAGAATGATGATACTGTTTACTATACCCGAACGATGAAATACAATACAAAGGGAGAACGCATAGAACAGGAAACCAGGTATCACTTCATCCGTGGCCACGAGACAACATTGAACGTACAATACACTTCAATAGACGTGCATGGTAATTGGTGCAGGCTTGAAGAATGGGTACAGGGATTGAAAAGTAAAACTATGCTGAGGAAAATCACGTACTACTGATAAATAGTAGTAGTACATGATCTTTATTACTTATCCGGTGTAGCGTCGGTGATGTCAACGGTAACAGACGCTGCGTCTTTAACATGGCTTACTTTTATTTTGAAGTCCATCGTAGCACCGGGGGCTACAGCATCTTCTAAGGTGTGCTTCTGTTTATCTACAGTACCGCCTTCTTTATCTTTAAATATCAGTTGCACCTCTACATTTTTGTAAGTAGTAAGCGTGGCCTTATTGATCACTTCGCCTTCTACTACCGTCTGGTTCACCAGGTTGTTGCGATGAGAGCCGGATATTTTGAGGAACTTCAGCGGGCTTTCTTTTTCCATGTCGGCGATAGAAGCCTTCTTTTCTTCGTACTTGCTGGACGGGCGCTGCTCGTTAGCGGAGTCTTTACAGCTAACTACCGCTGCAGACAGCATTAATATGGTTATAATTTGCTTCATAGCCTTTTGTTTCTGGGGGCAAACTTAGTACATATTAACATTTTGCACAAAACTGTATATATGATACAAGCCGCAGGTATAATACCCACGGCCTGCACCGAACCTAAACTAGCCCCTATGAACTATTTCTTATCTTTTTTCTCCGGCAGCTTTTGTGCATCGCTCTTCTGCGTGGCATCATTTACCTTCTTTGTCTCTATCATTTTGGCGGTGCGTGTTGTGTGCACCTTTGTCTGCGTAGGAGATTTTTTTACTTCTGTTTTGCTCGTTTCTGTTTTAGTGGTTTTAACCTGTTGCGCATTTGCAGCAGAAAAGCTGAATACTCCTCCCACCATCATTGCGGCTGCGATCATTTTTTTCATAATCAATTGTTTGTGTTTTTATCTCATTACTTCATTTTCTGTGCCATATACACCTTGTAAAAGTTAAGGAAAACCGAAAGCATTAAAATGCCCTTTATAGAACTGTTTCTGCCTTTTCGGTTTACTGTCCATTTTTAATTATCTTACCTGAAATTTCTATTTGCATGGCTGATGCTTACAAAGAGCACAAGGGCTCGGCGAACTCCGGAGCGCTGAGCACACTGGTTACCGTATTCTTTTTCTGGGGGTTTATTGCTGCTGGCAATGGGGTATTCATCCCTTTCTGTAAACACTATTTTCACCTCGACCAGTTTCAATCGCAGCTGATAGACTTTGCATTCTACTTTGCCTATTACATAGGAGCGCTGGTGCTGTATATGATCTCTTATGCCCTGCGCCGGGAGATAGTAGGCCGGTGGGGCTATAAGCGCAGTATAGTATACGGTTTGCTGTTTTCGGCCATAGGCGCGCTGATGATGATAGTAGCGGTGAATGCCAATACCTTCCCCGGTATGCTGGGCGGCTTGTTTGTGGTGGCGTTGGGTTTTTCCCTGCAGCAGACGGCGGCCAACCCTTTCGCGGCATTGCTGGGCGCACCCGAAACCGGTGCACAGCGCATAACCTTGGGTGGCGGTATCAATTCGTTCGGTACTGCCATAGGGCCTATAGTGGTGGCACTGGCGTTGTTTGGCGCTACCAAGGCCAACGATGCGCAAATACAATCGCTGGGGCTGGATAAAGTATCGGTGTTATATGCCTGTGTGGCGGCATTGTTCATTATTGCTGCTGCACTGTTCTTTTTCTCCAAAAAATTGCCGGAGCGCCAGTACAACGACCCCACAGAGCGATCGCCCAAGGCCCTTATGGCACTGCTGATAATGACCGCCCTGCTGATAGGCATTTTTGTATTTGTTTTTAAGAGCTATACCATTGTTACTACCGATAAAGCCATACTGGCCGACATTGAAGATACCCGGGTAAAGCTGGCCCTTGCCGGGCTCGGCGTTATACTGGCTACACTCTTCATATCGCTGTTCAGCGCCAAAAGCAACCCTACAGGCTGGGGCGCCATGCGCTACCCGCAGCTGGTGCTGGGTATGCTGGCCATATTTACCTATGTGGGCGTAGAGGTAACCATACAAAGCAATATGGGTGCCCTGCTGGAGCAACCTGCGTTTGGCGGATATACATCGTCTCAGATAGCGCCATTCATCTCCATGTACTGGGGCAGCCTGATGGTGGGCCGCTGGACCGGTTCTATAAAGGTGTTTGAGCCGGGTCAATCGCTGAAGACGATACTGCTGTTTGTAGTGCCGCTGATAGCCTTTGCCGTAGTGCTGCTGGTAAACGTGATAGCACAAAATGATGTTACTCCGCTGTATGGCTACGTAGCCTGCATACTGATACAGGGCATCGCCTTCTACATCAGCAAGGATAAGCCGGCTACTACGCTCATGATCTTCTCGCTGCTTGGGGTGCTAAGCATGGTAGCGGGCATCATGACCACCGGAACCGTAGCTACTTATGCCTTCCTGAGTGGTGGCTTATTCTGCTCTATTATGTGGCCATGCATTTTTGCGCTGGCTATTGCCGGGCTGGGTACGCTTACATCACAGGGCTCAGCATTTCTGATCATGATGATATTGGGTGGCGCTATTATACCACCTATACAGGGTAAACTGGCAGACATGCCATCTATAGGTATTCACCAGAGCTACTGGGTGCCGGCTATAGGTTTTGCCTACCTGGCATGGTATGGATTTGGTGTTCGCCGTATGTTACAAAAACAAGGAATAGACTATGACGCAGGAACTGGCGCTGGGCATTGATATAGGCGGTACCAATACCGCCTTCGGACTGGTAAACAGGCGGGGTGAAATTATAGCTAAGGGCAAAATGCCCACAACAGGCCACGACACCCCCTACCATTACATAACAGCGCTAAAGCAAAATATAGAGCAGATACTGGACAGTGTAAGCCATGAGCGCCTGATAGGCGTGGGCATAGGCGCACCCAATGGCAACTTTTATACGGGCGACATAGTGTTTGCACCCAACCTGCCATGGCAGGGGGTGATACCTATGGCCAGGATGATATCGGAAGCGCTGAACCTGAAAGCGGTACTGACCAATGATGCCAATGCCGCCGCATATGGAGAGATGACCTATGGTGCAGCCAATGGCATGAAAGACTTTATACTGGTAACGCTGGGCACCGGTGTAGGCAGCGGCTTTGTAGCCAACGGAGCGCTGATATACGGACACGATGGCTTTGCCGGAGAGCTGGGCCATGTGATAGCTGTGCGCAATGGCCGCAAGTGTGGCTGTGGCCGCAACGGCTGCCTGGAGCGCTATGCATCGGCCACGGGTATTGTGCAGTCGGCCCACGAATGGCTGACCGAACGTACGGATGCTACCGTGTTAAGAAATCAGCAGCATATAACAGCCAAAAGCATTCACGAAGCTGCAGAAGCGGGTGATAAGCTGGCCCTGGAACTGATGGAATATACGGGCATGATACTGGGGCAGACACTGGCCGATGCCGTGGCCATTACATCGCCGGAGGCCATCATCTTCTTCGGCGGACTAGCCAATGCCGGCGACCTGTTATTTACACATGTGCGCACGCACATGGAAGACAACCTGCTGAACATTTATAAGAATAAGGTAAAACTCATCCAATCGGCATTGCCTGACTCTGACGCAGCCATACTCGGTGCCAGTTCGCTGGTATGGTAAGTAATTGAAAGCCCCTGTCATTGCAGGGGCTTTTCAATTAATATACTTAGCTCAGTTTCTTCTTAAGTGCATCTAGGTAGGTTGTCCAGCCGCCGGAGCATTGATCGTAACAGTCCAGTTCAGGAACAAGCCCAACATGGGTAAAGGTCACATTCGTTTTATCTCCTGCAGGTTCCAGGTCGAAGGCAATAGTAGTTCCTTTCCATTCGGCAGGGTCTGATGCAAAAGTGAGCCTGGCATCTGTTACCTGCCAGGTGATATGCTTGTTGGGCACCAGTTCTGTCATGCGCTGCTTGGTGTAATGCATGCCGCCCCCGGCCGTGAATGTAAACTCATCGTTTACCTGTGCGCTCTTACCTTCTATGGTCTCGCCGTAGAAGCCTGACCACCACTGGTCGATGTGCAGCAGCAGATCAAAAATAGCTTCCGGCGATCGGGAAGACTGAAAACTGTAGGTGAAGTTTTGGTTGCTCATTGTCTTTATTATTGATAAATGGTTACTGTGTTTTCCGGTAGTGTACATGTATTATGCCCGGGCCGTAGCTACGAGTGCCAACCAGGCTTAATGTACTGGTAGCTACATCACCTGTAAATAACTGATGTCCGCCACCGGTTATTACCGGGCATATATGAATGTGGTATTCATCAATCATATCAGCCGCCATCAGTGTTTGAGCCAGCGAGATGCTACCCCATATCACCATATCGCCGCCGGAGCCGGATCTCAATTGCTTAATTGCTGTAGCTGCATCGCCCTGCTCAATTTTTGCAGGTGCCCAGTCGCCCCATGGCGCTGCCTGCAATGATCGCGAAAAAACGATCTTTTGCGCCGCATTCATTTTCTCTGCAAGTATATTCTCTTCTGCAGACCGCGACGGCCACAAGGCAGAAAACTGTGTATAGGTTTTAGCACCCAATAAAATAGTATCTATAGCATTGCGATAGGCCATACGTTCCGGCGTATCGTAGGAGGTACGCACATGAGGTGCAAAGAAATCTAGGCGGCCATCTTTATCCGATGCATAGCCGTCCAGCGATATCCATTCTTCCAGTATCAGTTTGCGCATATCGTCACTTGTTTTTCATGTCAAAAGTAGTGAGCGTGTCACACCCGCACAGGGTGTAAATAAGACCATTTAGCGGGTTGATCCGGACAGCGGGATACGGTACCTTTACAGTATGCAGCATATTACCATACTGGTGCCCAATGGCCGGGGCAATAACCTGAGCAGCATTGCAGGCGCCTATAAAATATTGACGCGGGCAGCGGAGTATTGGACGCATAGTGGCAAACAAGCGCTATATACCACAGAGGTAGCGGGAACCGCGGAACAGGTAGACTATTTTGACGGGTTGTTTTGCGTGAGGCCGCATAAACATGTGTCAGCCATACAACGTACCGACCTTGTCATCATTCCATCGCTCAATCACAACTATAAAGAGGCAATAGCGGAAAACACCGAACTAATAGACTGGATAGCTTACCAATATAAGCAAGGGGCAGAGGTGGCCACCATTTGCACAGGTGCATTCCTGCTGGCAGCAACCGGGGCGCTGGATGGTAAAAGCTGCTCTACGCACTGGGCGGCTATGGATGAGTTCCGGAACATGTTCCCCGATGTAGATGTGCAGCTGGACAGGTTTATAACCGATGAGCACGGCATATACACCAATGGTGGTGCGTACTCGTTCCTCAACCTCATCCTGTACCTGGTAGAAAAGTATTACGACCGCAGGACGGCCCTGTATTGTGCCAAAGTATTCCAGGTAGATATCAGCAGGAACACGCAGTCCGACTTTATCATATTTGCGGGGCAGAAGCAACATGATGATGAAGTAGTGAAGCAGGCGCAGGCGTTTATAGAACATACGCTGGATGAGAAGATATCGGTAGAGCAATTGTCATCGCGCTTCTCAGTGGGCCACCGCAACTTCGACCGCCGCTTTGTAAAGGCCACCGGCAACACACCGCTGGAGTATGCCCAACGGGTAAAAGTGGAAGCCGCCAAAAGCGCCCTGGAAACCACCCGTAAAACCGTGAATGAAGTAATGTACGATGTTGGCTATTCCGACACCAAAGCCTTCCGCGAAGTATTCCGTAAGATCACCGGCCTGTCGCCTATGGAGTACCGGAAAAAGTATAGTAAGGATGGGGTGTGAGGGGTAGCCTGAACCTTGCAAATTTAATATTGCATGTTAAAATTGCTAGGTTGCGGTATGGATCTAGTGCTTGAAAAAGATCCTGTAGATCATTACAATAATGGCAATAAGAAACATGAACAGGGAGATGCGGTTCATACCATGCATCATCTTTATGTTCACATTCCTGGGATCGGAAGGGTCTCTTTTGCGCAGGTAGAAGTAAGTAAGAATCTGCTGCCAAACACCACCTTTCATAATTTTTCTCTTTTTTATAAAATTACGGAAAAAATTGGGGGATATCCCTATATTTGCAGCCCACAAGGGGAATTAGCTCAGCTGGCTAGAGCGCTTGCATGGCATGCAAGAGGTCATCGGTTCGACTCCGTTATTCTCCACTTCAACCGGGAACATCGAATAGGTGTTCCCGGTTTTTTATCGCGTAGGCTATCTGGATATTTTTTCCAAGTTTGGGGGATAGAATAATCTCCACTCCATTGAGTAGATGGGATTTTCAACTGCATAGTCTAGATAAAAATCAATATACTTTTGCCGTTTTTTCAGCTTCGATATTTGCTGTTTACTATAGCCTGCTTTCTGCAAATAAAAGCCAATGCTTTGGTAATATGGATAAGTATAATTGATGCTGTCTAAAAGGTTAATTAGTACATCTATATTAACAGCATTCCTGGCATTAATAAAAGCTTTAAGCACTTCTGCTACACCTCCGCCGTAACTGGGCCGTACAGTAATGTCAATTAATGTTCGTTCAAGAGATGTTACTGGTTTGCCAAGTACAGTAATTACACCGGCATTATTTGTAAACATGCCGTTTAATACAATAATTTCTTTATCTCTATAAGTACATTTGGTATTTGGCTGGCGATGTGGTTTGGAAAAAGCATTGTCAATGTTTTCCTGTTTAAGTTGACTTGTTTGCGTTTTATTTTCTTTCTTACTTTGCTCAGATGTTATGTAAATAGACTTAGGCGCTTTTTCAATAATGCCGTGAAGAAAAAGGGCGGAGAGATGCGATAAATGCGCCCGAGGCATTAAACTTATTGCCACATCATATATGTCAGCTTTACTTGTCCAAAACCTGATCTGCGATTTGATTCGTTCTTCAAATTCGAATTTATTCGCCTGTAAAATATCTGATTGTACTAGTTGTTTTTCAAAATCTTCAACTGTTGAAGCAGGTAATGACCATTCGCTAATATGTTCTTGGAAAATATAGTCGAGCTCTTCTAATGTAAATACTTTTTGGTTTGCCCTATTGAAGAATTCTTTTACAGACTTTGGTATTCTAGGAAATCTGGAAATTGCCATTTTAAACTAGCCTTGGTGAATATATAGTTAAGGCATATATCTGCTTTATATGGTAGAAATTGTAGTGTTTTATACTTCATACGCGTGGCACTGCAAAGTATATATACTTTGCAGTGCCACGCGTATGAACAAAGTTACAAGATTTTTTCTATATTTCCAAATCTACTTCAATATGGGCATTATCTGTCGCGAATTATTACTATTTTTGCGACAAGAAATTAGCTTAAAGATGCCTGAAAGTATTGAATACAGGATACTTGGTAAAATAAAAAAAGCGCGACGGGGTTCGCTCTTTTTCACTGAAGATTTCCTCCGTTTTGGTTCTGCAAAAGCTATTTCTAAGGCACTGGAACGGATGGAAGATGATCACGAGATAACTCGAATCGCCAGAGGAGTATATGCTCGCCTTGGCAAAGATCCTATTTTGGGAGAAGTGAGGCCCAGCACTGAAAATATTGCAATAGCAATAGCCAAAAGAGACAAGGCGAGAATAATTCCTACCGGCATATTAGCACTAAATGCGCTAGGTATATCCACGCAGGTGCCAATGAATGTGGTGTATCTTACTGATGGCGCCGCCAGAAAGATCAGTTTGGGAAAACGTAAAATCTTCTTTAAAAAAACGGCGCCTAAAAACCTATCAGCAATTGGCAAAATAAGCAGTTTGTGTATTCAGGCACTCAAAGAGATAGGCAAGGGGAAAGTGACAGAAAAAGAGAAGGAAATAATAATAAAGCATCTTAAGAAGGAAGACCAAAGCAGACTGGAACATGATATTCGTTTAGCACCAGAATGGATAAGAATAATAATGAGAGAAGCACTTAAGAAATAGAAAATGAATAGGTGGTATATTATTCCGTCGGAAACAAAAGCAAATGCCTACATACAAATAGCCGAAAAAACCGGCATGGCACCGTATGCAGTAGAAAAAGACTGGTGGGTAGTACAGATATTGGCTATTATTTTCGAGATGGAAATAGGTGCGCATCTCGTATTTAAAGGTGGAACTTCATTAAGCAAAGCCTGGAGATTAATAGATCGGTTTTCGGAAGATATAGATTTAGCAGTGGATCGGACTTTTTTGGGATTTGATGGAGCTTTATCAAGAACTCAAGTGGCCAATCTTAGGAAAGCAGCCAATGCCTATATCTCCGATGTTTTTTACCCCGCATTAATTGCAAAAACTAAGGAAAAGGGATTGGCAGATGTGGCATTTCAGATAATAGAAGCGGAGACCAGCGACCAAGATCCACGCATCATTGAGGTATATTATCCAAATGTGATTCCAACACCTGGCTATATCCAGCCCAGAGTTCAAATTGAAATTGGTTGTCGGTCATTAAGAGAGCCTTTTACCGACAAATCATTTTCCTCATTAGTGGATGAGTATTATCCTCTTGCTTCGTTTACGCAGGTTGCAATAAAAATACCAGTTGTAAATCCAGAGAGAACCTTATTGGAGAAAATATTTCTGCTGCATGAAGAATTTCAACGCCCTGCAGAAAAAATGAGAGTTGATCGTTTAAGCAGGCATTTATATGATATTTATCAATTGTCAAAAACAGAATTTGCTAATACTGCGTTTGAAAATCCTGCACTTTACGAGACCATAGTAAACCATCGCTATAAGTTTACTCGCGTAGGTGGCGTAGATTATAATTTGCACCAACCCAAGCACATCAATCCTATTCCCAAAGCCACTTTACTTGAATCCTGGAAAAAGGATTATACAACAATGCAGGCAGAAATGATCTATGGAGATTCTCCGTCTTTTGATGACATGTTAGCCTCAATTAAAGAATTTGTTGCCAGAATCAACACCTTAGATTGGAAGATTAAGGGAAGTTTTTAAACTTAGTCCGAGGGACATTAATCTAAACTAGAATCGTTTTAAAAGGCAAGGCTCCAAATCCAATGAAAGTTGAACGATCATCGTTGGCTCTTCAGTTGCAGAGCCTATTTTCATCACTCCACCTGCACCACCCTTTCAACACTTCCCCCGGCAACAGCAACATTCACTACATACACACCAGCAGCCTTCAGCTGACATCTAACTGCATCATTAGTTATACTAGCTGTTTCATAAACACATTTGCCTGTTATATCGTAAATTTTAATGGTGGCTTTTCCCTGTTGGCGGGACTGTACACGGATGGTGAGATCACCACCAGGCGCAGGGTTGGGGAAGATGGATACAGCAAGCGCTTTTTTTGACAAATCAGCTACACCCACGCCAGCCTGGTAGGTGCGGCGGATGCGCTGGTTGCTCTGATCGCAGATGTATACATAGCCCGCCTGGTTAATGGCTATGCCGTATGGGTTATAAAAGGCGCAGGCAGCAGCTGCTACACTGTCAGCGCCCAAACCCGCAGTACCTATGCCTGCATAGGTAGAGATAATGCCCGACTGATCCACTTTTCTTATCCGTTCGTTCCAGGCATCGGCAATAAACAGTTCACCACTGGCATTTATGGCAACGCCTATGGGTTCGTTAAGCTGCGCTGCTGTGGCAGGTATGCCATCGGCATTGTAAGAGCCTATGCCTGTGCCCGCCACGGTAGTGATAACGCCGGCCCAGTTTATCTTCCGTATCCGTTGGTTGTCTACATCGCATATATACAGGTTTTGGAGCGTATCCGCAGCCATGGCGTAGGGGCCGTTCAGCATGGCGGCTGTTGCGGGGCCTCCATCGCCACCAAAACCCTGCACACCACTACCGGCTATGGTAGAGATGATACCTGTAGACAGGGTTACCTGGCGCACGCGGTTGTTGGCCTGGTCGGCAATAAACAAGTGTCCGAATTTATCTACGGCTACTCCACGCGGTTCGTTCAGTTGCGCCGCTGTGGCAGCTATACCATCGCCATTATAGCCAGAGGTGCCCGTGCCGGCAACGGTGGTGATAATTCCCATGCTGCTTATCTTTCGCACCCTATGGTTGCTATGCTCGGCCACATATACATTGCCGGCATTGTCTACCGCTACACCAAAAGGGTCGTTCAATTGGGCTGTAGTTGCGGCTATATCGTCGCCATTGTAACCGCCAGTGCCGGTGCCGGCTATTGTGGTAATAACGCCTGCGGTATTTATTTTCCGCAGCCGGTCATTGAAACGATCGGCAAAGTAGATGTTGCCTGCGCTGTCTACAGCTATGCCCAGCGGGCCATACACCTGGGCTGCGGTTGCCGGGCCGTTGTCTCCGCTAAAGCCCGCCGCAGTTGTGCCTGCAATAGTGGCTATATGCTGCGCACTGGCACAGGCGGAGATGATCATAAGAAAGGAGAATAGTAGTTTTTTCACCAGGAAGAGTTTTTAAGTGAGATAGTCGATAACGGCAAAAAGGAGTAAGATATTGTTCACATTTTTATTTGTTTGTAGGGCACACGCCACCTATCACTTAGCTGTTTCAGCTCTGCCTTTATTTTATCTATATCGGCAATGCCCTTCTGGGCCACTATAATGTTATCGCCCTTCTTTAGCCTTATCAGTATCAGCGTGGGTAGTTGGGTAATGTTATCTACCTGGTCCGGGGCGAACTTATTTTCCGCTCCTTTAGACCCTACCAACAGCGATGTTTCATTCACTTCCAGGTATATGGGCACACCGGTCCTGCCCTTGAATGATCCCCTGATGGCATTGGTGTATACACTGTTATATAGCCTGTTAAAGAACAAGGGAAACACCGCAAAGCTGACCATAGCAATAACCACGCAGATGATACCATTTGTGCGATCGTAATAGTACAGCACTGCCGACAATAGGATAAACGCCAGCAGGAACAACAACCGTACACGTTATTTCATCTTTTGCACGCTGGCCGAATGGTTGGAGATGAAAACGTTGTAGTTGATAAAATCCTCTTCTGTAAGCTGGTATTTCAGGATCATGACTACGCAATTTAGCAACGATTTTTGTATACTTGTAATTGCTCGCCATGCACCAGTATACCGACATATTACGCAAACAGGTTTTTTCCTTTCATCCTATTGATGAGGCCGCCTGGACCGACCTTGCCGAGCCATGGACAGAGGTGACCATAAAGCGCAAACAGCCGCTAACGATGGCCGGCGAAACAGAAAAATACCTGTACCTGGTGCTGGAAGGTGTGCAACGCGCGTTTTACATACACAACAATAAAGAGGTAACGCTGGTATTCTCTTACCCGCATTCATTCTCCGGCGTGGTAGATAGCTTTTTACTGCAAACGCCATCGCTGTATCAATTGGAAACGCTTACTGAAAGCAAGCTACTGCGCATTAGCTATCATGACTTTACCACGCTACTGCAAAAACACCGCAGCCTGGAGACATGGGTGCGCTTAGCCGTTACCATGGTATTGTCGGGCACGCTGCAGCGCGAAATGGAATTGGCATCTTATACAGCAGAGGAGAAATTCACGGCCCTGCTCCGCCGCAGTCCGCAGGTGCTGAACATGATACCGCATAAATACCTGGCATCATACATTGGCGTAGACCCTACCAATTTCAGCAAGCTGCTGAGCAGCGTGCGGTTGTAACCGGTAAAAATCATGGTATATACCAAGATTCGTGTTGGGCAGGGCTTATACTTTTGCCCACACAACCAGTAATTATGCCATCATTCAACAGCGCCCAGCTTATCGACAATTTAGAGCGCACCGTACAGCAAACCATACAAAGCGCCCATGCATTGCAAAAAATGAACACCTCGTTGTTATGTACCGCCCCGGCGGGAAAGTGGAATGTAGTACAGATATTATATCATCTGAATAGCTATAACAACTACTACCTGCCTAATATAGAGCTGGCGATGGGTAAAAGTAATGCACCGCATTCCGGCGTATTTAATGCAGGGATTATAGGCAACTATTTCGCCAATGCAATGATGCCCGGCAACGATGGCACCGTAAACAATGTAATGAAGGCGCCTAAAGACCACGTTGCAGACAACGGCTATAACGACCTGGCTGCCATAAGCACTTTTATAGAAGGACAAACCCGGTTGCTTGCACTATTAAAAGAAGCACGGCAGGCTAACCTTACAAAGGTTACAGTACCCATCAGCATCAGTAAATTCATTAAGATAAGGTTAGGCGATACCTTCCGGTTCCTGGTAGCGCACCAGCAGCGCCATTTTGTGCAGATAAACAATACGCTCAAGGCCAATGGTATGACCTTGAGCGTATAATAAGCATTACTCCAGTCTTTAATTATTTGCCGTAGCTGAACACCTTCTTCAGCAGGTCGCTCACCCTGGCAGCCGGGTTCATCCTTATCTTACCTTCTTCTTCAGCTATATACAGGAACACACCGTTTAATGCACGTTCGGTTACATATGCCGTAAGGTCGGGATTCACCTTGTTATGCGTAGTCGGCAGGTTGTTGTATACTTCAAATACTTCTGTCCAGTACTTGGTAGCGTTTACTTTCTCCAGCGATGCGCTGATAACCGGCTTGAAAGCCGTAGTAAGCTGTGCCATTGTTTTGGCCTTCAGGTACTGTGTAGCAGCATCGTTACTGCCCTTCAGTATATTCAGCGCATCCTGCACCGTCATACCTTTAATGGCGTTAATAAAGATGGGCTGCGCCTGTATAGCCGCATCTTCTGCCGCGCGGTTCATAGAAAGGATCGCCTTATCTACATACGATCCCATACCAAACTGGCGCAGTGTATTCTCTACCTTGGCTGCTTCGGGCGGCATCAGCACCTTCACCATGGCATTGCCAAAGAAGCCGTCTTTTACCGATAGCTTGTTGGTAGCTGCTTTGGCACCAAGGTCCAGCGCCTCTTTAAGGCCGGCAACAATTTCTGTGTTAGTGATGGTCTTATTGTCGGTCTTCTTTTTACCGCCGCCAAGCATGCGGCCTGCATCATTTACATAGTCGCGCAATACCTGCGCCTCGCTGGTTACAGCTGTTGCGGTAAGCAATGCTACACCGGCCAATATTTTGATGATCTTACCCATGTTATGATCGTTTAGAAATGTTTACTGTTGTTTACAGATATTACTTTCCGCCCTTCTGGCCGCCACCGCCTTGTGGTGCACCGCCACCACCGCCCTGGTCGTCGCCGCCTTCGCCGTCCTTCATGTTCTTGCCACGATCTTCAGTATTGGGCTGCGTTGGCTTTTTATCTTCCTTAGGGCGCTGCGGTTTCATATCCTTCCTATCTCCTCCTGCAATATTCTTGCCAATATCTGTTTTGCCGAAGCGCCAGGTTACGGTCAGGTTACCGATACGTGTTTCTTTAACACGATTTATAGTTTGTGTATAATAGGCCAGGTCGTAATCGTTAATGAACCTGTGTGTTTTAAATATGTCGGAGCAATTGGCCGTAATGGTCAGCTTATTCTTCAGCATGCTCTTTTTCAGCGCCAGGTCAAACCAGTAAGTGTCCTTTACCGTACCCTGTGCCACCACCTTTTTAGATTCATAGTTGCCATTCAGCTGTAGCGAAAAGCCTGCCGGCAGACGGAGGCTGGTGTTCATCTTACCAAACCAGCCAAAGCCACTGTTATTAGGCAGGCCGGGTATGTTGTTCACATCCAGCTGGTTCTGGAACAGGTTGGCACTTACGGTCGCGTCCCATATTTTGGTCAGTTTCAGGTTGCCTATCGCCTCAAACCCATACGTAGTACCGCTGGTTATGTTCTGCGGCATAGACAGCAGGCGGGCAGTATCGTCCTGGTCCTTGGTCAGTATACGCTCTATCAGGTTTTGTGTGTGCTGGTAGTAGGCGCTTAGTATTATGTTATTGCCCTTCTTATCCAGCTTGTTATAGCTAAACTCTATGTTGTCTATGAACTCTGGTATCAGGTTGGGGTTACCTACACTTATAGTACTTGGGTTAGACAGGTCTTTGTACGGCAGCAACTGGAAGAAGTTGGGCCTGTTAGTTCTGCGGCTATAGTTCAGGAAAATGCTCTGCTGGTTACCCAGCTGGTAAGAGATGAATGCAGAAGGGAACAGGTTGGTAAAGCTGTTCTTCAGGTCGGCCTTGCTGCGGCCTTCCATGGTGCCGTTGTATTCAGCGGTCTCGGCACGCAGGCCCAGCTGATAGCTGAACTTATCCAGCTGATCGCTCCAGTTTACATAGGCTGCATGTATGGTTTGGCTGTAATCGTATTTCACCAACAGCGATGAGTCTACTGCCTCCGGCTTGCCATTGGTATCTACTAATGGGGTGTTATGACTATTGAAGAAATAGAACTGCGACTTGAAGCCCAACCCCAGCTTGCCATTCTTTGTAAAGAGCGGGTCGGTATAATCGGCCCATACGTTCAGCGAGCTGTTGCCACCGGCACCGGGCGCATACTGGTTTACAGGGAAGTAGGGCGACCTGTAACCTGCACTGTCATCTATGGTCTGGTAATACTGTGTGCGGCGTATGGATGTGGTAGCATAAGTGGCATCCACGCTCAGCTCCTCATCCTTCTTCTTGAACTTGTGCTTATAGTCGAATGATGAAGAGATAGACAGCGGCCCACCCGATGATTCGCTGTACCTGTATTGATGATACAATGGCATTTGCGAATGATCGCCTGATGCATACACGTAGTAGTCTGATACATCATGGAAGCCGAAGCCCATAGCGTTGATGTTCTCCGTGAGCGTAAAGGAGTTGTTCTTGTTCGGATCATAGGTAACACCCAGCGTATTAAATAAACCGCCAAACCTGCGCGGCACATGCTCATAAGTATGGTAAGTGCGCTGCTGCCCCGTAGTCGGGTCTGCCGCTTTGTCTGTACGGTCGGTAATTACATTATTGTAGGTGTTGTTTTCCCTGCCGCTGCTGTTGATAAAGGCGCTCCACTTACCCTTGCGGATATTGAGGCCGATATTGCCATTGTATTTATCGCGCGTGCCGGCTCCCAATGTTATATTGCCATTGATACCCAGGCGGCCATCTTTCTTGGTAATGATGTTGATGATACCTGTTGTGCCCTGAGCATCATATTTTGCCGATGGGTTGGTGATCACCTCTACGTTCTCTATGCTCGATGCTGGCAGGCTCTGCAGGGCCGATGTTACATCGCTGCCCAGCATGGTAGCCGGCTTACCATCTATCAGTATGGTTACGCCGCTGTTGCCGCGCAGGCTCACATTACCATCCACATCCACCGATACCGATGGCACGTTCTGCAACACATCTGTAGCGCTGCCGCCGGCTGTGGTAATGTTCTTTTCTACGTTAAATACCTTCTTATCTACCTTCAGCTCCACCACAGGCTTTTCGCCTACAATGCTCACGCCCTTCAGTGTATTCTCGGTCTGCTTCAGTTTTATTTTGCCCAGGCTTTTCTCAGGGGCATCGGCAGTTATCGTAACGTTTATATATTGGGTAGTTAATCCCAGCGACTGTATGCGCAATATAAAATTGCCTGTTCCTGTGGGCGATATCGAGAAAGAACCGTCGTCTTTAGAAAGGTCTCCGTTCACCACGCTGGAGTCTGTGCGCAGCAAAGTGACCGTTGCGTAGGAGATAGCTTCGTTCTTATCGTCTGTTATTTTACCTGATATTCTGCCTGTTGTGGCCGGAGCATCTGCTACCGGTTTTACATTGGCGGGGCCCGATTGAGCAGAAGATGTTTGTGCAGCGGACAATACCAGCAGCATAGCCGGTATAGCCAGCATCTTTTTGATGTGTGGCATGACGCGCAAAATTGCACTTAAATGCACGAAATTTTAATTTTTGCTGTAAAAAATATTGTTAATTGGGATAGACTAAATACTAACTGCGATGTAGACGTAGCGAACAATAGCTTATATTTGTTAGTATGAGTGTATTAACTGTGTTGCCGGAAAATCCAGAACAGGAAACTGCGATAAAGCTATTTCTTGATGCCTTGCATGTTCGATATAAATCTGGTGAGATTGATGAAACAGAATACCTTTCAACTCCAGCGATGAAACAACGCCTTGAAAAGGCTGCCCAACAGGAAAAGAATGGCGAAGGGGTTACTATTTCTTTAGACGATATATGGAAGTAGTATTTATGCCTGTAGCCCTGCAGGATCTTGATTATTGGAAAAAATCGGGGAATACTATTATCCTGAAGAAAATACGGCAGTTGCTCGAGTCAATAGCAGAGTCGCCCTACCAAGGCATAGGTAAACCGGAGGCGCTCAAATATGAATGGTCAGGATGGTACTCCCGAAGAATAAATGAAGAACATAGATTGGTATACAAATGCGATGACAATAAAATTGTCGTTTATGCGCTTCGCTATCACTACCAGAAGTAACATCTGAGAAAGCGTTGTAATTAAGAAATGCTCCAAATCAACCACATACACCACATTGCCATTATCTGCTCCGATTATGCGGTCTCTAAACAATTCTATACAGGCGTGCTGGGCCTTCAGGTGTTGGCTGAGGTGTATAGAGAGGAACGCCGATCTTACAAGTTGGATCTTGCATTGAACGGCGTATACGCCATAGAATTGTTTTCCTTTCCAGACCCTCCCATACGCGTATCGCGACCGGAGGCTTGCGGCCTGCGGCATCTTGCTTTTAGCGTAACCGACATAGATGAAACGGTTCGCTATCTCACAGGTCATAATATTATTGCCGAGCCGGTGCGCACAGATGAGTACACCGGTAAGCGCTTCACCTTTATTGCAGACCCCGACGGGCTGCCGATAGAGTTTTATGAACTATAGTTAAACCTGACCACGAGCATCAAGCGTTAAAGCGCATAATCTTACCTTTGCAACATGAAGAAATTATATGCTTTGGCAGTTGTAGCTGTTACAATTACCATTTGCTATTCTTTTACAGGTGTAAAAAAACGTTCTTCTCCATTGTCGTTCGATGGGCCGCCGGCTACCAAAGAGCAACTGGGCGAGATGTTGTTTTTTGAGAGTAAGTTATCTGCCACGCGCCAGCTGGCCTGTGCCTCCTGCCACATACCGGAGCACGGCTTTGCCGATACAGTGGCGCTGAGCAAAGGCATATATGGCCGCTTCGGTAAGCGTAATGCGCCATCCTGCACCAATCTTTCTGGCAGGTCTTTACTGTTTTTTGATGGCAGAGCGGCCTCGCTCGAAGACCAGGTACAATTCCCCATAGAAGATAAGAACGAGATGGGCATACCCATTGGCGATGTAGTTGCCCGCCTGAACGATGACAAGAAATACGTAGCCTACTTTGGCAAAATATATGGCAGCCGCCCTACGGCAGACAACCTGAAAGCTGCAATTGCAGCCTTTGAACGCACACTGGAAACCAGCCATACCCCCTTCGACAGGTACATGGATGGCGATACATTGGCCATCAGCAAATCGGCAGAGCGTGGGCGCGAAGTATTTATGGGTGCTAAGGCCAAATGCTTCGAATGCCATTTCAGCCCCGACTTTACGGGCGATGAGTTCCGGAATATAGGTTTATACGACGGGGTTAAGTTTATTGACGAAGGCCGGGCCGCTATCAGCCACGACAAAAACGACCTCGGCAAGTTCAAAGTACCCGGCCTGCGCAACATAGCCGTTACCGCACCTTATATGCACAATGGCATGTTCAAAACACTAAGGGAAGTGATCGACTATTACGATGATCCGTCAAAAACAGTTCAACAAGCGGTTAATATTGATACTCTTCTGCAGCAGCCATTGCACCTCACAGAACAGGAAAAGACAGACCTGGAAGCCTTTCTGCTAACGCTTACTGACGACCGTTTTACAAAGCACAAATAACCAGATTAACAAAGCTTTTGTTAATGGCAAAAAGTGTTGACTAATTGAGGTATTTTTACCCAACGATATTATTTATCGTACTGTATCGCCGCTTGAAAACTAACATTTTTTACCCCTTACTATTGGGCCTGCTTGCCTGTATGGCAGGCTGCAGGCATACCGACGCCCGATATTTTGAGCCGGTGACAGACGCCGTATACAAAAAAATAAAGGTCGGTGCCGGCCCCGAAGTCCTTTACACACTCGATTCTCTTACAGCCCACGACAATAACAATGGTGAACTGAAACTACGGGTATACCAGTGCAAAAAAGAATATTACTACCGTCGGGAAGCCACAGACACCAACAACCTGTATGTAGATAGTATTATCTATGCCCTGGAACATTATAACCTGAAGGACAAATACCCCGCTGTGTATGCCGACGCACTGAACAATAAGGGCAATATGTTCTTCGAGGTCAACAACCTGGCCACGGCGTTTGAGTATTATTATAAGGCAAGGGTTACTGTGGTGATGACGGGCGATACATGCCTGCTGGCCGATCAGTCGTACCACCTGGGGATGATCTGCTACCGGCAGGAGAAGTACCGGGAAGCCATAAAATACTTCATCTCATCGTGGAACGAGACAGGCCGTTGCAAGGATGTCAACGTCGTTTTCTATCGCCGCTGCGAGCTAAGCACCAATATCGCCTTGGCGCAGGACCACCTAGGCCAGCACGACAGTGCACTGAAAAAGTACGAGTACCTGCTGGCGTATATTGATACCGAGCATGTAAAAATAGACGACCCCAACATCAATAAATTTGCAGAGGTAGCCCATGCCGTTGCTTACGGCAATATAGCTAATGTGTTTATTGAGACAGGCAAGTACGACACGGCCATCAAACTGCTGAACAAGAGCATTGCCATAAATACCAAACCAGCCTACGATAATAAAGATGCTCTGTACACCAGTATGAAGCTGGCTGAACTGTATCGCAAAACGGGGAACGATGTTATGATGCTGGCCACCCTTAATGGTATGCAGCATGCTATGGACAGCATACGCGATGAGGCTATTTATATGCGCTGGAACAAGCTGATGTTTGACTATAACAGGCAGCGTGGCGACTGGCATAATGCTGTGGATGTCATCAGCTCTTATCTGCAGCATAAAGACACCCTGGAACACAAAACGCAGGCATTTAAACAAACCGACTATGCCCAGCTGATGCAGAACCAGGAAAAGGAATACCAGCTGAGCATACTGCGCAAGAATAACGAGGTGGCCAATGCCTACCTGGTAGCCTCCATTGCTTTCATAGGTATCATTCTTATTGTTACCGGCGGTGTACTGTACTATTATAAGAGAAGTCGCTCAACGGTTAAGGAAATGCGCACCCTGAACGACAAGATAAACACACAGAACAAACAGCTGGCAACGGCTATGGACGAGCTGGTGGTAAGCAACAAGGAAAAAGACCGCATACTGCATGTAGTGGCACACGACCTACGCTCGCCGGTGAGTGCCATCACCATGCTTACCGAGTTGGTAATGGATGAAGTACACGACCAGGACGCGCTGAATATGCTGCGCCTCATCAATGTATCGTGCCAGAGCCAGCTGTCGCTCATCAACGAATTACTGGCCCGCAGCAATAAGGCTGATGCCAAAAACAAAGCGCTGCCCGAACGTTTTGATATTGATGAACTGGTCGACAATGCAGTATCCCTGCTGCGTTTCAGGGCGGGAGAGAAGCAACAGGAACTGGTACTGAAGGGCATCGGCAAACCCGTTTATGTTACTGCTAACAAGGAGAACATAACCAGGGTCATCAACAACTTCATCACCAATGCTATTAAGTTCAGCAAGCCGGGAGATAAGGTAGAGGTATCTGTAACTGCTTCTGCCAATACCGCTATCATCAGCGTTACAGATACCGGCATAGGCATACCCGATAAAATGAAACCGCAGGTATTTGACGAGTTTACTGATGCCAAACGCAAGGGCACACAGGGCGAACAATCCTTCGGGCTGGGCCTTTCTATCAGCAAGAAAATAATAGAAGAAAACGGTGGCCGTATCTGGTTCGAGAGTGTAGAAGATAAAGGGTCTACCTTCTACATCTCTTTGCCCGTAACCCACGATAACTAACGCCTATTTATGTGCATCGGGTACAAACTCCAGCACGCGCGAGTTCATACAAAACCTTTTATAGGTTGGTGGCGGGCCGTCGTCAAACAGGTGGCCAAGATGCCCGCCGCAGCGGCCGCAGGTCACTTCGGTGCGCTGCATACCATGAGAATCGTCGGGGGTATACTTAACTGCAGTTGGCCTTATCGCCTCAAAGAAGCTGGGCCATCCGCAGGTGCTGGCAAACTTGCCCGTAGACCTGAATAGTTTATTACCGCACGCAAAGCAGTAGTAAGTGCCTTTTTCATCCGTTTTATAATACTCCCCGCTATACGCATATTCCGTACCCTTCAGGCGCGATATATCATAAACATCTGCTGGTAGTATCTTCTTCCATTCCGCATTGCTTACATGCAACGCTGTTGTATCTGTACGGGAATAATAAGGATTGCCCTTATGAGAGGCGTTAGTATTGGACTTTTGTGCATTGGCGCAGCTGCCGAAAATGAACAGGCATACTGCCACTAATAATGAGATACGCATGTGTATTGATTTGATTGTTTGACAGTAATAAACGTATGCCACGGCTCCCCGGTTTCCGAAGTTACACCCTTTATTAAAATCTTAACAAAGCGCCTGTACCATTCAGATCTGGCAACTTTTTAAAGTTGTAAATCTTGCTTTAAGTGTTCCCTAAAACACAACAGCCCGCAAATTGCGGGCTGTGTTATATCAGTCTCAGAAAAGTTATTCTTCTGTTTTCTTCTTTTTAGGAGCAGCCTTCTTAGCTGGCTTCTCTTCTGCTTCGCCTTCAGCAGCTGGTTCTGCTTTCTTTTTCTTGGCAGCGGCTTTCTTCGTTGGCTTTTCTTCTGCAGCAGGAGCCTCTTCAGCTGGTGCGGCAGTTTCTTCAGCAGCAGGAGCCCCTTCAGCAGCTACTTCAAAGTTCAGCAGATCGTTTGCTTTCAGCAGTTCGTACCACTTCAGCATTTTCTTCATGTCGCTTACATATACGCGCTCTTCATCAAAATCGGGGAACACCACACGGAAGTAACCCTTGATCACATCGTTAGATGCTTTAGGATCCGCCAGTGGAGTGGTAGCCTCGTTCTGCTGCATGCTCTGGAACACATTGTGCAGGCGCACGTTATCTGAAGTAGTATATACCTCGATGCTTTCAAGCGGGGTAACGTTGTGCTGGCGGGCAGATATGAACTTGGTGGTCTTATCGCCTATGTTGCGCACTATGGCACCATCGCTCTTGGTGGTCAATAACTGGTACAATCCACTTAATCCGGTTACCGATACGATCTCTCTATACTGCATATTTTATATATGTAAAGGGGAGCAAAAATAACGGTTTTATCCCAAAGAATGGGGGTTACCCGGTATTTTTTGAAAAAACAAGCTTATCGGCCTGTTAATCATCTTAATATATGGCAACTATGGTGCTACAGGATTATTAATGTCCTGCAGGCGCTGGCGTGCTGTTTGCACAAAAGTGCTGCCGGGGTAGTCTATTATTAACCGTTCGTAGTATTCTTTGGCGCTATCCTTCTTGTGCAGGTTATTATAATAGATCTCCGCTATCTGGAAGATGGCATCATCGGCCAGCACATCCTGCCCGTACTTCTGGGCAATATCATTCAGCAGGGTTATCGCCTTGTCGTACTGGCGGTGCTTCATCTCTATTTTCGCGCGCTGCATAATAATATCGTCATTCAGCTCGTGCTTGGGGAACGCTGCAGAGATACTATCCAGCAGCGCCTCAGCCTGTTTGTCTTTGTTCTGGAACAGCAACAGATCGGCATAGGCAAAGCGTGATAGTGCGTAATAGTTACTATCTGGTGCATTCTCCGTTATCTGCACAGAAAGGAATAAGGCATCGTTGGCTATCAGCTCGCTGGTACTGCGCTTCAGCACGGTAAGCATACTCTGTGCCCAGTCAAAATCGCCCCGGTAATAATGCAGCTTGGCATTGCGGAAGCGGGCCTCTTCGCCCTGGGCGTCCTGCTTAAACTCTTTATCTACCTGGCTATACAACAGCGATGCTTCCCACACCTTGCCTTTTATAAGGTAATAGTCGCCCAGCTGCAGCTTTAATGTGCCAGCCAGCTTTTGCTTGGTATCGGGGTATTTTACTGCCTTTTCTAAAATGGCAATACCCTTATCTATGCTATCGGCATACTGTGCGGCCACCATTGCATAGTCGGCCACCGTTGCCGATCCGTAAAATGATGGATATGCGGCAAACAGTTCGTTATACTCACCCAGCAACCTGGTCACCGTCTCCGGTTTATAGTCCGGTGTGCTTTCCAGTTCCTGTAGCTCGGTGGTCATCTTTTCCTTTTTAGCTACAGAGTACAGGGGGCGCTCGGCACCCTTGGCCATTATCTCATCATACGCCTTGTAGGCGGTCTGGTACTGGCCTGCCCGCGTTGCTGTTGCAGCAAAGTCCAGCAATGTTTTGCCGTCTTCGTTATTGCGCTCGTCTATGGCTTCCATCTGCATCAGCGCGCCATCCCAGTCATCCTTTTGGGTATATATCCAGGTAAGCAGCTGCACATAAAACACATTGCCCGGATCATCGTTTATCCGCTTCAGCAGGTATTTCTGGGCGGTTTGCAATTTCTTAGGGTCGGTGCCTATCCATTGCAGGAACAGCGCCTTTACATTCTCCAGCGTAAAATACTGTCCGGGCCCTGTGGCCAATATGGTCTCCATGGCCCTGTCCAGCTTGTCGGCCTTGGCATACAGTGTGGCCAGCTGCAGACCGTACAAAAAAGAATTGCCCAGTCTATGTATGGCCGCTTCATAGGCTTTTATGGCATAGTCTGTCTCGCCGGCATCGGTAAATGCTTTTACTATACGCTGGGTAAGCATGTCATCGCCGTTAATGCGGGCTATTACAGCATCAAATGTCTCAACAGCCTTTTTGTCTTTGCCTTCCAGTTTATACACGCGGCCCAGGTCCACCTCAGGCATGTATACAGTGCTGTTCTTAGCTATCAGGCCCTGTGCTACCTTTTCAGCTTCCTTATACTTTTGGGCCGTTATCAGCACGTTGATGTAGGGCGTATACATAGCCTCGCCGCTCTCTTCGTATAGCTGCCGGTATAGCTCTATGGCCTTGTCGTATTCCTTAGTGGCTTCGTAGCCCTGTGCCTGCTCCAGCCTGTTTGGCGGCGGAGGTGCCCATGTGCCGCTTTGCGCCCATGCACTGCCACCGGCGGTAATAGATAACCCGCTTACCAACAATATCTTAAGCCACTTGCCAGGCATCATAGTTGTATCCCTCTGAAATTATATGCTCAAATGTAAGGCATATTCAATTGGAACACTCTTATAAAAAACTTAATAATACCCGCGTATATTTTCGTATACCTTATCTTTACAGCCAACCAAAACTGCCTTTTTTCTATGACAAAGTTCCGCACATTTATCTCAGGCCTGTTCACCGCAGCAGCTGTTATCACCGCATCTTGCTACACATCGTGCGAGCCTGATAAATGCGGCCTGATATGCAATAATGGCGGTATGTGCCAGGATAAGAAATGCGCATGCCCTTCAGCCTACACAGGCACCTATTGCGATCAGCTGAATCTTACTGGCAGCTGGAAGGGCACAGAGAATATCACCTCATCAGCAAGCTACGACCAGACCCTCGTCATTGCGCCCGGCGCTACCGACTCCACCGTATCCATCAGCTTCCTGGCCGGCCATGCGGCAGGCAAAACCATCAGCGGCACTATGGATGTATCTAAGAATAGCATCAAATTTAAAAATCAGCTCATCTCCACTAGCTCTACTCCCGACACTGTTTCGGGCACCATACAGCTGGTAAGCGCTACCCACATCACTAATAATTATATCTACAGCAATTCGCAGGACGGTGTTATTTATAACATAGAGGGTTATTATACAAAGCAGTAAACACCATCGGTCATTTTATGCACGCATGGCACATAAGAGTGTTGCTATCTGTAGTATTGCTGTTATGCAATACACTGGGAGCCTATTGCCAGCCATGGATAACAGATGATGGAGAATTACTGAAGGGTAATATAAAGCAGGTAAAGGAGTATATCGGTGATTCGTTTTCCGGAATAAGGGAAACAGTTTACACCCGCAATTCTATCAATGAAGTGCAACTGACGTTTTGCTTCCGCGGAAATCGAATAGGAACAGGGCACATCATCTTTCATAGCGACAGCACTGCAACCAAGACTGACTATAACATAAATAATCGCCTTACTTGCAAAGTCGGTTACAAATGGGATGACCGCGGCAGGAAGACTGAAGGATACACTGTATTTTACCCGCCAGATGACTACGACACAACAACCTGGGGCGAATGCATACTCTATTTCCAGGACTCTATTATAGACCATCATCGTTATGAGTACAATGATGACGATATGTTAGTCCGGGAAACGATACAGTCGTTCGGTAGAAACACGATCATTTATTACAAGTATGATATGCGGGGAAAGAAAACTGAAGAAGCAATTTATGACGAGGCTTTCGAGAGTGATTTTGGGAGTTTTCTTTATGAAGGTCATAAAATAAACTTCAGGACAACTTTCCAATACAATAACCATAACAACTTAATTGAATCAACGAGGTATTTTTTTGACCCAACCGACAATATGATTACCAATAAGCTTTGTAAGAACAAAATAGGCGAAAGATATATCTACGCCCACGACAGCGATAGCCATTGTACTGACGCAGCAAGTTACTCTGTTTACAAAGATGCATCCGAAAAAGAATTGACAGAGTTTCAAAGAAAAACATGTTGCCCGAGGCAGATGCCTGCAAGACAATACGACAAACATGGCAATCCTATTCTCACCAGTAGTGAAGACGGAGAAATACATCGCCGGAAAATAATTTATTCAGATTAGGCCAACTACAACATAGGTCTCGGATCAAACACTACCTTCAGCATACTTACCTTACCATCTGTCAGCGTATACCAGCCACAGCCATAAATGGAATGCGGCCCCATCAACAGGTTGTAGAGTACGCATACATCATCGCCATCGGCAAATACCTTGTGCACCTCGTAGCGGATGTGTTTCTTTTCTAAATAGTCTATATAGGCATCGCCACCATCGGTAGCGCCAAATACGCCCACAAAGCGCATGTCATCAGTTACATACTTACGCGCCTCCGTATAGTTGCCATTGTTCACTGCCTCTATGCAGTTAACCACTGCCTGCTTTGCATCCATATAGCTAAGATAGTAAAAGCCCGGGCAGTTTTCCGCTGCCCGGGCTTGATATTTTATGGATAGAAAAATGTCATGGTGAGCCTGTCGAACCACGACATTTTTCGCCACGGGCTACATGTTTCATTCATGTCCGTATCATGGATTCGACAAGCTCACCATGACACTCTGTGGATTGTTGCATTTAGATTCAATCTTCCCTGCTTCCATCATCCGCCATCCTTACTATCTTAGGCGTAAACTTAGCTACAACATCCACCAGGTCGCTTTGCGCGGCCATTACCATGTTGATGTCCTTATAGGCCATCGGTGCTTCGTCCAGCCCCGCACCAATAAGCGTTACACCATTGTCCTTCAGTATCTCCCGCATCTGCGCTTTGGTTACGGTCTTTATGGCCTGTGTCCGGCTCATCTGCCGTCCGGCACCGTGCGATGCAGAGTTGATAGAACCGGCATCACCCTTACCCCTTACCAGGAAACCCGGCGCGGTCATACTTCCGGGAATGATACCCATTACCCCCTTACCAGCCGGTGTGGCACCCTTCCGGTGTACGATCACCTCTTCACCATTCAGCACTTCTTTCCAGGCAAAATTATGGTGATTCTCTACCCGCGCCAGTACATGGCCACCAATGGCCTTTACCAGTTTGTTATGTATCACCTCGTGGCAGGCCGATGCATAATCACCTGCCAGGTTCATGGCCATCCAGTATTCCTGTCCCGCTTCGCTGTTCATATCCAGGTAGGCTAGGTTGGCCGCCTGCTGTGGCAGCTTACACAACCCTTTGGCCAGCTTGGTATAATGGTTGGCGGTAATACCTCCTAATCCCCTGGATCCGGAGTGAGACAGCAGTGCCACGTACTTACCGGCAGGTACATTCAGCACCTCATCGGCTTCATCAAATTCTATAATACCCCACTCTACAAAGTGGTTACCTCCACCCGATGAGCCCAGCTGCGTAGCTGCCTTATCGTGCAGTTGTTTAATGAATGGTATCTCGTTGAACACCGGGCTATCCAGCACAGCGTGCTCTGCTTTATCCTTTCCTTTAAAACCTCCGCCTGCACCAAACTGGGTAAAGGCTATCAACTCCCGCTTATACTTAGCCTCGTTGGCCAGCAGGTGCTCTGCAGAAATATCAAAAACGGTCAGCGCCATCCGGCAACCAATATCTACACCCACACCGTAGGGGATGATGGCGTTCCTGGCGGCCAGCACGCCACCTATCGGCAGGCCATAACCCTGGTGTGCATCCGGCATCAGTGCGCCGGCCACCGTTACAGGCAGCTGCATGGCCACATTCATCTGCGTTCGTGCACCTGCTTCTATATTAGCAGCGCCATATACTGTATAGCTATCGGCATGTTCCTTCAGCGGTATCACTGCTTCATCCAGCTTTCTCTGCGCTTCTTCATTCAGTGCCAGCGCCACAGGGGCCAGCACTTCATCGTCCAGGAAATTCTCCGGGTATTGCAGCACCTTTTTCAGTTCTGCCAGTATCTCTTCTTTTGTGTTGCTGGCCAATGCCTGTGCCGCTTTCAATGCTACAGGTATTACCTTGCTTTCCGGGTAGCCTATGTTCAGCAGGTCGGTTCCGGTTATTGTGTTGTTCATAAAAATTACTTGTTTAAAGATAGTTCATAATGATGGGTATAAGGGCTGTATAAAACAGAGCTACAATGGTGTCTATAGTTCTAAAAAAATGCGCCAATATCAGCGCCGCTGGCCTGTCTTCAGACTGACAGCCCACATCGGGACGTATTCGTTTTGGTAAAATATTGACACTTCTCTTTTTTAGTACGGGATTTAATAAAAGCCCTGGCAATGCTGCGCCCGGCAAACCTTCAGCACTACCAAAGCCATTGAAAATTGAACGGGCAAAAAGTGAACAAAGCAATTGCTCTACCAACTGAGCTATCGCACCCTGCCGGGGGCCGGGTGGAGCGGGGTTCGAACCCGCGACACATTAGAAACCGAAGTATCCCTGTTCCACGGCACCGTTCAAAGAGATAATACATTTAACTAAAAAGGCAAATCGTCTATTGGAGATGGTACTATATTTTCTGTTATGCGGTATTTAATGTCATCAGTACCTTTTCCTTCAACAACGATCCAATTAATTTCTCCGTTTGATATTTTTTCTATAAATGCTTTTTCATACAGCGTTAAATCTCCAGTAACTCGTCTTACATGCTTTCCTAAAATTTCCTTTAGAGTTTTTATATCACCTGGTCTATATTGCTCTCTTGCACATCTCAATAGCAAGAATTCGAATTGCATGTACTCTTTAATAATTGTATCTAGAAGCCCATAAATGTTTATGTCTATAATGTATAGATTCTTTAGTAAGTGTTCTACTACGTCAAGCACCATATAAAGCTTTTCATCTGATGGGATTTCAATTTCATGAACCGAGTCATTTCCTAAAAATCTAATTGAATGCAAACGCTCCGCTTCTTTTTCTGTTATCAATCTATTTTTAGCGAGATTATTTATTTTCTGCTCTAAATTAGATCCCTTAATATTTTCTTCTAAACAAATTGCTTCAATAACAGCACGAAATCCAACCCCTGCTAATAGTTTACTTTCTCCCTTAAATGCTAGGATTGTTTGCTCATATACATTGCGCACTTTTTTAGGCAAAATATGGAGCGGTTGCAATATCTGATGATTTTCTAATTGACTAGGATATACCTTGCTTTCTATAGTATATTTATCTTTCCCTTCAATGTCTTGGTAAGTATTCATATAATTATGGTAGTCCTTTCTAAACGAAATTTCTTCGCAACCGTTACATTCTAGTACGTAAAATAGGTGCGCTCCATAGCTCATGTATTCATCCTCTTCTTTAACCATCTTTTTATACAAAGAAGCGTGTTTAGTCTGCTGAAGACATTTCGCACAATAGCTCCACAGTGTTTTCTCGTTCATGACATTAAAGATAAATCAAGTTTAAATTTTTCAACAGTTGCAACACTAACGATTATGCTTAGGATCAAATAACTCATATCCGGCAGGCAATTAGCGATAAGGCTTCTTTCTTGAAGCGCGCTACCATCTGCGCTATCCCGACCTTACAGCCAGGAGCAGGACTTGAACCTGCGACCTCTCCATCCCTTTAACGAAGTATGCCTTATCTACGGCACTAACCGGAGCTTCTAAAAGAACTAATAACAACCCGGAGGAAACACCCGAACGAAGAGGTCTCTCTGCGCTGCTCTAACCAACTGAGCTACCCTGCAATTTGCATTACAAGAGATGGACTTGAACCACCGCCCCGCGCAGGGCATATTTACAACTCCACTTTCTACGGCACACCGGGTCGTAATAATTTTACTATACAGGCAACAGGCAAGCAATGTACATGTGCTCTAACCAACTGAGCTACGCTCCGGTCCGGTTGCCCGGCGACGGAAAGGAGGGACTCGAACCCCCGGCCACACGATTAAAAGTCGAAGTAGCACTACTCTACGGCACTGTATAGGTAACTTGAATATTGTAAAGAACTAATAATAACAGGCAACAGACAAACAAGGCTTTTTGCAGTACTGAGCTACGCTGCAGCCTTCGCTGCGCGGCGATGAGTTGAACACGCGACCTCCTTTCCTGCGAAAGGTGCTCTAACCATTGATCGAAGTATCCCTGTTCTACGGCACTGTTGTAAAGAACTATATAAGACCAGTCCAGAGCAATAGCTGGCAAGAGTTGCTGCAGGATTCGAACCTGCCATAACCAGCCTCGAAGTATCTCTCGCCTACGGCATCCGGGAATAATGAACAAGCAGGAGCAACAAACGATTGCGGGCGGGGGCACGCATTTGAGGATTCGCACCTCTCCCTGTGTTGTACCACAAGGCCCTATCCCCCATATTGGTAGCGAAGTAACCCGCTTCTACGGCATCCTGTTTTTTATCACTCTTCATGAAAGAACTTCTTTGCAGCCCTCTGCCCGGTTGGGCAGAGGGGCAGCTTTGTTATAATACTATACTGTTTATCTTACTTACGGCATCGCCGCCTTCTTCTATGGCCTGCAGCACATCAAATATCTTATCGCTCCAGCCGGCTACCAGGTGCACATTATCTTCCCGTATATCTACAGGCGTGTTGCCATAACCTGCCAGGTCGAAAAGGTACAACTGCGCACCGGGGTACATGGCCTTATAACGCTTCCACGAATGTCTCAGGTGTACACCACCATGGTTGTGTTCCCACAGCTGGCAATCGGTGAAGAGCATTATCTTATCCATCCGCACGTTGCGGGCTATAAGGTCTTCTATTACCAGGTGGCCATTAGTGGCATAGCCAACTTCACCTTCGCGCCGGTAAAACTCCTGCACATTGGCCAGTATGTTACGCCCCGGCATATTGATCACCTTCCACCTGTCGCCGAACATACCCGTCATTACCCGCTTGCTGCGGCTCTGCAGCATCATACCCAGCACCAGGCCTATATCGTACAGCAATACTTTGCTCTTTGCCGATACCGGCTTCTGCATAGACCCTGATACATCGCAGGCTATCAGCACTGCCGTGTCTTTACGGAAGCCCTTTATGTTTTGTGCGCTGGCCCTTATGGCATCTTCCAATGCCCCCAGTACCATAGACACCATGTCCGACTCCAACTCTTTCAATTCGCGGTAGGCAGAAAGGAACCTGAAAGGCAACTGCTTGCTGTTGGCAACAGCCTGCTCGTTGGCCAGGTAATCGCACACCACTACTATATGTTTGTAAGACACACCTGCCAATAGCATGTTACGCAGGTTGCGCAGTGTGGCCATGTAACCCAGCTTACGGCTGTCTATCAGTTCTTCCCACTTTTCCTTTACCGCAGCAGCCTTTTCTTTTTCACTGGCATACTTTGCCTGTCCCAGTGCCGATAGTTCTGTCTCCCATGTATAGGGCGTTGCCAGCGTATCGGTTGCTATTTTATTGAACAGCTGCTGCTGCGCTTCGTCCTTTGCCTTAGGGTGCACCAGGAACAGCGCATCGCGCAGCCGTACATCGGTAGCCCTGTTATATTTGGCAAACTGGTATTCGTCAAACGAGTTGAACGCGCCGCTCAATCCCTTCTGCACCTGCTTACTTAGCCTGTTCAGCTTCTTGGTACCTTCTCTTTTATTGGCTGCCTGGTAGTAGGCCAGCAGTTCGGTTATCTCGTCTGCACGTTTTACTACACCACGCACTGTCTTACCTACTATGGTGTTACCCGAGTTAGCTTTGGCAAGCTCTATGGCCAGTACCAATGGTACGCTACGCATATTCATTTGTGTGCGGGCATATACTGCCAGCCTGGCTACATACTCGGCATCGTTCTTAGCTACTAAGCGCTGCAGTCTTTCCAGCCTGTTGTTACCTTTCTCGTAAAAGGTATCGCTGAGCGATGCGGTAACTACGGCTGCGTACAATTCCGTCTGCGGAGTTACAGCATAGGCTTTGGCTCCTTCGTAGTTGCTTACTACTTTTGTGGTCTTCTTCAGGAAATTGAATCTCATTTCGCTAAGGTTTTAATCGTGTTTGTGTGTTATTGCTCTTTGTCTCTCATTGACAACACAAAGCTCTAACGGCAGTGCGCAAACGATTTGCGCAGTTGAAAAGAAATTTTGTAAAAACGATGAAACCAGCGCCCACAGCGGAAAGAAATTTTCAAGATCAGCCAACTTTTTTGCGCAGCACATCAACTGCGCAGATACATTGCGCAGTTACTGCAGAATTTTGTACTTTAGATACACAAACAACAGAACACAACATCACGATAAAGTCCTGAAAGGACGTATTATTATAGCGATGGGTTTCAACCCATCGGCTTAAGAAAGCAAAACACATGCACTATGTCTGTAAACAAACTGGCGCTGATACGCTACCGCGCAATAGATGAATGCCTGAAGAACCGCTTCCGCAAGTGGACGCTCGATGACCTGATCATTAAGGTAGCAGAGCGCCTGTACGAATACGAGGGGATTACCACAGGCATCAGCCGCCGCACCATACAGGCAGATATACAGCTGATGCGCAGCGACAAGCTGGGCTATAATGCACCTATTATAGTACGCGACAAAAAGTTTTACGAGTACGAAGATCCTGCTTACAGCATCACCAAGGTGCCTATCAATACTGCCGATGTAGGCAAGCTGAAGCAGGCGGTGAGCATACTGAAACAGCTGAACGGGTTTACCTACTTTGATGAGATGAGCGACATGATAGCCCGCCTGGAGAACAGCCTGAGCAAGGCCGGCAATGCTACAGCCAACTACATACAGTTTGAAAGCAATGCTATGCTAAAGGGCCTGGAGCACATAATGCCGCTATACGAAGCCATAGCCAATAAGCGCCCACTGCTGCTGGAATATAAGTCGTTTAAAGCGGCGCAGGCACAGGAGCAGGTATATTACCCCTACCTGCTTAAGGAATACCGCAACCGCTGGTTTGTTATCTGCCGCCCCAAAAAAAGCAAGGCATTGATAACCCTGGCACTCGACCGTATCATTGCCTTCCAGGAGCTGGCCAAAGAGAAGTTTATAGAGTACGATGGTGTGGACTTCGACAGGTACTACAGCGACCTGCTGGGCGTTACCAAAAACGAGACCGACCTTGCACATAAGGTCATCCTGTTTGTTAATAAGGCCAATGTACCTTATGTGCTTACCAAGCCGCTGCACCCCTCTCAGCAACTGCTGAAGGAAGACGAGCAGGGCGCACTCATCCGTATAGATGTGGTGCTGAACTTTGAGCTGGAGCGCGAGATACTCGGCTTCGGCGAGTGCATAAAGGTAATAGCCCCGCGCCTGCTGGAGTCGAGGATAAAGAAACGCCTGCGGGCAGCAGCAGGGCACTACGAAGTTGCTGAACCGATAGAGGCATCATAAGAACGGCCGTGGGTCGAACACTACGCGCAGCATAGTTATTCGTCCATCCCGAACATGGTACCAGCCGCAGCAGTAGATGGTTTTACCGCCCATCTCCAGGTCGTAGAGCAGGCATACATCATCGCCATCGGCAAACAGCTTTAGTATAGTGTACTTCAGCTTCATGTGCTTCATATCGGCAATGTAGGCATCTCCGCTATCGCGGGATCCTAATACGCCGGCGAAGGTCATGTTATCATCCAGGTAGGTGCGGGCCTCATCAAAGTCTTCTTTGTTAATGGCCTGTATGGTAGATAGCACCGTATCTGCTGCCAGGTTCTTACTGGCTATATCATGGTCGTCGTGTAGCATTGTTTCTATTTACGCAAGTCACAAACATAAATACTATGCCTGCATCTATACTTACTAATGTTCCCTTATTATACAGTTGCAGCGTGCTGCTCCAGCAATTGCTTCAGGTGGTGGGCCGCCACTACGCCCGACTGGCGCCACAGCAGGTTCCCTGCTTTAAAGATCATCAGAGTGGGCACACCCGATATATTGTAGGCTGCGGCAACTGCCGGGTTCCTGTCTACATCTATCTTTATAATGGTAGCTGCGTCGCCTATGGTGCGCTTCAGCTCTTCCAGTATCGGGGCCATCATCTTGCATGGTCCGCACCAGTCGGCAGAGAAGTCGACCAGTACCGGCTTTTCGCTTTTTATTATGTCAGAGAATGTCCTTTGCATAACTGGCTATTTTACTTCTTCATATTCAACATCTTCTACGGCCGCGCTGTGTTTGGCTGGTCGCGTTGGTGTGTTGCAGGCCCGTGTGCCGCAGCAGCCGGTGTTGGTTATGGCCTGGTACAGGAAAAAGATGCTTACCAGCCCAGGCAATAGTTGCATACTGCTGATGGCTTCTATACCTATCCACACGCCTACTGCCAGCCGCAGCACCCGCATTATATGCCAGTTGCTGCCGAGCATTTGTTTCAGTTCGCTCATTTCTCGTAGCGTTTCAGGTTGAACCAACTGCCTGCGTTGTGCACCTCGCTATAGCCTGCAGAAAGCAGCATAGAGCGTGCCGATCCGCTACGCATACCCGATGCGCAACAAGTGATAACGGGCTTGTCTTTCTTTATCTTGCTCAGCTGGCTGCCCAGGGTATTCAGCGGTATGTTTATAGAGCCTTTTATGTGGCCACCTGCATACTCGCCGGGTGTTCTTACATCTACAATGGTGGCGCCATTGGCTATAAGTGCACCAAGATCTGCCTTGGGGCCGCTGCTGAAGAGTTTCTTTAATATCTGTAACATATGTTGTTGTGGTTTGTTGTAGTTAATGATAGCAGGTTAGTTATTGCAATGGCAGTTCACATCCAGCCACGATCCGCCGTTGACGCAAGCTATGCCATTCTGCTGCAGGAACATGGTAGCGCTGGCGCTTCTGCCGCCCGATGCGCAGCACAGCACAATATGCTGTTTGTCTTTGATCTCGCTGATGCGCTGTGGCAATTCGTTGAGGGGTATGTTGATGCTGCCTGCCACATGGCCGCCGGCAAACTCGCCCGGGGTTCTTACGTCTATTACCGTTGCGCTTCCGTTGCGCAGTGCTTCTATTGTTGCATTCATTGTTTTGATCTTTTACAATACAATGCAAACTTAGCCAATGCGTTTATGCCGGTTGGTGACAATAGTTACATAAGGCTACAGCAGCTCTATGGTATTGCGGCCCAGGCGCACGATATGTTTCTCGGCCATGGTATTGAGCAGGCGGCTAATGACCTCGCGACGGGTATGCAGCTCATCGGCTATCTGCTGGTGGGTGATGAACAGGGCCGTTGTATTACCAGCTTTTGCGCGCTGCCGCAGGTAGTGCAGCAGCTGCTCGTCCATCTTGCTGAAGGCCACCAGGTCTATCACTTCTACCAGTTCGGCAAAGCGCTGGCTGTAGGTGCTGTTAATGAACATCTTCCATTCCGGGTAGCGGAACCATTCGTCTACCATGCGCACGGGTATCAGCAGCACTTCGGTATCGTCTTCGGCTATGGCTTTTACCATGCTGCGCTTACCGGCCTGGCAGCAGTTGATGGCCATAGCGCAGCTTTGCCCGGGGTACAGGTGATACAGGAACACTTCCTGGCCTTCATCGTTCTCGCGCACTATGCGCAGCACGCCCTTCTGCACTATGGGCACAAATACTATCTCTGCTCCAGGCGTCATCAGCACATCATCTTTATTGATGGTTTTGGTGCGCGCGTAGCGGCTGATCTCGTCTGTTAACTTAGGATCGCTGAAGATGAGCTTGTTCATTGTAGCCAGAGTGTTGCCGGTATAAAAATAGTTATAACCATGGGTTTTGTGGGTGATGACAAATAAAAAACGCGCCAAACCGGGTGATGCCGGTGTTGGTTATCAATGGGTTAGGTGAATGGTGCCGGGTGATGGTTGCTTAGTGCATCGTGGCTGGCCGGAATGTTTGCCAGTACTTGGTTTGATAGTGCCCCACCGCTTCTTTACTTTTCTTTGTGCTGCCGTCCCGCAATTCTGCGGGATAGACGCCGAAACGTGACAAAAGAAAGCGGCACTTTGGCAATAGGCTCCGCGTGCCAAAGGAGCTATACTGCGCATAACCCTGACTGTGCCGAGACGGCTATCGCCGACCATATAATCGACGGCGCAAGGATGTATTAACGAATAAGCTGGGTTCCAGAAATTGTTGGTGTTGGAACATGGTGTTTTGTTTTGTGTGATAGATAGGATGTTTTTGCAGTTTCTGCCGATTTTTATTTTTTGATGGTTTTGTGCAATTCTGCTTTAGGTGTCGGGGGTTAACTGATTGATATTTGCATGGTTAGCCAAATAACAATTTTCTATATTTCTGCCGGTTTGTGCAATTTGTGCAATTTTTTCTGCCGATTTTCTGCCGATTGTTTTGCCGCTAATTTGTGTGTGCATAGAGAGGTGTGGGATGAGGGTTTAGATAGGATTCAGCCACGGCACAAAGGTCGGATAATTTGGGGGGATGAGCAAGTTTTTGTGTGGGGAGGTTTGTGTTAGCGCCGGACGGAATCCGGCTACCGAATGCGCCGTAGATAGAATCTACGGCGAACGGACGGAGAATTCAACACAATGGGCGGCATTTAAAAAAACGAAAATATACGAACTAATTATGCATATGTAATACAACACAATACATCAACTATAACTCTCTCGGTTATAAATAATACCCGCCATGTGCATTCTCAATCCAATCTGAAAAGTTATTGTGCCCTTCATCATTAACCCAGCAATAGGTATCGAATAAGTCAGAAAATTTATAAAATTTAAATTTTTCTTTTCCTGCGCCAAAAATCTTTTGAAGGGATGTCTTTTCTTTAAAGTAGATGGTATTCGATTTTCTGTTATTAATTGTAGGCAAATCGCTAAATGGAATCCATTTACGGTTTTTAAATTCAAGAAAGTTGATACGACCTGTTTCTTCAATAGTTAAGCCAATGTAATCAAATGGGTTTTTACCTTTAGCATCTATGTAACCTTTATTTGACCTTATCCTATTTATATAAATACCGATTAATCCTTTACCTAACTCAAAGCTCTTAATGATTTCATAACGAACAAAAGGTCGCTCAAACGTATTGCTGCCAATTAAAACAGCAGTAACTGATGTATCAAAGAGACCAACGTTTTCGATTAGATCATGTAAGTTTTTCTTTGTCTTTAATTTAGCTTCTTCCCATAAGCTGCCATCAGAAAAAACACTGCCAGAATTCTGATGCTTTATTACATTACTATTGCGAACAACGTTTACTCTAAAAGACTTTACATCGTCGTAGTGAAAACTGAAAAAAACTTTACGTGCCATAATTTATTTACCTGCAGCTTTTGCAGCGTCTTCTACCCAATTACCAAAATTATCATACCCTTTATCGGCAGTCCAATCATATACTTTGACCGAACTAAAATACATGGTACTACCTTTTTCATCTTTGCCTAATTCTACGCCATAGATGCTACAACGAGTGGTTGTATTTCCTTTGCTGTCTTTTATATCATTGATATAGATACCAATGATACCGTTCCCTCTTTCGTAACTTTTTTGTAACTCATATTGTACAAATGGACGCTGCAAAGTTTCGCTGCCTATTAATACGGCTGTAACTGAAGTGCCTATGAGTTGGTCATCAATCCATCTCTTTACCGCAGCATCTCCTTTCCTCTTGAGTTCTTCAAAATCAGCGGCATCCATAAAACCTGCTGTTGCTGTGTCCGGTTTAGTTACCCAGCTATTCCGTACAACATTAGCTCTCCATACATCGTTATCATAGTGGAAGCTGAAAAAAACTTTACGTGCCATGATTATTTGTTTATTTCTTTTAAAATATCGATTATACCATCAATAATATCGTCCGGCTCTGTTTTAGCCGCTAAACCGATATATAGTTTATGAGCCGAAGAATCTACCGCTACATTGTAGTTTTTTTCTTCGATTAAATTTGATAACTCTTCACTCATATAGCCAGTTCCTTTCACGGGGATGTGAACCATACCATATTCTTCAGCTATATCGAATTCTTTTTTAACGCCTGGTGCATTAATTAGTTCTCGTTCTTTTTTCTCTGGATTCAGCTTGTTCCCGAAAATATAAATCGAAATGCCTGCGTACTTCAGCATTTCCCTTCGATATTCATCCCATAATTGTTGTAAAGTTTTTGTGCCTGTTGCGAACTGAGGGAAAGGCTTTACAATGAGTAAGTCATCACTATACTTTTCGGGTCGCCGATAAATTTCTTCTAATGCACCGTTTATCACTGCACTGCCAACACCCCAGCCAAATCCATTAATAATCCGATATCCTTCTTTTATCAAGCGAGCTGAAAGCTTATGTATAAACCCATGTGCTTTTGTCGTATCCCAAGGTCCATATTCCTCTGCACTTCCTGAAATAAAAACCGTTTGCTTTTTGAAACTATCTTCTATCTCTTTTAGAACCTGCGTTATTTCCGGATAAGTATCAATAAATACCGGCTGAAGCTTAAACCTCTTTAAATCAGTTATGAAATGGTCCTGCTTAGCTTTGTAGTAAACTAAGTCATCGTCCGTAGCTATTCCGGGGTCGCCTTTTGCTACCCTTTTTATAAAATACCAATGATGACGTTGTGCTGTTCGCATTTGAATTTTTACCCGAGAAAGAATATAATCCAGATTCGGATCAGTAAAACTGAAGCCAATAAACAGAAATAGTTTAGCAGTTAAATCACCGCTCAGCGCATTTACAAAAGGAAGTTTATCTACAAAATACCTTTCATAGTCATCTTTTGTTATTACTGCCTCATCTGGCAGTTCAATGTCGCCGTGCATTTTGTAGACAATGGCATCTCGTCGAGGCTTCATCACATTAAGCTGGCTAATAGTATGCTTGACATCGGCAATACGCTTCGCATCTTTTAAACTACGCTCAATGAGATTATCATAATTTGTTGTCCAGTAAGTGTTTATTGGTAAACGTGCTAATATCTTGTGATTTTCAGTTAAGTCGACTTCTTCATTAAATTCACGTATAATTTTTTGATTAATTACGCTTCTTCCACCTATTTTATTAACGTTGTATTGCGCTATAGAAATCAGATCATTTTCCTTATCAATGTCCAAGCCCAAATCAGTAGCAATAGTTCGTAACAAGCCTTTCCAATCAACAAATCCCGCTGATTTGGACAAGCCAGAGCCAGCAAAAACAGCCATAGAATTGGACTGTAAAGCTGTGATTACGTCTTCGTAAAATTGAGCATGTTCCTGTTTCATACCTTAATGATAAGATACAAACATATTCATTTATTTCTTTTAAAAATACGTGAAAAACACCCTTTTTTATATGAAAAATTATCTTTAATATTTGCGCTCATTTATTAAAATAGCTATGATATTCACAAGAGGACACTTTAAAAGTAACCGAATCGAAAAATCCACAATAACTCAAATACTAAATGAATCACGAATGTTTAGCACAAGGAATGCACCAACTGATAAAGTTACGGTGTTTCTATCCCATAAACACAATGACTTAGCAGATGAGGAAGTTGTAAAAGGTTTTATTGAAGTTTTGGATAACTATGGCGTTAAAGTATACATAGATAGCATGGATAACACTCTGCCTGCGCAAACTACTGGTGATACAGCCAATAGAATAAAAGACATTATTAAGTACAGCAATAAATTTATATTTCTTGCAACGGCAAAAGCTATCGAATCTTTTTGGTGCAATTGGGAACTTGGTATTGGGGATGTACATAAATATAAAAGCCACATTGCAATAGTACCAATCAAAGAAAAAGATCAATTCGACTCTCAATACAAAGGGAATGAATATCTACAGATATACCCGCGTATAGACTATGAAGATGGTACCGGAAATTACAGAAATAATGGTGGGCCCATTGCAAAAGGCTATTATGTTTGTGAACCCAAAAACAAAGAAGGTATTAGATACATCACGCCCCTATCCGATTGGTTGAAATCAAAATAAAGTTTATCAGGCCTATAGATCAGTTGGTTGAGCACCGATTTGCTCCCAATTATATGCCAGTAAAATGGCGAATTGATAAGTTGAACTTGTGGATTGAATGATCAGCCCGGCTTTGAAGCGAACTATGGCAACTTTTACTGCAAGTTATATAAACAAAAAAGACCTTGATTGCTCAAAGTCTTGTTTGTATTGATGTGGCCCCACCAAGCATGATCGTGAAACACCAGGTAGCAATGTTCTCTTAACCAATAGACGCGCTATCTTACTATCTGTATCTTCTCTGTTTTCATCATTTTCCCTTTTGAATAAAGCCTTAGTATGTATATGCCGGGGGTTACACCTGAGACATCGATTGTGTTACCATCAAAGGTTGTTGGTATTGTTCTGCCTGTAGCGTCGAATACTTTTATCTCTTCTATTTTATCGGTCGACATAGTGTAAACCACTTTGATGGTGTTACTGTTGGGCTGCTGAATTAATTTGATCTCTCCTGCCATATCTGTTGTGCCTACTTCGGTAGGTGCATTGTGTTCTACCAGGTAGTACAATGTATCATTCCCATCAATGTCGTTCCATTCGCCCTTCAGGCCGTTTGGCCAGTTGGTAATAGCCAGGCCGAGGCAATGTTGTTTGTTCAGGTAATTGTCAGGCTCGCGGAAGTTTATGCTACCCCAATTTTCATAATTACCGCCAATGGCTGTGCCCGTTGTGGTGCCCTGCCAGAAATAAATACCCGATGTGTTCCATATCCATCGCCCTTCAACAGATATGTCGTTGCCACCGGTCCATATATAGGATGCGCCTCCACCATCCCAGCCTATTGTAGCAGCTACATTAATGCCTGTATCAGCCGCCAGGGCGCTGTTTATAGCAGCTTGTTCTGCAGCATCATTTATCTCTACAAGGTAGCCGCCACGTGCCACGGCGCAGGCCTGAGCATCGGCCCAGTTCCTGTTTTGTTTTATAAGCTCGTAGTGGTGGCCTCCGTAGGCAAAAGAATATACATGAGCTGCATCGGTACACTGTGCTGTTACATATAATGGAAGCACTGCCATAAACATCAAGATCGCTTTTTTCATTTTGTATAGATTTTAAACCGTTAAAAGATAGATAGCTAACTGCTGCCTGTTAATGAACCAGGCAGAGCACATCCCCCCAAAAGTATTGCGGCACCTGCCATGCCCGGTTATCAAAACACATGAATTACTAATGAAAATTGCACGGCCGGATGTGGCTATACAGGGCCATATTGTGGTGCACAGATCTTAGTGCGCACTGTTCATTTGCGATCTTAAAAAAGAATAGCATGTTTTAGGGACGAAGGCTATGCAACACAAGTTTAGAAGAGCAGTTTTGCCTACACGTAATGGCACACGCTAAGGCTATTGTTGCTAACAGAATTCATTAGTATTCTGTTTCTTTTCATAACAGGGGAGGGAGGTACGAGAGGTAATTTTGAACTATACAATTAACACTGTTACCGCTAATCTTGAAATTTATGAAAACAAAAGCAACCAGTTCCCGACTTTTCCTATCTCCCTTGCTGAAATACACCACACTATTGTGTTTTGAAATTTGTGTTTCAGGCTTAAGTGTGAAAGCACAAAATTTAGTGCCGAATCCATCTTTTGAATTAATGAATACTTGCCCGACAGGATGGCATGAAGGGTTTCCGTTTATATCGAGTGGGCCCTCGTTTGCACAAAATTGGTTTATGCCCTCTGTAGGGACGGCTGACTATTTTAATTCGTGTGCGCCACTGACACCACCGATGGGTTTTTTGCCGGTTTCCGTTCCTGTAAATATGCGTGGCTATCAGCAACCGCATACCGGGCAGGCTTACGCCGGCGGGCTGCTGGAAAGCATGGCCAACGAATATATAGAAACACCATTGGCATCGTCAACAATTTCAGATCATCGTTATTTTATAAGCTTTTGGGTAAACCTTGCCGATTATTCCGGCGGTGCCTGCGATCTTATAGGGGCTTATGCTTCAACAGATTCCATAGAGATGCCGACCACTACATTCCTGGATATGTTTACGCCACAGGTTGAAAACGCCCATGGCAATATACTGCGGGACTCTTTGGGGTGGCAGCAAATTGCCGGCACATACGTTTCTGCCGGTAATGAGCGATGGCTTACCCTTGGTTGTTTCCATACCGTTGCCGACCTGGATACCATCCAGTTTACAGAGGATATGGGATTTGGCCCTCTCCCCATGTACTATTTTTACGATGACGTGTGTATGCTTGACCTGGACGGTTCGCCGGATGAACTTGCGAGTTCTGATTCGATATTGTGCAGCAATCCATCTCTTACTTTACAGGGCCGGGCAGGAAAGCATAATTTCTATTGGAGTGACGGGTCGACCAATTCATCATTAACTGTTACCAGCCCGGGAAACTATTGGGTAAAGTCTGTAGATGCGACGACGTGTAAGTTTTCAACAGATACCTTCCGGGTAACCGGAGGAGAACCGGCAAAGCCAAATATAGGGAAGGATACATCACTTTGCATGCAGCAGTCCATTGTATTGAAAGTGCAAAACGGCAACTACCAGCGATTTGAATGGAACACGGGCTCTACTGAACCCTGGATAGAAGTTACAAACCCGGGAGTATATGCTGTAACAGCTTTTTCGGCATGCGGAAGCGGATCGGACACAATAAAGATAGACCTTGGCACCGACTGTAACTGCCTGTTTGTTCCCAACGCTTTTACACCTAATAGTAATGGGTTGAATGATCGCTTTAAAGTTGGTATTTTCTGTCCGCTCGACTACTTTGCACTCAACATTTATAATCGCTTCGGGGAGAGAGTTTTCGCCAGCAATAATCCGTTTGATGGCTGGGATGGCACCTATAATGGCAGCGGATGTGAGGTTGGCGCGTACTATTATAGTGTTTACTATGTGGGCAAGAATAACCAGTCGACCAACGTGCGGGAGCTAAAGGGAGATATCACGCTGGTACGTTAATAGCGACTACTCAAGAAGTGTGATAAGTAAAAGTGGCAGAACATCATCCGGATGTGCACCTAATAAATTTCTCGTATAGATGCCTGTAATTCCTGGGGCACCAGGCCTGTTTTGGATTTTACAAAGGCGCTGAAATTTTGCGGGCTGTCAAAATTCAATTCGTAGGCTATTTCTTTCAGGGACAAATTGCCAAATAACATCAACCGGCGTATTTCAAGTAGTAGCTCTTCATGGATCAATTCGAGTGCATTTTTCCCTAACGCTTCTTTGCATGCCTTGTTTAGCTTTCCGGCATTGACACCCATAAGGGCGCAATAGTCCTGCACCTTTTTCTTTGACTGAACATGATTGGTCAGTAAGGACAGGAACCGGGTAATAAGATTGTGGTGAGCGCGCGCAGCTTGCCGTTCGTGATATTCCACCAATGAGATCAAAAGTATCTGAAGATAGTTGTACACTTTGTGTATGCCAATATCGGACAGAGTTTCATCTTTCAGCAATTTCTGCATGAGTATTGCGATATCGTACAAATGATGAAACTTGTCGGGATCAATGATAAGAGTAGGTATGGGAAAATATAAATGGTAGTGCTTGAGGGGGTAGGTAAACTCAAATAATTCTTTGCGAAATTGTATCAATAATCCATTAGCGGTATTGCGCTGCATCAGATGGATTTGCCCGGGATAAATGGAAGAGATCTGCCCTGCATGCATCTGATACGTATCAAAGTCAATTCTTTGTGTTCCCTGTCCTTCGCGGACGAGTATAATTTCAAAATAATCGTGACGATGAAGTTGATGAAAGTCATATGGATTGGAGTAGTCCAATGGTTCTATCATCAATAATTTATTAGGGTGTGGCAGTGTTACAGGAGTTAAAGCCTGCATTTCTTTCTGATTCATGGCTTGGTGCAATTAAATGGAAAAATGCCACTGAAAAGATATGAAAATTATTAAAAAGGCCACCGGGTGAACAATAGGATAAGTTCATTGTACGTGTTGCCTGAAAGTATTCCCTCACACTTTACACAACCAGGCTGTACAATGAACTTATCCTATTGATGACTCTTTATTGTTATTTCCACGCCATAAATCCCCTCCAGGCAAAATATATCAATACACAGTATGTGGTATATTTTACGAGTTTCTTTATTACGCGGTAGCCGTTAACTAATAAGGATTTGTAACCAGCTTTGCCGTATGATTCTTTTGCTATCTGTTCCATTTTTTATTTTTTTATTGTTGTTTGATAACTCATTAATTGTGAAGATTATTTTTTCGTTGCAGTAGCAGGGATCTCTTTTTCAGACTCAGTTTTCAGGTCTGCAAGCCAATGTTCTATTGAGGTGTCGAGGCTTGACTGAAATTTACCTTTCAGTAGTTTTACCAGCCAACCTTCCATGCTTTCTTCAACAGAGACTGTTGTTTGCCCGTTATTTTCTGTGAAATGCCACGTATGTATGGCAAATGCCCCGAAGGCCGGACCTGACCACGCAACCTCCTTATTCAACTCGACACTTTGTAGTGTAGAGGCTATAGTTAAGCCATTACTTTTCCAGTGGAAAACTGTACCGGCTTTAAATGGGCCGTTTATGACGGGGTCTACAATTTCTTTTTGCCACTCGTCCCAGTTGTTAACGTCACTGAAAATTCTCCACACCTTTCCGATGGGCGCATTAATAGTGATGGTCTTTTTTGTTATTACAGGTGCATCGCTATGAATGACTTTTGCAACTTTGTAATTGCTGAAATGTTCCAGCAAAAAAACAGTGAGGGCTAATACGCCGACGAGGAATAAACACGTTACGATAATGCTTTTTAAGGTTCTGCTTTTCATAATAGTTAAGTTGTTTAATATGCTGATATAACCTGATCGGTCCAGTCTCTGATATCTGATAATGCTGGTCTGTCTGCTTTTGCAAAAAAGAAATGCTTTTTTATTTCCAGGCCACAATAGGTGTATATTCCCCTATCAGATGTAAGCGATAGAGCTACGTCCATACCATTGGCCCTATATTCATCCTGCGACTTTCCGTGCGTATTAATGATGATGACTTGCTTGCCTGTCAGCAAGCCTTTCTGGATACCCTGGTCGTAACGATACGCAAAGCCATAGCTGAAAACGCGGTCTATGTAGCCCTTCATTATGGCTGGCAGGCCTGTCCACCAAATAGGATGTATAAAAGTTATGGCATCTGCACTGGCGATAAGTTCCTGCTCTTTTTTTACGTCATCGGACACAATGCCCATCCGCTGCCCTTCCATATCTGCCAACGAAAGCACGGGGTTAAAATTCAGCTGATATAAATCCCGTACTACAACTTCCTGTTGGGTTTGTTTAAGGTGCGTAACCAAGGTGTTCTTAAAATAGCTGTTCAGGCTATTTGCGTTGGGGTGTGCATAAATAATTAAATGTTTCATTCAGTTTGTTTTTTTTGATGCAACAAAACTAGAATGAAGGCAACCCGTAAAATTGTAAGAAAACGAAATCAGGCTCTTGAGTTACAAATATCCTGCTGGAACTTCAGATACTGTGCGGGATTAAGGTTGATGAAATGTTTGAAGTCATGAATGAGCTGGCTTTGATCATAGTAACCACATTCTACAACAATTTCGAACCAGTCTATTTTTGAGCCGTTGGCAACAATGTCGTTTACAAGTTGTACAGCTTTAAGGAAACGCTGATAACGGCTTATTTCTTTGGCCGAATAGCCAAAGTGTTTTTTGTGATTGATTTGAATACTTCGTTCACTCAAATGATTTTGACTGGCAATTGACTTTATAGGGCTTTGTGTTTGTTGTTTGAAATTGGCCAACTGCTCTGCGATGCTGCTCCGTTGTTGTAAATACGGATCGCAAAATGCAAGGATGTGCGTCACCCTGTCATTAATATCATTGATATTATTTAGCTCGCCCCATAAAGAAGTGAAGCAATTCTCATTCAATATGTCATCCGGGTTTATTGGTAAATGCTCTGCAATAGCAGCGGAACCGAAGAAGCGATAGAACGCGTCGTCTTTAAAATTGGCAACAAGGATCTCGGCATTCACAGGCAAAGCGTAATCAAAGGCTTTTTTGATGGGCCCTACAACAAGGCATTTATCTATTTCGAGTTCTGTACCCTGTGGGGAACGAAGTAAGGCTTTTGCCCCGAAATTGAAGATCAAAATGGTTTGATAAGACGGCAGGAAAGTTTTGACAAGCGTTTGTTCAGTATTGTTTTTTGCAAAATAGAAATGCGAGAAAATTGCTTTATACTCTTCAGGGACTTCCAGCCTGATCTGACTATAATGATGTTGTTTCATTTTTTATTAATTACAATGACACCGTTTGAAGATTGCCCTCCTTACCATTTCTATAAAACCATCATAAGTGAGTTGGTTTCATTAACTGAATTTTGAACTGATGTAAATTTTAGTAGTAGTCGATTGCTCTAACTGCTCATAACGAAATCTTGCAAAATCGGATCGTCCTAAACTTCCAGGTACATCTTCTATGATAATACCTGCACTCTTTCTTTCATGTAGTTGTTTAATGCATTTCTCTAAAGTTACTCTAAAATAAAATATATCGCTGTCCGTTATGTCCTATGATCTCCGGGGTAATTTTATAGGTATCGGTAATATTCTCTATTGTAAAAACTTCTTTTGGTATACCGCTGACTACTACACTTCCGTTCTCCAGCAATGTAACAGTGTCGCCATACTTGCAAGCTATATTCAGATCGTGCACTACAGCCACAACCACGATCTGGTGCTCATGTGCAAATGTTTTGATCTGCGTCATGAACTTGTGCTGGTAATGAATATCAAGAAATGTTAGCGGCTCGTCGAGTAAAAGGTACGCACTGCTGCCACTGGCGGCGTACCATAATTGAGCCAGGATACGCGCAAACTGTACCCGCTGCTTTTCGCCACCGCTCAATGTTATGTAGCTTCTGTCTTTTAATTCCTCCAGGTCAAATAATGCCATAGCTTCCTGGCAGGCTACCTGATCTTTTTGCTGTGGCTCATTACCAAAATGTGGGTACCTTCCCATCATTACTATCTCTTTGACAGGTAAGGGAAAAGAGAGCTCAATATTCTGCGACAACAGCGCCCTTATTCTGGCAAGTTGTGCGATGCTGTAATTGCGAATGTCATTACCGTTCCAAAAGATATTGCCTGATGCAGGCTTCAGCTGCCCGCTTATTAGCTTGATGAGTGTGGACTTGCCCGCTCCGTTAGGCCCCAGGATCAAATGTAAATGGCCGGGCGTGAAGTTTAGCGTAACATCTTTTACAAGAAATTTGCCGCCCGTTTTATAACAAACATTATTCAGTTGTAGCATTATCAGAAAATGTGTTTTTTGTTTCTGAGCAGATATATGAACACAGGTACACCAACAGTAGAAGTTACAATGCCTATAGGTAGCTCTGCCGGTCGCAAAAGCATGCGTGCAACAACATCGGCAAGCGTAAGTAAAGTGCCGCCGAGCATAGCGCTATAAGGAATCAGCAAACGGTTATCCGAGCCCTTGAGCATCCTGATGATATGCGGCACCACAAAACCCACAAAGCTTATCACCCCTACAAATGCAGTAGCTACGGCTATCATCAGTACATTTATTGATAGCACCGTTAGTTTCAACCGCCTAACGTTCACGCCAAGCAATTCTGCTTCTTCCTCGCCAAGTATCAATGCATTCAGCTGCTTTGCATACCGCATTGCGGCCGCTATGCATATAACAGCTGTTGCGCCAACAATTTCTACCGTCTGCCAGTTTGCCCCAGACAGATTGCCCATAGCCCAGAACGTAATAGAACGGGCCTGGGGATCGCGGGCTATGTACGAAAGAAAACCCACGCCACTCATAAACAGGGCGTTAACGGCCATGCCTGTCAACAGCAGCATTACAATAGATCTTTTCCCGGTTTCTTTTGATGATGAAAGAATAAACACAAGAAAAGTAGACAATAGTGCCCCGGCCCCGGCAGCTATTGGCAGTGTCCATCCGCTGGTTGCAAATTTGAATGTAGCACCCATAACAAAATACAATGCCGCGCCAAACGCTGCGCCGCTCGATGTGCCTATCAGCCCGGGTTCAACTATGGGGTTGTGGAAGAGTGCCTGTAGCAATGCGCCGCCTACTGCCAGCACCGCGCCCACTAATACACAAAGCACCGCACGGGGCAAGCGTATGGTCATAAATATCCTTTCTTCCAGTGTCATGTTATCGGCAGACAACTGTAATTTACGCATGGCCGAGAGGATCACATCAGTATCTATGTTTACTGCGCCATAACGGATAGACAGCAGCAAACTAAGCACAAGCATACCCAACAAAACTGTAAACAAAAAGCGGTTTCGTTTACCTGGCTGGCTGGCTTTCATGAATCAGTTTTTGAAGTAAAAGTGTGTTTTCGCCGGTGCGGGGTCCTATATAGACAAGGTCGTGCTCTTCTACTCGGTATATGCGGTTGTTCTTTGCCGCTTTTGTACCTGCGACTCCGGGTAACTCTTTTATTTTCTCAGTTGTGCCTAGCTTGTCGTAGCCAAAGTCTGTAAGCAGTATAACGTCAGGGTCAGAGGCCGCTATTACTTCTGCTGAAAGTTGCTTCATGCCTTTTTCGTCATCTACCGCCATTTTGCCTCCCGCCCATTCTACCATCCTGGCCGCAGTGCTCTTTTTGGTCATCACCAGGTACACGTTATTTGCCTGGCCATAATGAATGACGAGTACTTTTACGCTATCCTTATACTTGCCGGCATTTTCAAAGGCAGTCTTCATGTCTTTGTCTAGTTTTAAACAAAGAGAATCGGCTTCACGTTCCTTATGAAAATATGCGCCCATCTCTCTTATCAATGAGTCGGTACCGGGAATATCATTATTGTACTTGCCAAAAACTTTCATCGGTATCTTCAGGTCGGATAGCTGCTTAACTACATGCTCCGGGCCTATGTTATTGTCGTGCAGTATAAGTGTTGGTTTGGCTGCCAATATTCCCTCGGCGCTCAATGCGCGATGATACCCGACGGTAGGCAATTTCCTGACAGCGGGTGGAAATGTACTTGAAATGTCTACGGCAACAATATCTTTTTGTGCGCCGAGCGCGAAAATGATCTCACTGTATTGTTTGGCAATACATACTATGCGCTCGGTGTGTTGCGTATTATCCTTGTTGCCAAAACGGCCGCAGCTGCTAAGTAACAGCAGTGACAAGGCAATTATTATCGATGTTTTCATATCCTGTTTTTAAAAAGAGGCAGCCTGACCGGCTGCCTCCTGGGTAACATTAGAATGTATATTTTACATTGAGTCCGCCAAAGTAATTGATCTCTTTAGGTGCCGGCAGATACGCATCCGGCAGCTGATTTAAGAAAACCATATATGGGTATTGCACACCCGTAATGTTGTTTGCACCAACAAACAGGTCTCCGGTTAAGCGTTTCAGGAAAGTATGCTGAATACCAACCTTTGCATTAAGCAGGCTATAGCTACCCGTCTTGTTCAGATTGTCGGAAGTAAAGTACATGCCATCTCTGTAGGAATAAGTAGCATTGGCATAGATGCCCGGTTTTGTCATCACATCAACACCGCAATTAACAACAACAGGCGGCACGCCGGCAACTGTTTTGCCACTATAATCTGTTTCTACAGTACTTTTCTTGTCTGTGCTCAGCTGCTGAAACTTAAAGTCTTTGTATTTAAAGCTGGAATAAGTAGCATTTGCAAACGGGGCAATAGTGGATACGAAACCCGACTGCGACCGGTATGCCGTATATTTTACCAAGGCTTCTATACCCATATTATCTTGCGTACCGCCATTGGCCACATACGTATATGACGTAGCTGTGTTGGCAGCGTTGGGCACTGCAACTACCGTCATTTTGTTTGTAAACATTGCATCGAACACAGCAAAGGTATAGAACAATTTGCCCTTCAGTACCGAGCCTTTCGAACCAACTTCTACCTGGGTACCTTGTTCAGGCTTCAGGTTTGTATTTACCTGGCCGGTTAAAGGAATGAAGAAATAGGAGCTGACCGGCGCTTTATATCCTGTACTGTAGGATGCGTAGACAGAGATCTGTTTGTTGATCACCTTATTGACAGCAATATGCGGCGAGAACATGTTGTTGTATGATGCCGTGTACTTTGTTGGGTTGTGCGTTGCTTTAGGGTTGCTTGGGTTATTGTTTGTAGCCACATAAAAGCGGTCGTTCAATTCCAGGGCCATTGCGCTTATGCCTACTCCGGCTGTAACAGAAATTTCCTTAGGGAAAGATAGTGTCCATTCTGTAAAGGCAGCATACGTTTTTGATATAGTGTACTGGTTGCTGCGCATTGCCCCGATAATATTATATCCGTTAAGGTTGGCGCTGTCTTTTACCATGCCATAGCCAATTGTTTGTGCATTCTGTGCCTGCGCTTCAACACCTGCCAGGCCGGATAAATTTAGTTTTTTGCCAGCTGAAAAATGCAGGTCCACGATTGAACGGATGCCATAGTTGACAGGCATTTTATCTGTCCATCCGCCCGCCGAGCTTACATTGCTGATGACTCCGGATCCGAATATTGAAGTTACATTACCAACAGTTTTACTAATGCGGTAATCATGAGTAATGCCAGCCCTGAAGCTGATGACATTTGAATGTGCATCATTGTTTATGTAAGCGGGGTTGCCTGTATACTGCATAGAGTCGTATTGGTTGATGGTAAGTTCGCCATTCCTCTGGTCGTAGCTATTGCTATAGCCTACATAAGTGGATATGGTCTGTTTGTTATTAGGTCTGAATTCGCCCATCAGGTTCACAAAGTCTTTATGCGATGCCGTATGTTTCATAAAGCCGTCATACAGCTGCTTACCATAGTTGACCAATAAAGATGAACGCTCTCCGCCTATCTGTATGCGTGTTGTGTAGCGTTGCAGGCCATAACTGCCAAGCAATGCATCCTGGCCTATTGTTACCTTTCCTGGTTCGGCTTTTTGTGTTTCCAGGTTAATGACGCCAGCTATAGCCAGGCCATATAATGTTCCTGCCGGTCCTTTCACCACCTCCACATTACTTACGGAGCCAAAGTCTATGTCATCCATCAGTGTAATACCCTCCGCATCGGTAACCGGGATGCCGTTCAGGTACACTTTATAGCCTTGACCGTCAAAATTGCTGTTAACTCCGTTTGTACCGCGTGCCCCGTTGCCGTATCCGCGAATGTTGAATTGCTGGCCTGCAGATACTGTACGGCGCTCCATTAACACTCCGGGAACATTGGTGTTGATCGCATCGTCAAGAAAAAGACCATTGCCGCGCTTTATTTCAAGATCGCTTATTTTAACCAGCGAGATGGGCTGATAAAGTAACTTTTTATTGGGATTGGAACTGGCGGTAATTTCTACCTCGTCAAGATCTTTGTTTGCAGGTACCAGCCTGATCTGCAGTACGTCGTTACAGCTGCCAATTGGCATGCTTAAAGTTGAATAACCTATGTAGGATATGGTAATTTCCTTTGAGCCGTTGCACTGAACGGAAAATCTCCCTTCTTTGTCGGTCGAAGCTTTGCTATCGGCCACATTTATGCTGACCCCAGCCAAAGGTGTATTATTGCTGGCATCGAGTACCTGGCCGGTTAACTGGGCTAATGTATGCTGTGTGCAAAGAAGTAAAAGCAATAGTGCAGGAACTATTGAGAATTTTTTCATATTAATGTATATATTTTAGGCGATAAAAAAACATAGAGATATGCAACCGTTCTTACGATGCATATCTAAGTGAATAATAGATTAAAATGTATTGCATAGCCTTTACTTGCCATGAAGCATAGGTGTATGTGATCTCATACACACTTTAAATGAATCAGCAGGCAAAAAAGAAATAGCAATTATACAATTGAGCTTTTGGGCGGCGGGAACGGAATCTCTAACATAAAAGATGAAATTGCCGGATAATAACAGGCATTTGCATCAGGCGCGCATTGACAATAGGCACATGACCATATGCTTATCTGTTCGCCAGGTAGAAAAATTTGCAACAGTAGCTTGAATACATTAGCTAAAGGTGTGTTAGCTGGTAGTTTATTATCAGGAATACTACAAAATGTAGCCTTTATTTTAGCAATAATATCTGTTTCTTCGTCATCGGCATAGCACCAGGTAACAAGCACTCCATTTACTAGATCCTTTTTCACAACATCAAATCTCACCCCTTTATAGTAGAACTCTTCCTGGTCGTCGATCCATTCAATATCCTTGTCGTTGCTAAGGTCGCTAAATGCAACAAGGGTGGATGTTTTAAGAGAGTCTTTTATACTATTTACTTTAAACCGGATATTTTGCTGTTGTAAAGACAAGATGAAAGTGTACCCCCCTAGCATAGATACGGAAAATAACAGGAGGACGTACAGGCTAAAGATCTTTTTCAGGTGACGCTGTGATGATTGTGCGTTAAAATTAAACAATATCAAAGTATTGAAAAAATTTGAGCCCAATTGCATCCTATTAGCGCCGCGTAATTTGCTATAGAACCACTAGAGCATATCTGAATAAATCTACGACAAGCAATTAGAACGTACAAAACATTTCGACGAAGTCATATTGATACCTCGAAACTTATCACTTGGTAGCCCAATTGTGGCCTTTTAAACGTCCAGGAAAGAATATTGCGGGATATAGTGCGAGTACGAATTACGTAAAAGTAAAAAGGAGTTACATTTTGAATGCAACTCCTTGTTTACCAATCGCTTAAACTGTGTGGGCCCACCAGGGCATGATCCTGGGACCCCCTGATTATGAGTCAGGTGCTCTAACCAACTGAGCTATAGGCCCTACTGGCTTGCGCCAAATGGACTGCAAATGTAAGGCATTTTTTGATTTGACAAAAATGAAAGGGCACTTTTTTTGAAGTGCCCTTTCATTTTTATTATTTTAATGTTGCGGATGCCGCAGGTATTACCTTACCACGGTGATCTTACCGCGTTTCAGGATGGTACCGTTGTCGGTGAGGGTGTAGAAGTACAGACCTGCCGGGAGCGCAGAGATGTCTATCTTACCGTTTCCGTTTATGGACTGTGTGGCTACTACTGCCCCGCTTACTGAGTGCAGATTGGCGGTGAGTGTTTGTGTGGCCTTGTTATCGATATACAGCATGTCTGTAGCGGGGTTGGGGTATACGCTGATGTTGGCTGCCGCATAAACATTGTTCACGCTTACAGGCTGTGCTACGCCTACGGCTGTAACATCATCTACCCACAGGGTGCTGCCCACTGCTGCGGTATCGGCACTGCTGGCAAAACTGATGCGCAGGGTGTCCATGATCAGGGTAGTATCGGGGTAGACCATGTTAACGGTTACCTGTACGAATGACGCGGATGCGCCGATCTTGAGGAAGCCGAAACCGATGAGTGAATCGGCAACGCCGCCCACATTGCCGCGTGCTTCTATATTGATGGCAGCGCTGTCTACAGCGGAAGCCGGTGAATACTTAACCCATGCACTTACCGATTTTGTGCGCAGCGTGGTGCCGAGGCCGCCTGTCTGGCTGAAGCCGCCGAGGCCTGTGAGTGATATAGCTACGTGTGTTTCGGCATTGGAAAGGATGCCGGGGAATACGCCCAGTGTATCCTGGTCTTTGGTAACGAGCTTGGCAGAGTAGGTGCCGCTGTGTGCGTTTACACCAGAGTCTTTAAAGATCTGCTGCTGCCATACGGTATCAGAAATGCCGAAAAATGAGCCAAACGATTGGCCTATGCCAATGATGAGGGAATCAGCGCCGTACCAGTTGATAGGGCAACGCACGATCTTTGGGTTGGTACCGCCGGCAGAGTTGACACGCCATGATTCCATGCCGCCATTGGGGATGGTTTGCGCCTGTGCTGAAAGGGCGAATACGAAAAGGCTGAGAACGAAGTAGAGTTTCTTCATGAGTACTGTGTTATATATTTATTGCGAAATTATGAATTAATTCTGGATGGGGACGGGGTATTGGGGCTAAAAGTGCTGAGGCTAATGCTGGTCGGCACCTCTTAAGCCGATGAGTTGAAACGCATAGCTATCATTGTATGCCCTTTCAGGGCTTTTCCCATGAGGTTATATAAACCCAGGTTCATTAACAAAAAACGGCACCTGCTTTAAGCAGGTGCCGTTAGTAACATAAAGTAGAAAATTAATTACCGTTGATGCGGGTGAGGCATTCTTTGATGGCGTCGAAGTTGGGTACTTCGCCGGCGTTGTCGAGGACTTCGGCGTATTGTACGATGCCGTCTTTATCTATAACGAACGCAGAACGCTTGGATACGCCTTCCATGTCGACAACAAATTTGTCGTAGATGGTTTCAAAAGCGCGTGAGGCTTTTTTGTTGAAGTCGCTGAGGAGCGGAAAGTTGAGGTTCTGCTCCTGCTTGAATTTACCGAGGGTTGCAAATGAATCGACAGAGATGCCGTACACTTGTGCGTTGAAGTTGTTGTATGCTGTAATGTTGTCGCGCACAGAACAAAGTTCTTTAGTGCATACGCCTGTGAATGCGAGCGGGAAGAATAATAGCAGTACGTTTTTGCCTTTCTGTTCGCTAAGTGTTACTGCATTTTTGTCGCTGTCGTAAAGTGTAAAGTCGGGTGCCTGCTGGCCTACTTGTATGCTCATTTTTCTGAAGTTTTATTTAGGATGTAAAAGTAAGCATTAAGTATTTTCCGGGATATTGGTTTTTGTGTTGGGTGGGATTGATTTGTGTGTAACGATGTAGCAGTTTCCGAAAGCAAATACGTCCAGATGTGGGCCGTCAGTCTGAAGACAAGACAGCGCGCTGTGGTTGTGACCTAAAGCAAATACGTTCACTTGCGAGGTTGCTTCACTGCGCAATTCGCAATGATCCGCATGGGGTAGTGTTTGCTATGGGCCTATCTTTAAGTGGTCGTTGATGCATATGGCTAAAACAAAAACGACCAGCGAGTGCCGGTCGTCTTCGTTGTATGTTTCGTTTTATTTTAGTTATGCTGGAGCACTAGTTTGTGTGTTTCGTATTTGCCGTCGGCGCCACGCAGCTCCAGGTAGTAGTTGCCGTTTGGCAGGGCTGAGAGGTCTACATCGAGGTGCGTCTTGTTGTTTACTACCTGCTGTACCAGGTTCTGGCCAAGCGCGTTGTACACATTTACCGTGACGTTGGCCGGGGCTACCATCCAGTCCATACTTATGGTGCCGGAGGTTGGGTTAGGGTAAATGTTGACCGGCCCCATAGCTACGTTCTCTACTTCGAGCAGGGATATGTAGAGAATGTTTGAGTTTGGTGAAGCACAGTTGATGTTGTTAGCCACGGCAAAGTAGTAGCCCAGTTCTACCGGGTGATAGAAGGTATCTGTAGCACCTACCACTAATGAAGCACCTGTATAGCTGAATACCGTATTGCGGTACCAGGTAAGTGTGCCTGAGCTGTAGGTAATCAGGGTATCGCCATGTAGGTGAACAACTGGTGCTGCCGGTGTAGTATCGCGGATGAGGATAACCGGTGAAACATCTATAGTATCATGATCATAGCACTCGCCATCGGTCTTGTGAACAGTGAAGTACACCTGATCGAGGTTGGCGAACGTACCCGATAAAGTATTAAAGCCTACATTGGTCAATACTCCGTTAATGTACCATGCTATATATGGTGCCGTGCCAAAGGAATCGTACACTCCGGTGAAGGTGACGGGATCGCCCAAACAACCAGGATTGGTGCCTGAGGTAAGATTTATTTGCGCATGAGTACTAAACACGTGCTTAACAAATATGTACAGCACATTGGACTGTATAACAGGGTTGAGTACACAGGTATCGGGCGTAGTTAACACTGCAAATACGCTATCGCCCTGCCTGAGGGAATCTGTAACATACTGAGCGCTTATAGCACCGGCTACCGGTGTATTGTTTACATACCACTGGTAAGTAGCACCATCGCCATAGTTGGCTGCAACTGCATTAAAGGTATCGCGACCGCCTGCGCACACGGTATCGTAAATGGCTGCAATTGCGATAGATGCAGTAAGGTGGATATGTATAATAGGAATTGGAAGAGAATATGCAGTATCGGAGAATGGCGCTGCACATGGTGAATTAGATATCATGCGACAGGTGATGGTATCTGCACCGCCAAACACACCTGTGAGTGTAGTGCTGTCTGCGCCAGCTACTTCTGTGCTGTTGATGAACCACTGGTATTGCGGGGTCAGGCCACCATTTACAGGGTATGCCTGGAATGTGAGTGGATGACCGGCACAATCGGGGTTGCTACCAGAGATGATCGCGGTAACGACACGTGGCTGTATAGATGCCAGGTGATGAATAGTTATTGCATTGGAGCGCGTACTATCGAGTATGCCCAAGCTGTTTGTAAAAATGAGGCGCGCAAATACACTATCGCCATCGTTGAGGGCGGTAGTAAGGAAAGTATCGAGCGTGATACCAGTATATACACTGTTTACGAACCACTTGTAGGTAGCACCTGTAAAGGTATCGCTGGTCGCGGTGGCGTAAAATGTTTGCTGTGTACCCACACAAGTAGTATCGGTATAGGGCGGTATATGTATGGTAACGGTATCCCTTACCTGGGCGTTAACAGAAACCCAGGAACCGATAAACAGTAAAAAGACAAGTGTAAGTTTACGTATCATGCTAAAAGTAAATTTAAGGCCGTACCGGTTGGGTACAGCACACTATGTTTGGGTAAAAATAATAAATGTTGGAAATAATATAGCAACTATTTTGGCGGGGTGTGGTACTGCGACCCATTACATAAATATAATTACCTTATTTGGTCAGGACATCGTTCACCTGGTAAATAGCAAATGCATCTATCTGAACTGGCAATAATCGATCTCTTCCTTTAAAAATAAGGAGCTCTGTTCCAAAAGTTGGTCTATATGAATGATACAAGGCTGATTGTCTGAGGCCAAAATAAAGGCGAATCCCCAGGTATCTATTGAAAGTTCAAATGTGCCCATATCCGATCGGACCTCATAAAGCAACTCGTCGTTTGCTGCTATAAGGTTCGTATAATTTGCAATCCATGGGGTAATGCCACTGATAGAAGCGAACAACTTCTCAACGAAAGTGCCGTCACTGTCGTCAAGGAAAAATTGTAATAAAAGATGTTCGCCACCGTATTCCGGTCTTAGGTGATACCTATATGGTTTGATTATGTGGTTCAAGTTGGATTTGTTCTGCGCCTGCAAAAGTAGCGTCGAGATGCAGATAGTTGCCTATTTTTGCAGATGTAGCAGACACGGGATATCAATAAATATATTTCTTTGTAAAAATTTGTCTGTTTATATATTATCCCATACCTTTGCACTCCGTTTTTAGGATAGAGAATTAATCCCTTTTAATAATAAGAATAAAAATCAGAGTATGAAGCGTACATATCAACCGCACCGCCGCCGCCGCAAATCAGTACATGGTTTCCGCCAGCGTATGCAAACGGCAAACGGACGTAAAGTATTGGCATCCCGCCGTAAGAAAGGACGTCATAAACTGACAGTATCAAGCGAAAGCCGTCTTAAGTAATATCATTTCGTTTCATTTGGCCAATCGTAATACCTTTAAAGTATATGAGCGGCTCAAACGAGAACAGCATATTAATACGCTTTTCCTCACCGGGAAAGCGTTTTCTGTTTTTCCGTTAAGAGTCATCTATGTGCTCGTTCCCAGGCCGGCAGGCAAAGCCAGCCCTGCGATGACGGGCTTTTCTATTCCTAAAAAGAAGTTCCGGCATTCTGTAGACCGGCACCGGATACGGCGGCTGATATTCGAAGCCTGGCGGCTGAGCAAGCACCAGCTGTATGAGCAGATACCGGAGGACCGGCAGCTGCACCTGTTTTTTGTATATACAGATAAGGTAATGGCTGAATATACCACTATACAAACTGCTATGGCTGGGTGCATACCTAAGCTAATAGCTATAGCTACTGCCCCCATGCCAGAAGTAAAAGAATAGTTATACCTTTATTATATACAGTGAGGAAGATATTATCATCTTTATTTGTTGCGCTGATCAGGTTTTACCAAGGAGCTATATCACCGTTTTTCGGGGCCAAGTGCCGGTTTACACCTACCTGCAGTGCATATGGGGTGGAAGCTATCCGTAAACATGGGCCTTTTAAAGGTGGTGTGCTGACCATAAAGCGCTTTCTTCGTTGTCATCCGTGGGGTAGCCATGGCTACGATCCCGTTCCTTAAAAATATATTATCATGTTTTATTCTTTCAAAGGATTTGTTCCGGTTGTTCATCCATCCTCTTTCGTACATCCGCAGGCTGCTGTTACCGGCAATGTAATAATTGGAAAAAATGTATATGTGGGCCCCGGTGCTGCCATCCGTGGCGACTGGGGCGGCATTATAATAGAAGATGGCTGTAATGTGCAGGAAAACTGTACGATACATATGTTCCCCGGCACTACGCTTACGCTGAAGGAAGGGGCACATATAGGCCACGGCGCCATAATACACGGTGCCAATATAGGCCGCAATGTGCTGGTAGGGATGAACAGTGTAATAATGGACGATGCCGAGATAGGCGACGAGTGTATAATTGGCGCCATGGCATTTATAAATGCCAATACCAAGATACCGCCACGATCGTTGGTAGTAGGTAACCCCGGCAAGATAATAAAAGAGGTGAGCGATGAGATGATAGCCTGGAAGACAAAGGGCACTGCGCTATACCAGGCGTTGCCCCAGGACTGTTACGATAGCCTGCGGCCATGCGAGCCGCTTACTGAACTACCGGCAGACAGGCCGGCACAAGAGTCGCTATATAGCACGTGGGAGGCAATAAAAAGTGGAAAATAACTTATATAAAATAAAAATGGCCCAGCAGATGCTGGGCCATTTTTATTTGCTGTTCTAAATATTAGTTAGCAGAGTCATCAGAATGAACCAGCTCGTTAACAAACTTAGCAACAGAGGCTATGCGTGCGTGATTAAGAGCATAGTGGATGAATTTACCATCACGCTCAGTGATCACGATGTTCGCACGACGCAGGATAGCCAGGTGCTGAGAAGCTACAGACTGCTCTAAACGTAATTTCACGTAGATGTCGGTAACATTCATGCGCTTGTTCTCTTCGAGCAGTTTCACGATCTGCTGACGCAGTTTGTGATTGATAGCCCTCAAAGTCATAGCTGCGTTCTTAACAGCCACATAATCCAACTTGATGTGTTCACTTGATCCTTCGTTTTTGCGAATAACCAGAGTGTTTGCGGATACCGTCGTTTCCATTAA
>CAZPOT010000007.1:266255-266729 GCA_964588295.1 uncultured Flavipsychrobacter sp. | reverse complement strand
TGCAAGCGCTCTATGCCATATACGACAACTGCAACTCGCTGCACACCAACGCTTACGATGAGGCCATAACCACCCCTACAGAAGAGAGCGTACGCCGCGCTATGGCTATACAGCTCATCATCAACAAAGAGCTGGGCCTTGCCAAGAATGAGAACCCGCTGCAAGGCTCGTTCATCATAGAAGAGCTTACCGACCTGGTAGAGGAAGCTGTGATGCTGGAGTTTGACAAGATAACAGAACGTGGTGGTGTACTGGGCGCAATGGAAACCATGTACCAGCGCGGCAAGATACAGGAAGAGAGCCTGTATTATGAAACGCTGAAGCATACCGGCGAGTTCCCGATAATAGGTGTGAACACCTTCCTTAGTTCTAAGGGATCACCAACTGTATTGCCACGCGAGGTGATCCGCTCTACAGAGGAAGAGAAAGAGTTCCAGATCAACTCTGTACAGAACCTGTGGAAGCGCAGCGGCG
>CAZPOT010000007.1:0-266245 GCA_964588295.1 uncultured Flavipsychrobacter sp. | reverse complement strand
AGAGCTACTCCATAACCTGCAGCAAGTAGCTATTCATAACCAGAACATTTTTGCTGAGCTGATGGAAACAGTAAAATACTGCTCGCTGGGGCAGATATCGAAAGCCTTGTTCGAAGTAGGTGGCCAGTATCGCAGGAACATGTAGTATAAAATTCAAACTTCAAATCCAAGGACCAAGTTCCAAATAACAACTTCCAGGTGGCCCGCATTGATGCGGGCCATTTTTGTTAATACAAAGGCATGCTTTAAACAAACATCGTAAATGGCAAGTAAACTTCAACTGACCCTTATCCTGGATGAGTATACACTATACTTTATTGTAAAGGGGAATGCAACAACTTTTGATTTGCGTCAGTACTCATTCAATGCACATAAAAACATAGCAGTGGGCGAAGATGGAAACCATTTATTTGGCAAAACAGGCCCGCTGCAAGATATGAGAGCAACTTTCATACGCTCTGTGTCCAAGACAGACAGATTGAAAATAAGACTTGGTTTAATGCCAGTAACAGGCGTGTTCATTACCCGCAGGATGCTGGACAATCTTGCTGTAAAACACTATTGCGATCTGCTGCAACAATTATATTGCAAGACCGCTGCCGTATATTATGATGATAATCTATCTCTGGCAAACACCTTGTTCAGTGCAGATCAGCTGGCTCAGTATACTACTGATAATAAAATGATTGGAAAAGTGACTGAAAGCAGTAGCGGATACTGGTATAAAAAGCGCGACAACTCCATAGAAGATACTAATATTTTGCGGGATGGTCGTTCTTAAGGATAATAAGACCAGGAAGCAATTATATGGCCAGTAATAGCTTATCTGGTAAAAACGTTGCGATACCACCAACCATTCGCGTACGACTACTGCCATATTGATGTTAACAATCCTTAAATCATTTATTACGTATCTTTGCACCAGTTCTTTGAAGTGGTTGGTAAATACAATTTACAAAACTGCTATAAAAGCAAAACCTGGGGCCGACCGGTTTTGACAGCATAGGGCAGGGTCTGTAAGCATGTCGTGCGTTGTGTAATTAGCACGTTAATCTGAATGCTCGAACATAATAGGCGAATATTCTTACGCCATGGCTGCCTAATCAGTGATTAGTCACCCTTTATAGCCGCCGGGAAGGTCTACCTGCTACCGTCCCCGCCGCCGAATCAAAACAAAGCAGGATAAGCAACCGTAAGCTGCGGGCGGTTGACGAAAACCAAAGCAGACCGGGAAGTGGTTGGTATGTTCCTGTCCTGCCACAACCTTAAATCCAATCAGGAAATAAACATGTAGAAAGCTTATCGGGCATATGTTTGGACGCGGGTTCGACTCCCGCCGGTTCCACTGGAAGGGATGATTGAAAAATCATCCCTTTTTTTTTCATAAATCAAATAACCTTTTTCCTTCATTATCAATGAATTATGCGAGAAAATATTTAGCATGGTAGGTGTTCGATAGATACCTTCCTGATAGTATAAATTGCTGTCGAACACTAGGTTTACGAATTCTCTCTTTTGCATAATATCCGCTTTTGAATATACAAACTTGATATCTGTAAGCATTTCAAGGTTCTTTTCTAATATAGTAAATGCTCTTCCATCGTTTTGACCTAACCGTTCAATGGCTCCTTTTAAATTTAGAATTGTGCTGTTATAGGTAGAATACCAACGATCATAGGTATCACGGGTGATTTCATTCTTGATCCATTTTTCCTCAACAGAGTACATTTTCTCTTGTGTATCCTCAAGGAGCTGCTTCTTTTCTATCACCTTCTTTTTGTTTGATTTCAAATCGGCTTCCAAAGCAGCACTACATCCCTCCTTTATCTCAACAATTCTTTCTTGCGGAAGACTCATCAACTCGCAAGCGCCTAAAAGCTGATTATGAGCCTTAATAGCACTAATGTTATTGTGTTTCGAAACCTTACACTTATAATAATAGAAATACTTCCCTGACTTTCCTCTGGAAGGTGCACCTGTCAAGTGGTTACCACAATGGCATTTAAGAACACCCCTCAAAGGAATTTCATCATCAATGACTGTTCTTGTCTTTACCGGCTTCCTCATTTTATTCTGCACCATTTGCCAAGTGGTAATATCTATAATTGGTTCATGTATAGCTGGAAAAATACCTCCGGGATATTCTTTGTAACCTTGAACCTTTAACATTCCCGCATAGACAGGATTTTCCAACACTCTCTCTATAGCCGTATTGCCCTTTGTTTTGAAACCCATTTCATACGCCTTTTCCTTTATCTTGTATAAAGGCATCCCGTGAAGGAAAGAATCATATATAAATTTAATTACCTTAGCTTCTTCTTCCTCAATAATTAACCGTCGCTCTTTCCTTTCACCCTGTTTGATATATCCAAATGGCGGTCGAGTAGCAATATATCGTCCTTCTTTCGCTCTTGCAGTATAAAGTCCCCCTTTAATTTTGATACTTCTATTAATATTGTCTTCTTCAGCTAACAATAACTGCAACCCGGCTCTAAAAAAGCTTCCAGGAGTATCGTAATCAAATGTAATCCCCTCAGTAACACTAACAACTTGTATGCTATATCTTCGTTGGAGCATTTTGACCATGCTCATAGCTTCGCCCGCGTCACGGCTAAATCTATCCAACTGATCCACCAATAGGTAGTCAACAGATTTATAATGCTTTGATATAAACTCTTGAAGTTTTATAAAATCCGGTCTATCAAAAGTCTTAGCACTCTTGCCTCTGTCAATAAAAGTATCAACCAATTCGACAGAATTAAATTTTAGCCATTGATCCGTATACATCTCCTGCCTCTCAATTGATCCGTTGCTTTGCCCAAGTTGACTAAATCTCAGATATCTAATCGCCCTTTTCATAATACTCTTTTAACGTAGATGACACAATAATTTCAATAAATAAATTTACTAATTTTTGCTCTTTTTCCTGCTCAAATTGGTCAATAGTTTTCAATATTTTATTGTCCAACAGGGCAATATCCTCTTTCACATTTCCCATCGCACACCTCCTGTATTTAGGCAGCAAAAGCCCTGGACGGGCTTTGCTAAGTTTGTAATCTCATATCTTTTGAATGTTGTTTATGCTTTATCAGGAAAGTATATCTTACTTCCCTGGTTACGTTTGAATGAGGGCATATAATTGATATACCCGTATTCACTTAACTCTTTCACGCACTTATGGTACGTTATCGGAGCCGACACTTTGGCGATACGCATAATCTCATGGCCGAATACCTGTATGGGATTTACAAAACCATTTTCTATGCGGTATTGCAACAGTGCAGCATAGATGCCTATGTGCGTGATGCTGATACGACCATCTTGTTCTATCGCCGAAAAGAAATCCGATAAAGGCTTTGACTTGTCCATTTAAGTAACCATTTGATCAGCTTACCCTGGTATCTTACGCAGATGGCGTTTGCCTTTTCTTTTTTTTGTTCGCAGCCTTCGGTATCTCAGGGCCATCATCTTCAAGAACGCCGTGCTTTTCTTTTTTACCTTCCTGTTTAACCGAATGGCTTTCGCCTTCAGCCTGTTTTTCTGATTTCGACTGGCGGTTATCCAGTCTCTGCATACCGCTATCATAAATATTGATCGTCTTAAATTGAGGATTGGCTTCGATGTATTGCTTTTGCTCAGTGCTTCCGTTTTGAAACGTAGCGGACTGGAGGTTACCCTTTTTAAGGGAATCTATCAGGTTCGCCTTAAAGTCATCATTGCCCAACTCTTTAATTGGATGTTTGCCCAATGCTGCCTCCAGGTTATAGCCATAGTTTTCATGATAGTGTTTCAGCTTAAAGTTGCCGTTATCATCGCTTTGCTTGAAATCCATCTGCACCCAGGCATTGTAAATCTGGCCTTCCTTATTGGTCAAGTCTTTATTGACGGACCTGCCCTCCATTAGGTTATAAGCTTCCTTCAAAGTGATATTGCTGCCTTTGTTGATGTAAAAGGTCTGCTCCATTTTCTCCGCATTGTTTTCCTTTTGGAGGCTGACCTGATAGGAGTTGAAGAAATACATATCGCTTTGTTTCGACTTGCTGAAATTCAGCGTAGCATCTACCTTGTCGTTTCCAAATTGCGCCTGATGTTGCAGTTTGAACTCCGGCTGTCCCTGTTCGATCTTTTGCTTCAGGTCGTTTTCCAGACCTTCGCCAAAACCCGTATATTTTACCTGATCACTCAGGTATTCTAAATTCTTCTGGTTCATAACACATGATTTTAAGTTCATAAAAATGCCCTTCCTGCTTCGGCTACAGTGCAGGGAGAACGGTTGCTTTCACGATGGTTTTATTCTTCACGTGCAGTTCCAGATGCCTGCCGCCATTTTTTTCAATGATCTGTATAGCGAGGTACTTTTTGTCAGGAATGGTAAACTTGGGCAATGCGAATACCATCGTGTGCTGCGAATTGCCACTGACCTTGTAGGTATCATTCTGCACATAAACAGGCGTGATCTCAATCTCCTGCGTGGCGGTGCGGTTTGCCTTTTTCTGGTCACGGATAAAAAAGCGCAACTGGTCAATATCATAGTTGATGTTTGACTGATTTTCGATATTGATGCGCAGGTACAATACCTCATCCTGAATAAACAGGCCGCTCATCTGGAAACGGATTCCATAGTCCTTATCCTTAATGCCCCTTACTTTCTTTTTGGAGAGGGCTGCCGCCTGTGCATAGGATTGTATCTCCGCCTGGTTAACATTTTCCGGTGAAAGGAAAATAGTATTAGCCTTTACTCCGACTAGTGAAAGGTTAAGCGTCGCTGGTTGCTCGGCATAGTTGATAACAAAGGAATTCAGCCTGCCATCTGCCGTAACCACTGTCAGGTTGGTTTCGGGAAAGCTATCCCTTGCGGCCTTTACCTGAAGGATATTTTCAGCCCCTTTGGCTTTTTGGGCAAGAACGTCCTTACTTCCCCTGTCTACGCTGATAATGGCATGCGGGAAAATAATATTGGTTGTTTTGGAGTATCCAATGTCCACTTTATACGGTTCAATAGTTTTCACCTGAACACTGGCTGGCTGCTGCGCATTCGCGCTGAATATTGTAAGAAACAGGAAAAATCCCATTGTCATTACTGCACTGATATTTTTCATCTTATTGACTTTTATAGTTATTAAATAATTTAGTTGGATTAGTTCTTCTTTTGCTTCTCATTACGTAAAAGCACCTGGTAACCAGCTTTCACAGTTACTTTGATGAGCTTCACTTTTTTGCTGAAAAGGGTCTTGGCCGCTTCTATCCCGGCACTTGCCGCCTGCGCACCCCATGACGGATCAAGAGAGGTCATGCCAATAGTTTGCATAGAGCGGTCAGCAGATTGTTTTGCCACATCCCTGGTAATAGCTCCCGGAATATAAATCCCGTCCAGCCCATCCATATCATACACGGACAGTTCCACCGGAAACAAGGAGTTGTTATAGCGGATACTGTTTATTTTAATGCCCAGCCTTTCGCTATTGAGAGATGCTGTACCAAAAAGAAAATTATCTTTCGGGATATGGATACCATCGATAAAAACATCATTCACCAGTCGTAGCTTAACAGTAGAGCCGTTTACGATAGTCTGTGTTTCGTGGATAACCGCCTGTATAGCATTTTGGGAATTATCAGTAACGGTGTTATCGTCCAGTGAATAAAATCCATTAGTGGCAGTAGTTTCCGCATTGGTTTGCAGTAAAGAAATCCTGTCTTCTTTTACTTTGCCGGAAACGGTGAATACCTGCCCACGTTTGGATTCAGAAGTTTGCCTCAGCTTTTCCTGTACACGGTCGGGATGTTGTATATCCAATATCTTTTCCAGCATTCCGTTCAGCTGCTGCATTTCAGGATCTTCGCCATCGGACTGGCTCATCGCTTGCATCATTTGTTCCAGTCGGTTTACCTCACCTGTATTTACCGGAGTATTCCCTTTACCAAGCAGGTTATTTCCAGGATAAGCCGCAGTTTCATTATTGATGTCCGCCGGTTTTTTCATTTCTCTATCGAGTTCAGCCAGCTTGCGATAGATTTTTTCTGCGTTGGGATCATTGGAGCCACCACCGTAAAGCGATGTATTTAATCCCCTTCTGGCGGGCGCATTGGGAAAAATATCTTTATCCTGACACCCTACCCCGGAAGAATCAGACAAGTCCATAATCCTGTAATTAGGATCATTTTTTACCAGTTCCTGAAACTTCAGCGAATCGAGTTTTGCCTGGTCATAGTAGCTCATTTTGTCCATTGGCTTTTCATCCTTCAGATTGGCATCCGGAAGCTTGATATTAAAGCCTGCCTGTTTTGCAGATTGGGCTTCAGCCTTATCCACTTTGCCGCCGCCGAGTGACCAGAACATCAGGGTCATAAAAGGCAGGGCGAGTAAAGGCAGTACCAGCATAAACCTGCGCTGCCTGATCATCTTGGGTGTTTTTACTTGCTTTTCCATCTTATTCATTTTTAAGTTGTTGATAATAATTGTCGATATACAGCAAGCTGTCCATCAAGCCGGGACGGCGATAGGTAATGCTGTCATAGGTGGCTTTGCCCGAAGGACTTCTTGCCAGGCTGTCCATATACATTCTGAAATTGTGGATACGCCTGTATTCCGTTTCTGATACAGGCACAGCGTCCGCTTTTGCATCTCCCGTTTCAGTAAGGTGCCCCGGTTTTCTTATAGGGGTGATTGTAAATGCTTTCCCTGCTTTTGCAGTAAAGCTGCTCACCAGTAGGTATGTGCTATATCCACCGGTAAGCATCACAAACAGGATCAGTAACAACGTCCAGTTGCGCCTTGAAAAACTTTCGGTGCGTTTTTCCATCCATTTTGCCCAGCGGGTTTGCAGGCGGAGATAAATAGAAGCTGCACCTTTGGCAATGCTGTCCTCCGTAACCTGAGTGTCTTCCTTCCTTTTCCTCTTAAATAAAAAATTCATAGCGCTCTGTTTTATTGGTTCCTGTTTGCTGTTTTCAGATCCCTGTTCTCAATGGTGTTCCACCGTTCGATCAAAAAACCATGAGGGTTGTTGTCGCTCCGTGATACATTGCGCAATGCACCCTCGGTCACAAGGCTTCGTGTGGTAATGCTCGTAGGACGGGTAATGCTTTGGGTGGCATAGCAGCGGAACCGGTAGGGATATTCATTGATATCAATGGCTACGCTATCCACCATTATGGTCTGGTTGACATTACCGGATATCAATCCTGAATAATAGCCATTCTCCTTCAGGTCATCATAAATCCGTTTGGCACTGCCATCAGCCAGATAAAGTGCTTTGGTAACATTTGCCTGTATGGCCTTATCATCAGGGTCAAGCGTAAAGAACAGCACATGGAAAGTCTTTACATGATCCCTTGCCTCAACAGGAATATTGTCCCGTCTATCCGAAGAATAAGCTTCCAGTGCCTTGCCGTTTGCCAGTATGTAGATCTTGCCCTGCATCTCTGAAACCAGGCTGAAACTTTTGTATAGCGCAAAACAGCAGATCAGCACACTACATGCTATAATCAGCATGGTAAAGCTTCGTACATGCCTGAATGCGGTATCTATATTTTTCATTTTACTGAACATGATGCCTCCTTTTTGATTATGAATTGCCTTTTAACTTATCGCCCATGTAGTCTGAGGACGACCCTTTATTGTCATTGAAGTAGGGTGATGATGTGCCGCTGCTGGATATGCTTTGGGACATACGGCTTGCGGCATTACCCATCGCGTCCATTGCCATACCTGCTCCTGAAGAGGCCGTATTGATTACGGTGCTGGAAGAACTGCTGAACAGGCTGGTTACTTTTTGACCCAATGCGCCACCGCCACCTGCATGGACTATATAATTAGCCACAGACGGAACAGTGAAGTAGCCGACAATGCCGATGATCATAAAGCCTAGGTAGGCGATATCCGTCCGGCTGAAAAAAGTATCGCCGTAGTCGTTCACCTGTGAAATATCAAGCTCCAGCATTTTCTCCTGTATCTTGCCGATGATGCTGCCGAAGATGTTGGCAACGGGGAGCCATAAAAAGATGTTGATATATCGGGCTATCCAGACCGTAAGCGTATGCTGGAAGCCATCGAAAACGGCCATGCCGAAAACCAGCGGCCCCAATATCGCCAGCACGATTAACTGGAAGGTTCGCAAAGTATCAATGCACAATGCCGCTGCTTCAAACAAAACCCTCAGTACTTCGCTCATCCATTCCTTGACCGAGTTACGGAAGTTGTAGGATGCCTTTGACATGGCAAACTTGATGTCATTGCCAATCCCCTCAAACATTCCCTCTTCTGAAGGATCGGCATTATCATGGGTATATTTATACCATCGGTCACGGTCACCACTACCGCTTTCCCCGACATACATTTGCCACGCATCTGTTTTTTTGATCGCTTCTTCTTTCTTTTGCAAGAGCAGGGCAATTGCTTTGTCAGAGCCTTCGACCATTGCCGCCGTTGCGGTAACGGTGGGTTTCATCACGCCATTGATCAGCCCAAGTACCGAGGGAAATATCATTACGCAGAAGCCGATGACAAATGGACGGAAGAGCGGATAAAAGTCGATTGGCTCCGCATTGGCAATGTGCCGCCAAATACGCGAGGCGATATACCAGATAGCCGCAAAACCCGCTATTCCCTGTCCTACACCGATCAGCTGGCTGCACAGCGGCATCATCTCATCATACAACTGGTCAAGAACCCCATGAAGCCCCTTCATCTCATCTGCCATTCCCTGGGCATGGCTCATAAACGGCACTATCAATCCCACTGCCACCATACAGGCGGCCTTTCTATACTTTGCCATAACACTATATTTTAATTGTTTAATCCGTACACTTTGCGGATGGTCTCCGCATCGTTTTTCTCTTTCGCCCGCTGTACCGCAAGCACCGTGGTGTTATTATTGAAATGCCTGAGAAACTGCAACTTGTCCTGCATATCAGAATAAATGCGGTCAATCGCCTGTAAGCGTTCATCATCGCTCATGCGCATCTCTCCGGCAGTGATCACGCCAGTGAGTTCGTCGAGGTTGCGCAGACTCTCCTTGAATAGGTTGTCATATACCCGCCCGAGGTAGGCCAATTCCTGTTCATTGAAATTGTTGTCGCGCCTGAACCTATCATAAGCGTTCCGGTATTCCCTGACCAGTATGACCTGGTAGTTGATGATGTCGGCAACACGTTTGTAATTACGCACGGTCGGGCTGACCTGCATCAGCCCGTCAAGAAAGGCTTTGTGCAGGCTGAAATTCCCTTCTGATATGTCTTTTATGGTATTATAACTGCCTTCCAGTATCTGGTAGCCTTTTTTCATATCACTGAGGATCTGTTTAAACTGCGCCAGCTTTTCCACGTTCAGCAGCAATTGTGCAATTTCATCCGCCTGTGCCGTTGCTTTATAAGAAGGTAGCAAGCCCAGCAAGGCAAAGCATATTATTATCAGTATTTTTTTCATGGCTGTTCGTTTTTAATGCCCTGCAATGCACGGCTGGTTTGTACGTCTGTATTTTCCTTAGTCTTTGCTGCCGCCAGCGTTTTGGCATCGTTACTGAAACTCTGCGCGAAAGTGTATTTATCCTGCATGTCGAGATAAAGCTTATCAATCCTGGCCATGCGCTCATCGTCCTTCATTTCCAGCTTGCCGTTGGTCGTGACCGCTATTAGTTCATCGAGGATTTCTTCGCAGTCATCCAACAGCCTGTTAAAAACCCTTCGGATATAATCCAGTTCATCAGCGTTGAATGCATTACTACGGCTGATCTGGCCGTAACTGCGGTTGTAGTCCTGCACGATCTTTTGCTGCATAGCAATGATGTCCGCTACTTTCGCATACCGCTTTATTTCAGGGTTTACCATTTTCAGTGAGTTGAAATAATCACCGTGCAGGTTAAATTCCCCTTTAGTAAAACCTCCGATGGTGGTAAGCCCCTCTTTGGCGATCTTATATCCTTTTTGAGCGTATTCGATATATACCTTTAGGGCAGCGATCTGCTGCAAGAGGTATTTCTTCTGTGTCTTTTTCTGGCGGAACCATTCCGAGAAGGTCTGTGCCTGAACGCTGCCTACAGCCGATAGAAACAGCAGCAACATTATGAGTGTCTTTTTCATAACCGTTTTATTTAAGGAAGTCCGTAAAGTTTTTTTACCATATCCAACTCGTGTTTGGTCTTAGCCCTTTGCAGGCTCAACAGCATATTTTGGCGGTTAAAGCGTGTCAAGTCATCATAATTCGTGTCTACCTCGTCGGCCGCATTATTAATCAGTTCAAGCCTTTTGGCATCACTCATCTGTGTAGAGAATGATCGTACGATAAGCGAGATCTGGTCAATATTTTTCAGGCTTTCTTCCAGGATACCCGAATATACTTTCGCCATGTAGTCCATCTCATCTGATGAAAAATGACTGTCCTGGCGCAGGAGCTGCCATGAACGGTTATATTCATTCACCAGCCTTACCTGCTTTTGGGTAATGTCCCTGATACGCTGGTAATAGGAAATGACCGCTTTTACTTTCGCCAGTTCCTCATAGTATTTCCGGTACTGCTCTTTCTGCTTTTCAGTCCAGTCGGCTATCTCATCCAGTTTCAATTTGGAGAGCGTATTTTCCAATGTCTTCTGCGCATTTTGCAGCCAGATGGTTTTGTTCTGTAGCCGCTGGATTTTCAGGTCAATGGCTTTAATGACTTTCTTTACACCCGCTTTGATGATCTCCAGTATCGGGATCTGCGCATGTGCCTGCTGTGCCGGGATGACCGTAAAGGAAATGCAAAAGGCAAGCAGCACGATTCTTACATACTTTTTCATAATTCCATGTTTTAAGTTTTACTTCTGATATCTTCCGCCATTGCGGTAATGCCTTTCTGTATATCACCACCAAACTTTGCGGCGTACTCCATCAGCTTCACTTTTTCGGTTTGCTCTGTAGTGTAGGCCAGATATTCTTCGGGGCTTACTTCCGTGCGGTACACTTTGCTCAGCATACCGCCCAGGCTGATAAAAACTTCCTTATATTTTCTTGTGGGATCATTGGATTTATTGACCGACAATACCAATGCTTTTTCCTTTTCGGTGAGCCCCAATAGTTCCTGTATCTGGTCGAATTTGTTCTGGTACTTGCTTTGGTCTAAAAGTATCTTGCAGTCGCTGTTATTGATGATAGCCTGCTTTACTACCGGAGAGGAAATAATATCTTCTACCTCCTGCGTAACCACGATAGCCTCGCCGAAGAATTTCCGTACCGTCTTGAACAGGTATTTAATGTACTCCGCAAAACCTTCTTTCATGAGCGCCTTCCAGGCTTCTTCAATGAGGATCATTTTGCGAAGCCCTTTCATCTTCCGCATTTTGTTGATGAAAACCTCCATGATGATGATAGTCACTACCGGAAATAAAATAGGGTGGTCTTTTATGTTGTCCAGTTCAAAAACAATGAACCTTTCCTGCAAGAGGTTCAGGTTTTCTGTAGCGTTGAGTAGGTAATCAAATTCACCGCCTTCATAATATGGGCGCAGCACGTACAGGAAATTATCCACGTCGAAATCCTTTTCCTTCACCCGGTCGCCTTCAAGCACCTGTATGTACTCATCACGCAGGAAAGAATAAAAGCTATTGAAGCACGGGAAAATATCAGGGTGTTTTTCCAGGTGGCTATAATACCCACTGATAGAATTGGATAACGCTACATATTCGCTGCGCCTAAAAGCTTCGTCATCTTTTTTCCAGAGGGCTAAAAGCAACGTTTTGATGCTCTCTTTCTTTTCCGTGTCCAGACTATCGCCTTCGCCGATGAAAAAAGGATTGAAACGGATAGGATTTTCTTCGCTGTAGGTGAAATAATAGCCTTTCACCATATTACATAACCCTTTGTAACTATGACCGACATCCACCAGTACGATGTGAGTTCCCTGCTCATAATAGCTACGTACCATGTGATTGGTAAAAAAGGATTTGCCGCTACCGGACGGACCAAGTATAAACTTGTTCCTGTTGGTACAGATACCCTTTTTCATAGGCTCATCGCTAATGTCCACATGAACCGGCTTTCCGGTCAGGCGGTCGCCCATACGGATACCTACAGGACTTAACGAAGACCGGTATCCTGTTTCAAGGTTGAGAAAACAGGTCGCCTGCTCCGTGAAAGTGTCAAACGTATCGTTCATCGGGAAGTCAGCGGCATTGCCGGGAATGCCCGCCCAAAAGATTTGCGGGGCTCCAACGGTTTCCTGTTTGGCAACGGCATCCATTTGCGCCAGTGCAGAGGATACCATGTTTTTCAAATCCTTCAGTTCTTCCTTATTATCCGTCCAAACCAGTACATTGAAATGTGCTTTGACGGGAAGGCGTTGCTGGCTGATGGCTTCATTCAGGAAATCATTGGTAGCGTCCCGGGCAATCATGTTCTCACGGCTGTATGCGGATAATGACTGTAACCTTAACCGTTTGCTCTCCAGTTTCTGGATGGTTTTTTGCGCATCTTCGATAAAGATGTATTGGTTATAGATATGATTGCAGGATAAAAGCTGTCCGAGTGTCGAAGCAAAACCCACACTGAACTTTGTCTTATCGGTGGAATAACGGTCGTAATTGATACGGCTCCCGCATAAGGCAGGAAGATCTGCCGCATCGCCCAGCGTATAAAGCTGGCAATGGCGGTCACCCACCTGTAACCCTTCATCGAACTTTATGTCATTCATCAGGAAGCTATCATCCTTCTCAGACAGATAGCAATACCGCTCGATCAGTCCAAGTTTACGGCTGTGGCTCCGCAGCTGATTTTCCTTTAGCCTTGTGATGTTCACAAAACCACTATCTTCCAATATGCGTTTGAACTGGCCTGCGCTATCTAGAAAATCCTGCAACAATCCCGGTTTCAGGGTTTCTTCCGGCACCATAGACCTGCGCAGCAGGTTGGAAAATATCGAACTGGCTGTTTTTCTTCCCGCAGGCTTTTTGGTCAGCATGATATAACAGCTATGCGCCAGGAAAGGGCGTTCATTAAAGAACCGTTCACTGCTCCGGCTCAGAAAGCTGGTGTCCTCTTTTGTGAAGTCGGGCTTGTAGGTACTGTCTAAAAACCAGTCCTGCTTATGAAAGACACTGAATTTGGGCAATAGCTTTAATGCTTTTACCCACGCCTGGTGAAAGGCTTCGTATTCCTGGTCGGAGAGTGTAAATATCTCCGGCAGTTCTGCTTTAAAGACAATGGTTATGTCTCCCTGTTTGCTTATGATGCAGTCATGTTCCACATCCATGATCGGTAAAATTTCATCTAACACTTTTTCCATCTCTCACATTTTTACCTTGTTCACTAATCTTACTTCTCTTTTTTAAGGAATACTTTACGGCTCCTTGATTTGATCACTTTGGGCACCTGCTTGCGGGCAAGGGCTTTCATCAGTCCGTATTCCCCGTATTTATTGCTCATTCCATAAATGCGGATGACCAGTACCGTTCCTGCGGTCAGAATGATACCGATGCAGACAAATGAGGGCAGCCCGATAATGTACATGGCAGCGAAGATGATCAGCAGGGCTATGACCCCGCCACCGAGATACCAGATATACTGCGCTTTCAATCCCTTAAACTCTATGCTCTGGTTAATTCCTTTGTTGATCTGATAGACACTGTTTGCCATAATTCTCTATTTGTAGTTTTATAATCGCATCCTGCTTCGTATTCTTTGCAGGTCGGGTTGACCATTCGCCACTACTTCTTTAAGTACAGCATGGCCATTGTCCGCTGCCGTCTTTTCCGGCACCATCTGAATGACCGGCGTAACTTTTTCGGTAGCATATTCAGCTTCTCCATCCTGACCCTGGTGCTGTTTCAATTGGTTCTCCTGTATCTTGATGGCTATCTGCCGTTCCATTCCGGACAGTTCGCTTTTCATGCTTTGCAGTTCCGCTTCCTGTAGGAAGGGTTTGGCTACGAGCTGTTCAAGTTTTGGTATCTCTGCATTAAGCTCTCTTAACGTGCGGCCATATTTTTCTTTGAGGCTTTCCACGCGGTCAATGGCATTTAAAAAATGCCTTGCGGCCAGCTTGGGGTTATCCGTATTGGGCAGGCCATTATTATAAGTGTACTTAATTCCGTCCTCTTTGTGCTGCGCATAAAAGCTGTTTGAATAGCGGTACTCGAACATGCCTTTCTCTTCATAGGTCTCTCTTTGCCTGCGGATGAAGAGGGCAAATCCATAAAGGCTGCCTATTTTTTGTTCCTGCTGCCCTTCGGTAGCTGGCTTCCAATCTTTGTAGAGGCTAATGATATGTTTTCCAATGGCTTCGCTGTCAGCGGATGTAAAGCCTGTTAACTGTATGGGATTTGCTTTACCACCGTCTTTTTCAAATTGCAGTTTACTTTTATATAAACTTTCGTCGGCAGTTAGTTTTTCCAGCGTCTGCGTAGTAGATACCCTTTCATTTTGTAAGCTCTCCAACTGGTATTTGTTACGGCTTACTTCCCTGAAGTGGGAAACCTTCAGGCTTTCCATTACGGCTACTTTCTTTTCCATCCTGCTTTTTTCCAGCAGCGAAGTATCGCCTGAAAGAATAGCGATGTATTCCGAGAAATTCATTCCGCTCTTTTCATCTACTGAGCCCTCATCAATCGTGCGCACGTTCAACTCACAGTTTTTCATTTGGGAAATGAACGTCTGCTTGTTCTTTAGCAGGTTGAACTTATAGTTGTCCAGCGATTGCTCAACGGCATAAACATAATTCTGCACCTTGTTGTCGTAATGTTCCTTAGCCACAGTATTGCCCTGCCTGGCGCCACGACCGTTGCGCTGCTCCAATTCTGAGGGTTTCCACGGAATATCCAGGTGGTGCATCGCTACCACTCGCTGCTGCACGTTCAGCCCTGTGCCTGCTTTTTCAGTGCTTCCCAAAAGGATGCGTATTTCACCCTTGTTCATTTTACGGAACAGTTCGGGCTTTTTCCTATCCGTCCAATCGTGGATGTAGGTTATCTCGGCAGCGGGAATATTAAAATCCCGTTGCAGCTTTTCCTTCAGTGCATCGTACAAGTTAAAGCTGTCCGGTTTTGGCGTACCGATGTCTGAGAATACGATCTGCGTTCCTTTATACTCTTTGCTCTGGTGATAGATTTCTGCTATTTTCCGTGCGCAGGTGTTGACTTTATTTTCAGGATGATCGCTGTATTTCCGCTCGTCAACAAGGCGCATATCCGATGCCATTTTCTTGGCATAGTTGGTCGCTATGAGCATACGCCCTTTATCCTCTTCGGGAGTAAGCCTGCCACGTCCGATAAGTTCCCCGTTACCTGTCTTTGCGAACTGCATCAGGTTTTTAATAAACTCCGATTGTTCAGGCGTAGGCTTGATGTTCACCAATGTTTCATTCATCTCCGGCTTGTCCAGATTGATATGTTTGGCTGTTTTATAATCGGTGATCTCATTATAGAACAAAGCCAACTCCGGCACCTTAATAAAATGACGGAAACGCTCCTTGGCGATAATTTCATTGGTTACGCTGAACTCAAAGTCAGTTGTCTTACGTGCGAATACCGCTGCCCAGCCATCAAAATTTTCAATATGCTGGCGTTCCATCTCCTTTGGGCGCAGGTACTTGAAAAGCAGGTACATTTCGGTTAGGCTATTAGAGATGGGTGTACCGGATAAAAAGGTTACGCATAGGTCTGCATTGAATCGTTCCTGTAGCGTGCGTACCGCAAAAAGCATATTAAGTGCCTTTTGGCTGCCTTCCATATTGCCCAATCCTGCTACACGGTTATGCCTTGTCGTAAAGGTCAGGTTCTTGAATTTGTGGGCTTCGTCTACAAACAGATGATCAACGCCCATCTCCTTAAAGTTGATCCCTGCATCTTTCCTTTCCTCAATATCTTTTAATACTCCTTTTAACTTGCCTTCCAGATTGTTCTTACGGATTTCAAGCCCTTTGAGCATTTTTTTTGAAATGTCTCCGCCGAGGCCTTTGATGGTCTCAAGATCACGTTCTACATTATCAAGTTCCGATTGGAAGATCTGTTTTTGTATTTCCGGCGACTGGGGGATTTTGCCAAACTGGTCATGGGTGAGGATAATGCAATCCCAATTATTATTCTTGATTTCATGGAACAGCCTTAACCTTTTGGCAGGTGTAAAATCATTTTCGCCCGGAGCCAGCACCTTCGCATTTGGATAGGCTTTTTGATAGGTTTCGGCAATCTGATTGACATTAGCCTTCAAGGCCAGTATCATTGGCTTATGCACGATGCCGAGGCGTTTCATTTCCTGCGCCGCAACGATCATAGTTAGCGTTTTGCCTAATCCCACTTCGTGGTCTACCAATGCGCCCTTGTTCTGAATAATACGCCATGCGGCATTCTTTTGCGAGCTGTACAGATCTTCAATGCCCAACGCTTTTTTGTCGAGGCCGGGAAAGTTCAGGTGGCTGCCATCAAACTCCCGAAGGACATAGCAATTGAATGTATCATTGTAGAGGTTTTCAATATGTTTTTTGTCCGTGTCCGGCAACTCGTTTAGCCATCCGATAAAATTGCCACGGATTTGCTCTATCTTCTGGTGCGCCAGTTGGATAGCTTCGTTGTCGGGCAGCCGTATGGTCTTGCCGCCGCCAATAGAAACCTCATAGGTAAAGAAGGGTGTGGTATTTTCAAGTGCATGTTCCAGTATGGTATAGCCATAAGTAGTGCGCCCGCTTTTGGGCGTAACAGCAAATTCCCTGGCTACTTTCATGTTCATTCCCGTACTTACCTTAAAGGCATCCAGCGAAGGGAAATAATTGATTTCTGTACGCTGCTCAAAAAGCTCTGTTGCAAAGCGTTCATAGTACTGTTTAGGTATCCAGCGTTCGCCAAGATTGAAGTCCAGTAACTCAAAGGGAATGCGTTCGGGCTGTACTTTTTGCAGTGCTTCAAGGCTGCGCTGAAATTGAGGGTTCTCCGGATTTTGATTGATCAAACGTTTTGCCTGTCCAAGCTTTACCACTACATTACCACTCAAGTATTCATCCGCTGTTTCCCAACTATTAGTAGTTGGGTTCAGGTATATATGATTACCCAACTTACTGATTACATCCTGTTGATCCAATGCCATTGCCGCCTGCATAAAATCAAGATCTACCTTGCCGGTATCGTTCAGGCTATGTGCCAACGCTTCTATAGGATCGTCCGTTGCGAAACGTTCCTTAGTTTGCTGTACCGAGCGGGTAAGAATGTCCGATTTTACAAAACGTTCACCATCCCTGCGTTCCAAAGAAGAAAGGGTTATAATGCCAAAAGCAGCATCTTCTAAAATTCGCCTGCGGTTTTCAGTACTGTTAAGCAAGCCGAACTGCGAGATAAAACGATCATAGCTGTTGTTAAGTTGTTCCCTGTCAGCCTCACTAATCAATTCGCCGGAAACTTCTTTTGAAGATAATTCCAGATAGGAATCACGCAGGCTGATATAGCTTTCATAAAAAGCCTTATTTCCCTGGATGCCGAGCGGCTGAAACACCGCCTGTTTAAATTCTCCATCAGGGCTTGCTATAGTTCCCACCTGTCCCATATGCATTACCAGCGTACCTTCTTTATAGAAAGGCTTGAGCGCATCAAAGGATGTTACACTATTCTGCCGAAAATTGAACAGGCTTTCCAGCGTCTGGTCGCCTTCATATTTAAAAGTATGATCAAATTGTTTGATATAGTTAGAGATGCCTGTGAGTTCATGGACAAGCAGGCCAGCACCCATCCAGTTCGCCGACAAATGATTTACCTCTTTTACATTTGAATAGAGTTTATAGAGGTAGCGGTTACTTTTATATTGTTTGGCAGCAAGCAGTACAATATTTTCATGGGTTGGGTTATCGGTGGTTCTTATCGTACTGATAATACGGGCAGTTTCTTTTTGTACCACCGTTTCATCCAGTGGGTTTACATAAGACATCGCCCTGTTGATGTTTTCCGCCGGAGCCGTATCAAACAAACCCAGCTGCACCGATACGTTCTCCGATTTATTCTCAGGCATCGGCAGGTAGGTCAGTTTCTCTTTGGCTGTTTTCGCCTCCGCGATCTGCGCTGCTTTAGCCTGCTCATATAATGCATGGTTAAAACGGTTGGCAATATCCTCGTTTAATATTTCTTTTAGCTTACCAGCAATGGCGTTTATATCTCCTTGCTGCCATACAGTTTCATGGGCTTGCCCATATTGGTTCTTACCTGGCTTAATTTCATTACCCGCTATGATTTCAGGATTATCATGTATATACTGGTTGATAGAATATCTTCCATAGATGTTCTCCATCTGAACGGTTGCGACCAATGCCTCTTCTTCATTGGAAAGATGTTGTTTGGCGGTATTTTTCTGTAGAATCAGCAAGTGGTTGGGTGCCTCGGTATTGCCAGTATCCTTCATGAGGTTATCCGGCATCACTGCCAGACTGATAAAGTCTGCTTTATCAAACAGAAATTCCCTTGCCGTTTTATTGGAAGGGCTATTTAAAAAAGCATCTGTAGTGATATAGGCCATCAGGCCGCCTTCGGCAAGCTTATCCAATCCTTTTGCGAAAAAGTAATTGTGTATTTTCCCTGAAAGTTCTTTGTTGGGATAAGCTTCATCGTACACCGAAAAGTTGCCGAATGGAATATTGCTTACAATAAGGTCATAGCTACCGTTATCTGTCAAAGGGGCTTCCTCAAAGCCTGTAATGTGGGTATCGGTTTTTACGGAAAGCGTACTGTTCAATGCAGAAAGGACAAGTCCGCTTAACGTGTCTTTTTCTATCGCTGTTATCTGCTCCAGTTGAGGAAACGCTTTGACAGCTTCATTGATAAATACACCGGAACCTGCGGAAGGCTCATAGATACGTTTAGGCTGTATTCCTTGGTCATTGAGTGTCTCGAACAAAGTCTGCGGTACGATTTCAGGCGTATAGAAAGCGGTAAGCACGCTGTTTCTCAATGATCCAATAATTTCCTTATAATGGTTGTCGGGATAGTTTTCTTTGAGCATCTCGTGCAGCTGTATCATATCCCCGTGTAATTTCATGTCTTCTTTGGTGGCACCATTAGCCTGCCATTCTTCTTGACCGCCGTTGGGGTACAGTATGGCTTTGATGCCACCAAAGCCTGAATATTTTCTCAGGCTGGCGACATCTTCCGCTGATAGCGGATTACCCTTTTGATATGCCAATGCGATGCGTACCGCACTAATATTATCATTGAGTTTTTGTAAAACATTGTAAGCCATAACCACACATTTTCATTCTTCACTTTTCTTTACAGCTTTCAAAGAAGGTACCGGTGTACCTCTCCGATAATGGCATATTTCAGGTGCCTGTCCTCTTCGTTTTCCCGGCTAAAGCCAAAATCATTGAATATGCCCTTGCAGGCTTCAATCAGGTTGATTACCTCATAAGTAAGTACCCCGTTTTCTTTCAGCCGCTCATAGTCCAGGTTGAATTCTTCCTCAATGACAGAGCGGATGTAGAGATATCTTGAAGGCTTCAGTTCTTCGGTCATGGTATCAAGGCATATTTCTACTATGGAGTATAATGGCCTGTTTTCCGATAGCAGCTGTTCTGCCACCGGCATGATACCGTTTACTTTTTCTTCGAGGTATTTAGTGACGGAGAAATCTTCCTGGAGGCTGACCATTAATTCGGGATTGTTGTGGACGATATACGCCCACAACTTATCTTTAAGCGTACTTTGCATAGTCCCGAATTTTAAACGCCAAAGAAGGATTGGATAACAGTTGCCACTACCACTAAAAAAACGCAACTACCAAACCATGCGGCGGCTACCTTGCCTGTGTCCTGGTCACCGGCATTCCATTTCTGGTAGACTTTGACCGCACCAATCAGGCCTAGCAAAGCACCCACGGCGTACATGAGGTTGGTTCCGGCGGCAAAATAGCTGCGTACTTTCTGGTTGGCTTCGTTGATACCTGCGATGCCGTCCTGGGCGAACGCCCCATAGTGGATAGCGGTGAGTGCCACTACGGCACATAATGTAATAAATCTTTTTCGGTTAAACTTTTTCGTTTTCCTGCTGCACATTTCCATAACACACGTTTATTAAGTTTGAAATCAATTAAAGGGATAAAAAAGCGGAGCGGCTTCGCCGTCTCATTACCCGCTAAACCTGCCACACTTGCCATACCGCACCGGGACGGATGGGGAAGCACGCTCCGCCTGGGCTGTTACATCTAATCCTTCCACAACATATCAACCTCATCTTCACTAAAGGTAACAGCACCATGTTTTTCGCACTCCGATACAATCAGTTCATTCACTGAAGAGCGGAGTGGTGAGCTTTTTAGGGATGGATATTCTTTGAGTACCAAGTGCAGGTATTGTTTGAATTCCTGCGGAATAAGTTTTTTCTGCGAAGCATCGGCAATTACATTTTTCAGACGTTCGATCAGATGTTCCACTTCGGCAAAATCATCATCCGTGGTTGTTTCAAAAGCAGTAGCTTCGTTCTGGTAACTTTCTTCGGCAGGATAAGTGTCTTCCTCACCAGTATCCAAAGGCATGGCTGCCCTGAATTTCAGCTTCCGTTTCCCGGAGACCAGGTCTCTAAGGTCGGCGGTGTAGTACCGCAGCCCTACAAACAGATAATAGATTGTCAATAGTATGGCGACCGCAATGATGTAGTCTGACCATGAAATGTTTGTAAACATACGCTTCTAATTTTATCATTTTTTACTAATTCAATCCGGCATTAAAGTCGGGTTGTTTACCTCAGGTTTCGAGAACAAAGGAACGATGACATAGAAGGCATTACAAGTCCAACTTTTTGTTGGAACCTTTTTGGAACCGCTGGAACCCCTTTTAATTAAGAGGTTTCAGCGATTTAATCTTTATAAAAAAATAAAAAAGCCTCCAAATTGGAGGCTTAAAACAATAGCTGTATAATGAGTACGAGTTTGTCATTAGGTAAGGTGAAGCACCTTGCTTATATCCTTAAAGGATGTTTATATATGTGGATATAGCTGCAACATTTGCAGCTGCCGAAGCAACCCTAATTTTTTGTTTACAAAGAGGGAGTGTAAGCTGTTAACAGCGATTTTCTTGATCTTTGATCATTCGTGGTAACCTTTTTCTACCTGTCGTTTTGAAATCCACCAATAATTTCCACAAGGATCAATTATTCCTGACTGCCTGTCTTCGTAAGGCATATCAGCCGGTTCAAATTCAACTTTTGCTCCTCTATCTAATGCTCTCTTATGAATTGCTTCTACATCGTCAACAAAAAGGTAAAATGCTGTTTTCATTCCTTCAAATTGTCCCCTTGCTTGAGAAATCATAAAACAAGTGTCACCTATTTGCAAAATACAATTTGCTATATCTCCGTTTGTTGGATTTGTTGAACGATTAATTTCTTTTGCAAGAAAGGCACTCTTTAAAAAATCAATCAAGAGTTGTGGTTTATCAACAAAAAGATAAGGGGTAACGGTGTGAAAGTTTTCTGGTCTGTATGTTTTGAATATGCTATCCATGTATTTCTATATTTTATGCTTTCTTCTTCCACAACCTGTTTGATGTCATCTGCTAATTCGATAAAGGTGTCAATAATTTGTGGTACGAACCTTCATTATCCCAAGTTATAAAAGTGATTTTCTTGAATGATTTTACCATCTTTCCATCGCTGAACTGATATTTGTTTGTAATCTAGTTTGCCAAATGTCTTGTTTGTAAAAATGTAGTGCCAATGAGCAACAGATAAGTTTTCTTCAACAATTGTCGAAAGCAATTCGAGTTTTTCGACTTCCGAGTTGGAAATGAAATTCTCAACTGCTTTTCTGAAATCTGCCATTCCAATTGTAGCCTCATTTACATTATCTCTCGAAATAATGTCCTGAGAATAAAATTTATCAACAGCTTCTAAAAATTTACACTGTTGAACAAGTGAGTTAAACTCTTTAACCTTTTCTGTAAAATTTACCATTCTATTAGTTTTTATTTATACTTTTTCGAGTGCAAGTTTGTTCGTTACAGAGATCGCAGTTAGCGGTTTTCCGTCATTATTCTGTTGTTGGTTGATAATAAAATATTGTTACGCCTGACTCCAGAATTTTCGTCTTAACGAGTTTCAGCATAATTCTGTCCTTAATTTGGTCGAATAATAATAACCCTTTCCCTTCGATAATAGGATGGATGCAAATTTGAAATTCGTCAATAAGATTACTGTTTAAGAGTTGAATTATCAAACTCCGACTTCCTATTAATATGTCGTTTTCTGTTTGTTGTTTGAGTTCCAGAAGTTTTTCGTTAAGTGATTTGTCTGAAAGTTTTGCGCTTTCCCAGCCTGTGTCATTTATAGTTTTGGAGAAAACAAGTTTTGGAATATTATCTATTGAAATTGCAAAGTCGTCCATTGATTTTTTGCCCGAAGGATTTTGCAATAAAGTTTGCCAAAATTTCATTAGCTCAAAAGTTGTACGACCATATAAAATAGCTCCGCCATTATTTATCAGGTCAGTATAATGTTGGTGAAGCTTTTCGTCCACTATTCCTACGGTATGGTCACAAACTCCGTCAAGTGTCATATTGATTGCGGCAATTACTTTTTTCATATTTTTAATTATTTGTTAGTTTATTTATTTTATTGGGTTGTCAACTACAATAGCCTCTTGTTGGTGACAGTGTTATATGTCAGTTCTAATATTTAGCTTGCTGTGGTATCCATCCGTTATCAGAGTATTTGAAATGAACAGTATGTTTTTTTAGTTTCTTTAAATCCATTTTCAATAAAGCAGCAAATGGTGTGATGTTTTTATAATCAGTTGTATATTCTACAGATGTTGTTTTATCCATGACATCAAGTATCTTTAAATTTACAATAACCTCTTCAGCGATCTTCACCCTTTGAATGTCCAGGTTTTTATTTTTTTCAGGAGATGGAAGAAAGTATGGCCTTGCCTTGTCAGTAAACCTTATAAGCGATTTGCCAACATCCTTTAGCTTTTGTGTATGCATTATGGTAACCATGCCATTTTTCTCCAATCCCGAATCAAGTAGTTTTTTTGCACGAGCCGGATCACTACAATAAATATCATAATCAATAATTTTAGGATAGTTAAATTGTTCAGTGATAAGTCTCATCGCTACATCCTGCTCTAATTTCGCATGCTCGTTACATCCCGAAATTGATACTGCTGCAAAAAGCAAAATTATTAGTGGATTTTTCATCGTTAAAGGATTTAATAGTCGCTGATTTTTTTTATAATTTTTTCCAAAGTTTCAATAGCTATTTGCTTATCCCTTTCTTCTGCTACATAAGATTTACTTCGCATACCATCATAGGAAAGATCATCTTTGTAAGGTGTAGAAAGATGCGGCACAATAGTCTTGAATACTTCACTCATTGATTTTGCAATTAAAATGCGTAATTCATCTGCAGCTCTTAATATTAGTCCTGTTTGATCAGACGAAAGTATGCAAAGCACTTTTTGTTTTTCCTTAACAGAATTTGATGAACTTTTAGTAGTCTCTGCTTTACCGCCTAAAGGTGTAACAGAAAGGTGCATTTTCTTTTCAAGATATATTATCTCTTGAACGAACCAATTACTAATTATGGTTTCAAGGGAATGATACTTCGGATTTAATGCTACTTCAGGTTTTCTGTGTAGCTGATTGAATGCTTTATAGTAAAGGAGCAGTTTATCCATTCTAATAATCGGATTTTCAGATTCATTGACGATATTGGCTATACCACTTGTGAGTAAGTTCATGTAAGCCTTACTATTGAAATTCAAGTAGATTAGAAGCTCATCTAATGGTGTATATTCCTTACCGTTTATATCCCATCTGATTTCTTCTAATCCTTTAATCAGCTCCTTTTTATATAAGATATCCCTAAACGTAACTTCGTAATTTAGTACAGAAGCATTAGTGAAATAATAAATTCTGTTAAACACTAAATCGCAAACTGGTTTAAGCTGAACAAATGGTTTAGTTAATATGCGAATAGCATATACCTTCTTTTTTAACTCATTTTTGGTCACTGATAAATATGTTGCAGGCACTCTTTCTTCTAAAGCCAAATATTTTGAAAACCTAACTTCAATAAAAGAAAGAAGTTCATCTAAACTAATAATGAGTGCTTCATAAACGGTCTTAATTAATGATTTTTTTGCGGGGACTTTCTTTTTGTTAACAAAGGCATCGTCCAAGAGAATAATTAAAGCAGAATGATGCCTGTTCACCAATGATTTTATATCGCTCTCATTAATTAAGCTAAATACATGCTCATTTAGGTAGGATTTTATTTCATTCTTCTCCTTATCAATTCTGGCAATGATAGCTTTTAGCTGTGAATCGTTTATAGCAGATATTTCTGTTTTATCCGGATTGAGGGTAACTGTTATTAGTAAATCAAGCCATTCCAAAACATATCTATTCGCCATAACATTAGCTTTTGACTTTAATAACTCCAAAGGGAGTTCACATCTTTAATTAACACCCAGTTTATTTGCTAGTAGTATTCATATTCTATTTACGATTCCCAATAAGAGTTTTACGATAACTTTTGGCGGGGAGAACGAACTTTGGTATTTATTTGAATTCTGTTAAGTCCACTGTCTATTCCTGCCTTTATCATTTCTCCATAACCATCTTTAGGAAGAAAATCTTTAAAGGAAAGGGCTGCCTGATAGTGTTGTTTTGCATTGGCAAAATCTTTCAAGTCTTCGTAACATTTGCCAATGTTTAGATAGAGAGATGGCAGTATTCCTTTAACTTCCATGCCGTCTGAATCCAAAGCATATCTTAGTGCGGTTTCGTCCCACTTTAATTTATCTGAAACACTTTTTTGATGTCGGGCAACATAATGCGCAGCGGTAAACTTTTCAAAATTAGTTGTTGCTTCGTCCCAGGCTTGCTGAAAAAGTTTAAGTGCTTCCATTTTTAGCCCTTGCCCTTCAAGCTCCATTCCTTGAGAACATAATTTTACTACTTTGTTATTTGGGTCAAATTGCATTTTATTTATTTTTTAAAGGGAAGCACAATATTAAAATGTCTAAAAATCCTGTGCATTGATGTAGATCAAAAAAGATCATTTTGATTTGAGTCTACTTAATGTTTCTTGAGTGATGTCGAGATAGGACGCAAGTATTCTATTTGATAAGCGTTGAATATAAATTGGATTTTCAGTCATTAACTTGTCGTAGCGTTGTTTTGCTGAAAGTGTTACAAGATTCTCTATTTTTTTATTTTGATATAAATAAGCCATTTCTAAAAGTGTTCGATAAAATCTTTCCCATTTTGGAATTTCAGAAACTAATTGATAGAAATCTCTATGATTTATTGAATATAATTCTGAATGTTCAAGAGTATCAACAAATTCAAAAGATGGCTGTTGGGAAATGAAACTTGAAATTGAGGTCGCAATGGAACCATCAAAAGCCACGTACCTTGTCTTTTCATGCCCTTGTTTGGTTATGTAATATGTCCGAATACAACCACTGTGCACAAAATATAGTTCTTTACAAATTTCTCCTTCCAAAAGTAATATCGTGTTTTTTTTGAAAGTCCTTAGCTTAAAGCAAGCGGCTATTCTGTCAATTTGATTATCGTCAAGATTTGTATTTAACCTGATATAATATTTTAGTTTTTCTTTCATTATGCTTGTTGTTATCAAATTATTATTATGAAACAAATCTTTTAATCTCAATAAAGAAAATGCTTACTATTCAATCCAGAAGTCCTTTTCCATTAAGTATCTTTTGTAAATATTTTTCATTTTTTTGCTCCATGTTTTTTGCTTTTATAGTTTTTTAATACAGCCTCTAATTTGTTGAACCTGTCATCCCAAATTTGTCTGAATGGTTCGATAAAGTCTGTTACCTCTTTCATTTTTTTTAGATTTAGCTGATAGAAGATTTGTCTGCCGTTTTGCTCCTGTTTGAGCAGTTCGCATTCCGTTAGGATTTGAAGGTGCTTGGAAACTGTTGGCCTGGCCGTGTCAAAGTTTGCAGCAATAGCGCCGGCAGTCATGGTTTGGGAGGCCAAAAGCAACAGTATAGCCCTACGCGTAGGGTCGGAAATCCCTTGAAATACATCTCTTCTTAAGTTCATTGCGTAGTTATTTGACTTCAAATATAAGCGTAGTTACATAACTACTCAAGTTTGTTTTCATTTTTTCGCACATTGCGAAAGCATATTAAATTGTTAAAGTTTTTTTTAAAATTGTAATACATAGGTTAGGGTATAAATCAAATTTATTTCAGAATGCATTCTTTGATACTTGTTCTATAAATAATTGTCAAGGGTTGTTGGTGCTCAAAAATATTTCGTACCCTAACTTCATAATTGATGAGTTAGATTTTTAAGAGGAAATCTTAATTCATATCTTTACACAAAATATTCTTGAAGCGTTTTTGCTTTAGGTCCGGCACTGAAACTTAGGAACTTTCGAAACAGCAGGACAATAAGTACATAACGCTCATGCTACGGCGTGGGCGCACTTATTGTTGTTGGGTTTCCTAAGACCTCAGTGCTGTAAGTTGCTGCCTGCGCTTATTTTTTCAGGCGGTATTGAAATTAAAAACAGTATTGTGATATGAAAACCGCCAGCTATTTTCCGGGATTTGAGTACCCGGCTTCAGAACTGCTCAAATACATTAGCATTTTTAAAGATTTTAGCCTTATGCTTAAATCTGGAGAGTTCATCAAATTTACCCCTAGCAATGATAATTTATTCAAACAATGGCTTGATGATAATGACATCCAGAATATCAGGAAAGAAGAAGGCTGGATAAATGAATAACCAGCCTCCTCAAATCATTTACTATTCCCCAAACTATTGAGTTTCTCACTCAACTCAATTAAACCTGCCTTTTGAAGGCAGTCATCTGCAAGGGTTCTCAATTCCTGCAAATTTTCCTCCGGAACACTTGATAATAGTCCAGGATTTTTTTCGTCATCTTTTGCCATCAATCCACGCTCAATCACGTGGTTAAGCAAAAGCACATTTTTACGCGAGATCTTCAAATCAATCTTCACCGTCTCGTTCATGCCAGGGATACTCAGAATGGTATCATAAACCTTGGCCACATCATTTGTTGTCAACATAATCACACGTTTTAAATTAAACAATACTCTCTGTACAAAAGTAGTAAGTACATCATTGCACATCCCCATCAAAATATGATGAGGATAGGTACAACACAAATCACGTGTTTAACTTTACCCCAGTGAACTGAATTGTGAAGTTGAAAATGTGTAGTTATGGATTTCAGAAAACAAAGTCTTTCGATTGAGGAAGCCAAAGAAATGGATATGGTCAGTTACCTGTCATCATTAGGACACGAGCCATCAAAAACAAGGAACAACGATTATTGGTATCTATCCCCTTTAAGGGAAGAAAGGACACCATCCTTTAAAATCAATCGAAAGCTGAACCGCTGGTACGATCATGGTTTGGGAAAAGGCGGTAACCTTATTGATTTTGGTATCGAATTCCATCGTTGTACCGTCGGTGAATTGCTGGATATCCTGAGTGGTAATTTATCCTTTCAACAGCCCGTTATTCACCCCGCTAAAGTGGACGAAGAACCTGAACATAAAATAAAAGTACTTAGTGATTTTTCCCTTACTTCCTATCCTCTGATAAGATATTTGGAACAAAGACGTATCCCTATCGAAATTGCCGACAAATACTGCCGGGAAATACGCTATGAATTGAATGATAAAACCTATTACGGCATCGGCTTTAAAAACGATTCCGGAGGCTTTGAAATCCGTAATCCTTACTTTAAGGCAAGCAGTTCACCTAAAGACATCACTACCATAAAAAATGGTGCCGATGAAGCTGTAGTATTTGAAGGCTTTACTGATTTTTTATCTTTCAAGGCCATCCACAAAAACCTTCCCGAAAACAGTCAGGATTTTGTGATTTTAAATTCAGTTTCCTTTTTTGAAAGAGCACGCCCGTTTATGGAGGATCATCAGGCTATCCGACTTTATCTGGATAGGGATGCCACCGGACAAAATTACAGCCAGCGTGCACTTTCAATGAGTACAAAATATTCAGATGAAAGCAACCTTTATAAAAATCATAAAGACCTTAACGACTGGTTGGTAAATTTCGGCAAGCCGCAAAAGAAGCATTTAGGTCAGAAACTGCGATAAGGCTTTTTGTCTTTGCCTCCACTATTCTTAGTGTCCTTTTATTACAGGAATCTTAAAAGTACCCAAAGGCTGATTTCAGGTCTGAAGGGCATTTGAGGCTGTGGAGTTTGCTACGTTCCTGCAAACGGCAAGATGAACGGTTGTTAAACAACCGGATCTTGCCGCCCCATACTCCGAAGTCGTGGGCGGGGAAACTGATAGGTATGAATGAGTTTGAAAATGTGAAAATGATAAGTGATGGAAAAAGAAAATTCAAACAGGACACGCATCATCGGGCTGCGCTTAACGCCCGAAGAATATGCAAAAATTGAAAAACGATGGAAGGCAAGTACCTGCCGTAAACTAAGCGATTATGTGCGCCACAACCTCTTTGAGAAGCCGGTAGTAAGCAGCTACAGGAACCAATCCACCGATGACTTTATGGCAGAGATGGCGCAGTTAAGAACAGAGCTAAACCATATCGGCAACAACTTTAACCAGGCTGTAAAAAGGCTGCATACCTTAAGCCAGATAGCCGAATTTAAAAGCTGGCTGATTGCCTATGAAGTAGAGAAGAAAACGCTTTTCAATAAGATAGATGAAGTCAAAAAACACATCCAAAAAATTGCGGAAACATGGTTGCAGTAATCAAAACAGGGCATTCCATCCACCGTATTTTCAACTACAATGAGAACAAGGTGAAGGCGGGTGTAGCCGAGTGCATCGGGGCGGGAAATTATCCCATCGACCCTGATAAAATGAGCCTTACGATGAAGCTAAACCGCTTCCTAAAGCAGATCGAATTGAATGAAAATGTGAAGCGGAACAGCGTGCATATATCCCTCAATTTCGATGTGTCCGAAAGCCATTTATCTCAGGCAAAATTATTGGCAATTGCAGAGGATTATATGGAAAAAATAGGCTTTGGAAAACAGCCATACCTAGTCTATCAGCATTATGATGCAGGGCATCCGCACATTCATTTGGTAACTACCAATATTGAAGCTGATGGCAAACGGATTGACCTGCACCATTTGGGTATCCGCAAGTCGGAACCGGCAAGGAAAGCCATCGAAAAAGATTTCCAGTTGGTTGCAGCAGAAGCACAGAAAAAACAGCCGCACTACGAATTAAAACCAGTGTCTGTGAGCAAGGCTTTATACGGCAAATCGCAGACTAAAATGGCGATACAAAACGTACTGGAGGCGGTGCTGAGCCAATACAAATATGCCAGCCTGCCCGAATTGAATGCGGTACTTAAACAGTACAATGTAATTGCCGAACGCGGCACCGAAGATTCAAAGGTTTATCAAACCGGAGGTTTGTTGTACCGTATACTGGATGCTGCCGGTAATCCGATTGGCGTACCCATTAAAGCGAGCTTATTCTATAATAAGCCTACGCTTAAATTTCTGGAACAAAAATTCAAGGAAAACGAACCGAAACGAATGCCATATAAAACCCGGATCAGGAACACCATTGACATTGCTTTGTTAGGCAAAAAGCTAACTCTTCAGGGGTTGGTAAAAGCATTGGAAAAACAGGGTATCCATACTGCCCTTCGTATAAATGAAACAGGTATGATCTACGGCATTACCTATGTTGACCACCAAACCAAATCTGTATTCAATGGAAGCGCATTAGGCAAACGTTACAGTGCCAAAGCTATCCAGGAACGATGTGTTTTCGAGCCGGATTTGCTGACGCATGCCGCTCAAAAACCGATTGGGTTACAGCCACAGGCTACTGCTTCTGCGGCAGAAAACAAAGTACAGCAAAATCAGCCGCAGATTGCTACCACATCCAAAAGGACTGAAAATATACTGGATGCCCTGATGCAGCCGGAACAGGCACCGGATTATGTGCCGGGCCAACTTAAAAAATATAGGAAAAAAAGGAAAAGAAAGAACCAGAATAATAACCAATAAAATTATAAAGCTATGGCTATGCAGACCGGAGAGAATGAACAGGCGCTGAGGAAAATTCTGGATATGACCAGGCTTATCAGCATTGTGATCTTAGTGATCCATTTTTATTATTATTGTTATGCTGCCTTTCAACAGTGGGAACTCATTAGCGAATTCAGCGACCGTATTTTAAACAATATTTTCAGGACGGGAATATTTAGCTACTTCAATAAATCCAAGCTGATTGCATTGGGCTTTCTGGCTATTTCCCTGATTGGTGCCAAAGGTCGAAAGGACGAAAAACTGAATTATAAAACTGCCTTCGCGTATGTTATCACAGGATTGCTTATTTACTTTTTAAGTTACCTGGGCTTACTGGCGAAAATAAAAGCAACGGAGCTGGCGATTGTGTACATCGGCGTTACCTCAATAGGTTTTCTGTCGGTATTAACGGGCGGCACTTTGATATCACGGATTATTAAAAACAGGCTAAACAATAAGGATATTTTCAACAAGGAAAATGAAACGTTCCCGCAGGAGGAACGGTTGCTTGAAAACGAGTATTCTATTAACCTGCCAGCACGTTACCAGCTTAAAGATAAAGTGCGCAGCAGTTGGATAAATATCATTAATCCATTTCGTGCAGTCATGGTTTTAGGTACGCCCGGTTCCGGAAAATCTTACTTCGTGATTCGTCATGTCATCACACAGCATATCCGTAAAGGATTTACCATGTTCGTGTACGATTTCAAGTTTGACGACCTTTCCAAAATAGCTTACAACACTTGGCTAAAAAACAAACACAGGTACCCAAAGCCACCTTCCTTTTATGTGATCAATTTCGACGACCTGACACGCAGCCATAGGTGCAACCCTTTGGAGCCTTCCGCTATGAGTGACATAACCGATGCAGCGGAATCTGCCCGCACCATACTGATGGGCCTGAACAGGGAATGGATAAAACGTCAGGGTGACTTCTTTGTGGAATCTCCAATCAACTTTCTGTCTGCCGTTATTTGGTATTTGAGAAAGTATAAAGACGGCGAATTTTGCACCCTGCCACACGTCATAGAACTGATGCAGGTAGATTATGATAGCCTGTTTACCCTGCTCAGAACAGAAAAGGAAATTGAGGTGCTGATCAATCCATTTGTGAACGCTTACCTGAACGATGTAATGGAGCAATTGGAAGGTCAGATTGCTTCCGCAAAAGTCGCGATGGCCAGGCTTTCTTCTCCACAATTGTATTATGTTTTATCGGGTAATGATTTTAACCTGGACATCAATAATCCCGACGATCCCAAGATTGTTTGTATGGGTAACAACCCGCAGAAGATACAAATTTATGGAGCTGTATTATCCCTCTATGTAACCCGTTTGGTAAAGCTGGTGAACAAAAAAGGGAAGCAAAAGAGCAGCCTCATCTTTGATGAATTCCCGACCATCTACCTCAATAATATGGACAGCTTGATTGCCACAGCGAGAAGTAACAAAGTTTCCACTTGTTTGGGCATTCAGGATTTCAGCCAGCTACGTAAAGATTATGGTCGCGAGCAGGCCGATGTGATCATGAATATCACGGGTAACATTGTTGCCGGACAGGTAACGGGTGATACAGCGAAGCAGCTATCGGAACGTTTCGGGAAGATTATGCAGGATAGGGAAAGCTATTCGATTAATAGCGGTGACACTTCAATTAGTAGATCTAAACAACTTGAATCGGCTATTCCATCATCCAAAATTTCAGCGTTAAGTTCTGGCGAGTTTGTGGGCATGGTAGCTGATGATCCAGATAACAAGATCGAGCTAAAAGCCTTTCATTGTGAGATACTGAATGACCATGAAGCATTAAAAAGGGAACAGGAAAACTATAAAGACATTGAGATAATACGCAAGTTGGATAACGGTATGGTGCAGCGCAATTACTTGCAAATAAAGCAGGATATACAGGATATTATTCAGTCCGAAATGGAACGAATGCTGAATGATCCTGGATTGGCACATTTAATCGTCAGAAAATGAGAAATAAATCTTGAAAATTTGTCACAATTAACATTTATTAGCTAAGTTTGTGTATGCAAAAAGGGATAAACAGCATCCCTTTTATCAAACAAAAACTTAAATGTTAGGGCAATACGGTTACTTAGAGGACTTTATTAATGAACTGCGTTCCAATGGAAGGTATGCCTTTTCATTGGCAGAGGTACGGAACAAATTTGAACAATCCGATGAGGCGATTAAGAAGGCGCTACAGCGGCTTAAAAAAAAGAGAGAAATTGCCTTAATAAGAAATGAGTTTTATGTAGTTATTACTCCTGAATATAGGAGTAAAGGTATCCTTCCACCATCCTTATTTGTTTCAGAGTTAATGAAATTTTTAGAGAAAGATTATTATGTCGGTCTATTAAATGCAGCCGCTTATTATGGAGCCGCCCACCAGCAACCGCAATCTTTTTCGGTAATCACAATGAAACCAACCCTAAGGAATATTGATAATGACAACCTGAAAATAAATTTCTACATAAAGAAGGAATGGGCAAAAAGTGATATAGTTCAAAAAAAGGTTGATACAGGATATATAAACGTATCATCTCCGGAGTTAACCGCTTTGGATTTGGTAAATTATTTTGAACAGGCGGGCGGTCTCAACAGGGTTGCAACAGTGTTGGAAGAACTCTGTGAAAGTATAGATGCTGATAAAATACTTGACCTAGCAAAACGGTATTCTCCTATAACTGCGGTTCAACGTTTGGGCTTTCTGCTAGAAGAGATTTTGAATATGCGTGATTTAAGCGAGCCAATAAAAGAGTACTTAAAAACAGTGAATTATTTCCCGGTACTATTAAGACCGCAAAAGGAAAAGCCTGAGATGATAACTGGTAATGACTGGAAGGTTGTGCAAAATTTAGAAATAGAAACAGATTTATGATTCCACAGGCATATATAACAGCGTGGCGTAAGAAAGCTCCCTGGCAAGAGGATTTCCAAGTAGAACAGGATCTGGTTATCGAGCGAGCTTTAATGGCAATATATAGTGATGAATATTTAAAAGAGAGATTGGCTTTTAGAGGTGGAACTGCATTACACAAATTATATCTGGCACCAGCCGCAAGGTACTCTGAAGACATCGATTTAGTGCAAATTACAGCAGAGCCATTCGGGCCAATTATGGACAAGCTTCGTGAAGTATTATCTTTTTTGGGTGATAAACCGATACGTAAACAAAAGCAACATAATAACACATTGGTATATCGCTTTGATTCAGAAGGAGGAATTCCGTTAAGATTAAAAGTTGAAGTTAATTGCCGTGAGCACCATACCATTTACGGGATTAAGGAAGTAAAGCACGATATGCAATCCGACTGGTTCACTGGTGAGGTACTAATACCAACTTATGAATTAGCGGAGTTATTAGGGACTAAAATGCGTGCTTTATACCAGAGACGAAAAGGAAGAGACTTATTTGATATGTGGTTTGCGATAACTCAAGCTAATGTTGATCCAAATACAATTATTGAAGCATGGAACTTTTATATGAAGGAAGAGGATAATAGTATAACACAGAAAGAATTTCTGGAAAACATGGAAAAGAAAATATTAGATCAAGATTTCTTAGGAGATATGGAAGGATTATTAAGGCCTGGTTTATCTTATAAGATTACTGAAGCTTACGAATTTGTAAAAAAAGAATTGCTGGAAAAAATATAAAATGAACAAAGAATCGAATACATATCAATTACCCAAAAAGTGGTCGGAGGTCAATTTCGAAGATATTGTCGTATTTACGAAAGGGAAAAAGCCGAGCTTGTTTAAACAGGCAGTAGAAAGGTCAGTTCCTTATTTGGATATCGAAGGATTCGAGAAAAATACAGTACGACAATTTAGTTATCCTGAAGAATCCACTATGATAGATAGCATGTCGTTAGCAATGGTTTGGGACGGAGCAAGAAGCGGTTTGGTGTTCAAAGGTCAAGATGGGTCACTGGGTTCAACTTTAATGAAAATTACTCCATTTCTAGTCAAAAGTGATTACCTGTATTACTTCCTTCTCTTAAAACAAGACTTTATTCAGAAAAACACAAAAGGAACTGGAATCCCTCATGTCAATCCGGAAATATTGGGTAAACTGAGAGTTCCACTTGCTCCATTAAAGGAACAAATAGACATTGTTGAAAAAATCGAAGAATTATTTAGCGAGCTAGATAATGGTCTTTCACGTTTAAAAGATTTACAGACCCAATTACACATCTACCAACATGCATTATTGCATTGGTCATTTAATAATGATAATGTTGAAGAAAAGAGGTTTGTTACGTTAAATGAAATTTGCACTATAAATGGCGGTGTAACAAAAGGAAAAAATTTAACAGGGAAAGAGACGATAGAACTACCATACCTAAGAGTAGCAAATGTGCAAGATGGTTATTTAAATCTGACTGAAATAAAAACTATTAAAGTCATTCCCTCAGATAGGGAAAAGTATCGTTTAATTCATGGCGATATACTATATACCGAAGGCGGCGATAGGGATAAACTAGGTCGAGGTACAGTTTGGCATGAGGAAATCAAGGGCTGTATCCATCAAAATCACATATTCAGAGCCCGTTTAATTTCCAGCAATTTCGATCCGACTTATATATCTTATTATTCTCGGACAAAAGCAGCAAAAAAATATTTTTATGAAAATGGAAAGCAAACGACCAATCTTGCCTCAATAAACATTTCTATTTTATCAAATCTCCCAATCCCCGTTTGTCCGATTGAAAAGCAGTTGGAAATCGTGGAAAACATAGACTCTCATCTCAGTATTTATGATTATGCAATAAAAAGTATTCGACTTGCTACAAGAGACATTTTATTTCTGAAGCAAAGTATCCTATTGAAAGCTTTCAGTGGCAATCTAGTTACTCAATATTTAAATGAGCAACCTATAACTGAGCTAATAGAAAATATAAGTTTTGAAAGAGAAAAATATTATGCCAATCTTAAAGAGAATCGAAAGCAGCAACCAAAAAAGAAAAAAATGAGTAAAGTAAATAAAGGTATTATAGAAATATTAGAATCCTCTGAAATACCAGTGTCTGCAAAAGAGGTATGGGAACAAAGTATGTATGCAGATAATATTGAGAAGTTTTATGCTGAATTGAAAAAGGTTCAACATCTTATTTTAGAAGGTAAAAAAGGGTTTCTGTCACTTAACCATCAGAATATAAAAGCATGAGAATAGATAAAGTACATATCAAAACTACTTTTAAAAATCTTGATGATTTTAAAATAGATATTGACGAAAAGGCAATGGAAACTGTATTGCTGGGTTTAAACGCTACAGGGAAATCCAATTTTATGGAAGCCTTAGTTATCATATTTAGGGATCTAGACCTAACTTATAATTATAATAAAAAGCAAATACCAGCTTTTGATTTTGCTATTAAGTACGAGTGTCGTGGTAATATTATCGATATTAATTACGAAAAAGGTAAGTATTCATTTAGTATAAATGATAAGGCGGAAACAACAAAATTCACTAAAAATGTTGACCAGTACTTACCTAGACACATCTTTATATATTATTCAGGAATCAGTGACAGATTAAACGACCTATATATACCTCATCAAAAACTATATTACGATCAAATAATTAAGAAGCAAGCTAGAAGCGAGCAATTTAGCACAATTAGACGAATTTTTTTAGCTCAAAATATACATGCAAACTTTGCTTTAATAGCTTTTTATTTATTTCCTGATCAGTCTGATGAAACTTTACAATTTTTAAGAGATGAGTTAAAAATTACTGATTTTGGATCAGCACTTTTTATGCTGAAGGAGCCGGCTTGGGCACAAGCAAAAATGAAAGATGATATGTTTTGGGGAGCTGACGGCTTGGTAAGGAAGTTACTCGATGATTTATATGAATTCTCATTAGCTCCAATAGAAGAAAAGGCAAGGATTAATGTCAGTTATAAGAAAGCGGAAACACAAAATAGGAAATACCTTTTCATAAAAGATTTAGCAGACTTTAAAAAGCTGGTAGATACTCGGTACGGAAATAAAATTGAGCTATTTAATGCATTGGAAAGCATTCATATTTCCGATTTACTGCATGACGTTAAAATTACAGTCGGAAAAGAAAGCGTTACTGGTGAACTTGCAATGAGCGAGTTAAGCGAGGGTGAAAAGCAGCTTTTGACTGTCCTTGGATTATTGAAATTCACAAAGGATGAGGAATCTTTAGTATTATTAGATGAGCCTGACACGCATTTAAATCCAATGTGGAAGTGGAAGTATCTTGATTATTTGGACACGGTTGTAAAACGCCAAGCAAGCACTCAAATTATATTCTGCTCTCATGACCCTTTAGTAATTGGAAACCTCAAAAAGAACCAAGTTCAAATATTTAGAAAGAATGAACAAGGCAAAACAGAGGCTTTTAATCCCTTTATAAGCCCCCGTGAGATGAGTGTTTCAAAAATACTAACAAGTGAATTATTTGGCATTCCCTCCTTAATTAGTAAAAAGTTAGAGGACTTACTTAATCAAAAACGCTATTTACAAGCTAAGCTAGTTAATGGTGAACTAATTGATGATGAAAAAAGAGAATTTGAGCATTTAAAAAAATATTTTGATCGAATTGGATTTGATGATGACACAGCGGACAGCAGATATAATAGATTTCTGCAATTAACAAGTGAAAAAAATGCATTTGTAAATAGAAAATACACGAAAGATGAAGAGGCCGAATTAGACAAGATAGCGAGAGAAGTGCTTGACGAAATAACAAAAGAAGACGAAGCCGAATGAGGTATATAGATAATAGCAAACTTGAGCAAACGGCAATCGATATTAATTGGAATGCAGTTAGGCAAGGCCATATAGACAACATGGCGAACTTAAGTATTGCAGAAAGGAAGGTTTATATAACAGGCCATCCGGATTGGAATCAATTTCAACCAAGTATGCTTAGTCTATCGCACAATAAGTGCTGGTATTCGGAGGCTCCTATTGGAAATGGAGATTTCGAAGTCGACCATTTTAGGCCAAAAAACAAGTCAAAACAAAAAGTTGATCATACAGACGTTAAAAGTAAATCTGTTGTTCACAAGGAAAATGGCTACTGGTGGAAAGCCTATGATTGGGATAATTATCGTTTAGCAGGAGCCTTAGCTAACAAGTTAAGGCGAGACAGATTAGGCGATTGTGAGGATGTAAAAGGAAAAGGTGATTATTTCCCGCTTGATATGGTTTTTGGCCGAGTTGCTAATGATGAGGAACAATTAGGATGTGAGGAACCAATTCTTTTAGACCCAACGAATCCTGTAGATGTAACATTGTTAACTTTTGATAAGGGTATACCAATTCCTGCAACTATAGACGATGATGAAATTGAAAGAGTTAAACAGTCTATCTTCTATTATCATTTGGATTTGGATCAACTTAATACCGCTCGGAAAATAGTATGGGATGACTGTGTTGACCAAATCAAGGATGCTAAAGAAAGTATTGATAATTCATCCCATGCCGAAAAACGGGTTATGATGAAAAAGTGTTTTAAAGAATTGCGAAAATTAGTCGATTCAGAACGTAAATCTTACACAAGCACTGCTAAGGCATGCTTAATGGTTTATTCAGAACTTGATGGTTATTCATGGTTAAAAAATTTAGTAAGAACATTATGACAACAAATAATTTAGTGCAGAAAATATGGTCATTCTGCGATACATTGCGAGATGACGGCCTAGGATATAACGATTATCTTGAACAATTGACATATCTTCTTTTTCTAAAAATGGCGGATGAAAATATAAGTAAGTACAGTCTTCCTGAGATATGTGATTGGAATAATCTTATATTAAATAAAGGAGGTGCTTTATTAGAGCAGTATGAAAAAATCTTGAAAACGCTTGCAGAGACAGGTGGAATGTTGAAGAAAATTTTTTCCGGGGCACAAAATAAAATTCATGATTCTGCAAAATTACATAAGCTTATAAACTTAATTAATGAAGAAAATTGGACTTCAACAGGATATGATATCAAAGGAGAAATTTATGAATCCCTGTTACAAAAGAATGCTGAAAATAGTGGTGCAGGACAATATTTCACGCCACGCTCTGTGATTCAAGCCATAATTGAATGTATTCAACCCCAAACTTTAGAAACAATTGCTGATCCCTCTTGTGGTACAGGCGGCTTCTTTTTAGGTGCTCTTGACTATTTAAATAGAAAAAAGCTAAATAAAGATGAGCTGCAATTTATAAAATTTGACGCTTTTCACGGGTGGGAAATTGAAAAAGCCACCGCACGACTTTGTTTAATGAACCTTTACCTGCATGGAGTAGGAGATTTAAAGAAAACTCCTGATATTCAAGTTACTGATAGTTTAAAAGCAGATATTGAAAAGAAAGTCAAAATTGTTTTAGCAAATCCTCCATTTGGAAAAAGCAGTAGTGATATTCCGACTAATGATGTGAAATTGGCAGAAAAAGACGGATATTTTTTAAGAGAGGATTTTTGGGTTACGACAAGTAACAAACAGCTCGCATTTGTACAGCATATAGTTAATATGCTAAGCAGTGACGGACGTGCAGCAGTTGTACTGCCAGATAATGTTCTCTTCGAGGGTGGCGCTGGTGAAGTAATTCGAAGAAAACTATTAGAAGAAGTTCATTTGCACACGGTTCTAAGGCTACCTACAGGCATATTCTATGCCCAAGGTGTCAATGCAAATGTTTTATTTTTCGATAAACTAAAGCCCTCAAAGAAATTAAGCCGCGAGGAAATTTGGTTTTACGATTATAGAACAAATGTTCATCATACCCCAAAGAAAAATCCATTAAGTTTTGAAAGTCTTCTACCATTTGTGGAGTGTTATAAACAAACTAAAAGAAAGGAAACGTGGGGAAATGATAATCAAGATGGACGTTGGAGAAAATTTACTCATGCAGAAATCCTGGCGAGGGACAAAGTTAATCTTGACATTTCTTGGCTGAGAGATAGTAAATCTATTGATTTAGATAATCTACCAGAGCCAGATGTATTAATAAGCGATATTATTGACAACCTTGAAAGCGTGTTATTAAACTTTAGAAACGTGAGAGATACAATTAACTAAACATCTTTAAAATGCTGTCTAAGATAAATATATTTATTTCATACTCCTGGGATAGTACCGAACATCAGCAATGGGTGTTAGCTTTAGCAGATCTAATTAATTCTTCTGGTGGCAATGTGATTGTTGATAGAACCCATTTAAAATATGGTGGGCATATAAAAACATTTATGCTAAAAAGCATTTTAGAAGTCGATATAGTTCTAATGATTCTTACACCGAATTATAAACGGAAAGCTGACAGTTTAGAGGGTGGTGCTGGCTATGAGTATAACATCATTAATGACGAGCTTTTCAAAGTCATTACTACAAATGAAAAGTTTATTCCAATAATAAGAGAAGGTAGTTTGGAGATAAGCGTCACCAATTTTCTTAGAGGATTTAACTGTGTTGATCTAAGGCATGGAGATGGGTATGATCAGAATTTGCAAGCTCTTCTTAAACAAATTTTAAACACTGATAAGAAGCCAGTTACAAATATTAATATTTCGCCCATGGATGATGAATATAAGGAAATTTCTTTAGTTGTTAAAGAAGCTAAAAGCAAAGCTTTAGAATACTTTAAACAACTTTTTGTGACTGATGATAAGGCAATAACGTCCAGTAATTTATCATCTATCGCACGACAGTGGTCAGAAAAAATTAGTCAATATCATACTTCGTTTGCTAAGGTTTTCGATCCGATTAAAATGGAGTTATACGAAGACTTTTTAGAGGACTTTAAGAATAAGGTCTTTGCCAAGGAACTTTGGACTGTTAAAGCTGCCTTAAAGACTCCCGATCCAGACTTAGCGCGTTATAAAAAAGATTACCGGGATGCTAATACCCGAGATATTTATAATACGGTAAACGGCATTCTAAATGCAGCACATTTTTATAATACCGATGTATCTACAGGTATAAATTACAGCTCCTTAGCCAATGTTGAAGACTTGAAAATGAGTTTTCTAAATGAAGATACAATGTTTATGAATAAGGTTATTGGGTTTGGTATTCGATCAGAAATTCTTCATCGCTATTTCCCCGCTCTGTTCCCGATAATGACACAGCCAAGTTTATGGGCTATGTATTTTATTTGCGAAAGTAATAATGAGTTTATAACCATTGAAAAAAGAACCAGGGAAGGAAAAATGAGAGTATCTCACAATTGGCAGTATCCCTATGATCGGTTCTCATTCCTTATGAATGTAATATCCAATGAGCTTTTTAACTGGTTTAAAAACTATGATGTAAAACTAGATCCCAAATTGAGATTTGGTTACGTAAATATGTTTCTTTCATCTATAAGCGATTTACATAAGGCTGATACAAAAATGCTACATGAATGGGTAGATACTGAATAAAATGGAAGCATTGTTACAAAAATACCGAGACAATTTTCCTGATATTAATACTCTCTATGAGCATCAAGTCCAAGTTCTTGATAAATTATACCAACGAAATAATACTCTTGCAATTATCCCGACCGGGGGCGGTAAATCTTTGATTTATCAATTAATGGCGTTGGAATTAGAAGGTCTAACATTAGTGATTTCTCCTCTATTGGCTTTAATGGAAGAGCAAGTTAATGAGTTGAATGACAAAAGATCAATACCCGCACTTGCACTAAACTCAAATATATCTTTTGAGGAGCAAAGAGAAATCTTAAGGAAGTTAGATAACACATATAGGCTTATTTACATTTCTCCTGAAAGATTACAAAATCCATTTTTCAGAGCATCTCTTATAGCATCTGGAATAAAAATTTCAATGATAGTGGTTGATGAAGCTCATTGCATTAGTCAATGGGGAAGCAGTTTTAGACCTGATTATGGACAAATTAATGGATTTGTTCAATTCCTGACTCAAAAAGATCATAACCCTTTTCTGCTTTGCCTTACCGCAACCTTATCAGATTCGGCAAGGAAAGATATTGCTACGGAATTCCTGATTAATCAAGAAAACATTGTGGTTAAAGACGTCATAAGAAAAAATTTAAAACTACATTTTAAGGAAGTACAGCACGAGGATGAAAAAGGTACTTGTTTGAAGGATTTCCTCGAAAATTACAACCCAAAGAAAACAATAGCTTATTTATACAGTAAGCAAAAGTGTGAAGATTATGCAGATGAATTTACAGATAATTTTAGAACCGACTATTACCATGCGGATGTCGATTCCGATGAGAAGCAAGCAGTTTATTCCCGTTTTGTAAATAATGAGTTAGATATATTATTTGCAACGACAGCATTTGGAATGGGTATTAATATCCCTGACATCGATAGCGTTGTACATCTGCAAATTCCAAATTCAGTTGAAGAATACTACCAGCAAGTTGGTAGAGGATGGAGAAAGAAAGATATCGAAAAGGATTGTCAGTGTTTAGCTATTTGGAGTGAAGTAAACTTTGACAGAAGACTAAGAGAAATAAAAGGGCAAAAATATACAGTAGAACTTTTACAAGAAGCATTTAACACACTTATTGGGGGAGCAGTCATCAAACGAATTGGACAGGTTGTAAATAAGGATAAAGATGCTTTGGCAAACTCAAAATATAACTTGCAACTGGTAAAGTATAAACTTGAAAAACATAATGTTATCAAAACTATCGGGGAAATAAATGGCTCACCACTAACTATAGAACTTCGCATAAACACTCCAATATGGCTTAGAATTATTGAATCGGCAGAGGTTATGGATAGTTTTGGATACGTCAGTAGAGATCTATCTATTCCTATAACAAACATCATCGAGCATCTGTATGAACAAGATCTAACTGGAAATATAAAGAAACTCCCGGCAATGAAAAGAGATATTTATTTTGAATTGTTGGCTTTGAGGTTAGAAGATGATTTAGCAGAAGCAATTGTAAAGGAAATAAACTTAGAAGTTGATTTTAAAATAGAGAGATTGACAGAGTTGAAAGAACTATTTATTTGCGATAATCCAACTGAACGGCTTATTCAACTATTGTCATAAATGAAAAGATTCTACTTTCTAAATACAAATAAGCATTGGCAAGGCCCATACATATTTCCGCAGATTTTATTTTTCTGCTTGGATGGAACCATAAAACCTACAACCTATTTATGGCATAATAAACTCGCAAAAGATATAGGGGATCATCCCTTAAAGTCTATTTACGCTCGCAAAAATGCACACGATTTTGATAGTCTCCCAATGTGGGTGTTTGGCTACAATCTTAAAATTATTGCAACCAACAAAGTAAAGGCATGGAAAAAGCAGCTGAATAAAAAGGATGACTGGGAAAGCTTCGCTGCCAAGCCAATAGAAACTCCAGCAATACTTGAAAATGCAGTAAGAATTTATTTAATCCCCTCTATTACTGCAATACACGATTTTGCAGCACCGGGAAATTTCAATATTAAATTGATTTACTTAGACCGTGATGATGAAAAGAACGTGAAAGTATCTGAATATCCCATCCGATTAATTACCGATAATAGTCCAGGAATTAAATTTGAAATTACAATGGTTCAGCCTCCTGCTGTCGGCGGTGTGGAGCATAAAGAATCTTATGGTCTACACCGGCAATTAGGATTAATTAGTGAGAATGAAAACATAGTTGTCGCAAAAAATAGCGTCTTTGATTTCTCAACACGGTATCCATATCAACCGCAAATATTAAAGGGAAGATTTAAACAAGCTAATGTAATTACGTCCAACAACTATACTAATTGTTACAACAGGCTTATTTTAAAAGTAGATGATGATAGAATGATAGGGGGACAAAACAATATAGCTCATACGGGTACACATCTTTATGATCATGAAAAATTTAACATTCATGGTTCGTTAATGGGCTTGTCATTTAAAACAGGTGGTAGCTATACGGAGGTAGTGATTGGGGGGATTCGTTACAACTTTTATACTATTGAGGGTGACATATTTATTATTGATGGGGCAGATAAGGAAGATCTGGCAATATTTAAACAGAAGGCAGAAATTATAAGAATTGCTTTGGCTATAATGAGTGGTAAATTTTATGGAGGGACTTGCAATTATGTCTCTTCCGATCATGCCGACTTCAAGCAAATAGACGGTGTTTGGTATGAATTGGAGAAAGAATCAGTACTATCAAATCGCAGAACAATAGACTTGCAATTCTTCAGATCCACTTTTAAGGAAAGTGATGAAGACTACCTAGAAAAATATAAAGCTATTAATTGCCCAATTAGTACTACCCTATTTTCTGCGTTATGTGAAGGTCTATGGACAAACGAAAGTTTGATACACGCCGCTAATCTGGTAATTAGTGGTATGGGCAATAGTGATCCCTTGCAACAAGGTGCATTATATTCTGTTGCTTTAGAAACACTCACCGCTACATTAGGTCAAGCAAAATCTAAAGAACTAAAACCGATCCCCGAAAAAGAACTCTCCCAAGCTTTTGTAGCTGAACTTAAAGCTGTGCTTTCAAGCTTCACAGATCAAATTTCGGAAGAGGGGCTAGCTATTCTTGGCAAAAATATTGACGGAGTAAATAGGCCAACCAATCGAGATAAGCTCGTTAAAACATTTGAACTTTATGGGATAACGTTATCTGATGAAGATAAAGAAACGATAGATAAACGAAATGACTATCTCCATGGACGTAACCCGCTCGATCTTCAACATACATTTGAACTGACTCAAATTTCGCTAAGGCTACATACGTTGATTGTCGCATTGTTACTTAAGTCTTTTGGATATTCTGGTCATGTCATTAATTTGGATATTCATATCTATTTAACCGATGAAGAGAAAATGTTGGAATTAACTGTGGAAAGTCAAGCAACTTACACAAGACTTGTAGGTGAGATACAAGAAGCTATACAGAATCAGGACGAAGATAAGTTTGATCTTTTGAAAGCAGAACTCGGCGAACATATTAAGAATAACAAGTTAGCTGACTTGATTAGAATTATCTAACAGTTATACATGATATTGGTACCTGAGCTTGCAGGATCTTACAATAGACCTAAAGGTCCATCGGTAGACAATCCATTGATATTATTGTTAAGCATCTGGCAAACCTTGATGTCTGCGGATATTGTGAAATGACTTTTCCATCCAGGACATTACGGTTTTCATTTGGACAAAATCTATAAAAACTTCATCGGTTTTCAAATCACCTCCGTATCGGAATGTTGTTCCTCCCGGATCAAAGGTATCAAAGGTTAAGATTACATTCTTAAACCAGTCGGGACACGTTTCTTTATACTCATCGAGAATTATTTTTTCAAATTTTTCAAATAAAACATTTAAGTTGTGTGTTTGCTTTTGACATCCCGTGATTGCCTTTAAGTAAAGCTCAGTCGAGTGACGATAGTTATATACGGCCGGACAGAAAAGATTCCAAGCTTCTTCCTTTTCTAATGCCAGATCAACCAAATTGTCTCCAGCAAATTTATAAGAACTGGCGAGGTAGAAGGTATCACCGAACTGCGACAAGCCGCCGAACAATACCCCATGTTTCCATGTATCATCTATATTTTCAGGAGGGGTAACAAAAAATGGACTAAGTTCTGTTATCAGGTTATCGATCAGATCATGCTCATAATGGCTATTTGAATTCAGTCCTATCCTTATGCATTCGAAATCTGGATCATCCTCCCAATACGAAAAAATATAAGCCATAACCCGAATGTCTTCCATCTCGAATAACCTCTCTGTCCCTTTAGTTGGATTTGCACCTGAAGTGAGATAATCTGAAAAATGATATACCCAATCTTTTACAGCTTTCCTTTCTACTTTGAATATTTTTGCGACAGAAGCTATTGTATATTTCATATTGCGGTAGTGTTCCTAGTGTAAAGATAGAAACATTGTCGCTTTGATTTACACCCATACTACGCAGCTATTAATTAACTCAGGAGCTTCAAATCTTCTAATAAATGGTTCGAGTTTTGTGCCGTAAGGATCTAGGGTTCTCTTCATTTCAAACCATGTGATCCCGCTGGTACTAGAACCACTTGGTTTTTAAAATGGTACTAGTATTCAAGTCCAATTTATACCTTAGAAAACAAAACCTGATCACTAATTTTCAATATTTATAATAGGAATTGATAATAGACATACCACGACGTCAAATCTTACAGTAAATAACATATAAATACTATCATTACGGGAACCCGTAATTTCAACTAAAGTACTTATGCTATCTTTACATGGGCTTACTCTCCGTTTTGTAATTCATTAAAATTGAATATCTTACACCTAATTTATAAATAATAACAAATGCAATCACAAGATAACGTTTTCAAAATACTCACAATAGATGGTGGTGGTATAAAGGGTCTATACAGTGCATCTGTACTTGCCAGAATAGAAGAAAAGACGGGTAAAAAAATTGGAGATTATTTTGATATGATTTGCGGCACGTCAACAGGAGGACTAATTGCTTTGGCACTTAGTAAAGGTATCTCGGCCCAAGAAATTGCTGATATGTATTTTAATAAAGGTCGAGAAATATTTCCCGTTTCCGAATATAAGCCACTCCGGTATATTCAGCGAAAATGGCATTTTTTTAAACAGCTGTTGTGGAGAGGAAAATTCTCTGCACAGCCATTAAAAAACATCTTAGAGGATATGCTCGGTGAAACTACTATGGGAGAGGCAAAAAATTTGCTATGTATTCCTAGTTATAATCTAATAACTGGAATGCCAAGAGTGTTTAAATTCCCTCATAAAGAAGGTAACTTTTTCATGGACAAAGATATAAAAATGGTTGATGTTGCACTTGCCACATCAGCTGCACCAACCTATCTCCCAATACATGAACATAGAAATATCCTTTATGCCGACGGAGGATTATGGGCCAATAACCCATCGCTTTGCGGCTTGCTAGAGAGTTTAAAATTTTTTGTAGGACCTCAAAAGCAATTTTCAACTTTCAAGATCCTGTCAGTTTCCAGTGTGACCCAACCTAGTGGGTGGGCTTCTACCTCTAAGCGAAATAGATCTTTCAGGCATTGGGGAAATAAACTTTTCCAAGCATCTATGGATGGTCAGGCTTATTTCAATGATTTCTTCCTAACGAACATCATTGGACACATACAACCATCTGGCACTTATTATCGAATTCCTACACCACAGCTTTCAAAAGAACATATAGGACTGATTGACATGGATATAGCACATAACAGTGCTTTGAAAACTCTTAAAGGAATGGGCGATCAAGCCGGGTATCATTCTGCCGTCCAATCAGAGGTACTTTCATTTTTTGATCGAGAAAAAATTTATAACACAAACATTTAGACATGAATTTTAGTGAACAACAATTAATAAATTGGTCTAAACCAGTTAGCACGTCAGAAGACCAAAAATGCCAAAATGCTATTAATCAGGTTACCGCCGCTTTGAAAGCTAAATTTGGTAATAGGGTGTCAATTTTCCTCCAAGGGTCTTACCGAAATAACACAAATGTCCGCCAGAATAGTGATGTAGATATTGTCATGAGATACGATGATGCCTACTATCCAGATTTACAACGTCTATCCGATATTGACAAGGCTATGTACAACTCTCAAAGAACATCAGCGGGATACAATTTCGATGAACTAAAATCAGATACTCTAGCCGCATTAGAGGCAGTTTTTACTACTGATGTTGAAAGAAAAAATAAATGCATTCAGGTTAACGGAAATAGCTACCGCATTACTGCAGACGTCATACCATGTTTTGTTTTAAAAAGATTTCGGACTCTACAAACTGTAGAAGCAGAAGGTATTAAATTTTATTCAGATGATAGCAATGAAATTATTAGCTTTCCTAATCAACACTATTCCAATGGAACAACAAAGACTAATCAGACATATCGCTTGTATAAACGTATGGTCAGGATCTTAAAAGTTATAAATTATCGGTTAATTGATGAGGGAAAAATCTCTGATAAGCTAGCCTCTTCTTTTTTTATTGAATGCTTGGTGTATAACGTATCAAATGACAACTTCAAATCAGGAAATTACACTGAAACACTAAAAAATGTGATTATAAAAATATATGAGGACATGAAAAACAATGCCGACTATACGGAAGTCAACGAATTGCTATGGCTTTTTAGCAAGAGAAACCCGAGAAGTCACAAAGATGCACTTGACTTTATGCAGCACTGTTGGGATTATATGGGGTATGCTAAATAACACTATCAATGCTATCATTAACTAAAAATGAACAATTATAGTGGGAGAATTCTTCCAGAAAATTAATAAAGTATTAAAATAATTTACAAAACAATGGCAGAAATTAGAATTTCAGGTGTATGGAAAGATGGAAATGGTGTAATTACCCATTACGCTTTTCATACTCATGTTAAAGATACAATTTGGTCACGAGCGGTCAAGACATCAAAAGTAGACGCGATCAAGCAAATTGAAGAAACAGGAAATAAGGCCGTAACTTGGGTATGGAACTATACAACTTCTGCATTTAATGTTCAAGAAGAAGTAACAGTCGTCAATGGTTCCAATGGAAAATATTTAAGATCGAATCCTGATAGAAAAGTAACCGACAACTTGGCTCATCTGATTAATTATGATTGGATAATAGCAAGATAAACGAAAGGTTAATCAGCTCAAGCAACTGTAAGATTCCATTTACCTCTCATAAATTTAGATTTTGAAAAAAGGTTAAAATGGGTATTAGGTGTTCGACTGTGATCCCTCCCAGTCCACTTGGTAAAGTATCAAAAGAAGCTAAAAGCCCTGAAATCGTTGATTTCAGGGCTTTTCGTTTTTTTGTGTTAAAAACGAATACGGTCGTTGGCGTTCCCGCCAACAATAAGCACATGGGGCGCATGCAACCGCAGCGTCTCAAAACAAATACATCCCGATAGTTGTTGGTTGACAGTAACAGCGGTCAAAATCGAAAACTGCCGTCCGGCACACTCTGTCGGTCAATACATACGAATATCTCTGCTAGAAGGCTGTCGGCCCATGCCGGTGGCTAACTATTCATCATCGTCATCATCATCGCTGTTCCTGTTCAGCAGGATGAGGATGCCGGCGGTGATTGCTGCGCCGATCACTATCTTTTTAGTGAGGCCGACCTTGTTGTATTTCCATTCGGCTTTCCAGCCTTTTTCGGCAAAAATATTTGGAATGGTACCGCTCTTCAGGTCGTCTATTATGCCTTCTACCACGTTCACGCGGTCGGCAAAGAGAAGGGGCAACCAGTGTGCGTAGCTGGATTCGCTGTAGCGGAAGGCGAACCTGCGGATGGCGCCGCTGAGGCCGGATGGCGGAACAGTGGTGCCAAATACAGCGGTTACATTAGGCCGTTCGTTGGAGTGGAGTATCTCTACATCCACCATCTGCAGCGGTGGCCGCACCCAGTTGATGCGCTGGTGATCGTCGCCGGTGTATTCTTTAATGGGGTAAGTGGGTTCGTTGCGGTCGTCGGCATCTATGCCCCAGCCGTTAATATGCTGATAATCGTTTGTCGTGTCCATAAAATTATACTCTTGCTGATGGTGGAATAAGAATAGGTTTGATACAGTTGTCGAGCTTGGCAGAGAAGATGTGGTAAGCGTCGGCTACCTCTTCCAGCGGCACGCGGTGGGTAATGATCTCTTTGGGGTTGATGCGGCCCGCCTGCACGTGCTCTATAAGGCGTGGCAGCAGGCGCTTTACCGATGCCTGGTTGGCACGGATGGTAATGCCCTTGTTTACCACATTGCCTATAGGTATCAGGTTATCGGTAGGGCCATAAACGCCTACAATAGATACTATGCCGCCTTTCTTTACCGAGTTGATGGCCCAGTGCAGGGCTGTTGCCGAGCCTGCCTGCAGCATCAGTTTGCGGCCCGTTATTGTTTGCATGGCATTGCCTGCGGCATCGCTGCCCACGGCATCTATACATACATCGGCACCAAACCAGTCGGTAGCTTTTTTAAGGAAGAGCACAGGATCGCCAATGGAGCGGAAGTTATAGGCTTCGCACTGGGCATAGTTGCGGACAAATTCCAGCCGGTACTCCAGGTGATCGATAACGATGACCCGCCCGGCGCCAAACAGCCATGCGCATTTGGCGGCCATTATACCCACCGGGCCAGCACCGAAGACCACTACGGTATCTCCCTTTTTTATGCCACCCATCTCAGCCGCCTGGTAGCCGGTAGGCACCACATCGGTAAGCAGTACTGCATCATCGGGGTGCATATCGGGTGGTATCACCATAGGGCCTACATCGGCATAGGGCACACGCACGTATTCGGCCTGGCCACCATCGTAGCCGCCGGCGGTGTGCGAGTAGCCAAATATGCCGCCCACGGCTGTTGCCTCGGGGTTAGACTCGTGGCAGTTGCCATAGAGCTGCTGCTTGCAGAAGGCGCACTTGCCGCAGGCTATGTTGAAGGGAACCAGCACGTTATCGCCCACTTTAAGGTTGTGCACGCCGGAGCCTACCTCTTCTACCACGCCAATAAACTCGTGGCCAAAGGTGGTGCCTACGCGCGTATCGGGCACCAGGCCATGGTAAAGGTGCAGATCGGAACCGCATATACACGACCGCGTGACCCTTACTATAGCATCCTGCGGGTGCTGAATCTCGGGATAAGGCTTTTGGGAAACACGTACCCTGAACGGGCCGCGATAATTCATTGCTAACATACAGTATCTGTTTTTATGGTTTGGGAAAGGCAGGTGCTGAGGATGACAAAAAAATATGCCATATTGATACACAGCCGGTGCGGTATGGCGGTGTAGCGATTTATCAACAGTAAGCGGCGCGGCGTGGGCATATGGCTGCCCAAACTACACTGGCATATTATTGATGGCCGGGGAAGCATCCGTTTCATCCCCAATATATACAGCCATATGCACCAGAGCAGCGACAATAAGTTTATCCCGATGACCTCTGTACAGAGTGGGAGCGGCACCGCCGTAGCAGACCTTTACTGCTATACCAACCAGATAGTGAATGTGATATTTGCCGGGGCGTCCGGTGCCGGCCAATGGGTGCTGATAGACACCGGCATGCCCAAGCACAGCGAGGAGATAATACACGTGGCAGAAGAGCGCTACGGGGCGGGCAGCAAGCCGGCAGCCATATTGCTGACGCATGGCCACTTTGACCACACGGGCAACATTGTAGCGCTGCTGGAGGCCTGGGATGTGCCGGTATATGCACACCCGGCTGAGTTCCCCTACCTGACTGGCGCACTGCCCTACCCGGAGCCGGACCCGACAGCAGAGGGTGGCCTGCTGGGCAAGATATCATCTATCTACCCCAACGAACCGGTAGATATTACCGGTAAACTGCTGGCGCTGCCGGTGGACGGCAGCGTGCCGTACCTGCCGGGCTGGAGGTGGGTACATGTGCCGGGGCATGCGCCGGGGCAGGTGGCCTTCTTCCGCGAGGCGGACAGGGTGCTGATATCGGCAGATGCGGTGATCACCGTGCGGCAAGACTCTTTGTACCGGGTGCTGGTGCAGGAAAAAGAGGTGAACGGCCCGCCACGGTATTTTACCACCGACTGGGAGGCCGCCAAACAAGCCGCCAAAACACTGCGCGACCTGCAGCCTAACGTGATATTGCCGGGGCACGGCCGGGTAATGGAAGGCGCCGAGCTGACCGCCGGGCTGAACCACCTGGTAGATAATTTTGATACTGTGGCCGTACCCGCGCATGGCAAGTATGTGAATAAGTGAGCCTATGGGCCAGGCCAGCAGTTGCGGCTATGAAATAGTTATGCGCCGAACGGGTGGACGGGTTAGAACTGCCAATGGCGGGGTTATTTTACTTGTTGCATGCTCTTGTTCATTTTCCGGTTGAGAAACAGCGATAACAAGCGCCCCGAAAACTTCATTTTTTGTGATTTGTTTATTACATTGCAGCATTGTAGTAATAACCAACAAATTTTTGCATATGTATTTTAGTGGTACAAAATGCCAGCTATTTATTGCCGGTTGCCTCCTATCGGTATCTGCTTTTGCCAAAGACCTGAAAACCATGCAGGCAGAGGGTATCAGGAAACCGCTCTGCTTTGTGGAGAACAAGGGCCAGGTACTGGACGAGTACAACCACTCGCGCACGGATGTACAGTTCAAACTGAGCGGCAAGGGCGTAGCGCTTTTTGTAGGCGATGGCCAGCTGCACTACCAGTTTAAAGACGTGGTGGCAGGCATTAAATCGCCAACCATATCTACCTACCGCATGGATGTAACACTGGTAGGCGCTAATACGCAGGCAAAGGCTACTGCTACCAATGCAATAGATTATCACGAGAACTATTATATACCGCAGGTAGGGCCCGATGGCGTAGTAGCCAACGCTTACCAGAAGATAACCTATACCGATGTGTACCCTAATATAGACTGGGTACTGTATGTAAAAGACGGTAAGGTAGAATACGACTTTGTGGTGCGCCCCGGTGGTGACCCCAGCCGGATAAAGCTGCAATATGGCGGCGCTACTGCGCTGAGCATTGGCAAAGATGGCAGCATTACTGCCGAAACACCAATGGGCAGCATTACAGAAAAAACACCCGTAGCGTTCGAGACCCGCACCCACAAGCCGGTAAGCAGCCGCTTTCAGCTGGATGGTAATGTGGTGAGCTTTGCCACAGGCAAATACAATGGCTCACTGACCATTGACCCGTACCTGAACTGGAGCACTTACTTTGGCGGTACTAACGAGGATGTGGTGACTGGTGTTAGGTGCAGTACTGGAGGTATTACTTATGCAACCGGTTACACAGCTAGTACGGGTCTTGCAGTAGGCGGAACCTCGCTAGCGCAAAGTGTGTTCGGTGGAGCTTATGATGCGTTTGTTGTAAGGTATCCTTTGGGCGCCGGTTTTGCTAACTGGATTACTTATTATGGCGGTACCGGAGATGATAGGGGTAACGGGATAACCGGGGATATTAACGGCAACATATATATGGTTGCTACTACTACATCTACAGAAACAAGCCTTGCTTCTGCTACTGCTTATCAGACCAACAATAATGGAGGAAAAGATATGCTTCTTGTAAGGTTTGTCCCTACTTCTGGCGCAAGAAATTTTGCAACATATATAGGTGGATCGCTGGATGATGAAGGATTGTCTGTAATATGCGACAGTACAACAACAAGCAATGTGTTTGTGGGTGGTAAGACTAATAGTAATGACATGGCCACTACCGACGGTACAACCCTGAATGGCGGAACAGATGGTTACCTACTTAAATTCAGTACTACCGGTGTTAATATATGGGCTTCGTACATAGGCGGCGAGGGCGATGACGAGATAGATGCGATGGCGGTCAATAACGGTTCTTTCATTGCCGCTACCGGTAATACCAACAGTACGATGGGTATGGCTATGTCTGGTGCATTAAGCGGTGCCGATGATGCTTTCCTGGCATACATTAAAACCAATGGCCTGGCGCCATCAGTACAGTGGAGCACTTACATAGGCGGCAGTGCCAGCGACATAGGCAAGGGTGTGGCATCAGACATGTTGCACAACATATACCTGACCGGTACTACTTCCAGCGCAGATAACATCTCTTCGGGCATCTCTTACGCTAACTCGTTCTCTGGTGTGCAGGATGCTTTCCTGATGAAGTATGATAATACCGGTAATAAAGTATGGGGTACCTATTTTGGTGGCGCAGGCAATGATATGGGTAATGGCGTATGTGCTGACTACTTTGGCAATATCACTATTGCAGGCAACACTACCAGCACGGGCATTGCTTCAACAGGGGCTTACCAGACAACATTAAACGGTACCAATGATGCGTTTGTAGCCAAATACAATACCCTTGGCCAGAAGATATACTCTACTTATTTCGGTAAAACATCTGTTGATTATGCAAATGCTATAGCGTTCGACCCTTCAACAGGTACTACAGCTTCGGCTATTACCATAGGTGGTTTCACCAGTAGCACGGGCATGAGTTATCCAGCCGTTGTGGCGCAGTCAACATTTGGCGGCGGTACATCAGATGGCTTTATAACAAAATTTGCAAGAGATACGATAGTAACCATTAAGCAGCCGTTTATAGATACGCTGCTGTGCCCTGGTTCCAGCTTTGTTATCCGCGATACGGTGAACTTCAACTTTGCTTTCGGCAACAACTTCCGTGTGCAGCTTTCTGATGCCAGCGGCAGCTTTGCAGCCCCGGTGCAGATAGGCACTGTGGCATCTACCACCAATGGCCCTATTACCTGCACCATACCAGCAGGCACGCCTAATGGCACGGGTTACCGCATCCGCATAGTGTCTACCAACCCTGCCTTTACATCGGTAGATAACAATATCAACATCAGCATACAGTCGTCGCTGCCTGCGCCAAGCATCAATGGTAATACGCCGCTGTGCGTAGGTATGACGCTGAACCTGAGCTCTGCGGCCAGCTATACTGTCAACAGCTATAACTGGAGCGGTCCGGCATCGTTCACCAGTACGCAGCAGAACCCATCTGTACCTTCTGTTACCGCTGCCAATGGCGGTGTGTATACCGTAAGCGTAACACATGGCGCCTGTCCGCCATCAACCAATACCATCAATGTACTGGTCAACTCGTTCATACCGCCTACGCCAACAGACAGCAGCAACGCGCCGCTGTGTATGGGCGGTACGCTTAACCTGTTTGGTTACAGCAACTATCCCGGCCTGTTTACCTACAACTGGAGCGGCCCTGGTGGCTACACTTCTATCATGCAGAATCCTGTAAGGCCTAACATCACACCTGCCGATACCGGCTTTTACTACCTGGTAGATACGCTGGATGGTTGCCCATCGGCACGCGATACCATACACATCACTACTTATCCTACAGATTACCCGGATGTGACGATATCTGTATTGCCTAATGATACCGTATGTGCAGGCACAACAGTGTTCTTTACTGCTACGGCTACCAATGCCGGTTTTGAGCCTACCTACCAATGGATGACAGGCCCTACTACACCGGTGGTGGGCGCTACGTTCGACAACTGGTCGTCTCCATCGCTGGTGAATGGCACAACAGTATGGTGCCAGATGATCAGCAGCGTAAGGTGCCCGGATAAGCCACGTGATACCAGCAATGTGATAACAGTAACGGTGCTGAACAATACGCCGGTGGTAGCCATAACGGTATCACCAGACTCGTTTGTAGTGGCCGGTGGAACAGTGACCCTACACGCTACTGTTACCGGATCGTTCCTGACCAGCTATACATGGTATGTGAATAATGTACCGGTGCCGGGTGTAACATCGAGCACCTATGTATTGAGCGGCATTACCCACAACGATACGGTGCGCTACGAGGTGGGCAGCATTGCAGATTGTGCCAGCATAGGGGTAAGTAATACCATTATCATCCGCCTGGGTACGGGCGTAGCCAATGTATCGCCTGAGTTTGAGAACGTAGAACTGTTCCCTAACCCGAACAATGGCAGCTTTACGCTGAAGGGCATGCTGAGCAATATTGGCGAGGGCAACGTAGCCATAGATGTAACCAACGCCATAGGCCAGACGGTATACACTGGCAATGCCCCTGTAGTGAACGGGGCGCTGGAACAAGCCGTTCAGCTGAACGACCTGCCAACGGGTGTGTACATGCTGAGACTGAACAAGGACGGCATGGGCAAGGTGTTCAGGTTTGTGAGAGAATAACGCCAAAGAGATAGATAACTGTTATGCGCCCCGGCAAATGCCGGGGCGCACTGTTTGAATAGGGCCGGGCGATAAAATAGCGGGCGTTATACAACGGCATTACGCTAGTAAGTACACCAAATCTGACTATCTTAGGGCCAGATCTCTCTTCTATGAAACTAAAACAAAAGTTGATCCTTGCTGGTTCGCTGATAGTGACCATACCCCTTGTTGGTTATGCAGCGCTAAGAATAGCGGGTATCATCAACCTGATGAAGACGCCAACAGCATCGTGCATGCCGGCCATTAAAGTGAACGAATATATCATTGGCTACCGCCTTAAACCCCCAAAGTAAATGACTTGGTATGCTTTGATGCTTTTGACGAGACCAGCGGTAAAGACCAGCTGTTTGTAAGCCGCATGGTGGCCACTGCAGGCGACAAAGTGGAAATAAAAGATGGCGTATTGTATGTAAATGACGAGAATGCTGATGCAGGGCGTATATTATACAAGACGTATATAGTACCACAAAAATATACCGACGTGTTCAATGAACACGATGTAGTGACCGTCGGCATGCCCGGTGTATCCGGTGCTGACGCAATGGTATTTGCTACCGAAGCTACCATCAGGCAAAACAAAGTACCTGCCCAACCATATATCTATAAAACAGATTACCAGGACGAGTTTATGCAAAAACAATGGAACAAACCATGGAATGCAGATCAGTTTGGCCCGGTAACCGTACCTACAGGACACTATTTTGTGATAAGCGATAACAGGCACAATGCTTTCGATTCGCGCTACCGTGGCAGCATACCTATGGATAAGCATAAGTATGTTGTGGTTTGGTGATCTGCTCACGGCAAGTGGTTTTTGCCGTAATATTGCGCTATGCCATATACCTGCAAACAATGCGGCCAAACGCACGATGAACTGCCCGCTATAGGGTTTGACGCCCCTCATTACTACTACACACTAACGGATGAGGACAGAAAGAAGCATGTACGCAAACTGACCAGCGACCTGTGCATACTGGCCTACGAACACCAGACCGACTACTTTATAAGAACAGTACTGAAGCAGAAGATAACCGGCCACGACGCGCAGCTGGACTATGGCGTGTGGGTATCTGTAAGCGAAACAAGTTTTAACGACTATACCGGGCACCCCAATGCTGCAGGCCACAAGTACATGGGCTACCTGAGCACGTGGCTACCAGACTATGATACTACTACCACCGGCATTGTAATGCGCATAATAACAGCCGGTAACGGCCACCGCCCTGAGATCACTCCCCAGCAGGGCCAGGAGCACCCTTTTGTACACGACTATTATAATGGCATTACCATGAAGGAAGCTGAGGCGAGGGTGAAAAGGGCGATGGGAGAGTGATAATGGGTTTGAAACTCAATAGAAGCTACAATTACAGCCGCCGTTGTGTCTCCTGACCAACGGCCACGGGCGTAGTCGTTTTCGGATAAAGAAATAAATGAGTGTAATTGCCTATGATAAGAGCCGTCAAATATGAAGCGACATTTTTCACTGCTACAATATTAGATTGGAAGTTCTTGCTAGCGCCCGATAAGTACAAAGACATTATTGTCAACAGCCTTCGCTACTTCGTTGAGGCCAACAAGATTGCTGTACATGCCTTTGTAATTATGGACAACCATATACATTTGGTATGGCATATTGTTCATCCAAACATACCTGCCCAGATACAAGGCAACTTTCTGAAATTCACGGCACGTGCATTTATAAACGATCTAAGGGTTACAAACCCTGACTTTCTGCAAGAATTTTACGCAGGAAAAAAAGATAGAACTTATCAGATATGGAAACGAGAGCCCTTGTCTATCGACATATGGAGCGAAAGCGTTTTAAAGCAAAAGTTAGAATATATTCATAGTAATCCGGTGAGAGCCGGTATTTGCGACTGTCCGGAAGACTATAAATATAGCTCGGCTAGCATGTACTTAGGCAGAGCTAACTGGGAGTTTGTTCAACCATTTTTCTTCGCCTCATAGCGCTACAAAACGAATACGTCCCGTGGCCGTTGGTCAGGAGACACAACGGCGGCTGTGGTTGTGCCATCATCAGAGCAAAAGTGGCCAGCTATGTAGCCGATAAACAAAAACAGCCCCGCTCATCGAGCGGGGCTGTTTGATTATTGTAACGTGAAAGCAATTACAGCTTCATATCGTCGTCGCTGGTGTTGTCCTGTGGGGCAGGAGCAACTTCAGGGGTTGGCTGGTTGTTTTCGTTGTTGTTATTATTGTTGTTGTTGTGCTCGCGGCGCGGACCACGGTCGTTGTTGCCGTCGCGGCGGTCGCCACGCGGGCCACCTTCACGGCGCGGACCACGATCACCACCTTCGCGGCGTGGGCCACGGTCTCCGCGTTCGCCCCTTTCGCCGCGCTCTTCGCGTGGTGCAGGCTCTACGTAACCTTCAGGCTTTGGCATCAGCACTTTACGGCTCAGGCGCAGCTTACCCGTTTTAGGGTCTGTACCTACCAGCTTTATCTTTACTGTATCGCCTTCTTTCAGTACACCGTCGAGTGTTTCGAGGCGCTTCCAGCTTACTTCGCTTATGTGCAGCAAGCCCTGCTTGCCCGGCATGAACTCTATGAATGCACCAAATGGAACGATGCTCTTCACGGTACCTTCGTAGGTCTCGCCTATTTCCGGTATCGCTACTATGCTCTTGATCCAGCTCTTAGCCTTATCGATGCTCTCTTTGTTAGCAGAGAATATCTTGATAACGCCCTGCTCGCCAACTTCTTCGATGTTGATCTTAGCACCTGTTTCGCGCTGCATTTCCTGTATCACTTTACCGCCAGGGCCTATTACTGCACCAATGAACTCGCGGTCGATAGAGAACTGCTCGATGCGTGGTGCCTGAGGCTTCAGGTCGTCGCGCGTTTGAGGGATAGTAGTGTACATAGCATCGAGAATATGGAGGCGGCCACGCTTAGCCTGCTCCAGTGCCTGCATCATGATATCCATGCTAAGGCCATCGCACTTGATGTCCATCTGTATACCGCAGATACCATCGCGGGTACCGGTAACTTTAAAGTCCATATCGCCCAGGTGATCTTCATCGCCCAGGATGTCTGTCAGTACAGCAAACTTGCCATTCTCGGCCACCAGGCCCATAGCCACACCACTAACGTGCTTAGGCAATGGCACACCAGCATCCATGAGCGCCAGTGAACCGGCACAAACGGTAGCCATAGAAGAAGAACCGTTAGACTCCAGGATATCTGATACCACACGTACGGTGTACGGATATTCTGCAGGCATCATCTGCTTGAGCGAGCGCATAGCCAGGTTGCCATGGCCTACTTCGCGACGGCTCTGTCCGCGCATCATCTTCACCTCGCCTGTAGAGAACGGAGGGAAGTTGTAGTGCAGCATGAACTTCATATAATCGCTGGTAGCAGCTGTTTCGCTCAGCAGCTCGTCATCTACAGTACCCAGGGTAACAGTAGTGAGCGACTGTGTTTCGCCACGGGTGAAGAGGGCAGAACCGTGTGGTGAAGGCAGTACGTCCGTCTCAATAGTGAGCGGGCGCACCTGCTCCAGGCTACGGCCATCGAGGCGCACCTTTTCGTCGAGCATCATTTTGCGGATCACGTCCTTTTCCAGGTCGTGGAAGTACATACCTACCAGTGCCTTATCAGCATCGGGCAGTGGGTTTTCTTCTGTAAACTGTGCTTCGTACTCTTTACGGATAGCCTTGAACGCGTCGCCACGCTCGTGCTTGCCCATAGCAGCCTTAGCTACAGTGTATATCTTTTCCTTTGCAAACTCAGCTATTTTAGCTTCCAGCTCAGGATTAGTGTATGGCTTAGTGTATTCGCGCTTGGCAGGGTTGCCTACTTTGGCACGCAGCTCTTCCTGCAGCTTTATCTGCTCCTTAATAGCAGTATGTGCTATTTCGATAGCCTTGATCAGGGTAGCTTCGTCACACTCCTTAGCTTCGCCTTCCACCATCATGATGTTATCGCGGGTAGCGGCGATGATCATATTCACATCGGCAGCAGCCAGTTCGGTACGGCTAGGGTTTACCTTGAATTCGCCACCGATACGTGCTACGCGCACTTCGGAGATGATCTCCTGGATAGGCACATCGGATACTGCAAGCGCAGCAGATGCAGCCAGGCAAGCCAGGGTATCGGGCATTATCTCAGCATCAGAAGAGATGAGGGTAACGAGTACCTGTACATCGCAGAAATAGTCATCAGGGAACAATGGGCGCAGAGCGCGATCTATAAGGCGGGAGATCAGTATTTCATAATCATTGAGCCTTGCTTCCCTTTTAAAGAAAGAGCCTGGAATACGGCCGGCAGAAGCAAATTTTTCCTGGTAATCAACAGTAAGCGGGAAGAAAGATTGTCCCGGTTTAGGTTCTGTATTAGCTACTACAGTAGCAAGGATCATACAGTCGCCCATGCGCACCACTACGGAGCCATCGGCCTGACGAGCCATGCGGCCCGTTTCGATTGAAATTTCCCGTCCGTCAGCTAGTTTGTAAGATACGGAAATTGGACTTGGGATCATACGTCATCAAAATTTAGAAAAGTCATAAAAAAACAATTCCCAACCGTGATAGTTGGGAACAGTCAAGAGGTAAAATGCATTATTTGCGGATACCCAGTTTCTCGATAAGAGCGCGATAAGAGCTCAGATTGTTGTTGCTGAGATATTGTAATAAACGTTTGCGGCGACCTACCATTACCAACAGGCCACGGTTAGAAGAGAAATCCTTCTTATTGGTCTTCATGTGCTGGGAGATATGATTGATACGCTCTGTAAGCATAGCAATCTGTGCTTCGATGGATCCTGTATTTGTTTCCGCACCACCGAAGGTTTTGAAAATGTTTGCTTTCTTTTCAGCTGATAAATGAGACATTTGCATCAAAATTTTTAAATAAACGACACTTTTTTGAATGTGCAAAGATAGGAATTAATTTCAAAAAAAGTCAATTTGAGAAACGGCGGGGTTAAAATTCTACTTATTTCATAAAAGTGGTATATGTATAAGGGTGTTTTGCACGCGGGACGCTTGCATGGTGGCAGGACGAAGCTGGACGCTTTGGCCAGTTAGTGATGTTAGCACTTTATGTGCTTGATAGGCTGCTTAGTTCGTGTCAATAACAGTGGGCTACTCATTAAGTGTTTACAGAGCGCTTACAAATACTCATTTTGTTGTGCCCACCTCTTCTTTACTTTTCTTTGTGCTGCCGCAAAGAAAAGTAACAAAAGAAAGCGGCACTTTGGCGTATCGCTCCGCGCGCCAAAGTAGCCAGGCTGCGCATAACCCTGACAGTGCCGACACGGCTATCGCCGACCAGATAATGACAAGAACTGACTTGAAATTCTAATTTTGTCATTGAAGAATGATTGCAGTTTTGCCGAATAACCTCTCGCAGAGATTCTTTGGGGTTTATTGTGGCATTACAACGGTGCTCGTATATATTGTTTTCAGGGGGATGGACACTTTGATGCTGTCTAGTTGCAATTCCTGGTCGATTTGTTCATATTCCGTCAATTGCCAATGACCCGTAGCGTTTATTGAGAATACCTCAATGTTCAGCTTTTCAGGCTCCACGAGGACATATTCTTTCAGTGATGGTATGTCGCGGTATAGCTTAAATTTATCGGTACGGTCGTAGGCGCGGGTTGACGGCGATAGTACTTCTATTATAATAGTAGGGTTGAGGACGTTGGTTTTATTGTTTTTAAAAAACTTCGGTTCGCCACAGATAATAGAAATATCCGGGTAAGTAAATAAGGTATTCTTTTCTATGTGAATACCTGTATCGCTACCCCATGGCTGGCATGGTTTCCCCTCGAGTAGCTTGCCGAGATAGAAGTAAATATTTCGTACGACAGTATTATGTGGGTGTGCAGCCCCAGACATGGCAAATATCTCACCCTGGTAATACTCATGCTTCTCAGTAGCCAACTCTTCCATTTCGAGGTATTCCTCGATGGTATATTTGCGCTTATCGTAGGCTAAGGCGGGCTCGTTTACTTCCATATTGTAAATTTACGCATCATTTATTAATCAACGCGACCTTATGTCTATACTGTGCATCAGCCTTGAAGACTGCTTCCGGCAGGTAGCCGTTCAGTATTGCAACGATACTGTAACAACAGACAATGAGTGGCGCTATATAGTGCAGTGCCATAACAATAAAAGCAGACACTACCACAACCTGAACCACCTGCAGGATGTGATACAACAGCTAACAGATAGTAAAGACGAAGAGGTATGGCCTGCATTTGTGTTGGCGACCGTATACCATGATATAATATATAGTGTTACCGCAAAAGACAATGAAGAGCAGAGCGCGCGTATAGCAATAGAGCGAATGCAGCGCATGAAGGTGCCTGATGACATGATTAGCCGTGTGGAGCGTTGTATACTGGCAACGAAGAGCCATGAGCGTACTGGTGATATGGTGACTGACCGGTTTACCGATGCTGATATGAGCATACTTGGCCGAGCATGGGATGTATATGAACAGTATGCCCAACAGGTACGGGAAGAATACCGCATCTATCCTGATCTGTTATACAACCCCGGGCGGAAAAAGGTGCTGCACAGTTTCCTTGCTATGGACAGGATATTTAAGACTGCCTATTTCTATGATAAGTATGAACAGGCGGCCCGGGAGAATATTAAAATGGAAGCTGACCGGCTATAGTTACCGGACTATATGGTAGCGAAGTAGCGAAAGGGAAGTACATGGATAGCGGCTTTTGTTTGTTGCAGGGAGTTTGATGAGAAAGGCCTCCTCGCTGCACAGGTACAGATAATTGGCTGTGCCACGCAGCGCAACGTTGTTGAATGTACTGCCATTGACAACGAAAGAAGAATTTGCATTATTTAAAGGATAAGGGATAGCCCCGCCAGCTGAAATTGCAGAGTCTGTCCGGGTGGCATCTGCCAATAGCATTGTGAAGCTGCAACTGTCCTGTACCAGTTGTATGATGCTTGTCATGGAGTTACGGACACCATTGTAATAGTGCGCTACGGGAATATCTATAATTTCAAGGTCGTACGGGCCTTTGGTGTCATCCGGAGTTAGTTTACTGTAGTGCAAGCTTGTACCAACGACAAAGCTATCAAGCCCACCGGTAACAGAATCTGTGTATACCCAATAGGTGCCCAATTTAAAATTGTAGCGTGCAGCTACCGCAGGGTTGAGGCTGATCTTTTTGATCTTTCGGGTATTGCAGGCGAAAGTGATAAACGCAAGTAGTACTATGAGATAAGGCTGTTTCATAAGTCGTGAACGGGAATGCACGTAGCGATATTACTTCGTCACCAAAATATTTTCTGAGAATTTTTTGGAAACGGTGGTGTTGCCGCCGATGCCTATTTTAATGATGATGGACCCATCGTAGGCAATGCGTTCGCCGATGGTGATCTTTGTGCCTATACCTACGTTCAGTTGCTTGAGGTATTGCAGGAATGGTGTAGAGGTATCTTTTACCCCAACCACGGTACATTTCTTGCCGTCTTCCACTTCTTCGAGCGTGGTGGTGGATGTGGCTGGTATTTCGCCGTTGGACTTTGGTATAGGGTCGCCATGGGGGTCGAACTGGGGGAAGCCCAGGTATTTATCCAGCCTGTCGGCCAGTTCGGGGTGCTGTATGTGCTCCAGTTGCTCGGCTATTTCGTGTATTTCGTCCCAGGTGTAGTTCAGTTTGTCGTGCAGGAACACTTCCCAGAGGCGGTGCTTGCGTACAATGAGCAAGGCTGCTTTACGGCCTTTATCGGTAAACTTTACGCCCTTTGTTTTTTCGTATGATATCAGCTTTTTATCTACCAGCTTTTTGATCATATCTACAACAGAAGCGGGGTTGTTGCCCAGCGCTTCGGCCATGGCGGTGGGTGTTATCTTTTCAGTAACACTGAGCCGGCTGATGTTGTAAATAGCCTTTAGATAATTCTCTTCGGAAAGCGTTTGCATACCTGACATGTTGTAAAGGTAAAGCATGTGGTTTATAAATGTTAAAAGGTTCGCTCTAAGGACGCAAAGGGCGAGTGGCGTTAAGGAGTTCACGCAAAGTATGCAAAGGTCTATCGCAAAGCACGCAAAGAGATTAAGCAGGCAAAGCGCGCAAAGGCGATTTGTAAATGTGTTAAGGTGGCGCCACCATAAGTAAGGATGATGGTGCAGCGATCGTAAGGGGGTAATAGATGGCTAAGTAAAATTAAATTAGGCAAGACTAATTTTATTTTAATGGTATAGCATATTATTTATGTAAGTTTGCCAAAAATATCAACGTGAAAACAACTGTTGCCTTATTGCTGATCTTGCTGATGCCTGCCCTGGGATATGCCCGAGGTGGCGCTGTGAATGGTGTTGTGACCATTGGTGGCAAAGGCGGAGAATTTGTGACCGTACAGCTACTGCACACCTCTATTGGTGCCAGAACTGATGCGGATGGGCGCTATGAATTGAAAGACATACCGAAAGGGGAGTATGGTATCAGTTACTCTTTTACCGGCTACCAGGCGGAAATAAGGCATGTGACCATACATGAGGATGAGCAACTGACATTGAATGTAACATTGCGTGAGCATCATTCGAGCCTGAATGAAGTTGTGGTGACGGGCGTATCTCGCGCTACAGAACTGCGTAAAAGCCCGGTGCCTATGGTGGTGGTGAACAGACAGGAGATGGAAGCCCATGTAAGTAATAATATTATAGATGCCATAGTGCAGGGCACGCCGGGAGTAGCGGCAGTGACAACAGGGCCTAATATCTCCAAGCCATTCATCAGGGGGCTGGGGTACCACCGCGTGTTATCGCTGTACGACGGTATACGGCAGGAGGGGCAGCAGTGGGGCGATGAGCACGGCATAGAGATAGACCAGTATGTGGTAGACAGGGGGGAGGTGGTAAAAGGACCGGCTAGCCTGGTTTACGGATCGGACGCGACGGCGGGTGTGATCAATATGATACCGCGCATGCCTGCACTGAACAAGGGGCTGACGGGCGATGTGGTGCTGGACCATCATAGTAATAATGGCATGACCGGCGCATCTGCGGGCATTGGCCGGCGTAATGAAACTATGTTCTGGACAGTGCGCGGATCGGCCAAGGCGGCACATGATTACCGGAACAGGGCAGACGGCTATGTGTACAATACCGGATTTCGTGAATACAACTTTTCGTCTAAGGCAGGCATCACCCGGAAATGGGGTAGCCTGCAGGCGGGTGTTACCATTTACGATAATATGCAGGAGATACCCGATGGCAGCAGGGATTCGGTAACGCGTAGATTTACCAAGCAGGTAAATGAAGCGGACAGCGATGATGTAAAGAGCAGGCCGATGGCGAGTGATGAGGAACTAAGATCGTACGGCATATCGGCACTGCACCAGCATATACAACATTTAAGAGCATACACGCATGGCTTACTGAAGTTTAAAAACATGAGCGAACTGCATGCATCGTTTGCCGTGCAGCAAAGTATACGCAGGGAGTATAACCACCCGCAATACCCGGAACAGGCAGGCCTGTATGTTGTGCTGAACACACTTAACTATGACGTGAAGTATGACCTGCCAACCTGGAAGCACGTAGAAGCAACGGCAGGTGTAAATGGTATGTTGCAAACCAATGCAAGCAAAGATGCTACCGATTTCCCGATACCGGACTATTCGCTGCTTGATGCGGGAGTGTTTATCATGGCGCAACGATCATGGGATAAGGTACAGCTATCGGGCGGAGTAAGATATGATACCAGGGTTGTGCACTGGGCTGATTTTTACGTAGGTCAAAACACAACAAACGGGCTGGCTGCACATGTGCAGGATACTGCAGGGGCTACCTTACAATTCCCATCTTTCCGGCATCAATATGTCGGGGTGTCGGGGAGTATTGGTATGACATATACGATAAACAACCACTGGCTACTAAAAACCAACATTGCGCGTGGCTACCGGGCACCTAATATAACAGAAACAGGATCTAACGGGTTGGACCCCGGTGCGCATATAGTATACCTGGGTAGCAGGGAGTTTAAGCCAGAGTTTACACTGCAGGAAGATATTGGTGTTATAGCCACATTTAACCGGTTATCGGTAAGTGCTGAGCTGTTTAATAACAACATAGACAACTTTATTTACCAGGCGCGGGCATATGATGCGAGCGGTAACCCTATTGTAATAGTGCCCGGCAACACCACTTACCGATACCAGCAGGCAGCGGCCCGGCTGTATGGTGGTGAAGTGAGCGTAAGCGTTACCCCGTTTAAAACGGGATGGCTGAAGATCAACCAGTCTGTTAGTTATACGGAGGGGTTGAATCTTAGCACGGCTTTGCGCGACCAATACCAGGATGCAGCCAAGTATCTGCCCTTTATACCTCCGCTGCACACACAAACGGAACTGACACTATCGACAGGAAAACGGTTTGGGCGCCTGGCAAAGCCAATGATGCGCATATCTGTAAATGCCTATGCCACACAGAATCACTTTTACGGGGCTGACAATACAGAAACCATGACGCCGGGCTATGCTTTGCTAAGTGCGGGTTGTAATGCCACACTAACCAATAAAAAAGGGGTAGAACTATGTACCCTATACCTGCAGGGCGACAACCTGCTGGATGAGGTATACCAATCGAACATGAGCAGGCTGAAGTATTTTGAATATTATACAACAGCGGCGGGTGGCAGATCGGGCATCTACAATATAGGCCGCAACATAAGCGTAAAAGTGATTGTGCCGTTGGGCAGGCAGAACACCAATTAAAAAATATTGCAGTAGATTGCACCCGAAAGCGACATCTTAACATCACATTCCCCGGGGATGCTGCAAAGGGCCAGGGGCTACTTTTTTTAGTTTATGTTGAAATTGAATACACTTATAGTTGCCGGTGCTGTACTGTTGGCAACATCGTGCAAGAACGAGGATAGCAAGGGGCCAGCAATCAGTAAAGAGTTGACCGTGCAGACTTTTGACAGTATGCTTAACGCACGGCCAGAGGCACAGCTGGTGGATGTGCGTACCAATAATGAATATAATGGCGGGCACCTGAAGAACGCCCGGAATATAGACATCAACGGCACAGACTTCAGGGAGCAGTTCAGTTCGCTGAATAAGAAGAAGCCTGTAATGCTTTATTGCCTGGGCGGCGGAAGGGGTAATGCCGCTGCTGAAGAGTTGAAAGACCTTGGCTTTAAGGAGATATATAACATGCAGGGTGGTATAACCAGCTGGCGGGCAGCAGGTAAGCCTGTAGAAGAAGGGAGCGCTGCCAAAAACGCAGGTATGACAGGTGAAGACCTGGTAAAAGCTGTGAACAAGCCCAACTATGTGCTGGTAGATTTTAATGCACAGTGGTGCGGGCCATGTAAAAAATTATCGCCCATACTGGATGAGCTGGGCGAACAGAAGAAGAATAAGCTGAGCATACTGAAGATAGATGCCGATGCTAACCCGGCGCTGCTTGCAGAGAAAAAAATTGAAGGGATTCCTTACCTTGAGTTGTATAAAAACGGCGAACTGGTATGGAAGCATGAAGGCTTTATAAGCGCCGAGGACATTATTAAAGAAACAAACTTATAGGATATGCCACTGAACACAATTCTTATATTGATATTAATAGGCCTTACCGCAGGTATATTGGGCGGCATGATAGGTATTGGCGGCGGTATTGTAATGATACCTATGATGGTGCTGATGCTGGCTATGGACCAGAAGATGGCACAGGGCACCAGCGTGGCTATTATGCTGCCGCCAATAGGTATACTGGCAGTGTATAACTACTATAAGGCGGGATACGTAAATGTGAGGTATGCTGCTATTATTGCAGCTGCCTTTATCATAGGCGGGTACTTTGGGTCGAAGCTGGCACTGGGCATACCTACTGATGTAACCAAGAAAATATTTGCGGTGATAATGGTACTGATAGCCCTGAAAATGTTTTTCGGGAAGTGACCCAACGATATTGATAAAAAAGCCCCGGCAGCATGCGCTACCGGGGCTTTTTTTATTGTCGCTGATCATTATTACCGGATCATAAGGCGGAGTGTTTGAGTGCCCGTATTGCTTTGTACGGTTACAAGATACATGCCGGGTACAAGTCCGGTTGTAATTACTTGTTTATCGAGCACGCCGTTTACAACTGTAGCGTCATCTGTGTGTACAATACGTCCCGGCATATCTGTAATGGTGATGTTTACTTTGTTGCAATCGCCAACTACTCCGTGTAAATAGAACATACCTGTTGAAGGATTCGGAAATACTGAGACACCATTGGCAGTGCCGGCTACAGCATTAATGCCTACGTTATTGGCCACGGTGATATGTATGTAGTTGAATATCGAAACACCACTGCACTGATCATTATTAGTGACAACGCAATTGATGGAGTCGCCGGTGTGCAGATCGTTAGTAATGTAAGTGGTAGTGGTAGCACCTGGTACCGGTACTGCATTTACGAACCACTGGTAGGTAGGCGCTAAACCGCCGCCGCTGATAATGTTTACCGTAAAAGTATCGTACGCCCCCGGAGCCACTATATAACCCGGTATAGCTGTAACACTGCCAACCGGCTGAACAATGGGTACTACCGTCATAGGGATGTTCTCATTATCTGTAGGCGCCGCAAGACATGGGAAATTGCTGGTGAGGATCACCTGCACTACATCTCCATTAGCAGGCACATAGTTATAGGCAGGGCCAGTGCCGGCAGGGTTGCCGTTTACCAGCCATTGATATTGCGGTGCAGTGCCACCATTTACCTGGGATGCCACATAATTAACCGGATAGCCTTCGCAAGAGACAGGGCCAGGGTTGATGGTTGTTGTAACCCCGGGTGTAAGAAAAGGACTAACAGTGAGTATGTGTGTGGCCAATGCATGGTCGGCAGTGCGGCAATAGGCATTGCTGGTCATGTTGGCTGTAACTACATCGCCATTGGCCGGGATGTAGGTAAAGGTTGGCCCCGCACCCGACGGGGTACCGTTGACGATCCATTGGTAAGAGGGTATTGTACCACCGTCTACCGGTATAGGTGTAAAGGTAGTGGGCACGCCAACACATACCGTATCGCCCATGCCGGTGGTGATATCCAGTGCCGGGCTGGCAATATGGTGCACCGCTATGGTCTCGCTGGCGCTTGCAGTATCTGGCACGGCGCAGGCAAGGCTGCTGAGGAACCAAACCCTTACCAGGTCGCCATCCTGCGGAGTGTAGGAGTAAATAGTGCCGCCTGCTATTATTTCATTATTTACGCTCCACACATATATTGGTGAGGCGCCGCCCCATGTGCTGGTAGCGCTGAAGGTAACAGTGGTGCCCGCGCAAACTTCCAGGGAGCTGGCCGCCATGCTGATAGTGGGTGTTACAGACAGGTTGACGGTGATAGGTATTGCCTGGTAGCAACCTGTAGCGGTATTGGTGTAAGTAATATAAGCAGAGCCTACACCCTGGCCCGTAGTAGTGCCTGATGCATCTACTGTAGCAATGGTGCTGTTGCTGGTGCTCCAGCTGCCGCCAGGAGTTGCGCTGGATAATGAGGTAGACACACCTACACAGATGATAGTGCCACCTTCTATAGGTGCCGGCAAAGGATTGACGGTGATAAGCGCTGTATCTGTAGCCGTGCCACAGCTGTTGGTAACGGAGTAAGTGAGAACTGTTGTTCCGGCGGTAAGCCCGGTGACTGTGCCGCCCGTAGTAACCGTTGCAATAGTGGCAACGGCAGAAGTCCATATGCCGCCGGGTGCAGATGAGGTAAGCGTGGTGCTGGCAAGGCTACATAATACTGTGCCGTTCGCCACGCCAGCGTTGGGTTGAGGCTTTACAGTTACAGGATGTGTAACAGATGCTGATCCGCAACTGAAGGTAGCAACAGTATATGTAATAGTAGTGGTAGCAAGTGCTATGCTGGCACCGGTGACAACGCCGGATGATGTAACTGTGGCTATGGAAGGAGCTGCGCTTGTCCATGCCCCACCGGGCACTGATGGTGTTAACGATATAGTAGTGCCGTAGCAAACACTATCTGCCCCCGAAAGCGTTCCGGCATTGGGCAGCGGATTGACCACTACACTATGTATAGTGGTAGCTGTTCCGCAAACAGTGGTAACCGAGTATTGTATGGATGCTGTGCCTGCGGTGGCACCGTAAACAGTACTACCGCTTACTGTTGCTATTGCCGGGGTAAGGCTGCTCCATGTGCCGCCTGATGTAGCAGTGGCATTGGCAAGCGATATGGATGCGCCTACGCACACACTATCGGGGCCGGTAATTGTTCCGGCGGACGGCAGAGGATTTATGGTAAGGGCCCTTGCCACGGTGGTAGTGCCACAAGTGTTGGTTACCGCATACTTTATTGTATCGGTGCCGGCAGATACGCCAGTGACCATGCCCGACGAAGTGACTGTGGCCATTGATGTGTACACGCTGGTCCAGGTGCCGCCGGTAGGAGAGCCGGTAAGCGTAGTGGTGGCACCACCTGCGCAAAGTGTTGTAGCCCCTGTAACAGCAACCACCGGTAATGGTGTGATCGTAAGTGTTACCAGCCCGGTGTCTGAACAGCCACTTGCATTAGTACCGGTAACTGTATAGGTAGTAGTAGCAGAAGGGTTGGCTGTAACTGTAGCGCCTGTTGTGGCAGACAGGCCAATATTTGGCGCCCAAGTGTATGAGCCGCCCGTGCCGGCTCCTGTGGCTGTTAATGTTGTACCCGTGCCAATGCATATAGGTGATGCAGTGGCTGATGCAATAACAGTTGGAGGTGTGCAACCGCTGTTGACAGTGCCATAGATATTGAGGCTATTCAGTTGTATAACTCCTGAGGCTGATGATGGCGAATGCGGGAAAACTGCAACAATAATACCGTTGGTGCTGGTGATGCCCGTAGGGAGCGTACCGCCTGCCCATGCGCAAGGTCCGGTGTTAGTGCCGCACGAAGTATTAGTGCTGTAAGTGTGATCAGATCCTTCATCTACCCAGGTAGCACCATTATCCAAGCTATAGGCCAGCCTGACCTTTGTTGGTCCGGAGCCCGACCTGCGTACACCATTCGTCCAGCCGCTTACATCGAGCGTATAGCCGGGATTGGGTGTGATCTTATAATAAAAATGTGGGTAGGAAGAATTATATGAAGTGTAAGTTGTGTTCACCGTTTTGCCGCTTAGCCCGCCGCTAGAGCAGGGAGTATTAGCGCCAAAGCCAACATCCATGAGTGTAGTCACGGTAAGGTTGGCACTTGTGTTAGTGACAGCAGTGCTGGTGCCACCAGAGCCTGAGTAATACACTATCTGTCCAAAGCTTGTAAAAGAAACAAACAAAAAAATGGCAGAAAGCAATTTGAATATATTCATGGTTCGCGTAATTATCAGCCCGCAAAATTCCGAAGAATAATTTTTTCTAATATTAAGCTGACATTACGTTTGCATTAAGTACATTATAAAAGCCTGCAGTGTTAACATTGCAGGCTTTTACTATTGGTTAATAAACTTGTTGATTCCCTATAAAATCCATGGTTTCAGCGCGTCGGCCAGCTTGCGGTCGTTGCCCAGGCGGGCCACTTTATTCTGGCCGCCCAATTTGCCTATCGACCTCATGTATTCTATGAAGGTGTTTTTCTTCATGGATCTTATCTGTAGGGTTTGCAGTATGCTGCCGGTTATCAGATCATCGTAATAGATGTTCTTTTCGCGTAGCGCATCATCTACATCCATTGCAAAGCCAATAAGATCGGCAGGTTCTTGTTCAAACTCTACAAACCATTCATGGTAAGGCTTGCCCTCGCTTACCTGTATCATTGGCGCTATGGTAAACTCTGTTATACGCACATTGTGCTTTTGCGCTGCGTGCATCAACGCATAGTCTACTTCCTCGCCAATAACATGCTCGCCAAAGGCCGAGATAAAATGCCTAATGCGGCCAGTTACCACCAGCCTGTACGGCTCAGTGCTTATAAAGCGTACTGTATCGCCGATGTTGTATCCCCAAAGGCCGGCGTTGCTGTTGATGATAAGCGCATAGTTTTCGCCCACCTTCACATCCTTTAAAGATATACGGGTTGCACCTTCTTTGCCAAACTCTGCTGCCGGTATAAATTCGAAGAACATACCTGCATTGGTGTTCAGTAAAAGACCTTCCTGTCCGGGCCTGTCCTGGAAGGCAAAGAAGCCTTCTGATGCAGGGAAGGTCTCTATCATATCCACATGGCCGCCAAGGCTATCCATAAGGCGTGCTTTATAGGGCTCGAAGTTGACACCGCCATGCACCAGTACCTGCAGGTTGGGGAACATCTTTTTGATATGCTCGCCGCTGCGCTGGCTCAGCCAATCGAAGTACATCTGCATCCAGGGCGGTATGCCGCTGATGAGGGTCATATCCTCGTTGATGGTCTCTTCCACAATCTTACCCAGCTTGGTCTCCCAGTCTTCTATGCAGTTAGTCTCAAAGCTTGGTAGCTGGTTGCCGCGCAGGTAACGTGGTACAAAGTGATTGACAATACCGCTCAGGCGACCGGTAGGTATGTTGCCGGTGCGCTCCATCTCCGGAGAGCCCGAGAGAAAGATCATCTTACCATCGGCAAAGGCAGTGTTGCCGGTTTCTGCCATATAGCACAGCAATGCATTGCGTGCACCATTGATGTGGAAATTTATGGACTCTTTGCTGATGGGGATGTACTTGGCGCCACTTGTTGTGCCGCTTGTTTTTGCAAAATATATCGGGCGTCCTTTCCACAAAATATTTTGTCCGCCGTTTTTAATTTGTTCAATGTAAGGGATGAAAGCTTCATAGTCGCGGATGGGCACAGCTTGTTTGAAGTCTTCATAATTCTTTACCTCGCTAAACTTATGCTCTTTGCCGAAAGCTGTGCCAGCAGCGGTTTTCAGCAGGTAGTGCAAGATCTCTTCCTGGTCTGCAACAGCAGTAAGCATACCCTTGCGAATGCGCGAGTGAATGATGGATGCATATGGTTTGGCCAGGAAAGATTTTATTTTCATGAAGTATTTTTAATTTGCCAAAGTTATTATTAATTTAGTGGTGTGATATAGAATATGCTTTGGCATGATATGTGAAGAATGAAAAGCAACAATGTAGCAAGCATAGAGTAGCTACAAAAAGTTTTTTGACAGACAGGATACTAATGTTGTTGTGCCGCACAAACATTTTGTTTTGCATATGCACAATACCGGGTTGATGCTACGAACATTTGGTAAGAGCTGTTACTACAGATCTGCTGTATAATTTTGAGCAGCGCATAAGCAATTATATTTTGCATAGTATAAGGAAAAAGCAGGAGATTATAAAAATTTTATTGTTTGAAATAAAAAACTGTATTACCTTTGCAAAAATATTTTAGGTTTATCATGTTTGTAATTGTAAATATAGCGGGTCAGCAGTTCAAGGTAAAGAAGAATGACGAACTGTTCGTACACCGCCTGGCCGGTAATGCAGGAGACAAAGTAGAATTTTCTGATATCCTGATGACAAGCAATGAAGGTAGTGTTACCACGTTTGCTGGTAACAGCACTGCAAAAGTTCAAGCTGAGATCATCGATCACCTGAAGGGTGATAAGGTTATCGTGTTTAAGAAGAAGCGTCGTAAGGGTTACATGAAGAAGAATGGCCACCGCCAGTCTCTTACGAAGATCCGCATCAACGAAATAGCTTAATCAATCCCACATTTTCTAAATAAATAAAGTAAGTACAAGAAATGGCACATAAAAAAGGTGAAGGTAGTGTAAGGAACGGACGCGACTCACACAGTAAAAGGCTTGGTGTAAAAATATTTGGCGGTCAGCCTGCTATCTCTGGCAACATCATTTTGCGCCAGAGGGGTTCAGAATACCACATTGGCGAGAACGTAGGTCTTGGTAAAGACTTCACAATCTTTGCTCTTACTGATGGTATCGTTGAATTCCGCAAGACCCGCAACAAAACATTAGTATCAGTAAAGGAAATATCCGAAATAGCAATGGCCTAACCCCCAGCGCTATTTTGCCATAAAAAGTTTTTTTTGTTTACCCTTAAATTCACAAGTTATGGCAACAGCAAAGAAGGCAGCTCCTGCAAAGAAAGCAGCAGCACCTAAAAAGGCAGCACCAGCTAAGAAAGCTGCACCTGCAAAAAAAGCGGCACCTGCTAAAAAGGCAGCGCCTGCAAAGAAAGCGGCACCTGCAAAGAAAGCAGCGCCAGCTAAAAAAGCAGCACCTGCTAAGAAGGCAGCTCCTGCGAAAAAAGCAGCACCAGCTAAGAAAGCTGCACCTGCGAAAAAAGCAGCAGCACCTAAAAAGGCAGCACCTGCAAAAAACGCTGGCCCTAAGAAGGCAGCCGCTAAGAAGTAATCAGACTTTTAGCGAATTCAAAAAAAGAGACTGTCACAACCGGTCTCTTTTTTTATGCCCGTACCATATTATTATAGTATTTACTCCACCACTCTATGAAACAATTCATCTGCTTCTTTTTGCTTTTGTGTTCTGGCATGGTTTGTCGCAGCCAAGCACCAATAACATCTAACGGATGGGCGCCTCCTAAGGCCAATTACAATGAAGAGTACAAAGGTTTGCTGTACCCCTCTTTTGATGTTGTTACGCCATCAGGCGGGCATATCACCCATTCAAGTTGCAAAGGCAAAGTAACGCTTATCACATTTTGGTTTGAGGGGTGCACTGGCTGCCGCGAAGAGTTTAGTGTACTGAATGAATTATACGATTCTTTGAAAACAGATACCAACGTTGTTTTTATCTCACTCACTTTCGATGACGTCCATTCCCTCTCCGAATTCGCGGCAAAGTATAATCTGTATTACCCTATAGCAACCACGGGAGACAGGGACATTATGCTTAAGTTGAATTATGGGATGGCATTTCCCAGCCTGGTGCTACTTGATAAGGACATGAAAATAGTGCACATTGGTAACAACAATGTGGTAAAAGGCAATAATGCCGGGCGCTATGGACTCACTTTAAGCATGATCATTTCTATGATACACAACCTGGAGTAGCAGACTCTCTTCCTATCTGATTTTACCAATACGTAAGATAAATTTGCTTTTTCAGTTTTGTAACGTATATTTACGTTATGAAACTGAAAAAGCAATTGCCTACGCTTACCAAGGCCGAAGAAGAGGTGATGCAGATTATATGGGAACTGGAAAAGTGCCTGGTAAAAGATATAATAGAAAAGCTGGGCGATCCTGAGATACCACATAGTACAGTATCGTCGGTAGTGAGGATACTGGAGAAGAAGGGATTTGTTACTCATAAGGCCTATGGCAAAACATACGAGTATTACCCTGCCGTAGCCCGTAGCGAATATGCACAGCACGGAGTAAAAAGCCTGCTGGAAAAATACTTCGGCGGATCACCTAAAAAGCTGGTGAGCTTCCTGGTGCAAACAGAAGACCTTGACCTGAAGCAACTGAACGACCTGATGAAAACATTAGATGACACTAAAAAATAAACGCCATGCAGTACTTACTCAATGCAACAGCTATCTGGCTCATCAGCCTGGTTGCCTTCGATATTTTCCTTCGTAAGGAAAGTTATCACGGCTATAACAGGTTTTACCTGCTATCGACCTTCATACTTGGACTGGTGGCACCACTGGTGCAGCTGATGCCGGATAGTTACCTGAAGCCAGCATTGCAGCAACCGGTAGAGCGTGTTATAAATGTAAAAGAGCAAATGGTAAATACTGCGGCAGAGACTACCATTGACACGCAGCAATGGCTTTGGATAGCGTACCTGGCAGGTGTTAGCATTATGACCGGTTTTTTAATTGCAGAGGTGATAAAGCTGATCGGCTACTACCAGGGTGCCAATAAATGGAAACAAGGCAACTGGGCGATAGTGGAGACGGGTAAGGAACACGCTCCGTTTTCCTTTATGCGGATATTGTTTGTACGGTCGGCCATGCAATATTGTGACGCGGAATGGCAGATGCTATTCAACCACGAACAACAGCACGCACAGCAATTCCACTTGATCGACTTGCTGCTGATGCAGCTGTCGAAGATAGTCTTCTGGTTTCATCCCCTGGTGTATATATACCACCGTCGCCTTTTGCTGGTACACGAATACCAGGCCGACAGCGTTAAGGCTGCAAGCCCGGCCGAATACGGTCATTTTCTTGTAGAACAGGCTGTTCTTGGCGCTGCGCCTGTATTATCTCATTCTTTCAATCGTTCACCAATAAAAAAACGAATCGTTATGTTGACACGCAGATCGGGTACAGCAGCCCGTACAAAGATGCTGGCATTTATTCCTGTAGCAGTAGTAAGCCTGCTATGCTTTTCGCAGAGCGTTTTTTCCCAGAAATTCGAGCAGAAGGGAAATATCGTAAGCTTCAGAGGTAATAAGTTTGAAATGTCTGAAGTGCAAACCGATACTATAGAAATGCAAGACCCTGCTACCGGAAACACCGTTACCCGTGTAGTGAAAACGGATCCGGCTCCGAAAAAAATGAATGGCCAGAAAGTCTACAATTCAGATGAGGTTGGCTCAAAAGCAGTTTATGTAGGGACTGATGGCAACCTATGGGTGTATTTGATGAATGCCCTTAAGCAGAATCTTATGCCACTTGGCAACGGGGAATACGTGCTGGATGTGAATAGTTTCATTATTGATGAAAAGGGCAGTATTGTCTATTTCAACTATTTCGATGTGCGTAAGATCGTTAATAAAAAGGCCATTGCCGATGGGATAAGTAAAGACATGCAGCAGAAAATACAACAATTGGTAACCAGGCAGCTGATAAGCGTAAAAGGAATGCAACCTGCAACTAAAGATGGCAAAAAGGTTATCAGCAGTTTGTACGACGATAATTTCTGGCGCCATTTTAAAATAGAGAACGGTAAGTTTTTTATCCAGGACAAGAATAACAACTGGACGCAACTATAATATCAACAGGTCTCTGCTATAAAGGCGCTCCGTTACAGGGCGCCTTTATTTTTGCCGTAACTATAAAATTATTATATCTTTACAGCCTCATGAGCCACAAGCCAACATATATCTCATTATTCCTTTCTGCACGATGTATTGTGGGAATGGATGTACTGTGCGCATAAACTATCCTCCATCTCCCTCTATACAATTAACGGATACAATTTATATCCCTTTACACATAACCAACTATTTTTGCACTGCTTTTGCAATATGCTGCATCAGCGTATTATTTACATTCGTGGCCTGTTGCAGGTCATAGACTATATCAACGACAATGGAACATAATTTTCATATTTATAACTCGTATTCCCGACAGAAGGAAAAGTTTGTATCTATAGTGCCAGGCTATGCCGGCCTGTACGTGTGCGGACCTACCGTATCGGGTGAATCTCACCTGGGCCATGCAAGGCCATATATCACCTTTGATGTGGTGCAGCGCTACCTGAAGCACATTGGCTACCGGGTACGGTATGTGCGCAACATAACCGATGCCGGCCACTTTGAAGAAGAAGGCCGCGAAGCAATAGACAAGGTGAGCGAGAAGGCCAAGCTGGAGAAGCTGGAACCTATGGAACTGGTGCATAAATACACCAATCTCTTCCACCATGGTATGCGCCTGTTCAACAACGAAGATCCGGCAATAGAACCAACAGCTACGGGTCACATCATAGAGCAGATCAACATGATAGAAACGATCATTGAGAAAGGCTATGCTTACGAAGTGAATGGCTCTGTATATTTTGACGTGACCAAATACGCAGAGTCGTATCCATATGGCAAACTATCGGGCCGCGTGCTGGAAGACCAGTTAGAAACCACCCGCGACCTGGACGGCCAGGACGAGAAACGTAATAAGGCAGATTTTGCCTTGTGGAAGAAGGCACCTCCGGAGCATATCATGCGCTGGACAAGCCCGTGGGGCGAGGGTTTCCCAGGTTGGCACATTGAGTGTTCGGCTATGAGCAGCAAGTACCTGGGCGAAGTATTTGATATACATGGTGGCGGTATGGACCTGCAGTTCCCGCACCACGAGAGCGAGATAGCACAAAGCACTATAGCGCATGGCCACGCCCCGGTAAACTACTGGATGCACAACAATATGATCACCATCAACGGTAAGAAGATGGGTAAGAGCTACAACAATTTTATTACGCTTACGCAGTTGTTTACCGGCACACATCCTGTGCTGGAGCAGGCCTATCACCCGTTGGTTGTTCGCTTTTATATATTGCAAACGCACTACCGCAGTACGCTGGATTTTAGCAATGAAGCCCTGCAGGCATCTGAAAAGGCGGCCCGCAGGTTGTGGGATGCTTATGAGCTACTAAAGAAGCTGGCACACCCTGGCAATGAGCAGGCAAAAGATACAAAGCTTGATGACCAGGTGAACACATGGATAAACGAGTTTGGCGAGTTTATGGACGACGACCTGAACACTGCCAAGGTAATAGCCAACATGTTCGAACTGGCACCTGTTATCAATGGCATGAAGGGTGGACAGGTGAAGATGGATGCTATTTCTTTTGCTACATTCCGCAAGCTGCAGGAAAGCTTCAAGGTGTACCTGGAGGATATATTGGGTATGCAGGCACTACAGGCGCAGCAGAGCAACAAGATGGACCAGGTATTATCGTTGCTGATAGAAATACGCTCTGATGCCAAAAAGCGCAAAGACTTTGCCACCAGCGACCAGATACGCAACCGACTTGCAGAATTTGGAGTACAGCTGAAGGACGAGAAGGATGGAACGGTGAGCTATAGTATTGAATAGATCTGGTTGGGAATTTATAGAATAATAAGCAGGCTAGTGGGCCTGCTTATTTGCTTTTAGTTGCCTGGCTACTATAACCCCTACGTCATTTAAGAAAGCATTAAGTAGCAGCAATTAAAATATTTCTACCTTTATTTTTTATTTGGCCCGCTATCGGTTGGGCCTGCTTCAACTACAAATGAAAAAAATAGCAACGCTGCTCAGGTATCTTAAAGATTACAAGGGCAAAATATCTCTCTATTTCCTGTCTAACTTACTAGGCATCCTGGCTGGTGGGTTATCGCTTTCTGCGCTGGCTCCTATCCTTGCCGTATTATTCAAAGTAGGCCCAGATCTAAAAAATAGTAAAGGCATAATAGGCTCGTTCAATAAAGTGCTCAACGGTATTATAACTGAAAAAGGACCGCTTACAGCACTCGCATATGTGTGTGTTATTGTTGTTGTGTTTACTATTATCAAAAACTTTTTTCTTTACATTTCACTCTACTTGCTTAACCCTATCCGCAATGATATACTGCGCCGTTTGAGGGATGAGCTCTTCGTCAAGACCTTATCTCTACCAATAGGATTTTTTACTGAGGAACGTAAAGGCGATCTCATCTCTAAAATGACCAACGATATAAATGAGATTGAGTTATCTATAATGAGTGTGCTGGAAGTATTCATCCGCGAGCCGCTCACTATTTTGTTCTATCTTATAAGTATGATCTACATCAGCCCGCAACTTACTATTGCATTGGTCATCTTCCTTCCTGTAGCCGGCGGTGTTATTGGCATTATCAGCCGATCGTTGCGCAAATCGTCGAACATTGCACAGGAACAATTGGGCTCAATGCTTGGTGTTATAGACGAGATGTTGGTAGGTATGCGCGTAGTAAAGGCATTCAATGCAGAGAGTACAGTACACAGCCGGTTTGCAAAGTTGAATAATACCTTATTCCGTACCCGTAACAAACTGGCTGCCCGTAAAGAATTGGCCTCGCCAATGTCTGAAACATTGGGCGTAATCGTTGTGAGCGGTATTCTATGGTATGGCGGTAGCCTGATCATCAATAACAAGTCGGAGTTGACGGGTGCTGCATTCGTCACCTTTATTGCGTTCTTTACGCAGATCATTAATCCCTTCAAAAATCTGTCGTCTGCATTCTCTAATGTGCAGAAGGGCACTGCTGCCCTGGAGCGTATTGAAGAGCTGTTGTATGCTGACAATAATATAACTGAGGCGCCAGATGCCAAGCCGATAAAAGACTTTGAAAAAGAGATAGAGTTCCGCAATGTGACCTTTGCCTATGGCGATAAGGTAATACTGCGCGATGTGAACCTGACCATACCCAAAGGCAAGGTAGTTGCCCTGGTAGGGGCATCGGGGGCGGGTAAGTCTACAATGGTAGACCTTGTACCACGCTTTCATGATGTGACAAGCGGGGAAATACTGATAGATGGTATAAATATAAAGCAGTATAAGCTGTATGATCTGCGCCGCCTGATGGGTGTGGTGAGCCAGGATCCTATACTTTTCAATGATACTATCTATAATAACATAACCATGGGTACGGGCGGTGCTACCGCTGAGCGTGTAACAGAGGCCGCCAGGGTAGCCAATGCGCACAGGTTTATAGAACAGAAGCCCGAAGGCTACGAAACTGTAGCCGGAGACCGCGGTGTAAAGCTGAGCGGAGGCGAACGCCAGCGTGTGACCATTGCCCGTGCCGTGCTGAAGAACCCGCCGATCATGATCCTGGATGAGGCCACTTCAGCACTCGACACCGAGAGTGAACGCGTAGTACAGGACGCCATTAATACCCTGATGAAGAACCGCACCTGCATAGTAATAGCCCACCGCCTGAGCACCGTGCAGCATGCTGATGAGATAATAGTAATGGACAAGGGCCAGGTAGCCGAGCGTGGCACCCACCGCCAACTATTAGACCAAGGCGGTATATACCGCAAGCTGGTAGAGATGCAGCAGGTGAAGTAGAGAGCATACACATATGGGCCGATATTTTACAATGTAATATTTTTGAATATTATATTGTAACTTGCGTGGTTGATGAATAAACCACCGCTTATGAAGAGATGTATACCCCTCCTTGTAATACTCCTCGCACTATTATCGTCATATAGTTTGTTTGGACAGTGCTATTATCAAAATCAACCGGACTATTATTACGTACATATGCCCAAGGCGTACGCAATTGCTGTAAGTAATAATGGCAGAGCAGCTGTAAGTAGCCTAAGTGTTGATAGCAGTGGTAAACGGTCTGTCATCAAAATATGGAACGATGTTGCTGATTTTACAGGGGGGCTGGACAATGATGATAGTATTGTGGCTATATCCGTAACCGGCTTAGCTTATGACGGTTCAGATAATTTATACGTTGTACAGCGCGACAAAACAGACAGCAATGTTCAGATATACAATTCTTCATTGGCGCTGATTAAAACCATCAATAACACAACTGGTTCATCCCTTGAATGGACCAAACCAAGAAGTATTGCAATTGATGGTTCTGGAAGCGCATACATTGTAAGCGACGATTCTATTAGTCATGCCGACCATGTAACAGTGATCCCCGGAACAGGTAAGCTATTAAAAATAACTGATCCGCTGGGCGCAGCTGTTAAAACAGTTGCTTTATCAAACCTTAGCACACCTAAAGGAGTGGCAATTAATGGTAGCATACTATATCTGACAGAATATGACAGCAACAGGATAACTACATACAACCTCCCCGCCTTCACAGCTATTGATAGCGCGACAGCCGCAAAACCAATGGACGTAATTACTAAACAATGCAGAACGTATGCTTCAAGCGGTTATTTAAATGGGGTTGGTATTTACAACGCTTCGGCACTTGCTGATACTTCTGTAACAGATACTATAGCGGCTATAGGGCCAAAGGGTAAATTCGGGCTGGCAATTGATGGCGATAATAACCTTTTAGTATGTGATAACGATAGTAACCGCGTGCTTTATTATGAAGGTGTAACACCCATTGGCGGAAGTAGCGGGGGCGATTGCCATTGCGGAGTATTCTGCATGCACACCACTTACAACTTTCCTATGCCTGGATCGGGCTGGTGGATATCTGCAGATACAAATATTGTAACGATCGATTCCTTTGGGCATGCCTATGGCAAACACCAAGGCGGTACTGCCGTTCTGTTTATTACGCCGACTGACACTTTACATTACACGGCATTTATTGATAGCCCAATAGCTCCATTTGATCCCATCCATGCACGTGGAAACTTTGGCAATATCTTTGATTCCGTAGTTATATGCTCCAAGCACAACAGGAAACTATACGACAATATGCCTTTCGGAGGCTGGTACAGCTCTAATTCCTATACCGCCACCATAACTCGTTCGGGCGTGTTATGGCCCAAACATGTTGGTACCACCACCATATCTCACTTTGCGGGTAATAGTTGTAATCTGATAGAGGATACGTTCCACGTACGAGTGGTTAATATGCCAATTCTGAATGTTATAACCGGCGACAGCCTGCTTTGTACAAGCACTCCTGTAGATCTTGATAATGCTACATCAGGAGGATACTGGCATACTGCTGATGCCGGTATTGCGTCGGTTGACTCAATATCTGGTTTAGTAAGTGGTCATAATTCAGGGTACGCCAGGATAATTTATACTATTGAACCATCTTGCGAAGAAGGTTCGGCATATTTCTCTGTAAAAGTAGATACTACCCCAATAGCCGGCACTATCTACGGTACAGATTCAGTTTGTGTACATGCTACAACTGCCCTGTACGATACCACAGGTACCCACGGTGGTAAATGGACCAGCGGCACTACCAGCATTGCAACGGTAGATTCATTGACTGGTGTAGTAACAGGCGTTGCTGAAGGTTCTGCCACGATATACTATGCAGTTAAGAGTGCCTGCGACAGCGTATTTGCCAGTTTTGTTGTGAGAGTTAACGATAAGCCACATGGATCTGTAATAACCGGGCCTGATAGCATATGTGTGGGCTCTGCTATTACACTTTCAGGAACTCCGTCTGCCTGGCCACACTGGGAAAGTAGCAACTTCTCTATAGCATTAGCATTAGGCAGTTCAGGATTTGTTTATGGCCAGAGTGCAGGGACGGCAACAATATTCTATTTTGCTACCAATTATTGTGGCGTTGATACGGCCATGCGCTCTATCACAGTAGTACCGCAGCCTTATTCGGGTAACATCGTTTGCAATAATAGCTACTGCCTGGGCGATGACGACAATTTACAGGTTGATAGCATTATTGGCAATGTTGAATATTGGTACAGCGACGAGCCATGGGTAGCAGACGCGACACCATGGAGTCATTTATATTGTAACGGTGTAGGCTCGAATTATATTCATCATATTTCATACAATCAATGTGGTGCCGATACATCAAGTTTTTATGTTACCGTCAACCCGCTACCAACGGCGGGTATGATAATTGGCCCTGACAGTGTATGCTCGGGGTCAAATATTGCATTAGTAGATTATGGTTCCAGCGATCCGGGCTATTGGTATTCTGCCGACTATTCAATAGCTGATGTCGACGCCATGGGCAATGTTATAGGTACTGCTACCATGGCATCAGGAACTTCAATTGTATACCATGTAGATAATTCCTGCGGAAGCGACGAAGTAGCGCATGTTGTTTATGTAAATGCTTTACCTGATGCAGGTACTATATCAGGCCCTTCAACCATCTGTCACGGAGCAACAGCACTATTATCTGGTGTAATGCCGGGTGGCGTTTGGAGCACTTCCGATCCTGGTGTGGTCACAGTTTCATCTTCCGGCGTTATTGGCGGTGCCGCCTACCTACCATCGGCTGCAACTATCTCTTACACCGTTGCCACCTATAGTTGCGGCAGCGCATATTCATCGCTTCCTGTAAGTGTGCTTATGCCGCCCAATGCAGGCTTTATTACAGGGGCGGATTCCCTGTGCATAAACTCGTTCGACACTGTTCGTAACCATGCTGCAACACCCGGAGGCACATGGCGGAGCAGATATGGGCGTGTGCAGTTCCTGTCTGCAACAAGCGGTATCGATACTGTTATGTTCAAGGGTATAGTAGCCGGCAATGATACCCTTGTGTATACAGTAACTAATTCCTGCGGTACAGATTCGGTACTGTTTCATTTACGCGTTAATGCGTTACCTGTTCCCGGCTTTGTAGAAGGTCCGTTAGAGGTATGTGTATCTTCTTCCATAAGCCTTTCAGACCCCACTGGCACTCCGGGAGGAGTGTGGACCTCATCAGCAACCGGGATAGCAAGCGTGGACCCGGCAACCGGTGTGGTAACGGGCATCAGCCCAGGCTCTGCCGACATCATCTATTCAGGCTCCTCTGCATGCGGCGTTATACCTGATATTCATACGGTAACAGTGGATGAACTGCCATATACGGTGCTCTCCACGCCCGCAGCATCCATATGCCAGGGCAACACGTTTACGCTAACTAGCACATATAGCCCATATGCCGGATCATGGTCTACCAGCGATGCTTTTGTAGCTACGGTAGACGCCGTCACAGGCGTGATAACAGCTCTTAATGCAGGTAGCGCAACCATATCCTACACTCTTGTGAGCCCTTTATGTGGTTCATATACCGCCACGACAAACATTGTTGTCAATCCAACGCCATCGGTGACGGGCATCTCGGGCCTTGACTCCGTTTGCTCAGGCACAAGCATTACCTTAAGCGACATAACGCCCGGTGGCACATGGATAAGTAGTTCCTCATCGACAGCAGCGGTTACTTCAGGCGGCGTGGTAACAGGAGCTGGTACCATATTGTCTACAGCAACTATTTATTACATTGTCAGCTCGGCTTCATGCGGATCTGATACAGCATTCCACTCGGTTACGGTAAAACCGCAGCCTGATGCCGGCATCATATTCGGCCCTACGGAAGTATGCGTGGGCAATAATATATTCCTGTCAACAACAGGTACAGGTGGCGTATGGAGTAGTTCGCTGCCGCTTCTTGCAACAGTCAATAGTGTCGGCATGGCAACCGGAGCAACTGCGGGAACAACTACTATATCTTATACTGCTACCAATAGCTGCGGAACTACTTATGCTACTGCGCCAGTAGCTGTACTTACAGTTCCTGCTATGCCGTCTGTAAGTGGAGCTGATTCATTTTGTGTTGGCACTGTATCTTCTTTTACCGGTACTCCGGCTTCCGGTACGTGGTCGTTCTACTATGGCTTTGCTTCTGTGATCTCTGAAACGGCTTCAATTGCTAATTTATATGCAAGCTATGCCGGGTATGATACGGTATACTATACTATAACAAATGCGTGTGGCAGTGCTACAGCAGGCAAGCCTATACATTTACTCACATTACCTTACACAGGCTATATACTTGCCGGTGCAGACAGTTTATGTCCCGGTAATACAACAACAGTTACTGACCCATCTGCTGCGGGCGGAGGTATTTGGGGGCATACCGGCAGCAGTATCTCTGTAACGACAACAGGTGTGATTACAGCACTTGCACCGGGCACTGATGCAGTTTTATACACCCTTACCAATAGTTGCGGTAGCGTGGCTGCTTCAAGGTCTATCACTGTTCACCAATTGCCGGTAGCCGGCAGTATTTCTGGCCCGGCCGGTATTTGCATCGGCAGCTCCACATCGCTGACGAACACCGGGGGGACACCGGGAGGCACATGGGGCTGCTCTGCTGGCTCAATAACCTCAGCCGGAGTATTTACTGGTAGCTCTGCAGGAACGGTAACCATTACTTATACCGCTTCTACGGCATGTGGTAATGCCTATGCTTATTTCGCTATAGTGGTAAATCCATTGCCAACCGTCAGTGCAATTACAATGCCTTCTTCCATATGCTCAGGGGCTTCTGTTACGGCGAGCGATGCTACGCCCGGTGGTTTCTGGAGTGTCTCGTCAGCAACTGTAGCAACTGTTACTTCATTAACTGGCGTTGTTACTGCTCTTTCTGTTGGCAGTGCCACAATTACCTATTCCGTTACCAATCTTTGCGGTACTTCCGCAGTCATTCATCCATTGGCGGTACAGGCATTACCTTCTGCATTTCCCATTATAGGTGTTCCTAACGTTTGCCCCGGCAGCACATCAGTACTCACCTCAGGCCCGGCAGGCGGCACCTGGAGTGCAAGTAACGGGCATGCTACTATATCCTCTTCCGGCTTGCTGACTGGTATCTCTGCCGGTATTGATACCATAAGCTACTCCATCACCAATAGCTGCGGAACGGCTACAGCCTTGCGTATAGCCACTATTTATCCAGTACCAGGCACAGATACCATCTCTGGCTCGTCCATTGCCTGTATAGGTATTCCGGTAACGCTTACTGCGGCGGTACCAGGTGGTGTGTGGACCTCTGCCGGTGGACATACTACTGTAACTGCCGGTGCGGTGTATGGTCTATCTACTGGTGTGGATACCATCCGCTATGCAGAGACCAATAGTTGCGGGTCTGCTATATTAACCCACCTTATGACGGTGCATGATACGGTATCTGCATCTGTAACAGCATCGGTGTCGCCCAACGATACCATCTGCGGAGCCGCACCTGTAATGCTTACGGCATCGCTCGTAAATGGGGGTACCTCTCCCAATGTTGTTTGGTACAACGGTGCCTTGGTATTAGGTACGGGGATCAGCCTTTCATATACTCCGTCGGACGGTGACATTGTGCATTGTAGTATGATGAGCAATGCTGTTTGCCCTACGCCGACTACAGCTTACAGCAACAATATTGGCCTTGAAGTATATCCTAATGTAATACCGGCAGTCATCGTCACAACCAGCCCATCTGATACAGTTGCGTTCATCGGGCAGTCGATCACCTTTACCGCTACGCTCACTAATTGTGGGTCGTCGCCCGTTTACCAATGGTATGAGAACGGAACTGCTATAACCGGTGCCACCAATGCCACATATACCACCACCGCGGCGGGTAGCGATGCTTATTATTGCATTGCCGCCTGCGATACGCCATGTGCCATTGCGGTATACAACCACAGTAATGTAGTAACGCTCTATACAGGGCATGTTGGTGTGCCGGGTATTAGCAATATGGTGGCGCAATACAGTGTTGCCCCCAACCCTAACACAGGTACTTTCGTATTGGATGGTCACGGCATCAGAACTAATGATGACATACGGTACGATGTACTGGATGTAGCCGGCCGGCAGGTGATCAATGGTAGGTTGCAGCCCGTTAACGGCCGTATCCGTAATGAAGTGGTGATGCCTGATGTAGCTGCAGGTCAATACATACTCCGTGTTTTTGATGGCGCAGCAGTAGTTGTTTTCCGTATAGATCTGCTGAAGTAGTGCAGAAGACTGATCAGATTATTGTGCAGAAATGTTCTTTTAACATTTTTTAATGTCAGGTCTTTGTTGAGGCATGATTATTGCTCGTAACTTTATACTAGGTAAAATATTGTGCAAACGCAATATTTTATTTGGAAGGAAGGAAAATATATATTATTTTGCATAGGTAAAGTATAGTGGAATGAAGAAGTTATTTACAATTTTATGCACAGTGATTGCGGCAGCAGGCTTCAAAGCGGCTGATGCTCAATCATTTAGTATGGAGCGGGATACGGTCTACTACACTACTTCAGGAGCTTCAACTCAATACATCAACAATACAGTTATACCCGGTTCTTTGCCCGTTACTTTGAAATGGAATATTGTTTCTACCAATTTCCCTTCAGACTGGTTGAGCGCTTCGGTTATATGCGATAACAATTCCTGTTATCCTACTGCATCGGCATGGGCTTCGGGTAGTGTAAAAACCAGCAATTCATACAATACCAGTGGTGCTAACCGTGGTTTCGATATGCAGATCAATCCTGCAAATATTACTACTGCGGGTACGTACTACATGAAGGTCAAACTGTTGAACACAACTACATTGGATAGCTCTTATACTACCTTCGTGGTTTCATCAAATGCTGCAACTTCTGTTGGTAATGTAAGCAGGGGCAACGAAGAATTATCCGTTTATCCTAACCCCGCAACATCTGAGATCAATTTTGTTTACGATGGTGCTTCTGATATCCGCACTGCGGCTATATACAGTATAATTGGTAAAACAATGGCAGTATACAGGGTTAGCGGCAACAGTGCCAATATGAGCCTTGAAAACATGCCTGCGGGTATCTACTTTATCCGCCTGGCAAATGCACAGGGTCAGTTGGTAGCAACACGCAAGTTCACTAAGCAATAATTTTAGCAAACATTAATGGAACGGGCAGCAGCAATGTTGCCCGTTTTTTGTTGTTGAATATGATGCTATATTGATGTGATATCCCTGGGCAGCGTATAGATGGCAATTGTGTGCCACTTATTTGTGGTTTGTCAGATAGCCGGCCTTCACTGTCCGATTCATTAAATACTTTCAAGCGTACGCCTAAAGCATAATAGGGCGATTAATCAGGGGGCATCTAAACTGAACAATGGCGCTTTGGGAAAGAATACTTCAGAAACGATATACTGAAATCCAATCAATAACTACGTATCAGTTCCCTGCGTTGGTCTGCCGGGCATTTGTAGGTGTTGAAATTGAGCGAAATGCTGAATACGGCCATCAGGTACTGGTCGCTGCTGGCAGAGTTGCCACGCTGCTTGCCCGCACGGCCCAGTTCTGAAGTTCCGGTGAGCTCTATGCTCCTGTCTTGCAGGTAGATAGCCGGATTGCTGACATTGCCGCGTGGAAACTTGTCTGTGCCTACATAAGTGGCGCTCACATCGTCCAGGTAATCTGTGGTTGTCAGCCTGTCCACAATCTCAAATGATAGGTTAACCTTAGGGAATAGCCAGTATTTAATACCGGCACCTATAGGAAAGCAGAAAGCGTACTTACCGTATTTGCGATCGTTATAGCCGGCATTCTGGCCTTCTGTACCCAATGGGCGCAGATAATAGGTGTGTCCGCGGTAAGTAGTATACGGATCGAAATAGAAAAGGCCTACGCCGCCGGTAAGGTAGGGCGTAAACCTGTAGTACCTATCGCCGGTAATAAACTTAAAGAAGTTGAATTCGGCCTGTGCACTAACTTCCAGTATGTTGCTCTTAAAATTGAGATTTCTAAGTTGTTTGTAGGGTGCAGAATTGAACTTGTCATCGTACCCAACAGAAGTATAAAAGCCCGATAGCTTAAGCGCTATGTAAGAATTCATGCGTCGACGCACATACGCACCGTATGCAGGCGATACGGTTTTAAACCCATAGTTCTCGTTCAGGTCGCCAAAATATTGGGTGGCACCTATAGCCAGTCCGTATTCATTGGCTGTATAGAAAGTGCTCTGGGCCCTACCTGCGGTAGCACCCAGGAAAACTAGCACAGCTATGATCAGCGTCCTGTATTTATACATGATCTTATTTACTCAAAATTCAAACCAACAATTTACAGCACCTTCCCGGTTTAAAAAGAATGGCCTGACCAATTAAAACGCCGGCACCTTTAAAATATTGCCCTTCAAAGGTATCCGCTCTGCAAAGAAAATAAAAAGAGCATTGAAAACATATCAATGCTCTTAATAAAATATATGTTATTGTGACTTACACAGCAAAGCTCTCGCCACAGCCGCAGCTACGGCTTGCGTTAGGATTATTGAAATGGAAGCCCTTTCCATTCAGTCCGTCAGAAAAATCGAGTGTGGTGTCGCACAGGTAAAGAAAGCTCTTCAGGTCTGTAACCAACTTCACCCCCTGGTCTTCAAAAACCTGGTCTTTCGGCTGGGGCTCATTATCAAAATCGAGTTTATAGGACAGGCCGGAACAACCGCCCCCAACTACGCTCACACGGAGAAAATAATCGTCGGTCAGCTCGGCATCGCGCCTTAGCTGTTCAACCTTCTCCTTTGCTTTATCACTAACGTAAATCATTTTATTAGTCGTAAGTAGTAAACAATAAGCCGAAAGAATTGCTTCCAACTTATTTCTTACATGTTATTATAGTGTCCAACCACATTTTCCAGCGCCGGACAAATTTATTAATGTGCTGCTTCGGTTAATTCAGCAAGACCGTTCTTTACACGGTAATCATTGATAGCTGCCTTGATAGCATCTTCTGCCAATACAGAGCAGTGGATCTTTACCGGCGGCAGGTTCAGCTCTTCAACAATATCCATATTGTCTATAGCCAGCGCCTGGTCTACCGTCTTACCCTTCAGCCACTCTGTAGCCAATGATGAAGATGCAATAGCAGAACCGCAACCAAATGTTTTGAATTTAGCATCGCTGATGATGCCGCTTTCCTGGTCTACTTCTATCTGCAGGCGCATTACGTCTCCGCACTCCGGAGCGCCCACCAGGCCTGTACCAACGTTGCTCTTAGATTTATCTAAAGTACCAACGTTCTTAGGGTTGCTATAATGATCTATAACTTTTTCTGAGTATGCCATTTTTTTAATTTTTCAATTTGATAATTTGACAATTCGGCAATTATGCCACCGTCTTGAATCAGTTTTTAGCCGGCAACATTGATCAATTGTAATTGTCTTATTGCCGAATTATTTAGTGGTGCGCCCATTCAATGCTGTCCAAGTCCACACCTTCTTTATACATTTCCCACAGCGGGCTCATTTCGCGTAGTTTCAATACTGTGTCGGTGATAGCCTTAATGGTAAAATCTATCTGCTCTTCGGTAGTGAAGCGACCCAGGCCAAAACGCAGTGAGCTATGAGCCAGGTCATCGCCCAGGCCCAAGGCTTTCAATACATAAGATGGCTCCAGTGATGCTGATGTGCAGGCAGAACCGCTTGAAAGAGCGATATTCTTATTGAAGCCCATCATCAAACCTTCACCTTCTACATATTTGAAAGAGATATTAGAAGTATGCGGCAGGCGATGTTCGCGGTTGCCATTTACATACGCTTCCTCTATCTGCAACAGGGCATTTTCCAGCCTGTCGCGCATAGCGCTCAGGCGTTTGCCTTCTGCTTCCATTTCGTTCATGCACAGTTCGCAAGCCTTACCAAGGCCCACAATGCCGGGCACATTCAGCGTACCGCTGCGCATACCGCGCTCGTGGCCTCCGCCGTCCATTTGTGCAGTTACCTTTACACGTGGGTTTTTACGACGCACGTACAAAGCACCTACACCCTTAGGGCCATACATTTTATGGCCGCTGAAGGCTGCCAGATCTATACCATCGGCAATAACATCTACCGGTATCTTACCCACTGCCTGTGTAGCATCGGTAAAGAACAACACGCCATGCTTGCGGGCAATAGCGCTTATCTCACGCACAGGCTGAACTACGCCTATCTCATTATTACCATACATAATGGCAATAAGGATGGTCTTATCGGTGATAGCTGCTTCCAGTTGCGCCAGGTCTACCAGGCCATCAGGCTGCACTTCCAGGTAGGTTACCTGTCCGCCCAGTTTTTCTATATGCTTGCAGGTATCCAGTACCGCTTTATGTTCGGTAGTAAGTGTAATGATGTGGTTGCCTTTTGAAGCATACATTTCATATACGCCTTTTATGGCCAGGTTATCAGCCTCGGTGGCACCCGACGTAAAGATGATCTCTTTAGGATCGGCATTGATCAGTTTAGCTACCTGCTCACGGGCATAGTCCACAGCTTCTTCAGCTACCCAACCAAATGAGTGGCTGCGACTGGCCGCGTTGCCAAATTTTTCAACAAAATAGGGCAACATCGCTTCCAGCACCCTCGGATCCATCGGCGTCGTCGCGTTGTTATCCAGATATATCGGCAATTTTAATTCCATGATCTTGGTCAGTCAGATTTTGATACAAAAGTACATCAGAAAGTGCTACTTTAGCCCACTTATATTAAAATTAGGGTTTAATAAACCTATTTATAAAAACTATACAACATGCTGAAAATAGAACATCTGGGTATAGCAGTGAAAGATCTTGCTGTTTCCGTGCCCTTATTTGAGCAATTACTGAACACACCCTGTTACAAAACGGAAGAGGTGGCAAGCGAAGGCGTGGCAACTGCTTTTTTCAAGACCGGCGATTCTAAAATAGAGCTGGTAGCATCTAATAACGACACAAGCAGTATTGCCAAGTACATCAGCAAAAAAGGCGAGGGCATTCATCATATAGCCTTCGAGGTGGAAAACATTGAGGCAGAAATGAAGCGTCTGTCGGCCCTGGGGTTTGAGCTGATCCATGAAAAGCCTTTTAAAGGAGCAGATAACAAAATGGTATGCTTCCTGCACCCTAAGAGTACCAATAGCGTACTGGTGGAATTATGTATGGAGATAAAGTAATATTGCGATAAACATCCAACAAAAAAGACCGCCTGAGCGGTCTTTTTTGCTATGGTAATGTCTGTATTATAGTAGGAATGGTGCCAACAGCGATGTAACGGTCGCTTTGTCCAGCGCTTCATCGTAAGCTTCTGATGCATTGGCAGCGCTGATATTGCCGTTGTAGCCGGTAAGGCCGGTAATATCTACGCCCTTTTGTATGGTATTATCCTCGCCCATATAGAATGGCTGCAATGGGGTAGCCGGCGGGAAATTGGTAGTTATCCATGGTTTCATGCCGTAGTTGTAGCTAGCACCGCCGCCATTGTATAAGCGGCGAACCGTACGGGCGAATGATGCATGACGACCTTCTACGGCAGATAGCTGCAGTACTTCGGTCATGATCTCGTTACTGCCAAGCAGATTAGGCAGCTGGCCCTGGTAGGCACGGATGCCGGTATCTTCGAATGCTATAGCTACGTTCAGGAACGTGGCATAGTCGCTGAACACATTGTAAGCACCATTAGCAGTAAAATCGTAAGAAGCCGGGCTGTACGGGTTGCCTGTAATAGGATCTCCGGTGTAGCCATTTGGCGTAAACGGCACAACGCCCATCGTATCGAGCGTGGTACGCAGGAAGTTGATGTGCATGCGCTCCTGGTCTTCTACCAGTTTGAAACCGGCGCGGTCGGCAGCAGGCACCAGGGTATCTGTAGAGTTAGAACCCGTGTTGTTAGCTGTATGGTAATAGTTAAACTCGAAATACTCCATTTGCAGTGCAAATTGCAAGGTATCTGCCACTGTTCCGGTAGTTTTGCCATATGCCTTTTTGAACATAGAGCCAAGCGCTATGGGCAGTGCAGCCAGGGCCACTTTTGAGCCGAAGTTTTTTAGCACACTACGACGACCACTTATTTTTTCGTAAACCTCGGGGTCGGTTTTAGCTATTTCCTGCAGTATATTATTAAAGTTCATGCTGTCGTTTTACTGTTTTGGCACCTGGCGGGGCGCCCTGATAATTTATATTATACGAGCCGCTCTTTATTACGGAAGCGTAGTGTAATCAAGCTTTGTTTGTACCCATGGCGCCAAGGCTGCCATTACCTGCTGCGGCGTCATAGCGCGATCCAGGCCCTGGGCATTGATAATAGTGCTGTCGGATATGTTATTAGCATTCAATATCTGCCTTACATACGCAGCATGGCGGGCCTGTACGGTAGCCATCTTAGCTATCAGCAGTACATAGGTAGTATCGCTGAAGTATTGCGCCACACCGTTGTAAGCGGCTACAGCCAGGTCTTCCAGGAAGGTAGCATTGGTGAGCGTGCTGGTACGGTCTGCAAAGGTCACCAGCGACAGATCTACCACCAGCTTGCCGGTGATAGCCGTATCGCCAAGTATTTTCTTCAACAGTTCGCGGTGTGCATACTGGTGTTCGCGCAGGTCGGCTATCAGCTGCAGTTCGCTTTCATTAAGGCCATAATACTGTGTAATATTGGCTTGGGTGTAGAACGATGTAAGCACCTCTTCTACCAGGTACAGATAGTTGAGCAGCCCGGTATCGCCTTTACCGATGAACTGTGTATCGGGCGGTGTTTTACGGCAAGAGGCCGCAAGCAATCCTGCACCGGCTATGCCCCCTGCAAACTGCAGGAACCGACGCCTTGAGACATCGTGAATTGGTGCAGACTCTATTGTTTGCTGTTCAGCGCTTGAATCCATTTTCATATAAGTATCAGTTGCATCGCGGGGACTCCCACGATCCATTTTCAATATCCAGCCTTAAAAATATATAAAATCCTCCGTCAAAGCAATAATTGCCCTGAATAAATGATTTTAAATACAATAATAACGGAAAAAAGCAGGGCATTCAAATATAGGTCATCGACTATAAATAGGAAAGTCATCTACCTCATCAACTACTTGTCATCCCCCCATCTGCCTATTTGTATCACTATGAAAAGCAATAGCGCCAACAACAGTACGCCCCAGCCGTTAATATTGCCGCCGCCCTGCCGTGAGCCGTATTTCCAACCCTTGGCAATGCTATCGTTAAATATCATGTACGCACCAATGGCTATCAGCAAAACAACACACGTTGTAAGGGCTACCTTAGGCACAGGACGCAGTGATCGCATATATGCTAAATTTAATTGTTTGCTTGTATAAATATCGCTATACAATTGCGTTCTGAAATAATATTCTTTATCTTGGCCGAATAATGCAGAAAAATAATCTGCTTTTACTATTTTTACTCCGAAGAAAAATGCTAAAGATGAAAAATATGTTGAAAAACATGCTTCTTGTTTGCCTGCTGGCTCTGCCCGGCGGCCTGTTCGCACAAGCTATTAACAGGGCTGAACTGCTGGATAAAACCTGGTATTTTGTAGCTATGAAATGCCCCGACAAGGTAACCAGCACCAACGACGGACACTACATCAAGTATTTTTCTACCATGAAGCTGACTGCAGGTAACGTAAATAACCTGAACTACGGCACTTACGAAAAAACATACAAAGACTCCCGCGATAATCCGCGTGAAACTGGTACCTACTCGATTACTACAGATGAAGTAGGTAACGTAATACTGACACTGAAGAAAGCAAAAACGGGCACTACCGCCAAATATATAATACCAATGGTGGAGACCAACCACCTGACGCTGGTGCGTATGGATGAGGGCGACAAGTGCAATACCAGCTATGCTATAGCTCCTTAATGAGCACGTAAAATAATTAATGAAATAGCGCCCTGCCTGTGCAGGGCGTTTTTTGTAAGTTGCAATCATAAATCAATTGCCATGAGCGGGATACAACAGATATTTAAGACAAACGAAGAGTGGATAAAAGAAAAGCTGGCAGCAGACAGTAACTATTTTCAGAACCTGGCTAAGGGGCAGACTCCTGAATTCCTGTACATCGGCTGCTCTGACAGCCGCGTAACAGCTGAAGAACTGATGGGTTTGTCTCCCGGTGATGCTTTCATTCACCGCAACATAGCCAACCTGGTGAATAACCTGGACCTCAACGCAATGTCGGTACTGGAGTATGCTGTGCGTTACCTGAAGGTGAAGCATATAATTGTATGCGGCCACTACAACTGTGGCGGCATTAAGGCAGCAATGGAGCCTAAAGACCTGGGCATACTTAACCCATGGCTGCGCAATATACGCGATGTGTTTCGCCTGCATAAGGAAGAACTGATGGCAATAGAAGATGAGCATGTACGCTACAACAGGCTTGTAGAACTGAATGTACAGGAGCAATGTGTGAACGTGATAAAGACCGCCGTTGTGCAGGAGGCTTACCATGAACGCGAAATAACAGTACATGGCTGGGTATTTGATATGCACACCGGCAAACTGATCAACCTGGAAATAGATTTCCCTAAAATTCTTGCGGGCATAGAAGAGATATATAATCTGTACGGCGACTCATCTCTTACTTCATGAAGGATCACTACGGTATAATAGGTTACCCGTTGTCGCATTCTTTCTCGCCCGGCTTTTTTAATGATAAGTTTGCCAGGGACGGTATTGATGCCGTTTACACGGTGTGCCCAATAGCAGATGTACAGCAGTTAAAAGATCTGATCATTAGTGATCCGCTGCTGAAAGGCCTTAATGTAACTATCCCCTACAAGCAGGCGGTAATGCCTTTGCTTGATGAGATAGACCCGGCCGCGCAACTGGTAGGGGCTGTAAATTGTATTGCCATACGCAATGGTAGAACCATTGGTTATAATACCGACATCATAGGGTTTGGACATAGCCTGCGTCCATTGTTACAGCCGTGGCACGACAGGGCGCTGATACTGGGCGCCGGGGGAGCCGCCAGCGCGGTAGCGTATGTATTGAAGCAGTTGGGCATACTATACAAGTTTGTATCGCGACGAGAGGGAGACAAAACAATGACCTACGATCAGCTGACACCCGAGATCATTGCCCGGCATAAGTTGGTCATCAATACTACGCCGTTGGGCATGTATCCGAATGTAGATCAGACACCCGCTATACCATACGAGGGGATGGGCGCACAACACCTGGCATACGATCTTATCTATAATCCAGCAGAAACGCAATTTATGAAGCAAGCTGTTGCTCATGGAGCTATAACCAAGAATGGCCTTGACATGCTGCACCTGCAGGCACTGGCAGGGTGGGAGATATGGAACAGGTAGGAGAGCGCTTATATGCAACTATCTATTACCTGGTATGCTAAATCCTGATTTTTGCCGTTGCTATAAAAATGAGTAAAATCACGTTGAAGGCCATAAAAGTTATTATAGCATCTTCCAGTACACCAATATCTGCCCGCTTATTAAATGGCGTATTCACCGGACTTAATACAATATTCCGGCGTCCATTGGCAATGATAGTGTCATAGTTCTCCTGCTCATCGCTGTTTTGGAGGTTGAGCAAATATGTGAAGTGGGGCCGGCCACTGTCGTCAAGGTGTGTTATATGCTTCTCAATAAACGATGACCACAATCTTTCTTTTGATTCATCGCTTATGTAGTTGTCGTGTTCCTCTTCGTATTTAATTCCCAGCCACGCAGGTGGATAATTATCAAGCGTATCAGTTAACGTATCATAAACAGGTATTGCAATATAGCAACGAAAGGTGAGCGTGGTACTTTTTGCCGTTACCTCTCTGCTCACTGAAGTACTTGCGTGGGCCACATCTGCAAACAGGTGCGGCACAATATAATATCGCGTAGCATGCCGGGCATCTATTTCCGATATTTTATTGAGTCTTGCAGTTTTGCCAGTAGCACTTTCTATAAATTCCCATGTAAGAAGCGTAGAGCTGAGAAACATAGCCCAAACGAGTATCGCAAAGATCATTTTAAGGTCGTTCCGTCCGTGGCTGGGAATAAAAGATAGGCGTTCTCCAAGAAAAAAATAGATCACCAGAAATGACAAAAGCCCTATGACCAATATATGAGTAGCGGAGTCCGGCGGATATGCCAGCGACAGTAAAATGAATATCAGCCAACAAACGAAAGAATACAGAAAAACAAAGCAAAGACACACTAAGACGACTGGAACAAACAGATCCCAGAGTTTTTCAGAAAATGTGCTCATAGCAAAAATGAAAGGTGAAGTTACAAGAAATAGTTCTGCCGGCAGATTACCTTTCAGAAGCGATATAGACTACTACCATTATCTTCCTTTAGCATAGAAGAGAACATCAGCATCAATATTAGTTCATACACCAGGTAGCAGGCAATTGTGGCCCAGAAAAGGCCGACCGCCCGATTGGTGAATGGCTGATATACCGGCGATACAATAACTGCCGGCTTATTCGTATACTGCTCCAGGCTGTCGGAAAGCCCGCTTCTGTAGGTAGTTGTTTGCACTTCCAGGTAAGTACATTTTTCCATGCTGTCGGCCATGAATTTTTGTTTGCTTTCGTTAAGAAATTGCGCCCACGACGTGTCTATTTCTTCCTTACTTAAGTTATCACTGTATTCTCTCGAGTAGTCCCCTGTTATCCATACTGTTGCGGCGCTATCGGCACACTGCTCTTTACCGTCACATAGCGGAGCTGCAACACAGGCGTAATAAGAGAGATATCTCCGCTTGCCGTTTTTCTCGTACTGCTTAAGGCTATAGATTCTTGATCTTGATTTATCGACGTAAAAATGGTTGAAGTTGTAGTATAGTTCTTTTGATGGAGCGCTAACGAGTGAAGGTCCCTCCAGCTGTTTCAGACTTGCCGTTTTGCGGATCATGCAGTATTGGGCTGCAGTAGTCGAAAAGCTAAGCGCCATCCCCAATAATACCCATACAGTGTTTGCGCCTCTGTTTAACTGTTTCCCCGGCGGCAAAATATGCAGCCTCAACCAGATAAATACAACCAGCGCCCACAACCATGAAGTGATCAGCGGAAAGACAAAGCACCTCATGCCTTCATTGTCATCATTGCGGAAATACTTGTAGTTGAGATAGGTATAAACGACAATGAAAAGTAAGCCTACTCCTGAAAAGGTTAAAAAGCTTTTTTTGATTTTTTTACGGGATGCGGCCATAATAGGTAGTGGTTTTGTTTACAAGGTAATTGTTAGAACTTTTTATCAGCTTTTGAGGAAAGGTCGATTGGAACAAAAGCCAGCAGCAGTAATAGTATAACAGCACAAACTACAAATGATATAAGACCTATCATAAGAACCGTAGCATCTGTGCGCTTCTCGAAAGGCTCATTTATGGGTACAAGTATCACATTCCCTTTCCTGTCATTGGCTATTGCTTTATCAAAATTGTCTTGGTCATCTCCCGGATTGTAATGCTTAAAGTAAATAAATAGCGGTGGTAATTTATCTGCAAATCCCACCGCGTAGGTATCTAAAAAGGCTTTCCAGTTAGCTTCTTTAATACTGTCATTTGCCAGCCTGCTACATCGGTCTTTATATCGTAGGCCCATCCATATATTAGTGTTGCCAACAGCGGTGGAATCATCGTAGACCGGCGCAACGCAATAGCAGTAGTAATCGATGTCGGCTTTTTTATATGGCACCTCCCTGTAATAATATGTTTTAGCGTGAGCCATATCTACAAACACATGCTTTGCAGTGTAGTATCGTGTAGTATGTCGCACATCAAGTTGAGAAATTCTATCAAGTCGCGTTAGTTTGCCTGCCGTAGCCGACACGTAATCCCACGTTGCTGCAGTGGTAATGAATACGGAGAACCAGGTAATCATCCAGAAGGCTGCATTAGGACTGATTTTTTTGTTGTTATCGGGAATGACAATTAGTCTTTTTCTTAAAGAGATGAACAAAACAAGTATGGGTAGTATGCAAGGCAATCCGAAATCAGTCCATTCATCGGGAAGAGTAAATAAATGCCATTGTATCAGCAGCAACCAGCCTATAAAAACATAACCGATTGTAGTTCCTGCAAATACGCCCATAACCGGCAGGAAAATAAAGCGAACCTTTTGTAGGAAAGTGCTCATAGTGCAAGTACCGATAGTCTTAAAATAGTAAATGTATAACATTTATGTATGGTAACTTTACAGTAAAGCATCGCCAATGCACGACCACCAACACGATCATAACCACGAGGGGCATCACCACCATACTGTTAGCGCAGCTGATGCCACCAATCGTGCGTTTATTGGCGGAGTGATCCTGAACAGCGTCTACGTAGTGGCTGAGGCGGTAATGGGTTTTGCCAATCACAGCATGTCCCTGTTGTCTGATGCAGGGCATAACCTGGGCGATGTTGCCGGGCTTATTCTGTCGCTTGCAGCATTCAGGCTGGCTAAAGTAAAGCCTACAGGCGCGTATACCTACGGTTATAAAAAGACAACCATACTGGCTGCTCTGGCCAATGCTGTTATCCTGCTGGTATCGGTAGGATTGCTGGGCTACGAGTCTGTGGTACACATAAAGCACCCCGTTCCGCTGGAGGGTGGTACAATGGCCATAGTAGCCGGTATAGGCATTCTGGTCAATTTTGGCTCGGCGTTACTATTTATGCGCAATACGCACGAGCTGAACAGCCGCAGCGCCTACTTGCACCTGATGGCCGACGCTGCTGTATCGCTGGGTGTGGTAGTAGCGGGTGTAGCCATTAGATACACAGGTTGGTATTGGCTGGATGGTGTAGTAAGCATCGTTATCCTGGTAGTTATTTTGTTCAGCACCTGGTCTTTACTGGCACATAGCCTGAGGCTGAGCATGGATGCTGTACCGGAAAATATTGATATAAAGGATATCGAAGATAAAGTGATGAAAATGAATGGTGTTCGGAACATGCACCACACCCATATATGGGCTATGAGCACATCAGAAAACGCGCTTACGGCGCATCTTGTACTGAATGATGCATTGTCTTTTGAGGAGAAAATGAAACTGGTGCAGCACATTAAGCACGAACTGCTGCATATGAATATTGCGCACGCTACGCTGGAGCTGGAATCGCCCGCAACCAACTGCGGCGAAGAAGTGTGTGACCTATAAAAAAGTATGGCACACTTCAGCAGTGTGCCATACCTGGTGCTTTTGTCAATTATTTACAGCGTAGCCATATCTATTACAAACCTGTACTTCACATCGCCTTTCAGCATGCGTTCGTAAGCTTCGTTAATGTAATTGATGTTGATCACTTCTACATCCGATGTTATGTTGTGCTCGGCACAGTAGTCAAGCATTTCCTGTGTTTCGGGCAATCCACCTATCAGGGAACCCGCAAGGCTCCTGCGGCCACCTATCAGGCTGAAGGCGCGTATTTGTGATGGCGTTGGCGGTGCACCTACGCATATCATTACGCCATCAGTATCCAGCATGGTCAGGTATGCATTATAATCGTGCTCGGCAGATACCGTGTCTATTATAAAATCAAAATAGTTAGCCAGGCCTTTCAGTTGTTCAGGGTCTTTGGTCAGTGCAAATTTCTTTGCGCCAAGTTTATAGGCGTCCTGCTCTTTCTCCGGCGATGTGCTGAGCAGCGTAACTTCTGCGCCCATAGATGCTGCCAGTTTTACCGCCATGTGGCCCAGCCCTCCTAAACCAACAACGCCTACCTTATGCCCTTCGCCCACCTTCCAGTGGCGGAGCGGAGAATAGGTGGTAATACCGGCGCATAACAGTGGTGCCACATTTTGCAGCGGCAACTTGTCCGATATATGCAGGGTGAAATCTTCGTCCACTACCACTGTGTTAGAGTAGCCTCCGTAAGTACGGCCGCCTGTATGCTTGTCAGGAGAGTTATAAGTGCCGGTAGAACCATTACGGCAGAATTGTTCCAATCCTTTTTTACAATTCTTACATTCGCGACAGCTATCCACCAGGCAGCCCACACCTGCCATGTCGCCTACCTTAAATTTCTTTACTTCGCTGCCTACTGCAACTATACGGCCTACTATTTCGTGGCCTGGTACGGCAGGGTAAACGGTACCGCCCCATTCGTTGCGGGCTACGTGCAGGTCGGAGTGGCACACACCGCAATACAATATCTCGATCTGCACATCGCGCGGGGTAAGTTCCCGGCGTTCGAAACTAAACGGTGCCATGGGCGTATCTGCCGACTGCGCTGCATAACCTTTTGCTGCTATCATATCCTTAAGTTTGTTTTGTTATTATTCCACCGCAAAAGTAGGCCGAGCGACTGCGATGTAGTATTAATTTATGCTTAGCCTCATTTGTACGGTTTCAATATTATCGGTAATATTGACGTAATCAATTTGTTGTTTTGTGATCAGTGTTACAGAGCCCGGCAGGCAACCATACTATTTTTCTAATGGCATGCCTATACCATTCACCCCGCAGTATTTCGAAAAAATGACGCCGGGTGATATTACCAACGTGGAGGGTATGCGCAAGCAGTTCTTTGCCGATGGTTATCTGTATCTGCCGGGCTTCCTGGACAAGCAGGATGTTTTCGATGTGCGCGAAGAATATTTCAAGATGTTTGATCCTGTAATCTTAAGGCAGGGCACTACACCGCGCCAGGGTATGTTCTCTGGCAAATTCCAGTTCTCGCCATACAGGCACGGCCTGCCCGGCCACCCTGCATCGCAATTTGTAACCAGCCCGGTGTTCGATAAATTTACCCGGGCAGAAAAGTTGCAGCAACTGGCGCAAGACCTGATGCAGGAAGAGGTTTCGCTGCTGCAACGCCGACCCATCCGGCACTTTTACGATAATACTGGCGTTGCCTCATGCGCTCATGCCGATTTTACTTACCTGAACCAGGGAACACAGAAAGTGCTGTCGATATGGATACCACTTGGCGACGTGCCCCTGGAGGGCGGGGGATTGGTGTACCTGAAGGGAACCAACGATGCAGACAGTGACGCACTGCGCATAAAGCTGAACAAGTTCAAAAGACCAGATAAGGATGAGCGCCCGATAACGGCTGATCTTAAGGCCCTGTCGGACACCACCGGCACCCCCTGGATGTATACCGACTATAAAGCGGGAGATGTTATCCTGCACACGCCATTTATCATACATGCATCGCTGGATTGTAACCATGAACTCATGCGATTGTCAACCGATATTCGTTTCGCCAGCGTGAAGGAAGATCATGATCCTCGCTGGGCTGATAACTGGCGTGGTGATGATGGCTATTAATTAATGTCTCAATGCTCCCGGGTTGTGTTTTCGATAGATTATAACTAAAAGCGGCGCCATCTCTGCGCCGCTTTTACTTGTTCTACTCTTTATACATAAACCATTTAGCCAATTCTTTGTAGCTGGCTTTCTTGCCGTACATCAATATGCCAACCCTGTATATGCGGGCCGCTACCCATGTGGTAAATAAGAAACCCAATACCATCAATGCCATAGAGACAATGATCTGCGACCAATCTACACCAAATGGCAGGCGTATCATCATAGCAATAGGCGATGTGAAAGGTATCATAGACAGCCACACCGACAGATTACTATCGGGGTTATTGATGATGACCGATTGCGCCATGATAAAGGAGAAGATCAGCGGCATCGTAACGGGAAGCATGAACTGCTGCGTTTCCGTTTCGTTATCTACCGCCGACCCTACTGCCGCAAACAATGCACTGTACAGCAGGTAGCCAAACATAAAGTAAAACAGGAAGCAGAATACTATCTTGCCCACAGGCAGTGCCTCCATAGATTGCAGGAATTCCGCCACCTCATTCTGCGGGGCCTCGGCAGCCTGTTCCGTAATAGGTGCCGTTGCCGCCCGCACATCAATATGTTTAGCTGTTTGCACCTGATGCATAGCCTTCATTTTAGGCCCTATAACGGCAGTACCTGCCACGCTCGATAGGACTATGGTCAGCACTATCCACATTACAAACTGGGTAAGGCCCACCATGCCTACCCCTATTATCTTGCCCAGCATCAGCTGGAAGGGCTTTACAGACGAGATCACCACCTCTATTATACGGCTTACCTTCTCTTCTATCACCCCGCGCATTACCTGTGCCCCATACAAGAACAGGGAGAGGTATATAAGAAACGCACACAGCAACCCTACACCATAGGCCGCTATTGCATGAGCGTGTTTCTCGCCATTCTCATCAATTTGCTCTGCCTGTATACTTATCTCTTTCTGGGCGTTGGCCAGTACGGCAGAGTCTATATGTGCCTCGCCAAGCCGGCGCACACGTGCTACACGGGTTAGCTCATCTTCTATTTTGCCCTGGTTTACCAGGCTTGGCGTTTTTTTGCCAAACAACTGCACCCTGGTCATAGTTGCCGGCACATAAAGCAGGTAATCGTAGCCCTCTTTTATAAACGTCTTCTTGGCATCAGCAAGGTTGTTTACGTAGGTATATTTAATGGTCTTATTGCTGTTCATCTTGTTGGCAAACCAGCCGCTTTCGTCTACTACCTCTACCTTTTTTGTGTCGCCCAGGCCCCCCTGGTTCACTGCCAGGTATACTACCAGGGCCATCATGCCCATAAACAATACAGGCACAAGAAATGTAACCAGCAGGAACGATTTCTTCATTACCCTGGTCATGTACTCGCGTTTTATAATAAGCAATATCTTATTCATATCGTTGCCTGGTTACTTGTTTAATAATTGAAACTCGCCACCGCTCTTGCTTACGGTGCTGATGAATATTTCGTTCATGGTGGGTATCACCTCTTCCATTTTATGTATGCTGCATTTGGCTAGCATATAGCTCAGCATATCGTTTACTTTATGCCCTGGCTTCAGTGTCAGTTTCAGCTGCATACCGTCTTCTATCATTTGCTCATGCACTACAGAAAAAGGTGCATCCATGTCAATTTGCACTGCTGCGCCGTCGTATTCCAGCAGGTAGGTGCCGGTTCGGTAAGCATTGCGTATCTCCTTTACCTTGCCATCCAGTATCTTATGGCTCAGGTTCAGCAGGGCAATAGAATCGCATAGTTCCTCTACGCTTTCCATGCGGTGGGTAGAGAATATGATGGTAGCGCCATTCCGGTTTAGTTCCAGTATCTCATTCTTAATGATCTCGGCATTTACAGGGTCGAAACCGGAGAAGGGTTCATCTAGTATGATCAGCTTAGGTTCATGTATCACAGTAGCTACAAACTGCGCCTTTTGCTGCATACCCTTAGATAGTTCTTCTATCTTTTTTTTCCACCAGCCCTCTATCTCCAGTTTTTTGAACCATTGTATGGCCCGGCGCCTGGCTTCATCGCGGCTCAGGCCTTTCAGTTGCGCCAGGTATAAGATCTGCTCGCCTATTTCCATTTTCTTATACAGGCCACGCTCTTCAGGCAGGTAGCCTATCTGGGCTATATGGTGCTGCCCCAGGTGCTCTCCGTTGATCAGTATCTCCCCGGAATCGGGTGCCGTTATCTGGTTAATGATACGAATGAGCGAAGTTTTGCCAGCCCCATTGGGTCCTAGCAGACCAAATACTTTGCCCGCCTCTATCTCCATACTCACACCCGACAGGGCCCGGTGGCCGGAATATTGCTTTACTATATTTCTGATACTTAGCATGTTGCTATAGTTAAATAAGTGTCGTGTAAACATTAGTAGCAGCAAGTGGCATATTATTACACCACTGCCACACTATTTTTAATAGTATTTCAGGTTGATGCTCAGCGCCTGGTCGCCTTTCGATACTGTGAAGGATGATGCAGTGAACTTAGGTGCGCTGGTCATGGGCAGATTGTTATTAGATGCCCCGTATCCTTCCTTTGGTATGCCCAGGAAGTTGGTATTTAATTTTTTATCGCTATTCTCGTCGTGTATTACGGCAACGGCATACGTGCCTGTGGGTACATTGTCGAACCGGGCTGTCACCTTTCCTTTTGTTGCCTTTACAACTTTGCCTGCTACAGCCTTAGCAGGGTCGAGAAAGCTGTCGGCTTTATTATACAAGGCAATATTGCACACACCATTACTGTTGCGTAGATTATTTACGGTTACCGTAATGGCATGCTGTGCAGATACGCGTGTGCCGCATATAAGTAAGGTGATGAATATGGATAACCATGGTCGCATATGGGTGAGCTTTCGGGGATATAACAAATATACCTGATGTGCTATTATATTTTGCAGGGTGCTAAATTAATTTAGCTTTGTGTTCTAAAATTCACCACCCCTGGGGTGACTTAAAAACAAAGTACTATGTCTCTGGAACAAAGGATAATGGAAGAGCTGAAAACAGCTATGAAGGCTAAGGATGAAGCTGCGCTGCGCACCCTGCGTGCTATTAAGGCGGCTATCATCATTGAGAAAACTGCCGAAGGTGCTGCAGATGTGCTTACCGAAGCTACAGAAACCAAAATGCTGCAGAAACTGGCCAAGCAACGTCGCGACTCGCTGGATATCTTCAGCAAGCAGGGCCGCGAAGACCTGGCAAGCAAAGAACGCGAAGAACTGGCTATTATAGAAAAATTCCTGCCGGCACAAATGAGTGCCGACGAACTGAACAAAGAACTGAAAGCTATTATAGAGCAGGTTGGCGCCAAATCACCTGCCGATATGGGCAAGGTAATGGGCGTGGCCAGCAAACAACTGGCAGGCAAGGCCGATGGCAAAGCAATATCTGAAGCAGTAAAACAGTTGCTGGCTTAAGCTATATATGGCGCTCGACGTTACCGGTCTTATTATCATCGCCGTATTTTTTATCCGCGGGTATACCCGCGGATTCATTGTTGCGACATTTTCAGTGCTGGCTATACTGCTTGGTATACTCTGCGCACTGAAATTGTCGCAATCGTTTGGTGCCTGGCTGCTGGAGAAAGGTTATACTACAGCCACTTGGGCACCAATGGTCAGCTACCTGGTGCTATTTACAGGCGTGGTGTTGCTGGTACGCATGGTAGCCAAAATGATAAAATCGGCCATGAGCACTCTGAAACTGGGCGAGCTGGACAAAGCCGGTGGCGGCCTGCTCTACGGCCTTGCCGGTGCTATAGTTTGGAGCTCAGTTTTGTGGATGGGTGCTAAGATGAACATGTTCGGCCCTGAGCTGATAGCCGCCTCTAAAACATACCCATTCATGTCTCAATTAGCCCCGGGCTTCTTTGGTGCAGCCGGGCATCTGTTGCCATTTGCTAAAGATGTATTCGGCAACCTCTCTCACTTTTTCGACCAGGTGCAGAAGAAGTAGTTATTTATAAGGCGTAATCAACGAATAAATAGCCGAGTCAATAAACTTGCCGTTGTAATAATAATTCTCCCTGAAGTAAGCTTCGCGCACAAAGCCAGCCCGCTCTAACACATGTTGTGATGCAAGATTGTCGGGGTTAATGTTAGCTTCCAGGCTATGCAGCTTCATCTCTTTAAAGCCATAGTCCGCTACCGCCTGTATGGCTTCCAGCATCAGGCCCTTACCCTGGTATTCCGTCAGCAGCACATAGCCTATCTCTCCCCTGTGGTTTTCCTTGTCTATTCGCCATATGGCAATAGAACCTATCATTTTATCGTTGTCTTTAAGCGTCATGGCCCACGATACGCCAACATTGTTATCCAGGTTATCGGTGATCAGTTGTATGAACGACCTTGCCTCGTCTATAGTCTTAGCCGGATCCCTGTCCACATAGCGCAGCAGTTCAGGGTCAGAGCGCATAATAAACACCTCTTCGGCGTCCTCTATTTTCGTTTTACGCAGTACCAGGCGGTCTGTGGTAAGTACCGGGAATGGAGAAAAATTTACTTCAAGCATGGTTCAAGATTTATTGCTAAGATATGGTCGTTTTTCTATTCTTTGTTTTTACTATCCATTATTATGGTCACCGGCCCATCGTTAATCAGTGCCACTTTCATGTCTGCGCCAAATATGCCCGTGGCCACAGGTTTGCCTGTTTTTTCAGTTAGCATCCGTATAAAGTATTCATACAGTGGTATAGCCTGTTCTGGCCGGGCCGCACGAATAAAAGAAGGCCTGTTGCCCTTTTTGTATTGTGCATGCAGCGTAAACTGGCTGATGAGCAGTATCTCACCATTTATGGCAGCAATATCGCAGTTCATCATACCGGCCTCATCGGCAAACACACGCAGGGCTGCTATTTTGCCACACAACCATTCTGCATCCTCCTGTGTATCGTCCGTTTCAATGCCCAGCAATATCATAAAGCCCCGCCCTATAGCGCCCTTTACTGAACCATCTATCGTAGCAGACGCTTCGCTTACCCTTTGTATCACCACTCTCATATAACAAAGATGAAAAACACCGGTCTAAAACACAAACCTGTTAATGTCAGCTATTCGCCCTAATTTTGCCGTTCATTACAACACATAACATGACATCTCATATTAATATAGAAGTGACACTGGCCGAAGATAAGATGCCTGAAAACATTACCTGGACCGCGCCACATGGTGGCGTATCAGATCCACAGAAGGCAAAGGCGATACTGCTGGGCCTTTGGGACGGGGACGAAAAGTCGGCTATGCGCATAGACTTGTGGACATCTAAAATGATGGTAGACGAAATGAACGATTTCTTCTTCCAGACCATCTTTGGCATGGCAGATACCTACGTACGCGCCACCCGCAATACGGAACTAGCTAAGGAAATGAAAGATTTTGCCAAAGAGTTTTTAAAGAAAGCTTCAAATGCATTAGAAGAAGCGCAGAAACAACAGTAAATTTTCGGAGATATTTTTTAACCTGCCTGCTTTAGCAGGCAGGTTATTTTTATATTATACGCTTGTTCCTCCCACAATACCCATCTGGCCGTACTTGTTCACTATCTCGAATACTTTGATATTGATGTCGTGTTTCACACTGGCCAGCACATAGCCTTGTGGTAAAGGGTGCTGCAAGTGATATGCTACTATCAACTGAAACGTCTCTTTCTCAAAATTATCCAGCGATACTGTTACCGGGTCTTTAACCGGCTCAAAAGTGTGCAACGCTTTCTTTATCTCGTTGGTCATGGTATTCAGTGCATCATGGGTGATGCCGTACTTTATGTTGGCGGTCACCTTTACACCTCTTGTGCTGCGGTTGGAGAGGTTGATGAGGTTCTGGCTCACCAGGTTCTGGTTGGGCACTATGTAGGCTGACCCATCACTATTACGCAGGCGCGTACTGCGGAAGCCTATGCGTTCCACAGTCGCTTCTACATCGCCCAGCTTTATGGTATCGCCCGTCATAAAAGGCTTATCCGACAGGATGGTAAATGCTGCAAAAAAGTTTTCTACGGTTTCTTTACCTGCCAAGGCAATGGCCACACCGCCAATGCCCAGGCCGGTGATAAGGGCAGGTACGTTGACATGGAATACAGCGCCCAATATCCAGAAGCCGCTTAGTGTCCAGGTGAGTAGTTTAGATATCTCCTTTATCAGTGGCAACATCTGTTCATTCGACAGGTTGTTCTCTTCCTGCGCCTTACCCATGCGTATATAGTACAGGAAGTCGATAATGCGCGTTATTACCTGGGTAAGGAAAACAATGAATATCAGCAGGAAGATATGATCGGTCACCGTGCCCAGGTTGATATTCATACCTTTTTTGGTGGCCGCCCTGTGCAGGTTCACAGAATCCAGGAAGCCGGCTATTTGCTCTGCTGCAACAAAATAAAGGACCGTCTGTAGCAATCGCTCCACCGGCTTAAAGAGCATACCCCTTAGCATGTCTTTATGCTTCATGTAGCTATAGCGCGATGCCAGCCACCCGCTCACGCGGGTAAGCCAGGCAGCTATAGGCTTCTTCAGCAGCAGCGTAAGGATAATAATGGCCAAAAACCACGCATACCCCCACAGGGTTTCGTTGGCATATTTCCTGTCCAGTATGTTCCAGTCTATATCCAGTAATATCGTCGTCATAGCAGTACTGCAATACAAGCTGTTATACAGCTACATTAAATTCTCTCAGCGCATCATTCAGGCTGGTCTTCATATCGGTAGATGCCTTACGTGTGCCTATTATCAAAGCACAGCTTACCTGGTATCCGCCCGCAGCAAATTTCTTGGTATAGCTGCCCGGTATCACCACGCTACGGGCAGGTACACGGCCCTTGTACTCCACAGGTTCTGGTCCGCTAACGTCTATTATTTTAGTGCTTTGTGTCAATACAACATTGGCGCCCAGCACCGCTTCTTTCTCCACAATAACACCTTCCACCACAATACAACGTGAGCCTATAAAACAGTTATCCTCAATAATTACGGGAGATGCCTGTAACGGTTCCAGCACGCCACCAATGCCCACGCCGCCACTCAGGTGCACATGCTTGCCTATCTGCGCGCAGCTACCTACAGTGGCCCAGGTATCTACCATGGTGCCTTCATCTACGTAAGCGCCTATATTTACATAGCTTGGCATCAGTACTACGTTGCGGGCTATGTAGGCGCCGTAACGCGCTACTGCATGTGGCACTGCGCGTACGCCCAGGCCGGCATAGTCCTTCTTCAGCAACATCTTGTCGTAAAACTCAAACGGTTCTATATGCCAGGTCTGCATCGGTTGTATACCAAAGTACAGCAGTATGGCTTTCTTTACCCATTCCTGCACTTCCCAGCTTTCTATACGGGGTACCGCTACGCGCAGGCGGCCTTTGTCTACCTCTTCTATTACGGCACGTACGGTTTCCTTATATTTTTCTTCCTTAAGTAGATCCCTATTGGCAAATGCTGCTTCTATAAGTTCCTGCCACTCTCTGTTCATATTGTGTATGTGTTATTATAAATGTCTGAGGCGCAAAGATAACCATCTCTCTGCGCCTCGTAAATATGTTGCTTTGTTAAAAACTATTTTGTTATAGCGTCCAGGATAGTGAAGATCCTCGCCATATCCGCATCGCTCATGTTTGATCCTGATGGAAGACACAAGCCATTGGCAAACAGTTCGTCGCATACGCCGTTACCATAATACGGGTATTGGCTGAATACCGGCTGCAGGTGCATCGGTTTCCACAGCGGACGGCTCTCTATATTGTCCTTTTCCAATGCCAGTCTCAGGTCTTCCCTGCTGAACCCGGCAACAGCGGGGTCTACCAAAATAGTGCTCAGCCACCTGTTACTGAAATAACCTTGTGGCTCATCAACAAACGATATACCCTTTACTCCCTTCAGTTTTGCTACGTACTGATCGTAAACTGCCCTGCGTTGTGCTATACGGTTGGCCAGTACTTCCATCTGCCCGCGACCTACACCTGCACACAGGTTGCTGATACGGTAGTTGTAACCGATCTTGGAATGCTGGTAGTGAGGAGCCTCATCGCGCGCCTGCGTACTCAGGAAGCGTGCATCCTTGATCATGTCCGCATTTTTGGAAACCAGTGCGCCGCCGCCTGATGTGGTAATGATCTTATTGCCATTAAAAGACAGCACGCCCAGTACACCAAAGGTGCCGCACATGGTGCCATTTATAGATGAGCCAAGTGCCTCAGCAGCATCTTCCAATACAGGAATGTCGTAGCGGTTGGCAACAGCCATTATTTCGTGCATTTTGGCCGGCATGCCGTACAGGTGCACCGGTATTATTGCTTTTGGTTTTTTGCCATTGGCTATACGATCTTTAATGGCAGCTTCTAGCAGTACAGGATCCATATTCCAGGTGTCCTTTTCGCTGTCAACAAAAACCGGTATTGCGCCAACATAAGCTATAGGATTTGCCGATGCTGAGAACGTCATGCTCTGGCAGATCACTTCATCGCCCGGCTGCACGCCCAGCAGTACCAGGCCCAGGTGTAGACCTGCGGTGCCCGAGCTAAGAGCAGCCACATGATTTCCTTCGCCAAGGAATAAAGACAGGTCCTGCTCAAAGCGGTTTACGTTGGGGCCAAGCGGGGCCACCCAGTTGGTGTCGAAAGCTTCCTTTACAAAGTTTTGTTCCGTGCCGCCCATATGCGGAGACGACAACCATATCTTACTGTTCATTTCTTTATTGTTCTTTTGTTTTGATCACTTTTGCCGGGCAACCAACTGCGGTTGCAAAATCCGGAATATCCCTTATAACGGCAGCACCTGCACCTATGGTGCACCACCTGCCAATTTTTATACCCTGTATCACACTGGCGCCAACACCTATGTGTGTACCTTCCCCAACTGTTACATTACCACTAAGCGTAGCATTGGGCGATATATGCACATAATCTTCCAGCACACAGTCGTGGTCTATGGACGCGCAGGTGTTCACGATACAGTGCCTGCCTATACTCGCATCAGGATTTACGCGCGCACCAGCCATTACTACCGTTCCTTCGCCAATCGTTGCTCTTTTTGATATGTAGGCATCTGCATGTATGGCAGTGCCAAACTCGGCAGTTGCCATGAAACGCTCGACCACCTTTTTGCGGGTAGCATTTACTCCAATGCTTATTACCATTTTGCCGGGCATGGGTTCGCCGGGGGCAATGGGTTTCTCTACCGGGTATTGCCACATGTCAGGTTTGTCAGCATCGTCCCATACCCTTATGTCGGTATCGTTCATGCTTTCCAGTATTTCCAATATCACCTTGCCATGCCCGCTGGCTCCGTAAAGAATCATATGATAAAAATTGTATTGGCGTAAGCCTGTCACCTTCCTTGTTCGGGTAGGCACACGCAAAGGTCTTTATTTTCCTATAATTACGAAATGGTAAATTAAAGCCATTTATTCGATAATCGCAATATCTTTACACCCTTACTGCGGCGCGGCTAATGTTAAATAATCTATACGGCAAATTCAGACGAATAACCAGCAACCAACTTTATTTTCCCGAGATCGATGGTATCAGGTTCCTGGCCATCATCCTGGTAGTACTGTTTCATGCCCACGGTTATTTTGTGGCCAAAACCGGTATTGCGTTTACTGATGCCAATGCAAGGCACACTTTGCTCGACGATATTTTGTCTAAAGGCGATAGGGGGGTAGAGTTATTTTTTGTGCTGAGTGGCTTTATATTGTGTATGCCCTTTGCCCATCATTATATAAACCATGGCAAGAAGCCGGCGCTAAAAAAATATTATCTCCGTAGGGTCACCCGCCTTGAGCCTCCTTATATATTGGCGATAACAGGCATTTTTATCTTACAGCGGCTAATGCACGTAAATCCCGGAGGATTGAGTAATCTTCAATTACTCCAGCATTACTTCGCTTCTCTTACATATACGCACGGGTTAATATTCCAGACCGTTCCTATTATTACGGTCGTAGCGTGGTCGCTGGAGATTGAGATACAATTTTATGTAATAGCCCCTTTGTTATTCAGGTTGCTTATGTTATCCCCTGTTGTGCGCCGCTCAATTTTAGTGATCGCCATATTGGCAATAACGGTGCTGCAGCATGTTTTTATGCCACAGTTCCTTGTGCTATCCATCTACCGGCTGATACAGTATTTTATGATCGGCATCTTACTGGCCGATGTGTATGTAAGCGATACTTTTGCCACCACCTTCAAAGGCAATTGGGTGATACCGGTATTTCTGGCTATACTGGCGCTGGTTTGCGTTATGCCGCTCAACTTGTATACAAATCTTGCATTTCCGTTTCTCATAGGTACGCTCTACATTATGGTGATGAAGAACGATAGTATCAAGCGTGTATTCAGCTATAAGTTTGTGCCAATTATCGGTGGTATGTGCTATTCCATATACCTGTTGCACTATACTGTCATTTCTGTTTTCGGCCGGTTCACCATCGGACTTAAGATAACTGATCACTATTTACCCAATCTTATCCTCCAGCTGGTGGTGCTGTCATTGTTGACGCTTATCATTTCTTCTGTTTTCTACCTTTGGGTAGAGCGCCCGTTCATGGATCAGAAGTGGACAAATAAGCTGATGAAAAAGGAACCTAAATACGAAGAGACCAATACGCAGGCCTGATTCTTTTTTACATTTCCGGTAACTTTATAAAAAGCAATCTGGTATGTGGGTTATCTATGCATTACTTTCAGCACTATTTGCTGCACTAGTGGCCATATTTGCAAAAATGGGTATAAAAGGTATTGACTCCGACCTGGCTACAGCTATACGCACGACACTTATTTTGTTCATAACATGGGGCATAGCTATAGCTAAAGGAGTTGTCGGGCAAACCACAACCTTCACCCGTACCAACTGGATTTTTCTTGTTCTGTCAGGTTGTGCCACCGGCTTGTCGTGGCTGTTTTATTTCAGGGCGCTGCAACTAGGACAAGTATCGCGTGTTGCACCCATCGATAAGTTAAGCGTGGCCATAGCGATAGTTTTATCTGTTGTGTTTCTTCATGAGAAACTTACGTGGCAGGAGGGTTGTGGTGTCGTACTGATAATTGGTGGCGCATTGCTGCTTATCTTTAAATAGAGCGCGTGTTGGCGATATCCGCATTGATAATAAGAGTTATACATAAAGATAAGGAGGACCTGAATGAGATCCTCCTTATTCCATTGTTTACAGCCAATTCTACAAATTGTAGGAGAGCATCAGGTTTGTATTAATGCCGGTTACGGGTTGATTGTAACTGGTAATTAACCTTCCCGCATTATTCTTACGATTTATATTCTCGACAGCAAAGTCAGGTTTGGAATAATAATAGGCGGCACTTAGGCCTACACTAAAGTGATCGCTTAGTTTGTAATGCACTTCCGCACCGCAATTGATCCCGATCGTACTTTTTGAGGTTTCTTTTTGTGAAAATGAACTGGCGTCATTGTCCTCCAGGTCTACCTGGTAGCCTGCCAGGTGTGTGTTTACCATGCCTGCTGTTGCGTATAAACTCAAAAGCCAGTTGTTGTCCAGGTTTATATCATAGTATGGGCCAACGAGTAGAGATATTGAGTAATTGGCACCCTTCCTGTAAACCGTAACACTGTCAACCGCAAAGTCTTCTTTAAAGCCTGCGCCCAGGTTTTGAAGTCCCTTATGCCCGAACGCAGTATACGCTGCTATGGCTTTTATGCCCACATTCCCTTTTACCCTATAGTTGCCGTTTAGCCCAACATTCACTCCATTTGCAGCAAAACCGGATGTGAGATCGCTATAGCCGGTTTTGGCAAAATTGCCCGATACTATAGTATAACCTCCGGTCAATCCCAAACGTAATTTATGAGCAGTGCTATCCTGTGCGATACTATGCAGGCATAATACGGACAGTGCGACGGTCAGCATCGCAGATATAATGTTTCCTTTCATTGTTGTTATGCTTTAGCTGGTGATTTTAATCGATAGTGATAGTAAAATTTACATCTGCATCTATAGATCCGGGTGCGCAGTCGCCGTTCTTTAAGTTGGGCTGATGATGGAGCGTAACTTCAAGATTTCCCGAGCTAGTGCCTGTTGTATTAAACACATTACTTAGCCCTATAGGGTACGATGGCGTGTTAGTATCATGGTCGGTTGCCGTCACGGCCAGCTTCAGACCGCTGGCCGGGCTGAAGCATACCAAATGGTAGTTGCCGCGGTCTTTTATCTCTGTTGTAATGTTGTCAGCAGGCGACTTGGTTTCGTCAAGGAAATATACTTGCACAGTGTAGCTGGCATTTGGCCTTAGGTGCATGTACGCATGTGTAAGATCCGGAGCCGATGTATCAGCCGGGTTCAGCTTCACCCATTTGGCGGAGGGTGTGTCGGTAGGGTCAGTGGTGTTCACTGCTTTTAGCTGCACAGTTGTTATCACTTCATTGTCTGGAGCCGGTGCCTGCACATTTTTTTCATCCTTGGAGCATGAACTCCAGGCAACTGTCAGCAGTAGAGACAGTGTGAATAATACTATTGAAGAACGTTTCATTTTTGTTGTTTAAGTTGTTAAAAAGAATATTTAAGCCTTAGCACATAACTGACGCCAAGGTCGTTTGCGTAATACCTGAAACGGTTCAGGTAATCGCGGTAGGCTACGTTGGTAGCATTGTTTACACTTGCGCTTACAGTAAGCAGGTGTCTGGCAAGAGGCATCGTAAAACCGGCATTGATGTTATATATACTATATCCTGCCGGAGGTGGCGCGAAGTCAGAATTAGGCGGCACCCTCGTCTGCTCGCCTACACTCACATTTTCCAGCCCTATATATGGTTCGTCCAGCTTCCACAGCTTATGCGCCTGGTAGGTAAGGCCATTCTCAAACCTGTTGGCGGGCATGTATATCAGGTAGTCGTGTGCCGACTCGTTATAGCCCATTACCACAGTCGCCTTCGATTGAAAGGTCAGGCGGTTGGTTATCTCATATTGCAGGCTGGCATCCAGTCCCTTTATGTTCGCGTTCGTCTGCGTGTATTGGAATAACGGATACGTGCCGCTTATCAGGGTGACTGACTGTAGCATGGGCATTGCATATATGTAATTGCCTATTTTGTTGTAGTACATATCGGCAACTATCCGCAACTTATCGTTAGTATAATTAACAGACAGGCTGGTATTTACAGATCTTTCAGACTTAAGTGCAGAATCGCCTACCTCGTAACTGGCATTGCTGAAGTGTTCGCCATTGATGTACATCTCGTTAATGCTGGGTGCACGCCAGGCAGTACCTACATTGCCGGTAAAAGACAAGTGAGCATTATAATGGTAAGTGGCACCAACAGTACCCGTAACATTGTTATAGTTATAGGTGCTGTTATACAGTGCCAGTGTTGTAGCGTTGCGTTGATACACGCGCATCCATCTGTAATCGTACCGCAAACCTGCCTCAAAGTTGAACTTGCCTTTGGTGTAGCGCTCTATGGCAAATGCGCCTGCGTTGTAATCGCGGTAGTTGGGTATCAGGTATCTCAATCCGCTGAACACATTGCCGGAAGTATTACCTGTTATGCCAGCACTCCCCGAAAAACCTTTGCGCACTGCAGAGGTATAGATAAGATCCAGCGTATGCGTCACCAGTTTGAAACTCAGCTGAGGTTTTGTCAGAAGGTCAGCATTAGTAGTGTACGGTAGCCCGGCATCATATTCCTCGCGCAGATCGTCCTGTCGGCCAAAGGTCAGGTCCACCTTTGCATTGTTGCGGAACGTATAGTTGGCACTTGCTTTTAACAAGCCATGCGATACTTGCTGGTAGCTGCGATTGATAGCGTAGGAGAAGTAAGATGGCACATCCGGTACAGCGCTGGCTATCTTTATGGCCAGGTTGGCAGGGCTGCTACTTTGTGCACCGGCAAATATGCCTGTCTGTGTATTGTAGTGGCTGTAAAACAGGCTAAAGGTAAACCGCTGCTTATGGTAGGCTACAGTACCGGAAAAGTCATTTTCCTTCAATCCGGTGTTCAGCAGATAATAATCCGGTGTCTTAAAATTGCCCGCCTGTTTATAGGTGCCTTGTATCCGCCACGACAACCCTTCCAGCTTTTTACCAAAGGCGCCTTGTAGCATGCCGCTGGTTGTGCCCATGCGGCCATTGGTAGCCCCAATAGCGTATACAGTACCGTGTATGCCCGGGTCTGTTGGCATCGGGTCCGGATCCAGCAATATCACTCCACCTACAGCATCTGCTCCGTACCGTACGCTTGCAGCGCCTTTTACCACTGTTATTTTACTGGCGGTAAAAGGGTCTATCTCCGGCGTATGGTCCGATCCCCACTGTTGTCCCTCCTGCCTTATGCCGTTGTTGATGATGAGCACACGGTTGCTGTGCAGTCCATGGATCACCGGTTTAGACAGGCCGGGGCCGGTTTGCACGGAGTTTAGGCCTGGTAACGTCTTTAGCGATTCTCCAAGTGTAGCGCCGCGTGTTTGCAGCAGTGCCTTGCCCTTCAATTCATCTGTAAGTACCGTCCTCAGTTCATGTAGCTTTTCTCCGCTGATCACCACATCACCCAACTCATTATCTGAGCTGGATAGTGTTATTGTGAAATACTTATCGGCACTAACATCAACAGTTTGTGTCACCTGTTTATAGCCTATAGCTTCGAAAGAGAGGACATGTGTGCCACCGCATATGTTACTGAAGGAGAAACTCCCGGTTGTATCAGTTGCCGTGCCTGTTGAGCCTCCCACCAGTCTCACTATAACGCCCGGTATGGCATGGTGCCCATTATCTGTAATTACCCCGTGAACAAGGTATTTACATGGTTGTGCAGATACTGTAATAGTCAGGAATAATGCTATCGCAGATACCATGGTGTTCAATAAACGAACCATGATGTATTGTAGTTGTATGTTTTTTTTGATAATTGGCTCGCATTACTGCGGCTTTTGTCCTGGTTATACAGTTGGAACAGGTGGGCCGCGGAGCGATACAACTTTGTGAGTTGTTGAGAAATGAAAGTAGTAGAATGCCTCATCCCAGGAGTGGTGATAAGTAATATGTTCAAAGACAAGATGTTCCTTATCTGTTGTTATGAACGGTGTAAATTCAAATCCGAGGAACGAACAGTGATGATGTTTGGTCATCACTACTGTTTCCCCTTTCTTTAAAACCGGGTCAATACCATCAGTATGGTGCACAAATATGTCGTGAATGTACTCTGGCGGAGTTGATCCGACCAGGAACACTACGAGCATAAGCCCCAGGCCCAGTTTGGTAATGAATTGTCTCAGGAAACGATAATTTACGCAAAAATAGCCACAATTACCGTGCCGTATTGTAAATATGGAATTAGAATTGACAATAACCTCATTTCTTACCTGCGAACTTCAAGGGGCATTTTTCTGTTACCTTTGAAAACAATTAAACAAAGAATATGCTTCATTTTGATAGGTTTACCCTGGCCAATGGTCTCCGTGTAATAGTTCACGAGGACAAGGCAACGCCAATGGTGGCCGTAAATATATTATACGATGTTGGTGCGCGTGATGAAGAGGAATCCAGGACCGGTTTCGCACATCTGTTTGAACACCTAATGTTTGGAGGTAGTGTGAACATACCTGAGTACGATGAGCCACTACAGATGGCCGGTGGCGAGAACAACGCGTACACCACTAATGACATTACTAACTATTATATTCAACTGCCGCTCAAAAATATTGAGACGGCCTTTTGGCTGGAGAGCGACAGGATGCTAAGCCTGGCCTTCAGCGAAAAAAGCCTGGATGTGCAGCGTAAGGTGGTATCGGAGGAGTTTAAGGAGCACTATCTGAATAAGCCCTATGGCGATGCCTGGCACCAGCTGCGTAAGTTGGCTTACACTGTTCACCCATATCGCTGGCCTACCATTGGGTTGAACCTGGAACAGATAGAAACAGCAAGCCTGGAAGACGTAAAAGCTTTCTTCTTCAAGCACTACCGTCCTAAAAACGCGGTAATGTGTGTAGCTGGCAATGTCACTACAGAACAGGTAAGGGAACTGGCTGAGAAATGGTTTGGCGAAATACCTGCAGGTGATGAATACGTGCGTAACATACCCGCTGAGCCTATGCAGAATGCAGATAGACTGGCAGAAATAAGAGCGAACGTACCGCTGGATGCCTTGTATAAAGCATGGCATATGCCGGCACGGCTCACTCCGCCATATTACGCCTGCGACCTGATTACGGAGATAATGGGCAGCGGCTACAGCAGCCGTTTGTACCTGAAGCTGGTAAAAGAACTGCAATTGTTCAGCAATATCAATTGTTACCACACCGGTAGCCTTGATGCAGGTATGATAGTGATAGAAGGCAAGTTGCGCGAAGGACGTACAGTGCAGGAAGCTGATGCCGCAGTACAGGCAGAGATAGACAAATTGGTAAACGATGGTGTAACTGAAGATGAACTGCAGAAAGCCAAGAATAAAATAGAGGCAATGATAGCGTTCGAGGATATGAGCTTGCTGAACAGGGCGAATAACCTTGCATTCTACGAGTTGTTGGGCGATGCTGCTATGATCAATGATGAGTGGAGCAAGTACCAGCAGGTAACTACTCAATTCCTTCAGGATACTGCTAAAGAAGTCTTCAGGAAAGGCAATTGCAATACGCTGTATTACCTGAAAGCAGAGGCCGCTACAGCATAAAGTTTTGATTCTTAAATTTTCGCTATAACTGATGATATTCTCAGGGGGCTTTACGGAAGCCGGTTTCGACAATCGCATAACCCGCTTATTTGGCATTCAATATCCTATTATACAAGCCGGTATGATCTGGGCTTCCGGCTGGAAGCTGGCATCTGCCGTAAGTAATGCAGGTGGTTTGGGCATAATTGGTGCCGGCAGTATGTATCCGCAGGTACTGCGCGAACATGTGCAACAGTGTAAGCAGGCTACCGATAATCCTTTCGCGGTAAACCTGCCTTTGCTATATCCTAATATCGAAGAGCACGTACAAACTATTATTGAAGAAAAAGTGCCTATAGTATTTACTTCTGCCGGTAATCCCAAAACATGGACGGCGAAGCTGAAGGAGCACGGTATAATAGTGGTCCACGTGGTATCCAGTGCAAAGTTTGCAAAGAAGTGCGAAGAGGCAGGAGTAGATGCTGTAGTAGCAGAAGGCTTTGAAGCAGGAGGCCATAACGGCCGAGAGGAGACCACCACACTTTGTTTGATCCCGGCAGTAAGACAGGCTATTAATATACCGCTTATAGCTGCAGGGGGTATAGCAACAGGTCGTGCTATGCTGGCAGTAATGGCACTGGGAGCTGAAGGGGCGCAGGTAGGCAGCCGTTTTGTGTGCACGCCTGAAGCATCCAGTCACATAAACTTTAAGGAAGCTATAGTTAATGCCAACGAGGGTGATACCGCATTGTCGCTGAAGAGACTAACGCCGGTACGCCTGGTAAAGAACGACTTCTATAGCCGCGTGGCAGAGGCAGAAAGCAGGGGAGCGAGTACTGAGGAACTGCAGGAATTGCTGGGCCGTGGCCGTGCCAAAAAAGGTATGTTTGAGGGGGATGTGATAGAAGGTGAGCTTGAAATAGGGCAGGCGAGCGCCATAATAAAAGACATAAAACCAGCAGCGCAGGTGGTGGCCGATATGTGGGCAGAATTTAAATCCGCAGCCAAAGATCCCTTTAGTTACTGATATGCATTGATAAATTAAAAAAAGCAGGAGCGTCAGCTCCTGCTTTTCTATTTGCGTAGTTGTAAGTTTACAGCTTCACTACTTTTTCTCTTTGCAATATATTGCCGTTAGCATCCTGCAGCAGCACAAGGTATGTGCCTTGTGGCAGACTGCTCATGCTGATATGAACATTGCCCGCGGTTGTTTCTGTGTTTAGTACAGAACGACCAGTGATATCAAACATCTTTACTGTAGCAAGCGTAGCGGTGCTTGTACCTTGCGTAATGAACAGTTCATTATTTGCAGGATTAGGATATACTTTAAAGCCATCACCTGTTGCAACATTGTTCACCCCGGTATTGTCACGTGTAAACAGCTCGTAGTAAAAATGCTGGATGTTGTTCAGCGTATCATATGTAGCCGCAGACGGGGTGGTTTTGCCCCATGTTTTAGACATGGTTGGGTTAGCGTAGCTGTCGTAAATATAGGTCGTCATCATGTCCATTGTATCTGCCGGAGTCATGGAGAAGTTATATTGCACAGTTCGGGTGGTGTCCGGTAAACCATCAGCTGTGTTTACGTGTTTGGTCATCAGGTATTGCTGCGATATTGTACCACCATCTATATACCGGCCTTCCATATAGGTCATGTAAGGTACACCTGCTGTCCAGCCTATTGTGTCAACCTCCATTGTGTCCAGCGGGATACCTGCTGCTGGGGCAAAGCGGGTGGTCATCTTCCTTATTTTGCCGGATGTGTAGTAGTCAATATCGTAACGGTAAGCTTCATACCAGGAGCCTGCATCGTATTTGTATTGCGAAACACTCACTGTTTTGCCTGTCCCATCATAAACATAAGAAAGTTTATATTCGGGAATCCATGAAGAACTGTAATATGCTGTGCTGTCAGATGTTACAGTGTCGGCATTGTAAGTAACATACCTGCGCTCCGCTGTATCCCATCCTGGTCCGGAATATTGCAGATACTTTACCGATGTAGGCCGGTTGTTGGCATCAAAACTCATCATCATGCGCTGGCCAAAGCCAAATGGCGCATAATAATCTGTATAGTCGGTTATGTTATCAGCAGCATCAAATACCTGGTAGTTGGTCAGATACATTTCTGGGGTTGCAGAGGACACAGGCCCGTAGTGATGTGCAGAATCTGCAAGTATTTCAGATTTGCCATCTCGATCGCGGCCCCCGAACACCTGGCCAAGCCCTATTGGCTGGCTGCTGTAAAGCGAATAGTAATCGGCATAGTTCATGTTGTTGAAGTTGAACCATGATCTGCGTTCGCCGAAATAATGATAGTCTGCACTATCCAGCAGCAACCATGTTACCATGCCAGATCCGTCAAGATCGGCATATCCCCAATAGCTCTTGGCTATCAGTCGTTCATCCGTAACAGTTGATGTTGTTTTAGCGGCATTAATTGGTTGCCCTGAACCAAGCAGTCTGTTCAGGATAGCATCGTGTACCTGGTGATGCTTCATTTTTGTTGAAATGCTGCTGACAGGATTTGTTGGTATTGCCGGTGGCCCAGATAATACAACGTGTTGTTCTTGCGGCATCAGAAATGGTGATGTTTTGGCAGATTGCGCATTTGCTGTGGCAGCAGAGCCTAACGTTGCGGCTGCCAGATAGAGGAGAGCGTTTTTCATGTATATATACGTTTAAAATGAGCTGTAAATGTCGAAAGGTATATGTATACGTATTGTTAATAAAGTAAGCATTGGTTACTTTACGCCGGCAGACAAAAAAACAGTGGATGCGTTATCAATCCGTGGTTAAATAATGACATGATATCGCACCAGTTGCCTCAGCGAACGGGCTGTGTAGCCTGTATTATACAGATATGTACTGTATTGAATTGGACCTACTCCGTCTTTGAACAGGTATTGCCTGTAGCCATCTGTAAACTTTCTTACAGCGCTATATGGTGTGCCTAGTATAGATGTGTCAATAATCTTCTGGCTGCGTACTTCAACCAGCACATGCGTTCCTATCCCATCATATAAATTGATGTAGTTGTTGTCAATGTAAAGCGATGCCTGCAACACGGCTGTATCCTCGTAGTTGTGCATGTATAGTGCAAGTTGCTGGGCATACTGGCGTATGTCGTTCAGTAAAACAGTATCTATACGTTGCTGGTACACCACAAGGCTATCCTCCTGGCCCGTAGCAGAATCCCGGAATATCCAGTAAGATCCCGGTTGAAAGTTGAGATTAGTGAGGACGGGATTATTGTATAAGGTATAGGGCACTTGCGTTTTTTTGCTGCAAGAACTCAAGTGTAAAGCCATTAACAGGCCTGCTATCAATAATGTAAGATTCTTCATAGGTTGTCTGACGGTGTTTTGTTTATGGCTTATTTTACTACATTATAACGAAGGAGTTGTTTCACCATGTAATTGCCGGTTGAATAGTTGTACGAGGTATATTGTACCACACCAACATCATCTTTAAGCAGCATTTGGGCGTAAGAATAACCCAGGCGCTTCAGGCCGGTGTAGTGAATGCCGAGTATCGTAGCATCTTCGATCGTAGCTGACTGTGGCGTCGATTCAATTTGCGACGAATACCCGTCATTAAAACTGATGTAGTTGTAGCCAACAAAGAATTGACCATTGGTGGTGTAACTGTTGGCGTAATGCAATAGCTGCATGGTGCGTTGTTCAGCATACTGCCGTAGGTCATTCAGAATTATAGTGTCAGAATGAATTGATGATACGGCTATGCTGTCCTGTTGCCCGGTTACAGAATCTTGATATATCCAGTACGAACCAGGCTGAAAGGAGAAATATTCAATCTCAGGAGAAGGGTATTTAGTATAGTAAATACGTGACGATGTTTTGGTGCAAGACGTGAAACATATGGCCAGTAAAGTACAGGCAATGACTAGCGATGTAATGCGCATTTATAGTGTTTTGATGTTCCACCACAAATTATGTGCCTGAATTTAATAAGTTATTTTCATTTATCAAGATAATAGCTCATCGGCTATTGATCATTATGTTACATCGCAGTAAATGCAATAATATATTAACTGATTTGGGAGCCTTATCGTTTCGAAAGCTTAACCCCGCTTCACTACATACAGATTCACCACCAGGGACATAAGCAGGAACATCGCTACCAGTTGATGGAGTTCTGCCAGAGATTCGAAAAGTCCGAATTTGCCAATGACAATGTGTGGGGCGCTGATCACCGTAATTATGCCCAATACAACCTGCAGGCATACCAGTATCAATGGCCACAACCTGGTTGCACTAAGTGCATTGCCAGGCTGTATAGACTTCGCTGATTTGACGAACCAAAAGATAACAGCCGCAAACAGCACGTAGGCCAGGCCACGATGGATAAAGTGCACGTTGATCTTGTCGTTTATCCAGCTGTTGGCCGGTAATGTATCTGGTATCCACATGCCATTTATAGATGGCCACGTTGGCGCTGCCATAGCAGCTTTTAGCCCGGCCATAAATGCACCATAGGTAAGCTGTACAAACAATAGTATAACAACAATTATAGTAAGGTTGGCCAGCGATTTATTTATAACACGTTTCTGCTCCGGCACAAGCAGTTGCAACGCAAACCACAGGGTGTAACATGCCAGTACCATTGCCGACACAAAGTGTGCTGCCAGTTTTATGTGGTTTACATACAGGTTCTCTTCGTTCAGCCCGCTGGCTACCATTATCCAGCCAATTAACCCCTGAAACGCGCCAAGAACAAACAGGATAATAAAGGGCCTGATCATCTTCTTGCTGAAATATTGCTTTACCAGGAAGTAAACGAAGCCCACAAGAAATACCACCCCCAGCATCCTGGCCCAAAGGCGGTGGAACCACTCCCAGAAGAAAATGAATTTAAAATCGCTGATGGTAAAATCGCTGTTCAGGTATTTATACTGGCCTATTTGCTTGTAGCCATCAAAAGCTTTATTCCATTCTGCCTCATTAAGCGGGGGTATAGCGCCCATAATAGGCTTCCACTCGGTTATTGATAACCCCGATCCGGTCAACCGGGTCACGCCACCGAGCAACGTCTGTATGATGATCATCACCACACCGGCTATAAGCCACATGGCTACCGCCCTATTCTTTTTTTTATCCTGTGTAGCTGCTGGTTGTGCCCAGAGCCTGTCCATCGAAGATGCCTCCATATGTATATACTGTTCCGTTTGGTTCAGCTTTCCGGTGTCAAAGGTAAGATGATGCAGGTGCGCTTAATAATTATAATTTTCAATAGCAATTATAGAATATCAAGCGTATACATAAGCAAAACACGTGTATAGATTAGCTGTTCAAAATCACCCCACAATGCATTACGACAATTAAAAAGTGGGGAAAAAATTCCACAACTTATTCCCCAACTGGGTATTTATGCATCTAGTGAATCTCTCTGTATAAAATATTAACTAGATGATAATTGTACAATTAAAAATATAATCATTTGTAAGTCATTGTTTTATTGTTAATTGTATGCGAATATGCGCTTGTTTAAATAAAAGTTAAGCAAGCTGTATTTATTTTTGCCATTAGTGTAAAATTTGGTTCAATTATTGAACGAAAAACATGCGTAGCTATCTGTAATTACAGAGCATTCATTAACATCTTAACTTTTATTCTTTAACTGATATGAGAAAGGCAGATATCGTAGGAAGCATTGCAGAAAAGACCGGCATACCTAAAGTAGACATACTGGTAGCGTTGGAAACATTCTTTAAAGAAGTAAAAACATCACTTATAGAGGGCGAGCCTGTATATGTGCGTGGTTTTGGCAGCTTTATACTTAAAAAGCGTGCGGCAAAAATTGGCCGTAACATCAAGAAAAACGTAGCGGTAGAGATACCTGAGCATTTCATCCCTGCGTTCAAACCTGCAAAGGAGTTCTCCCAGGCAGTAAAAGAAAGCAAGCACGAGCTTGTTGAGCACAGCGAAAAGGATATTGTAGAATTGGATTAATAAAAACACTATCAACAGCCGCCGCGATGAATTTGCTACCTTTGCGGAAAATTTACAGATCCTTTGAAGGCAGCACATTATATTACGATAGCCGTTGCAACAATACTTATTGCTCTTTTATACTGGGGAGGCAACACCATTCCGCCTAAAAAGCAACACGACCACGGTCCTGCTATGCAGGGAGGGATGGCCCAGGCACCTAACACCATGAAGCCCGCCTCTTTGGACTCTCTGATTGCCGCATCAAAGAAGCTGCTCCCGAAAACGGCAGCTGATACGGTAAAAACCATCGAAAATGAACTTGCAGCCATAGGCGATTCGTCGCGTATGGCTGCTGTTTTTATACGCCTGGCGGGTATTTATCAGCGGGGTGGGGCAAATGCTATTGCAGCTTTTTATACAGGCAAAGCAGGAAAGTTGGAGAAATCAGCAAAGACCCTTACCTTTGCAGGCCAATTATTTTTGGGCTTTGCAGAAAGCGAGGCGTCACCATCGGTGAGGCAGTGGGAAGCAGAGCAGGCAATGGCGCTGCTGGAGCAATCTGAAGCGCTGGACGCAAACAACGAAGATACAAAGCTGGCGCTGGCCACTGCGTATATAGAGATGAGCGGAGAGCCAATGAAGGGGGTGGGGATATTGAGAGGTATTGTGGCTGAAAGGCCTGATGATATACCTGCCAATATGTTGCTCGGCAGAATGTCGATACAAAGCGGACAGTTTGATAAAGCGGTTGGCAGGTTTGAGACAGTGCTGAAACAACAACCGGGTAATTCTGAGGCCATGTATTTCCTGGCACAGGCTTACGAAGGAACAGGAGACAAGAAGAAAGCGATCGAGATGCTGACAAAGTGCAAAGAAGCAGTGAACAAGCCAGAGTTCAGCAACGAGATCGATAGGAAGATAAATTCATTAAAGTAAACTTTTAAATTATTAGATCATGCCTTGCGGTAAAAAAAGAAAAAGACATAAGATTGCTACTCACAAGCGTAAAAAGCGTTTGAGAAAAAACCGTCATAAGAAGAACAAGTAGTATTCACTACCAGTACATCTTCCTGTATTCACACATCTGCCCCGCTATGCGTGGGTAAGATGTGTGAATGTATTTACAGGGTTTTACGCAAGCGGTATTCCTTTGGGGATTGCCTGCAACGGATTTTCTGCCAATAAGCCTGTTATCTGCCTGTGCTAATACAGGCAGGTGCCTGACTGATTTACTGAATGTTGTATGTCAGCAATACCTGAGGTGTGCCTGCTGCTGTCTTACATCCCTGCCGCATTCGTGTGGCTCTTAACGGGGGATGTTATTGGTGCAACGACGGCAAAATGACCAAAGAACTTATTATTAATGCATCTGCCGATGGTGTAGAGATAGCCTTGTTGGAAGACAAGAAGCTTGTCGAACTGCACTATGAGCGCGGACAAGACCAGTTTGCCGTAGGCGATCTGTACCTGGGCAAAGTAAAAAAACTGATGCCGCAGCTGAATGCGGTATTTGTTGATGTTGGTTACGAAAAAGATGCGTTCCTTTCATATACCGATCTCAGCCCTTATTTCCGCTCACTGGTAAAATTTACCAAGCAATCTGTAGATGGCAACACCAGCTGGGGCGAGCATTTTGGTGCTTTCAAGAATGAACCGGAAATCCTTAAAACCGGCAAAATAAGCGAAGTATTCAACGGTAAGCCAGAGATACTGGTGCAGGTGTTCAAAGAACCTATTTCATCCAAAGGCCCACGCCTGAGTTGCGAAATATCTTTGCCCGGCCGCTTTGTGGTAGTTACTCCGTTCAACGATGTGGTAGCTATATCGCGCAAGATACACTCTGCCGATGAGCGTAAGCGCCTGCAGCGCATAGTAGAGAGCATAAAGCCCAAGAATTTTGGCGTGATAGTGCGTACTGCTGCCGAGGGCAAGAACACCAGCGAACTGCATACGGATATACTGGAGCTGGAGAAAATGTGGAAGACCATACAGCGCAACCTGAAGGGTGCTAAAGCACCACAGATGATCTTGAGCGAAAGGGATAAAACCACATCTATTCTCCGAGATCTGCTGAGCGATAGCTTTCAGAAGGTGGTGGTCAACGACAAAAAGTTGATGACGGAGACTAAGGAATACATTGCACGCATAGCTCCGGAACAGGCTGATATTGTAACGTTGCACAGTGCCAGCCAGCCTATATTCGATACGTTCGGTATCAGTAAACAGGTTAAGGCTGCATTTGGCAAAACGGTGAACATGAGTAGCGGTGCGTACCTGATCATAGAGCACACCGAAGCACTGCATGTAATAGATGTGAACAGCGGCACGCGTCATGCCGAGGCAGGACAGGAGCAGAATGCATTGCAGACCAACCTGGAGGCCGCGGCCGAAATAGCACGACAAATGCGCCTGCGAGACCTGGGAGGGATCATCATCATCGACTTTATTGATATGAAGTTGCCGGAGCATAAAAAGCAACTGCACGATGCTATGGAAGAGCTGATGGTAACCGACCGTGCAAAGCATACGGTACTGCCTATCTCTAAATTCGGCCTGATGCAGATTACGCGCCAGCGCCTGCGCCCGGAACTGAACATATCTACCGCCGAAGTTTGCCCTACCTGCAAAGGCACCGGCAAAATAGGGCCTAGCATACTACTGGCCGATGATATTGAGAAAGACTTTAAGTACCTGGTAACACAAGGCCATAAAAACCTGGCGCTACATGTACACCCGATAGTAGAAGGCTACCTGACAAAAGGCACCCTGCTCAAGCCATCTATTGCTAAGAAGTGGGCTAAAGAAGGAAAAGTAAAGCTGAAAGTAACTGCGGAAACAAATTATCCCCTCACAGAATACAATTTCTTTGATGCGGCAACCAACGACATGATAAAGCTGTAAAGATTTTTATCGAAAAGACATTTCAAATGCAGATACCGGAAGGTGTCTGCATTTTTTGTTGCCGGAAGTAGGTGTTATTTATTTAAAATAGTAAAGGTGCCCAATGAGGCACCTTTACTATTCAATGGGGTTAACTTATAGCCTGAACATCAAACCCCCAAGAACATTAAATCCTGCCTGCGGGTAATAGTAATTGTAGGTAGAGAAAGCGCCTCCGGATATATAGCTGAATGTATAGCCATTGTTGCTGTACATACTGCCGAAGAGATTATTGAGGGCAAGCGTAGCCGTTATTTCTTTAAAGGTGCGCGTGTGCACACTATACCTCAGCAATACGTTAACAAAGTTGTAAGCACCAATTTTCCTTTCGTTGTTGCTGGTGTTGTCGAGGAATTGCTGGCCAACATATTTTCCCGTTATGTCTAGGCTGAGTGATTGATTCCTTGAGCGCATAGGGGTGAAAGACATGGTTAGCGCAGCAATACTATTCGGAGAGAACGATATGTCGGTTGTGCCATGGTACACAGCGCGCTGGGCAATACTATCGTAGTTGTCAATATACTCGGTAAAGTTATTGATCTTATTGGCCGACAAAGTAACATTGCCATAGATCTTAAACCACCACGTGGCATCTATGCCTGCCATCAACTCTATCCCCGCCCTGTAGCTCGATGCTACGTTGGTAGGTGTATATGCACCTACATCATTTATTTGTCCTGTCAATATCAGCTGGTCTTTGTAATCCATGTAATACAGGTTTACACCAGCCGATAATTTGCCTATGGTCAGTTCATTACCCGCTTCCCAGTCATACAGTCGTTCCGGTTTGGGCAGGTGATTGGCATCGGCTTCAAATGCGCTGCGGCCGGGTTCCCTGTTGCCTATTGCAAAAGAAGCATAGGTTCTGTTACGCAACCTCTCCCGCGATACCAGGTAGCTGATACCTGCTTTGGGATTAAAGAAATTGTAATCGACATTATATCTCAGGTCGGGGTTTTTCCTGAACCCATTCATAAAATAGGCTACGTTACGATATTGTACATCGCCTGTCAGAGTAAAGCGCCCTGCAGTGTGCTGTGCCTTCAGGTATATGTTAGCATCATTTTTTTGTGCATCCACCTGGTACCATTTATAGTTATCCGGCACTCCACCGTTCAGCGAATAGATCACATTACCATAACTCAGGTTCTTAAATTGGTTCCAGCCACCGCCAAGGCTCACCAGGGTATTACGTTTGGTATAGCTAAGGGAGAAAACTCCGCCGTAATAGTAGTTGTCCAACCACAGCCTGCGGATCAGGTCGGTAGTCGTAAAGCTATCGGTGCCGGTGGGCGAGTAAACTGTTGGAAGACCATAATCAGCAAACGCCTCTCCCGTTTTGTATTCCTCATAATACCCCTTACCACGAGTGAGGAACAGCCCGGTATGCAAGCTTATTACATCGGAAAAACGGTGATCGGCAAATAGCTGGTAGTAGTTTTGTATATAGTTGTCTGTTTGGTTATTATAGAAAGAACCATCAGCCTTCATGCCCAGCTCATTGTACGTGCGATTAGTGGAGAGAGAATCTTGTGGCACGCCATTCCATGCCTGCCCGGTTTTTTCCATGCCCGGCATAAACAGGAAGTGTACCGATGTACGGTCATTGGGCGTCCATCCTGCCGTCAACTGCATCGATTTCAGGTCGCTTGCAGAACGTTGTATATACCCGTCAGACGAGATCTTGGAAAAACGTACATCAAACTGGAAGCCGCCTTTTAGCAGGCCGGTTCCGGCCACAAGCGTATTTTTAAAAGTGTTGAACGAACCATAGCCGCTGCTCAGCATCACCCCGGCGGTATCCATTTGTTGCAGGTTGCTGATGCTGATCGTGCCGCCAAAGGCGCCTGCTCCGTTGGTAGATGTACCTACACCTCGCTGTATTTGTATCGATGAGGTAGATGAGGCAATATCCGGTATGTCCACAAAAAATGTAGCTTGTTCTTCAGGGTCGTTTACCGGCATTCCGTTAAATGTTACATTGATGCGTGTTGGGTCTGTACCGCGTATCCTGATGCCCGTATACCCCACGCCGGCACCGGCGTCAGATGTGGTAATAGCCGATGGTGTGAACTGTAACAGCATTGGCAGGTCTTGCCCCAGGTTCTGGCGGGCGATCTCCTGTTTACTGATGTTGGTTTTGGCAAAAGGTGAGTTTTGCAGTGCGCGTACGCTGCGCACTTCTATTGCCTGTAATTCGGTGTTGTGTTTTACACTGTCCTTTACAGGCGCTACTGCAGCAGAATCATCATCCTCCTCTACACGTGTAACAGGCGGACGCACTGGTAATTGTTGTGCTTGCGCAGCTACATTAGTGAGCGCAACAGCAGATAAAAAAAAGATTTTTTTGAGCATGGCTTAAACTTTTTTAAAGTTGGCGGGATGCCATGCACTACCAGAGATCGGTAATTTGAGGAATGTGTATAATTGTGGCCATCAATTATTTACACGCTCTTTTGCGTTTTTCCCTAACCGGCATTACCCTGTCCAGGTTCAACGGGTATGATCTCAGCCTAAAAGGCACCCCGAAACAAAATTTCAATGCAAATGTACTACACTTTACAGAAATAGTTGTGTACGAATTGTTTATATTTTATGGTTAGATATCTTGTAGAATTAGTTCTATTTCTTTCGAGATATTTTAACAGAAAAACAATTTTGAATTTAAAATAACCATAACTTCGGTAGGCTAAAATTATTGCGGTAATATTTTTAAAAAACAAACAATGAAAAAAACAGTTACTTTTCTTGCGCTCGGAGCGCTGATGGCAACTAGCTATCAGGGCAGGGCACAGTTCATGGAAGACTTTGAGTCAACTACTGGTACTGGGTTACCAACGGGCTGGACACAGAATGTGCCATCTCCGAGCACGGCTAGCGGATGGCTCTCTGGTACCAGCGCTACATTGGCCAGTACCTACTATGCGCCAAATGCACACACGCGCTTCGTGGGCGTTAACGATGATAAAAACGCTACTAACAGCAACCCCAATTCATTCCTGATGTCGCCTTCTTTCAGCATACCTGGAACATGGGCTCATCCTTATCTGTCTTTCGACTGTTCTTACCTGAAGGGGCACACCAATACAACGCCGGATACAACCGAAGTTGCAACTGTTGAAGCGTCTATCGATGGTGGTACTACATGGTCTGTTGTAACTACTTTGAACGCTAATGCTAACTTCTGGTGGGAACCACGTTATATAGACATGAGTGCCTACGCTGGTGCCAGCAATGTAATGCTGGGCTTCCGCTACAAAGATGGTGGTGCATGGCTGTATGGTTATTCTGTAGATAACGTTAAGGTGTTCGATGCTCCGGGTACAGATCTGGCAATAACATCTTTGGCTCCTGCTACAGGTACTGCTCCTTCTTACGTACTGGGTGGCGGAACAATTAACATTTCCGGTTCTGTGTTCAACAATGGTGCTACTGCAATTCCATCATATACTGTTAACTATGTATTCAATGGCGGCTCTGTAGTTTCTACCAACGTTACTACTCCGGTAGCGCCGTTCTCTGCAGGTACTTTCAACGCAAGCACTCCGGTAACCATGCCAACTACTGTTGGTTCTTACCCGCTCCTGGCCTGGGTTTCTGCTTCAGGCGACGCTGTATCATCAAACGACACAGCAGGTTTGGATACACTGAATACAGTTGCATTCATGCCTAAGAAGCGCATCTTGTTCGAAGAGCCTACCGGTACATGGTGCGGCTTTTGCGTACGTGGTATAGTTTACATGGATTCTCTGCAGCAACTGCACGGTAACGACGTGAGCATCGTATCCGTTCATAACAGTGATCCTATGCAGGCCGACAATACTTCTTCTTCTGCTTACGATACCTATATGGGTACTAAGATCAGCGGTTATCCTTCACTGGTGGTTGATCGCAGCCCTAACGTAGGTGATCCAAGCGATGCGTTCACTGCATATAATGCACTTAACTCTACTTTCGGTTTCGCAACAGTTGACTTCAATACAACACTGGGCACTGGTGGTATGACAACTACTGTAGATGTAACTCCTGCTACTGCACTTAACGGCGACTACCGTCTTGAAATGATCGTTACTGAAGATTCAGTTCATGGTACTGCTTCTGGTTGGGAACAGCATAACTATTACAGTGGTGGTAGCCGTGGTCCATTATCTTGGGGCCCTTACAACTTCGTAACATTGCCGGCTGTAATTCCTGGCGCTACTATGTACTACGATTTCGTAGCTCGTACTACTTATCCTACAAGCCTTTCTGCTAATCCAAACGGTGTTGCAGGCAGCCTTCCTGCTACTATGGCTGCCGGTACTACATACCACTATACATTCCCTACAGTGGCTATAGCATCTAACTGGGCTACTCGTAACCTGCGTGTTGTTGTAGCGTTGATGAATGGTACTACCGGTGCTGTATTGAATACTACCCACACTGTCTGGACACTGGGTGTTAGCAATGTTAACGCTGGTGTTGAAGGTGTTAAGGTGTTCCCTAACCCTGCTACAGAAGAAACGCACATCGCTTTCAACCTGAGCAATGCTTCTAATGTAGGTATCACTGTTTACGACGCAGTAGGTCGTGTAGTTTACACACTGCCAACTCAGCAGATGAACAGCGGCGATCAGATGATCACTGTTCCTGTTGATGGTTTTGCAGCAGGCGTTTACAATGCAGTTATTACCACAGAAAATGGCAAGGTTACTGAGCGCTTCACAGTGGCTAAGTAGTCGGGTTCATACTCTTTATAAAAAAAGAAACGACACCCTTCGGTGTCGTTTCTTTTTTTATACATACGCTGCTACAAATTTGCAGCGCTCTATATGCACATTATTCACTAAATTGCAATAATAAAATCTAAACGATGAAAAAGATATTTACAATACTTGCAGCTGCCATTACATTATGCAGCACCAAAGTAAACGCACAATCCTTCACCATGACCGCCGATACTGTGTCTATGAACCTGGTAGGCAGCCCTGACTCTACAGGTATCGTTAGCGTTAACGATTTTCTTGATACAGTTACAGGTAGTGTTACACTCCACTGGCATGTTATATACTCAGATTTCCCTGCTACATGGATAAGCGCCTGCGGTATATGCGACAATAATCTGTGCTATCCCATGAGTTTATTGTGGCCTTCGATGAACTACAAGAATAGTTCGCCATATACAGCTTCAGGCAGTAAAGACTATCACATGCAGGTAAACAGGGGCGGTCTTACAGGTGGTGGATGCCACTATACAACTGTTCGCCTTACCAATGAATCTGCAATGGATAGTACTACGATAACATTTAAAGTTTGCCGCGATGCAACAGGTGTTAACGACGTGAACAACGTATTCAGCAGCGTAAAGGTGTATCCTAACCCGGCAATGAATGAAGCCAATCTGTCTTTCGCGCTTACTGAAACTGCAGATGTAGCTATCGGCGTTTACGATATGGCCGGTCGCATTGTATTCGTGCAGCCTGTTGCTAAAATGAACACAGGCAGTAAGAGCATAACAATACCTGTAGGCAATTTCGCTCCTGGTATGTATACTGCAGTGCTTACTGCCGGCGACAATCGTGTTGCACAAACATTCAGCGTAGCCAAATAAATTGTATACTAGTCATTTAGTTGTGAGGGCTGCCAACTGGCGGCCCTTTTTGTGAATATCCGCAACCTGGTCATTATAATATTCCGCTGCACTTGCCTAACTTGCTGCAACAAAAACATGCTTATGAGGCGTATCTTTTTGCTGTTGACCTTTGTTACAATAAATGCTTCCGCACAATCGCTGATCAACTTTCGTATCAGCCGTACCGTATGCCTACTCACATTTCTACAAACAGCAAGCGGTAACGGTAATATGTCGCGAACTTTGAAAGAGGCGATCAACAATAACATATCCAAAGCCGATGCGGCTGAGCTTACAAAATTGGTAGCGCAGTTTCGCGAACTTGATCTGTATCATAATTATGATATCCCAGGCTACCCGGATAGCCGTCAGCGGCCACGCAATACGCTTGATCTGCTGCTAATTGCTGCAGTACAATCTGCAGATCTGAAAACCTTCTCCAATAGAATTGTAGGCGTTCTGCCCAACGAAGTTGCTCAGGGATTGTTAAAGGTATTGAACGAGGCCGATCCGGTGTACGAACGGACGATCGGTGCCACTACACAGCAGGGATTGAACAAACAATTAAAAGCCCTCCATACATACAACGCCCGGTTGAATAGTATCTTCAACAACCTCACCTCTTTCTACGGCAGCACGTGGACGAACGATATACCTTTTACCGTTGCCATATACCCAGTGCCGGGTGATCATGGTAATACTACCGCCACGCCGCATAGCAACAGCCTGGTTGTAGCAGTGCTTACCGCCGAGAAGGACATAGATATGCGGGTGGCTGTGGCTGTGCATGAAATATGCCACGTGCTATATGCCGAGCAGCCACTTTCCCTGCAGTACAAAATGGAAAAATGGTTTACGTCAAGTAAAGACCCTAATGCTACATTCGCAACAAATTATATAGACGAGGCGTTGGCTACAGCATGCGGCAACGCATGGGCCTACAGGCAACTGAGCGAAAAAGAAGATACCGGTGAGTGGTACAACAACGAATATATCAATAAGTACGCGCATGCTATATACCCTTTAGTAACAGAATACTTAAAGGCAGGTAAGTCTTTAGATAGCATCTTTGTAAGTAAGGCAATAGCTATCTTCTCTCAGCAATTCCCCACTGCATATCTCAACTACGCCAATTTGCTTAACGTGGTGCATTTCTACACCGATGCAGTTGATAAACCGGAATTTGAAGAGATCAATCAGTTGATGTCAAACTATTACAAGGTATCAGGTTCGTATGGCTCTATGCCCATCTCTGAGTCTATGCCGCACCTTGATGGTGCTACAGGTACCCAGTTCTTTATCATTCATACAGATCATCAGGCCAACTATGCCCTGCTCCAGGACCGGTTCCCGGAGCTCAAAGGCATGAATCCCGATGAAGAAGGTATCATCAGCTTTTTCGATCGGCAGCATCGCCCGGTTATCATCATGAATGTGAAAAACAAAAGCCTGATAGCTAAAGGTTTTGAGACTATGATACGCCAAAAGGCAATGAAGGCTACTGCCCTTACCAAATTGCCATTGAATTAACCTGTAAAATAACTATTCTATATACACATCCTTAAAAGGTACATCTGCATTAACAACAGCACGGCTGTTCTTAGGAAATATACCATACAATGTCGATCCGCTACCGCTCATAGAGGCATACAATGCGCCCTGCTCATAAAGCTGTCCTTTAATAGTAGCCAATATGGGGTGGTGTTTGAACACGGTCGATTCAAAGTCGTTGCTTATAGTGCCTTTCCAGCGCTCTACCGGCAAAGTACCCAGGTGGGCCAGGTCGAACGGCGCTTCCCTTGGCGTCATTTCAGCAAAGGCATCCCGCGTGCTTACATGCACTTTGGGGCATATCAGTTGCAGGCTGTAGTTCGATAGGTTGATGGCTATGTCATTCATTATTTCACCGCGGCCTGTTGCCAGTTGTGGTGTGTTGTAGATAAAGAAAGGGCAATCGCTGCCCAGCTCCAGTGCCATGGCGGCAAGCGTAGGTTTGTCCAGATTCAGGTGGCAGAAGTCGTTCAGCAGCTTCAGCATAAAAGCTCCATCTGCCGATCCGCCACCAAGGCCGGCCCCCATAGGTATGGCTTTGTGTAGGAAAATGTTCAGCTTAGGCAACTTACCCGGAAAACGGGCCTCCATCATTTCGTAGGCTTTCCACACCAGGTTGTCTTGTGTATTGCTGCCTACCCGCAGTCCCGATAAATGTAATGTTGTTTCCACAGAAGGCACTACTTCCAGCGAATCATGAAAATTGACCGGGTAAAATACCGTCTCAAGATCATGGTAGCCATCATCCCTGCGCCGCGTAACATACAGCCCCAGGTTGATCTTGCAATTTGGAAAACAAAGCATAAATAATACGTACTTTTGAAACCGGCTAACCGTTACTGCATAAATGTACTAAGGAAAACGATTAGCTGCAAAACAACGTACATCAACGCTACAATGAAAGAAGTAATTCGGCTCAGCGGTATTCGTAAAAGTTATTTTCTTGGCAAACAGGAACTGCCTGTTTTAAAAGGTATAGACCTGCTGATAAGCCAGAACGAATACGTGGCATTGATGGGGCCGTCGGGCTCTGGCAAGTCTACCCTGATGAATATCCTCGGTTGCCTGGATAGTCCGTCGGGTGGTACTTACGTACTGAACGGCAAGGACGTTAGTCGTATGGAAGACGATCAACTGGCCGACGTGCGCAATGTGGAGATCGGCTTCGTATTCCAGCAGTTCAACCTGTTGCCACGCCTTACCGCCTGGGAGAATGTGGCCCTGCCACTGATCTATGCCGGCGTAAACAAAGCCGAACGCGAAGAACGTGCAAGGGCCATGCTGGATAAAGTAGGGCTGGGCGAGCGCGCACATCACAAACCCAATGAGCTCAGCGGTGGCCAGAGCCAGCGTGTGGCTATAGCCCGTGCACTCATCAACAATCCCTCGCTCCTGCTCGCCGATGAACCTACAGGTAACCTCGACTCAAAAACATCCGACGAGATCATGGAACTCTTCGGCAACATACACGCCCAGGGCAATACTGTAGTGCTGGTAACGCATGAAGAAGATATAGCCAACTATACCCGCCGCGTCATCCGCATAAAAGATGGCCTGGTGGAATCGGATAAGAGTAAATAAGATCAATTTACATAGCTGTCATGGTGAGCCTGTCGAATCCATGATTGCGTCACGGGTTCATTCACAGCGCTTATGCATTTACCCTTAAAGGGTCACGTTTTAACCAATTAACACAAAGACAAATGTTCAAGATATACACCAAAACAGGAGACAAAGGCGGCACCAGCCTCATAGGCGGTGTGCGCGTACCTAAGAGTCACATCCGTATAGAAAGCTACGGCACAGTCGATGAGCTCAACTCATACATCGGTATGGTGAGCGATATGGTGGGCAATAACGACATAATAGGCCAGCTCCGCGAGATACAGGACCGCCTGTTCACCATAGGTGCCGAGCTGGCTACTGCTCCCGACAAAGAGGTGAAAATGAAGTTGCCCGATCTGCATGGCAGCGACATTACCTGGCTGGAAGAATGTATAGATAAAATGAACGAAGTATTGCCCGAGATGCGCTCCTTCATAGTGCCCGGTGGTAACCTCGCATCAAGCACCTGTCACGTAGCCCGCTGCGTGTGCCGTAGGGCCGAGCGTATATGCGTAGCCATGGCCGAAGACAAAGAGCATGTGCCCGACTTAGTCATCCCATATCTTAATCGCTTGTCCGACTATCTGTTCGTCCTCTGCCGCTACATCAGCCACATCAACAACGCTCCCGACATGCCCTGGAGAGCAAGAATTTAAAGGTCGGGGTTGCTGGACGGGTGTACGCCGGATGCTCATAGTTGTCATGGTGAGCCTGTCGAATCTATGATTGCGGTCAAGGGCCACAACCATAAGGCCCTGCCCGCCTGCCTTTGGCAGGAAAGGGTCGGCTATAACAGCATCGGGTTTCAACCCGATGGCTTAAGACGCCCGCGCAACTACCAGGAATTCTGTTTATTCTGAAATTCTGGCCAATTTTGATTCAGGCAGTCATATTCATAACAAACATATAACCGTCATTTATTAAAACTTTCTTGTTATCTACGGCCTATAGCCGTACTTTTGCGCCCGTTAAAACAAATGATCTCTTGTAGCAGTGTTGCGAGGGGTGCAAAAAAGTGAATGATGAAAAAGATAAACGACTACAGGAAATTTTTCGGTGTAACAGAAACAGCCACCCTGGCCGAGCTCAAAACCATCTACAGGAGCCTGGTAAAAACATGGCACCCCGATAAGTTTGCCAGCGAGCCGGAGAAAAAAGCCGAGGCAGAAGAAAAGAGCGCTTATCTGATAGAAGCATACCACTTCCTGGTGAGCATTGCGCCCGAAACCCGCCAGGCTACCTACAACGACTATATGAACACCATCGCCGGTGCCACCATTGTCGATTACGAATTCAAATCGCAGGTACTGAAGATCAAGTTTGTAGATGGTACGGAGTACGAATACTTCGGCGTACCGCAAGCTATATATATAAAGCTCGTCAATTCTGACAGCCCCGCCCGCTTCGCCCGCAGGCATATATACACCTCATACCTCTACCGCAGCACCAGCCGTCTGGCCGCTTCAGAAGCTAACTAATATATTTTACCAAAGATTATTGTAGTAGAGCCGGATCATATCTGGCTCTACTTTTTTATGTATACTGTTACACCAAACAGACAACTAATTTTAGTATCATTTCACGTTATTGTCCCGTAGGGACAAAAGGGTTGTAGCATACGTAAACAAGGCATAGGCGTGCCGTAGGTACGCAACTTATTACAACACGGTTTAGTCGTCTAAAAGGTATTGCAATAAATATTTGATGTGGAAATTGGTACTTGTATAAATCAGTTAGCAACTCCCCTTTGCAGAGCAATGTGCGTAGGCCGAAAGAGGGGACGATATTTGACCTGGCGAAGCGCGTTGTCAAATGTCGGGGATGATTAGTGCTAAGCAGATGTGCTTTATAAATATTGGTATGGTATGCCTTGCGACCTCTGCTTGCTTAATTCCTTCGCGGCCCTTTGCCTGCCTGCCGGCGAGGCAGGCGTGAAACTTTTTTATTTACCACTTTCCAACAAGGCCATCAGTTGCTTGTTAAAGCTGCCCGTAGCCTTTCCTAAAGGCGCAAAAAACTGCTCGTCGAACGATTCAACAGTTACCACGGCCTTCTTTATCACCTCCTTGCCTGCGTCCGTCAGCGCTACAGTTTTAGCACGCGTATCGGTGGCATGCTCCTGGCGCTGCACCAGCCCCTTGGTTTGCAGGGTACGCAGCACTGTCGATGTCGTCATGGGGTCTATCTTGGTGTTGGCCGATAATACTATCTGCGTCACCTCCTTGCCATGCAGCGTCAGCCAGTGTATACTGGCCATCAGCACAAATTGCGAATGAGTGATGTCATGCTGCTCCAGCGCCTTTCTCAGCTCCCGCTGCCACAGGTTGGTCACCTGCCACAGCAGAAACCCCGGACTATCTTCCGCCTCATCAAAACTGAATGTATTATCTGCTGCCTTCATCGATTCTATGAATAACTATTCCTTCCGTAAGCTAAAGGCCTTTGCGCCCTCTGCCTGCTTAAAATACATCTCTGCGTGCTTTGCGCCTTTCCTTCGCGTGCTTTGCGTGAAATTTATACAACAACACCCATCGCACCCGCTATCAGCTTATAATCCTCCTCTCCAATCTGCAAAAGCCCAAACCGGAACGGATAACCCCAGTGCCGCTTATCGGGTATAAAGTTAAGCGCATTTATCAGTGGTAGTATCGAAACCTCTTTGCAAGGCATAAAGTTCACCCTTCGCCTGAAGGGTATAAACTGCTCTGTCATAGCATGCTGGTACACATGGTCATCGGCAATTTCACCAATGGCCGTAAACGCCTGCAGCTTATCATCGCCCTGCATGCTCACCTTCGATGAGTATACGATCACCATATCCTCCGGCTGCATCCTTTTCAGCGGACCTTCTTTACCATGGCACACCTGCATAAAGCTGTCCGCCACGCCGCGCATGATGTGCTCTTTCGATACAGTGGCAATCCAATACTTGCGCCCGCTCATAATGTTGCAGCTTTTGCTACCTGCGCCTCCATATCTGCCGGCAGTCCCTTCACAATATCTGCAGCCACAAGCTTCACCCACAAAAACGATAGCGGCCCCTTCACCGTCATGGTCGTGGTTATACGCAGGCCTTCCGGTGTTTCTTCAAAGGTATGGTCGCCCCACATCTTCGCCAGTGGAAAACGCGTCAGGTCGGTAAACTGCTTGCCCGGTTTGGCCTCTACCAGCTCTATTTTCACCTTGGGTCCGCCCTTAGGCTTCAGTATAAAGTGGTTGCCCTTTTCAAATTTGCCTTCCATACTGGCAAATTCCACACCCGCGTCCCAGGTATGCCAGTTATTTACATCACTGAATAATTGCCACAGTTGCTGGCCGGTTACCCTATTAGTAACAATTGAATGAGTTTTAGTCCACATGATCAGCTTCTTTTTTATAAGTGCAAATATAGTAAGTGTGCTTATGAAAATCAAATAGGCTGGAAATATTGCATAAAAAATCTCGGCCCACCATTTCTAACTTTAATTATGCCCCCCTTGTCAGGCCCTGTAAGGGCCGGTTATAATAGCATCGGGTTTCTCTCAGCCGCTGTAGCTTTATGCGAAGGCGGCAACCCGATGGCTTAAGAGGCCCACACTCGTCCTCGTTTGTAACGAGGATGCCAAGGCAGCGCGTTTGTAACGCGCGAATCAAAACATTAAAACACCCTCTTCACCTACCCACACCCACCGCTCACCGTTTTACCCTTCCCGCTACACCCACCATGCGCCTACTTTTGCCTCGGTTAACCAATATCAGGTTATTAGGTTTTACCTTTTAACTTATTAACCCCATAAAATGCATACCTTTGCGCACTTATTTTAAGTTTTTACATGGATCGTAATCAGCTTATTGGTTTCGGACTCCTGGCATTGATGCTGATCGGTTATATCAGCTACAACCAGTACGAGCAGAAACAATATGAAACAAAGAAAAAAGCAGACTCTGTATTGCAGGCTCGCCTGCACCCTGTTAAGATAGACAGTGTAGCTGCCAATAATAATAGTGCGCCCGCCGTGCCCGACTCCGTGGCCGAAGCGCTGAAGAAGCTGCAGCCCGCAGCTTACAACGGCACTGCTCAAAAGGTAGTACTGGAAAACAAAAAGGTGTCTATCGAGTTCAGCACCAAAGGTGCGTTCCCGGTTGCTGCACAGCTCAAAGAATATAAAACATACCGCAAAGACCCGCTGTATCTGTTCAATGGCGCGGGCAATACGCTCAATGCCATCCTGCCTTTCGACAATGGTAAGGCTACAGAATCACTTTATTTCACTCCCGTAACAAAAACAGAGGCCGATGGTAGCAAAACTATCGATTTCGTTGGCGACCTGGGTAATGGTAAAAAGGTAGATATCATCTACTCTCTGCCTGCCGACGACTACATGCTGCGTTGCAACATTGTGCTCACAGGCATCGCTACACCAAGCCTTAAGCTGCAGTGGAACACCGCGGGCCTGCATACGGAAAAAGACGTTACCAACGAGCGTATGAACACCCAGGTGTACTATCGCTTTAAGGATGACGATCACGATTACTACACTGTTCGTACCGGCGAAGAAAAATCGCACCATAGCGAGGCTGCTACATCATGGGTTGGTTTCCGTAAGCAGTATTTCAGTTCTGTGCTGATATCTGATGATGGCTTCAGCAAGATGGACGTAAAGTCTCAGGCCAAAGAAACCGATACTACCGTAATAGCCAGCAATATTGCAGAATTTACGCTGCCTATGAAGCCTGCGGGCAACATGCAGAGTGGTAGCCTGCGCTGGTACATTGGCCCTAACGATTATAAGACCCTCAAGTCTTATAAGCTGGGTATGGAAGATATGGTACCGCTCGGTTACGGTATTATGTCGTTTGTAAAGTATATCAACAGGTATGCACTTATACCGCTGTTCTACTTCCTGGCAGGTCTTACCAGCAACTATGCACTCATCATTGTAATGCTTACAATGTTTGTTCGTATCATACTGTCGTTCTTTACTTATAAGAGTTACCTGTCATCTGCCAAGATGCGCGTGCTCAAGCCGGAGCTCGATGAGCTGCGTGCCAAGGTGGGCGACGACCAGCAGAAGATGAGCGTAGAACAGATGAAGCTGTACCGCGAAGCCGGCGTTAACCCGCTGGGTGGTTGCCTGCCTATGCTGTTCCAGTTGCCTATACTGCTGTCTATGTACTACATGTTCCCGTCGTTCATAGAGTTCAGGCAGAAGAGTTTCCTGTGGGCCGATGACCTGTCTACTTACGATAGCATCCTCAACTTCGGGTTCAACATCCCATTCTACGGCGATCATATCAGCCTGTTCTGCTTGCTCATGACCGCATCAAGCTTATTCCTGGCAGTATACAACCGCAACCTCACACCGCAGGACCCTAACAACCCGATGATGAAGTATATGCCATTCATCTTCCCTATCATCCTGATGGGTGTGTTCAACAAGATGGCGGCAGCCCTTACCTTCTACTACACATGTTCAAACGTACTGAGCATCATACAGCAGATAGTGATACAGAAATACTTTATCAACGAGCAGGCCATTCACGCTCAGATAAAGGAAAACCGCAACAAACCGGCCAGCCAAAGCAAGTGGCAGGCCAAGCTGGAAGAAATGCAGAAAATGCAGGCCGAAAAAGCCAAAGTACAGCCAAGGATCAATAAGAAGTAAACAATAGTTTTAGCACAGAAAAAGGAGCGCCACCAGCGCTCCTTTTTCTATTTATGCACAACCTGCAACACAAAAGCCTGGTCAAAGCTTCCACTTCGTCCTTGGCATAAGTCCACTGGTCGAAGCGTCTCGCTTCGTCCATACCCAATGCAAGCGTCCCGCTTGCGAACTTGATCTTGACCAACAAACTGAAAGACCCTGAATGGGTCGGTTAAATAGCACCGGGTTTTAACCCGATGGCTTAAGAAATCCATGTAATAAAGCTCTGAAAGAGCTACAGACAATAGCCTGGGATGAAGTCCCAGGTAAGCTCGTTTGCCGTAGCATCTTGCTACGGCAGGCCCGGTGGCCGGATTCCGTCCGGCGTTTTGTATATATCCCAAATGTTTGTTGGGCAGCATTTGTAATGCAACAAGCTTAAAGACCCTGAAAGGGTCGGTTAAAATAGCATCGGGTTTCAACCCGATGGCTTAAGAGGCTTAATCAATCCCGATTGCTCCGTAGGAACTATCCAACAAAGAACACGCTTATACACCCATTGACCCCTCAATTTGTGCATATCTTTATTTGGAAACGCCCACCGCTAAATCGTACCTTTAAACCACTTAAAATCCCTTTCCAAACACATGAAAAACAAACACTCAACGCCATCCGCGCCACCGGAAAAAATAACAAATCAACCTGTCAACCTTTTTCAGGATGAGACAACACCCGATTCACACAACCAATCGGGTCTAATCGGGTGTAGCCGGAACATAAAACCATTGATTATCAATACCTACACCCACAAAAACATTTTTTTTTTACTGGTCGGGCCTATACGCTCAGTATGAGAAACGATCTTTAATTATCACCCCTATCATTGGCAAAAAGCCGGCAAACAATCGGCAGAAACCGGCAGAAAAATTGCCGGAAAATTGCAAAATCGGCAGAAAGATGAATTTGTCTAATATTAAATACTGAACACTATCAACCACTTACACACTTTACCTCAACCAGAATTGCCGGTACTATCAAAAAAATATTTTCTGCAGAAATCGGCACTTTTGCCGCCTTTAACCATTTAATCTTTAACCCTTAACCCATTTGCCCTATTAACCTTTTACCCTTTTAACTAATTAACTCCTTTAACCTACTTTTACCGCATGACAACCCCAAAACTTCTTTTAGCCGCACTCATATGCCTGGCCGTTGGTTGCAAAAGCAACTCAGCCGATAAATATGTACAACCCAAACCCGGCATAGTGGTCGACAGTATGGCCATGCCTGTGGAGGGTGACCTCAACCATGCCGTTTTTTCGGTAGCTATTGTGGTAGATAGCGACCAGATGCGTGCCGGCCTGTACGATGTACGTGCAGCCCTTGGCGAAAGCGCGGCAGAAGGTAAATTTTCAATGCCCAAAGGCGGAGAAAAAAATAAGCCCATCATCCGGAAAGCAAAAGAACCCTATCGCTACGTGGTAGGCTTCAAAGTGCCCGACGATACCACGTTTTACGAATATTTCGAGATACAGGCACAGCGCTCCCCTGGCGTAGCCACCACCATCGGCATGAAGTACCTCAAATCATACAGTTTCGAATAGAACGTTAGGGCTGATCAGTTAGCCAAAATCATATTGTTTCGAATAAAAATAAACAAGCCGTAATACGGTGGTAAAAGGAAAATTGCTACCTTGTACCCTCCATAAAATAGAATAATTATGAATATCCCTGTAGTAGACCTTGCAGAATTTAATAGCGGCGACGAACAGAAAAAACAACACTTTGCCCAGCAGTTGGGTAAGGCGTTCGAAGAGACCGGCTTTGTAGCCGTTAAAAACCATGGCATCCCCGATGAGTTGATCGCAGACCTGTACAATTACGTACAGAAGTTCTTCGCACTCGATCTGGCTTCTAAAGAAAATTACGAGATACCGGGCCTTGCCGGCCAGCGCGGTTATACCTCTTTTGGCCAGGAGCATGCCAAAGGCTTCGATGCGCCTGATCTGAAGGAGTTCTTCCAGTTTGGCCAGGAAGTAATGGACGATGATCCGGTAAAGAGCGAGTACCCGGCAAATATTACCGTAACGGAGGTGCCTGAATTCACGCCAACACTGCTGAAGGCATACAGGAATTTTGAAAAAAGCGGCGAAGCACTGCTGGATGCAATAGCCATGTACCTGGGCCTGGATGAGCATTTCTTCCATAATTACGTGCACAATGGCAATTCTATCTTAAGGGCTATCTACTATCCACCTATCACCAGCGAGCCTAAGTCGGCTATAAGGGCAGAACAGCACGAGGACATCAACCTCATCACCCTGCTGGTTGGCGCTTCTGCTGACGGCCTGGAGATACTGACCAAACAAAACGAATGGCTGCCCGTAACATCCCTGCCCGACCAGATAGTGGTGAACGTGGGCGATATGCTGCAGCGACTCACAAACAATAAGCTGCGCTCAACAACGCACCGCGTAGTTAACCCTCCGCGCGAAAAATGGGCTACACCACGATTCTCAATACCATTCTTCCTGCATCCCAAGAGCGAAATGAGTCTCGCATCGCTGGAAAGCTGCGTAGATGCAGCTCATCCTAAGATGTACGAAGACTACACCGCCGGCCAGTACCTGGATGAAAGGCTGCGTGAGATAGGTTTAAAAAAATAATTAACAGCTGATTACTAACGATCACCCCTCAATGCTCGTCATAAGTATTGAGGGGTATTTTTATGGCGGGAAGCTGCACATATCAATATTTTCCTCAAATTTGTATTTCTGAAAAAAGTGAAAAAGAAAATTATGAAAAAAGTTTTATCTTCTATCCTGTTACTTGCGGGTTTAGCCACTGGTGCTTATGCCCAGGATTCATTAACAGCCGCGGGCCAGAATCCGGTTCTCGGCCAGGTATTTATTGCCAACACCTGCGATACTACTGGTGTTACCCAGGGAGCCGCCGGCGCCGGCGTATCCTGGAATTTCTCCGGCCTTACTGTTGTATCTATGGATACAGGTATTGCAGTTAGTTGTGCGTCAACGCCAAACTGTTCTATGTTCCCCGGTACCACTATTGCTATTAAGTCCAATACCGGCACTACCGTCAATTATGCCATAGCTACAGCATCGGCTTATTCGCAGAATGGCTACTATTATTCAAGTGCACAGTATGCCACTTTCTCCGATCCTATGGATCAGCTGCATTACCCTATGCACTACCTGGATAGTTTTTCAGATAACTACTCGGGTATTATCAACTATACAAGTCTTGTGCCTATTACAGCGCACGAGAACGGAACAGTGCAGGTAAAGTACGACGCTTATGGTACGCTTACCCTGCCCGATACTACTTACAACAATGCTATGCGCACACACAGCTACCAGACCTTTGTAGACAGCGCTTCGGTGTTTGGCATAGATACTGTGGCCAGCTTTGTGCTGCATACCTACGCATGGTACGTAAAGAACATCCACAGCGCAGTGCTCACCATTCTTACAACCGACCAGGTAGGTGGCGGTATACATAGTAAGATAGTGAACTATGGCAAGCGTTATACAGGGCCGCTGGGTGTTACTAACATCAACAGTGCAGTTGCAACGCTCAATGTTTTCCCTAATCCATCTACCGGTATGGTAAACATCACATTACTTGGTAGCGTTAGCGGCGGCGAAAAAATAACCCTTACCGACCTGATGGGCCGCCAGGTGGCGGAAATACCAGGTGGTCAGCCGCACATCAGTTTCGATGCATCGCAATTGCCGAAAGGGCTATACCTGGTGCGCCTGCAGAGTGGCGCGCAGGTAACTACCACTAAGCTGGAGTTGCAGTAGAATATTGAAAAAGATTAAAATGTAAAGCGGTCATAAATAATTTTATGGCCGCTTTTTTGTGGCCTATTTACAAGTGTTTTCCCCTATATTTGCTTGTAATAATATCTCCTGTGCCACACTTGGCAAGGTTTTATACATAGACTTACTAATATTCAGCAGGGTTCTTTCGCCTGTATTTTGAATGCCAATAGTTTGATATTAATGGAATATAACACCTCCCGCAGCCAGTTGCTGATGCCTGAATATGGCCGCAACGTGCAAAAAATGATCGAATATCTCACCACTGTAGAAGACAAGGCCAAAAGGCTGAAGAATGCAGAAGTGATCATAGAACTGATGGGTACGCTAAACCCCCATCTTAAAACAATAGAAGACTACAAGCACAAGCTGTGGGATCACCTGTACCAGATGACCGGCTTTAACCTGGAAGTGGATTCACCATATCCGCCACCAACGCCGGAGGCTGTATTTAAGAAGCCGGAAGTATTGCCATACCCTAAAAAATCAATAGATCATCGCCACCTGGGTGCCAACATCAGCCAGTTGCTGGAAAAGGCTATAGTGGAGCAGGATCCTGAAAAACGCCAGGGCCTTACCCAGGCCGTAGGCTACTACATGAAGCTGGCCTATGGCAACTGGCACAAAGAGCCTGTGCACGATGATATGATCAAGAATGAGCTCAGAGAGCTGAGCGGCGGCCTGCTCAATTACGAAACCGGTGGCTACCGCGTGCAGTACGACAACAACAGGCAGCAGAACTTCAAGCAGCGCAACAACAACAATAACAACAACCGTAACTTTAAAGGCAACGGAAACACGCAGCAGGGCCAGGGTGGCCCGCGCCAGAATAATAACAACAACTTCCGCGATAATAACAACGCCGGCGCCGGCGGTTACAACAACAAATTCAAGAACAAGAACAACAAGTATAAAAACAACAACAACCGCCAGGGCTAGTTGTGTTGTTCATTGAAAATGGCTATCGCAAAAGGGTTTTACATTTTAGTTTTTATTTTCCATGAATGCTTTTGAAATAAGGGGTGGCAACAAGTTGCGGGGCACTATAACACCCCAGGGGGCAAAGAATGAGGCGCTGCAGGTATTGTGCGCTGCGTTGCTTACTGATGAGCCTGTAACATTGAATAATGTTCCTGACATTATTGACGTGAACACACTTATAGAGCTGCTGGAAGACATGGGCGTGAAGATAAACAGACCCTCACCCAATACGGTAGTGCTGCAGTCGGACGGCATAGACCCCGACTATTTTACAACACATGCATTCAAAAAGAAATCGGGCAAGCTGCGCGGCACGGTAATGCTGGCTGGCCCTATGCTGGCGCGCTTCCGCAAGGCATACATACCCCAGCCAGGTGGCGATAAGATAGGCCGCCGCAGGCTGGATACACACATACTCGGTTTTGAGAAAATGGGAGTAGCGTTCGACTATGACGTAGAGAACCAGATGTTCTCGCTGAATGGGAAGGAGCTGCACCATGCGCGCATACAAATGGAAGAGCCTTCTGTAACCGGTACTGCAAACCTGCTGATGGCAGCTGTGCTTACCGAGGGGATGACCACCATTTACAATGCTGCATGCGAACCTTATGTGCAACAGCTGTGCCTGATGCTGAACAGCATGGGCGCTAAGATAACCGGCATCAGCAGCAACCTGCTGATGGTGGAGGGCGTGAAGAAGCTGAAAGGCTGCACCCACACATTGCTGGCCGACATGATAGAGGTAGGTTCTTTCATTGGTCTGGCTGCTATGACCCAAAGCGATATTACGATTAAAAATGCCGGCGTTGAATCGTTGGGCAACATACCTGATATGTTCCGCAGGTTGGGTATAGAGTTGCATATCAACGGCGATGATATACATATACCAGAGCAGGAACACTACCGGATACATAAGTTTATTGACGGTTCTATATTAACAGTTTACGATCATCCATGGCCCGGCTTTACACCCGATCTGATCAGCATTATGCTGGTGGCAGCTATACAGGCAAAGGGTACTGTGCTGATACACCAGAAGATGTTTGAAAGCCGCCTGTTCTTTGTAGATAAGCTGATAGAAATGGGCGCGCAGATAGTATTGTGCGATCCGCACCGCGCTGTAGTGATTGGGCTCGATAAGCAGCAGTCGCTAAGAGGTATCAACATGGTATCTCCGGATATACGTGCGGGTGTGGCCCTGCTGATGGCGGCGCTGTCTGCTACCGGTAAGAGCACTATCCAGAACATCCACCAGATAGATCGTGGCTACGAGCGTATAGACGAGCGCCTGAATGCTTTGGGTGCCGATATCAAGCGCATCTGATTTAGCATTGTCTAAACAATATTTGTGACTTGCATCAGCAACTGGCATTGTAATTACTTTTAATTTTATAGTCTTAAGTATAGCCTCACCTTAAAAACGGTATTGTTATGGCTGCCGACTATAAAAGTTATGGTATCACCCTTACATTGTTACTACCACTCTATGCATCTGCCGCCGGCGATATAACGCCGAGCGCCCTGGGTACACAAATATGGGTGGTATCTGCTGCCAATACATTGCTGGTCATTACATCTGTCATCTCCATTATACAGTTCATTACACATAAGCATCATAACCGCACGCCTTTTCAGTTGTTCAATATAGTGTTTGCTGTTGTGTTCTACTCCGTGAGCATCCCCTTTCTATTGCATAATAAGGAGTTCTTTACGGGCTTTGAGAACCTGAGCGACCAGGAGTGCCTGAAGAAGTATTTCCTGGATACCGACCTAACATCGTGGATCCGCCGCATTATACCGGTAGCGGTTATCATGAATCTTATCTATCTCATCCGCTTTGCCCGTACATATTACCTGGAGTAGGGGGGAATTGTTAAAAACACGGATCGTTGTGCGGGCTTCGCTTGAAATGTTGTTACTTAGTTCCTGTTATGAGAAAGTATGTACTGGCTGTAATATTGTTGTTAAGTGTGTTGGCTGTTCATGCGCAGGGCAAAGGGGACAAGCATAAGAAAGTAGTTCGCGATAACCTGCCCTACATGAAATATACAGATCTGCCCGCATTCAATATACGGCTGATGGACAGCACAACAGTATTCAACACCTTCAACATTCCAACTGGTCAGCCGGTGGCGCTTATGCTGTTCGATCCTGGCTGCAAGCACTGCCACGATGTGATAACAGAGCTTGTACGCGGCATGGATTCTTTAAAGAATATTAGCTTCTACTTTATCACCTTCAGTGGAGATTTTAAGGCTATGCGGGCCTACTACAATGAATTCAATATGGGTAAATACCCCAACATAAAAGCTATGGGCCGCGACTATGAATTCTTTTACATGGATTATTATGGTGTTAATTCTTTTCCAGATGTAGCCCTTTATAATGCCGATAAACAGTTCTTACACCTGTTTGAAGGCCGGGCTACAGTGAAAGAATTGTATGAGTATACGCACAAATAGAACTCCTTTATTATGAACACACTATAGAGGAATAGATGCACTAAATAGAGGTGAAAAAATAATGCATGTTGGTACATTCTTTTTATTCAATAAAGAGAATTAAAAATCATAACCAACATGAACAATTCAAAAGTAGCCATTGTAACGGGCGGCGGTTCCGGTATTGGCAGGGCCATTGCTGAACGTCTTGCCACAGAAGGCGTAAAAGTAGCAGTAGCAGATATAGACGAGAAGGGCGGCGCCGAAACGGTAGATGCCATTAAAGATGCCGGCGGAGAGGCATTCTTTATATTAGCAGATACATCTAAAGCTGCAGACAGCGAGGCGCTGGTGAAAAAGACCGTAGAAAAGTACGGCGCATTGCATATAGCAGTTAACAATGCAGGTGTAGGTGGCCCCGCGGCCCCAACCGGCGAATACCCGATTGATGGGTGGGATAAAGTAATAGCTATTAACTTATCGGGTGTTTTTTATGGTATGCGCTACCAGATACCGGCCATGCTAAACAGCGGCAACGGAGCAATAGTGAACATAGCCTCTATACTGGGGTTTGTTGGTACGGCAATGTCGCCGGCATATGTGGCGGCCAAGCACGGTGTTGTAGGGCTTACCAAGACGGCTGCCATAGAATATGCTAAGAAGGGTGTTCGGGTAAACTCTGTAGGACCGGGTTATATAACAACCCCTTTGCTTACCAAACACCTGAATGAAGAGCAGATAAAAGGACTGGAGAGCCTGCACCCGATGGGCAGGTTGGGCACTGCTGAGGAAGTAGCAGAACTGGTGGCCTGGCTAAGCTCCGACAAGGCATCGTTCGTAACGGGATCTTACTATACAGTAGATGGGGGCTACACCGCACAATAATAATTAACAGCAGGATACCTGGAGCCAGTGCATCAGGTGTCCTGATTTACTCCTCCTTCTCTTTCTTCTTCAAAGTCTTTAGGTGCATGCGGGCGGTGTATATCCGGCCGTCTTTATCCATGGCCTTTATGGTGTAGTTGCCTTCGTCCATATCCTGGGTATCTACCTGGCACTGGCCTGAGCTTTTGGGATAGGAGATGTCCATCTCGAACTCATGGCCCGTGGTGTCGGTCATAGAGCAGCTAATGAGATCGGGCATATTGATGGTGAAGTAGTGCTGTGCTACATTCTGGCCGCTGATGAGCATAGAAGTGTTCTCTACTTCCTTTTTCTTTTTGTAGTACACACCACGGCGGTACATAACGCTATGGGTTTCCTGGTCTTCCCATACCACGTATATAAAGCCACCTCCAATGGCCACATCGGCATTCAGCATTACGCCCGTGGCTACGGTATCATATACCTGCGGAAAACCGCGGGTGAGATCGTCGGTTATAGACAGGCATACCATATTGTTACCAGCTGCGGTTTGTGTCCAAACTATGCCTGCTGCCAGGCCGATACCCGATATTCGGGGGAAGTTCTGCATCACTACACCAGGTATTGCGCCCGTTACGGGCAGCACAGAAAGAGATGGGGTAGATAGTGACAGCTTGCTAAGGTAGATGATCGCATTCTCGTGCTTACCGCTCATGTATACCGAATATAAAGTGTCTCCTACTATTACGCCTGCAGGGCCGCTGGCCGGGCAGGTAGAAGGAAAGAACTCGGTTGAGTCCATCTGTAGTGAATTGGTGAACGTGCGGCTGCCATTGGTAGAAACACTGGCCCATATATTGCGCAGTCCGCCAAGGTTATTGCGATAAAGTAAGATTCCGGCGGTTCCGGAGGCTACCAATGCTGCAGGGCTGCATTCGCACACCCGGTTGCCGGACAGTACGCTTGCAAATGTGTCTTTAAAAAACGTCTCGCCCATATCATCGGACCGGGCTACATAATATTGCTGGTTGTCGTAGCCTTTGTCGGCCTTCATGAAGGTGACAAAGGCGTTGCCTGCCTCATCGGCCGTTACTGTAGGGAAGCGGCTGATATAGCTGCCGGCTGTGGTATCTACTATTACAGATGCTGAGAAGTTGACCCCACCATCGTAAGAGTGCTTGATGTAGATGTGGCCTTTATCTTCCGGCATTTCTTTATACACTACATAGACAGTATCGCCGCGTGAAGCAATGTCTGGGCCTGCCCAGGATGTGGCAAATATCTCGTGCCCCGGCTGGCTGATAACTACAGGCGGAGAGAACGATTCGCCGCCCCATTTAGAGAAATAAGCCTTTCCGGCATCATCGCCCCACACCACCATAGGGTTGTTGTATTTATCCAGTTTGATGCGCGGGTGTAGGTTGCCATACATTTTATGGGCAACGGGGGCAGTAGCCAGCCAGCTTATTGAGTTCTGGGCCGACACATTAAGGCACAGCACTGCACATAATAAAGTGAAAAAGAAGCGCATACGGGATCAGTAAGGGCTAAAATTAAGCAAGTTTGGGTATATGCGGCTTGGGGAGTTTCACGCCTGCCTCGCCGGCAGGCAAAGCACGCAAAGGATTATCGCAAAGGGCCGCAGAGTATTTTTAAGCAGACAGGGAATGCAAAGACTTGCCAATGGCAGAAGCTTAAAACAAGTATGTTCCATATGCCAGGTTGCTTCCTTCCTGCCAATGACGGACTGCTCAATCAAATGTTTTACAGTTGCTTACGAATACTCATTTTGTTGTGCCCACCTCTTCTTTACTTTTCTTTGTGCTGCCGCAAAGAAAAGTAACAAAAGAAAGCGGCACTTTGGCGTATCGCTCCGCGCGCCAAAGTAGCTATACTGCGCACAGCCCTGACAGTGCCGAGACGGCTATCGCCGACCATATAATGACTAAAACGGACTCAAAGGGTCTAATTCTGTCATTTGAGAACGATTGCGGTTTCCCGAATAACACTTCGTCATAACCGTGTTGAAGTTAGTGTTCTCTTTAGTTAAGATACCGCTCGTTAAGGATATTGATATGGTGCTGTATGTGCCCCATGATGATATACCCAAGCGCACGTGGTGTGATAGGGAAGGCTATGTTGTTGCCCACTCGGCGGCTTTGTTCATCGGTCATGTGTTCGAATAATACTTCTGTGGCAGCGCGTACAGCATTGAACTCCATCAACAGGCTTTGCATAGAGCGACCGCTTACATCTACACCAGCTACATACCTATCTGGGTCCATTTTGTGGAGTGGAGTTTCGCTGTCGCCACGGGCTGCAGTAAGCGCACGATAATTGAATATCCGCTCGGTATCCATAATGTGCATCAGCACTTCTTTGGGCGTCCATTTGCCAGCCTCGTAGCGGTATTCATGTTTCTCTTCGGGGATAGCCGCAAAGTAGTCTATGGTGTCTTCCGTGTTTTGGCGCAGCATATCCATATAGTTGCCATCTTTGGTCAGGTCTATGTAGCGCTGGAAGTATGGGTTGTATTCTGATGTTTCGGGGCGTTGCATATGATTGTATTTTTGCGGTGCAATTTAAACGTTTTGGCTTTTGGCGCTGTCCGATTAACAATTATTAATTTTAGAACTAAACCATAGATATGCGCATCGCAACAGGCAAGAGAAACTTTGCGTTCTATACCAAGATAATTGCACTGGTAGTTTCAGTTGTCGTAATTTGTTTCCTGCTGTATATGGCGATAGCACTGCCTCACACCCAAAAGGACACGGTGCCTATGGTGTTCAGTGCTTTTGAGTTCATGATCTTCTTACTGATCATATGGGTGTGTATACAGCAGCTGCGCTACCTGTCGATAAGTGTGGTGGTGGATACGGATGCGAAAACACTAGAGGTAGGTTATTTTCTTGCTACCGACCGCTTGCTGTATGCTGCCGAGATAAGCGCCTATGCAACTACAACGATACTATCTAAGGGGGCCACTTATAAAGGGTTGCTACTGACGGATGACAGCGGCAGGCGGATATTGATCTCTGAGTTTAGCTTAAAAGAAATAGGACCTGTAGTTTCTTTCCTGAAAGACGAAAATGTGCCGTGCAGCGGAGGGGAACAAATTAAATTAGAACAATATTACAAGCAGGCGAGAGGTTGAAGGCGTGATACCTATAGATACAGCATAACACTGTTTTACAGCATTAAATATATGTAATTATTCAATTCGAATAAGTCTCTGGGTTCCCATACTGCTACATAGAAACCAACAATACAGTGTATAGATTACGGTAAAGAGTATCTGCGTAAATTGCAGGTGCATGAGTACAAATACTATTACGCACGTAGCGGACAATGATAATATAGAGGTGATGGGTGCGCGGGTGCATAACCTGAAGAACATAGATGTAAAAATCCCCAAGAATAAGCTTGTAGTAATAACCGGTATCAGCGGCAGTGGTAAATCGAGCCTGGCTTTTGATACCATATTTGCAGAAGGGCAGCGCCGTTATATGGAGAGCTTTGCTGCTTATGCCCGTCAGTTTATGGGCGACCTGGAGCGACCCGATGTAGACAAGATATCTGGCCTGAGCCCGGTGATCAGCATAGAGCAGAAGACCACCAACCGTAACCCGCGCAGTACCGTGGGCACGGTGACTGAGGTGTACGACTTTATGCGCCTGCTGTATGCACGTGTGGCCGATGCTTACTCGTATAACACGGGTAAGAAGATGACCAAGTTTAGCGAGGAGGAGATCATAACCCACATACAGGAAAATTTTAAGGGTAAGAAAATAATGCTGCTGGCCCCGATAGTGCGCGGGCGTAAAGGGCATTATCGCGAATTGTTTGAACAGCTGCGTAAGCAGGGCTACCTGAAGGTGCGCATAGATGGTGAGGTAGTGGAGCTGAAAGAGCGTATGCAGCTGGACCGCTACAAGATACACGATATAGAGCTGGTGATAGACCGCATGGTAGCGGGGCCTGATGCAGGTGCACGTATGAGTGAGAGCGTGCAGAAAAGCCTGCAGATGGGTAAGGACCTTATGTTTGTAGCCGAGACGGAGAAAAACCACATAGCACAATACAGCAGATCGCTGATGTGTGCTGATACCGGCATCAGCTATGAGGAGCCATCACCGAATACATTCTCTTTCAATAGCCCGTATGGCGCTTGCCCGCGTTGTAAAGGCTTAGGTAGTGTATACCAGGTGAACATGGAAGAGGTACTGCCGGATATGAACAAGAGCATTGCCGATGGTGGTATAGCCCCGCTGGGCGAAGAGCGCGATGCGTGGTCGTTCAGGATGGTGAATATTATTGCCAAGAAGAACAAAATATCGATGACGGCCCCGCTAAAGAGCCTTAGCGAGAAACAACTGAACATATTGCTGTATGGCAACGAGGAAGGGGTGATCACCTATACAAATGATGGTGAACCGGGTGTGCAGCAGGAGATAACAGAGCATAACTACGAGGGCATCATTAACATGGTGCTGCGCTGGTTTAACGAGACGAGCAGCGAGCATGTGCGTGGCTGGGCTGAGGGCTTTATGCAGCTGAACAATTGCCCTGAATGTGAAGGGGCAAGGCTGAAGAAAGAAAGCCTGTACTTTAAGCTGGACGGTAAGAATATATCGGAGCTCAGCAACCTGTCGTTGTCGGGACTGATGGAGTGGTTCAGAGAAATTGAAATACGCATCAGCAACAAGCAGCAGGTAATAGCTAAAGACATACTGAAGGAGATACGCGACAGGCTGCATTTTCTGCTGGACGTAGGGCTGCACTACCTGACACTTGACCGTGCTACGCGCACGCTAAGCGGTGGCGAAAGCCAGCGTATACGCCTGGCTACGCAAATAGGATCACAGCTTACAGGCATTACATATATACTTGATGAGCCGAGCATTGGCCTGCACCAGCGCGATAATATGCGCCTGATCAATGCATTGAAAAGTCTGCGTGATAGTGGCAATTCGGTGCTGGTTGTGGAGCATGATAAAGACATCATGCTAGCCAGTGATCACCTTATAGATATTGGGCCAAACGCGGGCTTCCATGGCGGGCGTATAGTAAGTGCAGGCACGCCAGAAGAAATGCTGCAAATGGACACCATAACAGCTGGTTACCTGAATAACAAACTGCGGATAGCAGTTCCTGCTGAGCGTAGAAAGGGCAATGGCAAAACTTTGTCATTGTCCGGGGCTACGGGTAACAACCTGAAGAATGTATCGGTAAAGCTGCCGCTGGGCACTTTTATTTGTGTAAGCGGTGTTAGTGGCAGCGGCAAGAGTACGCTAATTAACGAAACGCTGTATCCCATACTGGCCAAGCACTGCTATCCTAATTTTAAGCAAGTGCCCATGCCGTATAAGAAGATAGACGGCCTGGAAGCGATAGATAAAGTGATAGAGATAGACCAGAGCCCTATAGGCCGTACGCCGCGTAGCAACCCTGCTACGTACTGCGGTTTCTTTAACGATATCAGGCAGTTGTTCTCGCAAGTGCCCGAGGCCAAAATACGTGGCTACAACGCGGGCAGATTCTCCTTTAATGTAAAAGGTGGCCGCTGCGAAGATTGCAAGGGTGGCGGCATGCGGGTGATAGAGATGAACTTTTTGCCCGATGTATACGTGCCTTGCGATACGTGCAACGGCCGCAGGTATAACCGGGAAACACTGGAGATACGCTACAAGGGTAAATCGATAAGCGATATACTGAACATGACCGTAGACGAAGCGGTGGAGTTTTTTGTGAACGTACACTTTTTGCACAGGCGCGTAAAAACGCTGCAGGATGTGGGCCTGGGCTATGTGACCATTGGCCAGAGCGCGGTAACGCTGAGCGGCGGTGAGGCGCAGCGCGTGAAGCTGGCTACAGAGCTATCTAAAAAGGATACAGGGCAGACCATCTACATCCTCGATGAGCCAACAACAGGCCTGCACTTTGAAGATATCAATCACCTGCTATCGGTACTTAATCGTCTGGTAGACCGCGGTAATACCGTGCTTGTGATAGAGCACAATATGGATGTGATAAAAGTTGCCGACCACGTGCTGGATATGGGCCCTGAAGGTGGCAGCGGTGGTGGTAAAGTTGTAGCGCAGGGTACGCCGGAAGATATTATTAAGGTGAAAGAAAGCCATACCGGTATCTTTCTTAAAGAGGAGTTGAGGTTGGCAAAGCAATAGACAAGTTTTGAATAAAGCAATAAGGGTAAAGACTCGCGGTCTTTACCCTTATTTAATATCCATAGTATTATGGAGCTTAGGCTTTTTTCTCTGTACGAACTTCTACAGAGGTTTCTGTTCTGCGGGCGATCTTGTCGGCCTTTTTCTGGGCCTTACGCATCTTGCGCGCAATTACTTTATACTGGTGTTTTGTTACCTTCTTATACACCTTATGATCATCCTTAGGATAGTTACCTGTATAAGTAGATGTCTTCTCTACATTTACATTAGCGATAAGGTCCAGGGTTTTGTCAGTGCACGCGGTAACATCGTTAGCACGGCTGTTCAATGACACAGTGTAGGTTTCAGGCACTACATCGCTGTTGCGCATGCTGTTTACCTGTATAGGCGTAGAGATGTATTTGTCGTTGACGCCTGCTACAGGATATGCCTGGTCGTCTTTGTTGTGGCGCTTCTTGGCGTAGTATACATATACCTTATCGGTTGTGGTAACTTCGCTGCCGCTCGCAGGCAAGGTCACTTGTTTCATGTCGGGCGTTACGTTCACCGGTACGCTGATGCAGGCTGTGCGTGTGCCATTAGGGTAGAATGCGTTACCGCATTTAGAGAAGAGATAGAGTGGCTTTGCAGAGCTGCCTTCGTTAGGCTGTATCTTCCATGCTTTGAACTCAGCAGCGTCGCCGGCCAGCTTGTAGTAGCCATATGTATAACCGCGGCTACCCATATTGCCTTCTGTACCTACAGGCACCCAGGCTTCGGTAATGTCTGACGCCTGCAGGTCTTTAGCGCCATTCTCATAGCCTATCTGCATCAACAGATCATTCAGCTTAGCGTTGTTGTGCGACTTGATGGCATTGTAGACCTGGCGGGAAGAAGTGAGGTTGCGCAGGAATGGGAACTCTGGCGCTGAGCCTAATTTCCTTACTTCTTTAGGATTGCTGGTATTGTTGAATTTATATAACGTGTTGTCGGAAGCATCCATCTGTGCAAATGCACCTGATGCAATAAGAAAGGATGCCGACATTAAAAATAGCTGTTTCATAACTTGTCTTTTTTTATAGTGGATGTTCGTTGTTTTAGTTGTTTACACATTATCAGATCTTACACTTACACCGGTACCTGCGCGGCGGGCTACCTTTTCTTCCTTACGGTGTATCTTCCTCATCTTGCGCTCTGCCATTTTATACTCGCGCTTAGATACTTGCTTGTATACCTTGTCGTCGGTATAATCAGGGTAGTTACCTGTGTAAGACGATACTTTTTCCAGGTTAATGTTGGCACTCACCATATTGGTAGTGTCGGGGCAAATAGTAGCATTGCCTTGTGGTGTTGTCAACGATACATTGTAGTTTTCAGGCACAGCCTTAGCATCTTTTCTTGATGTCATCATCAGCGGGTCTGATGGATACTTAACGCCGATGGCAGCTACAGGGTAAGCCTGGTCGTTTTTGTGATGATGCTTACGATCGTAGTAGATGTAAGTTTGTTTCTTTGTTACAGATTTCGCACCACTTGTAGTTATGGAAACCTGTTCTCCTGATACCTGTACAGGCGCCGATACACACTTTGATTGTGCGAAGGCTGAAGATGCCAGTACCAGTGAGGCCGAGATCAGAATTAGTCGTTTCATATCTTTTAGATTTTTCTGGTTGTTGAATAATGTTTCACACTAACCGAGTTTCAAAAGACTGTGCCACAGCGTGGCGTTGATAGCCATGGGGCAGCATTAATGCAGCGTTTTAACACATTGCGGGCAGGTATTGTGATGAGGGATTATCGATCTCATTTCCAGCAGGAAATATATTCAGCAACACGGCGTCCAAAAGCTGATTTTAGCAGGTTTTAAAAAAGATTGTTAAAGGCAATTCCCCACTTTGTAAAAACGTGATGACACAATAAGTGGGTAATAAAAATCTTCGTATTTTTAATTATTCAATTTTTTATGGGGGGAATTAATGTGGGCATCACCAAAGGTGTGCAAAAGATATGTGTGTATGCGGTAGCAGCATTATTGACGGGGATACCTGTGCTGAGCACTTCGGCAAAGGACGATGCGGTAAGTGTAAGTGCGGTGCCTAAGATGCAGTTCCAGTGGAGAGAGCATACCAGATTATCGTGGAGCGACTTCCAGGGGCCGGTAACAGCTGTGGAGCGGGAGTCGGCGGCGGCTACGTGTTGCAGTATTGGGTTTCGCACCAATATGTTGAGTGATGGACGTACAGAGGTGGAGGTGTATAATACCTTTTATGCCAATAAATCCTGGGTGAAGGAAGATGCGCGTATCCAGTCCATTCTGGATCATGAGCAGGGTCACTTTGACCTATGCGAAGTATATACCCGTAAGCTGAAGCAACGCGTAGCCATGGTAGATATGAATGCTGCCGGCGTGAAGCAGGAACTGATGCGCATATACAGCGCAGTGAGCAGTGAATATGAGGCTCGCCAGCAAGCCTATGAGCTGGAGACCACGCATGGCACAATAATAGCAGAGCAAAAGCGTTGGCAGCAAATGATAGCTAACGAACTAATGTAAGCAATGGCGAAGCGCAGCGCCGGTATCCTGGCATACAGATATCATCAATCAAACATACAAGTATTGCTTGTTCATCCGGGCGGGCCATTCTTTGCTAAAAAAGACGTGGGGGTATGGTCTATACCTAAGGGCGAATATGAAGATGATGAAGATCCTCTTGCCGCAGCGCAAAGAGAATTTATGGAAGAGGTGGGCATACCTGTTGCAGGTGATTTCCGGCCACTGACACCCGTAAAACTTAAGAGCGGCAAAGTAGTAACTGCCTGGGCGGTGGAAGCAGATTTGGATCTGGCCGGCTTTGTATCTAACACCTTTGAAATGGAATGGCCGCCAAAGTCGGGCAGGATGATAGAGATACCGGAAGTGGACAAGGCCGAATGGATGGATATAGCTACCGCGCGGCAGAAGATAAATGCCGGGCAGGTGCCGCTGCTTACGGAACTGACCGGCATTATTGGTGATTAGGCTGTTTGTTTACCTGCCGTAGGTTTATATAGTATACTTAGCGTCAGGGCTATTACACAGAAAAGGGTTTCGATCTTCAACCACTGGCTGCCGAATGCGCAGAGGGAGCCTTCAGCATAAATAGTAATGATGCGGGACACGGCATACATGCCCCAAAGGATGGCAAGGAACCACAGTCCTTTCTGCACGTTTTTCAGCAGCATATAGATGATCGTTACAAACAAGGTAAGGCCTACGCCGCCGTATACTCCGCGGATGGAGCTGAACGCATCGGTATTGTTGAGCTGTACATGTACCAGGTCCATAACGGCCTGCGGGCTGCGAAATGCCATAAGGCTTACCATGATCATGCTAAGTGCCGATACTGCCATAAATACCCTGGCGATCCATAAAATAATACGTTGTTGTTTCATATTGCTGTTTGTTTTTACGGTGTAAAATTGGTGCTGTTCTACAGGCAAATTGTTGGTAAATACCATCATTTTGTACGCAAGCGATACAGCAGGACATGATACATTAACATTTATTACAGTAATTAAACCTATCTTTGCAGTATTATTAAACACGCTGTGTTTGTTTCAACGGTCAGTTTCAATTAATTATTTACGCTGTTAAAAGCCATCTACGGCAAGCGTTATACACTTTTTTGCACGCTGACATCTTCCTTCATAATCCGGGAAGATCTATTGTCAGGCTGCGCAGCACTAAATTTTATTATGACATTTAATGAGCTTAACCTCATAGAGCCCATATTGAGCGCTCTTGAGCAGGAAGGATATAAGAATCCTACACCTATACAGGAACAGGCTATTCCTATTGTACTGAAAGAAAAAGACCTGTTGGGCTGTGCCCAGACGGGTACGGGTAAAACAGCGGCATTTGCTATCCCTATACTGCAATTGCTGCATGGCCGCCACGCAGAGCGCAATCATCGCGCTATTAAAACGCTGATCCTTACGCCAACACGCGAACTGGCCATACAGATAGGCGAGAGCTTTGCTGCCTATGGCCGTAACCTGAAGCTGAAACATACCGTTATATTCGGTGGTGTGCCGCAGGGCGCGCAGGTGCAGGCACTGAAGGGTGGTATAGATATACTTATTGCTACTCCTGGTCGCCTGCTTGATCTTATGTCGCAGGGCTATATCAACCTGAAGGACATCAGCATATTTGTGCTGGATGAAGCCGACCGTATGCTGGATATGGGCTTTATACACGATGTAAAGAAAGTAGTAGCCAAGCTGCCAACAGAAAGGCAAACGCTTTTCTTCTCGGCAACAATGCCGCCGGAGATACAAAAGCTGGCCAATACTATATTGGTAAAGCCTGAGAAGGTAGAGGTGACACCTGTTTCATCTACCGCAGAGACCATTACACAGTCGGTATACTTTGTTGATAAGAAAGATAAGCGTGGGTTGCTGACCCATGTATTGCAGAATCCGCAGATAGGCCGTGTGCTGGTATTTACCCGCACCAAGCATGGTGCTGATAAGGTGGTGAAAGATCTGCAAAAGGTGGGCATAAGCGCTGAAGCCATACATGGTAACAAATCTCAGAATGCCCGCCAGCGTGCGCTGGGTAATTTTAAAGATGGCAAGATACGCGCGCTGATAGCTACCGATATTGCGGCACGTGGTATAGATGTGGACCTGCTGTCGCACGTGATCAATTACGAGATACCTGAAGTGCCGGAAACGTATGTGCACCGTATTGGCCGTACGGGCCGTGCAGGCGCCAGTGGTATAGCTATTTCCTTTTGCGATGGCGAAGAAAAAACAGACTGGAAGAATATAGAAAAGCTTACCGGCCTGAAGATACCTGTTGTAGAGAATCATCCGTTCCCTATGGAGTCTGCCGGTATGGTACGTATGAATGTGCCTAAGGGTAAAGACGTAGTATTGCCTGTAGGTGTGATGGTAACCAATCAGCCGGCACGCCACAACAATAACAGGAACAACAATAACCGCAATAATAACAACCGTAACAACAACAACCGTAACGGTAACAGGGAAGATAATAATAACCGTAGCAAACCTGCCGCTGAACAAGGATCTGTAGAAAACAAGCCGGCCAATAAGCCCGCGCAACACAATCAGCGCGAGCACAAGCCGGCAGAGCAGCGCCAGCAGCCTAAGCCGGCAGCAAATGCGCCTAAGCAGGACAGCCAGCAGCCGAAACAACATCAGCCGCACCAAGCTAAGGAGCAGGTGGTACAGCACAAGCCTAAGCACAGCATGTACGATGACGACAGTTCGCTGAAGTGGTAAATTTATTGATCAGAATTAGCCCTCTTTCTTAGCAGAAAGAGGGCTTTTTATTATAACGAACGGCAATGTTCGAGAGGTAGCTACTGTTTCGTTCTCGTTCTCAGCGCAGCCACATATATGTCCACCCATTGTTGCGCGGTCAGTTTGCCGGCCAACTGGCCAATAAGGTCGTAGGGTATGTCGTCCATTTTCTTAAAGCGGATACAGGCCTTGCCCATATCCAGCTTTGCCTTGGTATGTTTAGGATATTCTGCCAGGAACCAGTCCATCAGCTTCTGACTGCCATATAGCCCCATGTGATGTATGGAAATCACATTCTTCTGCGATACTATACTCATATACCCCAGCGGCTTTGTGGGGTCGCAGTGATAGCCGGGAGGGAACATACTATGCGGCACTATGTAATTGACGGTGCCTTCCTTCGCACGCTCTTCGTAAGCCGGGTCTATGTATTTGGCTATGGATGTCCGCAGCTTTTCTATGGCGGCTTGGCGGTCTTCTGATAGTGTTTCAATAGTAGTGGTGGATCCAGATTTCATTGAAATTTAATTATATGTAATAATTGTGATTGCAATAATAGCACTAAATTACACATCGTTATTATAGTATGTATTTTTGAATATTTAAAACACTTCACAAATACCAAAATGCCTTATCTTTGCAGCCCGTAAAAAATTTAATATAGCTATCCTTTTATGGGTGGCTATTTTTTTAACTAATAAAACTAAACAATCTCAATGGCTACTGTAGCACGTGAAAATCTCGGCACATTGCACGATAAAGTAACTGTAAAGCTTACCAAGGAAGACTATCTGCCTTCGTTCGAAAAGTCGCTTAAACAATACGCTAAAACTGCCAATGTTCCTGGCTTCCGCAAGGGCATGGTACCTGCAGGTATGATCCGCAAAATGGCTGGTCCTGCAATGTTCAATGAAGAAGTGATCCGCTCTGCAGGCCGTGAGCTGGAAACATATATGCAGAATGAAAAGCTGGCCATCTTTGCCCAGCCAATGATCCTGCCTAACGAAACTCCTGTAAAGCTGGACATCAACAATCCTACTGATGTGGAGTTCGCTTTCGAAATAGGCCTGAAGCCTGACTTCGAGATCCCTGCTATCAAGAACCGCAAAAAGTTGAATGCTTACAAGATCAACGTTACCGATAAGATGATGGATGACGAGATCGAGCGCATCAAGCGTCGTTATGGTAAGGTAGAAGACCAGGATGCGGTTACATCTAAAGATGATGTGATCTACTGCACTTTTGAAGCTTGTGATGCTGACGGCAACGTAACCGGCGACAAGCAGGAAGAAACAGCGCTGCTGGAAAAAATGCCTGCCAAACTGCAGGACATGTTGATGGGCAAGAAAGCTAACGACACTATGGTTATCGTTCCGGCTGAGGTTTGCACAGCAGAAGAGCTGCCTAAGTTCCTGAAAGATCCGCTGAAGGCTGGCGAAGACAAGGCTAGCCACCACTACAAGCTGACGCTTACCAAGGTAGGCCTGCTGGTGCCTATGGAAATGGGTGCTGAGTTGTTTGCTGCTGTATTCCCTAACGATATGGTTGCTGACGAAACTGCCTTCCGCGAAAAGATAAAGGTAGAACTGCAGCGCGAGTATGACCGTATTGCCCGCGAGCGCTACCACAACGAAATATTCGAACTGCTGGTTCACGATACGCCGATCACACTGCCTGTTCCATTCCTGAAGCGTTGGATGAAGGAAGGTGGCGAGAAAATGCGCTCTGCTGAAGAAGTAGAAAATGAGTTCAGCGGTTTTGAGCACCAGCTCCGCTGGCAGCTGATCTCTGACGAGGTGATCCGCGAAAACGGTATCTCTGTTACCCGCGATGAAGTGAAGAACGACATCAAGACACGTGTACTGGCTTACTACGGTATGGATACTGAAGATGAAGCGCCTTGGATGAACAGTTACATAGACAAGGTAATGCAGGACGAGAAGATGGCTGACGAAACTTACCGCCGCCTGCTTACTGATAAGATATTTATGACGCTGGAAGGCAAGTTTGATACCGAGATGAAGGAAGTAAGCGAAGAAGAATTCTTCAAGCTGCCTGATGCACATGCTGCACACCACCAGCATCATCACCATCATTAATAGTTAAACATCTTAAGTTTATATGTCCCGCTCCCGCAAAAGGAGCGGGATTTTTTTTGAATACCGACTATGTTTATTGTCCGAATGCTAAAACTGTAGCCAGATTTGACAACTTTTTAAAAGTTGTCAAATCTCATTTAATAAAGTTGATTGCCGTTCATATCTCAGGCATTCCTAACACCCTGCTTATCAAGGGTCAGGCAAAAAAATAAGCCCCTGCTGAAAGCAGAGGCTATAAAAAAGTGTCGTTGTATCAATTAAATTTTCCAGTCATCTACATTAGAATCTTCGCTAACGGTAAGCGGAGTTGTAGTGGCTGTTGCAGGCTGACCATTGGTATTCTGCTCGCCTTCTTCGTTCTCCTGGTCGTGGTTAAACGCGTCGAAGTCGAAGTCTGGCATCAGGTCGGTCTTCACATAGTTAACAGTATCCGTCAACGCTGCCAGGAATTTGTTGAAGTCTTCCTTGTACAGGAACATCTTATGCCTGTCGTAACCGTTGTCGTCGAAGCGCTTCTTACTCTCGGTAATGGTAATGAAGTAATCATTTCCGCGTGTAGACCTTACATCAAAGAAATAAGTCCTTCTTTTACCTGCCTTAATGCGCTTGCTGTATAAACTTTCGTTGCGACTATCGTTTTGATTGTCGCCGAAGTTTTTGTTTTCGTACGCCACAAATCTGGATTTAAGTGAATAAATGTGATACAAATTTAACAAAAGAGTGGAAGTATCCAAATTATTTTCTATTAAGGGGTAAAATAAATCAATAACTTATATTCATCTATTAGTATACACAATCTTAATATTGTTCAGTGACTTGCCGCTTTACACATATTCTTGCGTGCCTTTTGCTGGCAATTTTTGTCCATAGCAGCCATATGGCCAATGCCCAGGTAATGGTAAATAACACCATCGATCCATCGGATACGGAGCTGAATGCGGCTGTGCACTTCCTGCAGCAGTACCTTTCGGAATTTACGCCAGGCAGGCAATACCTGCCCGATTTTACCCGCTACTGGCCAGAAGAAGATTGTCAGCGATACCGCATACCCGATAAACTGATCTACGCCGTCAACAGCGAGATACCCACCTATATGCTGGGCAGGGCACGGATACTATATGCTAAGCCAGAGGGCGGCTTTGTGCATGCAAAGGTGATGTTCAGTTCGGTAGACAGTAATGAAAATGTATTGGTAACCTCCATTACCAACCATTATATGAAGCGGCAGGCCGATGGTGCGTTCCGGTTTGTGAGTCCTACGCAACTGCACGATGCGGACTGGCGGGTTACGGATTTTCAGAGTATTGAATACCATTACCCGGCCTACCACAAATTTGACAAAGCAAAAGCAAAGGCGCTGGCCGATAAAATAGAGGCTTTGGAAAAAGAATGGCAGTTGCGGCCTATATACATCCGCTACTATTTTGCTGATACCAAAGAAGAAATTGAGCGCTACCGCGGCTTTGATTTTACCATAGCCATGGGCAACCGCGATAAACCATCGGGCATAAGCGATGGTATAGATAACATGGTATGGTGCGGTGGATTGGGCGAGGACTATTTTCACGAGGTGGTGCACCTGTACCTGAACCCGCTATACCCCAGATCTCCACTGACAGAGGGGCTTACCGTTTTTTACGGAGGCAGCCTTGGCCACGACCTGCAGTGGCACCTGAAACGGCTGAATACCTACCTGCTGCAGCACCCGGAAATAGACCTGGACAAAATAGATGACTTCTATTACATGGATAATTATACCAACCCTTTAAGCACAATACAAGGATTGATGTGCCTGATGGCCTATAAAAAAGAGGGTATTGCCGGCCTGAAGCGCACGATGAACTACATTACGTTCTCATCGCTGCTGAAAAAGGAATATGGTGTGGATAGTAAAGGCTGGAACACTTTTTTGCGGGATAAGATAGGGGAGTATGGAAAATAAAATAGCCGGCAACCCGTGGGCTCCGGCTATATAAAATATAAGCAACAATTACGCCTGCGGCTTGTCGTGGTTGAACATCCAGTTGACGCCAAATTTATCGGTGCACATGCCAAATCTAGCACCCCAAAAAGTGTCCTGTAGCGGCATAGTAACCGTACCGCCTGCGCTTAGCGCGTCAAACTCCTTCTGCTGTGTGGCCTCGTCTTTATAGTCAAGCGACATGGAGAAGTTATCGCCAATGGTTACTTTATGGCGGTCGCCACCATCGGAGAACATTACTGTGGAGCCATGTATCTCCATTATGCCGTGCATTACCTGGTTCTTTTCGGTTTCAGATGCTTCGGGGTTATTATCGCCAAAGCGCATAATGTTATGTATAGTACCATTGGTGGCTTCTTTATAAAAGTTCATGGCTTCTTCCGATGTGCCATTCATTGTAAGGTAGATGATGAGACTCATTATATTATTTTTGCTCAAAATAGTAAAAACAATCGTCTGCTGTGCTGCCATTTTACGGCATAGCAGAAAATCACCTTTCTTTTAACCCCGTGAACCTGAGCTCTAATTCTATGCTATTTCCTTAGCTATCTTCTTTAAACGGTCAATAACTTCTTTTGCAGAAATTGCAAATTCAGCCTTAGCTACGTCTGGGTTTTTCTCGGCCCATTGCTTTATCGTTTGACATAAAATGCTTTTAGCCTCTTGCCTGTGCTTACCCTTAGGTTTCGCTAATGTTTCCTCAATGTCAGTCTTAAATGATTCAGGGTAATATCGTTCAAAATCGTGCTCCGTAAATTGCTCAAAGTGATCTTCTAACCACCCGCTTGCGGCATACTTTATTTTCATTTTAGCAAGTATTTCTTTTTCATTTTCTCCTCCGTCAATAATTACCCATCCTTTGTTTTTATATGTTGGTTCTAGATGGAGAAATACGAATAATTTATTGAAATCTTCAAACTTTGGTTCAACCTCTGTTACGCTTCTGCATGAAAAAGTTCTTAATTTTCCAGCTATTTCCGGAAGAAACATAGGAATCAGAATATCCCTAATTATACCTTCTGCGGTAGACTCTTCAAGAAATAGCCACCCTTTCCATAAACTAAAGTCGTTAAATTCATATCCTAAGTCTTCCAACACCTCCTGACGTTCCCGAGGATCGTCATTTACTTCAGTAACAGTTGAATGTGGCACTCGTTCTTTCAATTCCATTGATACCTTAAATAACTTTGTAGTAGGAATGCCTCCCAGATGTTTTACAACAATATTGGAGTGAGTAGAGATAATGAATTGGTTAGTGTCCGATTTCTTTTCTATCAACTTTAGTAATGCTTTTAGTGCTTTTGGATGGATGTCATTTTCTGGTTCTTCGATCAAAAATATTTTGTTTTCCGCGATGCATAGATCAACAATAAGAGCAAGTAGGTTAGCAATTCCTTCGCCCATTTTATCGATTGGTATATGGTCCATGTTGCGTACAATTAAAGCGGCTTTTTTGCCGTGGGTACTTTGTGTGGATGATACGCTAAATCCGGTAATATCAGCACAGGCTTTCTTATATTCGTCATATGCGGGTATGAAATCTGGATTTGATAACCTGTCTACTTTAGCATATAAATGTGTAAAATTCCCATTCACAATGTTTGAACTATCTTTTTTAATATCCTCACTAAATTCATTTACTTTCCGCTTGGACAGAAATGGGTATATTAAGTTATTTGGTTCAATAGCTTGAATCTGTGGAATTGATTGGTTGGCTTTTTTCCCATCGTGTCTTACTAGAAACGTAGTAGCAGCTCCAAAACCTATTTTCTTTTGATGTGTGGTGAAAAATTGTTCAGGACTGTTATAACCTGAATAGGAAATTTTTGTGTAGTGACTTGGATTGTCAAAACCTAAAACTATATCGCCATCAAATTTTCCTATAGAAATATCGCTTCTGTTTAATGTTTTACTTTGAAGCAACAATAAAGACGATAATAAGGTTGATTTGCCACTATTATTAGCTCCGACTAAAATATTGATTTGGTTAGATAGTTGTATCTCGTGATGGCCAGAGAAACTCTTAATATTGTTCAGTTCGATTGTCGTAATTTTCATCAGAATTGAGTTATTTGATTTTTTCTTTTAACCCTGTAAACCTGATACCCAATCCTGAATTCCCGCTCAGCTTCAGCTTGTGGTCCTCATAAACAAGTCCTTCGGCCAGGTCTTGTTTCAGCAGGAGCGGTCCGTCGGCATCCAGTTCGTCTACCAGCGGGGCAACGTTGGCAATGGCAGCTGTGCCTATAGATGTTTCGTTCATGTTGCCGATCATCACTTTCAGCCCCAGCGAGCGGGCTTCCTGTATCATGCGCATGGCGGGCGTTATGCCGCCGCACTTGGTAAGCTTTATATTAACACCATGGAAACCTTCTGCGCATTTTTTTACGGTGTCTTCGGTCTGGCAGCTTTCATCAGCATATAGCGGCAGGGGCGATAGTTGCTTTAGCTCTTTCATAGCCTCGTGCTGCGTACGCTCCAGCGGTTGCTCTACCAGGGTCACGCCCAATTTCGCCAGTTCGGGTAGCAGCAGTTTAGCATCGTCAAAGCTCCAGCCTTCGTTGGCATCTACGCGGAAGGGCTTATCGGTATGCCGGCGGAGGGTGCGTAGCTTATCTATATCGCCCGAGTCGCCTACCTTTATTTTATATACCGGCCATGGGTGTGCCTGCATTTTCAGTATCATCTCATCGGCAGTATCGTTGCCAATAGTATAGTCGGTAATGGGTATGTTTTCCCACTTTATGCCGAGCAACTGGTGCAAGGGCTGGCGGCGCATTTTGGCAAAAAGATCCCAGCCCGCTATATCCAGTGCGCAGGTAAGGGAGTGCTGGCCCGGGATAAGGTGATGCAAAAAGTGCCAAAACCTGCCAGGGTCGGTAAGGGCGTAGCGCTCTATCATGGTTTTTTTCTCCTGCAGGCTGGCTATCATCCCTTCTACAGTTACGTTATAATAGCTGATGGCCGGAGCCTCGCCCCAGCCGGTGAGCCCACCCAGCCCCAGTGATACTACAAGGGTAGGCTGATGTGTTTTGGTGCCCTTGTGCGTGGTGAATGGATATTGAAAGGCTGGTTCAAAACCTTTAAAGTTTAATTGCAACATCAGCGCCTGTTTAAAATTTGTTCATTGGTTTTTTTACGACTGTTATTTGGCTGTAACTTCGTTGAATTTTTCGACATAGTAGCCTGCTATGCCTGCAAAATTCGCCTTGTTTCGCTCAAAAACAACCTGTAATAAATCTCAACAACAAAATTTAAACAGGCGCTTAGATAAAATTGCAACTATTTTTGCAAACGCGGTTCATGGTTTGTCCCAGGGCCGGTTATATCATCAGCATATGCCAAAGATCCCCTTTTGGGTTTTCATACTTATTGCCATACTCTACTTTACGGCCATCCGGGTAGATACCATGGATATCGATGCCTCTCAATACGCCAGTATGAGCCGCGAGTTGCTGGACAGCCACAACTGGCTCTTCCTGTACGACAGAGGCATAGAGTACCTGGACAAGCCGCCCTTCCTGATGTGGGTGAGCGCGCTGAGCATGAAGATATTCGGCATTGGCAACTTTGGGTATAAGCTACCGTCTATATTATTTGCGTTGTGGGCATTATATGCTACCTACAGGCTTACGCGCTTGTTGTATAGCGAGGCTACGGCGCGGATGGCTGCTCTTGTACTGGCTACCTGCCAGGGCGTGTTCCTTATGACCAATGATGTGCGCACCGATACCATACTGATGAGTTGCGTCGTCACATCGATATGGCTGATAAAGGAATGGGATGTAACACGGAAATATAAATACTTGTTTGCCGGCTTTTTCTTTGTAGGGCTGGGTATGATGACCAAGGGGCCTATTGCTCTGTTGGTACCCGGCTTCTGTTTTGTGAGCGACTGGGCACTGAAGCAGGAGTGGAAGAAATTCTTTAACCCTGCTTACCTGTTGGGTATTGTTATTATAGGCATTGTGCTGCTGCCGATGAGCATTGGTTTATACCAGCAATTTGATCTTCATCCCGAGAAAACGGTTAACGGGCTTACCCATGTATCGGGCCTTCGGTTTTTTTACTGGTCGCAAAGCTTTGGTCGTATTACGGGCGAAAGTCCCTGGAACAATGGAGCGGGCATTACCTTTTTGCTGGAGAATATGCTGTGGTCTTACCTGCCCTGGATACTGGTGTTGCTGCCCGCTATTGTTATTAATGTTATAACCCTCATCCGCCAGAAGTTCAGACTTATGCCGCAACAAGAGTGGATAAGCACGGGTGGCTTTTTGCTGGCATACCTGTCGCTGGGTTCATCCGCCTACCAGTTGCCGCATTACATATTTGTAGCGTTCCCGTTGGCTTCAATAATTGTGGCATCATCTATGGCGGCCTTCCTGGAGCGTGGCGACCACAAAATGGTGTATGCAGTATTGAAGCCTACACTTATGGTAGTATCGGCAATACTGGCGCTGGTAGTACTGGGTATTGTAGCTTATGTATTCCCGTCGGGGCCTATGGCCATAGGGCTTTGGCTGGTGGGGGCAGGCGTGCTTTGTTACCTGGCATTTGTGCGCAAGGTGCCCGGCAAGCTGATACTGATACCCGCGGCGGTGATGATATTTGCCAATGTATTTGTGACCAACTATATGTACTATAACCTGCTGCAATACCAGGTAGGTTCGCAGATGGGTAAGTACATACACGATACCAAAGTGCCTGTTGATCAATTAATGGTATACAAGATGCGCGATCCGCTGAATTCCCTTGACTTTTACGCGCAACACCTGCTGTTTGGCTCAGACACTATAGTGAATATAACACCCGACAGAAAGTACATCCTTACCATGGACGAAGGCTACGCTGAACTGCAGCAAAAAGGTTTTGCACCTGCCATCATTAAACAGGGCGAACTGTTTAAAGTAAGCGAACTGACCCCGGAATTTCTAAACCCTTCTACCCGCAGCAAGGCGGTGAAGAAGTATTACTTTTTAAAGGTGAGGTAGCCCTTACGGTGCCACCGTTATCCGTTTTACTGCCATGCCATTATTTCCCTTAAGGCTAAGGTAATACAGCCCCGGGGCAAATCCTTTCAGGTCTATGGTCTGCTGCTTGTTGTGCAGCGGAATGTTGCACAACGCTTTTCCCATTACGTCTGTAATAATTGCCGATTGTAGCTGGTGCCGGTGCAGGTAAGCGTTACCTCATCATGCGCGGGGTTTGGGTACAGGGTTATCTCGTCAGGGGCAGGGTCGCTAATGCCGGCAGTACAGATGTCGGAGCAATTAAGTACGGTAAGTGTCATGTTATGTTGCGTAGTCCCTACCAGCACACCAGCGCGGTATTCGTATATGGTATAGGCGATCATGGCACGCTGCTGCAGCGACGGTACAAATTCCATCTCGCCCGTGCTATGGTTGTAAGAGAATATTGAAGATACTACCGGCCGTGTAGGTGTATACGGAGACAGGTATGTGCCAGTTACAAAATTATGGCTGCAAAGATCCGCTCCGCCATAATAGCTGTCGATCCCTAATGCGGGGTTTAGCGCAAAATACAGACTGTCGCCATCAGGGTCTGTTGCAGAAATAGAATAGGTTCCGGGATTATTTGTACAATAATAGGGTTGTTCACTGCCTGTTACTGTTGGCGAAGAATTTTGAGATGTCTTTAGTTTTGCTTCGTAATAGATTAACAAACTACCTGTTGATGAGGGAGATGTTAAACTGGCTATGTAGGCAATATTGCTTCCGAAGCCGCCGTATATGCTGCCGCTATGCACAAAATGCCAATTTCCTGTTCTGTGCGGGAGCGTATAAACAAGGCTATATAAATACCTGCGGACGCCCGGCACGGGGGAATTCAGATCCTGGCACTGAGAGACCAACGGTGGCGTGCATGAGTTGAACAGTTCAGTGCCCGATACAGTACTATCGAACTGAAGCGGTTTTGTATCTACAACGTTATTACTATCCATAATGCAGAGCGCCGGCGATATGGCATTAAGGTAAGAATTGGCACCACTACTTTCCGGTCCGCAATTAGTATACAAGGTAAGCGTAATTTTATAAGTACTGTCGCTTATCCATGTATAAGTAAGTCTGCCACCATAAACGTGCGAGGCACGCGCAAAAGTGGCAGTTGCAATCAATATTACTATTGCCATCAGCGTTTTCAGGAACGGAATTTTCATAACGACGGAATTTTTGGCGAAGGTATGGCCGCCAAACTTTATCAAAAACGATAGCAGTGTTGTTTTATTGTTATGGATAACTGAGTGGCGGCAACTTTTTCGTTATTTTCTTTACGGTAAAATATTGTTGTTTCCCGTTAACAGTATAGCCCAGCAATGCTACGCCTTTATACGCAATGGGTGCATGTTGTGGTGCGCGGGTGTGGCCGGGTATTTTGGTAGCAGATGAGGTGCGCACGCTGATCTGAACTGTCCGCCCATCCTTAAATGATTCTTTTGTAACTGTATAGCGATCATTAGCAATGTCGAATTGCTGTTCTTCCATCCATATAGACGATAGCTTTACCGACTTATGCTTATTGTCGATCTTTAGCGTGAAGACATAACTGTTTCCCTGTGACCCGGCTACCCCGCCGGCAAATGGCTGTTTAGTAGCGCTTACCAGTTTCAGATGTTGTGCTGAAACGTTGTTGTAGAGTAGGATAAAGAGTATTGTGAGGATGTGTTTCATGTTCATACAGTAGTTACTACATTTTTAGTGCCGGATTAGTAGCAAATATAATAAGCGATGGTTGCAGATAATATCACGGCTAAATTATACAACGATCTACTTTATCTTTTCTGCAATAATACCGGTAATGTAGGTGCGCATATCACCGATATTACCGTAGCCATAATTGAGTAAATAAATAGGTTCTTCATTTCTGAATTTCAGCATGATGGCTTTACGGTGATTATTACCGCTGCCTCGCCACCTGGCTTGCAGATCTGCCTGTTCCAGATCTCGCCAATAAAATGTACCTCTTTTGCCGAGTGCTATCTTTTCTCCATCGAGTACGACCGGGAATATGAACCGTTTTTCCCAGACGAAGCCAAGTATACCGATAGCGCAAAATACCAGCCCCATGCAGAGGAAGATAATAGGAGGAGCTTCAAAACTGAATGATAATAGCGCCAGGCAGCAAAGGAAAGCGCCGAAACAAATTACAATCACGTAATACAGCCAGCCGCCAATTCTTCTTAATCCAATCGTAGATCTCATAGTATGTTTACCTGGTCAAATAAAGGTAGGCATAATGCCGGCATATAAAATGAAAAAAGCAGAAACGATTGTTTCTGCTTTTTTCTGTGCGGGCGGAGGGACTCGAACCCCCATACCGCGAAGTACTAGATCCTAAGTCTAGCGTGTCTACCAATTTCACCACGCCCGCAGCGTGATTTGGGACGGCAAAGGTATTGATTATTCTGAAATAACCAAATTTGGCGGCAACTATCGCTTAGTGCTTGAAATGGCGGATGCCGGTCATCACCATTACCATGCCGTTTTCTTTGCAATATTGTATACTGTCGTTATCGCGTACGGAACCACCCGGCTGTATCACAGCGTTAATGCCTGCCGCATGTGCCATCTTCACACAATCATCGAAGGGGAAGAAGGCATCTGATGCCATTACAGCACCGGTAAGGCTGAAACCAAACTGGTTGGCTTTGTCCAGCGCCTGGCGCAGGGCGTCTATACGGCTGGTCTGTCCGCAGCCCTTGCCTATCAGCTGGCGATCCTTTACTATAGCTATGGCATTACTCTTCAGGTGCTTACACACAATGTTAGCAAACAGCAGATCTGCTTTTTCTGCTTCAGTTGCCGGGCGGGCGCCCGCATCGGTCCATTCCGCGTAGTTCTTGTTGTCGCCGTCCTGCACCAATATGCCGTTGAGTATGCGCTTGTATTCTTTAGCAGGGAAGAATGTTTTTTTCTGCTGCAGTATGTTACGGTTCTTCTTGCTTTTCAGCAGCGCCAGTGCTTCCTCGTCGTAAGATGGCGCTATCAGTATTTCGAAGAATAGTTCGTTTATCTTTTGTGCTGCTGCAAGGGTAATTGGCTGGTTGGTGGCCAGTACACCGCCAAAGGCGCTTTCTCGGTCGCCGGCCAGGGCTGCTTCCCAGGCGTGCTCTACGGTATCGCGTTCAGCTATGCCACACACGTTGGTATGTTTAATAATGGCAAACGCCGGCTTCTGAAACTCGGCTATTATCTGGATGGCAGCGTCTACGTCCACCAGGTTGTTGTAAGACAATTCCTTGCCGTTCAGTTTGGTGAACAGTTCATCCAGGTTGCCGTAGAAGGCTGCTTGCTGGTGCGGGTTCTCCCCATAGCGCAGTACCTGTTTATTGCCAAACGACATCTGGAAAGGCGCATCTGCCACATCTTTATTAAAATAGTCGGCAATGGCTACATCGTAGTGGGCGCATTCAGCAAACGCTGCCGCAGCGTAGCGGCGACGGTCAGCATAAGTGGTGTTGCCACTTTGGTCGTTCAGGAGGTTCAGTAAACCTTCATATTGGTTGCGCGATGAAACGATGCATACATCAGCATGATTCTTAGCTGCTGCGCGGATAAGCGATACACCACCTATATCCACCTTTTCTGTGATCGCTTTTTCATCGGTTGTGGTGCGTACAGTTTCCTCGAAAGGATACAGGTCTACGATCACCAGGTCCAGCAGGGGAATCTCGTATTCGCTGATGTGGTTCTGATCGCCTTCAAAATCCCTGCGTGCCAGTATGCCGCCAAACACTTTCGGGTGCAGCGTTTTAACTCTGCCGCCCAATATGGAAGGGTAGCCTGTAACGCTTTCTACAGCGGTGCAGGGCAGGCCCAGCTGCTCAATAAATGTTTGTGTGCCACCCGTGGAATACATAACTATCCCAAGGTTGTGGAGCTTACGTACTATAGGTTCCAGCCCGTCTTTGTAGAATACAGATATCAGTGCAGATTTGATTTGGCGATCCATTATAGCTTAAAATTTGGCGCGAAGATACTAAGTTTGCGTGAGGGGCGTTTTAACACAAGAAGTTCTTCGCAAGCCTTCGCCGGGTATTAAACGAGCTTAAGACATATTAAATTCTTAAAACCATGGAACGTCTGCTATTGTTGATCTGTATTGCCTGTTCATATGCCTCCCGGGCTCAAATGGCCGCATCATTTGATGAAGCAAAATCTTCCGGAGTGCGCGTTAGCCTGCTGGATAGCACGTATAAAAGTGCGGTAAACGTAGATAAAAAGAAGGCCGTATTTGCGGGCAAAGAAGATAAACTTGTGGAAAGCTACAACGGTATGTTGCAGGACCTCGGCGATTTTTTGGCGAAACACAATTTTAAGTGGGATACTACTACACGCTGCTTTAATCGTATATATTTTAATAAAGACGGGCATATAGATTTTTTTCTTTACAGCTTTAAGACAAACATAAGCTCAGAAAAGGAAGCTCAATTCAAGCGATTGCTTAATGAATTCATCAGGCAATATAAATTTCCTCTGCATGCCAAGGTAAACTTCGCACAGTGCAGCCCTGTCATTTACCAGAGCTAGAAAGAGCGATAGGCTAGTATATCCCAGGTTACATTTTCCTTCAATGCATCTTTATGCCATTGTTCCAGCTCTTTACGGCTATAGTTATTGCCGATGGTGATAATATTAGGCGTATAGATCTTTTTTAACAAGGCAATATTCGGCTTGCTGTGATAGTTGATGATGAGCCTGTCTACATGAAACTGTCCTGCGGTGGCAGGTGTATCTAATAGCAAGATGCGCTTGCCCTGTATGAAGAATATGCAATTGGGGGACGCTGTTTGTTGTTGCCAAGCCTGCTCCTCCCCATGGGTTGGCTGCGTAGCGTAACTAATTCTTTTTGCCTGGGCAGTGTCTGTTGCTAATACTACATATTTATCAGCTGTTATTCTTTCTACGTGTGGCGCACCCGGAGTATTGTAAACGACCAGGTGATCTTGCCGCAGGCTGTAGTACCTGGATATGGTTAATGAAGCCATCAATACACTACAAGCGCCCAACGCAACAAATAGTCCCTTCTTGTTTCTTAGAATAAGCAAAGACCCTACACTGCCAATAATGACATATAGCAATACCAGTTCCGGGAAGGTAAGGCGCAGGTAATGAAATGATGGCGGGCTAAACTGCTGTAGTGCCGATATGATGCTGCTAAAACACTGTACTATCAGCATATCCAGCTGGCCGATAAGGGTTGCGAGCATTGGCAGGCTACTGAATGCAATAATGGCTATACCCAGTATAAGCACTGCAAACATGAAGAAAAATGCCAGTATATTGGCAATAAGGAAGAGAACCGGGAAGCCATGGAAATAGTAGATGCAGAGCGGCGCTACCAGTACTTCCGCCGCAAAGCTTGCACATAGGGTCTCCCACGATTTCTTCGCTATCCATTGTTTGACTTTGTTGTTGAACCCGGGCCGGTATAAGCGATGAACCGGGGAATAAAATAGAATAAGCGAAAGCACTGCTACAAAAGAAAGCTGAAAACCTAATGAATATAACCAGTTGGGTTGCGCGCATAGCAATACAAATGCTGTAGCCAGCAATTGGTTAAGCGCGTTATTCTCTTTGTTCATTACAAAGCCCAATGCCAGTACCGAGAACATAACGGCAGCACGGATGGCTGATGGCGATGCACCTGCCATTACCACGTATATCCACACCAGCGGCAGCGCTACCACGTATGATATCCACTTGTGTTTGCGGTGTTTCAGCCAGCTCATCAGCCAGCCTACTACAATGAAGAACATCATTACATTGCCACCGCTGATAGCAATGATATGCACTATGCCTGTATCCGTAAACGACTGCCTCAGATCAGGATCCATATTTATATCGTCGCCCAGCAGCATGTCCTGGATCAATCCCCGTGTTTTAGGGTCGGGTATATATCTCTCCAGCGTTGCCATGCAATAGTTATGCAGTCGTTCGGTAAAGGATTGTTGTGCGCTGTTGGCGAGGGCATACAGGCGCACCTCTCCGCTGTTGCAAAACTGTTGCAGGTATATGTTGTTATTGCGGCAGTATTGTGCGTGGTCAAATTCGTAAGGGTTACCGGCATTTTTTATTGGCTGCCACTTGTTAGCCATTAATATGGTGTCGCCTTTGTGGTAAAGCATAGGCATGCCATCTTTATGGACATATACTATGGCCGCGCCTTTGGTAAGGTGAGGTATGGAATCGAAAATAACTTTTGTTACTTCAACGGTCAGTTTGTAGGAGCGCTCTTTTTCTGCCGGGGGAGCAGTAAGCACCGCCTGGCATACAGATCTGGATCCAATGCCTTTACCAAACCAACGTATATCATTGGTCACATCATTAAGGCTGGCAATGCAATAACCGGATATCAGCAACACGGTAGAAATAAAGAAGGATATGACAACCTTTTTTACAGCTTTGGTAGCAAGGCCCGTAATAACAGATAAAATGGCTATTGCGCAGATGGCCAGCAGGAGTACGGTGTTACCGTCGGGTTTGGTGGCGTATACGAGAATACCCGCCGCCAACGGCAGTATCAATCTTGCAAATGGTGCGGTCTCCCAGAACCATGGGTTATGTTTGGGCCAGCGGGACATGGTAGGGCAAAGTAAAAGATTATATCATAACGTGTGCAATAATTGCCGTGGTTTGGAATTATGTAGTTATAACATCTCCTCACATACGCTTCTTATATATATTTCTGCAAGGTTGTGTTTTCGTAAATTTACGCACTTCAACTTTCGTCAATAAATAGATCTATATATGTCTCGTAATGTTACCATTTTAGGAGCGGGCCTCGTAGGCTCGTTGCTATCCATTATTTTAAAGAAGCGGGGGCACGATGTTACCGTGTATGAGCGCCGCCCCGATATGCGTACCGCATCTGGTTATGCGGGCCGCTCCATCAACCTGGCTATGAGTACCCGCGGATGGCGCGGACTGGAACTGGCCGGTCTTCGCAGCGAACTGGAAGCAATCGCCATCCCCATGTATGGCCGTCAACTGCACATGCCCGATGGGAGCCAGGCTTTCCAGCCATACAGCAAGAACAATGAGGCTATTTACTCTGTAAGCCGCGGCGAGCTGAACAAGAAGCTGATGACGCTGGCGGAACAGTGTGGCGTAAAAATTGAATTTGAGCACCGTTGCGCAAACATAGATGTACCCAATAACAAAATAACCTGCACGCTGCCCGATAGCAGTGTAAAGAGCATACAGGCCGATCTGCTATTTGGTGCCGACGGTGCCTTCTCTGCGCTCCGCACGAGCTACAGCCATATGGATAGGGTAAACTGTTCACAGAACTATCTGGAATACGGCTATAAAGAACTGACCATACCGGCAGACGAGAACGGCAATATGCGCATGGAAAAGAATGCCCTGCACATATGGCCACGCGGCAATTATATGATGATAGCCCTGCCGAACACGGATAATACATTCACGTGTACTTTGTTCATGCCGTTTGAAGGAGAGATATCTTTCTCTAAGCTGCAGACAAAGGAGGATGTAACGAAATTCTTTAACGAGAAATTCGGCGATGCGCCGGCTATGATGCCCACATTGCTGGAGGATTTCTTCACCAATCCTACATCATCACTCATCACCACGCATATATTCCCATGGCATTATAAAGACAAGAGCGCACTGATAGGCGATGCAGCTCATGCCATAGTGCCTTTTTACGGACAGGGAATGAATGCGGGCTTTGAAGATTGCTCCGTATTGTCTGGCCTCATGGATAAACATGGCGATGACTGGATGACCCTACTTGCCGAATACGAAGCTAAACGCAAGCCTAACGGCGATGCGGTAGCCCAACTGGCGCTGCAGAACTTTGTAGAAATGCGCGACAAGGTAGGCGACATGACCTTCCTGGAGCGTAAGAAGATAGAAAAGGAACTGGGCAAGCGATATCCTGAACAGTTTGTGTCTGTTTACGAGATGGTGTCTTTCAGCCATACACCGTACAATACTGCTGTACGCTGTATACAGGCCCAGGACAGCCTGCTGCACACCATAATGCAGGAGGGCGACTTTTTTGCCAATGTAGAAGACAATGCATTTGCCGGTAAACTGGATAATTGGATCAGTGAATATCATAACGCCGTACAGCAACTAGATTTTGAACGATGAGACTGGAAAAAAGATGGTCCGTAAAACCTGCTGATGAGCAGGTTGTGGATGGCCTGTACCAGTCGCTGCACGTGCACCCTGCTATTTGCAGGCTGCTTGCTGTAAGAGGTATAAACGATTACGAGGTTGCAAAGCGGTTCTTTCGCCCGGAGCTGAGCCACCTGCACGATCCGTTCCTGATGAAGGGAATGAAGAAGGCAGTGCAGCGCATAAGCGACGCGGTAGAATGGCACGAGCGGATAATGGTATACGGCGATTATGATGTGGATGGCACAACCGCCGTATCGGTAGTGTATTCTTTTCTGAAGAAGAACTATAAGGGCGATATTACTTACTACCTGCCGCATAGGTACAGGGAGGGGTACGGTGTATCTAAGCAAGGGATAGACTATGCCCGGGCCAATGGGTATACGCTGATCATTACACTGGACTGCGGGATAAAATCGGTAGACCTGGTGAACTATGCGGCATCGCTGGGTATTGATGTGATCGTTTGTGATCACCACTTACCCGATAGTAAGCTGCCCGATGCCTTTGCTATACTGAACCCTAAGCAGGCCGATTGCAAGTATCCTTACAAAGAACTGAGCGGTTGTGGTATTGGCTTTAAGCTGATCTGCGGCCTGGCAATGCACTGGAAGATATCGTTGGAAGAGGTGTATCCTTACCTGGACCTGGTGGCTACCAGCATTGCGGCCGATATTGTGCCTATAGATGGTGAGAATCGTATACTGGCTTATTATGGCATCAGGCGCATTAATGAAGCGCCCTGCCCGGCTATAGCCATACTGAAATCGCTAAGCAACGTAACGCGCGACCTGACGGTATCGGACCTGGTATTTGTTATAGGCCCCAGGGTAAATGCTGCCGGTCGTATGGATGATGCGCGCAAGGCGGTAGACCTGTTTATAGAAACTGATACCGAAAAGATCATTGCGCTGGCAGCATCGCTGCACTCAGATAACGACGACCGCAGGGAGATAGACAAAACTACTACCGAGGAAGCACTGGCGATACTGAATGGTGATGATAGCATGCGCGTACGCCGGTCTACCGTTTTGTACCAGGAGCACTGGCATAAAGGGGTGGTGGGTATCGTGGCATCCCGGCTGATAGATCATTTCTACAGGCCTACTATTGTACTTACTGCCGCTAATGGCAAGGCGAGCGGGTCGGCAAGATCGGTTGCGGGGTTTAATATTTACGAAGCCATACACGAGTGCCGCGATCTGCTGGAAAACTACGGAGGTCACTTTTATGCTGCGGGTGTAACCCTTAGCCAGGACAATGTGCCGGAATTCATTTCGCGTTTCGAGCAAGTGGTTTCCTCTACTATTACAGAAGACCAGCTAAGGCCGGAGATCAATATAGATGCAGAGATAGACCTGTCGGTAATAAAGCCGGCTATTTATAACCTGATACGCCAGTTTGAACCATTCGGACCCGCGAATATGAAACCCGTATTCCTGAGCCGCAACCTGTACGATTACCAGGGCAATTCTGTAAGAGTGAAGGATACGCACCTGAAGATAGTAGCCTACCAGGCGAATGGCGCTATAGCAGAAGGTATAGCTTTTGGGCTGGCCGATAAGTATGATATAGTGAAGGGTGGTGCATTCGATATGGTGTATTGTATAGAAGAAAGTGAGTATAATGGCACCATGCGGATGCAGGTGCGTATTATAGACATAAAAAAAGCGGCACGATAGCCGCGATTTCTTTTAACAACTAAAAGCAGGGTTTTGAGGTAGTGAGTCTGAAAGGGCTTACAGGCTCAGACAGGGTTTATGCCACTTGGTTTATAGTACGATAGTACCTTTTATATGTTGACGTTGTACCGGGTACAAACGTTAGTAATCTTTCAAAAAAACTTTTAAAAAGAGCGGTTGCCACTATTGGCAGCCGCTCTTTTTCGCTTTGCCAAGCTAAAAGGGCGGGTTTACAGGGAATGTTTTTAGGGGTTCCTGGTATAATAGACGAGGCGTTGTTGGCTTTCGTTAGTAAACCACGAAAAAAATAGTTGCACAAAAAAGTCCCGCATCACAGATACAGGACTTTTCTACTTTCGGCCGGCAGTGTGCATCACACGCCCAATATTTCTTTATCTATTGCCGCTATCAGCTCTTTCGATTGGTTAACATCAAACTTGCGGGCAAATAAATGACTGGCCGTCTTTATTTCGTCAAAATATTCCATCGTCAATACGGCAGGTTTTGTTTTGGCTCGTTCGCTCCAGTCCATAAAAACAGAGCAGGCCGCATAGTTGGTAAACTCCGGCGTGCCGGGTGTCCATGCCTTGTCGTAAGCCATATATTTATCGTAGCCCCACATATTAGGGAATCTTGGGGAATTGCCGAAAATAGTTTGTATATAAGTTTCGTCAGTTCCTTCGGTAGTGCGCATGTAGGCGGTGTAGTCCTTGCGCTCTTCTACAAAGCGGAGTATGTATCTAACGGTTTCGTTGGTGAGCATAAACCATTGCGGGCCGAAGAACGGTTCCATACCATTAAAGAACTTACGCGGCGCCAGCAGCTTTGCCTCTACCTTTTTAATACGGTAATACATTTTTACCAGGAACTGGTTCCGGCGCGGGTCGCGCGGATTGGTATAGGGGGTGTCGTAGAAATGGCGTAACTGATATTTTTTAGCAAACTTGGCCGGCAGGTGTTTTATCTTGATGCAGTCGATGAAATCTTCCGAATGATTGGCCAGGAAGTTGTTGATGTACTGCTTGCTTTTTATAGGGTAGTCCTGCCCGCTCATCAGGTTGAAGTACTTATATTCTTTGCCGGAATTAAATGCCAGCTTTAGCAGGTCGATAGTGGCCCTAACCATATTGAATCCCATCCAGTACACCTCGTGCATCGATATCACTTGTACATTGGCCTTACCGGCAAACGCCGCAGCGATCGCTTCCTTATCTTTCGACTTATGGTCTACATGAATGTAGAAGTCGGAAATGTCATCGGTAAGGGCGGCATATAACTTCAGCAGTTGTTGCGGTTGGTTGTGCGCCAGTACCAGGTAGGCAATTTTCATAAAGCAGCTATTGATGGCCGGCAGAAATAGCCGTGCTGCTGCAAAAATATACGTTTGTGGCAGATTTATGCAATGGGAGCAGTTTCGTAGAGATACCGAAGCGTCAGTATTTAGCAAATAGAATGTTGTCGGTATTATGCCTTAGTATGTACTGTCCGGCTGGCAGTAGCCTGATGTCAATTGTTGTGCGCTGGTTCAACTTGCCTGTGAGTAGTGTTTGGCCCTGCAGGCTGATGATTTGATAATTCTCTTCAGTTGTAAGGCCAGGTAACTCAACGTTCAGCTCATTTGCTGCCGGATTGGGGTATACCTTTATTATGCCCGGCTGCCGAAAGTCTTGCACAGCTACAGGGAAAGCATTGCACAGGGGCATGTTAGGAGACCCCGGAGCCAATACATTCACAACCTTGGAGATAAGATCAACTGTGCAAGTATCGGATACATTATATGTCCACTTTACCCTGTTGTTGCAGCCTGCCATACAATCGCCCCATGCCAGTGTAAAAACAAATTGTTTATTAGTATCGGTCGAGTAGCTGATGTGGTTACCGTCACCAGCTATGTATGGATAATTGTCGGTATAATTAACGCCTGCAAATAAGCGGAGGCTATCCGCAAAGGCTTGCAGGTTGATCACGTGATCGCACGTAAGGGTGGCTCTATTATTAAGGGATGGGTTGCTGCTGGCGTTAAAATAGTTGGTCACACGCATGCCATGCAGTTGCATCAAATGGTCAACAGCGGTATTGCCCGTAATGGTATTCAGCGCTGCCCATGCATGAGTCCAGGGGTATGAGGTATCTACTTGCGCGGTGATTGAATAGCTGATATTATATTCATGTATACAATAACGAAGGAAAACAGAATCAGCCTCGTAGGTAGTGCCCAGGTTGCAGATAGCAGCTAATCCACTTATTATGGTATCGCAATATCGCTGCGGTATTTCTATTTGTTGCGTGTCGGCGCTCTGTAATAGGTACAGCCGTTGCAGTGCAAGGCGTTTGGCATCGTTCTGATAAGCTTCACGTAGTTGCCATGATGGCACGCAACTGGTAGTGACCTGCGCCGATAATTGAAATGATAGAAATGATATAATAGTAAATAGTAGTGTTCTCATAGTAGCCTTTTTAATAATGACGTGTTGGCAGCCTTGTTTGTTAGAATTTTAATATTAAATTTATTATTGTGTAATTTAACGCAGATTAGAGATACTTTATTCGTAAAAGCAATTTATTGTACCGGATAATCATATTAAATGAAACCGGACCGTTAATGCTGTGTATCCACATATGGTTCTCCAGAAAAACCATACCATATCTTGTAATTGACAACGGCATAAGCGCACAAAGCCTCCACATCCACCAGTCTTACTCATTAATCACTACATTTACATTTCTGAATAATATCACGGAAAGAGAATGTTAGTTAAAGTTTTTGGCAGTGCGGTTTACGGAGTAGATGCCATTACCATCACCATAGAAGTAGATACCCCCGGAGGCAACCTGGGTTATTTTATAGTAGGCCTTCCCGATAATGCGGTAAAAGAGAGCACCGAGCGTGTACTGTCGGCCATTATGAATACCGGCTACGACAGGCCACGCCATAAAATGGTGGTCAACATGGCCCCTGCCGATATTAAAAAGGCCGGTGCTGCCTACGATCTTCCCATTGCCATTGGTTTCCTGGCCGCTACCGGTCAGCTGCCGGTAGAGACTTTACACGAGTACGTGATCATGGGCGAATTGTCCCTTGATGGTTCTGTACGGCCTATAAAAGGCGCATTGCCTATAGCCATACAAACCCGCGCAGAGAAATTCAAAGGCTTGTTCGTGCCCAAGGAAAATGCGCGCGAGGCAGCACTGGTAAACAATCTTGACGTATACGGGGTAGAGAACATCAGCGAAGTGATAGACTTTTTTAAGGGAACAACAGAGTTGAAGCCCGTAAAAGTGAACACCCGGGAAGAATTCTTTGATGCACAGAGCCATTTTGATATAGACTTTAACGATGTTAAGGGCCAGGAGAACGTAAAACGTGCGCTGGAGATAGCTGCAGCAGGTGGCCACAATGCTATACTGATAGGTCCACCGGGTGCTGGCAAAACAATGCTGGCCAAGCGCCTGCCTACTGTATTACCGCCGCTTACCCTGCATGAAGCACTGGAAACAACCAAGATACATTCTGTAGCCGGCAAGCTGCCGGGCAATGCGTCGCTCGTGGCCCAGCGACCGTTCAGAAGTCCTCATCATACTATCTCCGACGCGGCACTTGTGGGCGGCGGGGGCATACCGCAGCCTGGCGAAATATCGCTGGCGCATAATGGGGTATTGTTCCTGGATGAGCTGCCCGAGTTCAAACGCACGGTGCTGGAAGTGATGCGCCAGCCCATGGAGGAGCGAAAGGTAAACATATCGCGCGCCCGGTTGAGCATAGAGTTCCCGGCCAGCTTTATGCTGATCGCCTCTATGAATCCCTGTCCGTGTGGCTACTTTAACCACCCCGAAAAAGAATGTACGTGCAGCCCTATAATGGTGCAGCGCTACCTGAACAAGATAAGCGGTCCGCTGCTGGATCGTATAGACCTGCACGTAGAAGTAACGCCGGTAGCGTTCAGCGAACTGTCGTCACAAAAAAACTCGGAGAATAGCGTTAGCGTACGCGAGCGCGTAATACAGGCCCGTGAGGTGCAGGCCGAGCGTTTTAAAGAGAACTTGGGCGTATATGCCAATGCCCAGATGAGCAGCAAGCTGCTGAAAGACATTTGCGTGATCAGCCCCACCGGCCAGAACCTGCTAAAAACAGCCATGGACCGACTCAACCTCAGTGCCCGTGCCTACGACCGCATCCTCAAAGTATCCCGCACCATCGCCGACCTTGCAGGAAGCGCCGACATCCGGCCCGAACACCTGGCAGAGGCTATTCAATACAGGAGTTTGGATAGAGAGGGTTGGGGAGGGTAGTGATACGTAATGATCGACTGGCAGCCGTGAGTAAAATCTGGTTGCATTTTTCAAAAATGACATACCTCAGTTCGCAGGTATGCTGTACCTGGTTGCCCGAATAATAGTATTGTGTTAAGGGGGCAGAATATAATGGACGGAATAATGACACCGTCTTCTACACAGAAGACTTAGAAGAAAACAATAAACAGTGAGCATAATATAACTGCTCCCAATATAACTATGGACGATACGTATGTAATGGTATCATCGTCCCTTAATATTTGCGCAATTTTTTGCCTCATTACAACCAAAGTTAATAGTAAAGCTATTGAAAATCAAAAATATGGTTGATTAACAATTAATTATGCAGTCGTTTGTGAATTTACTTGTGTAGGTAAACTGACCAATCTCATGCCTTTTGCCTCTCTCGCCCTTCATCCTGCTGACTTGTATCACATTATTTCAATCATATCGGTGTTAGCATTGCAGCTGCTAAAACAGGTAACACTAAGCATATGATAGCAGCACCCATCAATCTAAAAAAGTGGATAGACGAGAACCGTCATCTGCTGAAGCCCCCGGTTGGCAACCAGGTGATCTATAAAGACAGCGAATTCATCATTATGGTGGTGGGCGGTCCCAACAATCGTAAAGACTTTCACTACAACGAAGGTGAAGAGTTTTTCTATCAACTGGAGGGGGATATGACACTGCCGATAATAGAAGATGGCAAGCGCCGCGACATACAGATAAAAGAGGGTGAGATATTTATGCTGCCGCCGCGAGTGCCACACTCGCCGCAGCGCAAGGCAAATACCGTAGGACTGGTGGTGGAGCGTGTGCGGGCAGAGAACGAAAGCGACAGCTGCATGTGGTATTGCGAAAATTGCAGCAACTTGCTGCACAAGGCCACCTTTCACCTGGATGATATTGTAGGCCAGTTGCCCATACTGATGCAGCAGTTTTACGACGATGTGGACCTGCGTACCTGCAAGCAATGCGGCACTGTTATGGAGCCGCCGGTATTACCTAAAACAGAACAAGCATAATGAAACAGGCAATAGTAATAGGATCGGGCCTGGTAGGCTCTTTATGGGCTGTTTATCTTACAAAGGCCGGCTATAAGGTAAAGGTGTATGAGCGCAGGCCGGATATGCGCAAGGCAAATATCGCAGCAGGTAAATCCATTAACCTGGCAACATCTTACCGTGGATGGAAGGCGCTGGACGCTGTAGGGCTGGGCGATGAGATACGCAAAGTGGCCATCCCCATGTATGGCCGCACCATGCACCTGGCCGATGGGTCGACCAACTTTCAGCAATATGGCGCCGAGGGGCAGGCTATCTACTCTGTATCCCGCGGCGACATTAATAAAAAGCTGATGGACGCTGCTGACCAGCAGGCAGAATTGTTTTTTAACGAGGAGTGTACCACGGTAGATATTGAGCATAACACCTGCTACTTCAGGAATACCGTTACAGGACACATGTCATCGGCCAAAGGCGATGTGATCTTTGCCACAGATGGTGCGTTCTCCGCGGTGCGGTACACCTCTATGCAAAAGATGGACAGGTTCAACTATAGCCAGAATTATATACAGGATGGCTATAAAGAAATATTGCTGCCCGCCAATGCCGATGGGTCGCCAAAGCTGGCAGTAAACACCTTGCATATCTGGCCGCGTGGCAGGTTCATGCTCATTGCGCTGCCCAACTTCGATAATTCATTTACCTGCACCTTGTTCATGCCGCAAGATGGACATGAACATTGTTTCCGAAATCTTACCAGCAAAGAAAAAGTAGATCAGTTCTTCAAAGAAACATTTGCAGATTTTCATGCGTTGATGCCGGAGGTAAGTGAAGAATGGGCTGCACATCCGCTGTCGTCACTGGCTATCATTCGTTGTTTCCCTTGGCACTATAACCAAACCGTACTGATGGGTGATGCAGCGCATGCTACCGTGCCGTTCTACGGGCAGGGTATGAACTGTGGCTTTGAAGATTGCACGGTGATGTGGGAACTGATGCAGCGGCATGGCGATAACTGGCCATTGATACTGAGCGAATATGAGCGTAAACGTAAGCCCAATGGCGATGCCGTACAGGACCTGTCGCTGAACAATTACCTGGTGATGCGCGATAAGGTGGCTGACCCCGCGTTCCAGTTGCAATTGAAGATAGAAAGGCGCATTGCAGAGCTGTATCCCGACAAATACTTCCCGCTCTACAGCATGGTGTCTTTTACAGACATAGAATACCATGAAGCGCTGACGCGTGGTGCCGAGCAGGAAGTGTTGATATGGCAGTTCATAGATGACCATAACATAACACCCGCAACGGAGCAAAAAGATATTGATTCATTGATACACCTGAGGTTCGGTTAAAAACACACTGCAAAATGGACACTACTACCAATGAGATACTCCAGCGTATCGAAACCAAGTTCAGGGATATAGACCAGGATCCTAACGCACACCTGGAAGGATTGGTTTGGGCAAAGCCCATCACCTACTGGGACTATATACACACCGATGCCCTGCTGAGCCTGCAATTGCAGCGCACTACGCTGCCTGATGAAATGGTGTTCATCATGTATCACCAGATCAACGAACTGTTGTTTAAAATGATACTATGGGAGCTAGACCAAGTGGCCAATGCACAAACATTGACCGCCGATCTCTTTGCCGAGAAGTTATTGCGCGCCAGCCGGTATTTCGATACGTTGTCTATGTCTTTCGATATTATGAGCAAGGGCATGGATCGCGAACAGTACCTGAAATTCCGCACCACCCTTACGCCGGCAAGCGGGTTTCAGAGTGCGCAATACCGCATTATAGAATTCGCCTCAACCGATGTGATTAATATTGTTGATGCCAGGTATCGGAACGATCTGCCGGCAGGCAGCAGTATAGAAGATGCGTATAAACTGCTCTATTGGCATGCCGCTGGTAAAGACCACGCAACCGGCAAAACAACCACGTTACTCCGGCTATTTGAAGAGCGCTACAAAAGTGAGTTCCTGCGTAAAATGGAAGCTTACCGGACCACTAATATGTGGGCTCAGTATAATAAGCTGCCTGAAGCAGACCGCAACAATGCCGCACTGATTGAAGCCATGCGCCACTACGATAAAACTGTGAACATTACCTGGGTGATGGCGCATTATAATGCTGCAGCACATTACCTGGACAATGGAGACCAGGTTGTAGAGGGAACCGGTGGCAGCAACTGGAAAAAATACATGCACCCCAAATATCAACGCAGGATATTCTTCCCCGCACTATGGACCAAAGAAGAACTGGCCGACTGGGGATCTAATGGTTAGTTTACTTCCTATCTGTATGAACGTTATGTACTTTCCTTAGTGCTTTAGCAGGGGCTGCGCTTCAACTCCAGTACTATCGACAAATATTTTTTCCAGCGATGTCTTCTTAATATATATCTAAATTGCATTGCACCTGCAATAGATAAGATGTTACCTTTGCCTGGCTCAAGGTAATATTTACAGTAACCCCAAAACCGAAAACTTAAGAAATGACAAATTGCGGAAATTGCGGGAGCGCAATAACGGGAAATTTCTGTGCAAACTGTGGCCAGCCCGTCAAACTGAAGCGAATTGATGCGCATTATATTGTCCATGAGGTAGAACATATACTGCACTTTGAGAGGGGTATACTCTATACCATCAGAGAACTGTTAGTAAGACCCGGTGAAAACGTCAGAGACTTTTTGCAAAAGAACCGCAGCCGGTTAGTTAAGCCTATTATCTTTTTGATTGTAGCTTCTTTGTTATACTCACTAGCCAGCCACTACTTTCATGTAGAAGATGGGTATGTAAAATCCGGAGGCATAAACAATTCTGCTACTATTGTCATCTTTAAGTGGATACAGGATCATTACGGCTATTCCAATATACTGATGGGTGTCTTTATAGCCGCCTGGATCAAATTGTTCTTCCGTAAATACGATTACAATATATATGAAATACTCATACTGCTGTGCTTTGCAATGGGTATGGGTATGCTCATATTTACGGTCTTCGTCGTTGTTCAGGGCCTTACACATACTAACCTGATGCAGGTAGCAGGGTATATAGGTGTAGCGTACTGTGCATGGGCAATAGGGCAGTTTTTTGATAAGCGCAAGGTGATGAGCTATGTAAAAGGTATTATAGCTTATATACTGGGTATGATAACATTCTGCGCTGCTGCCCTGATTATTGGCCGCCTGATAGACATAATAGCACGTCATTAGTTCTGCACATGCAGTCTATACCGTGTACGCGGTTATTATGTGCCTGTACTCTAAACATCATCTATCTCCACAAGTTCATCTTCTGCCGGGCGTACCAGTTGGTACCTACGTGCAAAGTTGCACCAGTGGCAATCATCCTTGCCGCAGCCTTTATCAAATTCATGATTCATGATGCGCGAATAGCTGTCTTTTAGCTGGGTCATAACCACCTGTTCGTCTTGTGCAAAAATGGGCACTACTACCTGCTTATAATCTCCTGTTTTACTCTTTTGCAGGAAGTCGAATTTGCCCAGGGTTACATGCCATCTGCGCTCTTCGTAATGTTCCAGTATCAGTTTGTAGAACACCATCTGCCGCCAGTAGTCGCCCCCGTTGGGTTCCTTCTCGTTAGGTGCAGCTGTTTGTGGTGTCGCGCTCTTGTCCGGGTCTCCTGTCTTATAATCTACAACAGTGCAGCTATCGCCCTGTATCTCTATCTTATCTATTTTGGCGGTCACAGGTACGCCATCCAGTATGTAGCGCGGCACCTTGTACTCTATCTCTACGTTCTTGGGTAAGGTGTTAATGTAGTGGTCGTAATATTCCGACAGAATAGTAACACCCTGTTCTGTACGCCGGTCGTATTGTATATCTGTAAAAGAAGATGCCTCAGTGCTCAGCCAGAATTTAAAAGAGCTGATGAGTTCTTCTTTTGTGGGAAACTCACCGTTACGCTGCTGCATGTCTTTATAGAAACGTTCCAGCGCATTATGCACAGCGCTACCAAATGCCAGTGCATCGTTCTTCTGGAAAGGCACCCGCAGTATCAGTTCGTAATAGAAGGCCAGCGGGCAGCGCAGGTATTTGCTTAGTGCAGTATAGCTCATGGTAAACTGCTGCAGTATGCGCTCTATCCACTGTGCATTAGCCATACGCACCACCACGTCAGGTACCGGTGTTACTGCCCATTGCAGGTGCTCGGCTATCTCGCCTACAGGCACCGTTTGTTTTGTCCGTTCTTCAGGCCTGCTTATCTCATCTATAAACACAGATGGCTCTATCGATTTGCCCGCGTTGTCGTTCAGTGCATAAGAAATATACAGGTGCTTTTTGGCCCGTGTAAGTGCCACATAAAACAGCCTGCGTGCTACCTCTACCTTATAGGTGTTGTCTTTGTCCTCTTCAGTAGCGGTAATGGTATCGGGCATGCGGTAATTGTTGCCGCCCGCTTTCTTCTCTTCCCAAAAGTTCTTCGTACAGCCTACCAGGAACACATACTCAAACTCATTGCCTTTAGAGCTGTGTGCTGTATAAAACTTAACTCCGTTATCGTTCTGCACCACACGCTGCACCGGTGCTATAATGTTCTCATCGCGCATACGGTCCACCATTTGCAGCAGTTGGGCGGGCTTAAGTTTGGCATCCCGGCCCCACGCTTCTTTTACAAAGTCGAAGAAGGAGTACAGTACCTGTATCTGCCATATATGGTCCGTCTGCTTTATCAGGTAGTTCACAATGCCGCTTTCGTACACTATCTTTTCTATAAGCAGGGGTAGGGGTAGGGTCAGTTGTTCGCGTTCCCAGTTGTCCAGGTTATTGCTTAGCCTGCGTATAGCCTCAGTGGTTTGCAGTTCTATGGTCTCCAATTGCAGGTGGTTGCTGATCACCATGCGCCATTTAAGGCCGGGCGCTTTTTTGTTGGCCTGTATGTACAAGGCCATCTGCGCAATGTCTGTAGCCGATATGCCAAAGAAGGGCGCATGCATCAGCTCGAACAACTGTTCTTCTCCGCTAAAGGTTTTCTTCTTCTCGGTTTGCAGGTAGTCCAGTATGTTTAGTATCTGCTGTATCAGCGGCAACTCCAGCAGGTTTACTTCCTTTTTTACATTGTAGGGTATGTTCTTACGCTCCAGCAGGGCTATTATATTGTCTGCCTGTTTGTGCTGGGAGTACAGCACCGCCACCTCTTTCAGCGATACGCCCTGCTGTTGCAGCCGTTCTATCTGCACTACCACATCTGCCTCTTCCTGTAGTATGTTATTATACATCCTTACTTCAGGGTGAACGATCTGCGGTTCGTCTTTAAAACGGTCGTTGGCTGCTATAATATTTTTGTCCAGTTCCAGGTGTTGCAACTGGTTGATGAGGCGCTGTTTGTTGTTGCCAATGGTGGCCATTGCCCTGTCTATCACCTGTTGTGACGAACGGTAGTTTTCTGGCAGTACCACAATTTTAATGGTTTCTTTATACCGCTCGTAAAACTCTATAATGTTGCGGATACGCGCTCCCTGGAATTCGTAGATACTCTGGTCATCATCCCCCACCACAAATATGTTCGGGTCTTCCCAGTACGATGCCAGCATATTGATCAGTTCATTCTGTGAGCCGTTGGTATCCTGGAACTCATCCACCAGTGTAAACTGGTAGCGCTCCTGGTAGCTCTGCAGCATCCACGGATGTTTCTTAAAGGCATCCAGCACCCACAGTATCATATCGTTAAAGTCGTATCGGCCTGCCTCCTGCATTTTGGCTATGTAAGTATCGAAGAGCGAAGCCGCAGCGCGGGTGGTTTCCATACGCTTGGTCTGCTCGTCTATAGCGGCTTGTTTTACATCGCCTTTTTTAAAGCCATTGCCATTGCGCTTGTATATATATTCATCGCGGGCAGGCAGGCTGGTCAGATATTCGTCTATAGCCTTCGATATATATTCTGATGACAGGTACTCCCGTTTCATCAGGTCGAAGAGTTTATTCAGCTTGCCTGCATCATAATAGATATTGCCGCTCAGCTTGCGTAGCGGGTGGCCACTTGGCAGGTCTTCCAGCATTTTGTACAGCAGGTCGGTGCGCTCCAGGTCTGTTATTGGTTGCAGGGTACGGAGGCTGAAGTATTCACTGTTGTTCTGTATCACGCTGTTACAAAAGGCATGGAAAGTATAAATGTTCACCTTGTGTGCTGCCGGACCTATTATCTGCACCAGGCGGCGGCGCATAGAATTGGTGGCTTCCTCGGTATAGGTAAGGCACAATATTTCACTCGGCTGCACCTGCGCCTCGCTGTTCAGCAGGGCGGCTATGCGCATAGATAGTACTTCCGTTTTTCCCGTGCCGGGGCCGGCTATTACCATTACCGGACCGTAAATAGTATCTACGGCCTGTTTCTGGCGTTCATTCAGTTTAATATATCGTTCTTCGAAAGCGTCTTTGTTGAAGGTCATTATACTACGAAGTTAGAAATATGCTCGATCAATACGTATTGTCATAGATTTCAATGCGAAAATGTCATAACCCTGTCTTTTTTAACCTTTTTCCCGATTGTGAAAACGGTTTTTTCCTTTTTTGTGAACCGTGCGCCAACTGTTCCTCCATTACTTTGCACCCGCTTAAAAACCACAGATGCGCAAAACTTTATTTTTATCTATTATATCCGCAGGCCTCGCCTGTCATGGATATGCTCAAAAAAACGATGTAAAAAACACTAATGTATTAACACCCGCCCAGCAGTTGATAGCCAGCACGGGCGAAGATTCGCTGAATTCCTATGGTGCCGGTCATGCCCGCACAGTTATTTCCGGTTATGGCGAAGTACATTATCAGCGCGACTTTAATACTAAAACCTCCGAGGCCAGCCTGAAGAGGGCAGTACTGTTCGTAGGTCACCAGTTTACCGGCAAAATTGCCTTCTTCTCCGAACTGGAAGTAGAAGATGCCAAGGTAGAAGCCGGAGGTGTGAGCGGAGAAGTGTCTATGGAGCAGGCATACCTCAAATTCAGCCTCAACCCTCGCCAATATATCACCGCAGGTCTTATCCTGCCACGTATAGGTATCGTGAACGAAAATCACCTGCCTATCAACTTTAACGGTGTAGAACGCCCGCTGGTAGAACAACTGGTGATCCCATCTACCTGGCGCGAGATAGGTGTGGGTTTCTATGGCCAGTCAACCGCACTGCCGCTTACCTACAGCGCAGCTATCATGAACGGTCTTAACAGCGCCAATTTCGAACATGGCAGCGGCTTTAAAGGTGCTATGGCCGAAGGGCAGAATGCACAGGCCAATAGCCTCGGTCTTACTGCGGCGGTTCAGTATTTCGCAGGCAATTTCAAGTTTCAGCTTTCCGGCTATATGGGTGGCACTACGCCGCAAAGGCCGGGCGCTGCAGATACATTGCAATTGTCTTCAGGGTTCTTCGGTAACCCGCTGATGCTGGGCGAGGCCGATGTGCAGTTCAGCAACAATGGCTGGTCGGCAAAGGCGCTGGGCACATTTGTATCACTGCCCGATGCCAGCAGCATCAATCGCGCATACGATCATAACGTAGCGTCCCAGATGTACGGTGCTTATGCCGAAGTTGCTTACAACCTGTTGCAAAAAGCAAAGAGTGCCAAATGGCAGAGCAAGCAGCTGAATATATTCGCCCGTTACGAGGCCATCGATCTCAACGCGGCTATTCCATCTAATGGGCTTACAGATGGTACGCTGAAGCAAACGCACCTGCTGGCTGGTTTCGGTTATTTCCCTATTCCGCATGTAGTGGTGAAGGCCGACGTAAGGCTGCTGACAACAGGCGACGCTAATCCTGCCCTGGTGTTGAACCCTAACCCTAACGCGGCACCTTATAAAACAAACAACACATTTTTAAACATAGCCCTGGGCTATTCATTCTAAACATGGACAGGAGAAAATTCTTAACAACATCTTGCACGGGGGCTTGCGTGGCATTGGGCTCAGGCTTTATTATGAGTGCCCTGCTATCGGCATGCAAAACGCCGCTGGGTGTTATTAAGGCTAGTTCATCCAATAACCATGTTACCATACCGCTGGCAGAGTTTGCCCAGGCCGACTACAAGCTGGTGCGTGTAAATAATTACAATTACGATCTGGCTGTGCAGAAGCGTGCCGATGGCACTTTTCACGTATTGGTGCTGAAGTGTACACACGCTGCCCAGCCACTAACCAAAACGGGCAATTCATACTACTGCACATTGCATGGCAGCCAGTTCAGCAAAACAGGCGAAGTAATGAAGGGCCCGGCCGAAAAACACCTTATAGAATTACCTGCAACCCTTACTGATAAAGATCTCACCATAAAACTGGATATGACCATATGAAACTGAAAAAATCGCTCTTCATCATTGCGGCAGCATCGGTAAGCATGTTTGCCTGTAAAAAGAAAGAAGACAACAACGTTGCACCCGTAACCAGCCAGCAGGTGGTTACAGATTTTGTGAACAAGATGGTACTGCCACAGTACGCTAACCTGCAGGTAAAAGCACAGGCGCTTCAGGCGGCAGTAAATGCGCTGAATACAACTACAAATAGTACCAATCTGCAGGCCGCACGTGCAGCCTGGCGCGATGTACGCAGCGGATGGGAACAATGTGAGGGCTTTCTGATAGGTCCCGTGGAAGACGATAACTACGATCCGAATATGGATACCTGGCCTATGGACTACCAGCAGTTGGATTCGTTCACGGCTACCAGTTCTTCTTTTAGCGCGGCTACATTGCAGAGTGTCAGCCAGTCGCTGCGCGGCTTCCATCCTTTAGAGTCTATACTGTGGGGTACTACCGGTGCTGCCACTGCCGACTCCATCACTGCTAAGCAGAAGGCGTACATGGTGGGTTTGGCCGAAGATATCCTGAATACATGTACCGCTTTAAACAATAGCTGGAGCGCATCTGGCGGCAACTTCCAAGCTGTAATGCTTACTGCTGGTGCCGGTTCTGCCAGATTTCCTACTCGCCGGGAGGCCATGTTGCAGATAATAGCCGGACTTAGCGATATCTGCGGAGAAGTTGGTGGTGGTAAGATAAAGGATCCTTTCGAGCAGTACGATTCTACTAAAACGGAATCACCGTTCTCCCATAACTCCATTACAGATTTCACCAATAACCTGAAGGGTGCGCAAAATGTGTATCTGTGTACCTATAACGGGCAGACAGGTGTAAGCATGAGCAACTTTATAGCGGCTAGAAATATAGCTCTGGATACTAAGATCAAAAACCAGTTTGCTGCGGCTATTACAGCATTGGGTAATGTCTCTACAACATTTGAGAGCGCTATTTACAATCAGCGCACCCAGTTGCAGAACGCTATGAACGCGATAAATGAATTGCAGGCAACGCTGGATGGCGAAGCTAAATTATACGTGCAGACTTACGTTACCGATTAATAAGAATTAAGTGTTGAAATGAAAAAGGTGTATGTAATAGCCGGATGTGTATTGATGATTGCAAGCGCAACAATGTGCCGCAAACCCAATACCTCGGTACTGGATGATGACAGTAAGTTCGATCCCCGTTTGTCTGGTGGTCTGGCTACCTATATGGACGTAGAGTCGGGTGGTTCTACCGGCCCTATAACCGGCCTTAGCGAAAGGGATGCGCGTGCGCATGAATTGGGCGACCAACTATTTGAGCAGTCTTTTGTTGCCGCGCCCGCACCACGGTTCGGAGGATTAGGTCCTGTGTTCAATAATGTGTCATGCGCTAACTGTCACCATAACGATGGGTTTGGCGATCCTTCATTTGGTAAACTGGGCTCATCATTGTTAATGCGTGTAAGCCTGCCAGGCCAGGATGAACATGGCGGCCCTGCGGCGGTGCCCGGTTTCGGCGGCCAGCTGCAGAACATAGCACTCGTCGGCGTGCAGCCCGAGGCGACTGTCGATCTTACTTACACAGAGCAGTTATTCTCTTTCGCAGATGGAGAAAAAGCAATGCTCCGCACGCCAACATATTCACTGGTCAATCCGTACATTCCACTGCCCGCAGGCGTGCTTACCTCGCCTCGCCTTGGTCCTACAGTGTTTGGCCTTGGCCTGCTGGAGAATGTGCCGGAGAGCACTATCCTTTCTTACACCGACCCTACAGATGCAAATGGCGATGGCATCAAGGGCCGTGCTAACTATGTGTACAATCCATATACACACAAGACAGAAATTGGCAGGTTTGGTAAAAAAGCCAATACATCATCATTGCTGGTGCAGGTAGCTACCGCCTTTCAGCAGGATATGGGGCTTACAAGTTATGTGCAGACACAGAAAAGTGCCTGGGGGCAGTCGCAAATGGCATCGGTGCCCGAAAGCACTACGCATGATCTGGCTGATTCTATGCTGAACGCGGTTGTGTTTTATGTGCGCACGCTTTCCGTTCCCGCGCGTCGCAACACAAACAATGAAACCGTTAAGAGGGGTGAAGCTATTTTTAAGCAGATCAATTGCAGCGGTTGCCATATTCCTACTATGTATACCGGCGTGGTGCCGGGTCTTCCTGCACTCAGCGGCCAGCGTATACACCCGTATACAGATATGCTCATACACGACATGGGTGAAGGGCTTGCAGATCACCGCCCAGACTACCAGGCGAGCGGCACGGATTGGCGTACACCGCCACTTTGGGGTATAGGCATGTTTGTAAAGAATAACGGTACGCCATACTACCTGCACGATGGTCGCGCCCGCACCGTTACCGAAGCTATTCTATGGCACGGTGGCGAGGCACAGCGCAGTCGCGATCAGTTCACCCAACTGTCCAAAACCGATAGAGCAGCGTTGCTGGCTTTCCTGCAGTCGCTTTAAGAAATACAACCATGAACAGAGTCGCTCCGGTAATCCGGAGCGCTTTTTTATTGGTATTTGCTGTTTGTATACACGAATGGGTTGTTTACAACATCTCGGAACGCAACGATTGTTACGAGGTATATGTTTGTTAAAAATCAAAAAACATATGGCTATTGTAATTGGTAATCACAGGGTGGCAGACTACAACAAATGGAAACAGGGTTTCGACGCAGATGCTGCAAGGCGCGATAACGCAGGCGCAAAAGTGGTAGCAGTAGGTGAGAAGGATGGTGATCCGGGTAATGTATTCATTATTATGGAAGTGGCAGATCTTTCTAAAATGCAGGCAATGATGAGTGACCCCGAATTGCAGCAGAAAATGAGAGAGCTTGGCGTGCTGACTCCGGCAGAAATGACCGTGCTACGATAAAATATCGTTTTGTAATACCGTACGGAGCCGCAATTCTTTGTGGCTCCTTTCCTTTATTTCTATCTTCGTTATTGTGCTGCATTTTAGGTGTCTATGAGAAAGCTATTGTTTCTGTTCTTGCTGGTTGTATGTTGGTGTCCGGGGGCAACAGCACAGCAGGGGCATGTGGTAGATTCTCTGTTGCGGATATTTAATGCAGAGCAGGATAATGGGCGTAAAGCTTTGCTGGCAGGAACAATAGCACAGGCTTACGGTACTGCCGATGTAAAAGAGATGCATGCATACGCAATGCAACAGTTATCACTCGCGCGAAAGGTGGGAGATAAAGCCGATGAGGCAAATGCATATTGCAACCTTGCCGATGCTGCAATATTCATGGGGTGGGATTCTATAGGCGCAAGACAATATGATACCGCTTTAAAGATATTTACGGCAATTAATGACAAAAAGGAAATGGCCAATTGCCAGTCTAAAATCGGAAGTCAGTACTACGATCATGGGCTTTTGCAACAGGCGCTGCCGCATTTTCTGAAAGCACTTACCTATGCAGAAGAGTCTGGCGATAGGGTGACGCTGGGCTATGTGTATATCGCATTGCACGCCTTTTATAAAGGGAGCAATAACCAGGTTGCATCTCTTCAATATGCGCGCCTGGCTATGGATTGTGCCCGGGCTTCATGCGATGCTCACCTTGTCGGATCAGCATACAATGCTCTTGGCGACCTTTTTGAACGAACAAACAACCTGGATAGTGCTTTGTACTGTTATAAGGCGGCTGTAAACGTAATGGCAAATGGTCCGCGTAAATATCTGCGCTGGCCATACTATAATGTGGGGGAGGTTTATATGTTCCGTGGTGCCTATGATTCTGCCTTGTATTATTACCAGCTGACGATGGACATTCAGCGCTACGAGCATGATATGGGTGGTGTGGCCTGGACAAAGAATAACATTGCTAATATGCTGATGAAGCAAGGTAATTACAGAGGCGCTGAACAATATGCCCTCAACAGCCTTGACACTTGTATCAAGCTCAACGACCCTGGCGGTGCTGCCAATGCGCGCCGCACATTGTTTATGATATACGAAGCAATGGGCGACTACAAAACTGCTTTGCAATATCATAAGGCAATGCTCGATGACCTTAAGGGGCAACGGGATGTGGAACGCGCGAAGGATTTGTTGAAGCAGCAAATGCAATACGATTTCGCCAAACAGCAGGCTCAGGAAAAAGCCGCCACCAATAGGCGCGAGATGTTGGCAGTAGCTATAGGTGTTTTTATGGTTCTGGTGATCGTTGCTGTTATTATTGCTTATCGTTTACAAAGGCGGTCTGCAACGCTCAAAGATGAATTGATAACTCAGAAAGAGATCGCGCTCAGTAACCAGGAAATGCTCATGAAGGAAATGCATCACCGTGTAAAAAATAATCTTCAGGTGATCGGTACACTGTTAGAACTGCAGGTAGCAGATATGCATGATGCTGCTGCCCGGGCCGCCTTGGGCGAAAGCACAGCACGCATAGGTGCAATTTCCCTTATTCATCACCAGCTCTACCGGGATAATAATATTGCCACAATAGAGTTTGGCCAGTTCGTCACAGATCTGCATCAACAGGTGAGCATCGTTTTCGACAATGGTTTTCCGGTTACGTTGTACAACGAGATACCAATACTTATGCTGGATGTAGATACCTCAGTGCCGCTGGCGCTTATCCTTAATGAGCTGCTGACCAATTCTTATAAATATGCATTCGGTAAAGGAGGCGGTACCATTAATGTAGCACTGAGCAAAGTGGCCAACGGCTATATAATGCGTTATCAGGATTCCGGGCCAGGTCTGCCCGATAACATAAATGCAGATGAGATTCGCTCATTGGGTATGACTCTCATCAAAAATCTCAGTAGGCAGATAGGTGGTTTGTTTAGCTATGTAAAAGAAACCAGGACATTTGTTATAACTTTCCGCAGCGCAGCAGATATGAAAAGGAGTAGTTGATCTGTCGCTTATCGTGCTATCAATGAGCAAAATAAAAGTAGGTATAGTAGAGGACGAGTTGATCATTGCCCAGGGTATTACAAATGCCTTGCGCTCTATGGGGTATGATACTACCGAGCCAGCCATAACGTATGTAGAAGCACTGCTGATGATACAAGAGCAACGCCCCGATATATTATTGATAGACATACAGCTGAAAGGCAGTAAAGATGGCATAGATCTGGCTGCTAAAGTAAAAGAAGAGTATAATATACCGTTCATATTCCTTACGGCCAATGCTGATGCCGCAACGGTAGAGCGTGCTAAGCAGCTCAATCCTCCAGCTTACCTCGTAAAGCCTTTTAATAAAACCGGGCTCTACACATCAATAGAAATATGCCTGCACAATTTTTCGGGCAGTAAAGCCTTGACGATCGCAGAAAAAGATGAACTATTTATCAAGGATTGCCTGTTTATAAAACAAGGTCAGCACTACAAAAAAGTCAAGACCGAAGATATCATCTACCTGGAGAGCGATAATATTTACGTACATGTTCATGCCATCTATGGCAAATACTTATTACGTAATAGCATACAGGGTGTGCTCGATCGGCTTGCCGCATCACATTTTATCCGGGTGCATAAAGGCTATGCCGTTAACACCAATTATGTAGATACCGTGAGCAGCGAAAGCGTGTTCCTGAATGGGGTTGAGATACCCGTGGGTCGCGCTTACCGCGATGCCCTGATGGGTTATTTAAGGCTGGGTTGACGGTTTGAGCTCTAAAAAAATGGTAAATGGTGTGGAATTTTGCCGGTAGCAAATGGCCGGTGGTCATAAATGCCCCGCTTTCCTTATTTTTACTTCACCTTATGGCACAAAAAAGTATACTGTATCTCATAGCACTCATCCTTATTATAGGTTGGGTTATCGGTTTTTTTTGGTTCCAGGTTCATGCCATCACCATCCATATCCTGGTGGCTATCTCTGTTATAGCGGCCGGATTAGCATTTTTCCGTAAAAACGAAGAGGAATAGATAGCTAATTTTTCGCTTGTGTTGACAGTCATTCCACAGTTGGCTTTTATTTATCCACACCGCCCTTTAGTCCTGTTTTGGTGAAAACGGTATCATTATCTTTGTCCCAAATAGTCTTTACATGCGTTTTATTGTTACTTCAAATGCCCTGCTGAAAAACCTGCAGCAAATCAGCGGCGTGATCAGTTCCAACACTGTTCTGTCTGTGCTGGAAGATTTTTTGTTCGAGCTCAGCGGCACAACGCTTACTCTTACTGCTACCGACCTGGAAACAATGATGAGAGTGCAGATGGAAGTGAACGATGCCGAAGGCAGCGGACGCATCTGTATTCCGTCTAAGATACTTACAGAGTATCTGAAGAATCTGCCCGAGCAGCCAATTACTTTTAATATCAACGAGCAGGACCTTTCCATAGAAATGTCCAGCGATATAGGTAAGTACCGCATCACCGGCGAACGTGCTGACGACTTTCCTAAGGAGCCCGCTCCATCCGATACTACTGCATTCACTATGCAGTCTATCAGCTTGCTGGAAAGCATCAACAAAACATTGTTTGCGGTAAGTGCAGATACGCTGCGCCCTGCAATGACCGGTGTTTACTTCGAAATGGATACAGACAGCCTTACGTTCGTATCTACCGATGCGCACCGCTTGGTTCAGTTCCGTCGCCGCGATGTGAATTGCCCTGCTAAAGATGGTTTCGTAGTGCCAAAGAAGCCATTGCAGCAGCTGCGCGCTACACTGCCTCCGGATGCATCTACATTACAGTTGGCCTACAACAGCAGCCACCTTTTCGTAACCGGCGAAAAATTCAGCCTTAGCTGCCGCCTCATCGATGCGCGCTTCCCTGATTACAAGGCGGTTATACCTTCAGAAAATCCATACAATCTCACCATCAACCGTGCCGATTTCATCAGCGCACTACGTCGCGTAAGCATCTTCGCCAACAAAACAACCAACCAGGTTGTGCTGGATATCAACGGCAATGCGGTACAGATCAGCGCACAGGATATCGACTTCTCTTACGAGGGTAAGGAAATGCTCAGCTGCCAGTACAATGGCGAGGACATGAAGATCGCCTTCAATGCCAAACTGATGATAGAACTCATCAACAACCTGGACGGCGCTGAAGTTTTATTGGAACTGAGCACACCAACACGTGCAGGTATATTTAAGCCTGTTGATAAGGTAGAAAACGAAGAACTGCTTACGCTGCTGATGCCACTAATGGTAGGCGTGTAAATTTTTAAAGTGAAACGATACATTTTTTAGAGCGACTGTCTTCACAGCCGCTTTTTTCGTATAGTCATATCAAGAGTTGCAACCACAGCGCCGCTGTCCTGTCTCCTGACAGACAGCCCACAAGCGGACGTATTCGTTTTTTGATGGGTTAACGCTACCTTCCCCTGGTAAATGGGTTGCAAAAGGCTCAACTCACCGGCTCAATATCTTCACATCTACCCGCCTGTTCCGTACAGCATCACCCTCGCCCTTTTCAGGATACACTTTCGGCTTACCATTTCCCACACCGGTATATTGCATTCGGTTGCGCGATATACCTCGCGCCACAAGCGTCTCGTAAACCCGTTGCGCCCTAGCTACCGATAGTGTTGTTTCCCCGAAAGGCAGGTCCTTGCCCGTAGGCTCGCCTATACAGCATATGTTGCCGGTTATCAGTATCCGTACTGTCGGGTTCCGCACCAGGAACTGGTATAGCGTATCTATCTCAGGGCCGGCAGATGGCAGTAAAATATCAGAACCTCCCTGGAAGAAAATATGATCCAGCGATACTGTCTCGTTCACTTTTACAGCGGCAAAAGGAGACACTTTGGATGGTGGTGGTGCTGCAGGTGTGCCAGTTGTTCGGTCTACTATTATCAATACTTTCCGGTCTTCGGGATAGCCGCCGGTGTTTTTCGCGCGTTCTATTGCCCCGTTGCCTGTCACCAGCGTTATGTCTTTTTCCGATGAGCCCGATGCTACCAAATATTGCTGCACACTTCGCGCCCTGGCCAGCGATAGTGAATCGTTCAACCCTTTGCCGCCGGTATTATCCGCATACCCCAGTATGATCAGTTTCTGGAAGTGCGTAAGTGCAGCTTTGAACATCAGTCTATCTATATAGTCCTTCGCTTTGGTAGTCAGCCGTGCATCGCGCATAGAAAAATAAACCCGGAACGTGTCGTTGGTCTGGGCATGGGCCACACTGGCCACTAACACAACAAGCAATATGGCCGGCAGTCGTCTCATGAATAAGAGGTAAAGTTAAGCAGAAACATTTGGTCGCCGTAAAGGCTGATATTCATCCTAATAAAGTTATTTTTGTTTCTATGAACATACGCAGGAGCCTTCTTTCTCTCTTATATATATCATGCATAGTTTCCGGTATAGCCAATGCCACGCCCAAAAAAGATAAAGCCAACGTAGCGCAACAGCGCCAGCATTGGGTAGATAGTGTATATAACAGCCTGACTAAAGACGAACGCATAGGCCAGTTGTTCATGGTAGCCGCTTATTCCGGCGGTAAAAACTTAAACGAGGAGTCAATAACAAAACTCATTGCCGCTCACCAGGTGGGCGGACTCATCTTTATGCAGGGCGGGCCTATCCGCCAGGCGCTCATGACCAACCGCTACCAGCACATGGCCAACGTGCCGCTGCTGCTGGCTATGGATGCAGAGTGGGGGCTGGGTATGCGCCTGGATAGCGTACGCAACTTCCCGCGCCAGATGATGCTGGGGGCCACGCGCGATACCGGCCTGGTATATAAAATGGGGGCAGCCATCGCCCGCCAGTGCAACCGCCTGGGCGTACATATAGATTTCGCGCCTGATGTGGATGTGAACAACAACCCGGCTAATCCCGTTATCAATACCCGCTCCTTTGGTGAGAACAAATATTGGGTAGCAGCCCTGGCCAAGGCGTTTATGCGCGGCTTGCAGAAGTACGGCGTAATAGCCTGCGCCAAGCACTTCCCCGGCCATGGCGATACCAATGCCGATTCTCATAAGGAGTTACCTCTCATACCTAAGTCACTGGCGCAGCTGGATACATTAGAACTATATCCGTTCCGCCAGCTGATAGCCGCTGGTGTAAAGAGCGTAATGGTGGGTCACCTGGAAGTGCCCGCGCTCGATACCACACCGCATGTTCCGACGACCTTGTCAAAGAATGCGGTTACAGGCTTGCTCAAAGACAGGATGGGCTTCAACGGGCTTATTTTTACCGATGCGTTGCAGATGCAGGGCGTTACCAAATACTTCCCTTCCGGCGAAACCGACCTGCGCGCTTTTGCTGCAGGTAATGATGTGCTGCTGTTCTCCCAGGATGTGCCTACTGCTATCAATAAGATCCGCAATGCTATCGACTCCTGCGCTATACCTATGGCCCAGCTGGAAACCAGCGTAAAGAAGATACTGGCAGCCAAGTGGGATGCAGGCCTGCACACCTGGAAGGATATTGACACCACCAACATCACCAACGATCTGAATGCCGAGATAGACGAAGTGCGTATACAGGCAGCAAAAGAGGCCATAACATTGGTGAAAGATGATTACAGGATATTGGCTAAGCTCAACGATAATACAGGCATCGGCTATATAGGTATCAATGCCGATAAGCGCACGCCGCTGTCAGATATCATAGCCGATAAATTCGTGCAAACAAAGACTGCCTGGTTGCCCAAGGGCAGCAGTGCCGATGATGCACAAAAAGCATGGAAGAGCGTGGCCGATAAAGATGCTGTTATCATAGGTATTCATAACCTCGCCTTCACCCCCGGCGGCAACTACGGCCTGGGCGATGATATGCTGGCCTTCCTGCAGCAGGCTGCTTGTAAGACTAATACAATGATCGTGCTGATGGGTAATGCTTATGCTACCCAGTATTTCTGCGGAGCACCATCGGTAATGGTGGGCTACGAGGATGATAGCCTTACCGAGGTAGTAATGGCAGATATGCTGCTGAAACGAGTAAAGCCAAAGGGTATACTGCCTGTTACTGCATGTGTAGACGGTAAGAGTATATGTCCTGCACCGGTGCCTGCAAAGAAACCTGAGCTGGCAAAGGAAACACCTAAAGACCTGGTGAAGACACTGTACCCCGCCGATGCTGGCGTGGTAGATGCGTCAGCGCTCGATAAGCTGGATATGTTCGTACAGCGCAGTATTGTTGATGGTGCATTCCCGGGCTGCCGCATACTGGCCGCTAAAGATGGTAAGGTGTTTTACGATCGTTCTTTTGGTAAGCTGATGTATGATAAAGAGATGCGGGTAGATACTAACACGCTCTACGATATGGCATCCTGCACCAAAATGCTGGCGACCAACATAAGTATAATGAAGCTGTACGAAGAAGGGAAGATCAGCCTGGATAAAACCTTGGGCGACTACCTGCCCATGGTGCGCGGCACAGACAAGGCCGACCTGAAGATTCGCGACATATTGCTACACCAGGCAGGGCTTAAAAGCTGGATACCTTTCTATAAAGAAACGCTGAACGAAAAGGGCAAGCTGAAGAAAGCGCTATACCACAAGAAAAGATCAACCGACTACAGTACACAGGTAGCAGAAGACCTGTATATCCGCAACGATTACAAGGATTCTATCTGGAGCAAGATCATCAATAGCCCGCTCGATAATAAGGGCAAGAGCGTATATAGCGATCTCGACTTCCTGTTCCTGGCTGCAGTAGTAGAGCAGGTAAGCGGTAAGAGCATAGATAAGTACGCCGAAGAAACCTTCTACAAGCCGTTGGGTTTGACGCATATTATGTACCAGCCACTCAGCAAATATCCATTGCTCCAGATAGCCCCAACAGAAATGGACTTCACCTTCCGTGGAGAGTTGGTGCATGGCTATGTGCACGATCCCGGCGCGGCTATGCTGGGTGGTGTGGCTGGCCATGCCGGTCTGTTTGCTACTGCGCACGATGCTGCTGTGGTATTCCAGATGCTGCTGAACAAAGGTACCTATTCGGGTAAGCGCTACTTCAAGCCTGAGACCGTCAACCTGTTCACTGCATACAACAGCAAGCTCAACCATCGCGGACTGGGCTTTGATAAGCCCGCCACCGATGCTGATGACGGCGGACCGGCAGGTGCCCGCACCAGCGCACAGGCATTTGGTCACCAGGGCTTTACCGGCACCTGCATCTGGGCCGATCCTGCTACCGGCATCGTATTCGTGTTCCTCAGCAACCGCGTATATCCAACTGCCGACAACAGCAAGATCAACAAACTGAACATACGCACCCTTGCACAAGACTACATCTACGAATCCCTAGGCATCCCCGTAAACCACACCCGCGAAACAACCTACAAAACACAAACAGAAGGAAAGTAACTCACAACAAAGGTCATAGCGAGAAGCGCAGTGCAACGAAGCGACGAAGCAACCTCGCATGGGGACGTATTCGTTTTGTACCGCACAAACCAACTGGTCGTCCTGCCCGCCTGCCTTTGGCAGGTAAGGACGGGCTACAATAGCGCAGGTGTTTCAACCCTGCGACTCTGTAGGAGCGAAAGATACCCAACAAGAGGCCACTTTTAATCCCTTATTAACTTTTAGCTTTTAACCTTTGTAGTTGTTGTTGGTCTAAGACCAGTTAAGAATACACTGCCATTGAAGCCGTATGGATTGTTTTTACTGGTCGCTTTGCTTTTGCTGCCCATATTGGCAACGGCGCAGCATGCAGACCAGGAAGACCTTATAGACCTGGCCCGGAAGGCGCTGCATAAACAGGGTGATACGTCAACAACAAAACCACAGAAAAAGGTGGCCTACTCGGCAGTGCCCGCTGCGGGTTATACCCTGCAAACCGGTTTTGCCGTAGTGGCCAATGGCAATGCCGCATTCCATACCAACGATAGCGCCAATACATCAACCATCAACGCCAGTGTCACTTATACGGTCCGCAACCAGGTGATAGCACCCATCCAGAACAATATCTGGACAAAAAACAATAAGTTCAATATATCAGGCGACTGGCGTTTCCTTAAGTTCCCCTCGTTCACTTACGGCCTGGGTGGTTATACTAAGCTCGATGACGGTTACCTTATCGACTTCTCCGCCATCCGCATTCACGAGACCATCATGCGCAAGGTGGCGCGCAACACGTATGTGGGCCTGGGCTATGGTGTCGACTATTTTTGGGGCATAAAGGAGCTCGATCCACCCAGTGGTGTGGTCACAGACCTGCAGCAGTATGGACTGGCAACGACTGAATTTGCATCGGGCATCACTTTTAATTTCCTGTACGATAGCCGGAAAAATTCTATCAATCCAGAAGGTGGCAACTTCGTCAATGTCATCTACCGGCCCAATCTGGCAGCCTTTGGTAATGAGGCCACCTGGCGTTCGCTGGTGTTCGATCTGCGCAAATACATCAAATTCTCGCGCTACAGCGATAATATATTATCCTTCTGGAGCTATGAATGGTTTACCGTTACCGGCACGCCGCCATACCTTATGCTCCCCAATACCGGCAACGACCCCTACAGCAATACCGGTCGCGGCTACATACAGGGCCGCTACAGGGGTAAGAATATGGCCTATGTAGAAGGTGAATACCGTTTCGTGATCACCCGTAACGGACTGATAGGCGGCGTCATCTTCGCCAATGCCCAATCATTCACCGAGCTCAACTCCAACAAATTCGAGGTAGTAGCACCGGGCTGGGGCGGTGGCCTGCGCCTCAAGCTGAATAAAGATTCCCGCACTAACATCGCCATAGACTACGGGTTCGGCCTCGGCGGCTCCCAGGGCTTATTCGTAAATCTCGGAGAAGTATTTTGACGACAAAACACTACCCAACGCGGGTCATTGCGAGAGGTAATTCGGTGAAAACCGCAATCTTTTCTTCAATTATAGCACCTACGGAGTGTCACACTAAGCTTGCCGAAGTGCACGAACACGAGGTTCTTGATTCTTGGAATTTGGTTCTTGGAATTTGAAACTTCCCGAAGGGTGATATCCCCACCATTTCTGGCACATCTTTTATAATATAGCAGGAACCATGTCAGCCCGTAATAACGATATTGGTCATATCTATTGACAGAATGTCAAACTTTACTGACGTTATGCCTATATTTATCATGTGGATTAAAAATTGCAACACAACAACTATACAAAACAATTTTTTCAAATTATGAACCAAAACGAATTTCGTAAATACGCTATCAAGCACCACGGCATCAGCAGCCTTACTGTTGATAGCTACACATCGGCAATGAACAGCCGCATCATGCCTACCAATCTTACCCCATACATCATAGAAGAGCGCCCGATGAACGTAGCTTCTATGGACGTATTCTCCCGTTTGATGATGGACCGCATCATCTTCCTGGGCGAGGGCATTAACGATTACGTGGCCAATATTGTGACAGCACAGCTGTTGTTCCTGGAGAGCACAGACCGCACCCGCGATATACAGATGTACCTGAACAGCCCGGGCGGCAGCGTTTACGCAGGCCTGGGTATCTATGATACTATGCAGATCATTACGCCTGATGTTTCTACTATCTGTACAGGTATTGCGGCATCTATGGCTGCGGTACTGATGTGTGCCGGCAGCAAGGGCAAGCGTACAGCGCTGAAGCACAGCCGTGTAATGATACACCAGCCATTGGGTGGTGCAGAAGGCCAGGCAAGCGATATCGAGATCACTGCCCGCGAAATAGGTAAGCTGAAGAAAGAACTCTATGAGATCATCTCTTTCCACTCTGGCCAGCCTTTCGAAAAAGTATCTGCCGACAGCGACCGCGATTACTGGATGACCGCACAGGAAGCCAAAGAATACGGCATGGTAGACGAAGTCCTCGAACGCAACCCACGCAAAGCAGAACAAGCGTAATCCTCAAAAAAGAATAACAACACAAGGCAGCCTATCCGGTTGCCTTTGTTGTTTTAAAACGTGTTACATAGTGTCATGGTGAGCCTGTCGAACCACGACACGGTCATGTGTTGTGCAAGTGAACACTTACCTTTGCACCCATGATGAATTGGGAAACGTTATATACCGACAGGCGTACGGGCGAGCGCGAAGACAAAGACAGGAAGTACGATCCTGTCCGCAACCCCTTCCAGCGCGATTATGACCGCATCATCTTTTCATCGGCCTTCCGCAGGCTGCAGAACAAAACGCAGGTATTCCCGCTGCCGGGCTCTGTATTTGTGCACAACAGGCTTACCCATAGCCTGGAGGTAGCCTCGGTGGGGCGTTCCCTCGGCAAAGCTATCGGCAACCTGGTAGCAGAAAAATACCCCGATAGGGGAGATGAGTTCCGCGAATTCTACCGCCACGAGCTGGCCTCGGTAATAGCATCTGCCTGCCTGTGTCACGACATCGGCAATCCACCTTTCGGTCATTCCGGAGAAGATGCTATCCGCACCTTCTTCGAAGAGCTGGAAGGCGATATGGGCCGCATCATCGCAGAATCACTCACGGAAAACCAACTGATGGACTTCCGCAAGTTCGAGGGGAACTCTAATGCGCTGCGAGTACTCACCCACAATTACAACGAGCCCGATCCCGGTGGCTACAGGCTTAGCTTCACTACGCTGGCGGCAATAGTAAAGTATCCTTGTGCATCGCTGGAAGGTTTCAATAAAGACACCGGACTGATAGCCACTAAAAAATCCGGGTTCTTCGATTCCGAGATACCCACCTATGTGCAGATAGCCAAATCGCTGCAGATACCGCGGATAGATGGTTATAACCTGGTGTTTGCCCGTCATCCTTATGTGTACATTACAGAAGCTGCCGATGACATTTGTTATCGCGTAATAGACTTGGAAGATGCCCACAGGTTGCGCATCATTACCCTGCAAACATTCATCGACCTGTTCCTGCCATTCTTTGGCGAGGAGGGAGATGAATACGGATCGCAGGGATATATACTGAAGAAGATAGCCCGCATCAGCGACGATAACCAGAAGGTGCAATACATACGCGCCAGCTGGATAAGCCTGATGATCGATAAGATTGCAACTGTGTTCATGGAACATGAGGCTGACCTGCTTGCAGGCACACTACAGCACGACCTGTTGAAATGCCTGCAGGAGCGGGACGCAAAGCTGATAGATGAGATCAATAAGTTTTCCGTAAAGCACATTTACAACTACCGCTCTGTGGTAGAGATAGAGATAGCAGGTTTCAATATCATAGGTGGTTTGCTGAAGGAGTTTATATATGCCGTACTGCACCCCGATCTGAACCGCTCTAAAAAGCTGCTCAGGCTGGTGTCGCCGCAGTTCCCTGTAAAGCTGTCTGCAGAGAGCAGGTACGAAGACATACAGTCTATGGTTGATTTCATTGCCGGAATGACCGACCTGTTTGCCATAGATCTTTATCGTAAAATAACAGGTATATCCATACCGGAAATTAAATAGTAAAAATGCACCCGAGAGAACTGCGAATAGAAGATTTTACCTACCACCTGCCCGATGCCCGCATAGCCCAGTATCCGCTGGAGCAGCGCGATGCATCAAAATTGTTGGTGTATAAAGATGACAAGATAACTGTAGATACCTACCGCAATATTGCTACGCATATACCGGAGGGTACATTGATGGTTTTTAACCAGACAAAGGTGGTACATGCCCGCCTGCCCTTTGCCAAGCCAACCGGTGGTGCAATAGAGGTATTTTGCCTGGAGCCGCACAAGAGTTATAAAGACATACAGACCGCCATGTTGCAAAAGGGGCAGGTGTGGTGGAACTGCCTGGTGGGCAGCGCCAAAAAATGGAAAGACGGGCTTACGCTATCCCTCCTATGCCATAACCCTAACTTTACCTTGTCTGCAACAATGGTCAGCCGTTCAGAATCTTACTACACCATACAACTGGACTGGGATGATCCTGAAATGACTTTTGCAGAAGTGTTGCATTACGCAGGTAAAGTGCCACTGCCGCCATACCTCAACAGGGAAGCGGATGTAAAGGACGAAAGCCGCTACCAGACCATATTTGCCAATGAAGAGGGTAGTGTCGCTGCGCCAACTGCCGGACTGCATTTTACGCCCGAGGTAATGCAAAGCCTTACTGATAAAGGCATAGAGCAGGCACTGGTAACACTGCACGTAGGCGCAGGCACCTTTAAGCCGGTGAAGAGCGAGATAATGCGTGACCACGATATGCATGCCGAATGGATAGAGGTAACGCGCGATGTGATCAATAAACTGCTGTCGCACGCAGGTAAAGTAGTGGCTACCGGCACTACCTCTATGCGCACTATAGAAAGCCTGTACTGGATAGGCTGCAAGATACACAAGCGCATTTTTGCCGACATAGAAGGTGTGGCCATCACCCAATGGGAACCCTACGAAATAACAGAGCCATGTACCAAAGAAGAGGCTCTGAATGCACTGCTGAAATACATGGACATGAAAAAGACCGATAGGCTGATGACCAAAACCCGCATACTCATAGCGCCCGGTTACACATTCCGGATAATAGATGGATTGGTCACTAATTTCCACCAGCCGCAAAGTACCCTGCTGCTACTGGTATCAGCGCTCATCGGCAATAAATGGAGAAAAGTGTACGACTACGCCATGGCCAATCACTTCCGCTTCCTCAGCTACGGCGATGGTAGCTTGTTGTGGAAGGTGGAACAAACTACAGGCGCACTGTAGAAAAACTGTATCCACGGAGTGTCATGGTGAGCTTGTCGAATCCATGGCACGGACATGAGCATGTACAAACATGTCCACCACCTTTAGGTTTTAACTTTTGCCTTTTGCCTTATTAAAACGGATACCCGATCGCAATATTCAAAATCATGTTCTGCCTGCGCCAGTCTTTATCGCTGAAGTTGATCTTGTTGAAAACCCAGCGCTCATCTTCTGGTAACCAGGCTTTGCGGATAGGTATGCCCAGGTCTAAGCGCAGCACCAGTATGCTGAAGTCGAAACGCAGGCCCGCACCCATATTGGCATTGAACTCCTTGTAAAAGTTATTAGTGAATTTACCTCCCGGGAACGCTGTATTATCCCTGTATAGCCATATGTTACCCGCATCTACAAACAGCGCACCATTCAAAAATTTATACAGGTTCTGGCGCAGCTCTATGTTGCCCTCCAGCTTTATATCGCCCAGCGTTTGTATGTAAGATACGTTACTGTCGCCACGTGGCTCGCTGGCATCAAAGGTGCCAGGGCCTGCCAACCTTGACGGGAAACCACGCAGATCGCTGTTGCCACCCGCCCAAAACTGCTTAATGTTGGGTAACTGCGCCGAATTACCATACGGCAGTCCAAAGCCTGTAAGCAAACGTACCGCCAGCGTTGTTGCCCTGGATGGCCGGAAATAATACCGGAAGTCGGGTACAGCCTTTATGTATTGCGCATATGGCTGCCCAAACAGTTCTTTAGGATTGGTGGCATAGTCCGCTTTTTGTACAAGGCCCAAGATGTTTCCGGACAGGTCTATCAATCCATCAAAGTATATGGCGTGCTTACGCTGTGTGCCCACTTGGGAATTGTAGGTAAACTCGTATGTAGGGCCAACTATAATGCCATCGAACAACAGGTTGCCATACAGCAGGCGGTTCACATTAAGGCCCAGTGTATCCGTTTTTACGTAGGTAAAGTTGAAAGGGAATAACTGGTGTTCCTTACGTGGTCCTTCTTTCCAGTTATAGCCATATGAAGCTGTATATGAATTGATACGCAGCAGTTGCGATTCAAATTCGTAATTATACTTCAGTTTGATGAGGGTACGTGGCAGGTACTGGCTTTGCGTTTGCACATTTATAAACGGCACCACAAAGCGGGGAAAAGCCAGGTTCAGCTCAGCGCCAAAGTTGTAAATATTAGGTCGCTTTTGCTCCCCGCTGTATTGTGCCTCTACACCACCATTCACCTTAAACAGCAGTTCCTCTGCACCTTTAAAGGTATTGCGGTTCTTCCAGCTGATGGTGCCTCGCGTACCTGCACGGTTATCATTCTGGGTTAGCGCACCTATCTCAAATCGCAGCGACTTTTTAGGGAATGGGGTAAGGTAGTAGAATACATCCAGCAATGTATCCTGCACAGGTTCAAACCTGTTCTTTACAAACTTGAAGGTGCCCATATTCACCAGCCTGCTCAGCGATTTGTTCTGGTCATCCAGGCTATACAGGTCACCCTTTTCAAAGATCATTGCCTGCGAGAATATCTGCGGTTTGAATTTGTGTTTCGGGTCCACCACATAGTACTCATCTACTTTTACCCGGTCTGCCATGTTGGTGTCCTGCCGCTTGCCCTGCAGGCGGTAGTTGGCAAAAATGTAAATGTCGTTAATAGTGTATTTGGTATATGCTTCAGGGGGTATTTCCCGGTGTTTCAGTTGCACTGTAGCGCGTATCTTATTGTCGCCACGGCCTGTGTCTGCCACAATCAGTATATACTCCGGCGTAAAATAAAAGTAGCCCTTTTCCTTCAGCATGCGGTCTATGCGCGTACGCTCAGCCTTTATCAGCGTAAGGTTATAAGGGCCGCCAGGTTTCAGCAGCGATTCAGAGAAGCTGGAGTCTATATCATGGGCTATCTCAGAAGAGTCATTCCTGAAGCGTACTGATTCAAGCGTGTACTGGTTGCCGGGTAGCACATCCATTATCAATTTGGCCTTCTTCTTTTTATTTACCTCCAGCCGCGCACCAACCTTGGCTGTAAAGTAACCCCTGTTCTCCAGGTAGTTCAGTGCCAGTGCCTTGTTGGCTTCTGTGCGTACGCTGCTGCCCAACACCGGCGGCTCACCCGCCTTGGTGCGCAGCCAGTTGCGGAATCCTTTCTCTTTCCTGGGGTTGCCGGCAAAGTTGTAAATCGTCAGCTTAAGGCGCATGCCCAGCGTTGATTTATTGGGGCGTGGTCTTACCTGTGCAGCCAGGTCGTTCTGCATCAGCTTCTTCTCACTCTTTTTGCCATGAAAATCCTTTATGTTCACTTTAGACCCAATGAACAGGCTCTCGCCATCGGCCAGGCGCTTACTGTTGCTGCACGCAAACAGCAGCATGCAACAGGCTAAAGAAGTAAGTATGTGAATGATCCGTTGTGGACGCATATTTTTCTCAGGGGGTTAATTAGATCGCAATGTGTCGGACACATTTTTCTTGTTTTTCTTGAAAATGTTTTTGAACTTATTGTAGTCAAGGCTCACAATAAAGTTTACGCCGGTCTCTGTTACAAATCCCTGCAGTACACCTTCGTCATAGGCGCTGCGGTAGCCGCGTACGGTATACTTACCATCAGCTGATAACAGGTAGTCTGCTGCCAGGTTACTGGGTACGTACGATGTTTGCTGGTTGGTGGTTTGCGGGCCCTCCAGTTCAAAGTTATTGCCCACCGTCAGCTTCAGCCTGTCGTCAAGTAGCCGTTTAGATGCAGCTACATTCAGGTCGGTACGCTGGCGCAGATCGCCTGTGGTATAATCTTCGGTAGTAGCCAGGTCTACAGAAAGGTCTACACCCTTCACAAACCTGCCCGCGGCCTTATTCAGCTGCTCGCCTATAAAGGTGCTTACACTTTGCAGGGCAGTGGCGCTAAGGCTGGATGATGCATCAGAATGGAATGGATCGTCAGATACAAAGCGGCCCAGTATCAGCACGGCAAACACCTGTTTGTTCAGTTCAGAGGTGTCGTTCCTTATCTGGCTCAGCTTGCCCTGTACCAGTTCTATCTGGTCTGATGCCAGCGGATATATTTTGTTTTCCGGCAGTGCCACATTGAAACTGATAGATGGCTTCAACACCTGGCCCTTCAGGTACAATTCTATGTCGAAAGGTATGCGTTGCTTGTAGTAGTTGAGTGCGGCCTGGTCGGGCACCTGGCGCTGCACAAGATCGTAAGGTGGCACCATGGCCTGGTAAGTGGCAGTAATGTTCATGTTAGTGCCATTCACAGGATCGCCTGCAAATGTGATCAGGCTGCCATCTTTTATCTGGAACCTGCGCTTGATGAAATTGTAGTTAAACTGGTAGGCCCCTTCATGCAGTTCATAGTTGCCGGTTAATGCTATGGTGCCATTACGCGCCAGTGAGGCGTTGAGCGATGCATCGCCCCGCACACTTAAGAAGTCTCCGTTGGCCTGGTCTATTACTAAGCTGAACTGTGCATTCTTATCAACTATCACATTTACGTTGATATCCGATCCTTTGGCCAGCCTGCGCTTAGCCAGGGTATCTTTCTTTTTAGGGATCAGGAGGTTCAGCCTGCCGCTATCCCTGCCGTTCACAAACTTCACAATTCCTTTCCTGCTTTCTATCTCCGGCTGTTTCTCTGGTGTTACTATGGTCAGGTTGGTGCCCTTTAATACATTCAGGCTGCCATCTAAAGTAGGTGCCAGTGGCGTTCCTTTTATGGTCAGATCTGTGGTCATGTACAGGTCGCCATAGAAGGTTTTGTTGTCTTTAGCAGTGGAGTGCACGGCCCGCCAGTTCTTTGCCCTGATCTTCAGATCCATATCAGGGTTGGTCATCTCCTTTATGCTTACAGTGCCGTCTATTGTAGCCTTGTTATTGGGGCTATCTACGATATTGAATTTGTTGAACGTAATTACATCACCATCAAATTTAATTGCCTCTGCCGGAAATGTAAAGGGCGAGTTGATAGTGGTTATTGTTGTCTTCAGGTTGTCTGTTTTCAGTTCGCCGTTTATTTTAGGTGCAGAAGCAGTACCTGTTAGTTTCAAATCGCCACGTATATAGCCTGTGCTATTCTTTATCTGGTTCATGGCCAGGCTTTCAAAGCTGTGCAACGCCAGGGCCTTCACAGCCATCTGCATATCAAAATCATTGCCGTTACGTGTTGTGGTGTAGTAGTTGCCGGTTATAGCTATATCGTTGCCAAAGCCAGTAAGTGTAACCTTTGCATCCAGTGTATTAGGCGTTTTATTGTTCACTACAGCCTTCAGGTCGCCCAAAGTATCAGACAATACCGACAGGCCGGTAATGCCTAGGTCTGCATCCATTTGCAGGTCCCCATTCGCGCCTTTCTGCATATTTACCTTTCCCGCCAGTATACCATCGGCAAGGGCGGTGTCTTTCTTAGATATAATGTTGGTAAGGTTAGTAAGCCTGAAGTTGCTGATGTCTATTTTCAGTGGAGCGTCAGGCGATGCGTTGTCGCTTGCGGCTTTGATATATTGCCCGGCATTGCTTATCTCAAAGTTCTGTATGTAGTACCCGCCATTGGTCAGCACTATTTTATTAGGTTGTGCTACGGTCCAGGTATTATAGTCCAGTTTCAGTCCTTCCTTCAGGGTTATTACCTGCTCTGCGCCCTGGTTCTGCATATTGGCCGCAAGGGCAAACCGTTCATTCTTCTGCGAGTCGGAAATGGAAAGGTTTGTGGTGATCATGTTCTGATCGATATTGCCATGGATATCTGCATACCAAAGCGCAAGACTGCCTGCAGCGATCTTATCAACTGTTACTTTATAGGTAAATGCTGAGTCTGTGCCATTGACTCTGATATATGCTTTGTCTATGGTGTTGCTGCCATAAACTACTTGCGGAATGTCCACATTCAGCAGCATTGTTCTCGGGTCAAGGGTGCCATCTACATGTATGGAGTCGAATGTTGTAAGGCCGGGTACTATACTGTGCAGCATCGGTGCATCGGTAATGCTGGCGGTTAACTTCAGGTTATAATTGGCTGGTAATTGTACTGCAGTGTCTTTGGACGCAGTATGCACCGGAGTGCCAGCTACCTGATTGAACAATACCACGCCACTTGTATCTGGTAAAGGAGCTGTATATCGTCTGTTGATGCGTTCCTGTATGGCTGCGCCTATTTTGGTAAGCGGCATTTTGCCCGTTATGTGTGCGCTTACTACCTGCAGGTACGCATCTATGTTCTGCCCGTTGGTATCGTTCGGGGTGGAAACTATGTACATGCTGTCGAGGTAATAACGTTTACCATCTGCATTAATGATAGGCTGTGTCCAGGTGAATACGCCCCGCGGATAGTCAGGATCAAGTACAGGGAAGTCGGCCTTAATGGTTCCTCTTGCGCGTAGTTCTGTCTTGTATAGTTTTAGCGCGTGCAAGTCTATGCTATCGAGTTGTATATTGGCGGCAATGGCGGGCTTGTCTTTGGTAAAGTCTGCCTTGCCGGTCATGTGCATGCGCAGGTTAGGGTCTTGTGCGCGCATTTTCAGCGTGGCCTTGCCCGCATTAGCTTCTGCATTAAAAGTAATATCATGATACCTGTATCCTTTTGCATAAGCACTGGCTATAGACCCATCTACAATAGCCATTGCTTTTTTAGCATCGAAGCCGGTACCTTTCGCTTTCACTGATGCAGATACAACACCCAATACCGAGTCTTGTTTCAATATCCTGCCCAGGTTCAGGTCTCTTGTTGTTACCAGCATGTCGTAACGTTCTTTGCCTTTGCCGGGAGACATGGCTAGTGTGCCCTTCAGCGACGCGTTGCCATCCGTGCTCATCACTATCAGGTCGGTATTGTAATCTTTTGTCGTGCCCGATACATCGCCCGATACGCCGAACCTGTCAGGCACTCTTACGCTGCTCAATACAGAGTCCGGCACAAACTCTTCCAGCTCCGCCCTCGATGAGTTGAGCTTTGTGATATGCATATTGTACCGAAGGGCGTTAGCGTTAGGCAGACCGGTCATACGGCCATTTGCTTCCAGCTCAGTATTGCTGAGTGTTCTTACATACAGCCTCGCAATATTCATGTTGTCCACCCTGCCGTTTACATGGGCATCAAGGCGTGCCATAGCCTTTGGGTACTTACGGAATATGGGCTGCTGGTCGGTCAGCTGCGGTGCAAATATCAAGACGTCCTGGAAGCCAACAAGGCATTGGTCAAGACCTATGTTCAGCTGCATAGCGCCTATATTGTTCTTCAGGCTAGCTAAAGATGCATAGTGCACTTCTGCATGATCTTTCAGTAAAGTGTGCGGTGTAAGCAGGTACAGGTTATTTAGCGTTGCCCCCTGCTGGTTGTAGCGGAAGTTGGTCTTCAATTCTCTCAGGTCTACGCCGCTCTTTTCTTTTACTGCCAGGTGCTGTATATTGCCCGATATGCTATCTGATGTATAAGACAGATCATTCAGTTTCAATGCCAGGTCTTTCAATGCCAGGTGGCTGTAGTCTATACCTTTGTTAGCCCGCGGATCGTTCTCATTATCCATTGTAAACGCTAGCCCGTTCAAGTCCAGGTTGCGTGCTTTTACCATCCAGCCTTCGGTAGTGTCCTTCTTTACAATGGTATCTACCACGGCAGGGGCATCGGCATGTTTGCCAATGGTTAGAGTGGCTTTGGTATTAGTTACCGCCAGCTTATTGATGTCTATGGCATTGCCGGACAGGTCAAAATTTTTCAGGTCCAGATCCAGGGTGCCCAGGTTCAGGGCGAAGAGCAGTTTATTCAGTACGTCGTTGTAGTTAAAGTCTATGCGCTCCAGGTGCACATTGTCGGCAACAAAATGCAATTCTGTTTTGCCGGTATCTGTTTTAGGCTTTTCGGGCAGGTAAGAAGTATCCTGCGCAAACAGCGTTTTCAGCCCCGCCACCTGCAGCTCTTTCACGTGGAAGCGCATTTCATCCAGGTCCAGCTTTTTCATTTGCAGGCCCAGGTGCTCCAGGTCTACCGCCAGCTTCATGCCGCCGGTCTGGTCGTCGAAGCGGGCATGTATGTCATTTATGTTTACCTTGCCTACAGTTATCTCGAACGATGAGCCGCTGGTATCGATGTCTTTTTTCTTTTCTTCCGGCTTAGGGTCTTTCTTTTTGCCTGCAAAGGCATCAACTATATAAGAGAAATTAAAGGTAGTGTCGGGCATGTTGCGGTACACGTGGCTGTGCACCCCGTTCAGCACCAGCAGTTGCAGGTCCAGCTTGTGGTGCAGTAATTCCAGCATGGCCACGTCCACCTTAAGGGTATTTACTGAAAGTAGCGTGTCCCTTGCCTGGTCGCGTATCAATACATTGTCGAGCACAATGAATTTGGGGAGCCCATACCCCAGGTGGCCAATACGTACTTCAGTCTTCAATTTTTTATTAAGGAAAGCTTCGGCTTTACCACGCACAAAGTTTTGGCCCCATGGCGTGTTGAGCGCGGCTATAGCAATAACCAACAGCAGTAGTATACTACCTAGTATATAGAGCGTGATCTTTAATACTTTGCGCATGTGTAAAAAACATCGGGATAAAATTCGTGCCATATCAGTTTTGCCCACTTTTTACAAGGTAATACGATATACGAAACGGAGGTATATTTATGTGTAAGAGAGTGATATTCCTACGTAAATACCCTCAAATCGGATGAATTTGCATTTGAAAAATGCTTAATTCGATAAAAAAGATTTGAGAAATAGGCATTATTACTTTTTCGTTACCCCAAAAAGTATAATTTTGCAACAAAAATTTAAAAACACTATTATGTCTGAAATTGCAAATCGCGTTAAGAAGATCATCGTTGACAAGCTGGGCGTAGACGAATCAGAAGTGACTCCTGAAGCTAGTTTCACTAACGATCTGGGAGCAGATTCTCTGGACACAGTTGAGCTGATCATGGAATTCGAAAAAGAATTCAACATATCTATCCCTGATGAGCAGGCTGAGACCATCACTACAGTAGGTCAGGCAAACGCCTACCTGGAAGAACACGTAAAGTAATTTTCAACCACTAGCAAAGTAACTGAGCACATCAAAATGAATTCACCGTATAAGCGAGTAGTCGTTACGGGCCTCGGCGCCCTGACCCCATTAGGCAATTCTATACCTGCATATTGGGAAGGTCTGGTTAATGGAGTATCGGGCGCCGATTTCATTAAGCAATTTGATGTGACCAAGTTCAAGACCAAATTTGCTTGTGAGCTTAAAGATTTCAACCCCGACAATCACTTCGAGCGCAAGGAGTCGAAGAGGCTTGACCGTTTCTCGCAGATAGCCATTGTGGCTGCTGATGAGGCCGTGCAGCATTCCGGCATCCTGAACAGCGATGTAGATAAAGACAGGGTTGGCGTAATATGGGGATCAGGAATAGGTGGTATGATCACTTTCATTGAGGAAATGAAAAACTTCAGTGCCGGTGATGGTACCCCTCGTTTCAACCCATTCTTCATTCCTAAGCTTATCTTGGACATTGCGTCGGGCCATATTTCTATGAAGTACGGCTTCCGCGGTCCAAACTTTGCCACAGTGAGTGCCTGTGCCTCTTCTACCAATGCTATTATTGATGCGCTGAACTACATACGCATGGGCAAGGCCGATGCGATCATTTGTGGCGGATCGGAAGCAGTGGTAACAGAAGCTGGTATAGGTGGCTTTAATGCCATGAAAGCGCTCTCTGAACGTAACGATGACCCACAGACAGCCAGCCGTCCGTTCGATCTTGACCGTGATGGTTTTGTGCTGGGTGAAGGTGCTGGTGCGTTGATGCTTGAAGAGTACGAGCATGCCAAGCGCCGTGGTGCCAACATAATTTGCGAAGTAGCCGGTGGCGGCCTGAGCGCAGATGCTTACCACCTTACAGCGCCACACCCCGAAGGTCTTGGTGCTACCAATGTAATGAAATCGGCACTTGCTGATGCAGGCCTGAAGCCTGAAGATATCGACTACATCAATGTACACGGCACTTCTACGCCACTGGGCGATATCAGCGAGGTGACTGCGATACAGCGTGTATTTGGTGAGCATGCCTACAATGTCAATATAAGTTCTACCAAATCTATGACGGGCCACCTGCTGGGTGCTGCCGGTGCCATAGAAGCTATTGCCAGCATCCTGGCAATGATGAACGATACCATTCCTCCTACTATCAACCACTTTACAGACGATCCTTCTTTCGATCCGCGACTGAACTTTACGTTCGGTAAGGCGCAGAAGAGAGAAGTAAGGGCTGCGCTGAGCAATACGTTTGGCTTTGGCGGTCACAATGCTTCTGTTATCTTCAAAAAATTTGTTGATTAGTTGTGGGGCGGTTATCCCGTATCCTTAATTTTTTTTCTTCCGATAAGGAGATAAAGGCGCAGTTGGAACAGGTGCTTGGGTTTACCCCAAAGCGCGTGTCGTTCTACAGGCTAGCCCTGATGCACCGCTCCCGCCCCGACGACGTTACGGATAGTAACGAGCGCCTGGAGTTTCTCGGCGATGCCTTTTTGGGCGCTATTGTAGCGGAATATCTGTTCAAAAAATACCCTTACGAAGACGAGGGTTACCTTACTGAACTACGCTCTAAAATTGTTCGTCGCGAAACGATGAATAATATAGCCCTCCGTATGGGGCTTAACAAGCTGGTGGTGTACAATACCAATGATCGCAGCCTGGGCCGTAGCCATATATTCGGCAACGCACTGGAGGCACTTATTGGTGCCGTATATCTTGACCAGGGTCTGGAAGTAACGCGAAACTTTATCCTCAACCAGCTCATTCGTCCTTATGTAGACCTTGACGTGATGGAAAGTACAGATACCAACTTTAAGAACAGGTTGCTTAGCTGGGCGCAAAAGAACAATCACACCATCAGTTTCGATACGCTTGATGAGAAGCTCGAAAATACCCGCAAACTGTTTACCGTAGGCATAGTGCTGAATGGCGAGATGATAGCCAGCGGGACAGGTTATAACAAGAAGGACGCCGGCCAGGTAGCCGCACAGGTTGCACTGGAAAAGCTAGGATTGAACGAGCAAAAATAGAAGGTCCAAGGACCAGGTTTCAAATCCCAAATTACAAACTCTAAGGTTCAAACCTAAGGTTCAAGTTTAGGTGCCAAATTCCAATGTCCAAGAACCAAGTCTAAGAGTCAAATCCCAAAATCCAAATTTTGAGATCAAGGATTGCGTCTTAGCCAATAGCCTCTGAAGCTATCGGGTTGAAACCTGTGCTATTATGGTCGGCCCTTTCGGGGCCTTTCATCACATTTTATATAGCCGTTGTTTCGTGCTATAAGCATGAGTAGAGCGCTAGATCTCAACCTGCGCTAATATTTTTAAGGTATTCGAATTTAGCTCCGAGACTTTGCGAGCTTGAGTTTTGGATTTTGGACCTTGGAGTTTGATTCCAGGACCTTGGAATTTATACCGTTATTCTAAAACAAATTTTCTTACGGTCATGTGGCCGTCGGGTTCTTTCATGCGTGCAGCGTATACTGCGCGGGGCCACGATGATACGTCTAGGTCGGCTATTCCATCTATGGTCCCATTGACCATTCGCTTACCCGACATATCATAGATAGCAAAGTCTACCAATCCTTTTTCCCCGGTAACTATGGTCAGAGTATTCCGTGCGGGAATGGGGAAAAGCACAATATCGCCTGCTGCTCCCGGATCGGTAACAATAAAGAAATCGGCACCGTTAATGTTGAAGAATACATTGCCGGCACCTTTTACCTTAATGCGTGCTTTGTCGGTAGTGGTGGCTATTTCCGGTATGGTAACTGTAGCGCCGCCATTGTTGGGGTAGGTGCCTAACTTGTATGGCCAGGTGTAGCCACCATCCAGCGACAGATAGATATTCACGCTATCTGCACCTATTGGTGGAAGGTTGGATGTAACCACATTCCACGTTACGTTTTGTTTAGTGCCTGCCAGGTATTTGATATTCGGGTTATTCTGGCTGGTCACTTCAAAAGGTGCACCGGTGTTTATGGCATCCAGGTGTATGGTGTCATCAGGGAACTGGAAGCAGCCCAGCCCGTTCAGTATGTTGCGTACGGTTAGTTTAAAGGTAAGAAAGCGAGCCACATCGGGCGACTTTTCGCCCTGCGCATAATTTTCACCCGCATTGCTTTTCTTGCCTATTAATACCATCTCAATATCGGGGAATATGCGTGTTTGGCTGGTATCGGGCGGCAACGATCGGAAGATGGGGCCGTAGCCGTGGGTGGTGGCAAAAGTTTTTGAGAAGTCGCCCAGGTTCCACTGTTCCCAGCAATAGCTGGTTAGCGTGTCTGCCACAGAATCTATTGCAGCGGGGGCCGTCAGCTCGAAAGGTGTAAGGTAAGGGATAGCATACGATGCGGTAAAAGCGGGGAGATAGGCAGTCTTATTGCCGGTATTGGTTTTTACTGCACAGGTGTTGCCATCATGCGTAATAAAGTACTGTATCTGGTTCAGACTGATCGCGTGAAAGTAATCGTCGCTATGATGCTGGAGATTGTCGCCGCCGCAAATGCCGGCATAGGCCATAATAGTGGAGCCGCTGCCCGGTTCATAGGCTGTAGTTGCTTCTGCATTTCCTGCACATGCACCACTATTGTTATTATTGAAGGTGTGCGTGGCGCCAAATTCATGACCTATTTCATGGGCCACATAATCTATATCAAAGCCATCTCCTGTAGGGTCTGGTTGGCCCGTTACACTCCTGGCCTTGCTATCTGCGTTGCACACGCAGGCAAGCGCAGACACCCCCCCGGCACCCGTGCTGAACATATGCCCTACATCATAGTTTGCTGACCCAATCAAAGAATCGCACATCTGCTGATTAAGCGATAACAAGGTTATCGGATCTGCATCATAAGCGCCAAAGGGGTCGTTTGCTGCATCTACAAAAATTACAGTATCCTCGTTTTCTGCCAGCTTCATTGTTATTGACAGTTCCCGCTCATACACGCCGTTTACCCTGTTGAGGGATGAAACGATCTTGTTCAATGCCTGAAGCTTTGAGGGGGTGGCCGTACCTACGGCAGCCTGTGCAAATTGGTGGTCGCAGGCAATAGCAATGCGATAGGTGCGCAGCTGGTAGCCGTTTACCACTTTTTGTGCGGTAGCTGCTGAAGGGGTAACGGTATTAGCTATAGTGTTGAATAGCTGGCATCCGGCACCATCATATTTCTTTAGTTCATCGGTTTTATAGTGTACTACGTACAGCCCGTTGCTTACTTTTTCTGCAGGGTCTACCAGGTATGTTTTACAGCCGTCGAACACCATAGCATGAAAGCCATCGCTGGTGTTATCTATCTTTATGGTTACGGCAGCGTTATCTGCTGCTACGCCACTTAAGGTAGCAATATCGGGGTATTTAGCCGCCAGTGCATCGGGCAGCAGTGGGGTGTTCCATATCCTGAAGGTCCGGAAACTGCCATCAGGCGTTGGCAGCGCCAGGTATTGATCCCCGCCCTTTGATGTAAGCGATGTCCGCAGCGTAGCCTGATCGAGAATATAAAGCGAATATGTAGCCTTATCTGCAAGCCTGCCTGTTACTGCCGCAGCATTCCCGTTCTTAACAGCAAGCCATGGGCTTTGCCCGTAACATGCTGCTGAAAGCAGTGTTATAAAGAAGGTTATTTTAAGCCAGTTGCCATTCATATATAGGTGTTTGTGCGTGTGGTCTTTTAATTGCGTTTATCTATGCCCCAGTACAGTTTCTGTCTTATTGTGTTCAGGAAGTTATGCTCGTCGGGGCGCACCAGCGATACTGTAAAGTTCTCTTTCTTCACCGCTAGCTGCACATTGCTCTTTATGATCTCGGTACGTGCATCCAGCGTGCACATAAATTGCTCCGAGCGGCCCTCTATCTCAAAAGATATCACGTTGTCATCGGGCACCACAATAGGCCTGGTATTCAGGTTATGGGGCGCTACGGGCGTTATTACAAAGCTGGATGTTTGCGGGAATACTACAGGGCCGCCGCAGCTGAGCGAGTAGCCGGTAGAGCCTGTTGGTGTGGCTACTATAAGGCCATCGGCCCAATAGGTATTCAGGAATTCGCCATTCAGGTAAGTGTGCACCTTTATCATAGAAGAGGTGTCTTGCCTGTGCAAGGTAAATTCATTGAGCGCAAAAGGCGATCCGTCAAACAGCGGTATGTTGGAATCAAGATGTATAAGTGTCCGTTTTTCGAGCGTGTAAGAACCGCGCACCAGTGATTGTATGGCTGCTTCCACCTCTTCCTCCGGTATTGCTGCAAGAAAGCCCAGCCTGCCCAGGTTGATGCCGATAAGGGGAATACCCGAGTTGCCCACAAAGCATATGGAATCGAGCATAGTACCGTCGCCGCCCAGGCTGAAGAGCATATCTGTGTGTATGGGCAGGTCGGCTTTGGATGTAAAGAAGCGCAGTGTGCCGCTGTAGGCATAGTATGGTTGCAGCCGCTGGTAAAACTCTTTGTAGAAAACCAGCTGCAGCTTATTGTCTTCAAGTAATTTAAGAATATGCAGGATGACAGGCACGTCCTGTTCGTCAAACGTTCGGTTGTATAAAGCTACTAACATGTTAAAATATAATGGGCAAGCTACATATAGCGTAGCATTACCCGAATGTAAATATAATTCTTTTGCTGTAAAGGCGGGTGGCAGTGGCGTAAACTGCAACTTATTACATGGCAATTACAAAGTGTGTTTCCGTAACTTTACTATATGCACCTGCGCACTTCCGTTATCATACTACTGGCAGCTATTCTATTGCTGCAGGGGGCAGCATGCGTGCATAAACCTTATGTGGCGCCCGTATTGCCCGATGGTAATTTTCCGCCTGCTGTGGCTAAGATACTGGTGGCCAAATGCGCAGTGTCGGGCTGCCACAATGCTGCCAGTTATGTAAATGCGGGCAACCTGCGCCTGGATAGCTGGGAGGCGATGTTTGACGGCAGTAACAATGGCGCTGTAGTAGTGCCTTACAGCCCCGCTTACAGCCCTTTGCTTTATTATGTAAATACCGACTCTTCATTGGGTACTGTGGCGGTGCCGGTTATGCCGCAAAGCACATCGGCCATGCCCCAGGGGCCGTTATCGCGCAGCGAATATGAGACACTGGTGAAGTGGATAGCGGAAGGCGCGCCCGACAAAGATGGCGACATCGCTTTTTCTTCTGACCCCGCAACACGGCAGAAGATATACATCACCCAGCAAGGCTGCGACCTGATGGCAGTTGTAGATGCGCAGAAACACGTGGTGATGCGCTATATTCCTATTGGTGCGGTAAGCACAAGAACGGAAAGCCCGCACATAGTAAAAGTGGCGTCAGACGGGGCTTTTGCCTATGCCGGCTTTTTATATGGCAACTATGTGCAGAAGATAGATACGCGTACCGACCAGGTAGTGGGCGCGGCTAATGTGGGCAGCCTGAAGCCCAACGCGGCCTGGAATGTCCTGCACCTGTCTCAGCAAGATACAGCTATGGTGATTACTGACTGGGAAGGCGATGGTGGTTTTGGCTATGTTACTACCGGCAATATGGGTGTTGTGCCATCGCGCTCTGTAATTGGTGGCAGCTTGTTCATGTACCCGCATGCAATCACTTCTGTACCATCGTTTGATACGTTTTTTATTACGGCCCAGTATGGTAATGTGGTATATAAGCTATCTATGGACGGGCTGTTGTACAAACAGATAAGCCTTAACGGTGCGGCCCCGGTTTCCAGTACCGATACAGCGCTGAGCGCGCCCAATCCGCACGATATATTGATGCTGCCCGGCAGCAACCGCTACATGGTAACCTGCCAGGGTGCCAACAGCGTGGTGGTAATGGATGCGCATGCAGATACCGTAGTGGCAACTATACCTGTAGGAAGGTACCCGCAGGAACTGGCCATATCTGCCACCGTACCATATGTGTTTGTTACCTGTATGGAAGATGCCACGCCTTTTGCCGGCATGAAGGGATCTGTTTATGCCATCAACTACAACACCTGGCAGGCTACACCTATATACGGCGACTTCTACCAGCCACATGGTATTGCGGTAGACGACCGTAATGGTGTAGTGTATGTGGTGAGCACAAATGCCAATCCTTCCGGCCCTGCGCCGCACCACGCCACTGCCTGTTCCGGCAGGGCAGGGTGGTACTCCCTTATAGACCTGAATACCTTCAAACCTTTCAACAATAAGCGCTACCAGCTGACTGTGTTGCCATACTCTGCAGCGGTCAGGTTTAGATAATACATAATAAGTATTGTTGAATTAACATTTCATTAGCCGAGATGGGCGCATTATATTGTTAATTCGGTTATTTCAAATGTCATTTTTTCGCATTTTTCGATAAAAACTTAACAAATTATTCGCCCTTTTTTATAACTTTATTATATTTACATCCCTGACCGAAGTGTGTCGGGCCGATTTCTATTGTTTAGGAAAGTAAATAACGTTGTTCTAAATCAAAGTATATGAAGCGAATTTTACGGGTTTTAACGCTATTATGCCTTATTGCTATACCCTCACTCGTACAAGCAGCAGTTTCAGTTACATTCACAAGCTCATCCAACACGGTAGCCTGTGCCGGCACCTCATCTCCAAGTACATTGGCGGTTTCGTTCACGGCATCCTCTTCCGGCTGTTCGGGTACGCCTGTGTATACGTGGTATTATATTAAACATGGTACCACAGATACTGCTACGGCTACAGGAGCCACAACCACCCGTTATTTTTCAGGAGTTGCCGGAGAGTCTTATGATGTTGTGTTGAAAGTGGTGTGTGGCGGCGAAACTGCTTATTACAACCAGTCGTCTTACGTACAATTCCACTCGCAGCCGGCAATCAACTTTACAGCCAGTGCTGCATTCGATCCTGCAGTTATTTGTCCAGGCAACGTAACTTTTACCAACACATCTACAGGAGATACTTTCTGTTCTGCCAGCAGTGGCAATAAATGGACATGGAATATATCAGGCCCTCTGGGTTCTTCCACAGCCAATACTACCAACTTCAGCTACAACTTTTCCGCTCCGGGCGATTATGCTATTACATTGTTGTACATAGGTAACAACTGTTTCTGCTTTGGTAATGTAACTAAAGTTATTCATGTATCTCCATTGCCGGTTGCGTGCATGACCCGTACAGATGCTAACTCTTTGTGTAATGCCCCTGTTACTGTTACTTTTGATGCGGGCTGCAGTACAGGTGCTACCGGCTATTCGTGGAATTTTGGTGGCGGATTTGTACCGGGTGCAAGTTCAAGGTCTTTTACCTTCACAGGCCCTGGCGACTATCCCGTTAACCTTAGAGTGACCAACGCAGCGGGCTGTTCCGCTGATGCGCCAACCCAGACTATTCATATTGGCAACCTGACTCCAAACTTCCTTGCCTCCCCAACCGTATTTTGTGAGAATGATACAGTAACTTTCCATGATCGTACTACGGTGGATGCAATTCCGCCTACTACATCAACATTCACTATTTCAGATGCTATTGGTACAGTAATAGCTAATCCTGGTCCTGATGCATTTTTCACTTTAGTACTTCCGGGAGGTTCATATACGGTTAGTGATATTGTAGTTAATGGTGCTGGTTGTACAAGCGTTGTTACTCGTCCGATCACCATTCGTCCTGCGCCACATACCTCAGTTGATATTAACCCGACGCCGGCGTATAAATGTGCAGTATCAGCGTCGTCACCGCTCAACGTTACTTTCTCAGCAAATCCGGTTAGCTCAACCAGCACTTATGCCTGGACATTCGGTACCACACCGGAAACCTCTGCCAGTGGGGTGGGTGCAGCAGGAGCAAACGTAGCGCACAGCTATACCGCAGCGCCACCTCCGGGCGCGTTATATTACAACCCAACATTGCACGTTACTGACAATGTGGGCTGTACTTTTGATACGGTAATTACAGGCGTAATTAGAGTAAGTACTCCCTCACTCACTGTTTCCCTAACTCAGAGCCAGGGATGTTTACCTTTAACAGATACTTTTAGCTTTTCTGCTTTACCAACCGCTATAGGTACAGACTATATAATAGATAACGTAGATTTCGGAGATGGAACTATCGTTCCTGGTGGATCTATTACATCCATCCGGCATATATATAATACAGCGCCGGTGCCGGCTGGCACACCTTTCCATGTGGTAGTTAACTGGCACTTATCAGCAGCATTGGGTGGCTGCACTGGTACGTCTAACATAGATGTGCTGGTGGGTGCAACTACACCTGCCTTCAGTGTATTCTCTTCGCGTTATGGCTACAACCATTCTCCGTTAGCTACAGACGTGTCTGCGGACTCTGTTTGCCCGCACACCCCGTTGTATTTTGCCGCCAATGGCTGTTCCGGATGTCAATATACATGGGACATCAGGCCGGGACTTGGTCTTTTACATCTTACACCTACCACTCCAACTGCCAGTAACGATACAGCATCTGCGGTATTTGATTTTCCTTCAACAGTTGGAGCTCCTACAACTTATTTGGGCGATCCGTATACCTACGTAGTCGAAGGTTGCCTTAACGGTTGCTGTGTTAAAGACACTAACCGCATCTGGGTATTCCCTCCGTATATTCCTACAACAGTATCTGGCGGATCTCCGCTTAAGTTAAATACTACCAACATAGCGCTGCACTGCGCAACGCAGGATTCACTGGACTTTTTGTTACTTGGTACTGCTGGTGCGCATAAATATGTATGGGACTATGGTGATGGTCATACAGAGATCAAACGCCCGGGTTCATACCCATCTCCTAGCACAGGAGGGCCTCTCAACGCCGCGCATAATTACAGCCTGGGTGTTGGTGGCTCCGGATTATACACGGTTACCGTAACGGCTTATGATACCACGGTTCTTGCCAATGACACCTTGCCAAGGCGCCATGAATGCCCGTCAAGGATCAGTATCCCCGTTGCAATAGGCATAAGGGATACGGCCTGGACTATGGTTACGCCGGATATTTGTGTTAACACTATTGACACAGTTTTGGGACCCACCTACTACAACACATCAACCAGTTCACCGTCGGGCTTCTCTAATTACAGGTGGCAGTGGGGAGACGGCACTCCACCGTCTAACTGGAACCAGGTAATGGCTACGCACGTATACACGGCTGCCGGCACCTATTCTGTCCGTCCGGTGTTTGTTAAAGTGAACGGCTGTAGTGATACCGGGCGATTCCGGCCGGTCCGGGTATACGGGCCATACGGAAGAATACAGGCATCGCCGATCAATGTCTGTGCCGGGTCGCTGGTAACATTCACTGATACTAACCATATACCATTAACTACTATATCGAAACGCAGAGTCTGGTACGATTACGACAACCATACATTGCCGTCAGATGCAGTGGCATTGCCTAATACGATGACTCCGTTCACATTTACCCATGCTTTCCCTGAAGGATCCTGGTTGGTTGCATTGGTAGATACCGATGCCAGCCCGAGGCGTTGCGCAAGCTTTGATACCATACGTATACGGTCATCGATGCCGCATGCTTACTTTACCACGGCAGATACGACCGGTGCTTGTGCGGGACTTGCCATCGCATTCCACGATACCAATACCAATGTATCCTACACCTGGAACTTTGGGGATGGTGTGGTCGTTGGTCCGTCAACAACGCTTTCTTCTCCTACGCATATTTATTCTTCCAATGGCACCTTCAATGTTAGCTGCACGGTAACTACCACGGGTGTGGGCGGGGCGCCGATAGGATGCTCTAATACTTACAGCAGAACTATCACATTGTCTAACGTAAGTGGTATTGGGATAGCCAACTATGGTGAATTGGGATCTGCTTGTCCGCCTATGTTATTTGCGGCAGGACCTACGTCTACGCCTACTTCTTACCTGTATAATATAGCGTGGCATGTGTATGTAAACGATACGGCCTCATACACTACACCTATCGTGTTTGCTTCATTTACGCATACAGGCCTGCACCATGTGGTAATGTATGCTACTTCTCCAAGAGGTTGTACAGATTCTGCGTCTGCTGATTATACTGTTGGTGGTCCGGGTGGTATTATTGTATCATCATCGTTGGGTGGTTGTACACCACAGGATATTACTTTCAGTTTCACAGATAGTGCATCGGTACCTGGCGGTTCGCGGTATATCTGGAATGTGTGTCCTGCAGGAACGATAGATACCACAACTCCATCTATTTCTTTAAGCTATACCACGCCGGGTGTTTATTGCCCGCCATCTCTGATCATCCAGAATGGTGGTTGCGTTATCCCGATCGATAATTTCACTGATTCTATCCGTATCTATCCTCGCCCGGTTGATACCATCACACATGCGACACGCATATGCTATGGTGGTGCGGACACACTGAGGGTTTCCGGCCTTGCTGATACCTTCAAGTGGGAAGGACCTGGCGGTGTTATTTGCAACAACTGTACATTCATTGTTGTGCATCCGCTGGCAACAACCACCTATACCGTAACAGGAACTAATGCTGCCGGTTGTTCGGATGTAGACGTGGTGACTGTTAATGTGGATTCACCAATAGTGGTTACTATTACCGGTAGAGACAGCATGTGTATAGGCGAGCAAACCACACTTACAGCATCCGGCGGTTCCGGCGTGTTCCGGTGGGTTACCCATCCTACACCTACAGACAGCAGTGGTTTGTCTTGTTCGGTATGTAACCCGGTTATTGTAAGGGCTACCTCTACTCATACTTATTGGGCTATTACTACCAACGCGTTGGGTTGTACGGATTCGGCATCTCACAAGGTTACCATCAATCCGCTGCCACTACTTAGCTACAGCCCTAATCCTGCTTACATATGTGACGGCACTGCAAAACATATCACTGTTTCGGGTGCAGCAAGTTACCTGTGGACGCCAAGAATAGGCCTCAGCTGCGATTCTTGTTCCAGCCCTAATGTGTTGCTTAATGACAACCTGATCTATTCTGTAACAGGTACTACACAATACGGTTGCCGCGATTCGATCACTATACCGGTAGAAGTATTCCATCATAATGTGACCGGTGTACGCAGCGATACGATTATCTGTTACGGCGACCAGGCCCAGCTTTCAGCACAGGGTGGTGAGTCTTATATTTGGACACCTGCATCGTCGCTCAATAACCCGGCAATATATAACCCGATAGCAACACCAACGGTGACCACTATCTACACGGTGTATATTACAGAGAACCCTTGCTTCAAGGATACACAGAACGTAAAGGTGACAGTTATCCCTACACCATTGCTGCACGTGCCACCTACTACAACTATCATTGCCGGCAACAGCGTTCAGCTATATGTGGATACGCTTAATAGTGTAGTTCTGACCTCATGGTCGTGGACACCGGCCGATAGCACGCTGACTTGTTCAGACTGTCCAAGGCCGATAGCTACACCTGTAGTAACTACTACTTACTCGGTGAGTGCATCTACCATAGAAGGTTGTACAGGTTATGCATCAGTAACCATCAAGTTGCTCTGCCAGTCAGACCAGGTGTTCATACCTAATACGTTCACACCAAACGGAGATGGCAACAACGATCGTTTCTATGTAAGCGGTAAGGGCTTAGGCCTCATCAAGCGCATGGCTATCTACAACCGTTGGGGCGAGCTGGTGCACGAGGCATACAATGTGTACCCTAATAACCCTGCAGTGGGTTGGGATGGTACATACCGTGGCGAGGTACTTGCACCTGATGTATATATTTATGTACTTGATGTGGTATGTTCTACCGGCGAGCCGTTCACGTTCCGTGGCGATATCTCCCTGGTACGCTAATAATGCCGGGCTTTTGGAATTTAATTAGTTGAAAATTGTAAAAAGACTATAAATGAAAAATTGTTTTAAGATCGTAGCTGCAGGCTTGATGCTTGGCTTAGGTAGCAGCAGCTGGGCGCAAGACATACATTTTTCCCAATTTTACGAAAACTCTATACTCCGCAACCCTGCCCTCACCGGCATCTTCAGCGGCGACTATAAAGTTGGTATCGACTATCGCGACCAGTGGGGGGCAGTTTCTGTACCGTATCGCACCGTATCGGCCACAGCCGAAACGAGGATATTGGCCAATCGTGAAGTGGGGGATTATGTGAGCCTGGGATTGGGTGCTTATTACGACAAAGCAGGCAGTATCGATTTTACCAGCCAGGAAGTGTACACTTCCGTAGCATATAACAAAGCCCTGAACGATGACCATAATTCTTACCTGTCGGTAGGTTTTTCCGGTGGTTACATGGCCAGGTTCGTTGACATGAACAAAATGACATTCAGCAGCCAGTATGTGAATGGTTACGATCCTACTAATGCGTCTGGTGAAACTGCTCCGTTCAAAAGCTTGCACAACTTTGACGTAGGTGCCGGTGTCAGCCTTAACAGTTCTATAGACAGGGACAACAGGGCTAACTACTACCTGGGCGCTTCGGTGTACCACATCAATCGTCCTACGCAGATATTCAACGGCGGTTATTCTACAGTGAAGCTGCCGGCCAAATGGCAGTTCTCGGCTGGTATTAACCTGGTGTTCTCTGAGCACTTCAGCTTGGCGTTGCATGGTAACTACACAAGGCAACAACCTTATAATGAGACAATCTACGGTGGTTTGATCACCTATCATGGTGTTACTCCTGGTATGCCGAGCATTGTTGCGTTCAGCTTTGGTGGTTTCTATCGTTACCAGGATGCGTTCATTCCTACTATCAAGATAGATTATGCCAACCTTTCTTTTGGTTACTCTTACGATGCCAATAACTCCACGCTCAGCAGTGGCGGTAGCGGTGGTACCATGGCATCGGCCAATGAGATCACCCTTTACATCCGCGGTAAGTACAATCATAAGAGCAATCCCCGCGATGGTGTGATGTGTCCTCGTTTCGAGAACGAGATACTTTACCCGTTCAATAACTAGTATCCACGATCTTCATAAAAAGTAAAGCGCCGTTTTTTGCGGCGCTTTACTTTTTATAGTGCATTCGTCAGTATGTTTCTGATAACGATACGCGAGAATTTTATAATTAATAGGATTAGACAACTTTTAAAAAGTTGTCAAATCTGGCTATAGTTTAGCACTTATCTGACAATAAACCACCCGATATTCGTTTAGTGCCATTTGACGGTACATAAAAAAACTCCGGCGATTGATATGCGCCGGAGTTTATACTAAACAATTTTTTCAATTAAAACAGCAGGAAGCGCTTCTTTTTCTTTACTACCCGCACTTTCAGCATGCGTACATCTGTTTTAGGGCGGTCGCTCTTATCGCGTTCTACATTGGCTATTTTCTCTACTACGTCCATACCTTCTACCACTTCGCCAAACACAGTATAGTTGCCATCCAGGAAGGGTGTGCCGCCCTCGTTTTTATAAGCCTCGCGTTGTTCCGGTGTATAGTTCCGGCCACTGCGTTTCGACATATTGTCTAGGTCCGCATCGGTAAATTTTTTACCAACTACAATATAAAACTGGCACGCTGAGCCCGACTTATCAGGAGTCTGATCGCGGGCCACACCTAGTGCGCCACGCTTGTGGCAGTGGTCGGGAGTTATCTCTGCCGGTACAGTATAGCCCAGGCCTCCTTCGCCAAGTGTTTGGCCGGGCCTGGCGTGTTTAGATGTAGAGTCGCCACCCTGTATCACAAACTGCGGTATGCAGCGGTGGAAAAGGGTACTGTCGTAGTAATGCTCTTTGGCCAGCTTTACCATGTTATTGGTATTAAGCGGCGTGTTATCATACAACATCACTACAATATTGCCGTAGTTCGTTTCTATACGTATTTTATTTTTCTGGGCGTAGCTGCTTGTGGTAAGCAATGCTGCCGCCATCAGTGTTATCAGCGTTCTCTTCATCCAATCTTTGTATATTTTCCCAAATGTAAAAAGTAAAATACAAACTGCTGCTACCAACAACAAAAATCCCCGCTCAGGGGCGGGGATCATTAATTATTTGTTTGTAGCCTGGGTTACCAGGTCTGCTATTATTTCTTTGGTTATCGGCTTGGCAAGATAACTCACAATGTTCGCGTTATTACCGGCGCGTTCTATATCGCGGTCATCTACCGAAGAGGAAAGGATATACAGTTTTATCGCGTTGCGGATATCGCTGCCCAGGCGCTCATATTGCTCCAGGAATTCCCATCCGTTCATTACCGGCATATTGATATCCAGGAACAGGAAGGTAGGCCTTTTAGACTCTTCGCTGCCCGGATATTCTTCCGTTACATATCGTAATCCCTCAAGCGGATCTGTAAAGGTCTTTACATCCAATACCCCAACGGCCTTTTTTATAGTAAGCCGGCAAATGGTATTGTTGAGCGGATCGTCATCTATTACGATGAAGCTTACTAGATTAGTCATGTCTGATATTCCCGAAAATTTACCTGCTGTTAAGACTTGCTCCACCGGACTAATACTACATTTAATAAAACCGGGGCGAATTTAATTATCTAATTTAAGAAACTACGCGATTATTCAATTATTTTTTTGCAAAATGCAAAATGTTATTATTTGTTATTATTTAATAGGCGTTGTTTATTAATTGTTTAACTCTTAGCTAATAGAAGCGAAATACATTATCTCGTCCGTCAGATCAATGAATGGATGAGTTTGCTGCAAAGCCAGGCATTTTTCCAGGTAAGCCTTTTTAAAGGAGGAATGGGCATTGGTTTCGGGGAACCTTGGCCTGTGCCTGTAGGCAGTTTGTATATCTGCTACTTTGTGCATGGTACTATAAGCGTCTTCGGCAATGGCCGATTCTGTAAAGCGCTCCCATACATACGATGTTGCCGCAAAATTGGGGTGAACCATATCAATATCGTAATACCTGTAGTCTCTCAGTATATCTATCAGCAACTCATAAGCGGGAAAGTAAGCACAAGTGCCGGGGAATAGATTGCAGAGCTCATGAACGGCTTCTATCAGCCGCGCCTTGCTGCGGTTATTTTCTGTAACGCCGTCGCGTATATGGCGCACAGGGCTGATGGTAAAAATGATCTGTATACCAGGGTTTACAGACAGTATCTTGTTGATGGTGCCGGAGAGACGGTCCGTTATCAGCGCAATAGACAGCAATCGTTTTTCGAACCACTGACCGGGGGCTCTGTGATTGTTAGCTACAGGATGGTCGCCCTCCTTATGGTAGTACTGGAATGCCGAACCCAGCGTTATAAGCAGGTGGTCGGCCTGCCGTATAAATGCAGCGGCAACTTGTTGCGACGCATTGATGCCTGCTAAGGCGGCACCCTGGTCTATATCCGAAAAACGGGTATGGTGGTCCCAGCTGTTCCATAGCTCATTAAGGTAAAATAACTCGCCGGGTGTGTACACCTTGGTATCTACATAGCTGTTCAGGCTATCTGCCACACTTAGCGGATTAAAAAGAATTCCGTTGGGGTTAGATAGTACCCTGAACTTATGTTGCGCCAACCGTTCAGAGATATGTTCGGTAAAGCAAGAGCCTGTGAGCAGTATACTGTCCGTGTAGCTTATCGGCTTCTTTAGTTTGGGTATGTCCAGTTTCAGAATGTGCTGCATATGGCTTACCTGGCTCTTTTTACCCGTATAAAAGACTTATCGCCCTTATTATTGTAGGCCACAATGTTGTAGGGTGTTGCACCGTCGAGCAGGCGTAGGGTAGCCGTATTTGGCGGGTCCGTCCCCTCGTTCTCTGCTACTATACTTATGGTATGTGTGCCCGTTGGTGGCAATGCCACTGCTATCCTTTTCTTCTGCTTCAGCAGCACAAATTTACTCAGTACGGCCTTGTCGTCCAGGTATATACTCACCATGTCGCCATCAAAGTAGCCGCCGTCAAACACTTCTATAATTACGCTGTCAGAATACCAGTTATAGCTTTTTTCCACACCCGCAGTTATTTTCTCGGTTGCCGGCTCCTGAGCGGTGGTAGTGGCAGTTGTAGTTTGGGGGGCGGGCTCAGGCTTTTTTTTCTCGCCCATTTTTACTTCCATATCATACTCGTCGTGGCTGGCAAACAGCGCTTCTATCTCGGCAGTGTTGCTAAAGGTAATGGTACCCTCGGTGCAGCTGGTATTGTCCAGTTGTTTGTTCACGGCGGGGCCTTTCAGCTTGTTGCCCTTATACTCCAGTGCAGCCTGTACCATACACATAAAGGCATGCGTGGTTACCAGCGATGAGCGTACAATCTCTGTTTCTTTAAAGGTCAGCTTCCTGTTCTGCTTGTCTACTTTTCCTTTTATTATGGCTTTGGCTTCGTCCCGTTCGTCGTAGGTATAGGCATAGCCGGTAATTACATTATTGCTCTCGGTTACCTCTATCCTATACGGAAACTGTTCACCGGTAGCCATGGCTATTGTGCCGTGTAGTACCATCTTCTCTGCTTTCTGCGCATAGGTCTTTGCACACAATACCAGCAGCGATATAATAAAAATATACCTCATTCTACAGGCAATAATAGCACTTTTAAAGGATGGAAAAAGATAAATTTGCCGCTGTGGCTAATAGTTTTTCTCAGCAGATAGTATACAACAGGCAGCCGTTGCTGGCGGTTATAGTGCCCCAGTTGCGCAAAGATGGCATGCACTTCGAAGTGAATATAAGGGGCTATCCGCGATTCCAGGTAAAGTGGAGCGAGCTGGGCCGCTACGATATTGTGGACACGGATGTGACCGTCCCTTACGAGATCATACTTGCGGTAAGCGATATGATAGAAAAGCGGGTAACAAGGCGCCGCTAGAAAAATTTTCTGCCAAGTGATTGCTGGCAACGTTTTTTTTCTATCTTTGCAGTCCCAAACAAAACACGGAGGCTGTAGCTCAGTTGGTTAGAGCATCAGATTGTGGTTCTGAGGGTCGAGGGTTCGAAACCCTTCAGCCTCCCTTCTTTATTTTAAAGTATCCTTCTCAAGAGGATACTTTTTTTGTTGGGGAACGGGTGCCGAAATACCGTTATATTTGTAGTAACTAATTGTGTTAATTATAAAAATTGTAAAAAATGAGTTTAGAAGTTACCGGAAAACTGATAGTGAAGTACGATACAGCACAAGTGTCTGACAAGTTCAAGAAAAGGGAATTCGTGCTGGAGCTGGCCGAAGAGATAAACGGAAATATCTATACCAATTACGCTAAAATGCAGCTGGTACAGAATAAGTGCGAGATAATAGACAGGTACAATACTGGTGATGTAGTAAAGGTATCTTTCAACATTAAGGGTACACGTTACGAGAAAGATGGTAAAGTGAACTATTTCTCTAACCTGGACGCCTGGAGGGTGGAACCAGCTAATGCGGGTGCACCTGCCGGCAGCAATAATCAGCCTGCGCCACAATACAACAACAATAATAACAACAACTACAATAACAATAACAATAACAACAATTACAACAGCGGCGCTACCAACTATTCTCCGGGTGGCCAGCAGGCTGTAGACGATCTTCCGTTTTAATCAAGGTACATCACCAAACTCATTATCATGCATCGTACAATGCGTAGCATTGCCATTATTGCCCTCTTGGCAGTTGTGTTCAGTTCCTGCAACAGCAAGCCGGATCATCGTAAGTTCATCCCCAAAGATGCTTCTGTGGTGGTGGGCGTTAATCTCAATGCGCTCAGCAAAAAGATAGCCTGGAACGTGATCACCGGCAGCAAGCTCTTTAAAGAGATGGAAAGCCGTATGCACAGCAGCAGTGGCAGCAGCGTAATGAGCGGTATAGATAAGGCCGGGGTAGACGTGATGAACACCTTTTACGTGTATGTGAAGCCCGATAGCCGTTTCAGTACAGGTATGCAGGTAACGGCTATAGTGCCGCTAAGCGATGCCGATGAGTGGGAAGCTTACATTAAGAAGAACTTTCCTAAAGCAGAGGTGCAGCAGCACAATAAGCTGAAGATGGCCAATATGGAGGGCGATATGTACCTAGGCTGGAATAAGCATGTACTTATTGTTATGAACGCTCTTGCTGGTAACAGCGATATGGGTGCGGAGCTGGACAATGTGTTTAATATTGCCGACGATAATTCTATAAAGTCTGATAAGCACTTTGAATCGTTGCAGGGTGCAGGTCACGATCTGTCTATGTGGGTTAATTATGCGCAGATAATGAATACTTACAACGATAGGATGGCCTCGCAAAGCCCTGTAGCTATTTCTCCTTCCATGTGGAAAGAAACAGCCTTTGCCTGCGGGTTCGACTTTGTGAAGGGTAAGATCACCGGCGATATGGCTTACTACACATCTAAAAGCCTGGAAGAGATATACAAAGAGTTTGGCGCTAAAAATGTAGATAATGACATGGTAAGCCGCCTGCCGGGTAAAAACCTAGATATGTTGATGGCCATTCATTTCTCGCCCAAGGCTATGCGCGCTATGATGGACAGCACCGGTATGCTGGGCCTGGCCAATGGCCAGCTGCAGGCACAGGGCACCAACGTAGACAATATACTGGATGCATTTACCGGCGATATGGCCTTTTTGGTGAACGATCTGCAAATTGGAAGTAATACCAGCGCAACCGATGGTTATCAGTCACCTTTCCAGTATAACAACTACTGCATGAGCGTGGTAATGAAGGTGAACAAAAAGGATAACTTCAGTAAACTGATGGAGTTTGCGCCACAGGTAGGCATGCTGCCGGTGGCCGATGGTTATACACTGCCGGTAACTGCAAAGGATTCTGTGTTTGTAGTATACAATGGAGACTATGCAGTGTTCTCTAACAAATACGGGAATGCATCGGCTATATTGCATGGCAAAACCGAGCAGCAGCTGGCGCCGGCACTGGCATCAGAAACAAAGGGACACCCGTTCAATCTGTTTGTAGACGTGCAGGAGGCTGTAAGGCAGATAGACATATCTAAGGCGCTCTCTACCGGCGATGTGGCCATGTTAGAGGAAAGTAAGAAGTTGCTCTCCAGCATTTCTTTCAACGGCGGCGAATACAAGAACAATGCTATGCAAGGCCATATGGAGATCAACTTTACCAACAAGGAGGAGAATAGCATCATTACCCTGCTGGACTACGGTATGCGCATGAGTGATGCCATGCAGCCACGCAGGTATTATGATGCAGATTCTACAGCGAAGCCTGCACTGTAATAGTCAATCCAGATATTATTTTTAGATAAGCCGGGAGAATATATTCTTCCGGCTTATTGCATTTTAGGTCTCAACGTGCGGAGTGATGCAATTGATAGCCGCTGCTTTTTCCTAACATTCGCCGCAGGGAATACGTCTAATCTCGTGGGCAAAGCCCTTTTTAATTCTATCGTTTTTAATTATCTTTGATAGTTATATTGTAAAAACACAAAACCAGGACAATGAGGAAAGTTAACCTATTCTATTCCTTGCTCTTATTACCCGGCTTATTTTTGGCAAGCTGTGCAAAGAAAAGCAACACCATCAATAACGGACAGGTAATAGAGACACCCTATTCCCTCTACTTTGTAGATACCGCCGGCACGCTGTATAACAGTAACGATGGCAAGAACTATAAAGTTGTAATAGCGGCCGATGGCCAGCCTGCGCGTAGTATTTTTACTATGGCCGACAGGATATTTCTGGCTAAGAATGCGCTGTACATGTCTAAGAACAACGGCGTCAACTTTAATGTGAGCTACGACCGTGCAAAGATACAAGACAACACAACTTCCAATATTCGTGGTCGTAAGATGGATCTGAACCAGTCTATGGCTATTGTCCCTGAAGGCTGGAGTGATCACGCCTACATTGCCACAAAAGATCCGTCAGTTGCTAACTATTTTGGTATTGCCTGGAACGCATCCGGTGGTGATTATAACACATGGGTATTGGAGAATTGGTGCGACTCTCCGCAGGTGACGGATTTTACTATCAGGACAACTTCGTTCACTCAACTGGCTAATGGTACTGTGGTTGCGTACGATGCTAACCAGGTTAAGGGTCTTTATCGCGTAGCTCTTACAACAGGCCGGTGGAGAGAAATGTATAACTCTGCGGGCACTGTGCCATTGGGGCTGCCTACCGGACCGCTGGGAGCGGGGCCATTTTTCTCTTTAGGTCATATCAATAATCGTATAATAGCTATAGACAATTACGGCCTGGCCGGTGGCTTCTATAGCGATGACCTGGGCACTAACTGGACCAATTATCCCGGCCTGCCTACGGGCGTGCCGCTTACATGCACAGCTACTCCTTTTGAGCAGGTATGCCTTGTAGGTACAGACTCATCTGGCCTTTACAAACTGAATATCAATACCGATGTGTTTGAGCCTGTTACCAATGGTTTGCCGGGTAACCTCATCATCAGGAGCATAACTGCCAGGCAAAACATTTACAAGAACGACGCCCGCAGGCAGTATATATTCCTGGCTACCAACAAAGGTATCTACCAAAGCTCCGATATAGGTGTTAGTTGGACATTGACCATCCCGGGCAATTTCGTAGCAATCTACTAATCATCGTCCGGAAGATCGTTAAGATAATCTCCCAGGTCGCGCCGCTGTTTCTTAGTGGGGCGACCTGTTTTACTTAGGCGCTTACCTGTGTTAAAGGCGCTTGTCAACGGTTTGCTTACTACCTTATCTTCTTCGCTTGTCAGGTCTGCATAGTGCTGTATGGCATCCTCGTAACCTACGCGGTTGCTCAGCAGTTTCACTACTTCTATCGTCCATTTACGCGCCGGTGTTCTTATGTCGTACTTGTCGCCAATGCCCACTATACGCGATGGTTTTATGGTATTGCCATTCCAGCGCACCTTTCCTTCGTCTATAGCATTAGTGGCCAGCGTACGCGTTTTAAATATGCGTATGGCCCACAGGTATTTATCCAGTCTTACTTTATTGTCTTCCATTATTGTGCTGAAATAAGGGTTGTTTGTATTAATTAAATTGCCGCCGGTTTGGTCTCGCCGGGTACAATGAGCAACGCTTATCCTTAAACGTTGCTGACAGGTGGTTTAGAAATCGGTACCGAGTGCGAAGTACATCATAGGCGTGCCATTCAGCGATACGTCGGCCCTTACAAAGTAGCCAAACAGCATAGTGCGTAATCCCACGCCATAACCCAGTATAAAGTCGGCCTTAGATATGGTGTTGACCTTTACCACAACAGTGGATGGGGCATTGCTGAAGATAAGCGGCGTGGTTTCTGTACTGTTGCCAGGCAAGAAGCCGTCGTACGCCGATCCGCCATCTGCAAAACCCACCAACTGCAGGTTCTTCAGCAGCGCCGATTGGGCAGGCCGCCTGAAGAATGTACTTACGACAGGCACGCGTATCTCGGTATTGAACAGGCCAAAGGTATTGCCTTTCTGTGCGGCTTGTTTGTAGCCACGCAGGTTGGTGGCCAGCATCATAAAGCCGTATTTGCCGGTGCCGCCAGATCCGTTATTGTCTGTCTTTGGTTTGTACCAGTTGTCCACACCACCCAGTTGGTATTGTACCTTAGCTGTACCGTCGGAGTGAGCCAGCGCTATTTTGGTAGCCCAGGTTATGTTCCTGTATATTGGCTGGTAAGTACGGAAGTCCAACCCAAAGTTATAGCAGCTTTGTTTCTGTCCGTCCAGCTGAGACATATACTCAGTATACAGCTTATACCTGGTTCCTTTTCGGATGTTCAGCTCAGGTGTGCGGGTGTTGTCATAAATATATTCAACCCTGCTCAAAGACCAATAATGATCTGTGTTAGGCAGCTCCAGCAGCAGGCTGTACAGGTTCTCCGACTTCTGCACCAGCTTGTCCTCGCGCAGCGCGGTATGCACGTGCAGGCTGCGCAACCTATCGAATGGATAGGAGATCTCGCCCTGCACCATTGTGGTAATATTCTTAAATCGTTGGGTGATCACGGTATCATAGCCGGTAGTAGGGTCGTAATAAAATACGTTGCCATTATCGGTGTGTTGTGTGCGCAGGCCCAGTATGCTCCAGTCCATGCGTTTACGGGTATTCTTATATTGCAGGAAGTAGGCCGAGCTGCTCAGGTCCAGCGGCAGCTGGAAGCCGGCTGTTATTTTGTGGTCTTCCATCAGCTCTATCATGTTCACGGTGGTCAGCACACTAAGGTCGGGGCTCTGGTATACACCGCCATTATTGCCGTATGGCTGGTATTGCGAGAAGAGTATGCTATTATCCAGGCGCACATTAAAGCCATCGGGCTTAAAGCTCAGCTTATAGGGCGATGGTTTCATCTTCACATACGCACTGTCGGTAATTATTGCAAGGGTAGAGCTGTCGGCTTCAGATGCGGTCTTGTCGGCCCCTACTTTTACTACATCAGCCTTATGTTTTTTTCTTCTCAGGCCACCACTGGCAGTGTCAGAGAATTCCGACTGGAAGGCGGTGCCATTCTTTACTTCCGGCAATGTTACCGGCTCATCCATACGCTGCTTGCTGAAGTCGTACTTTACGTTAGAGCCTGGTATTATATCCTGAACATCAGGTTGCTCCTGAGACAAAATAGTAGGCACTAACTGCCTTGGCTGCGCGCTGTCTGTTGGCATATCCAGCTTATGGAAGTATACCATGTACTTATTTTTTTCCTGTATCACATCGGCAGCATTACCGCTGGCTACATTATACTGGTGGGCTATGATGCTGGTGTTGTAGTTGGTTACCGGCAGGGCATACGCTGAATCCATATTGTGCTTGTCCCGCGCAAACATAATGACGAACTTGTTCATGATGCCGTTCTCATCATACAAGTAGGCAAAATTGTCTGGCCCGTATTGTATAGGCTGTGTAATATGCTGGCCCGGTTGCACGTCAGAGCATTGCAACAGTTCTGAACGCTGAGTGGTAGTATTGTAGAAATACACGTTCATAGGCCCGTTGGGTAGCTGGTTTACCTCTACCGGCACATGCATATTAGGCTTAGGCCTGTTAGAAAGGAACAGGATGCCCTTACGGGAGCCGCCACTAACGAAAACCGGGTTAATATCATCCCAGGCATCGTCAGTTATATTGGTCATCTTGGAGCCCTTGATAGTGAACTGATAGAGATCCGTCTGGCTTTTGCGGATAGCAGAGAATACCAACTTGTCATCGTCCTGCATAAAGCTCATGCCCAGCACCCGGTCAAAGCGGTTAGGCGGTATCACATAGTTTTCTATCCTGCCTTTAAAAGAGTTATAAATGCGCAGGTTCACTTTCTTGCCCTTCTTGTATAGGATAGCCAGCTTATTGCCGCCGTTAGACCACGCCATCATAGGATAGTTGGGGTCTATCTCTTCGGTCATATCTTTTTCGCCGCCTTCCAGCAATACAGAACGTACCTGGTCGTAAGCAGTCTTTTGGTTGTAGATGGTAAACTTCCCTTCTTTCCATGCCACATAAGCGATCTCGCTGCCCCTGGGCGATACCATGATATTGCGGATGATAGTATTATCTTTTGGCACCTTCAGCGATATGATACCGGCAGAGTTATCCGGCAAGTCTTGCTGTCTCAGGTCCAGCGCGTATACGTTCCTGTAGTATTTCATGCAGGAGTCGTAAGCCTTGGTGATCTTTAGATCAAGATTGTCCGGGTTTTTCATTGCCTTGTTCAGGCTGGTCTTCTGCTGCATTTCAGACAGCAGGGCTTTCATTTTGGGCTTACCATAGTTATCGGACACAAACTTCCAGAACGCCTTGCCCGAAATCTCCGGGTATTTTTCCGATAATTCGTAGAAACCTGTTTTGGGTTGGGCATCCAGCATGCGCTTCCACTCGCTGTTGGTTTCTGTGTTCCAGCCATCGGTAAGGTAGGCAATAAAGCCCTCCGTAACCCATGGTGGCAGGTTCATCAGCAATTGGGTCTTGGCCATCTTTTTAAAGCTCTCGCCATAGATCATGCGCTCCATTACCACCTGGGCCATGCCCGCCTGTATCTGCCGTTGCAGGTCGCTATGGTTGCCGGTATGGTACACCACCAGCTTATCGCCCGTAAGGTTCCAGGTGCCCGATATGGTCATCTGCGATATCTGCGACTCGTCCTTCAAGCCTACATTGGTCTGGCGGTAATCTTCGTAAGAATTGTAGAGGATGATGCTGAAACGGTCGGGGAACTGCCCGCCCATTTTCTGCTCAATAACTTTTATATTATTCTCGGCTTCCTCGGCTACATAGCGGCCCAGCTGCCTGCCCGAGCGGTCGTAGTGATATACCCTGAAGTGTTTGGTATCAAAAAACTTCCAGTCAAATTTTCTGTTCTGTACCCTGTTCTGGCCAAACGTTTCCACGTAGCCCTGCGCCTTGGCTTGTTGTACGCTAAACGCCGATGCCAGCATAAATGCTGATGCCAGTAAGGGGAATAATTTTCTTTTGCTGACCATATTAAAAGGGACTGCTGTTGAGGTCATAAGCGTAACTTTGCCGGGGCTTGCGCTGCAATGCTGCACAGGCCCGAACAATAACGATAAAACTGAATACAAATTACATAAATAATACCGGACAGATATGTTAAATGTGGCTTTTTTTACCTTCAATCCGTTCCAGGAAAACACCTACATCATAGCCAATGAAAAGAAGCAGTGCTGGATAGTGGATCCCGGTATGTACGACGACCAGGAAGTAGAGGCAATTAAAGACTACATCAGCCGTAACCAGTTGGAGCCCCAAGGTATTGTCAATACACATGCCCATATAGATCATATTCTGGGCGTGCAGGAACTGATAGACACATACAAGATCCCGTTCGGTATCCATGCCGATGACCTGCCCATATTGCAGCGTGCAGAAGCCACGGCGGCTATGTTTGGGTTCGAATTTAAGAATGCCCCTAAGCAAACGCACTTTATATCAGAAAAAGAAGAGTTGAAGCTGGGTGATGATACGCTTAAGGTATTCCTGGTGCCGGGGCACTCGCCCGGCAGTATCGCATTCTACTACCCGGCAGGTAAGTGGGTCATATCGGGCGATGTGCTCTTCAGCGGCAGCATAGGCCGCACCGATCTGCCCGGCGGCGATTATGATACACTGATCAACAGCATCCGTACTCACATCCTCACACTCCCCAACGATACCCAGGTGCTAAGTGGCCATGGCCCGGCTACTACCGTAGGCGATGAAAGGGCTGATAATCCGTTTTTGAAGTAGGGGCGATGAAAAAAATGATTTTGTACGCTATTTTGGCTGTCGCTATTACGAGTTGCGGTCAGGCGGTTATTGACGATAAGGTGGTTGGGAGATATAAAGTTGTAGCTCCAGACGTTACGGAACAAGCCAGCCTGGTCTATGACTGTGACAACGGAATCGGAGAAGAAATAGTTTCATCTACGGTGCTAGCTGTCGGCCATGATGATCAGTATATTATCGTACAGCAATACCCCTTTGATACGTCTGGGGTCGACTCCAGTAAACTCCTCTATTTTATAGTCCCGCAGTTGCCCGCTGGAGCAGATGATAAGAATATGCCAGCAGCAATCGGACCAATGTCACGTGCTCAATTTGAAGCAAAGAGACGATTGCTTGGTATCGAAACAATAGAATTCAGCAAGGGTTATAAAATGGATTCAGAACGTTGACACTGTAGCTTTAGACTAGTAGCTGTCTTCATCGTTGAGTAGGCAATACGTTGCAGTCGCAACCACCTACCGTACCGTCTTCTTCTTATTCCTTTCATAATCCTCAAATACAAAGCTGCCCAACCCATCCAGCGATGAATAGAAAGCCTTGCCGCCATTCACTTCGGTAAAGTTGCGGACAAATTCCTGCAGGTAGGGATCCTGGGCTATCATAAACGTGATTACCGGTATCTTCAGCCTGCGCAGCTGGCCGGCAAGGTTCAATGTACGGTTCAGTATCTTACTGTCTATGCCAAAACTGTTTTTATAGTATTTGTTGCCCACCTTCAGGCAGGTAGGTTTGCCGTCGGTGATCATAAAGATCTGCTTGTTTGGGTTCTTGCGCCTGCGCAGCAGCTCCATGGCCAGCTCCAGTCCCGCAACGGTATTGGTATGGTATGGGCCCACCTCCAGGTAGGGCAGGTCTTTCATCTCTATCTGCCAGGCATCGTTGCCAAACACTACAATATCCAGCGTATCTTTTGGGTAGCGCGTGGTTATCAGTTCACTCAGTGCCATAGCTACGCGCTTGGCCGGTGTTATGCGGTCTTCGCCATACAATATCATTGAGTGCGATATGTCTATCATCAGCACAGTAGAGGTCTGGCCTTTAAAGTCGCGCTCATGTATTTCCAGGTCGCCCTGGTGCATGGTCAGTTGCTCTATACCATGGTTCACGAATGCATTGTGCAGGCTGCCTGTGTAGTTAATATCCTCCGGCGCATCGCCAAATTCGTATGCTCTTGTCTCGGGGTTGGGCTCATCGCCCTGGCCGGTTTTAAACGTATTGTGCTGGCCACTTCTGGCTTTCTTTAGCTTGCCAAACACTTCTTCCAGCGATTTCTTGCGGATCACCTGTTCGCTCTTGGCAGTGATCTTAAAGCGACCATCCTGCTCATTCTCTTTTATATAACCATTGGCTTTCAGGTCTTCTATAAAATCGCCAATACCATAATCCTTATTGGTAAGCCCGTATTGCTTATCCAGCTGTGTCAGCCAGCTCAGCGCTTCTGTAGGGTCGCCATTGGTATACTGGAGCATTTCCATAAATACGCCCAGCAACTTATCAAATGGCGACTTGTCACTATCCTCAGGCTTAAACTTGGTAAACAAAAATCCTTGCATGGCGGTTCTCCTTTTTCACAATGCCGTATCCCACGACATAACTACATAAAGTTAGGTAGTGCTGACTCCATTTGCCGCAATGGCTATATTATTTGTTTCTATAGGGAACTTTATCAGCAGATAAGAATGATCGTTAAGACGTCAACTCCCAGGGATTGACTACTGATAACTCAGATATGCGCTTAAAGTCGTTTATATTTCTTGTTAATAGAATTTTATTGTCTACCAGCGCACTCGCAGCAATAATGGCATCGGGGAGTTTGATCTTATGGACTTTCCTTAATTCTATGCTCTTATCCACAACATCAGCAGTTAGCGCAATCACATATGAATCATAGACAAAATCCGAGAATAGTTGCATGTATTGTTTAGCACCATTAAATCCTAACACTTCAATTTTAGTGATTACAGAAATCACCGGTACTTCGTCAATAACGCCATTGAGAAACTGCATAGCAGCGGGACTCAGCCTTTGGCCAAGGTAATCTATAACCACATTAGTATCTATCAAATACTGCTGTTGTTCCATTCGTTGCGGCCTTTCGTAACATATTCCTGCATTTCTTCGGCTACATGCGAAGGTAGCTTACCTGCATATTTTTCAGATAGTTTGGTTGTAGTATGTACATTTGTCTGCAATACTTTTATCAACTCTAGCTCTTCCAGTTCATGTAACAGCTTCGCAACTTTCTGATTCGACACCTCAATCAACATCGTTTCCATATACGAATTTACCGATTTTATTTTTGTGGTATCAACGGGTTGTATTTATTAGCAGAAAGCTTAACAAAAAAATTGGTGTAGATGGTCGTTAATCACCTCCGCTTAAAAAACACAAAACCATTCTTTTCACCAATGTATTCCAGCTGCGGCATTTTCTTGTATTGATCGGCATTCTGTACTTTGCTGATGAAGTAGGTTGGTCTGTCCACATTACCTTCCAGCAGCCAACCTTCATTTACCTTGCCATCTTTGTAATATTCTTTGTTGGCAAACTGTGGCTTTTTGGCATAGAATAGATCGGCATAGCTCTTATAGCCCAGCGGCAGTATGTATACTTCTTTACCTTCAAAGCCCTTAAAGAACTCAATTGCTGCGCGTTGCGAGTAGCCTTCTATCTTAGGGGTAAAGTGCAGTATCGTTACCTGTATCATCACCACCTGAACAGCGCACATCGTAATCATCCCCTTCATAAAGTCGCGCTTCATGAATACTATCGCGGTAATAATGCCAATGATATATCCCGCACCCCACAGGCATTCTGCATAGCTCCAGTTGATGTTGGCACTAAGGTTGCCCACCGCAAATGGGTCGTCTATATAAGGTATGATAGCTTGTTTGTTAATGCCAATAACCGGGAGTACGATAAGTATTAATGCCCAAATAGATGCAGTGACAATGAGCAGGATGCGCGTGCGTTTCTTCATCTCAGCACGCTCGTAGCAAAGCCTGTATACCTGCAATGCTGCCAGGTAAGTAAGCGGAAAGTAGCAAAGCGAAGAATAGTGTACGATCTTGGTCTTTACTATAGAGAACAGGATCAGCACCACCCAGAACATGATCCACATCCACCGGGTAAAATCTTTGGTATAGGCAGCATCGCTGCTATGGCTGCGCCTGCGGCTATACTGGAACAGGAACGATGCCGCTGGGAAGCAGCCAATAAGCAGTACCACAAAGTGATAAAAGAATGGCCCACCATGATCGGCATCTTCTGTCTGGAACAGCCTCACCTGGTAGGTAAGGAATTCTGTCATGAACCACTTACCGTAATCTACCCCGTAGAAAGCTACTGCAGCCCCCAGCCACAGGGCAAAGGGAATCATGGCGCTTACTGCTATAAGAGACAGGTCTTTGATAGTAAACCTGTATGATGGCAAATTACCACCCAGCAGCCTGTCGCGCAACGCGCTAAAGCGGCCCAGCAACAGGTACACAGAAAACGATAAACCCGCCACCAGCACCGCCACCGGCCCCTTAGTGAGTACAGCAACACCCAGGAATAGCCCGGCAAGCATAGCGTGCAGCGTTTTATTACCAGAATATTTTAGCAGGTGCACCTGGAAAAAAGCCAGGAAAATAAAGTAGTTGAATGTAGGGTCTATAATGCCCGATTTAAAATAGAAGTGTGGCAGCCAGGTAGCAGCGTACAGTACCACCCACCAGGTAGCCAGCTTCTCGTTCATTACTTTTTTGCCGGCATAAAATAGAGTAAGCAGTGTTACTATGCCCATTACAGCGTTGGGGAAACGGGCAGCGTAGTCGCCCACGCCAAACATTTTCATGCCAATTACCTGCATCCATATAAATACAGGTGGCTTTTCCCAAAAAGGCATAAAGTCTATTTGTGCACGGATGTAATCTTTAGATACGATCATCTCCCTTGCACACTCGGCAAAGTTGATCTCGTCCCAGTCGAACAGGTGCACCCCGCCTAAAAACGGCAGGAACAGCAGGCACCCCGCAAGAAATATGATGATATTTTTCTGGTATGATGGCATTGGTAGTTATAATTATTATCTCAATTGTACAACACCTCCCTCTCCCTGGGAGAGTGCCGGGGTGAGGCTTAAAAAATGAGATATGCAGCACAAATGTACATTAACTGTTCTTTGCGCGAAATTTCAGCAATCACAGTCCTTGAGTTTCCGTTACATCAATCCATTCTGTGCGCCCAGTCGCCCCTTCAACGGATACAGTATACTGAACATGAGCGTGGTGGTTACCGCACCAATGGTGCTGCCGGTATATACATCGGCAAAAAAATGGGCTGCCAGGTACATACGGGAATAGAGCACCTGCAAGGCCAGGCAAAAAAAGATAAAGCCCCAACCCCTGTAGCGCGGCGGCAGCAGCAAAGACAGGAAGCAGAAAAAGCTGAACGCCCCCTGGCTGTGCCCCGATGGAAAGCTGTTATTGCCTGTCAGTTCCGGCCACAAGCCCTTCTCAAAATGTATCCAGTCTGCATGGCTGTAAAATTTCAGCGGCCTGGGGTGATACAGGAAGTGCTTCATGGTTTGCTGTACCAGCAGGGGTGTAATGTTGCAGGCTATGGCGGTAATAAAGAACCACCAGTTCCTGTATTGCTTTACCATCAGCATCAGCCCCAGCAATACGGGTATGATCACCTCTGGCTGGCCCATATAGGTGGTGCCATACATAAGGTAGTTGCCAAACGTAGTGTAGTGAGAATTGAAGAAGGAGAACAGTTGACGCTGATCGAAATTCATCATCAGCACCGCACCAGTTATTACCCAGGCTAACAACCCAAGGTGAAAGTATGGGTTCAGCTTTATCTTGAATTTATCTTGCAAAGGCCTTGTCTTTTTTTACAAAATATCCTTTTATCCGGCGCCACAAACGTACGTACAGTTCCTTGTTCAGCAACTGGGAATCGTTGCGGGCAGTATTTACCAGCCACACGGCTATAGGCAGCAGCAGCAGGCTGCTCATCCACATACCCAGCCATGGTGGCACCGCCCCCGATTTGGCTAGTTTCTCGCCTGTAATGTTCAATATATGGAAGGTGATAAAGAAGAATACTGCAAATACCAGCGGTAGTCCCAATCCACCTTTCCTGATGATAGCCCCCAGCGGGGCACCTATCAGGAACAGCAGGAAGCAGGCAAACGACAGGGCAAACTTCCTGTGAAATTCTACAGAGAATTTTATGTAATTATCCTGCTGCAGTTTTTCGTTCAGGCAATTGTTGTCCATCAGGCTCTTCAGGTTGCGCAGGTTATTGCTCACCGTTTGCATCATTGTGCCGCGTTTTTCAGCAGGTACTATCTCCAGGAAGTCTTTGTTGTATGTTATTGGGCCGGCCACAACAGTAGCCATTTTCTTGTTCAGCAAGGTGTCTTCCTTCAGCTTGTTAGCTATCGTAAGGTACGGCGACATATACGAATTCACCGCTTTTACTCCCTGGTCTTTCTTCTTGCCCATACTGTCTATGGTGTCGTGCAGCTGCCACGCGTCCATCATCAGTATGGCATTCTTAAAGAGGTCCTGGTTGGTGCGGGTAAATTCCGGCAGCATAAACACCTTATCCCAGCGGGCAAAGTGCATGCGCACCTGCGGCAGCCCTGTGGCATGCGTGCCATGTTCATACTGCTCCTCGTACCTCCAGCCATCCTCCAGCCTGAAGATCAGGGCACGTTTATCGGCAGTAGGTATCATTTTGCCCTGCTTGGCTACCACTACTTTATTATTCCCGTAGGGGTCAGAATGGTCATAGATCAGTACATCGTGTATCGTAAAGCCATCCTCATCCTTGCTGCCTACGCGTATGGCATACCCTTGCAGGTCGTTGTTAAACTGGTCGGGCTTTATATTAAGGGTAGGCTTGGAATTGCGCACATCATACAGCAGGGAGAGCGCCTTAAGATTGGCCACCGGTATGGCATTATTATTAAACAGGAATGCCAGCAGGGTTATGCCGCCCACAAATACCATCATTGGCCGCATAAAGCGCAGCAGCGATATACCGGCAGATTTAATGGCTACCAGGTCAAAATTCTCACCCAGGTCGCCAAAGGTCATGATAGATGCCAGCAGGATGCTCAGCGGCAGGGCCAGTGGTACCAGTGTAGCCGACATATACATCAGCAGCTGCACAATGGTCCATATGCTCAGGCCCTTGCCTATCAGCTCGTCCATATACAGCCAGAAAAACTGCATCACCAGCACGAATAGCGAAATGAAGAAGGTAACAACAAAAGGCCCGATAAAACTTTTGATGATCAATATGTCGAGCTTCTTGAACAATATACGGATTTTTTAAGACGGCAAAGCTACACATTAATGGCTGAAAGGTATACTTGTAACTGCTCTACGACACACAATTAGTTGATAAATAAATGTGAAATGTGAGGGCGCGCACCTACGGAGCGCATATGTTATTTGTTTATGGCTGGCTACAAAGCTTTGGCACCTACGGAGCCACTCAAGACTTGTATATTCTGGTCTGACAGGGGCGAAATAAAAAATTGGATATAATTGCGTGTCTGTTATAGTTTGGCTCGATTGTAACTACATGTCATTGCGCCGTTAGGTGTAAAAGCTTTGTAGAAAAAATCTACGAATGCTGGTCGTGCTCCGTAGGAGCTGTCCGATTGGCCACAATTATTCAATAGGCGAGGAAAAGATATACCGGTCGTCAAAATCTATCTCGAAATCCGACAACATCTTTTTATACTCATCTAAGAATGTCGTTTTCTTATGGTGCTCTTTCTGATTATTGATGTATTTAACTACCGGATCTATTTGCGACCTGGAATGGCTAAAAGCACCATATCCCTCCTGCCACTGAAATTTTCCCCGCGTCAATCGCTCATTATTTACCCACTCGGAGGAATCTCCTTTGATTACTCGCATTGTTTCCGAAACAGACCGGGACGGATTAAAACCAACAAAAATATGCAAATGATCATCCACACCGTCTATGGCCAACATTTTATGCCCCTGGTTTTGCACGATGGCAGTAATGTACTGCTTCAGGCGATCTTCCCATTCAGGGGAAATAAGCGCCTGGCGATACTTAACTGCAAAAACGCAGTGGATGTATAGTTGAGTATAGGTATTTGCCATGGTGATAAAAAACAAAACTACATCTTGTGCGTATCCTTCAGGCACTTCATATAGGCCTGTATGGCGGTGGCCATATCTGCCGGTACGGTGGCCGATGCCTTGGCCAGGTATATCTTGGCTACTTTCTTGCCCACAAACTCTTTAATGCTGTCTCCCGTAATAGGCAGGTAAGCTATGCGCGCAGCGGTACCATCGCCTTTTTTATCGTGGCTTATGGCAATATCTTCTTCTATTTTGCTCTTGTCAGCAAACTCAATAACTATACCACTTTCCTCCTTTTCCGACTCCCCGTTAGGGCCAGGGCTCAGCAGGTCGGCAAATTCACACGGTATGGTCAGGATGATATTGAAATTGTCAAAATCGTTCTTGGGGTCGGTACTGTAACTGCGTACCGCGCGCATCAGTGGCGGATTATTTTCGTCGTAGGGCGTCTCGTACGTAAAGCTGGTATTATTCTCCGTTACTTCCTTTTTAAGTTGTTTGCAATAATCCTGAGCAAATACTGTGTTGCCGGCAACCAGCAGGGCAATGAAGAATAACTTTTTCATATTAAGACGTTTTGATACCGTGTAAGATATAAAAATACAGAATAAACAATGAAAGACAACAGCTGAAACCCAACCCACTTTCAGCTGTTCACTTTTGCCTTATCAATGGATCCTGTCTCCCCTTGGCGTCAGCTGTTTCAGTATTTCAGCTTCGGTTTTCAGCCACCAGGCCCAGGCTTCGCGCACACGCTCGGTAGGGTAGTACAGCTCGGCTATATCTATCATCAGCCGGTAATGTCCCGCTTCCGACACCATGAATTTATAGTAAAAGTCGCTCAGGGCTTTATCTTCCAGGTTTTCGTGCAGCAGGCGGAACCGCTCGCAGCTGCGTGCCTCTATCAGGGCCATTATCATCAGCCGGTGCAGCATGCGCTCTTCGGTGCGGTCTTTTTGTTGTTTGGGCTCGTGCTCCATCAGCAGGTTCACATATTCATCTTTGCGCTGTTTGCCCAGCTTATACCCGCGCTTTTTCATCTCGGCCCACACCATGCGGAAATGTCCCCACTCTTCAGTTACCACCGGTGCCAGCGCATTTACCAGCTCCGGTTTGTCTGCATAGCGGGTTATCAGCGATATGCAGGTGGTTGCTGCCTTCTGTTCGCAAAAGGCATGGTCGGTAAGTATATCTTCCAGCGATATGGATGCCAGATCGGCCCAGCGCGGGTCGGTAGGCATCTTAAGGCCCAGTATCGAATTTTCTGCAGTGCTCATTGGAGTGCAAAAATAGCATACTGCTCAACAACTATAGCTGTTGCACGTCAGCAACAAATTTTCCGGCGCCAATTAAACTGTTGTCAGAACGGCGGGTCAAATCCGCACATACACTAATTAACTATGCTTAAAAATACTATGGTGGCCATGGCCACGTTCGGCGTACTGGCGTTTGCATCTTCATGCACTAAAAAGGGGGATACCGGCCCGGCGGGCGCTACCGGTCCTGCGGGGCCTTCTTACACAGGGGCTATCAGCGGCCACGTAGATCTGTACGACCAATATGGCAGCAAGGTGCTTACGGGGTTATCGTCCATACAGGTGTCGCTCGATGGGGGCAGTACACAAAATACCACCACTACCGGCTATTATATGTTTAACAACGTAAAAACAGGGTCTTACACCCTGTCGGCCACCAACAGCGGGTATGGCGCCACGCAGGTAACCAATTTTCAGTTTCTGAGCGATACGCTGAACCGTGATCTGAAAATGTCTGCTATCCCCAATTTCTCGCCGGCCACCTTCGATGTGTATCCCACCGCTGCCGGTACCGGCGATAGTCTTGTAATGACCTTTTCTGCCGACACGCGCGTGCGTAATGCGATTGTATTCATCAACAGTACATCTGCAGTAAATGGCCAGCCTGCAAATTACCTGGTGGCCTACACTAAAAACATCGGTGCCAATGTACCACGTGCTGTGATCATTGTGCCTAAGCAAGATCTGATTAACGCAGGGCTAGCCTCTGGTGCAACCTACTACCTGGCAGCCTACGGTTATGTCATCAGCGATGCATCGGCTTATGAAGACTATACCACCGGTAAAACTGTTTACAATGCCATTAGCAGCACCCCGCTTACAGCAACAGCTGTAGTCCCATAGCAGCCTCTTTTTACCCATATATCAGCAAAACAAAAAAGCGCGGCCACAACAGCCGCGCTTTTACTATATAGCTAAAACATTATTTATTCTACTGCATCACCCTTCAGGTAAATGGTATAGCGCTTTTCTCCGTTAGGAACAACAGCGTTTGAACGGATGTATACGCCCTTGTTAAATACGCCTTTTGTCAGCTCCGATGTTTTAACACCAAGGGTTATGTGCCCCTTCTGACCCGGCAGGATAGGCTTCTTATCCCAATCTACATTGGTACAGCTGCACGATGGTGTTACGTCCATTACTATCAGCGGAGCAGTACCCACATTGGTAAACTCAAAAGTATGCTCGGCCACAGGGCCTTTTTTCACCTTGCCAAAGTCGAAAGCGTCGCCGCCGGTAAACTTAAAGGCAGGGCCTTCTACTTTGTTTTGTGCAAATACAGCCGCACCAACAGTGGTGAGCATAACAATCAGCGTCAGGATGATCTTCTTCATATGGTATCTTGTTGATTCGTTTTAAGACCTGAAAATTAATGCGCAGGTTTGAAATATTTTGTTAATTGCCTGCGTTATCTACATAAATGTCAAATGCTGTGCCAAAGTTGGTTTATTGAAATAATTTAGTTTTAAGGACGCATATCATCTCATACTATGGATATACTGGATAACGACACACACGAAAGACAAAAGGAACTAAAAAAGTACAATGGTCGTGTAGCTGCGGCGCGTATTATAATGTTTTGCATAATAGGTGTAATGTTACTAGTGGCTATCTACACAAGTCAGGGCGCATTATCAGCGGGTTCAGACGGTTCTGATTTTATTACCATTGTAGCGATGGCTAGTTTGTTGCTTATTATAACCTTAATGACTATTCCTTTACCTCGGGCATTTATGGTGATATTGACAATATTCAGTATTTATTGTTCCTGGGGATTTTTATGGAGATGCGGATAGAGCAGAAATTGGGCATGAATCACATGCCTTTTTTACAGATGATTGCAATAACAATATTCTTTGCCTGCCTGTCGGTATACATGCTCTTTGCTACAATAGCTGCATTTAAAGCGGAAAAAATTAAACAGCAGCTAACGCAATGGAGATAATCACGGTGGATAATGCTTGGCTTTACCATGCTGGCATAGGTTTCCCACGTGGCTACATCAAACCTGCCAATAAAAAGCCCGCTCTTATAAACAGAGCGGGCTGATAAATGAATAACGATCCTGGTTATTGTTTAATCCTGCGAATCATGGTTCAGGCGAAGCATACTACTGCTTTTCCAGCACAGCCTTCAGGTTATCCAAACCTGTCTGGAAGTCTTTACCAACAGCATCATTCATGTTGATGAATAGCTGCATAGCATTAAGCGGGTAGTTCATTTTGGTATCGAAGCCCCATTTTACCCTTGTTTGGTTAGTACCCACAGCCTCGGTAATGTAGAAGGCTTTTGCATGGCTCTCAAAAGGTTTTATAAAATGCAGGTCTGTTTCCATGCGCTCGCCGGGTACTATCTTGGTTATGGTCTGCTCGCCCTGGCCTACATCTTTGTTGTCGCTTTTCCAGCGGCTCACAAAGCCTTCAGTGCCATCGGTACCCGCATATTCTTTATGCATCCCGGGGTCCATCTTATTCCACTTCCCATAGTTATCCTGGTTCTTCAGCATTTTTACGTAGTCAAACACCACATCTTTAGGCTTATTGATCACCACCTCGCGCTCTACATGGATGTCTTTCTTAATAAATAAGGCAGCGATCAATAGTATCGCTACAATGGTCAGCACTAACGCAAGTAGAATTTTTACAACTTTCATGTTCAGATCAGTTTTCAACAAAACTAATATATGCGGATTAAAAACCAAATGTTTTTTTGGTGTTACAGGATATACGTGCCACCCCACACGTAAAGATTACCATCGGTCTTTCAGCGTTTCGTTGCAACCTAGTCCTCAATTGTATTGTGGATGCCACGGCGCGGCACCTGCCTGCTGCAGGTAGGTTTGCAACGCCGGTATAATACCCGTATTTTGCAACCCCTGCTATTGCACACACTTTTTGGTTTTAACTTTTTGACTTTTGTCTTCAATGAACATAATGAAAATAGCCCCCGCTCCGGGTGCACACAACTTCCAGCTACTCATCAAGAACATCCTGGCCTATTCATTGGTACTGGAGCCGGAGCGCGAAATTGTGTACAGCAACAAAAACAGGTACAATTATCATACACTCAACAAGCGCATCCGCCAGCTGGCCAATGTGCTGAACAACCTCGGTGCCAATGGCGGCGCACCCATTGGCGTTATAGATTACGATTGCCACCGCTACCTGGAGTGCTACTTTGCTATCCCTATGACGGGTAATGTCCTGCACACCATCAACTGGCGCCTCAGCCCCGCGCAGATACTCTACACCATTAAGCATGCGCAGGATAAGATACTCATCGTTCACGAAGATTTTCTGCCGCTGGTAGAAGGCTTTAGAGGTGAGATTCCCTTTGTTGAGCACATTATAGTTACCACCGATAGTAATGCATCTTTTAAAGACAGTTACCCGCATTACGAGCCACTACTTGCCGCTGCAAGCGACAACTACGACTTCCCCGACTTCGACGAGGATGCCGTAGCTACTATGTTCTATACCACCGGTACCACGGGCGATCCTAAGGGCGTGTACTACACCCACCGCCAGCTGGTGCTGCACACCTTTCACCTTGCTGCTACGTTCGGCTTTGTGGGCGGAACAGCAGGCCGCATGAGCAGCGACGATGTGTATATGCCGCTTACCTCAATGTTCCACGTCCATGCCTGGGGCTTCCCCTACCTGGCAACCATGTATTCGCTGAAGCAGGTGTACACCGGCCGCTTCGATCCTGCAACTGTTGTCGACCTCATAGCCAACGAGGGTGTAACCTTCTCGCACTGCGTACCTACCATACTACAAATGGTACTCAACAAGGCCGACGAAAACAAAACAGACCTCTCCCGCTGGAAGGTAGTATCAGGCGGAGCCGCCATGCCGGTAGCACTGGCTAAGCGTGCCCTGCAAATGGGCATCGACCTTCACGCCAGCTATGGCATGAGCGAAACCTGCCCCGTAATATGCAGCGGCTACATACCGCTATCCTGCAAAGACAACGACATAGACTGGCAGGCACGTACCCGCAGCCGCACTGGCACGTGGCCACTGTTTACAGACATGCGCATAGTGGACCCGCAGGGTAACGATGTGCCTAAAGACGATACCACACAGGGCGAGATCATCCTCCGCGCACCATGGCTCACCAATGGTTACCTGTACGATGATGTCCAAGGCTCGGAGCTATGGGCAGGCGGCTACCTGCACACCGATGATGTGGCTACCATCAACGAACGTAATTCCATCCGGATAGCCGATCGTATCAAAGATGTTATCAAGAGCGGTGGAGAATGGATATCATCCATAGCGCTGGAGAGTTTTATAGGCCAGCACCCATGGGTGGCAGAAACCGCCGTAGTAGGTATCCCTGATGCTCAATGGGGCGAACGCCCCCACGCATTGGTGGTACCACAGGCCGGCAAAACCCTTACGGCCGATATCCTGCAACAACACCTGCAGCAATACGTAGCCAGCGGCGAACTCAGCAAATGGGCCATCCCCAACAATTTCTCATGGGTAGCAACCATCCCAAAAACCAGCGTAGGAAAGATTGATAAGAAGGAAATAAGAAAGATGTTGCAGAAATAACTAGCGTAGCGCCACAATCACACGGTCAAGCCCTGAAGGGGCGCATTATAATAGCACAGGGTTTCAACCCTGTGGCTTAAGCGGACGTATTCGTTTTCGGAAACCTAAGGCAGATTTTATCCGTTCACTTTTTGTCAATAAAACACCTTTGCGTTCTCTGCCTGCTTAATGATCTTTGCGGCCCTTTGCGATAAATCTCTGCGGTCTTTGCGTGAAACTTTGATGCATATTGCCTCAAATCATCAGTCCCAATCCCCATACTCTGTGCTCCAGTGGTTGCGTTCGCCAAACTTACCCATGCCCATCATCTTGTTCAGGTTAAAGTTGAGGCCAAACTCATTGTACGCGCCCGATACATGGTAGTACGATCGTCCGTAATGTACCTGGAATTTATTCAGGTTCAGTGATAGGCCAAAGGCAAAGCCTGCAGCGCCGGGTTTGGTCTTCAGTACCATCTCCTGCCTGTGCAGTGTGCTGTAAGATGCCGTCAGCGTCAGGCGCTGCACCTGCAGCTCTGCGCCGAAAATAAAATGCCTGAACAGTTTTTGTGTAAAAGATCCCTTGTTCGATACTGTATCCGTATTGCCCAGTAATCCGGTGCTGGTATTATCTGCTGGGTTGTTATACTGTATATCCCATTGGTACAGGTGGTGCAGGGTAGCAAACAGCCGTAGCGGCATGTGCTTAAACCGCTTCGATATGCCCATTTGCAGGTCGAACGGCAGCGGTTCAGCCGGATTGCCGGGGATGTACTTGCGCACGGTAGCACCCATGTTCTTGGCCGTTACACCAAAGTCCAGCAGGGTAGCGGTGTCGTAATAATTAATACCTACATCCAGCAGCGCTGCCGCAGCACGCGCATCAAAAAGAGCAGAACTGGCCCACTTTACAGCTGCGCCGTAGCGCCAGTGCTCCAGGTATTTGCGCGATGCGCCGAGCGTCACCGCATAATCCACAGCGTGAAAATCGCCAATATAGTTACCCAGGTCGTCAGTATTCTGAAAACTGCCGTAGTTAAAATACTGCACTCCTGCAAAGAAGGATGTATTCAGCTTTTGCGAGTGATAGCCATACTGGAGGTTCAGTATCTTGATGTCGCCGTAAAAATTATTGTAGTTCAGCGCCAGCTGGTTATGCAGGCCCGGGCGCATCATGGCCGGGTTTTGCAGCGCCAGCGATATATCGTTGGCCGGGTTGGCTATACTGATGCCCCCCAGCGCAGTAACATGCGGCGAGTTCGACATATTCAGGAACTCAAAACTCGATTGTCCGCCCACCACCTGGCCCATGGCCAGCCGGCTGCACAATACACCAATAAGGGCTAAAGTATATTTCATGCCTCGCATACCGCTTAAAAACGTGCCATAACCGTTCATTATTGCACTAACCACAAAAATATCGGATTTGCCGATACAATCGCTCCCAAAATAATAAACCACATGCATCGCATGTGGTTTATTATTTTGAGTTCAAATATTTAATAAGTGTCACCCTGAGCTTAGTTTATACTGAGCTTGTCGAAGTATCGAAGGGCGACACGGACATGGGCATCGCTTTCGTACGCACTAAAATCACCTCCCTTTAGGGTCGGGGTTTCGCCAAGCAACCCGCTTTGCTCTTTTTAGCTGTTCGCCTTCGTAATATCTTCAACTATCGGTGTGCTCACGCCGGTAAACGAGAAGCCACCATCGTGGAACAGGTTCTGCATCGTTACCATACGCGTATAGTCGCTGAACATCATTACGCAATAGTTAGCGCAATCCTCAGCGCTTGCATTACCCAGCGGACTCATCTTCTCAGCATACGTCAGGAACGCATCAAAACCGCTCACGCCCGATCCTGCAGTAGTTACCGTTGGCGACTGTGAAATAGTATTTACGCGTACTTTCTTCTTAAAGCCATAGTGGTAGCCAAAGCTGCGCGCTATGCTTTCCAGTACTGCTTTCGCGTCAGCCATATCGTTATAGCCGGGGAAGGTGCGTTGCGCTGCTATATAGCTCAGTGCCAGTACACTGCTCCATTCGTTCAGTGCATCGGCCTTCATAGCACTCTGGCACACCCTGTGGAGGGAAAGTGCAGATATATCTATCGACTTAAGGAAGTTATCGTAATTGGTCTCAGTATAAGGGATGCTCTTGCGCACATTCGGGCTCATGCCTATAGAGTGCAGCATAAAGTCCATTTTACCGCCAAAATGCTCCATGCTCTGCTGCATCAGTGCATCCAGGTCGGCTACAGATGTAGCATCGGCAGCTATAACAGGCGCATTGTTGCACAATGCGCTCAACTCTTTTATTTTACCCATGCGCAGGGCTATAGGTGCGTTGCTCAGCACTATTTCAGCGCCTTCTGCCACGCATGCCAGCGCAGTTTTCCATGCTATAGAACGCTCATCCAGTGCGCCAAATATGATACCTTTCTTTCCTTTAAGTAATTGATTCGACATAATATTTACCGTTTATCGGCCTGTAAATATAGTAAAATGTGTGTAGTGCGCTATGAATGTGTCAACTGCGCCATCAACAAACGATCCCATTTTTGACTCCGATAGGCAGGCTGCAGAAAGTGTACTACCATTTCTGCAAAAAAAAATCGTGGTGAAGGGAACAGTGTTATCCTTGACGAAGTAACAACAGACATCCCAGAATATATATGTCACGCTATTCCCGCTGTCAACACAGTATCCGCAGGTAATGTTATTACAACAGGATCCTCATGCCCCCAAAGGCCCGAAATCAGTTTTTATACCTCGTAATGAGCGTTTTAGAATTAGTTCTAATAATTATATTAGTGGATAGTCATATTTTGCTTCTGTGTATTGTTCTGTTTGTTACAGGGCTTTCAAAAAACTATGAGATCTTTTATTCAATTACTGCTTTTCGTGTCTGTGGTTTGTTCAGCATCGCATGCTTCCGCCATCAATCTGATACAGAATGGCACTTTCAATGCGTCTGGTGCATCTTGGGTAACGTCATGTACTGGTGTCGAGGCTTACGCTTTCGAGACAACTTACGGAGGGTCTGTTGCTACAAATCACGTCGCGGAAGTAGATGACGAGTCCTGTTTTCACCAGGATGTATGTGTATTACCAGGCGCCAGCTATACATATGGTATGGATGCCTCGGTAAGAACCGCGGGAGGCCCCAACCCCGTTACCTCGCATATCCGCATCGATGGATTGGACGCTACCGGAACCGTAGTCGGTACTTATGTAGATATGGACTACGTGCGTAATAATACCACGTTTGCGCTTACCCCGGTTACGGGTATCCCCTTGGTCAATGTGCCTTCGGGCTCGGGGGTGGTCAGGTTGCGGATCTCACTTACAGATAACACTGCCGGCTTTTCTACCCTGGGCATGATTGTCGATAACTTAAGCCTTACCGAAGCTGTGCCGCCCGGCATTGTGGGTACAGATACAAGCTGCCCGGCAGTGGCGCATACTTTTAGCGTTACCGGTGTGGGCGCTACAGGTATTTATTATTCCTGGAGTTTTGGCACGTTGGCCACACCTGCTACCTCCACATCAGCTACTCCGCTCGTCTCCTGGAGTACGGCAGGAGTATACATTGCCACCGTAACACTGGGCAATGGTGTTTGCATGGTCGATACTGTTTCATATACTGTCCATATTACTTCTTCTGTAGCCGCTGCTTTCTTCGATACCACTTGCTATAATACAGGTTATACTTTTGGTGGTAATACCCTGTATTCGGCGGGCACTTATACAGATTCTTTCGTGTCGGCCGGTGGTTGCGATTCCATCATAACGCTTCACCTTTATGTAAAGCCGCTGCCGTACGGAAACCTGTACGATACCATTTGTTCCGGTAGTACATATACTTACTACGGGCATGTTTACGCAGCCACCGGCACTTATTATAGCGACACTTTGCATACCCTTGCCGGATGCGATTCTATTGCCATCCTCCATCTCCAGGTCAATACACGTCCACCGGCTCCTTCAGTTACTTCGCCGGTATATTGTCAGTTCGCGGCTACTTCACCGCTTACAGCAGCAGGTACATCCCTCACGTGGTATGGCCCTGGTGTTACGGGGGGCTATACAACGCCGCCTGCCGTTAGTTCCTCTGTGCCGGTAATAGATACTTATTATGTTACGCAGTCGGTAAATGGTTGTGCCAGCGACAGCTCACGCGCCATTGTTACTATTGTAGCGCAACCTATCCCTCCCGTTGTGCGCGATACTGCTTATTGCCAGCATAGTATTGCAGCACCCTTATCGGCAGCGGGATCCGGGTTGCTGTGGTATACTGTGCCTGCAGGGGGCATGCCTCTTACTGTGCCGCCGTTGCCATCTACTGCTGTGGCCGGCACATACATATGGTATGTAAGCCAGGTGGTAAATGGTTGTGAAAGTAACAGGGCTGCAGATACGGTTAATATCCTATCCTCCCCTGTGTTTCACATTGCAGCTTCGCGTAGCTCTATTTGCCAGCACGATACCGTTAGCCTGTATTATTCAGGTACACCATTCGCCGGTAACTACTCATGGGGTTTGTCTGCCGGAGAAACCGTAGTGGCCGGCGGCATAAATACCCCCGCATTGGTCATCCGTGCCGATAGCGCCTGGTTACAAAGTATAACGCTGTATGTGGCAGCGCCCGATGGTTCTTGCAGCGCTTCAGATACATTTCGTCTTATGGTACAGCCCTCCCCGTTGGCCAATGCGTTTATTAATGAAAACGTTTGCCTGTACGACACTGTGGTGCTTGGCTTGCAATATCACACCGGTAACGCGGCTGGCTATGTGTGGAATTATGGGGGAGCTGCCGTTATAACTGCCGCATCGGGCGGTGGCGGACCATACACCCTCCGGTTCGATACTGCCGGCATACGGGTGCTTTCGTTAACGCCATATACCGCCGAAGGCTGCCGGGGAGAAACAACATACGATACGGTGCACGTCCGTAGGCTGCCCGTAGTTGCGATCAATGTTGTGGCGGGCGCTGTGCAATGTCTTGACGATAGTGTTCAGCTGGCCGTACGCCAGCCAGACGCCGGTGTAAGCTACCAGTGGCTGCCGGCGCATTTCTTTAGCGGTGGCAATAGCGCAGTGCAGTGGGCTACTATCGATAAGGTGGGCTATGTCCGTGTCAATGCAGTAGATCCATTTGGCTGCTATGCGGCCGATAGTGTGCTGTTCACGCCCCAATCATGCTGCCAGGTATACTTTCCGGGTGCATTTACACCTAATGGCGATGGTAAGAACGATCTGTTCAGGCCTCTCTATGCAGGATATCATCGGTTCCACAATTTCAGGATAGAGAACCGATGGGGACAAACAGTATTTGAATCTACTAATTCCTCGATCGGATGGGATGGCAAATTCAACGGTGTGCCACAAGACATGGGCGTATACTTCTACTTCATTAAATACGATTGCGGTGGCGCAACTATAGTTGAGAAAGGAGATGTGACATTGGTCAGATAGTTGTTATTACTCCATTATACTTGCCATTTTGTAATAAGCAGGCGCAGGAGCGGCACGCATAGAAAACAAGTTACTTCTACAGTTGCCATATCGTCCTGTAAGGACGGGTTACAATAGCGCAGGCGTTTCAACCCTGCGGCTTCAGCGAACGTACAAATGACACAGAATATCGCCACACAGCCGCCGTTGCGTCTCCTGACCAACGGCCACAGGACGTATTCGTTTTCGGATATAAATAACATGGTCCTTGCAAGGTGTTATTCGGGAAACCCGCAATCATTCTCCAATGACTGCACACCTACGTAGTGTCACCCTGAGCTTGTCGAAGGGCGGCACGATCATGGGCTCCGTCATTGGCAGGAACGAAGCAATCTCGCAAACATACAGAGCGCTAATGTTTATTTCAACCCTTCATAGCCATAATTCTGCCTTATTCTCAAGTTCTGTAAATTCTGATTCAGACAAAAAAACATATTCCTCTTCCCTCAAATCCAGCCCATCCTGATCAAAAAAAAGGTGCACCACATAAGCGGTGCACCATTTGGGTATAAAACATAAAGGGTATTCTTTTATTAAGAAGCCTGCTTCAGCTCGTCGTAGCCCAGGTGAGGCGTATCGGCTGGCTGAGCATCCTCTGCGCTGGTTGGCATTACTATTTCTATATCGGTAATATCCTTCAGCTGTGGCAGCTGCGCCGGAGAATTGATGCCCAGGTAATCCATAAAGTTCTTGGAAGTAGCATAAACCAGTGGCTTACCTATCATATCCTCGTTACGGCCTGTTATTACTATCAGATCCTTTTCCAGCAGCTTTTGTATGCTGTAGTCGGCACTTACACCGCGTATATATTCTATTTCGCTCTTGGTTATTGGCTGCTTATAGGCAATAATAGACAGCGTTTCCATTGCCGCTGCCGACAATTTCTTAATGTGTTTCTCGCCATTCAGCTTAATAACCGTCTTATGGAAAGCTTTTTTGGTCAGAAACTGATAGCCACCACCTGTTTCTGTCAGGTGGAAAGGGTAATATTCTGCCTCATACTTCTCCATTATTGCAGAAATACAGGTAGCAATACGGTCAGCCTCAATCACTTCTTCCAGTGCCTGGCCTATCATTTCAGTTATCTCTATCTGCGTCAGCGCCTTATCGCTGGCAAATATCAACGCTTCTACATGCGGCATCAGTTGTTCTATATCCATAACTTTCAGCTTTCTTTCGGTATCGAAATTAATACACTCCCTTTTCCCCTCTTTTTAAAGTAATACACATTTGTTGAAAACTCGGTTTGAAATTCTGATAACCGTGAAAAGAACCTAGTATTAACTGCTATATAATAGTCTGTATTCATGTGATTTGTGTCCTGGTGAACCTCAGCGCGTGGCTCATCTGGGCCGGGAAGGACTCGCCGATATCGGGTGTTGCTTCACTACCCTGGCCGATAATAGTTAGCCGTAAATTATCACACGTCCGGCTGGAATTCCGTCAATTCTTTAATTCTGGCCAATTTTGATTCAGACAATATAATATCCAGTCCACAGCATCTAATCCTACAAATCATGGTTCAGACATATTTAATGTATCCTTAACCAGTTCCTAACAATCCAGTTATATGATTTTTGTCTTTTTGTATAACCAGAAGTTATACGTAGTTATGGCAAAGAGAGAAGTTGATATACTTGTGCTGTCCGATATTCACTTGGGTACCTACGGCTGTCATGCCAAAGAGTTGCTCCAGTATTTGAAAACCATCAAACCCAAAGCCGTAGTGTTAAACGGAGATATCGTTGATATCTGGCAGTTCAGCAAGCGCTACTGGCCTGCTACCCACATGATGGTGGTAAAACACCTTGTCGGGCTCATTGCCAAAGAAGTGCCGGTGTATTTCATCCCCGGCAATCACGATGAGATGCTGCGCAAATTCAAAGGCTTCCAGTTAGGTTCCCTCAAGATCACCAATAAACTCTCGCTCAAGATAAATGGTTCGCGTGTCTGGATATTTCATGGAGACGTATTCGATGTGGTAATGCAAAACAGCCGCTGGCTGGCAAAACTGGGTGCAGTGGGTTACGATACGCTTATTCTCATCAATAGCGTCATCAACTGGGTATCGCAGAAAATGGGCCGCGGAAAAATCTCCCTCTCCAAAAAAGTAAAGAACAGCGTAAAGAGCGCCGTTAAATTCATCAACAACTTCGAAGATACCGTGTGCAGCATCGCTGCCGAGAATAAATACGACTATGTTATCTGCGGTCATATCCACCACCCGGAAATGAAGAATGTGCATACACCGCACGGCGATGTAATGTACCTCAACTCCGGCGACTGGATAGAAAACCTCACTGCGCTGGAATACACCAACGGCCAGTGGTCTATGTACAATTACTTTGCCGATCCCGTTGCACAGGCTGTAGATATCGACAAGAAAAAGCAAACCAAAGAATCCGCCAAGGCCATGATGGCCAGCCTGATGATGGAACTCAACATCAACGGCCACCAAACCAACAACGGCCTGGAAGCAGCATAGTTATATAATTGGGTAATCCTTGCTAAATGCGACAACCAACTGTTCCGTCCTGTAGGGACAGTTTATAGTAGCCCGGGGTTTCAACCCCGGGGGCACTCAGCCCCCTATCAGTAAAATTGAATGTCGGGAGCATAGTTTTGTAGAGGTCTTAACGTCATTGCCCGATAGGCGGCAAAAGCTTTATAGTAGCTCCGGTTCATTAATTGCAATGCCCTCCGTAGGTGCACAACCTGATAAAATAAAACAATACCGTAGCTTTAAATACATTTGTAACCTACCGCATAAAATAAACAACAATAAGTGAAGATCCTATTTGCAATCCAGGGCACCGGCAACGGGCACGTCAGCCGCGCAAGAGATGTATATCCTTTATTGGCCCAATACGGTGAGGTCGACGTCCTCATCAGCGGTATACAGGCTGATGTCGACTTTCCTTACCCTGTAAAATACAAATTCTGGGGCATGAGCTTCATCTTCGGCAAAAGTGGTGGAGTTGATATATTGGATACACTGAAAAATACAAAACTTGGCCAGCTGCTCAAAGACATCCGCAACTTCCCCATAGAACAGTACGATCTTGTCATAAACGATTTTGAGCCCGTCTCTGCATGGGCTTGTAAGCGCAAAGGGCTACCTTGTATTTCAGTTAGCCACCAATATGCCGTAATGCGGCCCAATGCACCACGCCCCAAAGAGCGCGATATAATTGGTGAACTGGTGCTTACCCGGTATGCGCCTGTAACAGCCGGTTATGGCTTTCACTTCAAAGCGTTCGACGAAAGCACCTATACACCCGTTATCCGTAAAGAGATAAGAGCACTTACCCCTACCAACGAAGGCCACTACACAGTATACCTACCTGCGTATGATGATGATACGATCGTAAAACACCTGTCTCAGTTCAATGTGCCATGGGTAGTATTCTCCAAGCACAACAAAGAACCTCGCAAAGTGGGCAATGTAGAGCTGCGCAAGATCAATAACGATGAGTTTGTGAAGAGTATGGCCTCAAGTGCAGGGGTGCTTTGCGGTGGTGGCTTCGAAGGTCCTGCAGAAGCCATGTACCTGGGCAAAAAAGTAGCGGTAATACCAATGACCGGCCAGTACGAACAACAATGCAATGCATTGGGCGCAGAAGCAATGGGCGCCACCCTGGTAAAACTCCTGGATACAAAATACCATCCCATCATTAAAGAATGGGTAGAGAACGGCAAGCCCGTCAAAGTCGACTACCCCGACATCACCGCTGACATCATCGCTGACGCCGTCCGCAAATACGCAAGAAAATAAAACAGTCAAACACTCAAGAGTAATTCATCCAGATATTCCCCGATATGGCACACCTTCGAGATGTGCCATATCTTTTTCTGCACTTTCACACAAGGAATGCTGCCCTGTCTTCTTTCGGCTGCCATAGCATTAGCGGTGGCCGCGGACAGACAGCCCACATAGACAGCCCAAATAGAGCCACTCTTAATAGCTGTCATGGTGAGCTTGTCGAATCCATGATTGCGGCCACGGGCACGATATCCTGGTCCAGCCCGGATCAGGACGTACTCGTTTTTCGTATACAAGAAGCTGACTCTCCTGTCGCGAGAGTTAGCGCAGCGCTCTCGTGACGATAAAAGTGAACGAGTCTCCGACTCGCCACAAGCGGATGTATTCGTTTTAGGATGCACTAACCAAAGCACGGCCGTTGTGTCTCCTGACCAACGGCCACGGGACTTATTCGTTTTCGGACAGTATAACATCAACACAACAAGCCGGTCATTGCGAGGAACGAAGCAATCTCACAAGCGGACGTATTCGTTTTAGGATGCACTAACCCAAGCGCCGCCGTTGTGTTTCATGACTAACGGCAGCTGGATGTATTTGTTTTGTATTCACAACAAACTGTATCGCCCTGTAAGGTCGAGCTATAATAGCGTAGGTGTTTCAACCCTGCGGCTGCTAAAACAATCACACAGCGTGCCGTAGGTACGCAACAACAAGCACGCCCCACACATACTATTCAAAAAAATACGGGCTAAAATGAAAATAATAT